>NZ_JAHRCU010000004.1 GCF_019083995.1 Roseococcus sp. SDR
TGACGAGTGACGCGACGCCGACCTTCTCCGGCACCGCGGAGGCCTTCGCCTCGGTCGCCATCTTCCGCGACGGCGACCTGGTGGACACGGTCACGGCCGATGGGGATGGCAACTGGAGCTACACCAGCGGGTCGCTGGCGGATGGCAGCTACGACTTCACCGCCCAGGCCACGGACCTCGCCGGCAATGCCAGCGACGTCTCCGGCACCCTGACGGTCGTTGTGGACACCGAGACCGCGACGCCGACGATCGACCTGGTCGCCGCCTCCGACACTGGGGATGACGACGACAATGTGACGAGTGACGCGACGCCGACCTTCTCCGGCACCGCGGAGGCCTTCGCCTCGGTCGCCATCTTCCGCGACGGCGACCTGGTGGACACGGTCACGGCCGATGGGGATGGCAACTGGAGCTACACCAGTGGGTCGCTGGCGGATGGCAGCTACGACTTCACCGCCCAGGCCACGGACCTCGCCGGCAATGCCAGCGATGTCTCCGGCACCCTGACGGTGGTCATCGACTCCGGGCTCCCTGCGCCGACGATCGACCTGGTCGCCGCGTCCGACACTGGGGATGACGACGACAACCTGACCAGCGACACCACGCCGACCCTTTCGGGTACGACGGAGGCCTTCGCCTCGGTCGCCATCTTCCGCGACGGCGACCTGGTGGACACGGTCACGGCCGATGGGGATGGCAACTGGAGCTACACCAGCGCGGCGCTGGCGGATGGCAGCTACGACTTCACCGCCCAGGCCACGGACCTCGCCGGCAATGCCAGCGATGTCTCCGGCACGCTGACGGTCGTTGTGGACACCATCCCGCCCGCAGCGCCCGTCCTGACTGGCGCCGAACTGAGCTCGGCGACGGGCGACACCCTGACCGTGTCCGGCACGGCGGAAGCCGGCACCTCGGTCGAGGTCTTCGTGGGCGGCGTCTCGATCGGCATGACTGTTGCCGGCCTGGGCGGTGCGTGGAGCCTCTCCAACACGGGCGCCCCCCTTGCCGTCGGCGGGGACATCACCGCCGTGGCGCGGGACGCGGCTTCCAATACCAGCGCCACGTCGGCGGCCTACGGGCTGACCATCGGTGCACTCGGCGGCGCGCTGCGGGGCGGCGACGAAGCGGACAGCTTGGCTGGCGGTTCCGGCGCGGATACGCTGACCGGCGGCGCGGGCGAT
Organism: Roseococcus sp. SDR; assembly: GCF_019083995.1. Taxonomy (GTDB): domain Bacteria; phylum Pseudomonadota; class Alphaproteobacteria; order Acetobacterales; family Acetobacteraceae; genus Roseococcus. The sequence goes on from NZ_JAHRCU010000004.1 coordinate 1,182, forward strand.
GACGAACTCAGCGGCGGCGCTGGGTCCGACACGGTGGACTTCAGCTCCGTTTCCAGCGGCGTTGTGGTTGATCTCCAGGCCGGCACGGCCTCGGGCGATGGCGAGGACATTCTCACCTCGATCGAGAACGCGACCGGTGGCTCGGGCTCCGACTTCCTGTTCGGCAGCGCGGGGGCCAACCTCCTGAATGGCGGCGACGGGGACGATGTCCTCGACGGCGGTGAAGGCGATGACACGCTTCTCGGTGGCACCGGCGCCGACGAAATGGCTGGCGATGAGGGCTTCGACATCGCGAGCTACGCTGGCGGCACCCAGGCCGTCTCCGTGTCCCTCGTGACTGGCTTGGGCTCCGGCGGTTCGGCCGAGGGTGATCAGCTCACCGACATCGAGGGCCTGACTGGCGGCAGCGGCAACGACTCGCTCACCGGTAACGCGGTGGCCAACCTGCTGATGGGCGGGGACGGCGACGACACGCTCACCGGTGGCGCAGGGGCCGACACCATCACCGGCGGCGCTGGCTTCGATACGGCATCCTATGCCGGGTCGACGGGCGTCAACGTGAACCTGCTGCTCGGCACGGCCAGCGGTGGTTTTGCGGCCGGCGACGTTCTGAGCGGCATCGAGGCCGTGATCGGTGGCGGCAACTCGGACGTGCTGACCGGCGACGGGGCGGACAACCTGCTTTCCGGTGAGGGGGGCAATGACCGCCTGACGGGCAATGCCGGGAACGACACCCTGAACGGCGGGGCCGGCAACGACACGCTGCTCGGCGGCGCCGGGAACGACACCCTGAACGGCGGGGCCGGCAACGACTCGATGGCAGGCGGCGCGGACAACGACACCTACGTGGTCGACACCGTGGGCGACGTGGTGACCGAGGCGGCGAACGAGGGCACCGATACGGTGCAGACCACCCTCGCCAGCTACACCCTGGGTGCCAATGTCGAGAACCTGCTCTTCACCGGTGCCGGCGCCTTCACCGGCACGGGCAACGCGCTGGCCAACAGCATCACCGGCGGCGCGGGCAACGACACGCTCTCCGGCGGCGCCGGCGATGACACCATGACGGGCGGTGCCGGCAACGACACCTATGTCTTGGACAGCGCCGGTGACGCGGTCGTCGAGCTGTCCGGCGAAGGCACCGACACGGTGCAGACTTCGCTCGCGGCCTTCGCTCTCGGGAGTGATCTCGAGAACCTTGTCTTCACCGGCGTCGGCGCCTTCACCGGCACCGGCAATGCGCTGGCCAACAGCATCACCGGCGGCGCGGGCAACGACACGCTCTCCGGCGGCGCCGGCAACGACACGCTGAACGGCGGGGCCGGGGCCGACGCAATGACGGGCGGCGCCGACAACGACACCTACGTGGTCGACAATGCCGGCGACGTGGTGACCGAGGCGGCGAACGAGGGCACCGATACGGTGCAGACCACCCTCGCCAGCTACACGCTGGGGGACAATCTCGAGAACCTGCTCTTCACCGGTGCCGGCGCCTTCGCCGGCACGGGCAATGCGCTGGCCAACAGCATCACTGGCGGCGCGGGCAACGACACGCTGGTCGGCGGTGCCGGTTCCGACACGATGTCTGCCGGTGCGGGCGACGACACCTACCGCGTCGAAGACCTCAGTGATGTGGTCAGCGAGTCGGTGGATGGCGGCTATGACCGCGTGATCTCGACCGTCAGCTGGACCTTGGGTGACAACTTCGAGTGGCTGACCGTAGTTGGCTCTGGCAACCTGAACGGCTTCGGCAATGCCCTGGCCAACCGGCTTGATGGCGGCGCAGGGGCGAACCGACTGGAAGGCGGGGACGGCAATGATGTGCTGAGCGGCGGCGCAGGCAATGACACGCTGCTTGGCGGTACGGGAACCGACGTGATCGAAGGCGGCGCCGGCACGGATAGCCTGTCGGGTGGCACGGGAGCGGATCGCTTCCTGTTCCGCGCCACGGCTGACATCAACGGTGACGTCGTGACCGACTTCAGCGTTGCCGAAGGCGACACGATCGACCTGCGGCCCATCGATGCGAATGGGTCGCTGGCGGGTGATCAGGCCTTCACCTGGATTGGCGGTGCTGGCTTCAGCGGCGCGGCCGGTCAGCTCCGCTTCGCCTCCGGCGTTCTCTCGGGCGATGTGAACGGTGACAGCGTGGCCGACTTCCAGCTCAGCCTGACCGGGGTGGCTTCGCTCACCGCGGCCAACATCTGGCTGTAAGCAAAGGCCGCAGCAGGGGTGGCCGTGGGATCTTCCCCACGGCCCCCTCATCTGAGTTGCCAGCTTGGCGCATACGACGGATGGCCCCAGGGCCATCCGTTCTTCGTTTGGCGACCTCACGCCAATGCTTCCGCTTGCCGTGGCAACGAGGGAATGCCGTGAGTGGGGAGGGCCTTGCCCGCTGCCAGCGCATGACCAGGCGGTCAGCTGGCCGGCGGGCGCCCGGAGCGCGGTACGCTAGACCGTGCTGCGTTCACATGCGTTCACTTCGCGCGGTCTAGCCTTTTGCTGAGAGGATGATTCAACGTTTCGGCGATTCCGCCTCAACGCATCATGCTCTAATCCGGCAACCGAACCGGGTTCGCCCAGGCCCGCCGCCCAGCCGCATCGGCCACGACCACGCGCGCGAAACCTCCGCCTTTCAGCGCCTTCAGCGAGAGCCGCGCCCGCGTCTGGCACAGCCCGACCGACTGGTCCGCGCGCGAACCACGGCCCAGCACCATGATGCTGGCCGCGGCCGAGCAGGTGACCTCCACCGCATCGGCCTCCCAGCGGATGTCATGGATCAGCGGCCCCTGCGTCGCATAGAAATGCCCGGCCTTCAGCGCGGCCAGCAGCGCATCCGGCTCATTCGCCTCGGCCTTGACCATCACCCAGCCGCCGAAGGCGTCGGGCGATTTGAAATGCGCGTCATCCACGGCGATCAGGTTGATCATCCGCCCCGTGGCGAGCAGTTGGTCGGCGAGGTAGACGCCGTCGCCGCGCTCGGTCCGCACCTGCGAGGTGTGATTGTAGACCTCCACCGCATGGGCGCCCGGCAGCGTCTGCGCATCGGCGAGGCTGAGCGAATACCAGCCGGGATGCGGGATGGCGACGAAGGCGCCAGCCGCGATCGCGCGCGCGGCCAGTTCCGGCCCGGTTTCCTCCGGCGGGGTGCGCGCGAAATCCAGCGGCAGGCCGACAGCCAGGATGTGCCACATCTCGCCCAGCGCCGTGGCGGGCGCATGCAGCTCGGCGCCCAGGATCGTGGTGAAGCCGGGCGTCCGGCAAGGCCGCGTATCCACGATCGGGAAGTCATATTTTGGCAGAAAGTGATCGGTGATGGCGAGGAAGTCGTAGCCCGCCTCGCGATAGGTGGCGCAGACCTCCGCCACGCCGCGCGCCCCGTCCGAGGCGTCGGTGTGCGTGTGGATATTGCCCTTCCAGAAGCGGCCGGGTGCCGAGAACGCATCCATGCGCTTCAGGCCAGCTTGCGGAAGGCGTCGAGGAGGGCGGCCACGTCCGCTTCGTCATTGTAGACATGCGGGCTGATCCGCATGCGGCCGAGGCGGGGGGCCACATGCACATTGCGCTCGGCCAGCGCCTCGATCAGACCGGGACGCATGCCGCCAGGAAAGCCCAGACTCAGCACATGCGGCGCGCGCAGGCCCTGCGGCAGGAGTTCCACTCCGGTCCCGGCCAGGCCCTCCGCCAGCAGGCCGGTGAGGTGGCCCAGGCGGGTGCTGATCGCATCTGTGCCCCAATCGGCCATCATCTCCATGCCGACCGCCGCCATCTCGAGGCCGATCACATGGTCGCGCTCGCCCATGTCGAAGCGCTTGGCGCCATCCGTGAACCCGAGATCGGCCATGTAGGGCCGCGCCTCGGAGGAGACGCGGCGGCGGGAGGAGCCGGTCTGCTCGAGCGGCACACCCTCCTGGTGGCGCTTGGCGATGTAGAGGAAGGCGCGGCCATAGGGGCCCAGCACCCATTTGTAGGTGGGGAAGATCAGCACATCCGGGTCGAGCGTGGTGACGTCCAGCGGCAGCACGCCCGCGTGATGCGTCGCATCCACCAGCAACATCGCGCCCGCCGCGCGCTGCGCCGCCGCGACCGCATCGAGGTCGATCAGCCCGCCATCCGCCCAATGCACGGAGGAGATGGAGACGAGGGCCAGCGGCGCCGCCCCTGGCTTGCGGATCGCCGCCAGCGTGGCTGCGGTCCAGTCGCCATCGGTGGGGGCAGCGATGGTGTCCACCGTGAAGCCGCGCTCGGCCGCGCGCTGCAGCCATTCGAGCACGGGCGAGGAATGGTCATCGCCCAGCACCAGCACGCGGGAACCGGCCGGGATGGGCAGGATGCGCCCCGCGACGGCCACGCCGTAGGAGACGGAGGGGATGATCGCCACATCCTCGGGCGCCGCTTTGATCAGCCGTGCGGCGGCGGTGCGGGCGCGGTTGCATTGGCGCGCGATATGCTCGCCCGTGATGCCCCAGGGCCGCGCCTTCAGCGCGATGCCCGCCTGGCCCGCCGCCTGCACCGAATGCGGCAACGGGCTCCAGGAGGCGGCGTTGAGGTAGGCGACATCGCGCGGGATGTCGAAGGCGTCGCGCTGGCATTCGAGCATGATGGTTTCCTTGGCCCCTCTCGGCGCAGTCTGCGCCGCGGGGCCCGGGCGATCAATGCAGCCGGCTGGCGAATTCCGGACCGATCCAGGCGAGTTCCCCTTGCACGAAACAGGCAGCGAGCGCGCCTTCCGGCGTCACCACCGCGATGTCCCCGCGCAGGCCCTCCGCGATGCGGCCGCGATCGGTGAGGCCCAGCGCATCGGCCGGGTTGCTCGATACGAGCGCCCAGGCGGCGGCGAGGTCCAGCACGCCACGCGCGGCCATGCGGAAGGGCGCGGCCAGCAGAGCGGGCCAGTGGTAGTCGCTCGCCAGCACGGTGACGAGCCCGCGTTCGGCCAGCGGCGCCGCACTCGCCCAGCCCAGATGGCTGCCGCCGCGCACCACATTGGGCGCTCCCATCACCACCGCCTCGCCCGCTGCCCGCGCATCCTCGGCCACCGGCTCGGCCATGGGGAATTCGCAGATGGACGCACCCAGGCCACGGAACAGCGCGCGGTCGCCCAGCGTCGCGTCGTCATGGCTGAGCATGGGGATGCCGGCGCGCTTCGCAGCCTCGGCCATGCGCTCCCGCATCGCTGGCACTTCGGCGCGGCGGCTGAAGGCGGCATCGGCCAGCGCCATCAGCTCGGCCTCGGAGACGCCGGCGCGGCCGGCATATTTGCCGAGCTCCTTGGGATTCTTCAGCTTCTTCACGATGCTGGGCGTATGGTCATTGAAGCCCAGCAGATGCACCCGGCCCGCCGCGATCGCGGCCACCGCGTCGGCCTCGGCGCCGAAATTGTCAGCTTCGAAGCGCAGATGCACGCGCAGCTCCGGCCCCGGCGGGGGGGTCTTCAGCGCCTCCAGCGTGGAAAGGAAGGCTGGCAAGGAGCGCAGCCCCGGTTCCCAGGAAAGCGTGACGCCGAGATAGGCGGTCGTGATGCCGGCGGCCAGGCACTGCGCGGCGGCGTCGCGCAAGGCGAAACCAGCCGGAAAATCCACGTTAGGGCGCGGTTGCAGGGCCCGCTCATGCGCATCGCCGTGGATGTCGACGATGCCGGGCATGACAAGCAGACCCTTCGCGTCGAACCGCCTTGCTGCCGGCAACTCGCCCGTGATCCGGCCATCGGCGAGCGCCACCTCGCCCGCGCCGAGCGCTCCCGCGCGCAGCACATGGCCGCCCATGATCTTCCAAGACATGCTCAAGACTCCACCACCATCTGCGTCCGGCCGGCGGCGTAGCGAGTGACCGTCGCATCCACCGGCTTGCCGCCGCCATCCACATTCACCGCCTCCGCCACCAGAAGCGGCCGGCTGCGGGATTGCTGCAGCGCCTCGGCCTCCTCCGCCGTTGGCATTCGGGCGGTGATACGTGTCACGCGCCGGCGGTAATCCGGCACGCCGCAGGCCGCCAGCGCATGGGTGATGGAGGGGTTCTCGCGCAGTCGCGCCATGATGTCGGGGAAGCGGTGCGCCGGGAAGTGGTGCGCCCCAAGCGCCACGGGGCGGCCATCGGCCATGGCCAGGCGCTCGGCCAGGATCACGGCCCGGCCGCGGCGGATCTCCAGCATCTCGGCCACCCGTGCCTCGGCCGGGATCTCGGCGAGGCGAAGCATCTGGCCGGCCGGCTCGCGATTCTGCGCGCGGATGATCTCGCTGAAGCGCGTGCGGGCGTTGAGCGGGTAGTCGAGCACATCCTCCGCGACGAAGCTCCCCCGCCCCTGCTCGACGCGGACGATGCCGCGCGTCTCCAGCTCCTCCATGGCACGCCGGATGGTGTGGCGGTTCACGCGGAAGGCCTGGGAGAGCTCGGCCTCGGTCGGCAGGCGCTGGCCTGGGGCGTGCTGTCCCTGGCGTATCGCGGCCTCGATCGCCGCGCCGATCTGGCGCCAGAGCGCGATGCCGGCGCCGCGGTCCAGCGTGCCGCTTGCAAACGTCATGGAAGTTTCAACCAAATGGACGCTCCGGAGTGCCAATTGCAGCTTGACCATAGCGGGACAGACGTATAGCTGTCTAGACAAATGATCACCCGCTCCGAATGGATGGCCGTCCTGGCCCGCGCGCCCGCTGACGAGATGGCTGCCCTGCTCGCCCCCCTCCCGCCGCTTCCGGTGCATCGCGTGATCCGCGGCCCCGAAATCGGCCTCACGATGCTGCGCGGCAGGGCCGGCGGTGATGGCGCGGCCTTCAACCTGGGCGAGGCGACGCTCACGCGCTGCTCGGTCTCGCTCGAGGGTGGAACACTCGGCCATTGCTGGCGACTGGGCCGCGACAGGCGCGCGGCGGAGACGGCCGCGCTGCTCGATGCCTGCCTGCAGCAGCCAGACTGGCAGGAGCTTCTCATCGAAGCCGTGATCGAGCCGCTGCGGGAGCGCCAGCGCGAGGCCGCCCTGCTCACCGCGCGGCGCGCCGCCGCCACCGAAGTGCGCTTCGCAACCCTGGCGACGATGCGATGAAGCCAGGCTTCTCCGACCCCGTCTTCGGCGCCCAGTCCGGCTTTGCCGCGCTGATGAACGCCATGGCGCGCCCCGGCCGCATCCAGGATTGCAACGCGCTCCACGAACCGCCCCCCGGCCTGGACCCCGCCGCCGCCGCCGCGCTGTTGACGCTGGCCGATGCCGAGACGCCGCTTTGGACCGACGCCGAGGGCGAGGCGCGCGACTGGATCGCCTTCCACACCGGCGCGCCGCTGGTAGAGGACGTGGCACGCGCCCAATTCTTGCTGGCCACCCGCGCCATGCCGGCGCTGGCGAGCGTCGACCTCGGCACCGACGAGACGCCGCAGGACAGTGCCACGCTGATCGTGCAGGTCGCGACGCTGGATGATGCCTCCGGCTGGCGCCTGACCGGCCCTGGCATCCAGCACGAGCATCGACTGACCGTGACCGGCCTGCCGGCAGATTTCGCGGTGCAATGGGCCAGGAACCGCACGCATTTCCCACGAGGCGTGGATGTGGTCCTCTGCGCCGGGACGCGTCTCGCAGGCCTTCCCCGCACCACCCGCATCACGGAGGACCGCTGATGTACGTCGCGGTGAAGGGCGGCGAGGCCGCGATCGAGGCGGCGCATGCCTGGCTGGCCGAACGCCGGCGCGGCGACGCGGCGCTGCCCGCGCTCAGCCCGGAGCAGATCGAGCAGCAGCTGGGCCTGGCGGTGGACCGCGTGATGGCGGAGGGCAGCTGCTACGACCGCGGCCTCGCGGCACTCGCCATCCAGCAGGCGCGGGGTGACCTGATCGAGGCCGCCTTCCTGCTGCGCGCCTATCGCAACACCCTCTCGCGCTTCGCGGCTTGCGAGCCGGTGGATACGGGTGCGATGCGCGTGCAGCGCCGGATCAGCGCCACCTACAAGGACCTGCCCGGCGGTCAGGTGCTGGGCCCCACCTTCGACTACACCCACCGCCTGCTGGATTTCGCGCTCGCCGCCGAGGGCATCGCCGCCCCGCAGGAGGCGGAGGCGAGCGAAGCGCCCATGCCGCGCGTGACGGAGCTCCTGGCGCGCGAGGGCCTGATGGCGCGCGATGCGCCGGATGACGGCGCGCCGCCGCCTGACCTGACCCGCGAACCCCTGCCCTTCCCCACGCCCCGCGCGCTCCGCCTGCAATCGCTCGCGCGCGGCGATGAGGGCTTCCTGCTCGGCATGGGCTATTCCACGCAGCGTGGCTACGGCAACGCGCATCCCTTCGTGGCGGAGCTGCGCATGGGCGAGGTGGAGGTGATCCTCGCTCCTCCCGAGCTTGGCTTCGCCGTCTCGATCGGCGACGTCACCGTCACCGAATGCCAGATGGTGAACCAGTTCGCCGGCAGCGCGACCACGCCGCCGCAATTCACCCGCGGCTATGGCCTCACCATGGGCCATGGCGAGCGCAAGGCCATGGCCATGGCGCTGGTGGACCGTGCGCTGATGGCGCCCGATCTCGGCGAGGACGCCACCGCCCCCGCCCAACAGGCGGAGTTCGTGCTGCTCCACGCCGACAATGTGGAAGCGACCGGCTTCGTCGAGCATCTGAAACTGCCGCATCACGTGGATTTCCAGAGCGAGCTCGAGAAGATCCGCAGCATCCGCGCCCGCTGGGAGGAGAAGGCATGAACGCGATGCCGCCGCGGAACACGCCTGGCTCCGCCTATAACTTCGCCTATCTGGACGAGGCGACCAAGCGGATGATCCGCCGCGCCATCCTCAAGGCGCTGGCCATCCCCGGCCATCAGATTCCCTTCGGCGCGCGCGAGATGCCGCTGCCCTATGGCTGGGGCACGGGCGGCATCCAGGTGACGGCCGCCATCCTCGGGCCACGCGATGTGCTCAAGGTGATCGACCAGGGCGCGGATGACACGACCAACGCCGTCTCCATCCGCGCCTTTTTCGCCAAGGTGGCCGGCATCGCCACAACCACCCGCACGGCGGAGGCGACCATCATCCAGACGCGCCACCGCATCCCCGAGCGCCCGCTGACCGAGGGCCAGGTCATGGTCTTCCAGGTGCCGATGCCCGAGCCGCTTTTCCGGCTCGAGCCGCGCCTCGCCGAAACCCGCCGCCTGCACGCGCTGGGCGATTACAGCCTGGCCCAGGTGAAGCTCTATGAGGACATCGCGAAGCAGGGCGAGGCCGGCACCAGCTACAACCACCCGGTCATGGTGGCCGGCCGCTACCTCATGTCGCCCTCGCCCATTCCGGGCTTCGACAATCCGAAGCTGCACAACTCGCCCGCCATCATGCTCTTCGGCGCGGGGCGCGAGAAGAAGATCTACGCCGTGCCGCCCTACACCGCCGTCGAGAGCCTGGATTTCGACGACCATCCCTTCCGGCCGATGCGGGCACCCCACGCCTGTTCGGCCTGCGGCAGCACGACCAGCTACCTCGATGAGATCGTCGCGGACGACCAGGGCGGGCGGATCTATGTCTGCTCCGACACGGATCATTGCCGCGAGAACCAGACGCCATGAGCGCGCCCCTGCTGGAAGCGAGCGGCCTGGACCTGCGCTTCGGCGCGGTGCGCGCGCTGGATGGCGTGAGCCTTGACATCCATCCGGGCGAGGTCGTCGCCATCGTGGGCGAAAGCGGCTCGGGCAAGTCCACCCTGCTGCGGGTGCTGGCCGGCATGATGGCGCCGCAGGCGGGGCACGTGCTCTACCGCGGCGCCGATGGCGCGGAACACCAGATCGGAGCGCTGAGCGAGGCCGCGAAGCGCCGCCTGATGCGCAGCGAATGGGGCTTCGTGCACCAGAATGCCCGGGATGGCCTTCGCATGGGCATCTCCGCCGGCGGCAATATCGGCGAGCGGCTGATGGCCGCCGGCGGGCGCAACTACGCCGCCATCCGCGGCGCGGCCGCCGACTGGATGGCACGCGTGGAGATGGACCCGGCGCGCATCGACGAGGCGCCGCGCAACTTCTCGGGCGGCATGCAGCAGCGCCTGCAGATCGCCCGCTGCCTGGTGACCGAGCCGCGCCTCGTCTTCATGGATGAGCCGACGGGTGGCTTGGACGTCAGCGTCCAGGCGCGCCTCCTGGACCTGATCCGTGGCCTCGTTGCCGAACTTGGCCTGGCTGTCTTCTTCGTGACGCATGACATCGCGGCCGCGCGCCTCCTGGCGCATCGCATCATCGTGATGCGGCAGGGACGCATCGTGGAGGAAGGGCTGGCTGATCGCGTGCTGGATGACCCGCGCCACGCATACACCCAACTCCTCGTCGCCTCGGTGCTTTCGGCATGAGGCCCGCGATCCGGATCGAGGCGCTGGCCAAGGGCTTCACCCTGCATTTGCAGGGCGGCGTCGGCTTCCAGGTGCTGAAGGGTGAGGCACTGACCGTGATGCCCGGTGAATGCGTGGCGCTGACCGGCCCCTCGGGCGCGGGCAAATCCACCCTGATGCGCTGCCTCCAGGGCAATTACGGGAGCGATGCCGGGCATATCTGGCTCGCCCATCGCGGCGCTGAGGTGGACCTCGCCGCCGCCAATGCGCGCCTCGTGCGCGAGATCCGGCGCGAGACGCTGGGCTATGTCTCGCAATTCCTGCGCGTCATCCCCCGCGTCTCCGCCCGCGACGTGGTGGCCGAGCCGCTGCTGGCGCAAGGCACGCCCCGCGCCGAGGCCGAGGCCCGCGCCACCGCCCTTCTCACCCGCCTCAACCTGCCGCCTCGCCTGCACGGCCTGCCGCCCGCGACCTTTTCGGGCGGCGAGCAGCAGCGCGTGAACCTGGCCCGCGGCTTCGCGCCGCACTACCCGATCCTGCTGCTGGACGAACCCACCGCGAGCCTGGATGCAGCCAACCGCGAGGTGGTGATCGCCCTGATCGCCGAGGCCAAGGCGCGCGGCGCCGCACTCGTGGGAATCTTCCATGACATCGAGGTGCGCGACCGGGTGGCGGATCGCCTGCATGACATCCTTCCGCTAGAAGACGCCGCATGACCGCAGAGACCGTCCTGACCAATGCCCGCCTCGTCCTGCCCGAGGCGGAGATGGAGGGCACGCTCGTCCTGCGCTCCGGCCGCATCGCCGAGATCCAGCCGGGCCGGGCGCATCACGCGGGCGCCCTGGATTGCGACGGCGACATCCTGATCCCCGGCGTGGTGGATGTGCATACCGACAATCTGGAGCGCCAGGTGCAGCCGCGCGCCAATGCCCGCTGGCCCTCCCTCTCCGCCTTCCTCGCGCATGACGCGCAATGCGCGGCGGCCGGCGTGACCACCGTGCTGGATGCGCTATGCCTGGGCGATCTCGGCTTTGACCAGGGCCGCGACCAGACTTTCCATGACGGCGTCCGGGACCTGACCGCCCTGCACGATCAGCCCTTCATGAAGGCCGAGCACCTGCTGCACCTGCGCTGCGAATTGCCGGCGCGCGACATGCCCGGCCTGCTCGATGGCGTGGCCGAGCATCCGCTTGTCGCGATGGTCAGCCTGATGGACCACTCGCCCGGCGTCGGCCAGTATCGGGACCTTGCCCGCTATCGTGCCATGCGCATCAAGCAGACCCGCATGACCGATGCCGAGGTCGAGGTCCGCATCCTCAAGCTCCAGGCCCAGCGCGCCGAACTGCGCGAGCGCCAGCGCCGCCTCGTCATCGACCGATTCGCCGGGCGCGACATCCCGCTCGCCAGCCATGACGACGAGGACGCGGGCGAGGTGCGCCGCAACGCGGAGGACGGCATCCGCGTGAGCGAATTCCCGGTGACGATGGAGGCGGCGGTCGAAGCCGCGCGCATCGGCGTCGGCGTCATCGCGGGTTCGCCCAACATCGTCCGCGGCGGCAGCCATTCGGGCAATGTCGCCGCGATGGATCTGGTGCGCGCGGGTGCGGTGCATGTGCTGGCCAGCGACTACGTGCCGCCCGCGTTGATCGAGGCCGCCTTTCTGATCGCGCCGGAGATCGGCCTACCGGCCGCCATCGCCACCGTCACCAGCGCGCCGGCCGCCATGTGCCGGCTGCATGATCGCGGCCGGCTGGAACCCGGGCTGCGCGCGGATCTGGTGCGTGTGACGCAGCACGGCGCCATGCCCGTCGTGCGGCAGGTCTGGCGCGGCGGAGAGAGAGTGATCTGATGCGGGTGGCGGTCTACTGGGCGCCTGAGCTGGATGATCCGTTGCATGCAGCCGGCAGCGCGTGGCTCGGCCGTGATGCGGAAACCGCCGCGCGCGTCCCGCAGCCCGCCATTCCCGGCCTCGCCGACATCACGTCGGACCCGCGCGGCTACGGCCTGCACGCGACGTTGAAGCCGCCCTTCCGGCTCGCCACCAGCTACCAGGCTTTTCTGGCAGATGCCCTGCGCTGGGCGGCCGGAATCGCCCCGTTCCAGCTCCCGCCCCTCTCCGTGCAGGACCTCAAGGGCTTCCTGGCTCTGCGCGAGATCACCCCCTGCCCGGCCTTGCACGCACTGGCCGATTCTGCGGTCGCGTCGCTCGATCAGCACCGTGCGCCGCCCTCGGAAGAGGAACTGGCCCGGCGCCGTAAGGCCAAGCTGACGCCCGCGCATGAGGCCCTGCTGGCCCGCTGGGGCTACCCCTATGTCATGGAGGAGTGGCAGTTCCACGTGACGCTCACGCACCGCCTGCCGCCTGAGGAGGCAGCGCGCATCCGGCCGCTGGCCGAGGCGCATTTCGCGGGGCTCGTGGAGCAGCCCCGCGAGGTCGGGACGGTCTGCATCTTCACACAGGCCGCCCCGGGTCAACCCTTCCTGATCGCCGAACGGCTGGCGCTCAGCGCGCGGGCGGCGTAGGCGGAGCGTCGGGCCCGCCGGGACGCGGGCCGCGATGCTGATGTGGGCCGCGCTGCGGAACCTCGTCGCGACTGACGGCGTTGTCGCCATTCGCGTCCAGGGCGCGGAAGCGCGCCTCCACCATCGGGCGGATCTCCACCAGGGTCACCTGGCCGTTCCGGTCGGCATCGAGGCCCCGGAACATCATGCCGCGCATCTGCTCCATCCGCTGCGCATATTCGGGGCGCGGGCCGGGCGCATCACCCTGGCGCATGCGCAGCGCCGCGAATTCCTCGAGGCTCAGGCCGCCACTGCGGTCCGCATCGGCCGCGTTGAAGCGCGTTGTCACGAAGACCCACGCCTCATCCCAGACGACGCGCCCATCGCGATTGACGTCGATCAGTTCGAACATGCGGATGCTCCCCTCACCACGGGAGCCGCGATCCGGCCGTGCATCCGCCGCCGGCGGGGCAGCGGGCGCGGCGGTGGGCTGCGCCAGGGCGATGCCGCCGCTCAGAAGGGCCAGGCCAAGTCCAAGAGTCGCTGCGGTTTTCATCATCTTCTCCGGTTTCAGGAGGCGGCGTGACTGTCGCTCCGTTGAGAGGAAGATGCGCCCTGTTTGTAACAGCCGCATGCCGAAGACGCCGTGCGCAGGTGAGGAAATGTGTCGCCCCCCGCACCGGCCCCGGGGGCCTCCGGGGGTGAGGACATGCCGGGTGTCGGGATTGAACCGACGACCTACCGCTTACAAGGCGGTTGCTCTACCGCTGAGCTAACCCGGCCCATTGGCGTATCTAGGACAGGCGCCGGCCGCTTGCCAGCCGGCGCTTCGCAGGCTTGATGGGGGGATGCGCCAGAACCGACACCGCCCCCGCCCCCAGGACGCCAGCCCGGCGCGTGATGAGGGCGTCGTGTGGCTGTACGGGCTGCATGCCGTCTCGGCCGCCCTGGCCAATCCGGCCCGTCGCCTGAGGCGCCTGCTGGTGACGCGCGGTGCCGAGCAGGAGCTCGCCGAGCGCTTCTCTCCGCCCTGGCGCATCGCGCCCGAACTGGTCGAGCGCAACCGGCTGGATGCTTTATTGCCGCCGGATGCGATCCACCAAGGCGCCGCCCTGATGGTGGAACCCCTGGCTTCGCCCAACATGGAGCGGCTGCTGGAGGGGACGACCGGCCCCGTGCTGGTGCTCGACCAAGTGACCGATCCACGCAATGTCGGCGCCATTCTGCGCTCCGCCGCGGCCTTCGGCGCCGCCGCCCTGGTGGTCCAGGAGCGCCACGCCCCGCCGGAGACCGGCGCTCTGGCGCGCGCCGCCTCCGGCGCGCTGGAGGTGGTGCCCATCCTCCGTGAGGTGAACCTCTCCCGCGCGCTTGAGCAGTTGAAGAAGGCCGGGCTCTGGGTTGTGGGCCTGGAGGCCGGCGGCCCCGTGACCCTGGCGCAGTCGGGACTGACCGGCCGGCGCGTGGCGCTCGTGCTCGGCGCCGAGGGCGAGGGCCTGAGACGTCTCACGCGCGAGACCTGCGATGAGTTGGTGCGCCTTCCGATTCAGGCCAGCATGGAAAGCCTGAACGTATCGGCCGCCGCCGCGGTCGCGCTGTATGAACTCGCCCGGGAGTGAACTGATGAGCCAAGCCGCCGACATGATTCTCGAAGCCTGGAAGGCCAAGCGCGTCCTTGCGCCGCTGGGAGGCGCCGCGCCACGTGACGTGGCCGAGGGCTATCGCGTCCAGCGCGAGGTGGCCGAGGCCCAGGGCGCCATCCCGCCTGCCGGCTTCAAGATCGGTGCCACGACGAAGCAGATGCAGAGCTATCTCGGCCTCGCCCACCCGGCCGCCGGCTTCGTCCCGGCCACGAGCCTCAACGCCGATGGCTTCACCGCGCCCTTCGCGGAGTTCATCGCGGTCGGCGTGGAGTGCGAGGTGGGGGTGCGCCTGGGCCGCGACCTGGCCTTCGGCCCGACCACGAGGGCCGAGGCCGAGGCGGCGGTGGCCGAGGTCTTCCCCGCCATCGAGATCGTCGAGAAGCGCTATGGCGACTTGGCGGCGCTCGGCACGCCGACCCTCATCGCGGACCAGGTCTTCCATGCCTCCGGCGTGCTGGGCCGCCCGGTGGCGGATTGGCGGAAGCTCGACCTTGGCGCGATGCGGGGAGAGCTCTTCGTGGATGGCGCCTCGAAGGGCGCGGGCCATGGCCAGGATTTGCTGGGCCACCCGATGGAGGCGCTGGCCTGGCTCGCGGGCTCGGGCGCGGCCGAGGTCTTCGGCGGGCTGAAGGCAGGCCAGGTCGTCTGGCTCGGCTCCGTCACGCCGCCCATCTGGCTGGAGGGCCCCTGCGCCGTGCGGGTTGCCTTCGACGGGCTGGGCGAGGTCCAGCTTCGCTTCACCTGAGCCGCAAGGCTCTGTTAACGCCCATCCATGTAGAAGGCCTGGAACGAAACCCACCGCCAGAAGGGCGGGCAAGCGGATGATTTCCCTCATGCCCCCGCCCGCCGATTGGAAGGACATGCCGGACGAGCTGCAGCTCGTTCTGGCGCGCGAGGCCTTGCGCCGCGCTGCGGAAACGCTGGCCGAACATGCGGAGCTTCTCGCCCTCGAAATGGAGGATGGTGCCCTGCGCGATCGCGGCGGGCCGGACGCGCTCCGCCTCTTCGCATCGGTCGTTCGCGCCACCAGCCTCGATTCGCTCGGTCCGGTGGGCCACGCCTGAAGACGCCCGCTGACAGCGCCATCCCGGGGCGCTATGTGGAGAAGAGATGACAGGCCGTGGCGCGTGCCACGGCCTGTCGCGTCACTAACCGGGGAAACGAAACGTCATGATCAGGATGCTTCTGGCCACCGCCGCCGTCGCGCTGCTGCCCGGCCTCGCTGCCGCGCAGACCGCCACATGCTCGCATCGCGGAGCGCTGGACGACGCCTATTGCGACGAGAATCGCGACCTGGTCGCCGATGCGCCGACCGACCCGGCGCGCCTGCGCAACCCCAGCACACTGGTCTTCGCCTATACGCCGGTCGAGGATCCCGCGCTCTACGCCAGCCAGTTCCGCCCTCTGCTGGACCACCTTACGCAATGCACCGGCAAGCGCGTGGTGTATTTCCAGGTGACCAGCAACGCCGCCCAGGTGGAGGCGATGCGCTCCGGCCGGCTGCATATCGCGGGCTTTTCCACCGGCCCCACCGCCTTCGCCGTGAACCTCGCCGGCGCCGTTCCCTTCGCCATCAAGGGCAATGAGCGCGAGTTCGAGAGCTACCGCGTCGTCGTCGTCACGCGCGCCAATTCCGACATCCGGACCCTGGCCGATCTGCGCGGCCGCCGCGTGGCGCATACCTCGGCCACCTCCAACTCCGGCAATCTCGCGCCGCGCGCGCTCTTCCCGGCGCAGGGCGTGACCCCGGACACGGATTACCGCGTGCTCTTCTCAGGTGGGCATGACCGCTCGGTGATGGGCGTGAATGCCGGCGATTTCGACGCCGCACCCGTGGCGAGCGACGTCTACAACCGCATGATCGCACGTGGGCAGGTCCAGGCCGCCAATCTTCGCACCATCTGGCAGAGCGACCCCTTCCCGACGAGCAGCTTCGCCCTGGCTCATGACCTGCAGCCGGAACTGGCCGCCCGCATCCGCCAGTGCTTCTACGATTTCCGCTTCCCGGCCTCGATGTCACGTGACCTGGGCGGAAATGACCGCTTCTGGCCTGCCACCTACCAGGCGCAATGGGCCCCCGTGCGTGCCGTTGCCGACGCGGTGAACGCGCCCTACACGCGCGCCGCCTTCGACCAGGAGAGCCGCCGCGAGCTGGAGGCCGAGGCCCGCCGCCGCGCGGCGCAGCAGCAGCCCGCGGCGCCGGCCGCTCCGGCGGCGCCGGCCCCGGCTGCCCGCCCCCAGTGAGCGCTACGCCCATCCTGAAGAGCAGTGGGCCGATCCTGCGGATCGAGGGGCTGGAGAAATCCTATACCCCTGGAAAGCCGGTCCTGCGGGGCATCAACCTCGAGATCGGCGCGCAGGGCATCACCGCCATCATCGGACCCTCCGGCACCGGCAAGTCCACGCTGCTGCGCTGCATCAACCGGCTGGTGGAGCCCACCGCCGGCGCCATCCTCATGGGCGAGGAGGATCTGGCGAAGCTGCGCGGTGCGGCCCTGCGCCAGGCGCGGCGGCGCATCGGCATGGTCTTCCAGGAGTATAACCTGGTCGAGCGCCTGACCGTCATGGAGAACGTGCTGACAGGTCGCCTCGGCTATGTGCCGCTCTGGCGCGCCTGGCTGCGCAAATACCCACAGGACGACATTGACCGCGCCTTCGCCCTGCTCGACGCGGTGGGCCTTCCCGAACAGGCGACGCGCCGCGCCGACGCGCTCTCGGGGGGCCAGCGCCAACGCGTGGGAATCGCGCGCGCGCTGATGCAGTCGCCTGCGCTGCTGCTGGCCGATGAGCCCACCTCCTCGCTCGACCCCAAGACGGCCGTCGAGGTGATGGAGCTCATGGCGCGGCTGACCGGCGAGGCCGGCGTTCCCGTCATCGTGAACATCCACAATGTGGACCTGGCCAAGCGCTTCGCCATCCGCATCATCGGCATGACGGGCGGCGCCGTGGTCTTCGACGGCCCGCCCGAGGCGCTCGAGAGTCATCACCTCCGCGAGATCTACGGCGGCGAGGACTGGCTGTGACGCGCAACCCCTTCCCCGCCAATTGGCCGCTGCGCATCGGCGGCCTCATCGGCCTCACCTATATCATCTATGCCAGCGCGCAGCTCGGCATCACGGGCGAGCGGCTGCTGCACGGGTTTGGCGAGGCCCAGCGCTTCCTGGCGCGGATGTTCCCGCCCAATTTCGAACGCTGGGGCCTTCTGGTGGAAGGCATGCTGGAGAGCCTGCAGATCGCCGTCCTGTCCACCGCCATCGGCATCGTGCTCTCCCTGCCGCTGGGGCTGATGGCGGCGCGGAACCTCTCCCCCGTCTGGCTTGCCGCCCCCACGCGCGGCTTCATCGCCGTGTGCCGTTCGCTGCACTATGTCATCGTCGCCATCATCTTCGTGAAGGCGCTGGGATTCGGCGCGCTGGCTGGTGTCGCCGCGCTCACGGTCGCCTCCATCGGCTTCATCGCCAAGCTCTTCGCCGAGGCCATCGAGGAGATCAGCATGAAGCAGGTGGAGGCGGTGCGCGCCTCGGGCGCCTCGCCGGCGGGCGTGCTGATCTATGGCGTGGTACCGCAGGTGGCCTCGCGCTTCATCGGCTTCTGCATCTATCTGCTGGATTCCAACCTGCGCAATTCCACGCTTGTCGGCATCGTGGGTGCCGGCGGCATCGGCGGCACGCTCTTCGCGGCCTTCAAGCGCTTCGACTATGACTTCGTCTGCGCCATCCTGATCGCCATCATCGCGCTGATCTTCCTGGCCGAGGTGATCTCCGGCCGCATCCGGGCGGCGCTGCGATGAGTGCGACGCTGCCCCTGCACCGGGAATGGGTGCGCCACAGCTTTGGCGAGCGCCTGCTTCGCTATTTTCTCTGGCTGGCCGCCATCGCCTCGCTGGTCTGGGCAGTGCGCTCCATCGAGATCATCCCGGAATTCCTGGCCGATGCGCCGGAGCAGATGGCGGATCTGCTGATCCGCATGTGGCCGCCCGACCTTGGCCACTACTACCCCTCCGTCCATGCGGCGATGATCGAGACCCTGCACATCGCGAGCCTCGGCACGGTGCTGGGTGTGGCGCTTGCCATCCCGATCGCGCTGCTGGCGGCGCGCAACATCTGCCGCAACGTGCTGCTCAACGCTGTCGCGCAGTTCCTGCTGGTCTCGTCCCGCAGCGTGAACAGCCTGGTCTGGGCGCTGATCTTCGTCGCCGTCTTCGGCCCCGGCCCGGCCGCCGGCACCTTCGCCATCGCCTTCCGCTCCATCGGCTTCGTCGGCAAGCTGCTGGCCGAGGCGATCGAGGAAGCGGCCCCTGGCCCGGTCGAGGCGCTGGAGGCCAGCGGCGCGCCCTGGGGCCACCGCATGCTCAAGGGCATCTGGCCGCAGGTGCAGCCCGCCTTCTGGGGCATCGCGCTGTTCCGCTGGGACATCAACGTGCGCGAATCCGCGGTGCTGGGCCTGGTCGGCGCGGGCGGCATCGGCGTCGTGCTGGATGACGCGATCAACTTCTTCCAATGGGAGAGGGTCGCCACCATCTTGCTGGCTATCCTTGCGGTGGTCGTGGTGGCGGAGATTCTTGTCACGCGCATCCGCGCCAAGCTGATCTGACCGGGTGGCGATGCAGTCTTTCGATGTTCTGGTGGTGGGGGGCGGCGTCAACGGCGCCGGCATCGCGCGTGATCTCCAGGGGCGCGGATATTCCGTGATCCTGGCCGAGCAGGGGGATCTGGCGCAGGCCACCTCCTCCGCCTCCTCCAAGCTCATCCATGGCGGGCTGCGTTACCTCGAACACTACGAGTTCCGCCTGGTGCGGGAGGCGCTGGGCGAGCGCGAGGTGCTGCTGAAGATGGCGCCGCATATCATCTGGCCGCTGCGCTTCGTGCTGCCGCACCGGCCCGAGATGCGGCCGCGCTGGATGATCCGCGCCGGGCTGTTCCTCTATGACAACCTGGCACGCCGCGTCTCGCTCCCCGGCGCGCAAGCCTTCCAGACTGCGCAGAACCCGATGGGCGCGGCACTGAAGCCCGAGATCACCCACGCCTTCGCCTATTCGGATGCCTGGGTGGAAGACAGCCGGCTCGTCCTGCTGAACGCGCAGGACGCGGAGCGCCGGGGCGCGGACATCCGGACCCGCACCCGGTTCGAGGAAGCGACGCGCCATGCGGACCATTGGGAGGTGACGCTCCGCGGCCCCGATGCCCAGGGACAGCGCATCCGGGTTCGCGCCATCGTGAACGCTGCGGGCCCCTGGGTGCAGCGCGCGCTGGATTCCGCCCATGCCGACAAGCCGGGGGCCGTGCGCCTCATTCGCGGCAGCCATATCGTGCTGCCCCGCCTCTATGAGGGGAGCCACGCCTTCATCCTGCAGAATGACGACCGCCGTGTGGTCTTCGTCATCCCCTATGAGGATGAGTTCAGCCTGATCGGCACCACCGACGTGCCGCATGAAGGCGATGCCGGCACCGCGCATTGCACGCCGGAGGAGGCCGAGTATCTCTGCGCCGCCGTCTCCCGCCAGTTTCGCCGGCAGATCACACCAGCCGATATCGTGTGGTCTTACTCAGGCGTGCGCCCGCTGTTTGACGATGGCGCGGATGACCCCTCCGCCGTCACGCGCGACTATGTGCTGAAGCTCGATCACAGCGCGGCGCCGTTGCTCAGCGTCTATGGCGGCAAGATCACCACCTTCCGCCGCCTGGCGGAGGAAGCCGCGGGCCAGGTCGCAAAGGCGCTCGGCCGCGAGGGAACGCCTTGGACGGCGGGCGCCACCCTCCCCGGCGGGGATCTGGGCGGCATGACGCGCGAGGCCTTCGCGGCCGAGATGGCACGTGCCCTGCCCTTCCTGGACCCTGCCTCCATCCCGCGCCTGGTGCGCACCCATGGCGGCGACCTGCCGCGCGTCTTCGAAGGTGGCGCGGCGGGGCAGAGCCTGGGCGCCGGCTTCACCGAGGTTGAACTCGACTGGATGCGCCGCCAGGAATGGGCGCGCTCGGCCGAGGATGTGCTCTGGCGCCGCACCAAGCTCGGCCTGCATATGAGTGCTGAAGAGCGCGCCGGGGTTGCCGCGCGCTTCGAAGGCGCAGCGGCTTAACCCTCGCCCTCGGGCTCCAGATCCACACTCACGCTCAGCCGGTGGTCGCCACCGCCGAGCAGCACGCCGCGCAGGGGCGAGATGTCGGAGAAGTCGCGTCCCCAGGCAAGGATGACGTGCTCATCCCGCACCACGATACCGTTGGTCGGATCGAGCTGCACCCAGCCGAAGCCAGGCCCCATCCAGGCCGAGACCCAGGCATGCGACTGGTCGGCACCACGCCGCCGAACCTGGCCGGGCGGCGGGCGGGTCCGCACATAGCCCGAGACATAGCGCGCCGGCAGGCCGAGGCCGCGCAGAGCCGCCAGCATGACCTGCGTGAAATCCTGGCACACACCCCGGCGGTCCCGCAGCACATCGGCGATGGGGGTCGTGATGCTGGTGACGCCCGCCTGGAAGACGAAATCCTGCCGCATGCGCTGGTTCAGCTCCAGCAGGCCCTCCAGCACGCGCCGGCCGGGCGGGAAGGAGGTGCGGGCATAGGCCGTGGCCTCCGGCAGCAGGGGCACATGGCGGGTCGCCTGGATGAAATCCGCCGTCTCCGCGCCCTGCGCTGCGGCCGCGACCTGTTCCCAGGGGGGGGTCTCGGCGGCTGGCGGCGGCGGGGCGAAATCCACCTCGACGAGGCTTTCCGCCGTCACCTCGAAACTGGTGTGCGGGGCGACGAGGAAGAGGCGCGTTGCGGCGTTGCCGAAATGATCGTGCGTCTCGGTGTGGTGATCGGGCCGCGGCAGGCAGGTGAGGCGGGCGGAAATCACCCGCTGGCCCGGCAGCGCCCGTGGCTTCAGATGGAGCAGATGCGCCGCCAGATCCACCGTCTGGGCGTAGCCATAGGCGGTGCGGTGTCGAAGCCAGTAGATCATCCGCCCCATTCTGCCGGATGGGGGGCGATACGCCTACCGTCCCCCCGGCTGAAGCGTCATGCCGTAATCACGGCCGGCTCACCCACATCCACCCCGACCGCCCGAGCGGGCGGCAGAAGCGCGAAATAGCGGCGTGAGAGTTCATCGGAGAGGGTCGCGATGTCGCCCGCCATGCCGCGCAGCAGGCGTGGCAATTCCGCGGTGGCCGCCTCCGCCTGGTCCTGCGCGGCCAGAAGGCGGGGCGTGATGCCTTCTGCTTCGGCGAAGAGCCGGCGCACCTCCCGCGCCGTCTCCGCATCACCTTCGCCCGCCAGCTCCCGCAGCGCGGTGCCGATCGCCGCCAGTTGGAAGGCGAGGCCGCGCGGGTTGGAAGGATCCGCCAGCACGAGGTCCAGCGCCGGGGCGGGCTGCAACACCGCGAGGTAGCGGCTGCGATAGGTGATGACGCTGTCGCAGAGCTCCAGCGTCAGGCGCAGCCCGGCCTCGATGCGCGCGGCCGGCGCGTCCAGCGCCATCGCCACCTCGCTCGCCACGGCCATGGCGCGCTCGATCCGGCGGCCAAGTTCGAGGAAGAGCCGCGCGCCACCGCGCACCATGTTCTCGGAGGCGATGCCGGCCACCGCATTCGCGAAGCGCAGCGACGGCAGCAGCGCCCGCGCCAGATCCGGCAACTCGGCGGGAGAATTGTCCAGCGCCTCTTCCGCCGCGCGCAGCGTCTGGGTGAGCGTCGCATGCATGTCGGCCGTCAGGCGGTCCCGCACCGACTCCACCAATGTGCCGATCGTGGCCTGGAGTTGGCGGACCGCAGGGCGGCTGGTCGCTTCCAGCGCATTGGCGAGGGAGGCGAGGTTGCCGGCGCTCGGCCGCGCCTCCTCATCCAGCAGTTGCGCCTCGCGCAGGCAGGTGGCGAGGGTGCCCAGCTCGGCCAGTTCACGTGGCAGGGGCGCGCCGCGGCGGAGGCGGGTGATGGTGGCGCGCATCAAGCGCGCCGCGCGATCCAGCCGCTCCACATAGCGGCCGAGCCAGAAGAGGTTGTCCGCGACACGCGAAGGGATTGCGCCTGCGGTGCGACGGATGGCGATGGGCGGGCCGGATTGCGCAGCGGGCCCGATGATGGCCTCCGAGGGGTCGGCTGGTACCCAGACATCCTTGCACCAGCCGCCGCCCGGCAGGCGCCCGGTGAGCTTGGCGCCAGGCGTGACGAGCCGCGCGATCCCGCCCGGCAGGACCTGCCAGCCCATCCCGTCCGAGACCGCGAACATCCGCAGGATGAAGGGCGCTGGCGTCAACGCACCGCCTTCCAGGGCGGGCGCCACCGGCAGGCACGGCATGGCGATGGCGGCAACGCCGCCCTGCCCCGGCCGCTCCAGCGACTCGGAAGCGCTGCCCTGCCCGGCCGGCCGGAAGATCCAATGGGCATGGCCCTCCGGGAGGGGCGGCAGGGCGCTGGTGGGATCTGGCAACCAATGGGTGGGAAGACTGGGCAGTTGCAGCGCCTCGCCCAGGATGCTGGGGGCCAGGGCCTCCAGGCAGGAGGCAAGGGCGGGCGCCTCGCCCAGCGCCGCCCCGGGTGCGTTCAGCAGCGTCAGCGCCCCGTGCCGGACCGCGTCCAGCAGGCCGGGCACGCCACTGCCGGCGGGCGCCTCCGGCTGGTCCAGCGGATCGAGGGTTGCGGCATCCACGCGGGAGAGCACGACATCCACCGGCTGCAGGCCACTGAGTGTCTTGAGGAAGAGCGCCCCGCCGCGCATGGTCAGGTCCCCTGTCTCGACCAGCGCGCAGCCAAGCTCGCGCGAGAGGACGACATGCTCGAACCAATGCGGGTCGCGCGTGCCGGGCGAGAGCAGAGCGATCGCAGGGTCACCCATGCCGTGCGGGCCAAGGCGGCTCAGCGCCTCCTGCCAGAGCTCAAAGAAGGGCGAGATGCTGCGCGGGAGCGCGGCACGCGCGATCTCCGGCATGGCGGTACCGATCAGGCGGCGATTCTCGCGCAGTTGGCCGAGACCCGACGCGAGGCCCGTGCGATCCTGCAGCACGGCCCAATGTCCATCGGCTCCGCGCACCAGATCCACCGCATAGAGGTGGAGCAGCGGGCGGCGGGGTGGGCCCTTGCTGCGCCGCGCGGTGCGTTGGAAGGCGGGGCTGCCGAAGACGAGCTGCGCCGGGATCTGGCCGTTGGCGAGCAGTTCCTGCGGGCCATAGAGATCGGCCAGGACCGCATCGAGCAGCCGGGCGCGCTGGATGATGCCGGCCGCCAGCGCCTCGAATTCATCCGCAGGGATGGGCAGCGGCAGCGGGTCGAGCCGCCAGAGCGCGGCCCCGGAGGCGCCTGGCAGCAGCGAGGCGACGCCATCATCGGCCATGGCGCGCGTCAGGCGTTCGCCGCGTTCGGCGAGCCCCGCCCGCCCGAGGCTGCCGATCACGCTCATCACACCGCGCCAATGCGGGCGGATACGCCCCTCGCCGGAGACCATTTCATCGGGGCCGCCGGCGAGAAGATCAGCCATGCGAGACGCCCTTGGCGAAGGCCCTCAGGTCCAGTGTGCAGGGATGTTCCAGGCTCGGCCGCGGCTCGGCCACCACACGGGCGCCGGGTGCATGGCCCATGGCGAAGAAACGCGAGCGGCGACGCGCCTCGGCGGCATTGGCGTTGACCGGGAAATCCTCATAGGCGCGGCCGCCGGGATGGGCCACGTGATGCGAGAGGCCGCCCAGCGAGCGGCCGGTCCAGCGGTCCTGCACATCCAGCACCAGCGGTACCTGCGCCCGCACCGAGGGGTGCAGCGCCGAGGGCGGGTCCCAGGCCTTGAAGCGGATGCCGCCCACGAATTCGCCGGCACGGCCGGTGGGCTGCAGGGGCACGGCCACGCCGTTCGCCGCCAGGAGGAAGCGCTCCGGCACCCAGTTGGTCACGCGGGCCTGCACGCGCTCGGCGCTGCTGTCCACGTAGCGGACGGTGCCGCCGGCGGCCTGTTCCTCGCCCAGCACATGCCAGGGCTCCAGCGCCTCACGCAGCTCGAGGTTGATGCCGGAGACATTCACCTCGCCGATCTTCGGGAAGCGGAACTCCACATGCGGCGCGAACCAGGCAGGGTCGAGCCCGAAGCCCATCTGGCTCAGCTCTTCCAGCGCGCCGTGCAGGTCCTCCCGCGCGTAATGCGGCAGCATGAAGCGGTCATGCAGCGAGGTGCCCCAGCGCACCAACGAGCGGCGATAGGGCTGGTCCCAGAAGGCGGCCAGCGCCGAGCGCATCAGCAGCATCTGCGCCGCACTCATCTGCGCATGCGGCGGCATCTCGAAGGCACGGAACTCGACCAGGCCGCGGCGGCCGCTGGAGGAGTTCGGGTCATACATCTTGTCGATGCAGAACTCGGTCCGGTGCGTGTTGCCGGTCATGTCGGCCAGGATGTTGCGGAACAGCCGGTCGGTCATCCAGGGCGGGGGGTTCCCGCCCATGCGATCGAGTTCGCCGAAGGCGATCTCCAGCTCGCGCAGCGCATCCATCCGTGCCTCGTCCACGCGCGGGTGCTGGCTGGTGGGGCCGATGAAGAGCCCGCTGAACATGAAGCTCAGCGAGGGGTGGTTGTGCCAGAAGGAGACGAGGCTGCGCAGCAGGTCCGGCCGGCGCAGGAAGGGGCTGTCCTCGGCGCGAGAGGATCCCATCACCACATGGTTGCCCCCGCCCGTGCCGACATGCCGGCCATCCTGCATGAACTTCTCGGTGGAGAGGCCGATCTGGCGCGCTTCCTCATAGAGCTGCTCGGTGCGCTCCACCATTTCCGGCCAGGATTCCGCCGGGTGGATATTCGCCTCGATCACGCCAGGGTCGGGCGTGATGGAGAAGTGCTGCAGGCGGGAATCCTCGGGCGGCAGGTAGCCCTCGATGAAGACCTTGCGGCCGGTCTCGGCTGCCGTCTCCTCGATGGCGGCGATCAGCTCCAGCCAATCCTCGGCCGCATAGAGCGGGGGCAGGAAGACATGGATCATGCCACCGCGCGGCTCGACGCAGAGCGCGGTGCGGACCTGGGCCGGATCGTCCATGCCCACTTCGGGTGCCGGCTGCGGCGTGGGGCGCTGGTCGGCCGGGAGCGCATAGGGGTCGCCCCCCTCGCCCGGCCTGCGGAAGCTCGCGCGGATCTGGTCGAGCAGCGGCAGTTCCGTCTCGGGCGCGAAGGGATCGCGCGGGCTGTCCAGTTCCTTCGCGAGCTCCGCCGGGTCGATCCAGGGCAGCGAATTCAGCGGCAGGCGCAGGCCCATGGGCGCATCGCCGGGCGTCAGGAAGAGCGTGTCGTCGCGGAAGAACCAGCGGCCCGATTGCCAGCGGCGCTGCCCGCCCTGGATCACGCGGCGCAGCGGCAGCACCGTGCCGGTCGGGGTCGCGAGGCCGCCGCGGAACAGGCGGGCGAAGCGCTTGCGCTCCAGCGGGTCGCGCAGCTTGCTGTCCTCGGCCACCACATTCGCGGGCAGACGGCTCTCGCGCCAGAGGTAGTAGTGGATGTCCTCATGCGCATCCGTGGCGAGTTCGGGCGGCACCTGCAGCCGCTCGGCCAGGCTCGCCGCGAAATGCGCGGCGGTCACATGGTTCGCGTCATCCGTGTCGTCGTCCGAGGCCAGCAGCGACGCATCGCGCCAGATGGGCTGGCCGTCCCGCCGCCAATGGGCGGAGAGCGCGAAGCGCGGCAGCGGCTCGCCCGGATATTGCTTGCCCTGGCCGGTGTGGATCACCGCCCCCGGCGCCCAGAGCGGGATCAGCCGGCGCAGCAGACGCCCGGCATAGGCGCGCTTGGTGGGGCCCAGCGCATCGGTGTTCCATTCGGGCGCCTCGCGGTCGGTCGCGGCCACGAAGGTGGGCTCGCCGCCCATGGTCAGGCGCATATCCTGCCGGCGCAGCGCCTCATCCACCCGGTCGCCCGCGGCGCGGATCGCGGCCCATTGCTCATCGGTGTAGGGCTTGGTGACACGCGGCGTCTCGACGATGCGCCGGACATGCATCTCGAAGCCGAATTCAGTGTCCGCCTTCTCGACCAGGCCCGAGATGGGCGCGGCGGAAGCAGGCTCGGGCGTGGCGGCCAGCGGGATATGCCCCTCGCCCGCCATGAGGCCGGAGGTGGCGTCGAGCCCGACCCAGCCGGCACCGGGCAGATAGACCTCCGCCCAGGCATGCAAGTCAGTGAAATCGGCGGTCGGGCCTTCGGGCCCCTCGATCGGCTTCACATCGGCGACGAGCTGGATCAGGTAGCCCGAGACGAAACGCGCGGCGAAGCCCAGGTGCCGCAGCGCCTGGACCAGGAGCCACGCGCTGTCACGGCAGGAGCCCCTGCCCTCGCCCAGCGTGCGCTCGGGGTCCCAGACGCCCGGCTCCATGCGCACGATGTAGGAGATGCGCGACTGCACGAGCTGGTTGATCGAGACCAGGAAGTCCACCATCCGCGCCTTCTCGCGCGGGATCTCGGCCAGCAGCGACTTGAAGAGCGGGCCGTAGGGGGCGAGCTTGCGGAAGGGCGCCAGCTCCTCGTCCAGCACGTGGTCATAGGCGAAGGGGTAGTGCTCGGCTTCGGGCTCCAGGAAGAAGTCGAAGGGATTGATGGTCGCCATGTCGGCGATCAGGTCCACCGTCACGTCGAAATGGGTGACGCGCTCGGGGAAGACGACGCGGGCCTGGAAATTCCCCTGCGGGTCCTGCTGCCAATTGATGAAGTGCGGCTTGGGCTCGATCTTCAGCGAATAGGAAAGGATGGGCGTGCGCGCATGCGGCGCGGGGCGCAGGCGGATGGTCTGCGGCCCGAGCGAGACCGGCTTCTCATAGCGGTAGCTGGTGCGATGGGTGAGGGCTGCGTGGATGGACATGCGCGCGTGGAGTCCCGGCCGAGATGCTGCGCCGCTTATAGGCCGGTTTCCGGGCTCTGGCAGCCAATGGATTCGCTGTTTTTGCCATAGCCGCCCACGCCGCGCGCATGGCGTGGGCGGCCTGCCGCCTTCTTCAGCGCCCCTTGAAGACCGGCGCCCGCTTCTCCCGGAAGGCGCGCAGCCCTTCCTGCAGATCCTCGCTGGCCTGGCTTGCCTTGGCGCGGGCCAACGCGCCCGCCACGTCGAATTCCTGGCGGGCGATCTCGTTCAGGCTCTTCTTCACGCCCTGGACGGCCAGCGGCGCCATGGCGGCGAGGCGCTCGGCCAGCGTCTCCACCCGCGCATCCAGTTCGGCAGCCGGCACCATCTCGGTCAGGTAGCCGATGGCGAGCATCTCGGGCGCCTGGATCTTCTCCGCCGTCAGGAACAGCTTCTTGGCCGCGTTCAGCCCGAGCCGGCTGACATAGCGGACCATGCCCGAGGGGTAGTAGTGCAGCCCGAGGCGGGCGGCGGGCATGAACATCTCGGCCGTGTCCACGCCGATGCGGAAATCGCAGCACAGCGCCAGGTCGGTCGATCCGCCATAGACCCCGCCATTCAGCCGGCAGATGGTCGGGACGCGAAGGCGCTCGAGCTGGTCGGCCACCCCTTCGAAGGAGGGCGCATCGGCCCGCGCCGTGACCTCGGCATTGGGCCGATCCGCCATGTCGCCCAGGTGATAGCCCGAGGAGAAGGACTTGCCCGTGCCGGTCAGCACCAGCACGCGGATCTCGGGATTGGCCTCGATCGCCGCGAAGTGCTGCCCGAGCATCAGCAGATCGGCCGGCTCGATGCGGTTGTGCACGGCCGGGCGGTTCAGCCGGATGGTGGCCCGCGCCCCCGCGATGGTCAGCAGGGGCGTCGTCGCCTCCGCGGTCTGGATGTTCATGGCGCGCTCCGGCCCTCCGTGTCGGGGCGAGCCTAGACCAGAAATATCCGGCCGGGAATTTCGCCTCAGACCAGGGCGGTCAGCTGTGCCTCGCGGGCCATGAGTTCGGCTTCTCGTGCCATGATGTAGTTGCGCGTCAGCGGCACGGCGTCGCGCCGCTTGCCGATCTGCATGTGGAAGACCTGCTGCGAGCCCGAGCGGAACACCATCTCGCAGCAGATCAGATAGAATTCCCACATGCGGCAGAAGGTCTCGTCATACATGGCCTTCACCTGCTCGCGGTTCGCCTCGAAGCGCTGGCACCAGTGGTTCAGCGTCATCGCATAGTGCAGGCGCAGGATCTCGACATCCGTGACCCAGAGGCGGGCGCGCTCCACCGCGGGAAACACCTCGGAAAGGGCGGGCGCATAGCCGCCGGGGAAGATGTATTTGCGGATCCAGGGGCCGGAATTGCCGGGCGGGCTCATCTTGCCGATGGAGTGCAGCAGCATCACCCCATCCTCCTCCAGCAGGGCATCCACCTTGGCGAAGAACTCGTCGTAATGCGCCACCCCCACATGCTCGAACATGCCGACCGAGACGATGCGGTCGAAGCGCTGATCCAGCTCCCGGTAGTCGCGCAGCTCGAAACGGACCCGATGGTCGAGCCCCGCCGCCTTGGCCCGCGCCTCGGCCAGCGCGTGCTGCTCGCGCGAGAGGGTGACGCCCAGCACCTCCACATCGGCGACACGCGCGAGATAGAGCGCGAGGCCGCCCCAGCCCGAGCCGATATCGAGCACGCGCATGCCAGGGCGCAGCTCGAGCTTCGCCGCGATCAGCCGGCACTTGTTGATCTGCGCGGCCTCCAGGCTCTCGCCCTGCTCGCGGAAATAGGCGCAGGAGTAGAACAGGCCCTGGTCGAGGAAGAGCTCATAGAGCGCGTTCCCGATGTCGTAGTGATGCGCGACATTGGCCTGGGCCTTGCCCATGGGATTGGCCTGCTGGAAGCGCTTCATGGCGCGTGAGATCCGCGCCAGAACCTTCATCATCGGAAAGCTCGCGAGCGAGCGGCGGTTCATCGAGAAGAGCGTCAGGAAATCCCGCAGCGAGGAGCCGGGGAAGCTGAGCCGCCCATCCATATAGGCCTCGCCCGTGTGCAGCTCCGGATTGAGGAAGAGCAGGCGGTAGAGCTTCGGGTCGGTGATCCGCATGGTCACCGCCGGCACCTCCGGATCGGGCGTGCCGGCAAAGACGTGCTGCCGCCCCGCCGCATCGATCACGGTCAGGCTGCCCCGCTTCACGAAGGAGCGGAGCATCATGGAGAGGGGAAACATGGCCGGCCTGTCCGATCTGGCGTGGGCTCATCCCCGCGCCATGGACCTTTGCCCAATCGGGCGGTTTGGTTGCAAGCCCGGCACGGAGCGGGCAAGGGCAGCGACCTCAGGCGGCGCGCCGCAGCGGCTCGGCCGGAGGGGCCAGCGGCGCCGCCGGCGGGGCCGCCGGTGGCGCGGCCGCCTGGCCGCCCTCCGTCGCCCACCAGGCGAGGCGCATCATCAGCGCGAAGGCGATGGGCACCAGCGCCGCGAGCGCCCAGAGCAAGACCTGCGGAGTGACGTAGTAGGCCAGCAGCGCAAGCGCCATCGCGACATTGGCGAAGAAGAGCAGGATCCCGCGCCCCAGCTCATCCTCCGCGCGCTGGTCCAGCGCCACGGGCGCGGGGGTGAAGCCCGGCTCCACCGCGGCCTCGGCTGCGAAGCGCGTGAGGACCGAGAGCACCAGCGTCGCCAGCAGTGCGATCACCGCCAGCGCCAAGCCCTCCCCGCTCCACCACAGCCAGGCCGAGCCCGACAGGCCAATGGCCAGCATCGCGAAGGGCAGCAGGCCCGCGAGTCGCGCGGCAAGGCCAAGGCGCGACGCCTCGCCCATCGAATTGCCAAGCTGCCGCAGGTTCTGGATCCAGAACAGCCCGGCCAGAGGCAGCGAGGTCGCCAGCAGCACCCAACCGATCGGCGATTGCCACGCCTCCACGCCGCTGCGCATCCCCGCGGCGTAGAAGCCCGCCCAAAGGAGGAAGGGCGTGAGCATGAAGATCGCGATGGCGAAGGGCAGGAGGCGGGGCATCAGGTGATCCGTGTGAGCAAAGGTGACGGGGCGTGGGCTAGGACGCGCATGGCCATGCGCCACGCCGACATGAACGAAATGTCACCTAAACACACGCCCCCCGGCGGGCAATCCCGCTCAGTGCCGATGCGCGGGCTGGCGCGCGCCGGCGGCCTGGACAGCGAGCTGAATGGTCACCTCGCCCGCGCGCTCGAAGCGCAGCGTGACCGGGATGGTCTGGCCCGCATTCAACGCCTGGGTCAGGCCGATCAGCATCAGATGCAACCCACCGGGCTGCAGCGTCACCTCGCCATTGGCGGGCACCGGGATGTCGTTCACCGGGCGCATGCGCATCACGTCGCCGTCGCGCACATGGGTGTGCAACTCCATGCGGCCGGCAGCGGGCGAACTGGCGGAGACCAGGCGATCCGGCGTGGCCCCCGTGTTGCGGATGACGAGGAAGCCGCCCCCCTGCATCCCCTGCCCCGCCGCGCGGGTCCAGGGGTTCACGATGCGCAGGGCCCCCAGCTCGGTGACAGTGTCATGGGCGAGCGCGGGTGCCGCCAGCGCCAGCAGCGCGGGGGCGAGAAAAAGATGGCGACGGTTGGTCATGCTCTGGGTTCCTTCCGGGTGGTTCAAAGGGAGGCGGGGCGGGGCTGGTCTGCCCGGGCCTCGATACGGCCGGCAAGCCGGGCCAGGCGCGCGGCGTCTCGCGCCGCGACGGCGGGGTCACCCTCGGCGCAAAGGCGCCGCAGGCTGGCGAGCTGGCTTTCGAGATCGGCCACCTCGCCGGCGCGGGCCGATGGCAGGGCTGCCTGGACGGCCTCGGCAGCCCCTTCGGTCGCTGCGGCGCAGATTTCGCTGAGGGCAAGATCCATCGCATCCGGATCGCAGGCCATGGCGGGGGTGCCGAGCAGCAGCGTGAGGGCGAGGAGCACGCGCATCACCGCGCCCCCAGCCGGAGCGTCGGCGCCGGGCTGCGCGGACGAGGCTGGCCGGGCTCGGCCAATTCCACCCAGGCATGCTGGGCGCCCCCCTCGCAGCGCTGTACCACCGGGAAGGTGAGCGTGGTCCCGGGCTGGTCCGGGGCGCGGATCATCATCACGAACTCGTCGTAATGCGCATCCGGCAGCGGGCCGCCGCGCCAGGCGATGCTGGCGGGCGCCTCCCGCACCAGGCCATGCCCGCCCGCGACGGGGCGCGGCAGGGCGCGGGTCTCGATGGCGATCTCCCAGCCGGGCTTCGGCATGGGGCGCGCCATGGAGATGCCCTCGGGCAACGCGACCTCGATGGCGATGGTGGCGGCGGTGCCGCAGCCATGGCCAACACGGAAGGCGAGGCGACTGTAGGAGTTGGCCGCGACTTCGGCCGGTTCGATCACGACATGCGCGGCGACCGGCGTCGCGAATGCCAGCATGATGGCGATGAGGCGTTTCATCCGCGTCTCTCCTTCAGAAGCGATAAAGCATGCCGGCATAGGCGGTCGTGCCGATGCCGGGCTCGTAAAGGGCGGGATTGCCCAGGGCGATGGGGGTGACGGAGGCGGAGCTGATGAAGCGGCTGTTCAGCAGGTTGCGTCCCTCGGCGAAGAGGCCGAGGCGCCCGTCCATCAGCTCCGCGCCGGCGCGCAGGCCGAGCAGCGTATAGCTGTCGGTGCGGCGGGTATTGGCGTTGTCCACGTAGAAGCCCTCGGGGACCCAATCCACATTGGGCGCCACCCACCAGCCCGAGGGGTGGCGGTAGCGCGCCTCCGCCCGCAGGACATGCGGCGGCACGCCGGGCAGCTGGTTGTTTCCGAAGAGCCGGTCATTGTCGAAGTTGAAGGCGCTGAAGGTGTAAGCGCCGCGCAGGGTCATCGAATCCTGCGCGGTGAAGAGGTTGCGCCCGGCGACGTAGCTGGCGGCCAGTTCCACGCCCTGATGGACCGTCTTGTCCGCGTTGCGGGCGAAGCTGGTGCCAGGCTGCTGCCCGGCGAAGAGCTGGATCTCGTCCTTCAGCCAGCTGTAGTAATAGGCGCCGTCAAAGGTGAAATCGCCCACCGTCCCGCGCGTGCCGATCTCGGCCGTGATGGCGCGCTGGGGTGCCAGCAGCCGGAAGCCGCCCAGCGGAACCAGGGCCACGAGGTCCGACAGGGTGGGCGGCTCGGTGGACCAGGTGACGTTGGCATAAGCCTGGACATTGGACGTCGCCTGCCAGAGCAACCCGGCGCGGGGGTTGATGAACCCCCAGTCGCCACTGCCGCTGAGCGAGGCGTTCAGCCGATTCTCGCTGCGCCGCACCGCCTGCCCGCCGGAGAGCCCCGCCACCAGCGCGAGCTCCGGCAGCACGTAGAAGCTGTTCTCGAAATAGGCATCGGTGGTCGAAGCCGTGTCCCAGGAGGCGAAGGTCTGGGCACCCCGCACGCCGCTCAGATTCACGAAGCGGCGATTGTCATTCGTTCCCCAAGCGGCGTTCACGCCCGCCACCAGGCGGTTCCGGAAGCCGCCCAACGAACCATCCCAGGTGACGCGGCCGAAGAGGTTGAAGTCGTTGGTGTGGTTGTCGATGTACTGGAAGATCGGGTGGTCGAGCTGGCGCTGGACGTAGCTGCCGCCAAGCTCCACCAGGGTCTCCGCATTGGGGCGGATGGCGGTGATGGTGCCGAGGCGATAGCTCTCAATGTTGCGCTGGTAGTTCAGCTGGACATTGGCGGGATTGGCCAGCCGCGGCGTCTGCGTCGCCGAATTGCGGGTGACGGTGCCCGGGATGTCCTGCTGGATCGCGTTGTAGGTGAAATAGACGCGCGTTTCGGCATTCTCGGCCCAGCGATAGGCGCCGTTCGAGTTCATCCGGCCCGCACTGCCGGAGGAATGGTTGCGCCATCCATCCTGGTTCAGCATGGTTCCGCTCACCCAGCCATCCCATGCGCCGAAGACGCCACCCATCTGCGTGTTGCCGCGGATGAAGCCTCGGCTGCCGCCCTCCAGGCGGAAGGTGACCCCCTGCCCTTCCTGCTGCCGCGCGGTCGGCGTCACGAAGTTGATGGCGCCGCCCAGCGTATTGGCGCCCAGCGCGAAGCCGTTGCCGCCGCGGAAGACCTCGGCGCGCAGGAAGCTGGTGGGGTCCAGTTCCTGGAGGTCTCCACTGCCATCCGCCTGGTTGATCGGAATGCCGTCCTGGAAGACGCGCACGCCGCGCAGGTGGAAATTGCGCGCGATGCCCGAGCCGCGGATGGAGAGGCGTGAATCCTCGCCCCATTTGGGCTGGGCAAAGACGCCGGGCGTGAATTCGAACATGTCGCGCAGCGAGAGCACGCCCGGCC
This sequence comes from Roseococcus sp. SDR, assembly GCF_019083995.1. Classification (GTDB taxonomy): domain Bacteria; phylum Pseudomonadota; class Alphaproteobacteria; order Acetobacterales; family Acetobacteraceae; genus Roseococcus. Next base: position 34,690 of record NZ_JAHRCU010000004.1, read on the forward strand.
GGTCCTGGAATTCCGAGGCGGGGACGACGGTGTTGTTGCCCGGGCTCAACCAGAGGCGCAGGCGCGCCTCATTGTTGCTTTCGGAGGTCAGAGGCGGCGGGGTGGCCGTGACCACCGTATCGGGATGGGCGCGGATTTCGGTCTGGGCGAAGGCGGGAGAGGCGATCAAGGGCGCGCTCAGCAGCGCGCGGCGAAGAAGCGACATGGTTTGGGTTCCGGCACGTCATGAACAGGCGCGCCGCCCGGCAGGCCGGGCGGCGCGGGCGAAGTGTTCAGGCGGTGACGGGAGGGGCGCGGGTCGCGTAGGGCGGCGCGCGGGCCGGCGGGCGCAGCGTGCCGCTGGAGGAAGGGGCCCAGGCGATGGTCTCGCCGAGCCAGGCGGGGACGGAAAGCTGCGGCGGCGCGGGCAGGTCCACGCCGGGCAATCCATGACAGGCCGGGCAGAATCCATTTTCGGCGGCCGGCGCGTGATCGGCCATCGGTTCGCCATTCGCGTCCAGGCGGATGCTGCGCATCCCATCCGGCGAGCAAATCTCGACGATCAGGCCACCGGCCGCGCCCATGCCGCGCAGGCAATGCGCCACCGCGACGCCCGACTGCAACAGCAGCACGGCCGCAAGGAGGCGGATCAGCAGGGAACGCAGGGTTGCCACATGGGAGGGTTTAGGCCCGCCCGACGAAAGGCTCAAGCCGCCAGGTCGTACTCCACCTCGGGCGTATAGACCGCCGCTTCCTTCCCAAGCTGGGAGGAGAAGAGGACAAAGCGCTCCACCATCACCGGCTCGGTCCGGAAAAGGTTGTGCGCCTGGATGAAGCCGGCGAGCTTGGGCAGCGGGGCACCATCGGTCCGCGCGAGCGTCACATGCGGCGCGAAACGCTTGCGCTCGGCCGGCAGGCCGGAGCGTTGCAGCGCGGTCTCGATCTTGGACTGCAGGTGGGCGAGCCCGGGCGTGCGTTCGGCCACCGCGTGCAGGGATTGCACCCGCCCGCCCTTCTCGAAGGTGCCAAGCCCCGAGAGGCTGAGCGGAAAGGGCTTGGCGCGGATGCCGGCCAGCGCCAGGTCCAGTTCCTCAGCCAGATGCCCCGGCACCTCGCCGATGAAACGCAGCGTCAGGTGGTAGTTCTCGGGGCGGACCCAGCGGACCCCGGGAAGGCCGCCGCTGAGCGATGCGAGGCGATCCTTCATGTCCTCTGGAAGCTCGAGAGCGACGAAGAGACGCATGGGCCAAGCCCCCTTCCCGGATTCGCCCCTCTATCCTGCCGGGGAAGCCGCCACGCGGTCCAGCAGTTGTTCGGTGGGTGGCAGCATGTGGCGGATCATCACCGCAACGCCGGCCGGATTGGGGTGGATGCCATCCGCCTGGTTCAGCGCGCGCTCGCCGGCCACGCCCTCCAGGAAGAAGGGCACGAAGATCACCTGGGGGCGCCTGGCCGCGGCCTCGGTGAAGACGGCATGGAAGGCGCGCCCGTAATCGGCGCCGAGATTGGGCGGCGCATGCATGCCGGCAAGCAGTGTCGGGATGCGCCGCGCCTCGAGGCGCGAGAGGATGCTCTCCAGCGCCTCGGCCATGCGAGCCGGCGGCAGGCCACGCAGCCCGTCATTGCCGCCAAGGGCCACCATCGCCGCCTGGGGCCGGTCCGCCATGGCCCAGTCGAGCCGGGCCGCACCGCCCGACATGGTGTCGCCCGAGACGCCACCATCCAGCACGCGCACCTGCCGGCCGCGCGCGACCAGCGCCGCCTGGAGCTGCGGCACGAAGCCCTCCCCGCGCGGCAGGCCATAGCCCGCGGTCAGTGAATCGCCGAGCGCCAGCAGCCGCACCGGGGCGACAGCTTGAGCGGAAGCGGCTGTCGCAAAAAGCAACAGGCCCTTTTGCAGCGCAGCGCGCCGCCCATATGCGACCATCATGGACAATGCCCTGAATTCCCCTGTCACGCCCCTCATCTCGGCACGCGACCTCACCTTCGAAGTGGGGGGCTCGGCCGGGCGGGTCAACATCCTGAAGGGGGTGAGCCTTGAGATCGGCGAGGGCGAGGCGGTCGGCATCATCGGCCCCTCGGGCTCGGGCAAGACCTCGCTGCTCATGCTGCTGGCTGGGTTGGAACGCGCGACGGCCGGGCATCTGACGGTCGCCGGGCGCGAACTGGGCCGCCTCAGCGAGGATGAGCTCGCCCGCTTCCGGCGCGAGGAGGTGGGCATCGTCTTCCAGTCCTTCCACCTCGTCCCCACCATGACGGCGCTGGAGAATGTGGCGATCCCGCTGGAATTCGCGGGCGATGAGCATGCCTTCACCCGGGCCGAGGCGGCGCTGAAGTCGGTCGGGCTCGGTCATCGCCTGAACCATTATCCGGGCCAGCTTTCGGGCGGCGAGCAGCAGCGCGTCGCCGTGGCCCGCGCCTTCGTCGCCCTGCCCCGCGTGATCCTGGCCGATGAGCCGACCGGCAATCTCGACCGCGCGACGGGCCTCGCGGTGATGGACCTGCTCTTCGACCTGCGGGCCAAATACGGCACCACGCTCATCCTCATCACCCATGACCCGGCGCTGGCCGCGCGCTGCGAGCGGCAGATCCGCATCGAGGATGGGCGCATCACGGACGACACCGCCGCCTTGGCGATCGCCGCCGAATGAGGAACCTCGCCCTTGGCCTGAAGCTGGCGCGGCGCGAATTGCGCGGCGGCGTGAAGGGGCTGCGCATCGTGCTGGCCTGCCTCGCGCTCGGTGTCGCCGCCATCGCCGCCGTCGGCACGCTCCGGGCCGGCATCAATGCGGGGCTGCAGGCCGATGGCGCCCGCATCCTGGGAGGCGATCTCGAGATCCGCGCGGGCTATGAGCCGGCGGGCAGCGAGGCGCTCGACTGGGTGCGCGCCCGCGGCGGCGTGATCAGCGAGGTCGCGCTGCTCCGTGCCATGCTGATCGCCCCCAATGGCGAGCGCACGCTGGTGGAGCTCAAGGCCGCCGATGGCCGCTACCCGCTCTATGGCAGCCTGACGCTCGATCCCGCCCAGCCGCTGCAAGGCCCCATGCTGGTGGCCGAGCCCTCGGTGGCCGAGCGCCTGGGCCTCGCGCCCGGTGACGAGGTGCGCCTGGGCGAAGCCCGGCTGCGCTTCGCCGGCCGCATCGCCGAGGAGCCCGATCGGGTGGCCACGCCCACCGTCTTCGGCCCGCGCGCCATCATCCCGCTCGATCAACTGCGCGCCACCGGCCTTGCCCAGCCCGGCAGCATGATCACCCATGAATATCGCATCCGCCTGCCGCAGGGGGTCTCCGCCCGCGCCTTCGGCGAGGAACTGCGGGCCGCCTTCCCCTCCGCCCCCTGGCGCATCCGCCGGGCGGACCAGGCAGAGCCGGGGGTGAACCGCTTCCTCGACCGCGCCGCCTCCTTCCTGACGCTGGCGGGCCTCACGGCGCTTCTGGTGGGCGGCATCGGGGTGGCCACGGGCGTGCGCGCCTGGCTGGATGCGCGCAGCCGCACCATCGCGACTCTGCGCTGCATGGGGGCCCCGACAGCGGCGATCTTCTCGGCCTATCTGTTTCAGGTTCTGGCGTTGGCGGCACTCGGCATCGTGATCGGCCTCGCCGCGGGCTGGGGGCTGACCGCCCTGGCCGCCTGGGCGCTGGGCAGCACCCTGCCCGTCCCGGCGCGGATCGGCCTTTACCCCGCGCCGCTGGCCCTGGCCGCGCTTTATGGTGTGCTGACGGCGCTGACCTTCGCCCTCTGGCCGCTCGGCCGGGCCGGGCGCATCCCCGGCGCGGCGCTGTTCCGCGACGTGCTGGGGGCCGGCGGCTTCTGGCCCGGCTGGGGCGTGGGCCTCGCCAATGCCCTGGCCGCCGCGGCGCTCGTCACGCTGGTGATCGTCACGGCCGAGCAGCGCTTCTTCGCCATTGCCTTTTGTGCCGGCGCGGCCGCGGCCATGCTGCTGTTCCGCCTGGGTGCCTGGGCGCTCATGGCCGGCGCGCGCGCGCTTTCCGGCATCCGTCGCCCGGCCTGGCGCCTCGGCCTCGCCAATCTGCACCGGCCGGGGGCGCCCACGCCGATCATGCTGGTGGCGCTGGGCTTGGGCCTCACCACGCTCGCCGCCATCGCGCAGATCCAGGGGAACCTGGCCTCCGCCATCGGCAGCGAAATGCCGGCCCGCGCGCCCAATTTCTTCTTCATCGACATCCAGCCCGACCAGGTGGCCCGCTTCGATGCCCTGGCCCGCGAGACGCCCGGCGTGGACGAGGTGCGCCGCGTGCCCAGCCTGCGCGCCCGCATCTCGGCCGTGAACGGCGTGCCGGCCGAGCAGGTGCGCACCACGCCCGAGACCGCCTGGGCGCTGCGCGGCGATCGCGGCCTGACCTACAGCGCGACCCCGCCGCCCGGCACCCGCGTGGTGGAAGGCGCCTGGTGGGCCGCGGATCACGACGGCCCGACCCTGGTCTCCTTCGATGCGAACCTGGCGCGCGGCTGGGGGATCGGGCTGGGCGACACGATCACCGTGAACGTGCTGGGCCGCGACATCGACCTGAAGATCGCGAACCTCCGCAACGTCGAGTGGCGGTCCCTCGGCATGAACTTCACGCTCATCGCCTCCCCCGGCCTGCTTTCGGCCGCGCCACACACCCATATCGCGACGGTCCGGGGCGATCCTGCGCAGGATCAGAGCCTGCTGCGGCGCATCACGGACGCGCTCCCCAATGTCTCGGGCATCCGCGTGCGCGAAGCGCTGGAGCAGGTGGGCATCCTGCTCGGCCGCATCGGCACGGCGCTGACGGCCGTGGGTTCCATCACGCTGATGGCCGGCGCCCTGGTGCTGGCGGGCGCCGTCGCCGCGGGCCAGCAGCGCCGCATCCGCGAGGCGGTTCTGCTGAAGACGGTCGGCGCCACGCGCGGGCAGATCCTGCGCGCCTTCCTGGTCGAGTTCGGCGTGCTGGGCGGCTTCGCGGGCGTGCTGGCGGCGCTGGCCGGCACGGCTGCTGCCTGGGGCGTGGTCGTCGGCATCATGCGCCAGGAATGGGTTTTCCTGCCCGGCACCTTGGCGCTGACGGTGGCGGGGTGCATGCTTCTCGTGCTCGCCTTCGGTTATGCCGGCACCGCCATGGCGCTCCGGGTCCGCCCCGCCCCCTTGCTGCGGAACGATTGACCGGGTGCCCGATTTGGATTGAAGTTGATTACAGAAGTTCCATATCCTATCCATCCGGGGCGAAACCCCCGACTCTCGTCCTTCTGGAGGAATTGATCTCATGGCACTGCAACCCGAATCGCGCTGGACCCAGCCGCTGGGCGGCCAGCAAGGCTGGGGCCGCACCGCGGGCGTGGACGCCGCCGCGATCGACGCCGGTCTGCGCGCCTATATGCTCCGCGTCTACAACTGGATGGCCTCCGGCCTGCTGGTGACGGCGATCGTCGCCTATCTGGTGGCCAATACCGGCCTGTCGGAGCTGTTCTTCACCGTCGTCCGCACGCCGCGTGGCCTCGCCACCGCGCCGACCATCCTCGGCTATGTCGCGATGTTCGCGCCGCTCGCCTTCATCCTGGTCCTCTCCTTCGGCATCAACCGGATGAGCAAGACGACCGCGCAGGCGCTGTTCTGGGCCTTCTGCGGCGTGATGGGCGCCAGCATGGCGAACATCTTCGTGATCTACACGGGTGCGTCCATCGCCAGCACCTTCTTCATCACCTCGGCCACCTTCGCCTCGATGAGCCTGATCGGCTACACGACGAAGCGCGATCTGACGAAGATGGGCAGCTTCATGCTGATGGGCCTGATCGGCATCATCCTGGCCTCGCTGGTCAACATCTTCCTGGCCTCCTCGGCGCTGGCCTTCGCCATCTCGGTGCTCGGCGTGATCATCTTCTGCGGTCTCACCGCCTATGACACGCAGCGCATCAAGAACGACTACATCGAGTATTCCTACGCCGAGGGCACGGAAGAGGCCGGCAAGCGCAGCGTGATGGACGCGCTGGGCCTCTACCTGAACTTCATCAACCTGTTCCAGCTGCTGCTCTCCTTCATGGGGAACCGCAACCAGGGCTGAACCGGCCAAAAGCCGCAGCCCAGCGAACCCGGCGGAGCGATCCGCCGGGTTTTTTCTTGCCCGCCGCCCTCAATGCGCGGCGGATTGCGAGAAGAGATTGATCACCGCGACGCCGGCGACGATCAGGCCGATCCCGAGCAGCGCCGGCAGGTCCAGCGCCTGGTCGAACCAAAGCCAGCCGGCCGCCGAGATCAGCACGATGCCCAAGCCGGACCAGACGGCTTAGGCGATCCCCATCGGGATGGTGGCGAGCGTCAGCGACAGGAAATAGAAGGCAACGCCATAGCCGAGCAGCACAAGGCCCGAGGGCAGCGCCAGCGTGAAACCCTGGGAGGCCCGCAAGGCCAGCGTACCGATGACCTCCGCGAGGATGGCGACCAGCAGGTACAGCCAGTTCATGGCGGGACCTCAGTCCCGCGTGCAGGGCAGAACCTTGTAACCGGCACCCTCGATGGCACGAACGGCGCTGGCACGGTCCACCGCCGTCTCGGCGCTCACCAGCCCGTCGGCGAGGTCCACCCGGACCCGCGCATGCGTATCGAGCGCCTGGATCGCCTGGGTGACCGTCTGCACGCAATGGCCGCAGGTCAGGCCACTGACCTTCATCTCAAGCACTGGCATCGACCTTCCCTTCCATGTGGTCCAGGATGGGGCATTCGGGCCGCCCATTCCCCTGGCAGGATTGCGCCAGATGCCGGAGCGAATCAGCGACGGCCTTGAGGGAGCGTGCCTTTTCCTCCAGCGCATCGACATGACCGAGGGCGATGCGTCGCACCTCGGCCGATTGCCGCCCGTCATTCTGCCAGAGCGCGAGCAGCCGCTTCACTTCGGAGAGGGGGAAGGCCAGGTCCCGCGCGTGCCGGATGAAGCGCAAGACGGCCACATTCTGCTCGGTGTAGCTACGATAGTTGTTGGCCCGCCTGAGCGGCGTGATGAGCCCGAGCGTCTCGTAATGCCGGATCATCTTGGCACTGACGCCGCTCGCCGCGGCCGCTTCGCCGATGTTCATGTCTTTTTCTCCCTCATTCCACCCGTCGGGCGCCACCGCGCCAGCAACAGGGCATTCCCAAGCACCGACACGGAGGAGGCGGCCATCGCCGCCCCTGCCAATGCCGGTGACAATCCGCCCAGCGCCGCGAGCGGCAGGCCCGCGGCGTTGTAGGCAAAGGCCCAGAACAGGTTCTGCCGGATCTTGCCGCGCGTCCGCCGCATCAACTCCAGCGCCTGGGGCACCAGCGCGGGGTCGCCCCGCAGCAGCGTGACCCCGGCGGCCGCCATGGCCGCATCCGTGCCTGTTCCCATGGCGATCCCGAGATCGGCGGCGGCGAGTGCCGGCGCGTCGTTCACGCCGTCGCCCACCATCGCCACCCGCTCGCCCGCCTCACGCCAGGCGGCGATGCGGGCGGACTTGCCGGCCGGCAGCAGCCCGGCCTCCACCTCGGCGAGCCCGAGCCGCGCGGCCAGCGCCCCGGCCGCGGCCGGGCTGTCGCCGGAGAGCACGGTCACGCCCAGCCCCATGGCGGACAATGCCGCCACCGCCTCGGCCGAGTGCGGCTTCACCTGATCCTCGAAGGACAACAGGGCCAGCACGCGGCCCTCCTCGATCAGCCAGGCCAGCGTCCGCCCCTGCGCGGACTCCGCCTCGGCCGCCGCCGCGAGCCGTGCATCCGGCGCGGCGCCCGCTTCCCGCAGCATCCGGGGCGAGCCGAGGCTGAGTTGCCGCCCTGCCACCTCGCCCTGCACGCCGCGCCCGGGCAGCGCCCGAAAGCCTTTGACCGGCGCGGTCGCCGCGCCATGCGCGGTGAGCACGGCGCGTGCCAGGGGATGCTCGCTGCCCGTCTGCAGAGCGGCCGCCAGCGCCAGCATGCCCGGCTCAACCTCATACAGTCTCGCCAGAACCGGCCGGCCTTCGGTCAGCGTGCCCGTCTTGTCGAAGGCGACGCGGGTGATGCCGGCCGCGCGCTCGATCGCCTCGGCGTCGCGCACCAGGATTCCGGCCCGCGCGGCAGCCCCCGTGCCCGCCATGATCGCGGCCGGCGTGGCGAGCCCCAGAGCGCAGGGGCAGGCGATGACCAGCACCGCCACCGCATGCATGATGGAGGCCTCCAGCCCCGCGCCACTCATCCACCAGCCGCCGAAGGCGAGCAGCGCGATGCCGATCACCACCGGCACGAAGACGGCCGAAATCCGGTCCACCAGCTTCTGGATCGGCGCCCGGCTGGCCTGCGCGGCCGAGACCAGCGCCGCCACTCGGGCCAGCACCGTCTCCTCGCCGATGGCGGTCACGCGCATGACAAGGCAGCCGTCCAGCACCACGGTCCCGGTGGAGAGCAAGGCGCCCGGCGCCTTGGCCACGGCCTGGCTCTCACCCGTGAGCGCGCTCTCATCAAGCCCAGCCTCACCCTCGGTCACCACGCCATCGGCCGGCACGCGTTCGCCCGGGCGGATGACAACGAGGTCCTCCAGCTTGAGAAGTGCGGCCGGCACCTCCCGCTCCTGCCCGGCATCGAGCCGCATGGCGGTCCGGGGCTTCAGGTCGAGGAGCGCGCGGATGGCACCTGCGGTGGCCTGCTTCGCCCGCGATTCCAGATGCTTGCCGAGCAGAACGAAGAAGATGACGAGGGCCGAACCCTCGAAATAGAGGTGGTGATGCCCACCCAGAAGCTGCCAGACGGAGAGCGCATAGGCGGCGGTGGTACCGAGTGCGACCAGCAGGTCCATGTTGCCGGTCCGTGCCCGGAGCGCGCCGAGCGCGCCCCGGTAGAAGCGCGCGCCCAGGACGAATTGCAGGGGGGTGGCCAGTGCCAGCTGCCACCAGCCACCCGGCATCCAGTCCTGGCCCAGCGCCATGCCGAGCATGCCGATCAGGAAGGGCGCCGCCAGGAGCCCGGCCAAAGCCAGCTCGAGCGTCGCTCGCGGGACGCGGGTCTCGGTGGTCTCCGCCGTGACGCCATAGCCCGCACGGCCCAGCGCCGCCTCGAGCGAGTCCATCGGGGTGCCCGCCAGCACCTGCAGCGTCGCGCGCTCGCTGGCCAGGTTCACGGCGACGGCCAGCACGCCGGGCACCGCCTGCAGCGCCCGCTCCACCCGGCCGACGCAGGAGGCGCAGCTCATTCCGGTCACCTGCAGCTCGATCACCTGCTCCCGCAGCGCATAGCCCGCGCCCCGCACGGCGGCGTCGAGCGTGGGAAGCGCGGCGGTCCCCTGCACCTGGGCCGATTCGGAGGCGAGGTTGACCTCCACGCCGGCGACGCCGGGCACGGCCTCCAGCGCGCGCGACACGCGGCCGACGCAGGAGGCGCAGCTCATGCCCTCGATGGGCAGGGTGAGGCGCGGAAGGGGCGTGTGACGGTCCATCATGACTCCGAAGTGGCGATTGCCATCGTGGCAGGGTCAAGGGGAGAAGACCTTGCGCTGGCGCAAACCGATGGGCACATCGCGTTCCATGCGCAGCCTCCTCTTCCCCCTCGCATCCATCCTCGCGCTGGCGGCCCTCGGGCCTTGGCCCGCGCGGGCGCAGAACCCGGCCGAGCCGCCCGGTTTCCGGGTGGTGAACCGGACCGGAACCGATGCCACGGCCCTCTATGCCGTGCGCAGCCCGCGCGGCGGCCAGGGTGACTGGGGCGGCAATTTCCTGCGCCCTGACCGCCCCCTGACCGATGGCGGGGGCTTCCGCGTGACGCCGAATGCGGATGCCGGCTGCCGCTTCGACCTGCGCCTTGTGCTGGGTGACGGGCGGGAGGCGGTGCTGCGGGATCAGGACATCTGCGTGAACCGCAACATCGACCTTGCCAGTGCCAGCCGGCCGTCAGCGCCCGCCGCCGCGCGCCCGCAGCCCATGGCGGGGCCCGCGAGCCGCGAGACGCCGCTCGCGCAGCCCAACCAGCAGGCACGCCAGGTCTCGACCGGTACGGGCTTCCTGATCGCCAATGAGCGGGTGATGACGAACCATCACGTCATCGACAATTGCAACCGCGTCCTGCTGCGGACCCCCTCCGGCCATTGGCTGGCAGCCGCGCCGCCAGCGCGGATGGACGCGCAGCTCGACATCGCGGTGCTGAACGTGCCGGGCCTGGTGGGGCCCACCCTCGCCTTCCGCAACGCGCCCGCAGTGCGCCGTGGCGAGGGCGTCGTCGCCTACGGCTTCCCCCTGGCCGGCCTGCTCAGCTCCGACCCCAAGCTGACGCGCGGCGAGGTGAACGGGCTGCGCGGCATCGGCGACAATCCGAACCAGTACCAGATCAGCGCCGAGGTCCAGCCGGGCAATTCCGGCGGGCCGCTGGTGGACATGCAGGGCCATGTGGTGGGCGTGGTCGTCTCCAAGCTCAATGCGCAGGCGGTCAGCCGCCGCACCGGCGACATCGCGCAGAATGTGAACTTCGCGATCCAGGGCCAGGCGGCGCTGGCCTTCGCCCGCCGCGCCGGGGTGGAGCCGCGTGTCGCCGAAAGCAGCGGCCCCGACCGCGCGACCGCTGATGTGGGCGAGATTGCGCATCGCAGCACGCTCTTCATCCGCTGCGAGAAATAGGGCCCCCTCGCGGAGTTGGGCGGGCTTGGCTAGTCTCACCCTGACCCCGAGGGAGAGATCCGCATGCAACGCCGCGTCCTGCTCGCCGCCCCCGCCTTGGCCGCGCCGCTGATCCCGGTGCAAGGCGAGGCGCAGACCGCGCGCATCGTCACCGAGGAGTTCATGGTTCCGGCCAGCGATGCCGGCATCGAGCTCTTCGTGCGCAACAAGCGCCTGGAGAGCATGACGAGCTTCTCGCCCGGGCGCACCATCATCATGGTGCATGGCGCGACCTATCCCGCGCACACGGCCTTCGATCTGCCTTTGGGCGGCCTTTCCTGGATGGACTACATCGCCGGGCGCGGTTTCGACGTCTGGTGCATGGACATCCGCGGCTATGGCCGCAGCACCCGCCCGCCCGAGATGTCGCAGCCGCCCGAGGCCAATCCGCCGCTGGTGCGCGGGGAAACCGCGGTGGCCGACATCATGAGCGTCTCCAACTTCGTGCGCGGCCGGCGCTCCATCCCGAAATGCGTGCATTTCGGCTATTCCTGGGGCACCGCGCTGATGGGCCGCTTCGCCGCCGACAACCCGGCGGTGGTCGAGCGCCTCGTGCTCTACGCGCCGATCTGGAACCGGCAGACGCCCTCGCTGGTGGACCAGGGTGGGACCATCGGCGCCTATCGCTTCGTGACGCAGGAACAGGCGCGCGCGCGCCGTGGCGCCGGCGTGCCCGAGGCGCATCGTGCCGGCCTCGTGCCGCCCGGCTGGTTCGAGCATTGGGCCGGCGTCACCTGGGCGACGGACCCCGAGGGGCTGCGCCGCAACCCGCCCGCGCTGCGTGCGCCGAACGGCGTGGTGGCGGATGGCCGCGAATACTGGTCCGCCGGACGCCCCTATTACGACCCCGCGAAGATCACCGCCCCCACCCTGCTCGTCCTCGGCGAATGGGACCAGGACACGCCGCCCTACATGGCGCAGACGCTCTTCCCGCTGCTCACCGCCTCGCCCGGCAAGCGCCTGGTGCTGCTGGGCGAAGGGACGCATGGCATGTGGATGGAGCGCAACCGGGGTGCCCTGTTCCAGGCCGTCCAGGTCTTTCTTGAGGAAGCCGCAGCGTGAGCTCTTTTCCGTCCAACCCCACCATCTGCTTCGCCCATGTGGCCTATCGCTGTGGCGAGCGCTTCGCGGCGCGCGGCGCCCCCTTCCCACATTTCGAGGTGCGCAGCCTGGACGAACTCCAGGCCCGCATCCCCGAGGCGGATGTGCTGGTGGTCAGCGGCTTCTGGCGCAACACCCTGCCCACGCTGACCAACCGCCTGAAGTTCGTACAGTCGCTCTCGGCCGGCACGGACCAGTATGACCGGCCGACCTTCAAGGAACATGGCATCGCGCTCGCCTCGGCCGCTGGCGGCAATGCGGCCGCGGTGAGCGAGCATGCGGTGAGCCTCATGCTCGGCATCACGCGCAAGCTCTTCATCGCCCGCGATGACCAGCACAAGAAATTCTGGTCCGGCATGAAGGGCGACTTCACCCAGCGTGAGGATGAGCTGAACGGCAAGACCGCCGTCGTCATCGGCATGGGCGCGATCGGCAAGCGGGTGATCCGCGTGCTGAAGGCGCTGGACATGACCGTGATCGGCGTGCGCGCCAACCCGGCCTCCGGTGCCGAGGGCGCCGATGAGGTGCATGCGACCTCGGCCCTGCCGCAGATCCTGCCGCGCGCGGATTTCGTGGTGCTGGTCTGCCCGCTGACGCCGGAGACGACGGGGCTGATCAATGGCGCGGCCTTGGCCGCGATGAAGCCCACCGCCTATCTGATCAATTGCGCGCGCGGGAAGGTGGCGGATGAAGCGGCGCTGATCGAGGCGCTGCAGAACCGTACCATCCGCGGCGCGGGCCTCGATGTGATGGCGACCGAGCCGCTGCCGCCCGAGAGCCCGCTCTGGACGCTGCCCAACGCGTTCCTCACGCCGCACACGGCGGGCGAAACCTGTTCCTATGAGGATAATGTGCTCGACCTGATGATGGAGAACATCAAGCGCCTCCAGGCCGGCCGCAGCGACCTCGTGAACCGGGTCGTCTGAATGATCATCCTCTCCCCCCGCTGGCTCTGGTGCGCCGAGACCGGATTGCGGGAGGGGGCGCATCTCATCATCCAGGGCGACCGCATCGCCGACGTGGTGAACGAGCGGCCGACCCTCGATGCCGAGCGCATCGAGGTGCCGGATGGCCTGCTCACGCCCGGGCTGATCAATCTGCACAATCACGCCTTCTCGGCGCCGCTGTTCCGGGGCCTGGCGGATGACATCCAGCCGGGCGACCTGCCCGGCCATATCCTGTTCTCGCTGCTGATGCCGCTGGGTGACCTCGTCTCCGAGATCATGTCGGCCGAGGCCATCGGCGATGCGGTGGAGATGGCGCTGCTGGAATGCCTGATGACGGGCACGACGGCGATGCTCGATATCTGGCGCCCACAGCAGCATGAGTTCGTGCCACGCGCGACGGGCCTCGGTCTGCGCAGCTGGTCCTGCCCCTACCTGTTCACCCAGCCCAACCTCGCCATGGATGAGGCGGGCAAGCCGGTCTGGCGCGGCGCGGATGCGAGCGAGGCGAGCTTCGACTTCGTGATGCGCCTGCACGCCGAGCGCCACCAGGGGCCCGACGGCCTCGCCTCCATCGGCTTCGGGCCGCATGGGCCGGACAGCAATTCGCCCGCGCTGCTGCGCCGGATCGACGCGGCGGCGCGGGAATTGGGCGCCATCGTCTCCATCCATTGCGCGCAGAACCCGATGGAGATCGCCGCCGTCCAGGCCGCGCATGGCAAGGGGAGCGTGGCGCATATCGCAGATTGCGGGCTGCTGCGGCCGGGCGTCATCCTGGGCCATGCGATGTTCGCGACCGATGAGGAAATCGCGATGGTGCGCGATGCGGGGGCGACCATCGCCTCCTGCCCGCTCGGCTTCGCGCGCTCGGGCCGCGGCGTGCCGCTGGCGCGCTTCCTGCAGGCGGGCGTGCGCCTTGGCATCGGCACGGATGGCGTGACGCTCGACATGGTGGATGAGCTGCGTGCGGCCGCCGTGCTGGCCAAGACGCAATCGGGCGTGGCCGGCCTGGGCAGCGCCGAGCGCCTGCTGACGGCGGCCACGCGCGATGCGGCGGATGCGCTGCAACGGCCGGATCTGGGCCGGCTGACGCCGGGCTCGCGGGCGGATCTGGTGATCTTCGACCTCTCCCGGCCGCGCTACCAGCCGGTCTGGAGCCCGCTGCGATCCCTGCTCACCAATGGCCAGGGCAGCGATGCGCATACCGTGATCACGGCCGGCGTGCCGCGCGTGCGGGACCGGCAATTGCTGCGCGGCGATGCGCCCGCGGTCGTGAAGCGCGGCCGTGCGGCCATCGAGGCGGTCTGGGCGGAAGCGGCGCGGCGGGGCGCCATCCCGGCGAAGCTGGCCGCGCAGAGGGAATTCGCATGAAGCGGCGCGGCCTGATCCTCGCGGGTCTCGCGGCCCCCAGCCTGGCCCAAGCGCAGCGCCGCACGCTGCGCGTGATCGTCCCCTTCCCGCCCGGCGGCGCGGTGGACAGCCTGGGCCGCATCCTGGCCGACCGGCTGACGCCGATCCTCGAGCAGAGTGTGATCGTCGAAAATCGCGTGGGCGCGGGCGGCGTGGTGGGCGCCGATACGGTCGCGAAATCCACGCCGGATGGCAGCACCATCGGCATCGTGGGCGCGGCCAGCATCCTCGCCGCCCCCCTGCTGCAGGCTTCCATGCCCTTCGACGCCATGCGCGACCTGCTGCCGGTCACGCAGATCACCGACGCCGCCGTGCTCTGCGTGGTGAATGCCGAGACGGCGCGGCGCGAGAATTGGCGCAGCCTCTCGGAAATGCTCGCCACCGCCCGCGCGCGGCCCGGCGCCATCCGCATGGGCACCACGGGGGTGGCCACCGTCTCGCATCTGGCGCTTTCGGCCATGGCCTCCGGCGCGGGCGTGGAGTTCCTGCATGTGCCCTATCGCGGCGGTGCCGAGGCGGTGCAGGCGGTCCTCGCCGGCGAGGTGGATGGCGTCTGCGACCTGCCGCCCACCCTCACGCCGCAGGTCGCGGCGGGGCGCTTGCTGGCACTCAGCGTGAGTTCTCGGGCGCGGCTGCAATTCCTGCCGGACGTGCCGTCCTTCGGCGAGGTGCCCGCCCTTTCCCGCTTCGACATCCGCAGCTGGAACATGATCATGCTGGCTGCGGGCACGCCCGAGGCCGAGCGCCAGCGCCTCTTTGCGGCGCTGACCCGCATCGGCCGCGACGACGCCTTCCGCGCGGCGCTCCGCCCGCTCTCCTATGACGCCGTGGTCTCCGACAGCCCGGAGGCGGCGCAAGGCTTCATCGCCGAGGAAGCGCCACGCTGGCGCGAGTTGGTGCGACTTTCCGGGGCACGAGTGCATTGAGCATGACGACAGACCAGACCATCGCCGCTATCCGCGCCCATGGCGGCTATCGGAAGGCTTGCGAGGTGATGCGCGCCGAGCATGAGCGCACGGTCGCCGACATCATCACGCTCACCGAGATCCCCGCGCCGCCCTTCGCCGAGGAGAAGCGCGCCGCCGCCTATCTCGAGATGCTGCGCGCCCATGGGCTGGAGGAGTGCACCCAGGACGAAGTCGGCAATGTGATGGGCCTGCGCCGGGGCTTCGGCAATGGCGACATCCTCGTCGTCGCCGCCCATCTCGACACTGTCTTTCCCGCCGGCACCGATGTGCGCGTGCGGCGCGAGGGCACGAAGCTCTTCGCACCCGGCGTTGGCGATGACACGCGCAGCCTTGCCGTGAACCTCGCCTTCCTGCGCGCCATGGATGCGGCGGGGCTGCGCACGCGGCACGATATCCTCTTCGTGGGCGATGTGGGCGAGGAAGGCCTGGGTGATCTGCGCGGCATCCGTCACCTCTTTGCCCACCACCCGAAGCGCGAGCGCATCCGCGCCTTCCTCACGGTAGACAGCCCCGATGTGGACCGCATCGTGACGGGCGGCATCGGCTCGCGCCGCTTCCGCGTCACCTTCCGCGGCCCCGGCGGGCACAGCTATGCCGCCTTCGGCATGGTGAACCCGGTGTATGCGATGGCCGATGCCGCCCGTGCGCTCGCCGCCATCCAGGTCCCGCGCGAGCCGGTGACGACGCATTGCGTGAGCGTGGTCTCGGGCGGCACCTCGATCAACGCCATCCCCGAGACGGTGACGATGGAGGTGGACCTCCGCTCCGCCAGCGCCGAGCAACTGGCGCGGCTGGAGAAGCAGTTCCTGGCCGGCGTGCACGCCGCCGTCGCTGCCGAGAACGTGGCCCGCACGGGCGAGATCACGGTGGAGCTGGTGCCGGTGGGCGACCGCCCGGCCGGGCACACCCCCAATGGCTCGCCCATCGCGCGGCTCGCTTCGGCCGCCGTCGCGGCGGAGGGCTACCAGCCCAGTTTCGAATGGTCCTCCACCGACGCCAATATCCCGATGAGCCTCGGCATCCCCGCCTTGCGCATCGGCTCGGGCGGCACCGGCGGGCGGGCGCATTCGCTGGAAGAATGGATCGACGTGGAGATCGAGAACTCGCTGCGCGGCATGCGCGCGAGCCTCGCCACCATCCTCGCGATCGCCGAGATGGAGATGGCGGAATAACCGCCACCCGGGAGGAACACATGACCCTGCAACGCCGTACGCTTCTCGCCGCAAGTCTCGCGGCCCCCACCCTGGCGCAGGCCCAGATCGAATGGCGGCCGACGCGGCCCATCACCTTCATCCTGCCTTTCGCCGCGGGCTCTGGCACGGATGCCGTGGCCCGCGTGCTGGCGCAGATGCTGGGCGCCGAACTGGGCGTGCCCATTACGGTAGACAACCGCGCGGGCGCGAACGGGACCATCGCCGCCGCGGCTGCGATGCGCGCGGCCCCCGATGGCCACACGCTCTTCGTCACCACCAACACGACGCATGGCGCCAACACCTGGCTGCTGCGGCGCCTGGACTATGACCCCGTCGCCGATTTCACGCCCATCTCGCGCCTCGGGCAGTATGTCTTCTGGCTGACCATCGGCGCCGATGTGCCGGCGCGCAACTTCCAGGAATTCATCGCCCTCGCCCGGGCGCGGCCCGGGCAGATCAGCTACGCCAGCGGCAATGGCACGGGCATCGTGGCGGGGGCCACCATCGCGCGCCTCGCGGGTGTGGAGATGCTGCATGTGCCGTATCGCTCCACGCCGCCGGCGCTGACCGATGTGCTGGCCGGGCGCGTGACCTCCATCGTCGTGGACCTCACCCCCACGCTCGGCCATGTGCGCGACGGACGACTGCGCGCGCTGGGGCAGACCAACAACCGCCGCTCCGCCCTCATCCCCGATGTGCCGACGCTGGATGAGGTGGGGCTCACGGGCTTCGACCTGCAAAGCTTCGCCGCCCTCTTCGGCCCGGCGCGCATGCCGCCCGAGGTGGTGGCGACGCTCTCCGCCGCCATGCAGCGCATCGGCGCCCGCCCGGAATATCGCACCCGCATGGCCGAGCTCGGCTTCGACGGATTCACCTCCACGCCCGAGGAACTGAGCCGCTTCGTCATCGAGCAGATCGCCGCCTGGGGCGAGATGATCCGCGGCGCCGGGATCGAACCGGAATAGGATGCCCCGCCGGCGCCGCAAGACCGGCCTTCTGGGCCGCTTGGTGCTGGGGCTGCTGCTCCTACTGCTGGCCGTGCCGGCGGGCCTCTTCGGCGTCGTCTGGTGGACGCTGCCGCCGGATGCGGAGGAGCTGCGTATCGAGGGCCTGACCGCCCCCACGCGCATCACGCTGGACGCGCAGGGCATCCCGCGCGTCCATGCCGCGACCGAGCGCGATGCGGCCATCGCCATGGGCTATCTGCACGCGCGCGACCGCCTCTTCCAGATGGAGATGATGCGGCGCGGCGCCGAAGGCCGCCTCGCCGAGGTCGCCGGCAGCGGCATGCTGCGGCTCGACCGCTTCAGCCGCACGCTCGGGCTGAAACAGGCCGCTGAGGCCGATTTCGCGGCGCTGGACGCCGAGACGCGCGGCCTGCTCGAGGCCTATGCGGCCGGTGTGAACGCGCTGATCGCGGATCGTGGGCGTTTCGCCGCGCCGGAATTCCTTGCCCTTGGCCCGCCCGAACCCTGGCAGCCGCAGCACTCCCTGCTCTGGGCCAAGGTGATGGGCCTCTGGCTCTCGGGCAATTGGCGCGCAGAACTGGAGCGCGCGCGCCTCGCCGCCCGGCTGCCGGCCGAGCGCCTCTGGGAGCTTTGGCCCGCCGATCGCAGCGCCGGGCGGCCCGATGTGGCGGCGCTTGACGGGATGGAGCGCATCCTCGCGGCCATTCCCGTCTTCGGCGAGGATGCCCCCCTTCCCCGATCCGCCTCCAATGCCTGGGCGGTGGCCGGTTCGCGCAGCGCCTCGGGCGCGCCGCTGCTCGCCTCCGATCCGCATCTCGGCTACGGCGCGCCGATCCTCTGGTATCTGGCACGCATCGAATTGGCCGATGGGCGCATCCTCTCGGGCGCCACGGCGCCGGGCACGCCGCTCATCATCATCGGCCGCAACGCCGATCTCGCCTGGGGCTTCACCACAACCCATTCCGACACGCAGGACGTCTTCCTCGAGACGCCGGCCGATATCCGCCGCACCCGCACCGAGACCATCCTGGTGCGCGGCGGGGAGCCCGTGACGCTGACGGTCCGCGAGACGGCCAATGGCCCCGTCATCTCAGACCTGGACGAGACGCCGCGCCTGGATGGCCGGCTGCTCAGCGTGCGCATGGCCAATCTGGAACCGCGCGACACCTCGGCGCAGGGCTTTCTGCTGCTGAACCGCGCGCGCAGCATCGCCGAGGCGCGGGCGGCCGCGGCGCTCATCGCCTCGCCCCCACAGAACCTGATGGTGGCGGACCGGGCGGGCGGCATCGCCATGTATCTCACGGGCCGGACGCCGATCCGCGCCAGCGGCGATGGCAGCCTGCCCGTGCCGGGCAACCAGCCCTGGCGCGGTTTCGTGCCCTTCGACGACCTGCCGCATGTGGAGAATCCGGCGAGCGGCATCCTCGTCAACGCCAACAACCGCGTGAGCCCCGAGGGGCACCCGGTGCACCTCTCGCGCGAATGGTACGGCGACTGGCGCTTCCGCCGCATCCATGACCGGCTCGCGGCCGAACCGGTGAACGGCCCTGCCGAATTCGCGGCCATCCAGATGGACACACTCTCGCTCCTGGCAAAGGAAAGCCTGCCCTTCCTCAACAGCCTGCCGCGTGGAACCGGCCCGCTCGGCCAGGCGCAGGCGCTTCTGGCGGAATGGGATGGCGAGATGGCGCCGGGCCTGCCGCAGCCATTGATCTGGAACGCCTTCGCGCGCCGGCTGCCCGTGCTGGCCCTGCGCCAGGCGCGCGTGCCCGAGGCGCGCGGCACGCCGGAATTCCTGCGCTTCCTGCTGACCGCGCCCGAGGCCGGCTGGTGGTGCGGCGGCGATTGCCGCGCCATGGCGGCGCTGGCGCTCGCCGAATCCGTCGCCGAACTCGGCAGCGCCCATGGGCAGGACCCCACGCAATGGCGCTGGGGCCAGGCGCATCAGGCGCGCTTCGAGCACCCGCTGCTGCGTTTCATCCCCGGCGTGAACCGGCTCATCGGCCTCAGCGTGCCCGTGGGCGGCGATGGCGAGACGGTGCAGCGCCAATCCATCCGCGCCGGCGGCGCCGATCCCTACCAGGCCATGCATGGCGCGGGGCTGCGCTTCGTGGCCGATCTCGGCGCGCCGGATGCGAGCTTCGGCATCATCGCCACCGGCCAATCGGGCCACCCCCTCTCCCGCCATTGGGGTGACCTGCTGGAGACCTGGCGCACAGGCGGCATGTTGCGCCTGGGCCGCGAGGCCGCGCAGGTCACCGCCTCCATCCGCCTTGCTCCGTAGGTTTCATGCTCCAACCCATCCTGCTTGGGCTGCTCGCGGCCTTTGTCGGCTTCGCCTCCTCCTTCGCCGTGGTTCTCGCGGGCTTCGCCGCGATGGGGGCGACACCCGAGCAGGCGGCCTCCGGTCTCATCATGCTCTGCCTCTTGATGGGTGTGCTGGGGGCGGGCTTCTCGATCATCTGGCGCATGCCGGTCTCCATCGCCTGGTCCACGCCGGGGGCGGCGCTGCTGGTGACGACCGGCGCGCCGGCGGGTGGGTTTTCAGCCGCGGTCGGCGCCTTTCTGGCGGCCTCTCTGCTGCTGATGGCGGCGGGGCTCTGGCGCCCCGTCGCACGTGCCGTCGAGCGTATTCCGCCGCCCATCGCCGCCGCCATGCTGGCGGGCGTGCTGCTTGATCTCTGTCTCGCGCCGGTGCGCGCCGTGGGCGCCCTGCCGTGGCTCGCGCTGCCCGTGGTGCTGGCCTGGGCGGTCATGCTGAAGCTGAACCGCCTCTGGGCCGTACCGGCCGCCGTGGTGGTGGCCGTGGCCGCCCTGCTGCTGGGGCCCGGCCTGCCGGGTGCCGGCCATTGGGAGGCGCCCCGCCTCGTCTGGGTCGCGCCCAGCTTCGAATGGGGCGCGATGGTGGGCATCGCGCTGCCGCTGTTTCTCGTCACCATGGCCTCGCAGAACCTGCCCGGCTACGCCGTGCTGCAGGCGAATGGCTACAAGCCCGAGATGCGGCCGGTCTTCCTCGCAACCGGCGGCGGCAGCTTCCTCGGTGCCTTCTTCGGCGGACAGCTGGTCAACCTCGCCGCCATCACGGCGGCGCTCTGCGCTGGGCCGGAATCGCATCCGGACCCGCAGCGCCGCTGGGTGGCGGGGCTGGTCGCGAGCCTTGGCTATCTGGGTTTCGCGTTGCTGGCCGGCGTCGCGGCGGCGGTGGTGGCGGCCGCGCCGCCTTTGCTGATCCAGGCGGTGGCGGGGCTGGCCCTGCTCGCCTCGCTGGCCGGGGCATTGACGGCATCCATGGCGCAGGAGCCGCTGCGCGTGCCGGCCATCGTCACCTTCGTCGTCTCCGCCTCCGGGCTCAGCGTGGGCGGCATCGGCGCCGCCTTCTGGGGCCTTGTGGCGGGCGGCGCTCTGATGTGGCTGCTGCGAGCGCGGTGAGGCGGCTCAGTCGCCCTTGAGGATAGCGCGCGCCTCGGCCGGGCTCGCCGCGTGCTCGCCGAGTTCTTCGACGATGCGCTTGGCCCGCGCGACCAGAGGCGCGTTCCCCTCGGCCAGCACGCCGCGCGCCAGGTAGAGATTATCCTCAAGCCCCACGCGCACATGCCCGCCCAGGATCACCGCCTGCGCCACCATGGGGAATTGCGCGCGGCTGATGCCGAAGGCGGACCAGATGCCGCCCGCCGGGACAAGCTGCTTCAGCGCCAGCATCGCCTCCGTCGTCGCGGGCGCACCCCAGGCGATGCCGAGGCAGAGCTGGAACCAGGGCGGTGCCTCGAAGAGGCCGCGCTTCACCATATCGGCCGCCAGCGCGGCATGGCCGAGGTCGAAGACCTCCAGCTCCGGCTTCACGCCGGCCTCGCGGATCATCTGCGCCATGGCCGCCAGGTGCGCGGGCGTGTTCACGAAGGCGGTCGGCCCGAAATTCATGGTCGCGACGTCGAGCGAGCAGATGTCGGGCTTCAGCTCCAGCACATGCGCCACGCGCTCTTCCGGCGTCGCCATGCCGCGCGGCCGGGCGTTCACATTCGGGTCCTCGCCGGGGGCGAAGCTGGCGCCGGGGCCGGTCGTCAGGTTGATCAGCACGTCGCTGCCCGCGTCGCGAATGCGGCTCACCGTCTCCCGATACAGCGCCACGTCGCGCGAGGGCTTGCCCGTCTCGGGATTGCGGACATGGATATGGACGATCGCGGCGCCCGCTGCCCGCGCAGCCAGCGCCTCACTTGCCAGCTGCGCCGGCGTGATGGGCACATGCGGCGAGGCGCCGGTGCTGTCCGCGCCGCCGGTCAGCGCCGCGGTGATGATGACGGGCCTACTCACGGGCGCGGCTCATGCGGCGAGGATCCCTTCGACGATCTCCTGCACCGAGAGTGCCTCCTCCAGCGTGGCGAGGTCCACCGCCGCCCCGCGCGTCAGCGCCGCCAGCTTGTCGAGCTGCCCGGCCAGCGTCAGCGGGCGCATCTTCTCATTGGGCAGGGCGTCGGGTGCGGCATGCCAGGTGCCGTCGGCCGCCAGCTTCTCGGCGAAGGACCAGTCGCGCAGGCGGATGGCGCCCTTCGTCCCCTGGATGCGGGTGATGTTGTGGTCATCGGCCAGCGTGATGCCGACGCCGCCTGAGATCGTCACCGGCACATCGCCCGCCGTGAGCCGCGCCGCGATGGCCGTCTCGCAGCCCGTGCCGGGCGGGTAGCTGACGCGCGCCTCGGAGAGCCGCACCGGGCCGCCCAGGCGCTGGGCGAGGAAGAGGAAATGCGAGACCACCTCACGCGTGAAGCCGCCCTCGGCGCGTTCGGAGAGCCAGGAGGCCGCGCCCTGCTGCCAGCCGCGCGGCCAGGCGGCGAAGGCGGCGGTGATCTCGATCCGCTGGATCGGCCCGATCTCCGGCAGCCAGGCGCGCAGCTGCGCGATGGAGGGCGAGGACGCCATGGGGAAGTTCACCGCGGCGCGCTGCCCCTTCGCACCCGCCACGAAATCCCGCGCCGCCACGAGGTCAGAGGCGAGCGGCTTCTCCAGGAAGAGCGCCCGGCCCGCCGCCAGGACCTGCTGGCCGAGGGCGATATGCGAGGCGGGGGGCGAGGCGATGTAGACCGCGTCGCTCGCCGCGATCACGGCGGCCGCATCCGCGCTCATGGTCAGGTCCGGCGTGATGGAGGCGAGGCGCGCGACGGCGGCGGCGCCCGGATCCCAGACGGCGGTGACCTGCGTGCCGGCATGTGCCAGCGCCGCGCGCATCAGCCGCTCGCCCATGATGCCGAGGCCGAGGATACCCAGGCGCAAAGAATCAGACTTCATAGGGCAGCCCCACATATTGTTCGGCGAGGCCGGTGCGCGCGGCCTCGGAATGGACGAGGTAATCGAGCTCGGCCACCTGCACGCGATGCTCGAAGGGGTCATTGTCGCTGAACTTGTGCAGCATGGCGGTCATCCACCAGGAGAAGCGCTGCACCTTCCAGATGCGGCGCAGGCAGATCTCGCTGTAGCGATCGAGCAGCCCCATGCCCTGCCCGCGATAGAAGGCGATGAGGCCCTGCGCCAGCACCCGCACATCGGCGACGGCCAGGTTCATGCCCTTCGCCCCCGTGGGCGGAACGATATGCGCGGCGTCGCCCGCCAGGAAGAGGCGGCCATGGCGCATGGGCTCGGCCACGAAGCTGCGCATGGCGGTGACGCCCTTCTGCAGGATCGGCCCCTCTTTCACCGCGCCCAGGCGCTGGTGCAGGCCCTCCCAGATGCGCGCGTCGGACCAACCGGAGAGATCCTCATCCGGCGCGCATTGCAGGTAGAGGCGCGAGATGGTGTTGCTGCGCATCGTCGCGAGCGCGAAGCCATCGGCGTGCCGAGCGTAGATCAGCTCGTGGCTGATGGGCTGGGCCTCGGCCAGGATTCCGAGCCAGGCGAAGGGATAGACGCGCTCATAGATGCGCAGCACGCTCTCCGGCATGGCGGCGCGGGAGATGCCGTGGAAGCCGTCGCAGCCGGCCACCACGTCGCAGCGCAGTTCCTGCCGCGTGCCGTCGAGCGTGAAGGTGATGCGCGGCTGGTCGGTGGCGATGTCATGCAGCGCCGCATCCTCCACCTCGAAATGCAGCGGGCGGCCGGTGGCGAGCCGCGCGGCCACCATGTCCTTCACTGCCTCCTGCTGGCCATAGATCGTCACGCGCTTGCCGGTGAGGCCGTGCAGGTCGATGCGGTGGGAGGCGTCGTTGAAGCGCAGCTCCATGCCGTCATGCGCCAGGCCCTCGTGGTGCAGGCGCTCGGCGAGACCTGCCTCGGTCAGCGTATCCACGCTGCCCTGCTCCAGCAGGCCGGCGCGGATGCGGCCCTCGATATAGGGGCGCGACTTCGCCTCGATGATGACGCTGTCGATGCCCGCGCGGTGCAGCAGATGCGCGAGCAGCAGCCCCGCCGGCCCCGCGCCCAGAATCCCCACCTGTGTCCGCATGTGCCCGAACTCCCGCTACCCGAGAGCCCGGCAATGGCGCAGAATGGGCCTCTCGACAACGGGGGTTCGCATGGAACAGCCACGCCGCATTGATGTCATTTCCGACGCGATCTGCCCCTGGTGCTGGATCGGCAAGCGGCAGATGGAGCGGGCGCTGGCCATGCTGGACCAGCCCTTCACCATCCATTGGCGTCCGTACCAGCTCAATCCCGAGATGCCGGTGGAAGGGGTGGAGCGCGCGGCCTATCGCGCCGCCAAGTTCGGCAGCGTGGAGCGCGGCGCCGAGCTGGACGCGAATGTCGCCCAGGCCGGCCGCGGCGTGGGGCTGGAATTCCGGCATGACCGCATGCTGCGCACGCCCAACACCATCGCCGCCCACCGCCTGATCCGGTGGGCTGGCGAGAAGCAGAATGAGATGGTGGAGGCGCTGTTCCAAGCCTATTTCCACGACGGGAAGGACATTGGCGACCATGCGACGCTCGCCGCCATCGCCGCCACGCTGGATCTCGATGCCGCGGCCTTCCTCGCCTCCGACGAACATGAGGCGGAAGTCCGCGCCGAGGACGCGCATTTCCGCCGCATCGGCATCAATGGCGTGCCGAGCTTCGCCCTTGACGGCCAGGTGATGTTCTCCGGCGCCTATCCGGCCGAGCACATGGCGCAGATCTTCGGCCGGCGCGCCGCCTGATGGAGGCGGTGCTGGCACGGGCCGCGCTTCTGGGGACGCGGTTGCGCGCGCGGGGCGAGACCATCGCGGTCTCGGAATCCTCCTCGGGCGGCCTGATCTCGGCGGCGCTGCTCGCCCTGCCCGGCGCCTCGGCCTATTTCATGGGGGGCGCGGTCACCTACACGGCCACCGCGCGCGGGGCTCTCGCCGGCATCACGGCCGAACAGATGACGGGCCTGCGCTCGGCCAGCGAGCCCTACGCCCTGCTGCTGGCCCGAACCATGCGCGAGCGGTTGCGCACGACCTGGGGCCTGGCCGAGACCGGCGCCTCCGGCCCCACCGGCAACCGCTATGGCGATGCGGCGGGCCACACCTGCCTCGCCATCGCCGGCCCGGTCGAGATGGTCCGCACGCTGGAGACGGGCCATGGCGAGCGTTGGCCCAACATGCTGGAATTCGCCCTGGCCGCGCTGGGCCTGCTGGACGAGGCGCTCAGCGATTGAGCGGCGCGCCGGCCAGCCAGGCCGCGCCATCGGCATAGAGGCGCTCGACCTCGGGCCCCTTCAGCCCGGGCATGTCGCGCTTCACGGCATAGCCGATGCGGCTCTGCAGATAGGCCAGATGCCGGTAGCCCTCGGGGAATTGCGCGAGCAGCGCGGCATCCAGCGAAAGCCGCGCATCGGGCGCCACCGGGTCCATCCGGTCCTTTTCGTAGATCGGCTGGCGCAGCAGCAGCTTCCAGCGACCTTCATGGCGCTCCACGAAATCATAGAAGCGGCCGGTGCAGACCACATCCACCAGCACGCCCTCCACCTCGGCGCGCTGGCTGATGGTCATCTTGGTCTGGGCGATGGCGCGGTCGCCGCGGATGTCGCTGCTGTGCCCGCCCAGGAAATGCAGGATGGAGACGCCGCGGCTCCACCCCTCGATGCTGGCGGCGATGAATTCCTTGGCCGTGCCCTGCTTCCAGGTGGCCATCATCCGGCCCTCCGGGTGCCAACAGCTGGCGAAGCGCGCCCAGTCGCCGGCATCGCGCCAGACCGCCCAGTTCTCGATCAGGGCGCGGATTTCGAGCGCGTCGCGCATCAGCGCTTCGCCGCGATGATGCCGCCCGACAGGCTCGCCGGAATGCGGTCCCGCCAGGCGCCTCCATCCACCGCCGTGATGAAGTCGAGCAGAGCGCGGTTGAAGGCGTCCGGGTCCTCCAGGTTCATCGTGTGCCCGCATTTCGGCATGACGAGGAGGGCGGAGCTGCTGATGGTGCGCTTCAGGTAGAGCGCGGGCTCCAGCGTCGGGTCATCCTCGTCGCCGGCGATGATGAAGGTAGGCAGCTTCAGCTTGCGGAAGCGGTCCTCCAGCTCGAAGAGCGAGGGGCGCTCGCGCTGCACGCCGAGCATGGTCAGCGCCGAGCCCTCTGCGGAATGCTCCGCCATCTGCGCCTCGAACTCCGCGAAGCCGCGCGCGTCCTTCTCCTCGAAGACGAGGCGCGTCGGCCCATGGGTGTAGGTATGGGCGAAGGCCTTCATGCCCTCGGCGCGGAGTTGTGCCACCGAGGCGTCAAGCTCCGCCTGGAACTGCGCGCGCTTGCCCGGGGCGGCGCCATAGCCGACGCCCGCCGCCGTCAGGCTTCGCGCCAGATGCGGATAGCGAAGGCCCAGATGCAGCGTGGCGAAGGCGCCCATCGAGAGGCCCACCACATGGGCGGGGGCCAGGTTCAGCCCCTTGATGACCGCGGCGATGTCGTCCGTCGCGCGGTCCTGGCTGTAGGCCTTCGGGCTGGTCGGCACGCTGCTCGGCGGATAGCCGCGGGCATGAAAGGCGATGCAGCGGTAGCGGCGGGAGAAGAAGCGGATCTGCGGTTCCCAGCTGCGCGCGTCGCCCGCGAATTCATGGGCGAAGACGAGCGGCGTGCCCTCCCCCGCCTCGATGTAATGCAGGTCAACGCCATCCTCGGTGCGGATGCTGGGCATGCGGGGAATCTCCTCCTGGGGCGGGCCGCAGCTTGCGTCGTGGCCCCGGGCGCGGCAAGGGACGGCCGCTTCCCAGGAGAGTTCCGCCATGCCCCGCCAAGCCCTCGCACTCCGCGTGCCCATGCGCCATCCGGGCGATGTCTCCGCGATCGCCGCGCTGTTCGATGCGGGCGCGCTACGGCCCGAGGAGGTGGTCGCGATCCTCGGCAAGACCGAGGGCAATGGCTGCGTGAACGACTTCACCCGCGCCTATGCGGTGAGCGCGCTGGCGGGGATGCTGGGGGCGCGGATGGGAGTCACGCCTGAGGTGGTGATGGCGCAGGTCGCGCTCGTCATGTCGGGCGGGACGGAGGGCGGGCTCGCGCCACATTTCCTGGTGCTGGCGGTGCGCGAGGTGGCGGCGCCCGCGACCGGCGCGCTGGCCATCGGGGTCGGCTTCACGCCGGATTTCGCGCCGGAGGAGATCGGCCGGATGGCGCAGCTCCGCGCCACGGCCGCGGCGGTGCGCGCTGCCATGCAGCATGCCGGCATCAGCGACCCGGCGGAGGTCCATTATGTCCAGGTGAAATGCCCGCTGATCACCTCGGCCAAGGTGGCGGATGCCCTGGCGCGCGGACAAAGCGTGGCGACGCATGAGACCTACCCCTCCATGGGCCTTTCCCGGGGCGCGGCGGCGCTGGGGGTCGCGCTGGCGCTGGGCGAAATCCCGGAGGGCGCGCTCTCCGATGCCGTGATCGGCGCCGACTGGTCGCTGCATTCCGGCCGGGCCAGCTGCTCGGCGGGCGTCGAGCTCGAGCGCTGCGAGGTGATCGTGCTGGGCAATAGCCCGGCCTGGGCCGGCGACCTTGTCATCGGGCATGACGTGATGGCCGATGCGGTGGATTTCGGGGCGGTGCAGCGGGCGCTGGCCTCGGTCGGGCTGGGCGCGCCCGGGCAGCTGGACGCCACAGCCAGGGCGCGGCTGGTGGCGGTGCTGGCCAAGGCCGAGCCCTCCAGCACCGGCAGTATCCGCGGACTGCGCCACATCATGAATGATGACAGCGACATCAACGCGACCCGCCACGCCCGCGCCCTGGTGGGCGGCGTGATCGCGGCCGCGGTGGGCCGGACAGACCTCTTCGTCTCGGGCGGCGCTGAGCACCAGGGGCCCGATGGTGGCGGGCCGGTGGCGGTGATTGCGCGGAGATAATCCGGCTTATCCAACGGAATGTCGCGCGGGGGGCTGGAAACCGGACGCGGTTGGTCCTATTTGACCGTCACCGCAGGAGAACGCCGGTGCTGAAACTCTCCAGATTGACCGATTACGCCGTGGTGGTGCTGTCGCGCATGGGGCGGGACAGTGAGCCGCTGCAAAGCGCCCCGGGCATCGCCGCCCGCACCGGCCTGGCCGAGCCCACCGTCGCCAAAGTTCTGAAAATTCTGGCACAATCCGAGATCGTTGAGGGCCTGCGCGGGGCGCGGGGCGGATACCGCCTGACGCGCCCGCTCAGCAGCATCACCCTGGCCGAGGTCATCGTCGCCTTCGATGGCCCCATCGCGCTCACCGCCTGCGTGGATGGCGGGATGGGCGGCTGCGAGAGCGAGCATCTCTGCCCCGTCCGGGGCCGCTGGGACCCCGTGAACCACGCCATCCGCGAGGCGCTGGCCGGCATTTCCGTCGCCGACCTGGCCGGCGGGGGCTGCGGGGCCAGCCTTTCCTTCACCACCGACCAATTCGTCGCCGCCGAGTAGGAGCGCCTATGCCTGCCGTTGCAGAGACCCTCGAGACCGTCCAGGCCGCCAGCGATGGTGGCTATAAGTGGGGCTTCGAGACCGATATCGCGATGGAATTCGCGCCGAAGGGGCTGAACGAGGACATCGTCCGCTTCATCAGCGCGAAGAAGAATGAGCCCGAATGGCTGCTGGAATGGCGCCTCAAGGCCTATCGCCTCTGGCTCACCATGGAGGAGCCCGACTGGGCCGCGGTGAACTACCCGAAGATCGACTACCAGGACGCCTATTACTATGCGGCGCCGACCACCAAGGCCGCGCCCAAATCGCTGGACGAGGTGGACCCCGAGCTGCTGCGCACCTACGAGAAGCTCGGCATTCCCGTGCGCGAGCAGGAGCGGCTGCAGGGTATCGCGGTGGATATGGTGTTCGACAGCGTCTCGGTCGCCACCACCTTCAAGGAGCGGCTGCACAAGGAAGGCATCATCTTCTGCTCGATCAGCGAGGCGGTGCAGGAGCATCCGGAGCTGGTGAAGCAGTATCTGGGCTCCGTCGTGCCGCCGGGTGACAACTACTTCGCCTGCCTGAACAGCGCGGTCTTCACGGATGGCAGCTTCGTCTACATCCCCAAGGGCGTGCGCTGCCCGATGGAACTCTCGACCTATTTCCGCATCAACGCGAAAAGCACGGGCCAGTTCGAGCGCACGCTGATCGTGGCGGATGCCGGATCGCATGTCTCCTATCTGGAGGGCTGCACCGCGCCGATGCGCGACGAGAACCAGATGCACGCGGCGGTGGTCGAGCTGGTGCTGATGGATGACGCCACCATCAAGTACAGCACGGTGCAGAACTGGTACCCCGGCGATGCCGAGGGCAAGGGCGGCATCTACAACTTCGTCACCAAGCGCGCCGCCTGCCGCGGCGCCCGCAGCAAGGTGAGCTGGACGCAGGTGGAGACGGGCTCCGCCATCACCTGGAAATACCCCTCCTGCATGCTGCTGGGCGATGACAGCGTGGGCGAGTTCTACTCGGTGGCCATCACCAACAACCACCAGCAGGCCGATACCGGCACGAAGATGTGGCATGTGGGCAAGAACACGAAGTCCACCATCGTCTCCAAGGGCATCAGCGCCGGGCGCGGGCAGAACACCTATCGTGGCCTGGTGAAGATCAGCCCCAAGGCGACCGGCGCGCGCAACTTCACGCAGTGCGACAGCCTGCTGATCGGCGACCAGTGCGGCGCGCACACCGTGCCCTACATCGAGAACCGCTGCGTCAGCGCCAAGGTGGAGCATGAGGCCACGACCTCGCGCATCGCCGAGGACCAGCTTTTCTACTGCCGCTCGCGCGGGCTCTCCCAGGAGGAGGCCGTGGGGCTGATCGTGAACGGCTTCTGCCGTGAGGTCCTGAAGGAGCTTCCCATGGAATTCGCCGTGGAGGCCCAGAAACTTCTCGCTATCTCGCTCGAAGGGAGCGTCGGCTGATGTTGCGTATCGAAGGCCTGACGGCCGAAATTGACGGCAAGCAGATCCTCAAGGGGATCAACCTGGAAGTGCCGACGGGCGAGGTGCACGCCATCATGGGCCCGAACGGCTCGGGCAAGTCCACCCTCTCCTACGTGCTGAGCGGGCGCGAGGGCTATGAGATCACCGGCGGCAGCGCCACCTTCAATGGCGTGGACATCCTGGCCATGGAGCCGGAGGAGCGTGCGGCGGCCGGCCTCTTCCTGGCGTTCCAGTATCCGGTCGAGCTGCCGGGTGTCGGCAATGCGAATTTCCTGCGCACCGCGCTGAATTCCATCCGCAAGGCGAAGGGCGAGCCCGAGGTGGACGCCATGGCCTTCCTGAAGATGGCCCGCGCCAAGCTGAAGACGCTGCAGATGAGCGACGACATGCTCAAGCGCAACGTCAATGTCGGCTTCTCGGGCGGCGAGAAGAAGCGCAACGAGGTGCTGCAGATGGCCCTGCTGGAGCCTTCCCTCGCCATCCTGGACGAGACGGATTCCGGCCTCGACATCGACGCGCTGAAGATCGTCTCCGAGGGCGTGAACGCCATGCGCGGCCCGAATTTCTCGGCCCTCGTCATCACCCACTACCAGCGCCTGCTGGACTACATCACGCCGGACCGCGTCCATGTGCTGATGGGCGGGCGCATCGTGAAGTCGGGCGGCCCCGAGCTCGCGCTGGAGCTGGAGGCGGAGGGCTACGCGAAGGTGGCGGCATGAACGCCATGACCCCTGGTGGCTTTTCCGCCCGTTTCGCGGGCCTGCGCGACCACCTGCCCGGCGGCCGCACCCCCTGGGTGGCGGCGCTGCGCGGGGCCGCGGCCGAGCATTTCGCGGCCACGGGCCTGCCCCATCGCAAGCTGGAGGCCTGGCGCTACACCGACCTCTCGCCCATCGCCCAGGCGCAATTCACCGAGGCGCTGACGCTGGCGGCCGAGCATCCCGTGCTGCCGCCCATGCGCGCGCCGCATCGCGCCGTCTTCGTGGATGGGCGCTTCGCAGCCGGCCTCTCCACCCTCCCCGCCTGGTGCCGGACGCTGGCGGGCGACCTGAACGCGGCCGAGGGCTGGCTGGGTGCGCTCGCGCGCGATCTGCCGGTGGTCTCGCTGAACACCATGCTCTTCGAGGACGGGCTGATGCTCGACCTGCCGGCTGGCACGGATGGCGGCGCGCTGGAGCTGCTGAGCCTGGCCAGCCATACGGGCCGCGCCATCGCCTTCCATCCGCGCCACCTGATCCGGCTCAGCGAAGGCGCTTCGCTGACGCTGATCGAGACGAGCCTCGGGCCAGATGGCGCGAGCTACCTGCACAACCCGGTCTTCGAGATCCAGGTGGCCTCTGGCGCCACGCTCTCCCATGTGCGCATCCAGCGCGAGGGGCGTGCGGGCTTCCAGCTCGCCACCGTGCTGGCCGCGGTCGAGGGCGGCGGCACCTATGACAATTTCACGCTGAATGCCGGCGCGCGTCTCGTCCGCAACGAGATCCACACGGCGCTTCTCGGCCCCAAGGCCGCCTGCCACATGAACGGCGCGCAGCTCGCGGGCGATGGCCAGCATGCGGACACCACCACTTACCTGGATCATGCGGCGCCGGACTGCGCGAGCCGCCAGACCTACAAGACCGTGCTGGCCGGCAAGTCGCGCGGCGTGTTCCAGGGGAAGATCCTGGTGCGGCAGGTGGCGCAGCGCACCGATGGCTACCAGATGAACCAGGCGCTGCTGCTCTCGGAGGATGCCGAGATCGACGCCAAGCCGCAGCTCGAGATCTACGCCGATGACGTGAAGTGCAGCCACGGCGCCACCGTGGGCGCGCTGGACGAGGCGCAGCTCTTCTACCTGCGCGCCCGCGGCATCCCGGCCGAGACGGCGCGGGCCATGCTGGTCCAGGCCTTCCTCACGGAAGCGATCGAGGGCGTGACCCACCCCCTGGCCCAGGCCGCGCTGGCCGAGGCGACCGAGGGTTGGTGGGAGCGCGAGGCAGCCTGATCATGGACACGAACGTCGCCCCGGCCTTCGACGTCACCCGCATCCGGCAGGATTTCCCGATCCTGGCGACGACCGTGCGCGGCAAGCCGCTCGTCTTCCTCGACAGCGGCGCCTCGGCGCAGAAGCCGCGGCAGGTGATCCAGGCGATGACGCGGGCGATGGAGACGGCCTATGCCAATGTCCATCGCGGCGCCTACCACCTGAGCGAGGTGGCGACCGAGGCGCATGAGGCGGCGCGCGGCGCCGTGCAGCGCTTCCTGAACGCGGCCGAGCCGGAGGAGATCATCTTCACCGGCAATGCCACCGGCTCCTTCAACCTCGTCGCCCACAGCTTCGGCCGCGGCATGCTCAAGCCCGGCCAATGCGTGCTGGTGAGCGAGATGGAGCACCACGCCAACCTCGTCCCCTGGCAGATGCTGCGCGATGCGGGCCTTGGCATCGGGCTGCGCTTCGTCCGCGTGACGGATAGCGGGGAGCTGGATCTGGAAGACCTCGCGGCCAAGCTCGCGGATGGCAAGGTGGGGCTGGTCTCCGTCACGCACATGTCCAATGTGCTGGGCTCGGTCACGCCGGCGGCCACCATCATCCGCATGGCGCATGAGGCCGGCGCCCGCGTCATGCTGGATGGCAGCCAGGCCGCGGTCCACCGCGCGGTGGATGTCCAGGCGCTGGACGTGGATTTCTACGCCTTCACCGGCCACAAGCTCTATGGGCCCACCGGCATCGGCGTGCTCTACGGCAAGCGCGCGCTGCTCGACGCCATGCCGCCCTTCTTCGGCGGCGGCGACATGATCGAGACGGTGACGCTGGAGCGCAGCACCTTCGCCGCCGCGCCCGCGCGCTTCGAGGCGGGCACGCCCGCCATCATCGAGGCCGTCGGCCTGCATGCGGCGATCGACTATGTGAGCGCCATCGGCATGGAGGCGATCGAGGCGCATGAGCGTGGCCTGGTGGACCACGCCATGGCCACGCTGACGCAGGTGGAGGGCCTTTCGCTGCTGGGCGCGGCGCAGGATCGGGGCGGCGTCTTCGCCTTCGCGCTGGACGGCGTGCACCCGCATGACCTCTCCACCTACCTCGATCGCGCTGGCATCTGCGTGCGCGCCGGCCGCCATTGCGCCGAGCCGCTGCATGCGCGCTTCGGGCTGGAGGGCGGCAGCACGCGCGCGTCCTTCGGGCTCTACACGACGCGGGAGGAGATCGATTTCCTCGCGCAGAAGCTGAGCGACGCGCGGAGATTTTTTGCGTGAGCGCGCCCGCGGATTTCCAGGAGTTGCAGGACCTCTACTCGAAGGTGCTGCGCGACCTGGCCCGCAACCCGGCCCATCGCGGCCGGCTGGAGAATGCCACCGCCTCCGCCCGTGGCGACAACCCGATGTGCGGCGACCGCGTGGAACTCTCGCTCAACCTGGTGGGCGAGACGATCACCGACGCCATGTTCCAGGGCCGCGGCTGCGAGATCAGCCAGGCCAGCGCCGCGCTGCTGACCGAACTGGTGCGCGGCAAGTCGCCCAGCGAGGCGCGCGCGCTGGGCGAGACGGTGGCCCGCATGGCGCGCGGCGAGATGCCGGACGCCACAAGCCCCGAGCTGGAGCGCCTCGCCATCCTCTCGGTCGTGCAGAAATTTCCGAGCCGCGTGAAATGCGCCACCTTGGCCTGGCGCGCGCTCGATGCCGCCCTGGCGGGCGTGAAGGAGACCAGCAGTGAGTGAAAACGCGACCCATGGCAGCTGGACCCCCGCGGGTGAGTCGCTGCCCGCCGTGACCGAAGAGGGCGTGATCGCCGCCATCAAGACCGTCTTCGACCCCGAGATCCCGGTGGATATCTTCGAACTCGGCCTGATCTACGCGATCGAGACCGGCGATGACGGCAAGGTGAAGGTGGAGATGACGCTCACCACCCCCTCCTGCCCCTCCGCGCAGGAATTGCCGAGCATGACGGAGGAGGCCATCCGCCAGATCCCCGGCGTCACCGATTGCGAGGTCGAAGTCGTCTGGGATCCACCATGGGATCAGTCGCGCATGAGCGAGGACGCCCGCCTTGCGCTCAACATGTTCTGAGGGAGACACGCGATGAGCACCACCGCCGCCCCCCCGCGCGTGAAGCGCGAATTGCCGCCCTTGATGACGCTCTCCGACAGCGCGGCCGAGCGCCTGCGCAAGCTCTATGAGAAGGCCGAGGCCGGGAAGCTGCTGCGCATCGGCGTGAAGACCAAGGGCTGCTCCGGCATGGCCTATGACCTCAGCTTCGTGGACGAAGCGGGCCCCGGCGATGAGCGCGTGACCGACAAGGGCCTCTCCATCCTGGTGGACCGCAAGGCCAGCCTCTACCTCATCGGCACCATGATGGACTACGAGGTGAAGCCGATGAGTGCGGGCTTCGTTTTCGTGAACCCGAATGAGAAGGGCCGCTGCGGCTGCGGTGAGAGCTTCCACGTCTGAAGGACGCGAAAGCCCGCCCTCGCCTCAGGTGAAGAGGCTGTAGAACATCCGGATGCTGGTCGCGGCCAGGAAGACCGCGAAGGCGCGCTTCAGCCAGATCGGCGGGATGGTGTGGGCCAGCTTCACGCCCCAGGGGGTTGCGATGATCGAGGTCGGCACGATCAGCGCGAAGCCGATGAGGCTCACATAGCCCAGCGAATAGGGCGGCACGTTCGGATCATTCCAGCCGCCCCAGATGAAGCCGATGGTCGCCGGCACCGAGATGATCAGGCCAAACACGCTTGACGTCGCGACCGCGGCGCGGATTGGGTAGCCGAACATGGAGAGGATGGGCACGCCGAGCGTCCCGCCGCCGATGCCCATCATGGCGCTCACAGAACCCATGCCCATGCCGAGTGCGGCGCGCGGCGGGCCCTCGGGCAGCTTCTCGGCCACACGGAAATCCACGCCGGTGAAACCCATGTTCAGCGCCACCAGCAGCGCGACCATGCCAAAGACCGCCGTCAGCCCCTCGCCGCGGACGTGTACGGCCAGCGCCGTCCCCAACGCCACGCCCAGCATCATGGGCAGCGCCATGGAGCGCAGCAGCGCCTCGTCCATCGCGCCCGTCGCGCGGTGCTTCCGGGCCGAGACGATGGAGGTCGGAATGATGGTGGCGAGCGAGGTGCCGACAGCGAGCTTCATCTGCATCGCCTCGGGAATGCCAAACAGCGGGAAGACGTTGAACAGCAGCGGCACGATCACGATGCCGCCCCCTACCCCCAGCAACCCCGCCAGCGTGCCGGAGACAAGGCCCGTCGCCGCCATCGCCGCCGCGAGCGCGGCCAGCCACACAACCTCGTTCATCGGAAAACCCCGGCAGTCTCGTTCTTGCGGCGCTGTCTAACGCTTGCGTCATCCGCTGCGAAGCCTCCAGGCCGAGGCCCACCTTCCCGGCCGACGCATGGCGTTCTAGCCTTCGGCCCGACTCAACCAAAGGAAGGGAAAGCGCCATGATGCTCAAGGACAAGGTTGCCATCGTCACCGGATCGGGCGGCGGAATCGGTCGCGAGATCGCCATCGCCATGGCCGAGGCCGGCGCCAAGGTCGTCATCAACGACATCGGCGCCTCGCTGGGCGGCGAGGGCTTCTCGACCAGCCCGGCCGAGCAGACCAAGGCCATCATCGAGCAGAAGGGCGGCCAGGCCGTCATCAACACCGACAGCGTCTCCGAATGGGAGAATGCGAAGAAGATCGTGCAGACCGCGATCGACGCCTTTGGCCGCGTGGACATCGTGGTGAACAATGCCGGCATCCTGCGTGACCAGATCTTCCACCGGATGACGCCGGAGGAATGGCTCTCGGTCATCAATGTCCATCTGAACGGCAGCTTCTTCGTGAGCCGCGCGGCCGCCGAGCATTTCCGCAAGCAGGAGAGCGGCAGCTTCGTCCACATCACCTCGACCTCGGGCCTCATCGGCAATTTCGGCCAGGCGAACTACTCCGCCGCCAAGCTCGGCATCGTGGCGCTGTCGAAGTCCATCGCGCTCGACATGAAGCGCTATAATGTGCGCTCCAACTGCCTGGCGCCCTTCGCTTGGAGCCGCATGACGAGTTCGATCCCGGCCGAGACGCCGGAGCAGAAGGCGCGCGTGGAGCGCATCATGAAGATGGGGCCGGAGAAGAACGCGCCGCTGGCCGTCTTCCTGGCCTCCGACGCCGCGAAGGAAGTGACCGGCCAGGTCTTCGCGCCGCGCATGCATGAGCTCTTCCTGTTCAGCCAGAACCGGCCGATCCGCTCGGTGCACAGCGAGAGCGGCTGGACCCCGGAGAAGATCGCCGAGATCGCCCTGCCCGCCTTCCGCGCGAGCTTCGTGCCGATGGAACGCTCGGGCGACGTCTTCAGCTGGGATCCCGTCTGACGTGAACTTCGAACTGAACGAGGAGCAATCGGCCTTCCAGCAGGTGGTGCGCGGCTTCGCCGAGCGCCACCTGGCCAAGGGTGCGGTGGAGCGCGCGCATACCGTGGGCTTCCCCTGGGATGTCGCGAAGCTGATGGCCGACCAGGGCCTCTTCGGCATCATGCTGCCGGAGGAAGATGGCGGCGCGGGCGGCACGGTGTTCGACGCCGTGCTCGCGATGGAGCAGATCGCCCAGGTCTGCCCGCGCAGCGCCGATGTGCTGCAGGCCGGCAATTTCGGCGCCTTCCGCACCTTCGGCGAATATGCCTCCCCGTATCAGAAGGAGCGTTTCTTCAAGCCGCTGCTGGCCGGTGAGGCCGTGGCGGCGGTGGGCATGACCGAGCCCGATGCGGGCTCGGCGCTGACCGACCTCAAGACCTTCTGCACGCCGGATGGCCCGGGCTTTCGACTGAACGGGCAAAAGGTCTTCACCACGAACAGCGCGGAGGCGAACGTCTTCGTCATCTATTGCCGCTTCGGGCCCGGCGTGGGCGGGATCGGCTCGGTG
Organism: Roseococcus sp. SDR; assembly: GCF_019083995.1. Classification (GTDB taxonomy): domain Bacteria; phylum Pseudomonadota; class Alphaproteobacteria; order Acetobacterales; family Acetobacteraceae; genus Roseococcus. Next base: position 71,016 of record NZ_JAHRCU010000004.1, read on the forward strand.
CTGGTGGAGCGCGGGATGGAAGGCTTCCGCCTTGGCCAGCCCAGCCTCTACATGAATGACGAGGAGTGGTGCGCCCTCTACTTCGACAATGTCTACATCCCGCCGGAGATGGTGCTGCTCGGCCCCGGCGGGTTCAAGAAGCAGATCGGCGGCTTCAATGTTGAGCGCGTGGGCAATACGACGCGGGCGCTGGCACTCGGCGAATACTGCTTCAACGCGGCGCGCGAACACGCGATGCAGCGCGTGCAGTTCGGCCGCAGGCTCATGGAGTTCCAGGGGCTGCAATGGAAGTTCGCGGAGATGCGGGTGGCGCTCGATAGCGCGCGCCTGCTGCTCTACCGCGCCGCGGTGAATGCCGGGCGCAGCCTGCCGGATGGGCAGGAGGTGGCGATGGCCAAATATGCCTGCAACCAGGCGGGCTGGATGGCGGCCAATGAATCCATGCAGGTCATGGGCGGCACGGGCTATTCGAAGGATCTGCTGATCGAATACTGCGTCCGCCGCACGCGCGGCTGGATGATCGCGGGCGGCAGCCTGGAGGTGATGAAGAACCGAATCGCCGAGGGCGTGTTCGGGCAGAGCTTTTCGCAGAGGCCGCCCAAGGCATGAAGAAAAAGGGGCCTCCGGCGGCTGGGGCCACGGGCCCCAGACCCCTTTCCTTCAGGATGGGCCTGGTTCTGTGAAGGAACTCCTTGCCCCCCGCAGCATCGCCCTCATCGGCGCCTCGGGCGACCCCGCGCGCCTCACCGCCCGCGCGCAGATCTACCTCCGCAAGCATGGCTATGACGGCACCTTGCACCCGGTGAACCCGCGCGCGCCCGAAGTGCTGGGCGAGCGCGCCTATGCGACGGTGGAGGAGATCCCGGGCGAGATCGACTTCGCCTATATCCTTCTCAACACCGAACACGTCGAAGGCCAGATCGCCGCCGTCGCCGCCAAGGGCGCCAAGGTGGCCTGCATCCTGGCCGATGGCTTCGCCGAGGCGGGGCCCGAAGGGCTGGCACGGCAGGAACGCTGCGTCGCGGCTGCGAAGGCGGCGGGCCTGCGTCTGCTCGGTCCCAATTCCATGGGCCTGATCAACATTCCCGCGCGCATCGCGGTCAGCGTGAATGCGGCGCTGGAGGCCCCTTCCCTGCCCGCTGGCCGCATCGCCCTGGTCAGCCAGTCGGGCTCCATGCTGGGCGCCATCATGTCGCGCGGCGCCGCGCGCGGGATGGGCTTCAGCCACCTGATCGCGACCGGCAATGAGGCCGATCTGAGCGCCGGCGAAATCGCCGCCATGCTGGTGGACGACACCGGCGTAGATACGGTGATGCTCTTCCTCGAGGCCATCCGCCAGCCGCAGCACTACGCGCATGCGGCCTGGAAGGCGCATCGCGCGGGCAAGCCGATCATCGCCTACAAGCTCGGCCGCTCGCCTTATGGGGCGGAGCTTGCCACCAGCCACACCGGCACGCTGGCCGGTTCCGATGCGGCGGCGGAGGCCTTCTTCCGCGCCCATGGCATCCTGCGCGCGACGATGCTGGAGAGTTTTCTCGAACTGCCGGCCCTGGCTCTCGGCCGCCACCCGGCCGCACGCCCGCATCGCGCCGTCTCGGTCCTGACCACGACGGGGGGCGGCGGCGCGATGGTGGTGGATGCGCTGGGCGTGGCCGGCATCGAGGCCCGTGTCCCCGATGCCGCGGCCTCGGCCGCGCTGGACGCGGTGAAGATGCACGGCCATGGCCGCCTGCTCGACATGACGCTGGCCGGCACCAAGCCCGAGCGCATCGAGGCCGCGATCCGCGCGCTCGACAAGGCCGCGGATACGGATGCGATCATCCCCGTCATCGGCTCCTCCGCGCAGTTCCGCCCGGCGGATGCGGTGGCCGGCATCCTGGCCGCCGCCCCGCATGTGCGCCCCGTGGCAGCCTTCCTGGTGCCCCAGGCCGATGCCTCGCTGAAGCTGCTGGCCGAGGCCGGCATCCCCGCCTTCCGCACGCCGGAGAGCCTGGCGGACGCCATGCGTGCCTTCCTTGACTGGCGCGCGCCGCTCGCCACCCCGCATGTGGCGCTGCCCGAGGTGAAGATTCCGGAAGCGCCGGACGAAGCGGATGCGCGCGATCTTTTCGCGGCACTCGGCCTGCGCACGCTCTATTCACGCGAGGTCGAGGCCGAGCACCGTTTCCCCGTGGCGCTGAAGATCCTCTCGCCCGACATCGCGCATAAGACCGAGATCGGCGGCGTGGCGCTGAACATCCCCGATCCGGGGGCGCTGCGTGAGGCGGCGGCAGCGATGCAGGCGCGCGTGGCGAGGGCCGCACCTGATGCGCGGATCAACGGCTTTCTCATTCAGCCCATGGCCAAGGGCCTGGCCGAAGTCATCCTCGGCTTCCGGCGCGACCCGGAGGTAGGCCCTGTCGTGCTGCTCGGCGCCGGCGGCGTTCTGGCGGAACTGCACCGGGACGTCGCCCTCCGCCTCGCCCCCCTGCATGAGGCCGAGGCGCGGGAAATGATCGCCGAGGTGCGGAGCCTGCGCGTGATCGAGGGCTGGCGCGGGCTGCCGCGCGGCGATGTGGAGGGCCTCGTACATGCCATCGTCGCCGTCTCCCGCCTCGCGGCCCTGCCGGAAATCCTTGAGGCGGAGATCAATCCGCTGATGATCCATCAAGAAGGCCTGACCGTGGCCGATGCCTGGGTGGTGCGCGCATGACCGATCTCCGTTCCCTCATCGAGGCCCGCTATGGGCATCTGCCCTTCGAGCCACCGGCCGAAGCGCCACCCGCACTGGCCGCCCTGCTCGACCGCCGCGTGACCCGGCGCTTCAAGCCGGACGCCATCCCGGAACCGCTGCTGAACATCGTGCTGGCGGCCGCGCAATCGGCGCCGTCGAAGAGCGATATGCAGCAATATTCCATCGTCGTGCTGGAGGATGCGAAGCGGATCGCCGCCATCGCGGATTGGATCGGCACCATGCCCTGGATCAAGGATGCGCCGAACCTCCTGATCTTCTGCGCCGACATCCGCCGCAACCGCGACATCTGCGAGCGCGCGGGGCGCGAGCACGCCAATGACAACCTCGACACGCTGCTGAACGCGACGGTGGATGCCTCTCTCGCCATGGGGATGTGCATCGCGGCTGCGGATGCAGCCGGCCTCGGCACCTGCCCCATCTCCTATGTGCGCAACCACATGGAGAAGGTGGCGCCGCTGCTCTCGCTGCCCAAGGGCGTCTTCCCCATCGCCGGCCTTTCGCTCGGCTGGCCGGCCGCGCGCAACGAGCCCAGCGCGCGCCTGCCGCCCTCCGTCGTCATCCATCGCGACCGCTATTCGAGCGCGGGCGAGACGGAGGCGCTGGCCGCCTATGATGCGCGGCGCGAGCGCGCCAAGCCGCGCTATCCCGAGATCCACGGCCCCGCGCCCGAAGGCTGCACCTGGACGGAGAATGTGGCGCGCCAGCTCTCCGTGCCGGAGCGCGCCGGTTTCCGCGCGTGGCTGCGCTCGCGCGGCTTCGCGCTTGACTAGGGGCGATGACAATCCTGGCGGCGCCGATGCGGGCGGCCGCAAGCCACGGCGCGCGGTGCGGCCCAAGGATGCCGCGAGCCTGATCCTCTGGCGCGACGGCCCCCACGGCACGGAGGTGCTGATGGGTCGCCGCCACCGGGACATGCGCTTCATGCCGGGCGTGCTGGTGTTTCCCGGCGGACGCGTGGACATCGCGGATTATCATGCGCGCCCGGTCAGCGACCTGCCGAGCACCACGCGCCGCATGCTGGAGGTCAGCTCACGCCCGACTCAGGCCGAGGCGCTTTGCGCCTGCGCGCTGCGCGAACTGGAAGAAGAAGCGGGCCTCGTCATGGGCGAAATGGTGCAAGGCCGGCTGCACCCCGACTTCGCCCCCCTGCACTACCTGACCCGCGCCATCACCCCGGCCGATCGCCCCATGCGTTTCCACGCGCGTTTCCTGGTGGCGGAGGCAAAGCACGCCAAAGGCGAGATCCGCGGCTCGGGCGAGCTGGAGGAGATCCGCTTCTTTGCCCTCAGCGAACTGCACGCGCAGCCGCTGGCGAAGATCACCGGCATGATCCTGGACGAGTTTTCCGCCTGGCTCGCGCTCTCGCCGCAGAGCCGTGCGCGGCGGCAGCTCATCAGCATCCAGGGGCGCGACAACCGCCTGGCCGAGAAGCGTTAGACGAGGCGCCAGCCCTCGCCCTCGCGCATCAACTCCCTCCGCGCCACGCCATCCTCCTCCAGCATGATCAGCTGGGCGAGCAGGCTGCGCCCCGCGGCCGTCACAAGCTTCGGGTCCAACGGCCCATAGACCTGGCCGACCAGGGCCGGGATTAGCATCGTCCCGCCCTCGCGCAGGGCCGCGATGATCCGTGCCTCGCGCCGGCGGCGATGCTCGGCCAGGCCATCGAGGAAGGGCATGGGGTCCGGCAGCTTCGGGCCGTGGCCGGGGAGGTAGAGCCTGTCCTGCCCCTCGCGCGCGCGCAGCCGGGCCAGGCTCGTCATGAAGTCCCGCATGTTGCCGTCGGGCGGGCTGACCACGCTGGTGGACCAGCTCATCACATGGTCGGCGCTGAACAGGATGCCGGTGCCCTCCAGCGCGAAGCAGAGGTGGTTGCCGCAATGGCCCGGCGTGAAGATCGGCGTGACGCGCCAGTCGCCGCCCTCCAGCGGCACGCCATCGGGCAGTCTGACATCGGGCTGGAAGGCGTGGTCGCCGCTTTCCACGCCGGGCGTCGCGTGGGGGCCATGCGCATAGGTGGGCGCGTCCGTCGCGGCCTGGAGGGCTGCTGCGCCCGGCGAATGATCCCGATGTGTGTGCGAGACCAGGATATGCGTGATGCGCTCAGCCGCCGTCGCGGCCAGAATCGCGCCCAGGTGATCCGCATCCACCGGCCCCGGATCGAGCACGGCGACCGAGGAGCCGCCGCCGATCAGGTAGGTATTGGTGCCGCGATAGGTGAAGGGCCCCGGGTTGTTGCACAGCACGCGGCGCACGCCGGGCGCGATCACCTCCACCTGGCCATGCACCAGCGGATCGTCGCGCAGGAAGGGGATGTTCACGCGGAGTTTCCTCGTTTTTGCGCAGCGCGGATGGCCTCGCGCCGCATGATGTAAAGCGCGGCCAGCACGATCAAGCCCGAGCCCACGAAGGTGGCGACACCCGGCGTCTCGCCGAAGAAGATCCAGCCCAGCAGCACCGCCCAAAGAATGCTCGTGTAGGAATATGCGCCGAGCGAGGAGACCTGCGCACTCGCGAAGGCCTCGGTCAGCATCACCTGCGCGACACCGCCGACGAGGCCGATCACCAGCAGCAGCAACCATTCATGTCCCGAAGGCGTGACCCAGACGAAGGGCAGCGTGAGCGCCGTGAAGCTCGTCATCAGCAGCGATTGCCAGAGGACGATGGTCGTCGAGCGCTCGGTGGCGGAGAGGCTGCGGACCAGCAGCGTGGTGGCGGCCGAGAAGACGCCATGCATGACGGCGATGACCATGCCGAAGATGATCCAGGGATCCATCGGTCCCATGAAGGCGCCCTTGCCCAGCGCGATGACGAGGATGCCGACGAAGCCAAGGCCGACCGCGCTGAAGCGGTGGATGCCCACCTTCTCGCCCAGCAGCGGGATGGCAAGCAGCGTTACGAAGATCGGCGTGGTGAAGGTCAGTGCCGTCTGCTCGGCCAGTGGCAGCACGGTCAGCGCGAAGAAGGAGCAGGACATGGCCGCCGTGCCGGTCATGGCGCGCATGACGTGCTGCGGGAAGCGCTGGGTTGCCAGGCTGGGCGCGCCCCCCATGCGCCAGACGATCGCGAAGACGACCGGCAGCGCGAGGATGCTGCGGAAGAACATGATTTCGAAGAAAGGGATGCGCTCACCCACCAGCTTCACCACAGCGCTCATCATGGTGAAGAGCGCTGTGGAAGCCAGCATCAGGAGCGCGCCGCGCTTCGCGTCATGCCGAAGCGCCACGTTCCGCCCTTTCCTGCGAGCGCCGCACCCGCTCGCGATGCAGGTTGTAGAGCCCGGCGCAGATGACGATGCAGGCGCCGATCAGCGTGGTCCAGGCTGGGACCTCGTTCCAGATGAGGAAGCCCAGCACCAGGCCCCAGAGCAGCGGCGAGTATTCGAGCGGCGCCAGCGAGGCGATGTTGGCGAGAGCGAAGCCCCGCGCGAACAGCAGATGCGCCGCCGCATTGGCGATGCCGAAGAAAAGCAGCAAGGGCAGCAGCCAGCTCAGCGGGAAAAGGTCGGGAAAGCCTGTCGGCGGCCAGAGGGCGGCGATGGGCAGCACCATCAGGCCGAGCGGGATATGCGTCAGCATCAGCCAGAAGGAAATGCAGGCAGGCGTATCGGTGGCCGCCAGGGTGCGGGTCCAGATCCGGCTGAGAGCCATGCCGCAGACGGCGACCAGAAGCACCGCCGCCTCCCAGCGCCAGAGCTCGCCACCCGGCTGGAGCATGAAGAGCACACCAAGGAAGCCGACGCCGCAGGAGGTCCAGCGACGCCAACCCACGCGCTCACCCAGCATGGGGATGGCAAGCAGCGTCATCAGCAGCGGTGCGGCCGCCGCCACGGCATAGCTGTCCGCGAGGCCGAAGCCCGACATCCAGACGAAATACCAGAGGATGGAGACCGAGCAGTGCATGACCGAGCGGCCGAAGACGAGCCGCTTGTTGCGCGGCCAGAGCCCGCGCCCGCGCGTCAGCAGCGCGATGGAAAGGGCGCCGGCGCCGCCGCGCCAGAGCATGGCTCCGGCCACGCCCACAACCGGCAGCGCGAACTTGATGGCGGCATCAGCGAAGGAGATGATGCCATAGCCGAGCGCGGCCAGCATGAGGCCGCGCACCGCGGCCTCCCCGCTGGTCGAGCGGCCGGGCGGGTCCTTATCCAAGCAAGGCTTCGGCCTGCATGCAGGTCGCGCCCCCGTGGTCGCGCGTCTCGGCGGTGGCGGCATCGGCCTCGATGCGCGCGAGGACGGCCAGCGCATTTCCCGCGAAACAGGGCCGCTTGCCACGAAAGGCGAAGCGCTTGAGGCGGCGACCGGGTGCGGCGTCCAGGATGGTCTGTGCCATCAGCGTCGCCTGCAGCGGGCCATGGACGATGAGGCCGGGATAGCCCTCCTCACCGGTCACATAGGGGATGTCGTAATGAATGCGGTGGCCATTGCCCGTCAGCGCCGAGTAGCGGAAGAGCATCAGCGCATCCGGCACGAGATCGCGCCGTGCGTCGCTCGCGAATTCGGGCGCGGGCTCAGCCGGGCGCACCGCCGCACCCTCGATGCCGCGATAGACGATGTCATGCTCCTCTGTCAGCACGGGGCCGCGCGGGCCGCTGATCTCATGGCGCACGGTCACGAAGACGAGCTTGCCCGAGCCGCCCGACTTCTCCGAGATGGCGGCGATCGTTGAGACGCGAGTGACCCGATCCTCGGCGCGCAGCGCATTCGCATGGAAATCGAGCCGCCCGCCCGCCCACATCCGGCGCGGCAACTCGTGCACGGGCGGCAGGAAGCCGCCGCGCTTCGGGTGCCCGTCAGGCCCCACGCCCGAGGGGCGGCGCCAATCCTGGAAGAGCATCCAATGCCAGAGCGGTGGCACGTCCCCCTCCGGCGTGGGGCGGTCCAGCGTGGCGGCGAGACCCTCGATCAGGCGCGGGTCGAGGCGGTCCTCACGGGTCTCCGTACGGCCGAGGAAGTCTTGGTAGCTCATCCGGACATCCTTCTCCCCTTGGCCCGCGCGCCGCAACCGGGTTTTGCGCGCATCTGCCATCCCTTGGCCATGTTCCGGGCTTGCAACCGCCATGTCCCCCGGCCAGAAGCGCAGCATGGACGCCGTCGAATACGAGCTGATGGACGCGGTCGAGGACCGGATGTGGTGGTACCGCGCCATGCATGGCCATGCGCTGCGCGCGCTCGAGGGCCTGCCGACTGCCGCACGCATCCTGGATGCCGGCTGCGGTACGGGCGGCTTTCTGGCCAAGCTGCGCTCCGCCCATCCGGGCGCCGAGCTGTTCGGGCTGGAATATGCCGAGGCCGCTGCCTTACGGGCCGCCAGCAAGGCAGGCGCCCATGTGGCCGCCGGGACCATCAACGCCCTGCCCTTCCCGGATGCGCATTTCGACGCCGTCGTCAGTCTCGACGTGCTGTGCCACGCTGCGGTGGATGAGCCTTCGGCGCTGGCCGAGTTCCGCCGGGTGCTGCGGCCGGGCGGCCGGCTTGTGCTGAACCTGCCCGCGCATGAGTGGCTGCGCTCCGCCCATGACCTGCGCGTCCACACGGCCCGCCGCTATGACCGCGCCCGCGCCGCGGCCGTGCTGGGCGCGGCGGGCTTCGAGCAGGCGGAGCCACGCCATTGGAACAGCCTGCTGCTGCCGCTCATGGTGCTGCAGCGAAAGGTGCTGAAGCGCGACGAGGGCGATTCCTCGGACGTGGCACCCTTCCCGCCCTGGCTGGATGCCAGCCTCTTTACCGTCTGCCGGCTGGAGGCGGCGCTGCTTGGCGCCGGCCTGCGTTTCCCGGCCGGCGGCTCCGTCCTTGCCACCGCAACCCGTCCCCTGGACCCCGCACATCCATGAACGACCATCCCGTCGGCCTTTCCATCGTCGTCCCCGTCTATCGCGGGGCGGCCACCATCGGCCGCCTCGTCGAGGCTGTCTCGCAGCTGAAGCCCGCGGGCGGCATCGAGATCATCCTGGTCAACGACGGCAGCCCGGACGACAGCGGGGATGTGTGCCGGCGCCTCGCCGCGACTGCGACCGTGCCACTCACCTACATCGAGCATGCGCGCAACTTCGGCGAGCACAATGCGGTGATGACCGGGCTGCGCGCCGCCCGCGGCGCCTATGTCATCAACATGGATGACGACCTGCAGAACCCGCCGGAGGAGCTCATCCGCCTCTACGACCATGCGCGGCTCGGCGGCTGGGACGTGGTCTATACGCGCTACGCCAAGAAGGAGCATGAGGGCTGGCGCAACCTCGGCAGCCGCTTCGCCAACAAGGTGGCGGACAGCCTGCTGGACAAGCCCCGCGGCCTCTACCTCTCATCCTTCCGCTGCATGAGCGCGATGGTGGTGCGCGAGGTCACGAAGTATTCCGGCCCCTACCCCTATATCGACGGGCTGATCATGCAGGTGACGCAGCGCATCTCCTCGATCGAGGTGGCGCATTACGCGCGCGTCGACGGCGTCTCCAACTACAACATGCGACGGCTGGTGCGGCTCTGGCTGAACCTCGCCACCAATTTCTCGGTGCTGCCGCTGCGGCTCGCAATCTTCGCCGGTGTGGCCATGGGCATGCTGGGCTTCCTGGTCGCCATCGTTGTCATCATCGAGGCGCTGTTCTTCGAGACGCCGTCCGGCTGGGCCTCCTCCATGATGCTCATGCTGCTGATCGCCGGCGTCCAGTTCACCATCCTTGGCGTGATCGGCGAATATGTAGGCCGCGCCTTCCTCTCGGCCAATGGGAAGCCGCAGGGCGTGGTGCGGGAGGTGATCCACCCGCGCGAGAAGGTGCACGGGGAATGACGCTCTACTGGGGGGCGCTGGCCGCCGCCATCAGTTCCTCCCTGGTCGGCCAGGTCCTGCTGAAGGCGGGCGCCGAGGCGGTGCAGGGTGTCAGCTTCGTGAGCCAGATGCTGCGCTGGCAGACCATGCTCGGCCTCTGCTTCTACGGCAGCGGCGCGCTGCTCTACATCGCCGCCCTGCGCCGCATCCCGATGAGCGTGGCGCTGCCCTGCACGGCGGCGAGCTATGTGCTCATCGCCGCCATCGGCTGGTATTTTTTCGGTGAGACGCTGGGCGCGCAGAAGATCGCGGCCATCACGCTGATCGCCGCCGGCGTGGTCCTGCTCGCCACCGCCTGATCCGGACAAGCGGGCGATTGGTCCCGCTTCCCGACGGGCGCGGCCCGGCCTATTCGGCGGCACATGCTGATCCGTGACGCCCGCGAAGCCGACCTGCCCGCCATCACCGCCATCTATGCCCATTGGGTGGCGCATGGCCGCGCGAGCTTCGAGCTCGACCCGCCCGACCTCGCCGAGATGACGCGCCGCCACGCGACGGTGCTGGCGGGCGGCTATCCTTATCTCGTGGCCGAGCACGGGGGCGAGGTGCTGGGCTATGCCTATGCAAGCCTCTACCGCGCCCGCCCGGCCTATCGCTTCACGGTGGAGAACAGCGTCTATGTCCGCCCCGGCGGCAGCCGCCAGGGGGCGGGGCGCGCCCTGCTGCAGGAACTCATCGCGCGCTGCGCGGCGAGCGGCTTCCGGCTCATGATCGCCGTCATCGGGGACAGCGCGAACGCGCCCTCCATCGGTCTGCACGGCGCCTGCGGTTTTCAGCCCGTGGGCGTGCTGCCGGGCACCGGCTGGAAGCACGGCCAATGGGTGGACACCGTGCTGATGACGCGAGAGTTGGGCGCGGGCCGCAGCGCCCCGCCCGCCTGATCAGCCGCACAGGGCCCGCCAGATCGCCTCCGGCGTGGCTGGCATCTGCACATCGGCGCCCACAGCATCGCGGATCGCGGCCATGATGGCCTGGGGTGCCGCGATGCAGCCCGCCTGGCCGGTGCCTTTCACGCCGAGGCCGTTCGCCTCGGTCGGCTGATCCTCGCGCAGCTCCACGCGCAGCTCCGGCAGATCGGCCGCGCGGGGCATGGCGTAGTCCATGAAGCCGCCGGAGAGGAGCTGCGCGCTCTCCGCGTCATAGGCGATGCGCTCCATCAGCGCCTGGCCGATGCCCTGCGCGACGCCACCCTGCACCTGGCCGCGCGCCAGCATGGGGTTCAGCAAGCGGCCATAGTCATCCACGGCGGTGTAGCGCAGCAACGTGACCTCGCCGGTCTCGGGGTCCAGCTCGATCTCGGCCGCATGCGCGCCGTTGGGGAAGGTGACGAGGTCCACGGCATGCGCCACCTCGCCTTCCAGCACGCCCTCTTCGGCGGCGATCTCGGCGAGCGTCAGGCCGCGCCCATCCGGCAGGGCGAAGCGCCCGGCTTCGTAATGCAGCGCATCGGGCATGGATTGCAGCAGCCGCGCCGCAACCGAGCGCGCATGCGCCAGAAGCGCGCCGGCGGCCTGGCGCATCGCCTCACCGCCCATGTGCAGGCTGCGCGCGCCGCCATGGCCGCTGCCGCGCACCACGCGGGCCGTATCGGCCTGGACGTAGCGGATGCTGGCGATGGGGATATCCAGCAGATGGGCGATGTATTGCGGGAAGCTCGTCTCGTGCCCCTGCCCGTTGGATTGCGTGCCAATGGCGAGCTCCACCACGCCATCCGGGGTCGCGCGCAGCCGCGCCCATTCGCCGGGCGCGCCGCGCGCGGTCTCGAGGAAGCCGGTCAGCCCGAAGCCGCGCAACTTGCCGCGGCTGGCACTCTCCGCCCGGCGGGCGGCAAAGCCAGCGCGGTCGGCCAGCCTCGCGCACTCCATCAGGCGTGCCGCGAAATCACCGTCCCGGATCTCCTGCCCCAGCGCCGAGCGATGCGGCAGGGCGCGAATGGCGTTGAGTTCGCGCAGCGCCTGCGCGTCGCGCCCCGTATCGGCTGCCGCGGCCTCGATCATCATCTCGATGATGTAGTTCGCCTCGGGCTTCCCTGCGCCGCGATAGGCCTCCATCGGCGCGGTGTTGCTGAAGGCGCCCCGGGCGGTGAAATGCACCGCAGGGATCTCGTAGATGCCCGAAAGGGCCGTGGCCGGCGTGTGGCTCGCGCAATAGGGCCCGTTGGAGGAGAGATAGGCGCCCATCTCGGAGAGCGAATCCACCTCCAGCGCGAGGAAACGCCCCTCGGCATCGAGGGCGAGGCGGGCCGTGGCTTCCATCCCGCGCCCATGGGCGGAGGCGGCGAAGTCCTCGCCCATCCGCGCGACCCAGCGGATGGGCCGGCTCAGCAGGCGCGCTGCGTGCAGCAGCACCACATGCTCGCCGAAGGCCACGTTCTTCACGCCGAAGCCGCCGCCCACATCGGGCGCCAGCACGTGCAGGCCTTCGGGCGCCACGCCGAGCGCCGTCGCCACCTGCGCGCGTATCGCGTGCATGTTCTGCCCGTTCAGCTCCAGCGCCAGCACGCCATCCTTCACATGGGCCAGAGCGGCGCGGGGCTCGATCGGCGCGCAGGCCACGCGCTGGTTCACGAGATGCCGCGTCGAGACATGCGCGGCGCGCGCCATGGCGGCGGCGACCGCCGCCGCATCGCCGCGCTGCCAGCGGAAGGCGAGGTTGGCGGGTGCCGCCTCATGCAACTGCACGGCGCCGGGCGCGATGGCGGCCGCGGGCGTGCTCACGGCGTCCAGCGGCGTGTAGCCCACCTCGATCAGTTCCGCCGCATCCTCGGCCGCCGCCTCGTTCTCCGCGATGATGCAGGCCACCGCCTCCCCCACATGGCGCACCCGGCCCTGCGCGAGCGCCGGGCGCGGGGGGACCGCCAGCGGCTGGTCGGCGTCCAGGATCGGCAGGCAGGGCAGGCTGCCGATGCCGGCCGCCCGCAGATCATCCCCTGTGAGGATCAGGCGAACCCCCGGCACCGCGCGGGCCGCGTCGAGCCCGATCGCAACGAGTTCGGCATGGGCATGCGGGCTGCGCAGGAAGACCGCGTGCAGCGTGCCCTCCGGCGCGGCCGCATCACTGAGGTAACGCCCCTGCCCGCGCAGGAAGCGATCATCCTCCAGGCGCCGAATGGATTGACCGAACATGCCGCTCTCCCGAATCCCGAAGCGAGCTTACCGGCGATGCGGCGTGGCGTCAGGCCATCCGCGCGCCGGAGCTAACGCCCCGGCCGGGCCGTCTCAGCAAGGCCGAACATCCCCCGCAGGAAGCCCGGCGTGACCATGGCGAGCGGGTTTACGGTCACCTCCGCGTCCTCGGGCGGGCCTTGAGCGCGGAAGGTGGCGGCGAAAACCCCGCCCCCCGCCTCCGGGCTGAAGAGGCGGCCCACCAGCGGCAGGTTGCCCAATAGCGTGTTGAAGAAATAGGCCGGCACGATGGTCCCATCGAGGTCGAGGATCACGCGTTCGCGCAGCACGCGGCCGCGTGCGGTGAGGCCAAGCGATGCCGAGAAGGCGCGCGCGTCGTTCAGCCTCAACTCGCTGGGTGAGAGGCTGAAGGGCACCACCGCCCGGCTGAAGACGAGGCCAGATCCGCCCTGCACCGCCTCGACCAGGCCGAACAGCGTCATCGCCTGGAGCAGCTTCCCCAGAGCCGGCGCGTTCCGCACGGTGAAGCCCTCCAACTCCGCGGTGCCGCTGAGCGGCGTACCGGGCCGGGAATCGGCGTATTCGGCATTGAGCTGCATGCGGCCACCCTCGATGGTGCCGATCAGCCCGAAGGCGCGCAGCAACGCCCCGCCATCCTCGGCCGAACCGCGGAGTTGGCGGGCCTCGCCGCGCGGAGTCATGGTCAGGTCGAAATTACCAGCGGTGCGTGAGGTACGGGCGCGCAGATTGGCCTCGCGCAGCACGCCAGACGCATCCAGCCGGCCCCGCGCCTGCGCAGCGAAGACGTCGCGACCGGGTGCGAGCATCACCTGGTCGAAGCGCAGGTCGAGCGCGAGAGGGGGCTGCGGGCCCTCCACCACCTCGGACTCGCGCGCGCCACCCGCGACGTGCCCCGAGGGGCCGAAGACCGAGCGCAGGTCGAGCACCGGCCCGCGCAACGAGATGGCCCAGGGCCCGCCCGGTGCAGCAGGCGCACGCGCATCGCCGACGAGCCGGCTTGCGCCGAAGCCCGTTTCCTGGAGTTCCACGCGCTCGATGCGGCCGGCGCGGGCCACGGCGCGGGCCCGCAGCGCGAGCTCCAGCGCCTCGATCCGGATGCCCTCGATGCTGGTGAGCTGGTCGCCCTGCAGCCGCAGCGAGGCATCTGCCCGGCCCGGACTCCCCGCGGGCTTGCTCCAGCCGAGTGGCGAGAAGGCGAGCACGCTGTCACGCAGGTCACCGCGCAGGTTCACGGTGTATTGCCCGTTGCGCCGCCGCTCGGTCCGCACTTCCAGGGCGATGGGGCCTGTCACCAGCGCCCCCATGTCAAAGCCGAGATCCGCGATGCGCCGCGCGTCGGGGCGGCCGGTGATGATCTCGCGCATCACGACCTGGTTCGCGGGGCCCGAGCGGAAATCCATCTCGACATTGAGGCGCAGCGGCACGGCCAGCAGCGAGGCCGTGCCGTTCAGACGCAGCTGGTCCATGTCGACCGTCAGGTCGAAATTCGCATCCTCCAGATCACGCTCGAGCAGAAGCCGGGTGAAGCGGGCATTGCTGACCTTTGCCTCGGCGTTGAGGCGCACCATGTCCATCGTCAGGTTCGAGACCATCGGGAAGGCGATGCTGAGGCGCCCTTCCTGCGTGCCGGCCACCGGCTGCACCGGGAGCGGCCGCCGCTCGAAGAGACGCAGCCTGGGGTGGCGCAGGATGGTCACCGTCTCGGTCACCGGCCCCGCGAGCTGGATGGCCATCTCGGCGCTGGCCGGGGCACCGGGCGGCAGCAGGAAGCGCAGCGTCGAGGGCTTGAGCTCAATCCCGCCCGGCTGGCCCGCGGCATTGTCCAGCCGCCCGCCGGTCGTCTGCACCGTGATTTCCGTGAGGCCGAACTGTGCCCTTCCCTGCACGCCGCGCACCGGCGGCATGGGACGCAGCCAATACACCGTCGCCTGGCGCAGGTCGGCGGTACCGGTCAGGCCGGTCAGTGCCGCATCGGCGAAGTCCGCCCCGCTCTCACCCTCGATGCGCCAACGGCCGTCCCGCGCCTCGCCGGCCGTGATGTTGCTCGTGATCCAGTCGCGCGCCCCCTCGGCGATGCTCTCCGGCCAGAGCAGCTTGAGATCACCCAGCGCGACACGGTCGAGGGCGAGGTCGAGCCCGCCCCGCCAGCGCCCCGCCTCCTTCCGGGCCTGCCCGCTGACCTCCAGGGTGGTGCTGCCGCCGGGCGCGGGCAGGCGCAGCGTCAGTGTCTCGACAGCGATCTCCTCGGCCGAGGCGCGCGCATGGAAGCTGGCCGCCTCGATCGCGAGCGCGCCGCCCGCGGGCAGCACCAGCCGCGTCTCGGCGAGGCCGCCTGCGACGCGCCCGCCCGTCGCGCGCCAGCCGCTCAGCTCCGTTTCGGCGGCGATGCCGATGCGCAGGCTCGCCTCACGCAACATGCCGTGCGGGATGGCAAGCCTGACCGCCTCGCGCGTTTCGGGTGCCAGATCATCCGGCCAGAGCAGGGGCAGGTCGGCCAGGTCCACCCGGTCGAGCGTCGCGCGCAGTTCGCCCGCCCAGCCCTCTGTCGTCCGACGCAGATCGCCGTCGGCCTCGAGCGTCGCGCCATGCGTACCCGGCAGTTCGAGCCGTGCTTCCTCCAGCGCCAGGCGCGATTCCGAGCCCGCCATGCGCGCGACGAGCCGCTGGAAAGGCAATCGCGTGCGTGGCGTGAGCTGCAGGGCGCCCCCTTCCTCCGCCTCGAGGGCCAGGCCGAAGCCGGTGTTGCGGCCCGCCGCGTCGAAATCGGCCGAGGCGCGGATGGCGACCGGCGCATTCAGGATGGCGAGCGGCCCAAGCGGCGGCAGCAGCGAGGAGACCTCCGAAGGGCGCAGAACGGGCAGGTCGAAGCCGACAGAGAAGCGCAGCGGCGCTCCGAGCACGCTGCCCGTGACATGCACGGGAATGTCCACGCCGTTGACCTGGAGCGTCGCCTCGCCATCCGCCTCCAGCCCACCCGCGGCAAGGCGGCGCATATCGAGGATCGGGTCCTTCAGCGCCCAGTCGAAGCCCAGCAACGCATCCCGCACGGTGACAGAACCACCGGTGACGCGGATGCGCCGGAAGGAGGTGTGGCGCAGCCGGTCCTCTGGCGGGCGCATCAGGTCGGCAAGGACATCGGCAAAGCCCGTCTCCGAGGCGTGCGGCTCCGTCTCCGCCGCCATGGACGGTTCGGCCGGGCCGCTGTCGAGCGCGATACCGCCCTCCGCATCCCGGCGGATGGTCAGGCTCGGCCCGTGCATCTCGATGCTGGCCGGCGCCAATATGCCACGCAGCAGCGGGCCGAGGGCCAGGGTCACGCTGGCTTCCGGCAGATGCCCGCGCTCGCGCCCACCGACGTCGCGCAGGATCACGTCGGAGAGGCGCACATCGATGGGCGCGCCCTCGCCATGCCAGCCCTGCCAGGCGATTGTGGCGCGGCCGATCTCCACCCGCAGCCTGTTCCCGGGGATGTTCACCCCGGCCTCGATCCGCCGGGCGAGGAAGCTGCTGGTGACGGGATCGGTCGAGAGCCGCCAGGCCAGAACACCGAGGGCGAGGCCCGCCAGCAGCGGCAGCGCGGCCAGCAGCCCGAGGCAGAGGCGGAGTGCCAGCGGGCCATGCCGGCGCGGGGCTTGACCCGCGCTCATCGCAGCGTCTCCCCTGTCGCATGAGCGAAACGAGGCCCCTCTACGACCCCCAGGCGATTCTCCTGCTGCGCGGCCGCCTGGCCGAGGGTGACGCCGCCCAGCAGGCGCTGGCCGCACGTGAGGATGCCGCCCCGCTGCTGGACGTGCTGGCCGCGCATAGCCCCTATCTGAGCGATCTCTGCTGGGCCGAGGCGCCAAGCCTGCTTCGGCTGCTGGACCGCGGCGCGGACGATGCCATGCAATGCGCCCTGGAACCGCTGACCAAGGCGGACCCGGCCGCGCCGCGCGAGGCGGTGATGAGCCTGCTGCGCCGCGCCAAACGCCAGGGCGCGCTGGTGGCGGCGGCGGCGGACCTGGCCGGGCTCTGGCCGCTCGATCGCGTCACCAACGCGTTGAGCGACCTGGCCGACCAGACCATCGACTTCGCCTGCGCGCATCTGCTGCTGGACGCCGCGCGGCGCGGGCAGATCCGCCTTGCCCGCACCAAGGGCGAGCCCCGGCAGATCACGAAGGGCTCCGGCCTCATCGTGCTCGGCATGGGAAAGCTCGGCGGGCGCGAGCTGAACTACTCCTCGGATATTGACCTCTTGCTGCTGCATGACCCTGACGGGCCTTCCTATCACGAAGAATACGGCGCGGCGCCCTATATCCGGATCGCGCGCGACCTCGTGCGCCTCATGGAGGAGCGCACGAGCGAGGGATACGTCTTCCGCACCGACCTCCGCTTGCGCCCCGACCCGGCGGCCACACCGCTCTGCGTGAGCGTGCCCATGGCGCTCTCCTACTATGAGAGCCTTGGCCAGAACTGGGAGCGGGCGGCGATGATCAAGGCCCGGCCCGTGGCCGGGGACCGTACGGCGGGAGAGGCCTTCCTGCGCGAGCTGCGCCCCTTCGTCTGGCGCCGTCACCTCGATTTCGCGGCGGTCGCCGACATCCATTCCATCAAACGGCAAATCCATCTGCACAAGGCCGAACGCGGCGCTGGCGGCGAGATTGCCGTGGCGGGGCACGACGTCAAGCTCGGGCGCGGCGGCATCCGCGAGATCGAGTTCACCGTGCAGGTGCTCCAGCTCATCTGGGGCGGGCGGGACCCCGCCCTGCGGGACCCGACGACGCTGGGCGCGCTCTCGCTGCTGGCCGCCGCCGGCAAGATGGACCGCCGCGCCGCGGCCGATCTGGCGGATGCCTATGTCTTCCTGCGCAACACCGAGCACCGGTTGCAGATGGTGCATGACCGGCAGACCCACCGCCTGCCGGAGGAGCCAGAGGAGCTGGCCCGCATCGCGAGCTTCATGGGCTATCCGGACACGGCGAGCTTCGCGGAGGCGCTGACCGCGCATCAACGCCGCGTGCAGGGGCATTACAGCCACCTCTTCGAGGCCGCCCCGCGGCTCACGGCGCCCGAGGCGGCGGGCAACCTCGTCTTCACCGGCGTGGAGGATGACCCGGAGACGCTGCAGAGCCTGCGCGGCCTCGGCTTCCGCGAGGCTTCCTCCATCGCCGCCATGGTGCGCGGCTGGCACCATGGCCGCCCGCGGGCGACGCGCAGCGAGCGCGCCCGCGAATTGCTGACCGAACTGATGCCCGCCCTGCTCGCCGCCTTCGGCCGCCAGCGTGAGCCCGAGGCGGCGATCGCGCGCTTCGACCGGCTGCTGGGCCAGCTCTCGGCCGGCGTGCAGTTCCTCTCGCTGCTGCACCGCAACCCGCGCCTGATGGACCGTCTCGCCGCGCTGCTGGGTGCGGCGCCGCAGCTGGCCGACCACCTGGCGCGGCGCCCGGCGGCGCTGGAGGGCCTGCTCGCCGGAAGCTACGCGGCGCCGGGCGAGAAGCCGCTTGCCGCCCTGCCCGCCCTGCTGCGCGAGGCGCGGGACGTGGAAGAGGCGCTGGAGGCGACGCGCCGCCTCGTGACCGAGCGCATCTTCGAGGTGGACGCGGCCGAGCTGGAAGGCCGGATGGATGCGGATTCCAGCGGAGAGGCGCGCAGCGCCGTCGGCGAAGCGGCGATCACGGCGCTGCTGCCCGCCGTCGAGCGCGATTTCGCCCGTCGCTTCGGCCGCGTGCCGGGCGGCCACCTCGCCGTGCTGGCGCTGGGCAAGTTGGGCGGGCGCGAGATGCTGCCCAATTCCGACCTCGACCTCATCTTCATCTACGAGCACGAGCCGGAAAGCGAGGGCAGCGAGGGCGGGCCGCGCTCGCTCGCGCCGTCCGAGTATTTCATCCGCCTCTCGCACCAGATGGTGGCGGCACTGACCACGCCCGGGCGCGACGGCCGCGCCTTCGAGGTGGACATGCGGCTGCGCCCCTCGGGCAACAAGGGGCCTGTGGCGGTGCGGCTCTCCGCCTTCGCCCGCTATCATGCGGAGGAGGCCTGGACCTGGGAGCGCATGGCCCTGACGCGGGCGCGTGTCATCGCCGGCCCGGGCGTGCTGCTGAAGCGCATCGAGGCGGCGCTCGACGCGGCGCTGACCGAACCGCGCGACGCCGCCGCCGTCCTGAAGGATGCGGCCCAGATGCGCAGCCGCATGCTGCGCGAATTGCCGGGCGACGGCCCCTGGGACCTCAAGGCCATGCCGGGCGGCCTGGTCGAGGTGGAGTTCATCGCCCAGGCGCTCACCGTGGCCCATGCCGCGCGGCATCCGCGCCTGCTGCGCCGCACCACGCGGCACGTCCTGGGCGAACTCGGCCGTGCTGGCCTGATCGACGAGCGCGAGGCGGCGACGCTGATCCAGGCCGAGCGGCTCTGGCGCGCGCTGCTCGGCCTGCTGCGCCTCACCGTCGGCAAGTGGAAGGAGCCCGGCCTGCCGGTGACGGTGGAGGAGGCGCTGCGCCACGGCGCCGGCACGCTGGTGCATGAGGAGATCCAGAGCCTCTCCCACCTGCGCGACGTCATGCAGGGCCATGCCGAGGCGGTGCGCGCGAGCTTCCTGCGCCATGTGGGGCCCCTGGGCTGAGGGGAGAGGGTGCGATGAAGCTCTTCATGGCGGCGCTGCTGACCGAGACCAACACGTTCTCACCCCTGCCCACGGGGCGGGAGGCCTTCCTCGGGAACGGTTTCAGCCGGAACGCGGGGAGCGCCGCGCCGCCCTTCTGGGGGAATATTCCGCTGATCACCTGGCGCCGGCTGGCGGCGGAAGCGGGCATGGAGGTGATCGAAAGCCTGACCGCCAATGCCCAACCCGGCGGCACCACGGTCCGCGCCGCCTATGAGGAGCTGCGTGAGCTGATCCTGGCCGACCTGCGCGCAGCTCAGCCGACGGACATCGTGCTGCTCAACCTGCACGGCGCCATGGTGGCCGAGGGCTATGACGACTGCGAAAGCGACCTCGTGCGCCGTGTGCGGGAAATCGTGGGGCCGAATGCCGTCATCGGCGTCGAGCTCGACCTGCATTGCCATCTGGACGAGGTGCTGCGCGAGAATGCCGACCTCATCGTGATCTACAAGGAATACCCGCATGTGGACATGGCGGAGCGGGCCGAGGACCTGTTCCGTCTCGCCCTGCGCACGGCGCAGCGGGAGATCCGTCCCGTCATCGCCTATCACCCGCTGCCCATGATCAACATGTGGCACACGCCGGTGGAGCCGATGAGGAGTTTCGTCGCCGACATGCTGGGGGCCGAGGCGC
The DNA here is from genome assembly GCF_019083995.1 of Roseococcus sp. SDR. Taxonomy (GTDB): domain Bacteria; phylum Pseudomonadota; class Alphaproteobacteria; order Acetobacterales; family Acetobacteraceae; genus Roseococcus. The sequence continues at coordinate 90,982 of NZ_JAHRCU010000004.1, forward strand.
GCGGCGAGATTCTCTCCCTCTCCTTCGCGCATGGCTTCCCCTGGGGGGACGTGCCGCATCTGGGGGCCAGGGTGGTCGCCATCGCCGATGGCGACGCGGATCACGCCGCACGCACCGCCGAGGCCTGGGGCGCGCGCCTCTGGGCGATGCGCGAGGTGACGCAGAAGCGCTTCGACACGCCGGACCAGTCCATTGATGCCGCGCTGGCCGTGCCCTCCGGCACGACCGTCGTCGCCGAGACCTCGGACAATGCGGGCGGCGGCGCGCCGTCCGATTGCACGGCCATGCTGGCCCGCATGCTGGCCCGCGGGGTGCGTGACGCGGCGATCGGCATGTTCTGGGACCCGATCGCCGTCTCCTTCCTGCGCGAGGCGGGTGCGGGCGCGACGCTGCCGCTGCGCCTCGGCGGCAAATGCGGCCCCATGTCGGGCGATCCGCTGGACCTGCTGGTGCGCGTGCATGCGGTGACGGACCGCCATGTCCAGTCGGGCCTGTCCGGCGGACGGAGCGAGATGGGCCCCTCGGCCTGGATCGAGGCCCAGAGCGGAGACGGGGGCATCCACATCATCGTGGCCAGTGAACGCCAGCAGGTGTTCCACCCGGATGCCTTCACCGGCCTCGGCTGCACGCTGCACGACAAGCGGCTGGTCGTCGTGAAGTCCTCGCAGCACTTCTATGCGGGCTTTGCGCCGCTGGCGCGGGAGGTGCGCTATTGCGCGGCCGAGGCCGGAATCCTGCGGGACTTCGCGGCCATCCCGTACCGGCGCTTCACCGGGCGCTACTGGCCGAAGGTGGAAAACCCTTAGAGCATGATGCGTTGAGGCGGAATCGCCGAAACGTTGAATCATCCTCTCAGCAAAAGGCTAGACCGCGCGAAGTGAACGCATGTGAACGCAGCACGGTCTAGCGCCGCTTCGCCACGCCGTCGGCGACGAGGTTGCAGCCCAGCACGGTGAGCAGGATGGCGAGGCCGGGCCAGAGGGCGGCGAGCGGCGCCTGAAAGACCAGCTCCTGCGCATTCGCCAGCATGTTCCCCCAGGAGGGAGCCGGCGGCGCGATGCCGAGGCCGAGGAAGCTGAGGGTGCTTTCCGCCAGCACGGCGCCGCCGACGGCCAGCGCCGTCGCGATGGCGATGGGGGCCGCGAGTTCCGGCAGGACATGGCGCCAGAGCACGCGCCCCTCGGAGACGCCAAGCGCGCGCGCCGCGCGGACGAAATCCCGCGCCAGGACCGAGAGCGCCGTGGCACGCACGAGCCGTGCGACGCCGACCCAGCCGAAGGCGGCGAGCAGGACGGCGATGCGCAGGATATCCGCCGCTGCTTCGCCCCGCGGCAGGCCGACCACGGCGGGGTCGAGGGCGGCCAGGATCACCAGCAGCGGCAGCGCGGGCAGCGCCAGCAGGCCATCGGCCAGGCGCATCAGCACCGCATCCCACACGCCGCCGCGCCATGCGGCCATGAGGCCGACGATGGTGCCGATGATCGTGGCCGCCAGCGCCGCCAGCAGGCCAACCGTGAGCGAGACGCGCGCCCCTTGCAGCAGGCGCAGCAGGAGGTCTCGGCCCAACTCATCCGTGCCCAGCGGGTGTGCCGCGCTCGGCTGCGCGAAGCGGTTGAAGAGGTCGGGCAGGAAGGGATCATGGCCCAGCATCGCTGCCGCGAGCGGCGCCGCCAGCGCAGCGAGCGCGAGCGCCGCCAGCAAGGCCAGCCCGCCCTTCATGCCAGCCTCGGGTCCAGCCAGCGCTGCGCGAGATCGGCCGCGAGCGTCGCCAGCATGGTGACGATGGCGACGACCAGAAGCGCGAGCAGGGCGAGGTTGAAGTCGTTGCCCATCACCGCGTCATAGATCAGCTTGCCCATGCCTGGCCGCGCGAAGATCGTCTCCGTGATGAGCGCGCCCGAAACGAGCGCGCCGGCATCCAGCGCGGCGATGGTCAGCAGCGGCACGCCCGCATTGGGCAGGGCGTGGGCGAGCAGGATGCGCCGCTCGCCCGCCCCCTTGGCGCGCGCGGTGCGGATGTGCGGCTCGTTCAGTGCCTGGGTCAGCGCAGCAGCGGCGTGGCGAGCATAGGCAGCGAGATTGGCGAAGCAGAGCGTCGCCACGGGCAGGATCAGGTACCGCCAGCCGCCCTCGCCGCCCGCCGGCAGCCAGCCGAGCTGCACCGCGAAGAGGATGATCAGCAGGATGCCCAGCCAGAAGGAGGGCACCGCCTGCGCCACCAGCGCCAGCGTCTGCACGAAGGGCGCCGCGCGAGGCCGCAGCGCCGCCAGCGCACCAAGCGCGATGCCGAAGCCGGCCGCCAGCAGCAATGCGAGGCCGAGCAATTCGAGCGAACTCAGCAGGGCGGGCCAGAGCAGCGCCGCCACCGGCTGCGCGAAGAGCCGCGAATGGCCGAAGCGCCCCTCCAGCACCGCGCCCGCCCAGGCGAGGTAACGGGCCATGAGCGGCTGATCGAGCCCGTGCAGCGCGCGCAACCGCGCCGCATCCTCGGCCGAAAGCCGCGGATCGCCGGCGATGGCGAGATCAATGGGGTCGCCCGGCATCAGCGCGATCAGCAGGAAGGCGCAGAAGGAGAGGATGGCCGCCGTCACCGCGATCTGCGCCAGGCGCGAGGCGATCAGCCGCATCATGGCGCGTGGCAGACCGCTTCCACCCGGTTGCCATCCGGATCGCGCAGGAAGGCCGCGTAGTAATGCGCGTGGTAATGCGGCCTGAGGCCGGGCGCGCCGTCATCGGCACCGCCCCCAGCGAGGCCCGCCGCGTGGAAGGCCACCACCGCCGGACGGTTGGGCGCGCGGAAGGCCCAATGCCGGCGATCCGCGACCACGCCCGGGCCTTGCCGGATGGTGAGATAGCCCGCCCCGCTGTCGCGCGCGCCGTAGCCGATGGCCTCCGCCTCGCGCCAGACGCAGGGCACGCCGAGGGCCGCCATCACCGCGTCATAGAAGGGCGCGCTGCGCGCCAGATCCGAGACGGTGATGGAGACATGGTCCAGCATCAGCGCACCCGCCACGCCTCGACCCAGAGGCTCGACGGATTGAGATGCCCCGTCGGCCGGACGCCCTCCAGCCAGGCGGGCCAGAGATGCGCATCCTGCCGGAACCAGAGCGGCAGGGCCGGCAACTCGTCCGCATAGATCGCCTGCAGCCGGTGCCACAGCACGCGCCGCTTCTCCCGGTCCAGCTCCTGCGGCAGCGCTTCCAGCAGCGCGTCCATCTCGGCATTGCGGAAACCCGCATAATTCTGGCCGGACCAGTTGCGCTCGGCACGCGGGATCTCATCCGAATGCAGACTGGAGCGCGGGACGCTCTCCGGCGCCGAGACCCAGGCGAAGAGCGCCGCCCCCTGGAAGCGGCGGCGCGACAACGTCTCCCCGAACAGCACGCGCGGCGGCTCGTTGCGGATGCGCGCCTCGACGCCCACCTGCCGCCACTGCGCCTGGATCACCTGCTGCACCGCCTCGCGCGAGCGGTTTCCGGCCGTCGTCATCAGCTCGAAGGAGAGGCGCTGCCCCTCGGCATTGCGGCGGATGCCGTCGGGCCCCGGCGTCCAGCCCGCCTCGGTCAGCAAGGTGGCGGCGCGGGCAGGGTCGTGGGGGTAGCTCCGGACATTGGCGTCATGCGGCCAATCGAGCGGGTTCACGCTGGTCTGCGCCACGGTCTGCCGCCCTTCGAAGAGCCGCGCCACGATCTGCCCGCGGTCCAGCGCCAACAGCAGCGCCTGGCGCACGCGGCGATCAGCGAGTGCGGGCACATCGAGGTTGAGGTCCAGATGCTCGTAGATCAGGCCCGGGCGGTACTCGGCGCGGAAGCGCTGGCCTGTGCGGCGGATCAGGGCAGTGGCCTGCTCGACCGGCAGGCCGAGCTCGCCCGCGATCATGTCCACCTGACCGGCGAGCAGCTGCGCCTCCAGCGCCGGCGTGCTCTCGACGGTGCGGAGCACGATGCGGCGGAAGGCAGGGGCCGCGCCGGACCAGTGCGGGTTGCGCTCGAGCGTGATGGCGGAACCCGCCTGGACCTGGGTGATGCGATAGGGCCCGTTCCAAAGGCCGGGATTGGTCGGCTCGGTGTCGTAAAGGGTGCGCGTTCGGTAGGTCCGCGGGTCGCTCTCCCAGCGCGCGCGCTCCAGATGCGCGGGCAGCGGCGCGAAATCGCCGAGGCTCGCGAATTGGAAAGTCACACGGTCGAAGCGGAGCGTGAAACTCCGCGCATCCTCGGCGATGAACTCATAGGCCGAGCGGAAGAACTCGGCGGGGCCGATGCCGGTCGTTCCCTCGCGCCCCGCGTCGTAGGTCAGGCGCAGATCCGCGGTGGTGATGGGCGTTCCGTCGCCCCAGCGCAGCCCCTCGCGCAGGCGCCAGGTGACGCGCAGCCCGTCCTTGCCGTCGGGCGTCGTCTCCCGCACGGCGAGGCCGTTCTCGAGCGTGGGGATGGTTTCGCAGAGCAGGCAGATGAGCTGCCAATCGGCGTCATAGGCCGTGATGGGGCGGCGGACGAAGCCCAGCGTGTAGGACTTCGCCACCATGTTCTCGATGTTGGGGTGCAGCGTCGAAGGATACTGCGTGATGCCGATGGTCAGCGTGTCGCGCTGCGGCTGCGCAAGCGCGGGCAGCGCCAGCAGCAGCAGCGCGACGAGAAGGCGGATCAACCCGCCTTGCCCTTGTGGGCCAGCGCCTCCTCCAGGCTGCCGACGCCACCATGCGCGCGGGACCAGGCCACCGGATCCTCCAGGAACTTGCGCACGCCCGAGAGCGAGGATTCGGGGAAATAGGCGCGCTCGCGGCAGACCTCCAGCACATCCCACCAGGTGGCGAGGTGATGCAGCGAAAGGCCCATCGCCTTCATCTGCTCGAAGCTTCCGGGGAAGACGCCGTAGTAGAAGACGACGAAGGTGTGCGCGCATTTGGCACCCGCCTCGCGCAGCGCCTCGGCGAAGCGGATCTTGCTGGCGCCGTCGGTGGTGAGGTCTTCCACCAGCAGCGTCTCGCGCTCCACCGGCACATCGCCCTCGATCAGTGCGTTGCGGCCGAAGCCCTTGGGCTTCTTGCGCACATAGGCCATGGGCAGGTTCATGCGGTCGGCGATCCAGGCGGCGAAGGGGATGCCCGCCGTCTCGCCGCCCGCGATGCTCTCGATCGTCTCGAAGCCGACATTGCGGTTGATCTTCTCGACACCCAGGTCGCAGATGCGGGTGCGGGCGCGCGGGTAGGAGATGATCTTGCGGCAATCGATGTAGACGGGCGACTTCCAGCCGGAGGTGAGGGTATAGGGTTCCTCAGGGCGGAAATTCACCGCCTTGATCTCCAGCAGGATGCGCGCCGTGGTCAGTGCCGCGTCCCTGTCCCAATCCGAGGCGTGATGGCCGCTCATTCTCTCACTCCAATCCTGATGGCGTCTCGTAACGCCGCGCGCCTTCGCCGTCCATGATCTGGGTGCTGGAAGATCCGCGCGCGGGGACGGCGGCGCAGGCGCTGGGCATCGCCGAGCGGCTGGGGCTGCCATTCCGGCGGGTGGCCCTGCGCTTCGGGCCGTTGGCAAAGCTGCCCTGGCCCTGGCCGACGCTGGCGGGCCTCGCCGACCGCAGCGCCTTCGTGCCGCCCTGGCCGAGCCTCGTCATCTCCGCCGGGCGGCGTTCGGCGCCGGTTTCGCGTTGGCTGCGGCGGCGTGGGGCGCGGACGGTGCATGCCATGCGCCCGGGCCTGGGTGCGGCCGATTTCGACCTGCTGGTGCTGGGCGCGCATGACCACCCGGCGCCGGCCAGCAACGTCCTGATCATCCAGGGCGCCGCGCATCGGCTGACGCCCGAGGCCCTGGCCGCCGCCCCGGCCGGCTTTCCGGACCTCGCCACCCTGCCCCGCCCGATCGTGACCCTGCTGCTGGGCGGGCCGGTGCGCGGCGAGGGGATGGACCCGGCCCGCGCCACGCAGATCGCGCGGGAGGCCATGGGGCGCGGCGCCAGCCTCCTCGTCACCGCCTCGCGGCGCACCGGCTCGCCTGCGACCGAGGCGGTGGCCGCGGCGCTGAAGGATTTCCCGCACGCCCTGTATCCCTGGGGCGGGTCTGCAGCGAACCCCTATGGGGCCATGCTCGCCATGGCCGATCTCCTCATCGTGACAGGTGATTCGATTTCCATGCTCTCCGAGGCGCTGATGACCGAGGCGCCCATCCTCGTGGCCGATCCCGGCGGACTCGGCCCCCGTCATCAAGCCATGGCGGAGAGCCTGATTTCGGCGGGGCTCGCGGCGCGGCTGGGGAATCCCCCGCCCCCGGCCCGCGCAGCGCGGGACGAGACGGCGCGCGTCGTGGCCGAGATCCGGGCACGGGGCTGGGTATGAGCCTCACTCCCTGGCGCGACCGGGCGGGGCGGCTTTCCGCTTTGCGCATCGCCACCCTGCTGGTCATGACATTGCCCGCGCTGCGGCTGCTCTACCTCTGGCTTTCGGACAATCTCGGCCCCGAGCCCCTGGAGGCCGCGACCCATGAAACCGGGCGGTGGGCCATCCGCCTGCTGGTTGCGACGCTGGCCGTCACACCGCTCGGCCGCGTGCTCGGCTGGCCGAGGTTGTTCCAACTGCGGCGCATGCTGGGCCTGGGCGCACTTGCCTGGGTGCTGCTGCATTTCCTGCTCTACATCGGCGACCAGAACTGGCGGCTTCTGCGCGTCGGCCTTGAGATCGTGAGCCGCGTCTATCTCACCATCGGCTTCGCCGCGCTGCTGGGGCTCGTGGTGCTGGGCTGGACCTCGACCGATGGCTGGATGAAGCACCTGGGGCGTGGCTGGAAGCGGCTGCACCGGCTGGTCTTTCCGGTGATGCTGCTGGGGCTGCTGCACGCCTTCATCCAGTCGAAATCGGACATTTCCCGCGCCGTCGTGCTGGCTGGGCTGCTGGTCTGGCTGCTCGGCTGGCGCGCCTTGCCCGGCCGGTGGCAGACGAACCTGCTGGCGCTGACGGGGCTGACCGTGGCCGCGCTGCTGGGCGGAGTGCTGATCGAGTATCTTTGGTACTCAGCCTTCTCCAACCTGCCGGCGGGGCGCATCGCGATGGCCAATCTCGATCTCGCCTTCGGGCCACGCCCGGCGGTGCTCGCGGGGATGATCTGCGCTGGTGTCACGCTGCTGGCCGCGGCGCTGACACTCTGGCGGCGCATGCGACCGGCGCGCTGAGCCTCAGCGCGGCTTGGGCGGCTCGATCCAGAGCTGCGGCGGCGGGATGTATTGCGGCCAGGGCGGCGCATCGGGCTGCGGCAGCGTGGCCGGCGCCGGCCGGCAATCCGGCCGCAGGCCCCCGCAATCCCAGCGGAAGCCATCCGGCCGACCCGTGAGCTGCCCACCCGCCTCATAGCGGCAGCGGCAAAGGCGGCCGTCAAAGCAGGCCGTCATCCCCTCGCGCTGCGCCTGGCAGACCGGCACCTGGGCGGCGGCGGGCCAACTCATCAGCACGGCAAGAAGCAGAAAGCGCATGCGGTAAGGCTGCGCCCGCCTTGCTTAAGAAACGCAAAAGGCCCCGCGCTTGCGCACGGGGCCTTCGCCAAGCCAGCGCCGGAGCGCCGGGCTTACTTCATGCCGATCGCCTGGCGGCCGCGCTGGCCGTCACGCACATCGAGCGAGACCTTCTCGCCCTGGGCGAGGTCGGTGCGGCCGGCGCGCGTGAGCACGGAGGAGTGCAGGAACACGTCCTGGCCCCCATCTTCCGGCGTCACGAAGCCGAAGCCACGCACCTGGTCGAACCACTTCACGGTGCCGTTCAGCGGATAGACCGGGCCGGTGCCCTCATCGAAGTTGCGGCGCGGCGGACGATCGCCACCGCCGAAACCGCCGGAGCGCGGGCCGCCGAAGCCGCCACCACCGCCGCCGAAATCACGGCGCGGCGGACGGTCACCGAAGCCACCACCGGGGCCACCGAAGTCACGACGCGGCGGACGATCGCCGAAGCCACCACCAGGGCCACCGAAGTCACGGCGCGGCGGACGATCGCCGAAGCCGCCACCGGGGCCGCCGAAGTCACGACGCGGCGGACGATCGCCGAAGCCGCCGCGCGACGCGCCGCCACCGGGGCCACGCTTCAACTCGGTAATGCGGGTGACGAGGCGGCGACCCTGACGGTCGGAGCCGATCTCACACACCAGAATATCGTCGGTATCGGGCTGTTCGATGCCCGCATCCGTCAGCGCGGATGCGTGGAAGAACACATCCTGCCCATCCGGGCCGAGCACGAAGCCGAAGCCCTTGCGCCCGTTATACCACTTCACCTTGGCCTCGATCAGGCCAGTGTCACCGCCCGCAGGCGAATAATCGTCAGACACGTCGCTCTTCAATCCACGCTAGTGTTCGCAGCCAAACGGGATGCTGGGCCGGCGGATGGAAACAATGCCACCGCTGATTCGGAAATGCACGCAAAAAACTCACCCAAATCGCGCTGGGGAATAGGGTGCCGCCGGAATGGGCGCTGCCTTCCCAGCCAGCATCGCCACCAGCACCTCCGCCGATCGGGGCGCCGCGACCAGTCCCACATGACCATGCCCGAAACCATGCAGGATGTCTGCGCTGGCCGAGGCCGGGCCCAGGCAAGGCAAACCATCGGGCATGGAAGGGCGATGGCCCATCCAGAACTTCACGCGCTCGGACGGCAGGTCGCGCGGCAGGCCGGGAAAGCTGCGCAGCAGATGATCGCGCAGGATCTCCGCGCGCTTCCAGTTGGGCGCGGCCTCCAGCCCCGCGATCTCCACCTGGCCGGCCACGCGCAGGCCGGTCGACGTCCAGGTCAGGCTCATCTTGCCGTCGGATGGCATCATGGGTGTGCGCGGCCCGGCCTCGGCATCGGCGATCACGGCGTGGTAGCCACGCTCCGTCTCGAGCGGCAGGTCATCGCCCGCCGCGCGGGCCAAGACGCGCGAATAGGCACCGGCGGAGATCACCGCCTTGTCGGCCAGGACCTCGCCCTGGTCGGTGCGGATGGCCTTGAGGCGACCGCCCTCGATGACGAAGCCGGTGGCCCGGGCGTTCACCCGCTTCATGCCCTGAGCCTCGGCCTGGGCGATGAGAGCCGCGACATAGGCGCCCGGATTCAGGCAATGCCCCCCCTCCTCCACCACGACGCCGAAGGTGTAGCGCCGGTCGAGATCCGGCTCACGCTGGCGGAGCTCGTCCTCGCTGAGCTCGAGCCATTTCACGCCCGTCTCGCGCCGGACGCGCCAGGCCAGCGCCTCGGCTTCGAAATCCGCGCGGCTCGGATAGATGTAGAGCAGGCCGCGCCGCTCGATCAGATGGCCGACCCCGGCTTCCTCGGCGAGGGCGGCGTGCAGTTCCGGAGCGCCGGCGACGAGCGCCCGCAGCGCGCGGCCGGTCTTCATGACGCGGGCCTCGGTCCAGCCCGCGAGCAGATAGCGGAGGAGCCAGGGTGCGACCTTGGGCAGATAGCTCCAGCGGATGGCCAACGGGCCAAGCGGATCGCTCAGGAATTTGGGCAGCTTCTTCCAAAGGCCGGGCACGGCCGGCGGCACCACGCTGGAGGGGCTGAGCCAGCAGCCATTGCCATAGCTCGCCGCCTGCTCGCCGCCTGGGGTCTCGGGCTCGATCAGCGTGACGCTGAAGCCGGCGCGCTGGGCCGCGAGCGCGGTGCAGGCGCCGACGATGCCGCCGCCAATGATGGCGACATGCCCTCGATCGCCGGAGGGCGAAGCCGGGAGGCGTGAATCGACGGCTCCAAAAGTCATCACGTCCGCCCCGGATCGTTGCTGGTCAGCAGCGAGACATGCGCCGAGACCACCCGCCAGCCGATCTCCGGAAGGCGCACCATGATCTTCGTCTCCCGCCCGATCAGCCCGGTGCCGACGCGCTCATACTCGAGATGGGTGCAGGCGAAGTCCTGGCCGAAGCTGGTGATCTGGACGCGCTTCTGCACGCGCTGGGCATAGGCCTTCACGCTGGAGCGGAAGGCGCGGATCGCCTCGATCCCGTAGAGGATCTCGGTGATGCCGAATCGCACGGTGCGCGGATCGGCCCAGAAGATGCTGTCCAGCACCTCGGTGCGGTTGTTCATCAGGGCGTCCTCGTATCGGTCGAAGACGGCACGGGCTTCGGCGATGACGCCGGGATCGTCGGTTTGCATGGGGAATATGCTTGCTCCGGATGCGCGCGACCGCAAGCATGGCCCATGCGGATATTCGCCCTCGCGGCCCTCACCCTGCTTGCGCTGCCCGCCACCGCGCAGAACCTCAACGAAGCAGAGGCGCGGCGCCTGCTGCAGACGCCCTTGAGCGCCACGGTCGGCGCCAGGGAGGCTGAGCGCATCCAGCAGATCGCGGTGCTGAACGGGCTGCTCCGCTTCTGTCGCTGGCGCTGGGAGCCCAATTTCGAGCGGCTGCTGGAGCAGCACCGCCAGGGGTTGCATCGGCCCGAAGCGGAGATGCAGCGTATCGTGGTCTGGCACGGCTATTGGCAGGGTGCAGCGCAGCAATTCGCGCGGAACGATCGCCCCGCCTGCGATGACGCGATGCAGGCGAGCCTGCGGGACCAGGCAGCCGCCGCACTGCGGGCTGGGCCGCAGCGCTGAGGGGACCTACCCCGCCGGCCGTCGCAGCAGCAGCACGCCGAGGCCGAGCGACATGATCAGCGCCGCGCTGCCCTGGCGCAGCCGGCGCAGCAGGCCCGGCCGCTGGCCGAGTTCGCCCCGCACGCGCCCCGCGGCAAGCGCCACGCCCGCATCCACCAGCGTGTTGAGTGCGACGCAGATCCCGCCCAGCAGCAGGAACTGGCCGATGACGTCGCCGCGCTCCGGCGCCACGAATTGCGGCAGGAAGGCCAGGAAGAAGAGCGCCGTCTTGGGGTTCAGCGCCTCGACCACCGCGCCCTCGCGGAAGGCGCGCCACAGGCCGAGCGCAGGGAGCGGCGTGCCCAGCGGCATGGGCGCCCCGGCCTCGCGCCAGGAACGCCAGCCCAGCCAGACGAGGTAGCACCCGCCCAGCAGCTTCATCACCGTGAAGACCTCGGCGCTCGCCAGGATCAGCGCAGAAAGGCCGAAGGCCGCCGCCAGGACATGCACGAGGCCGCCGAGCCCCGTGCCGATGGTGGAAGCAATCCCCTCGCCCAGGCCGCCTGAAAGCGTCCGGGCGCCCACATAGAACATGCCCGGCCCGGGGGTCAGGGGCAGGAGGGAGGCGGCCGCCAGGAAGAGCCAGAACTGCTCGGCCGCCATCGCCTCAGCCGGCTGCGGCCACCGCGCGCTTGGCCATCACCGTCACCAGATGCGCGCGATACTCAGCGCTGCCATGGATGTCGCTGTTCAGCCCATCGGCCGACTGCTTCACGCCCGCCACCGCATCGGCCGACCAGTTGCGGCCCAGGGCCGCTTCCATGTCGCTCTGGCGGAACACGCAGGGGCCCGCGCCGTTGATCGCGACGCGCAGGCCCGCCGGGCCCTTGGAGATGAAGGCGCCGGCCATGACGTAGCGGCTGGCCGGGTTCTTCAGCTTGGCATAGCCCGCCTTCTCCGGGATCGGGAATTCGATGGCGACGAGGATCTCGCCCTCTTCCAGCGCCGTCGTGAACATGCCCTGGAAGAAGTCATCCGCCGCGATCTTGCGCTTGCTGGTGTGGATGGTGGCGCCCAGGCCCAGCACGGCCGCCGGATAATCCGCCGCCGGGTCATTGTTGGAGACCGAGCCGCCGATGGTGCCGCGGTTGCGGACCTGGTTGTCGCCGATATGGCTCGCCATATAGGCGAGTGCGGGGATCGCGGCCTTCACCACGTCGCTCTTCGCCACTTCGACATGCTTGGTCAGCGCGCCGATGATCAGCGAATTGCCCTCGCGCCTGATGCCCTTCATCTCGGCGATGCCGGAGAGGTCCACCAGGGCGGAGGGCTTGTTCAGCCGGTGCTTCAGCGCGGGCAGCAGCGTGTGGCCGCCCGAGATGGGCTTGGCGTCCGGGTCGGCCGCCAGGAGCTTCACGGCATCCGCGACCGAGGCGGGCTTGTGATAGGCGAAATCATACATGCGGGTCGCTCCTTAAACGCTCTTGCCGTGAATGATGGACCAGATTTTCGGCGCTGTCGCGGGCATCTCGATGTGCTCCACGCCGTAATCGCGCAGCGCATCCACCACGGCGTTGATGACGGCGGGCGGCGAGCCGATGGCCCCCACCTCGCCACAGCCCTTCACGCCCAGCGGGTTGTGGGTGCAGAGGGTGGTGTGGGTGGCGACACTCACCGGCGCCAGGTCATCGGCGCGCGGCATGGTGTAGTCCATCATGGACCCGCTCATCAGCTGGCCGTCCTGGTCATAGACGCAGGCCTCGAGCAGCGCCTGGCCGATGCCCTGGGCGACGCCGCCCTGCACCTGGCCCTCCACGATCATCGGGTTGATGACCCGCCCCACATCATCCACCGCCGTGAAGTTCACCATGGAGACGCGGCCCGTCTCCATCTCGATCTCGACTTCCGCGATGTGGCAGCCGCCGGGATAGGTGAAGTTCTTCGGGTCGTAGAAGGCGGTCTCCTCCAACCCGGGCTCGATCTCATCAATGGGGTAATTGTGCGGGACATAGGCGGCGAGGCTGACATCGGTCAGCGTCTTGGTCTTGTCCGTTCCCGCCACACGGAAGGTGCCGCGCTCGAACTCCACATCCTCGACGGAGGCTTCCATCAGATGGGCCGCGATTCGCTTGGCCTTGGCGATGATCTTGTCCATGGCCTTGTCCATCGCCGAGCCGCCCACGGCAAGCGATCGGCTGCCATAGGTGCCCATGCCGAAGGGCACCTTGGCGGTGTCCCCATGCACGATGTCCACATTGGCGATCGGCACGCCAAGCTTGTCGGCCACGAGCTGCGCGAAGGTCGTCTCATGGCCCTGGCCATGGCTGTGCGCGCCAGTCAGCACCGTGACGGAGCCGGTGGGGTGAACGCGGATCACGCCCACCTCATAGAGGCCGGCGCGGGCACCGAGCGAGCCGACGACGGCCGAGGGCGCGATGCCGCAAGCTTCCAGATAGGTCGAGATGCCGATGCCGCGCAGCTTGCCGCGCATCCGCGCCTCGGCCCGCCGCGCCTCGAACCCGGCCCAATCCGCCGTCTTCAGCGCCTGGTCGAGCGTCGAGAAATAGTCGCCGCTGTCGTATTGGAGGGCAACGGGCGTCTGGTAAGGGAACGCGTCGGTCGCGATGAAGTTGCGGCGGCGCAGCTTCACGCGGTCGAAGCCGCATTGCTTGGCGGCGACATCCACCAGGCGCTCCAGCAGATAGGTCGCCTCCGGCCGGCCGGCGCCGCGATAGGCATCCACCGGGACGGTGTGGGTGAAGACGGCCTTCACCTCGGCATAGATGGCGGGCGTCGAATACACGCCGGCCAGCAGCGTGGCGTAGAGGTAGGTCGGCACGCAGGGGGCAAAGGTGGAGAGATAGGCGCCCATATTCGCATGCGTCAGCACACGCAGCCCGAGGAAGGTGCCCTCCTTGTCCAGCGCCAGCTCGGCACGCGTCACATGGTCACGGCCATGCGCGTCGGACATGAAGGCCTCGGTGCGGTCGGCCGTCCACTTCACCGCGCGGCCGAGCTTGGCCGCCGCCCAGGTGACGATGGCCTCCTCGGCGTAATGGTAGATCTTGCTGCCGAAGCCGCCGCCGACATCGGGCGCCACGACGCGCAGCTTGGCCTCGGGGATCTGCAGCACGAAGGCGCCCATCAGCAGCCGGATCACATGCGGGTTCTGGCTGGTGGTGAAGAGCGTGTGCTCGCCCGTGGTGGTGTCATAGTCGCCGACGGCGCAGCGCGGCTCCATGGCGTTGGGGACGAGGCGCTGGTTGGTCGTCTCGAAGACCACACGGTGCGCCGCCGCGGCGAAGGCGGCGTCCACCGCGCCCTTGTCGCCGATATGCCAGTCATAGCAGAGGTTGCCGGCCACATCGTCATGCACGCGGGGCGCATCGGCGGCCAGGGCCGCCGTGGTCTGGCTCACCGCCGGCAGCACCTCGAAATCGACGATGATGGCTTCGGCCGCGTCGCGCGCCTGGGCGCGGGTCTCGGCAATGACGACCGCGATGGGGTCGCCCACATGGCGCACCTTGCCCTCGGCGAGGACGGGGTGCTTCGGCTCCGCCATGGGCGAGCCGTCCTTGTTGTGGATCTGCCAGCCGCAGGGCAGGCCGCCGATCGCGGCGAGGTCGGCGCTGGTGTAGATCGCGACCACGCCCGGCATGGCGGCCGCCGCCGCCGTGTCGATGCCCTGGATGCGCGCATGCGCGTGCTGGCTGCGCAGGATCCAGGCATGGGCCTGGCCGGGGCGGTTGATGTCATCCGTGTATTGCCCGCGGCCGGAGAGGAAGCGGACATCCTCCTTGCGGCGGACGCTCGCACCAATGCCCTCGAACGGCGTGACGACGTTCATGCGCAATTCCTCCCTGGTTGTTGGCGGAGCGATTCATCTGCCATGGAGGCAGCGGCATCGCTCCAGACGGGCCGCGGCTTTGGCGCCGCTTATGCCCCCTTGGACGTCAAATTACTCCGCCGCGGCGGCGATGCTCGTGCGCTTGCCGTGCATCACATCCTGCGCGGCCGCGATGGCCTTCACGATGTTGTGATAGCCCGTGCAGCGGCAGAGATTGCCCTCGAGACCCTCGCGGATCTCCTGCTCGGAGAGGCCCTGCGGGTTCTTGGCGACGAGGTCCACGGCGGACATCACCATGCCCGGCGTGCAGAAGCCGCACTGCAGCGCGTGATATTCGCGGAAGGCCTCCTGCATCGGGTGCAGCGTGCCATCGGCCGCGGCCAGGCCTTCGATGGTGGTGACCGAGGCGCCGTCGGCCATCACGGCGAGCGTGGTGCACGACTTCACGCTGTTGCCGTCGATATGCACGACGCAGGCGCCGCACTGGCTCGTGTCGCAGCCGACATGGGTGCCGGTGAGGCGCAGCTTCTCGCGCAGCAGCTCGACCAGGAGGGTGCGGCCCTCGACCTCGACCGTATGCGTCTTGCCGTTCACCGTAAGCGTGACCTGCGGCATCAACCGTCTCCCCGTCCATGCACTGTGTTGAGTTGGAGCCTCGCCAAAGTCGCGCAAGGCGTCAAGCGTCGGGTTGCTTCGTCCCCGTGGCGGGCTGCTCGATGACGAGGCGTCTGCCGCGCGTCAGCAGCAGCAGAAGGCCCATCACGGGCACCGCCACCAGCCAGAAAGCCCAGAGCAGGCCCAAGGCCCCTGCCCCGAACATCATCGCCCCCGCCGCCACCTCTTCATCCTCGGAGAAGACGAAGCGCTGCAGCCCGGCGCAGGTGCCGAGCATGAGCAGCGGCGGCACGAGCGTGACCAGCCAGAAACCCCATTTCACGAGGCGTCCGAAGAGGCTTCGTGGCGCGCGGGCCACGAAGCGGAGGGGTTGATCGCTCAGGCGTCGGCCGTCCGGAAGGCGGTGGGCGGCGCCTTGTTCAGCAGCGGATTCTCCGCGGCCGGGCGGTCGTGCAGGTGGCAGGCCGCGAGGTGCCCGGTGCCGTCATCCCGCAGCGCCGGCTCCTCCGTCCGGCAGCGGTCGAAGGCGTAGGGGCAGCGGGTGTGGAAGCGGCAGCCCTTGGGCGGGCGGATCGGGCTCGGCACATCGCCCTGCAGCACGATGCGCTCGCGCATGGCGCCGGGCACGGGCACCGGCACGGCCGAGAGCAGCGCTTCCGTATAGGGGTGCCGCGGCGCGCCGAAGAGCGACTTGCGGTCCGCCACCTCGACGATCTTGCCGAGATACATGACCGCCACGCGGTGCGTCATGTGCTCGACGATGGCCAGGTCATGGCTGATGAAGAGCATGGCGAGGCCGAGTTCCGACTGCAGGTCCTGCAGCAGGTTCACGATCTGCGCCTTCACCGAGACGTCGAGTGCCGAGACCGCCTCGTCGCAGACGATGACATCCGGCTCGGCAGCGAGCGCGCGGGCGATGCAGATGCGCTGGCGCTGCCCGCCAGAGAACTCGTGCGGCCAGCGGTTCACCGCATCGCGCGGCAGGCGGACCTTGTCCATGAGCTGGCCGACGCGCTCATCCACCTCGGCCTCGTTCTTCGCGAGCCCGAAATTGCGGATGGGCTCCGCCAGGATCTCGCGCACGCGCATGCGCGGGTTGAGCGAGGAAAACGGGTCCTGGAAGACCACCTGGATCTGCCGGCGCAGCGGGCGGAGGGTGCCGGTGGAGAGGTCATCGATGCGCTTGTTGTTCAGCACCACCTGGCCCGAGGTGAGCGGGAAGAGCCGCAGCACCGCCTTGCCTACGGTGGACTTGCCGCAGCCCGATTCGCCCACCAGCGAGAGCGTCTCGCCCTTGTTGATGTGGAAGGAGACGCCGTCCACCGCATAGACATAGCCCACGGTGGAGCCGAGCAGCCCGCCCCGGATGGGGAAGTGCTTCTTGAGGTCCGTGACCTCGAGGATGCGCTCGCCGGTTTTGACGGAGGTGCTCATGCGGCGACGGACCCTTCGACCTGGGCGTAATGGCAGGCGGCGATATGGCCGGGCGCCTTCTCCTGCAACCCGGGCGCGACCGCGCGGCAGAGATCGGTGACGGCGGGGCAGCGTGTGGCGAAGACGCAGCCCGGGATCTTCTGCTTGAGGCTGGGCACCAGGCCCGGGATCTCGGCGAGGCGCGAGGTCTCGCCGGTCAGCGAGGAACCGAGCTTGGGCACGGAGCCCAGAAGCCCCTGCGTGTAGGGGTGGCGCGGATTGCGGAAGAGATCGCCGACGGAGGCTTCCTCCACCTTCTTGCCGGCATACATGACCACCACGCGCTCGGCCACTTCGGCGACGACGCCGAGGTCATGCGTGATGAGCACGATGGCCGCCCCCACGCTATGCTTGAGGTCGCGCATCAGATCCAGGATCTGCGCCTGGATGGTGACGTCGAGCGCCGTGGTCGGCTCATCCGCGATCAGCAGCTTCGGATTGCAGGCCAGCGCGATCGCGATCATCACGCGCTGGCGCATGCCGCCCGAAAGCTGGTGCGGATATTCGCGCACGCGGCGGCCGGGCTCGGGGATGCCGACCAGCTTCAGCATCTCGACCGCGCGGTCCTCGGCCTGCTGCTTGGAGAGGCCCTGGTGCAGGCGCAGCGTCTCGCCGATCTGGCGCCCATTGGTGAGCACCGGGTTCAACGAGGTCATCGGCTCCTGGAAGATCATGCTGATCTCATTGCCGCGGATCGCGCGCATCTCGCGGTCCGAGCATTTCAGCAGGTCCTTGCCCTGGAAGCGGATGCTGCCCGCGATCTTGCCGGGCGGCTCGGGGATCAGGCGCAGGATGGACATGGCGGTGACGGACTTGCCGCAACCGCTCTCGCCCACGATGGCCAGCGTCTCGCCCGAGCGGACGTGGAAGCTGACGCCATCCACGGCGCGGTTCACGCCGTCCATGGTGCGGAAATGGGTCTGGAGGTTGTCGACCTCCAGCAGGATGTCGCGCGTATCGGCCATGGGTGTCGTGCTCACAGCTTGGTCGCCAGGCGCGGGTCGATCGCGTCGCGCAGGCCATCGCCCAGCAGGTTCACCGCAAGCACGGTGATCGAGAGGAAGATGGCGGGGAAGAAGACGATATAGGGCTTCACCTGCCAGAGGGCGCGGCCCTCGGCCATGATGTTGCCCCAGGAAGGGATGATCGGCGGCGTGCCCGCGCCGATGAAGGAGAGGATGGCCTCCGTGATCATCGCGGCCGCGCAGATGAAGGTCGCCTGCACCGTCAGCGGCGCCAGCGTGTTGGGCAGGATGTGCTTGAAGATGATGACCGGCGTCTTGGTGCCGGAGGCCACCGCCGCCTCGACATAGGGCTGCTCGCGCAGCGAGAGCACCACGCCGCGCACCAGGCGCGAGACGCGCGGCACTTCCGCGATGGTGATGGCGAGGATGACGTTCTGCACCGAGCCGCGCGTCAGCGCCATCAGCGCGATGGCGAGCAGGATGGGCGGGATGCTCATCATGCCGTCCATGACGCGCATGATGATGCTGTCCGCCAGCCGGCTGAAGCCCGAGATCAGGCCGATGGTCAGGCCGATGACGGAGGCGAAGAAGGCGACGGAGAAGCCCACCAGCAGCGAGACGCGCGCGCCGTAGAGCACGCGGGAATAGACATCGCGCCCCAGCATGTCCGAGCCGAACCAGAATTGCGCGCCCGGTTCGCGCGTGCGCAGCGCCGGCGCCAGCGCCGTGGGGTCCTTGGTCCAGAGGAAGGGCGCGAAGACCGCGATGAAGAGCATCATCAGCAGCAGCCCGCCGCCGATCGCGATCGTCGGGTAGCGGCGGAGGAAGCCGAAGAAGCCGCGACGGGGCTTCACATTGGAGAGGATGTCCTGCGTCGGCTGCGCAATGACGAGGCCGGGCGGGATGGTAACCCCGGGCGGAAGCGTGGTGGTGCTCATCGGGCCTCCGATGACGAAAGGACGGGATACGCGAGGAGGGCGGCCATCAGTAGCGGATCCTCGGATCGAAGAGGGTGTAGAGCAGGTCGATCAGCAGATTGACCAGCACGTAGACGAAGCTGAAGAGCAGCACGACGCCCTGGATCACCGGGTAGTCGCGCCGGAGGATGGCATCCACCGTGAGGCGGCCGAGGCCCGGGATGGCGAAGACGCTCTCCGTCACCACGGCGCCGCCGATCAGCAGCGCGATGCCGATGCCGATGATGGTGACGATGGGCACGGCCGCGTTCTTCAGCGCGTGCAGGAAGAGGATGCTGCGCTGGCCCGCACCTTTGGCGCGCGCGGTGCGGATGTAGTCCTGGCTCAGCACCTCCAGCATGGTGGCGCGGGTGATGCGGGCGATCAGCGCGATATACACGCCGCCCAGCGCCACGGCCGGCAGGATCAGGTTCTCCATCCAGGGGATGAAGCCCTCGCGGAAGGGCGTGTAGCCCTGCACCGGCAGCCAATCGAGTTCGAGCGCGAAGACGAAGGCGAGCAGATAGCCCACCACGAAGACCGGCACCGAGAAGCCCAGAACCGCGAAGGCCATCACCGCGCGGTCGATGCTGGTGCCCTGCTTCCAGGCGGCGACCACGCCCATCGGCACGGCGATGGAGACGGCGAGGATCAGCGTGACCACCATCAGCGAGAGCGTCGGCTCGATGCGCTGGGCGATCATGTGGCTGACCGGCAGATTGGTGAAGATCGAGGTGCCGAGGTCGCCATGCAGGATGTCCCAGACCCAGGCGCCGAAGCGCACCAGATAGGGCCGGTCGAGCCCGAGCGAGGCGCGGATGCGCTCCACATCGTCGGGCGTCGCCTGGTCACCGGCGATGACCGCGGCCGGATCACCCGGCGCGAGATAGAGCAGCGAGAAGACGAAGAGTGCGACGACCGCCATGACCGGGATGGTCGCCAGCACACGCCGGACGATATAGGCCCACATTCAAAAATTCCCCCGAGGGCATGCTCCGCCGGGACGCTTTGTGGCGTCCCGGCGGGAAGTCCGCAAGCCGTGATGGCTTCGCAGGATCACGACTTGGAGACGCCCCAGAACCAGGGCAGCGGACCGGCGACGATACCCGTCACGTTGCTCCGCCAGGCCTGATAGGCGCGGTAGAAGCCCGTCGGCACGAAGGGCAGGCTCTGGCAGGCGGCGCGGTTGATCTCGTCGCAGGCGGCCTTCTCCTCGGCGGCCGAGGTCGCGGCGAACCACTTGTCGCGGCCCGCCTCGATCGCGGGGTCGGTCGGCCAGCCGAACCAGGCCTGATCGCCGCTCGCGCGCAGGCCGAGATAGGAGGCCGGGTTGGTGCAGTCCGCACCGGCGAACCAGGTGAAGAACACGTTCCAGCCACCACGGTCGCGCGGCTCGCGGCTCGCGCGGCGGGCGCCGACGGTGCCCCAGTCGGTCGCGACATAGTCCACATTCATGCCGATCGCGCGCAGCGCGGCATTCGCCACCTGCCCCATGGCCGAGAGCGCGGCGATGTCCTGCCCCACGATCATCGTGATCGGCTCGTTGTTGTAGCCGGCCTCCTGCAGCAGGCGACGCGCCATGGCCGGATCGCGCGGACGCGAGAGGATCTCGGCGCCGGCCTCGGTGTAGTTCGGCGTGTCGGGCGTGAAGAAGCCGTTCATCTGCTTCCACAGCGCATCGTCATTGCCCACCACCGCGCGCATGAAGTCGGGCTGGTTGATGATCCAGGCCACCGCCTGGCGGATGCGCGGATTGTTGAACGGCGCGTGCAGGTGATTGAAGCGGAAGCAGCCGACATTGCCCAGCGGGTCCGCCACATCCACACGGATGTTGCGGTTGCGGCGCAGCACCGGGATAAGGTCGTTCAGCGGGGTCTCCCACCAATCCACCTCGCCCGACTGCAGCGCGGCGCCGGCGGTCGCGGCGTCGGGCTGGATGATCCACTCGACGCGGTCCACCATCATGCGCTTGCCGCCCGAGAGCCAGTTCGGCGCCTCGCTGCGGGGCTGGTACTGCTCGAAGCGGCTCCAGGTCGCGCGGGCGCCCGGCACCCATTCGCTGCGGTTGAAGCGCATCGGGCCGGAGCCGACATATTCCGTGATCTGCTGGAACGGATCGGTGCGCGCGATGCGCTCGGGCATCATGAAGGCGATCGGCGTGTTGTTCTTGCCGAGTGCGAGCAGCATCTTCGGATAGGGCGCCGAGAGGCGCAGGCGGAAGGTGCGGTCATTCACCGCCACCAGCTCCTGCCGCAGGGCGCGGATCATCTGGCCCATGCCGTCGCGCACCATCCAGCGCTCGAGGCTCGCGATGCAGTCCTGCGCCCGCACCGGCTCATTGTCATGCCAGCGCAGGCCCTCGCGCAGGCGGAAGGTCCAGGTCAGGCCATCGGCGCTGACTTCCTCGCTCTCCACCATCTGGCGGCGCGGCGTGAAGGTGTTGTCGATGCCGTAGAGCGTATCCCACACCAGCATCGAGGCGTTGCGCACCACGAACTGTGTGCCCCAGATCGGGTCGTAATTGGCGAGGTTGGCCTGCGGCACGAAGCGCAGCGTGCGCGCGGCCGCGCCCTGGCTCAGCGCGGGCGCCGAAAGGCCCGTGGTGGCCGCGGTGGCGGCGACGCCCGCCTGGAGGAAGCTTCTACGATCCATCAACCCGTTCTCCCTGATCACCCGGCGTGGTGCCGGCCTTCTGCTATCACTTTGACCGATATCTGCACCAGCCTTGGGCATCGCGCCAGCGTCCCCCGCCGGCGCGCGCCCATGCCGCCGTGCCTAGCACGCGCCGTGCCACTCAGGCGCGGCGCACACCCCAGAACAGCGCCGAGCCACCGCGCACCACATCGGTGATGCTGCGCCGCCAAGCCTGGGGTGGGCGGACTAGGCCGAGCGGAATGAAAGGCACCTCCTGCAAGGCCACGCGCTGGATTTCCTCCGCGATGCGGCGCGCGGCGGCGGCGTCGGGCGCGGTGAACCATTCCTCGCGAAGTTCCTCGAGGCGCGGCATGGTGGGCCAGCCGGCCCAGGCGGCCGAGCCATGGCCGCGCAGGGGCTGGTGGCTGCCGGGCACCGAGACATCCAGCCCCTCCCAGGTGGTGCAGAAGGCGCTCCACCCCCCCTGCTCCACCCCGTTGCGGTTGGTGCGGCGCTGGATATGGGTGCCCCAGTCCATGCCAGGGAAATCGACGTTGAAGCCCACGCGTCGCAGCAGATCCGCCGCCACCTCGGAGAGGTTCTGCAGCACCGGCAGATCGGTGGCCGAGAGCAGCGTCACGCGCTGGTTGGTGTAGCCGGTGGCGCGCAGCGCGGCGCGGGCCGCCTCCAGGTTGCGCGGGCCGGAGAGCACCTCGAGCCCCGCATCATTGGCGAGCGGGGTGCCGGGCGTGAAGACGCCAGCGGGCACGACGGAAAGGGCCGGGTCGGTGCCGATCGCGGCATTCATGAAGTCGCGCTGGTTGATCGCGGGCAGCAGCGCGCGGCGCACCGCCGGGTCGTTGAA
Source organism: Roseococcus sp. SDR (assembly GCF_019083995.1). Classification (GTDB taxonomy): domain Bacteria; phylum Pseudomonadota; class Alphaproteobacteria; order Acetobacterales; family Acetobacteraceae; genus Roseococcus. The sequence goes on from NZ_JAHRCU010000004.1 coordinate 112,868, forward strand.
GGGCGGGTGCAGGAAGTTGAAGCGCAGCACGCCGAGATTGCCGGCCGGGTTCACCACGCCGATCTCGATCTCGCGGTTGCGGCGCAGCAGCGGCAGCAGGTCGGGCAGCGGGGTTTCCCACCAATCGGCCTCGTTGTTCTGCAAGGCCGCCCCCGCCGTCGCGGGGTCCGGCATGATCTTCCACTCGACGCGGTCGAAGTTCACCCGCTTGCCGCCGGCCAGGAAATCCACGCGCTCCTCACGCGGCCGGTAATCGGCGAAGCGCTCATAGACCGCGACATCGCCCGGGCGGAACAGGTCCTGCCGGAAGCGGAAGGGCCCGCTGCCGGTCGCATCGGTGATCTGCGTGAAGGGATCGGTCTGCGCGACCCGCTCAGGCATGATCGCGCAGATATTGGCGGACGGCTTGCCCAGCGCCCAGGCGAGGCCGGGCCAGGGCCGCTTCAGCCGGATGCGGATGGTGCGGTCATCGGGTGCCACGATCTCATCGGCCAGGGCATCGAGGCGCTGGCCCAGCACGTCACGCTTCGACCAGCGGCGGATGCTGGCGACGCAGTCGCGCCCGCGCACCGGTTCGCCGTCATGGAAGCGCAGGCCCGGGCGCAGCGTGATGGTCCAGGTCAGCCCGTCATCGGTGATGACATGCCCCTCGGCCATCTGCGGCCGCACCTGATAATCGGCGCCCAGGCCATAGAGCAGGTCATAGACCATGAGCCCATGGTTGCGGACGATGACAGCCGTGCTCCAGACCGGATCGATCGAGGCGAGGTTGGATTGCGGAATGAACCGCAGGAGACGCGCGTTGGCCTGCGCGGAAGCAAACCGCGGTGCCGCCATGATGGCGGCCGCGCCGGACATCGCGGCGCGGCGGGAAATCTCGGTCATGTCTTGCTGATGTTCCAGAACACAGTGGCGGGCGCGCGGAACACGCCCTGGATGTTGCGGCGCCAGGCGCTGGGCTGCCAGTAATAGCCCAGCGGCATGTAGTACATCTCGCGCATCGCGGCCGCGTTCAGCGCCTGCGCGATGCGGCGGCCCTCGGCGGCATCCGCCCCCTTCTCCACCCATTCGCCGCGCAGCTGCTCCACCTCCGGCACATTGGGCCAGCCGAACCAGGCATTGGGCCCATTGGCGCGGAGAAACAGGTGGAAGACCGGCAGCGCGAGCGACTGGCCGGAGGCGGTGGTGTGGATGATGCTCCAGCCGCCGCGCTCGACCGGTTCGCGGCTGGCGCGGCGTTGCACCAGCGTGCCCCAGTCGGTGGAGATGACTTCGACATTCATGCCCATGCGGGTCATGATGTCCGCGGTGACCAGGCTGAGCGCGTTGATCTGCGGGTAGTCGCCCGGCGTGATCAGCACGACCTTCTCATTGTTGTAGCCCGCCTCGCGCAGGGCGGCGCGGGCGCGCTCGATGCTGCGGGTCTGCAGGATCTCGCTGCCCGCGGTGTTGGCGAGCGGCGTGTCGCAGGTGAAGACGCCCTCGCAGACGCCCCAGCCTGCCTGGTCATTGCCGGCGACGGCGCGGAGGTAGTCGCGCTGGTCCACCGCCATGGCGACGGCGCGGCGGATGGCGGGGTTGTTGAAGGGCGGCTGCAGCGTGTTGAAGCGCGCGATGCCGTAGGTGCCGTCCTGCAGGCGCTGCTCCACCACCACCTGGCGGTTGCGGCGCAGCAGCGGCAGCAGGTCATGCAGCGGATATTCCCAGTAATCCTGCTCGCCCTGGTTGATCGCATTGGCGCTGGTGGCGCTGTCCACGATGATGGTCCACTCGATCCGATCGAGGCGCGGGACGCGGCCGCCGGCGAGGCCGTCCACCGGCTCCTGTCGCGGCACATAGCGCTCGTTGCGGGCCCAGACGGCCTTCTGGCCCGGATTCCACTCGCCAGGGATGAAGCGGAAGGGCCCGCTGCCCACCGTCTCGCGGATCTGCTGGAAGGCGTCCGTCTGCGCGATGCGCTCGGGCATGATGAAGCAGGGAAACTGCGTCTGGCCGAGGGCCAGCGTCAGCAGCGGCGTCGGCCGGTGCAGACGGAAGCGGAAGCGCCGGTCATCGAGTGCGATGATTTCAGCCACATTGGGCCAAAGCACCTGCATGAAAGGGTCACGCCGCGCCCAGCGGTTGATCGAGGCCACGCAGTCGCGCGCGCGCACCGGTTCGCCATCATGGAAGGCGAGGCCTTCGCGCAGCGTGAAGGTCCAGGCGAGCTGGTCGTCGGAAACGGCCCAGCCCTCCGCCATCTGCGGGCGGATGGCGCCGGAAGCGTCCTGCGCGCAGAGCTGGTCGTAGATCAGGAAGGCGTGGTTGCGGGTGACGACCGCCGTCGTCCAGACCGGATCCACGCTGGTGAGGTTGGCCTGCGGGATGACCCGCAGGGTGCGCGAGGCCGCCGATTGCGCGCCCACCACGCGCGGGGCCGCGACACTGGCCGCCGCCCCTGCCAAAACGCCGCGCCTGCCGAGTGTCATCGCCCTGTCCTCCGTTCGAGAATGTCAGCTTCGCTGGATGCCCCAGAACAACGCAAGCCCGCCGACGCGGCCATTGAGATTGCTGCGCAGCGCGGTGGTGGACATGTAGGCGCCCACGGGGATGTAGGGCAGCTCATCCATGGCGACGACCTGCATCTCGCGCGCGAGGCGCTGCTCGGTGGCCAGGTCCGGCGCGTCGAACCAGGCGTCGCGCAGTTCCTCCAGGCGCGGGATGGTGGGCCAGCCGAACCAGGCGTTGGTGCCGTTGCCGCGCAGCGGGAAATGCGCCGCCGGATTGGCGAAGTCGAAGGAGGAGAAGGCGGTGAAGAGCATGCTCCAGCCGCCCCGCTCCACCGGCTCGCGCGAGGTGCGGCGCTGCACGGTGGTGCCCCAGTCGGTCAGCAGGATGTCGGCATTGAAGCCGAGGCGGCGGACGAGGTCGGCGCCCACCTGCGTCATGGCCGAGGGTGCGAGGATGTCGGTGGGTCCGATCAGGCGCATGGGCTGGTTGGTGTAGCCCGCCTCCCGCATCAGGGCGCGGGCGCGGTCCACGCTGCGCGGTCCGGTCAGGGGCGCCATGGCGGCGTCACTCGCGAGCGGCGTGCCGGGCGTGAAGAAGCCGACGCCGGTGCGGTAATCGGCCGCATTGGTGCCGACCACGGCACTCATGAAATCCGCCTGGTTGATGGCGGGCAGCATGGCCTGGCGCAGGCGCTTGTTGTCGAAGGGCGGATGCAGGTGGTTGAAGCGCAGGATGCCGGTCAGCGGCAGCGGGTCGATCGCCTCGAGCTTCACGTTGCGGTTGCGGCGCAGCAGCATCTGGATCTCGGGCGGCGGCTGCTCATACCAGTCGATCTCGCCGGTCTGCAGCGCCGCGGCCGAGGTCGCGGCATCCACGATGATGTGCCACTCGACGCGATCGAAATGCGCGACCTTGGGGCCGGCGGTCAGGCTCGGCGTGCCGGTGGCGACAGGCACGTAGTCGGGGTTGCGCGTGTACACGACGCGGCTGCCCGAATTGTATTCATCGGCCTTGAAGCGGAAGGGACCGCTGCCGATGGCTTCGCGCACCTGCTGGAAGGGGTCGGTGCGTGCCAGCCGCTCCGGCATGATGAAGGCCGGGCTGTTCGAGACCTGGGCGAGGGCCGCGAAGAGCAGCGGAAAGGGCTTCTTCAGTCGAAAGACCAGACGCTTGTCATCCACCACCTCGACGGCATCGGTCGCGGCGGCGAGTTGCTGGCCGAAGGGGTTGCGGCGCATCCAGCGCTGGATGCTGGGGACCACGTCCTGCGCGCGCACCGGCTCGCCATCATGGAACTTCAGCCCATCGCGCAGCGTGATCGTCACGCGCTTGCCGTCCTGGTCCACCACATGGCCGGCGGCCATCTGCGGCTGGGCGCGGAACTCCGCATCCATGCCGTAGAGGCTGTCATAGATCATGTGCCCGTGGTTGCGGGTGATGTTCGCCGTGGTCCAGATCGGATCGAGGCTGGTGAGGTTCGCCTGCGGCACGAATTTCAGCACGCGGTGCTGCGCGGGCTGGGCCAGGGCGGGGCCGGCCAGCGCGGCAGTCGCGGCGGTGGCGATCAGGTCACGGCGCTTCATGGGCTCTTCCTTTTGACAGAGCAGGCGTGATGCGCGCGCCCGGCTGAAAGCACGCTGAACGGTGGCGCATCAGAACAGGACATCCGGCAGCCAGGTGGCCAAGGCCGGGAACATGACGACGAGAATGATGCCGATCACCTGCAGGATCACGAAGGGCGTGACCCCGCGATAGACGTCCCGCGAGTCCACATCGGGCGGGAGGACGCCCTGCAGGTAGAAGAGCGTGGGGCCGAGCGGTGGCGTCAGGAAGCTCGTCTGCAGGTTCATCGCGATCAGCACGCCGAACCAGATGGGATCAATGCCCATCTGCAGCAGCACAGGCCCCACGATGGGGACCACGATGATGACGATCTCCACGAAATCGAGCGGGAAGCCGAGGATGAAGATCACCAGCATCACGGCGGCCAGCGCGCCATACTTGCCACCCGGGATCATCTCCAGCAGCGCGCGGATCATCTCGTCGCCGCCAAGACCCCGGAAGACCAGCGAGAAGAGGGTGGCGCCGATCAGCGTCGCGAAGATCATCGCGGTGACCGACATGGTGGCGTGCGAGACCTGCCCCAGCATGCCGCCCCGGAAGGCGCGGCGCAGCGAGACGAGGATGCCATAGGCCAGGCCGACACCGAGCCCCGCCGCGGTCCAGACCGCGATGCGGTCCACCAGCGGCGCTTCCTGCCGGCCAATGCGCAGGTCGAACATCACGCCGAGCATCACCATGGCGACGGCGCAGATGGCGGCGAGGTAGATCGGCCCGGTGCTGTCCTCGCTGTTGCGCAGGCCGGCGAGGAGCGTGGCGCCCACGGCGCCCACCGCCGCCGCCTCTGTCGGTGTCGCGATGCCGCCCAGGATGGAGCCGAGCACGGCGATGATCAGCGCAACGGGGGGGATCAGCGCGCGCGCGATCTGCCCGCCGCTCACCGCATCGCGCTCGGCCTGCGGGATGGCGGGGCCGACCTCCGGCTTCAGGTAGCAGAGCGTCACCTGATACAGGATGTAGATGCCGGCCAGCATCAGGCCCGGGATCATGGAGCCTGCGAAGAGCTGGCCCACCGAGATGGTCTGGATCGAAAACAGACCCTGTGCGAGCTGCGCCTGCTGATAGGCCGAGGCCAGCACCTCGCCCAGGATCACCATGACGGTGGAGGGCGGGATGATCTGCCCGAGCGTGCCGGCGGCGCAGATGCTGCCGCAGGAGAAGGCCGGGTCGTAGTTCCGCTTCATCATGGCCGGCAGCGCGATGAGGCCCATCGTGACCACGGTCGCGCCGACGATGCCGGTGGAGGCGGCGAGCAGCGCGCCCACCAGCGTGACTGAGATGGCAAGGCCGCCGCGCACCGAGCCGAAGAGCCGCGCCATCGCCTCCAGCAATTCGGGGGCGATCTTCGACTTCTCCAGCATCATGCCCATGAAGACGAAGAGCGGGATGGCGATCAGCACCTCGCTCGTCATCGTGCCGAAGACGCGCTGCGCCAGCGCGCCCAGCAGGAAAGGATCGAAAGCGCCGAAGAGGATGCCAAGCCCCGCGAAGATGATGGCGCAGCCGGTCAGGATGAAGACGACGGGAATGCCGATCATGATGAGGGTGCAGAGCGCCACCATCATCATGACATCCAGGATGGAGCCGATCTCGGAGGGGCTCATCCTTCACTCACCGCCTGTCGGAAGGGAAAGAGCTTGTCCGCGGCACCCGTGATGACGGCAAGCGCCCTGATCATCACCGAGAGCGACTGCAGCGCCAGAAGCCCCGCCATCACCAGGATCAGTCCTTTGAGATAAGGCGTGAAGGGCAGCCCGCCCACGGCCATCGGCCCCTCGCCCATCATGAAGGAGCGGGAGACATAGCCCCAGCTCGCCCAGACCAGCAGCCAGCAGAAGGGAAGCACCGTGACCAGCACGCCGATCAGGTCGGTCCATGCCTTCTTCTTCTCCGACCAGCCGGCGTAGAAGAAGTCCACCCGGACATGCGCATCCAGCATGTAGACATAGCCGATGGCGAGCATGAAGAGCGCGGCGTGGATGTAGACCACGCCCTCCTGCATCATGATGAAGCTCGACCCGAAGGCGTAGCGGATGACGACGACAGTGAACTGGACGAGCACGAGAAGCACGGCCAGCCACTTCACTGCGCCGCCCAGAAGGCGGGCGGCCGCGTCGATGCCGTCCGCCAGCGCCAGCAGGGGGCGCATCAGCCCCAGCGGATCGGCAGCGCGCGGGAGTTGAAGTTGGCGCCGTAGCTCTGGTTCATGTAGCCGGCGCTGCGGTTGCGGAAGGTCGCGTAGCTGTCGGCGATGCGCTTCACCATCGGGTCCTGATGGTTGCGGAACTCGGCCAGCATCTCGCCCGCCGTATTGCCGAAGGCGATCAGCAGGTCCCGCGGCGCTTCGCGCACGATGACGCCCTGCCGGGCCACAAGGTCGGCCAGTGCGATGGGGTGGCGGACGTCGTACTCCGTCGTCGTCTCCTCATGCAGCGACATGGCGGCGATGCGGACGACGGTCTTCAGGTCGTCCGGCAGCGCGTTCCAGCGCGCCATGTTGATGCCGATCTCCTCGGCGGAAGACGGCTCCTGCACGCCGGGATAGTAGTAGTTCTTGGCGACCTGGTGCAGGCCGAGGGGCGCATCGCTGAAGGGGCCGAGGAATTCGGCGGCGTCGATCGTGCCGGACTGCAGGGCCGAGAAGATCTCGCCCGCGGGCAGGTTCACGACGGAGGCGCCCGCCCTGCGGAACATCTCCGCACCCAGGCCCGTGGTGCGGAAGCGCAGGCCGCGGAAATCATCCACCGAGCGGATCTCGCGGCGGAACCAGCCGAGCCATTGCGGGCCGGAATTGCCGACGATGAAGGGCTTGATGCCGAAGCGGCCATAGATCTCATCATACATGGCCTGGCCGCCGCCATGCATCATCCAGCCCTGCTGCTCATAGGCGGTGAGGCCGAAGGGGAAGCTGCCGAAGAAGCCGATGCCAGGGGACTTGGAGACCCAGAAGGCCGGTACGCCGTGGTAGAGATCGGCCGTGCCGGCCGCCACCGCGTCGAAGGCGCCAGGTGCCGGCACGACCTCGCCCGCCGAGAAGAGGCGCACCGTGAGGCGCCCGCCGGAGAGCGCGCCGATGCGGTCCGCGCAGCGCTGCGCGGCCACACCCGGGCCCGGCAGGTTGCGCGGCCAGATGGTGACCATGCGCCACTCGATGCGGCCCTGGCTCAGCGCGGGCGTCGAGAGGGCGGCGGTGCTGATCGCGGCAGCCCCGATGGCGGCGGTCTGGGCAAGGTTGCGACGCTTCATGGGGAGATCTCCAGCGAAAAGGGTCAGAAATTGTGACAGCAGAGACAGGTTCTTGCCAAGCCTCTCGGCGCCGCTCGGAGCGTCAGCGGCCAAGGATGGATGAATCGGCAGGCAATCCGCGCTCCGCCTGCCTCAGGCGCGCGCAACCACCGGGAAATCGGGTCCATCCAGCGGCGCACCATCGGGCAGCGTCAGGTGGCGCATGGGAGGCGAGCCGCGGCCCTTGCGGTCGATGAAGACCGCATCCTGCCCGACCCAACGGGCGGAGAAGACACGGCGGCGGTTCTGCCGGCTGGTATTGGCAGGCGCGCCATGGACGGTGCGGAAGTTGAAGGCGACGGCATCGCCCGGCTCCATCGCCCAGCCGAGGATGCGGTAATCGGCGCGATGGGCGTCGATATCCGGCATCTCGATGGCGGTGTCGCCCTCATAGAGGTCCGTGCCGTCGAAGCGCTTGGGCTTGTGGTTCACACCCCAGAGATGGGAGCCCGCCACCGATTCCAGCGTGGTCTCGCGGCCCACCGGGTCGAGCGGGATCCAGAAGCTGACGCTCTGCTGCCCGCCCACGCAGTAGTAGGGGCTGTCCTGATGCCAGGGGGTGACGATGGAGGTCCCCGGTTCCTTCACCAGAACATGATCATGGAAGAAGCGCGCGACGGGCGAGGCCATGAGCTGCGCCGCGATGCCGGCCGCCGGGCTCTCGAAGACGAAGGCGCGGAATTCGGGGATGCGCTGCCAGTTGCAGAGATCCTGGAAGAACTTGGCTGAGCCATCCTTGGGCGTGTAGCTACGCTCGAGGGGGCTTGGGTCGGCCATCAGGGCGGCGATGCCGTCCGAAAGCGGCTTCACCCAATCGCGGAAGGCCCCGCGCAGGAGAATGGCGCCGTCCTCGGCGTAGGATTGGATGTCGGCATCGCTGAGCTGCATGGCCCGCACGCTATCAAGCGGCGCGCGGGCCCGGCAAGGGGCGCATCGCGGCACAGGAGCAGACCAGCGTGCCGTCCGGCAGGCGGTTCGGCATGGTGGGCTCGCCGCAATGGGGGCATTCGCGGATCGCTTCGCGGCTCACTGGCGCGCACTCCGGTCGGGCAGCGGCCGCATGGCGCGGAGCTGCGCGGCGAGCGTCCCCTGCCCCGCATGCTCGGCCAGCAGCGCGGCTTCCTCCCGCGCGGCCTCGAAGCCGAGGCGGTAGCCCTCATAGGTGGCGCGGTCGAGGCTGCGGGCGATGGCCCTTGGGAGGCTTTCCATGCACCTGATGTGCCGCCGCGGCTTTCGCTTGCAAGGGCGCGCGCGGCGGTTTCTGCTGCGCCGCAAAGACTTCGGGAGAGACGTTGATGCTGCGCCGCACCTTGCTGGCCCTGCCGCTGGCCACCCCTGCCCTCGCGCAATCCCTGGGCGACCGCCCGGTCCGCCTCATCGTGCCCTACTCGGCAGGAGGGGTCGCGGACACGGTAGCGCGGATTCTCCAGCAGCGGGTTTCCGAGAATCTCGGGCTGCCCTTCATCGTCGAGAACCGGACCGGCGCCTCTGGCGCCATCGGCGCGGGCTTCGTGGCCCAAGCGCAGCCCGATGGCCACACGCTGCTGCTGGAGGGTGCCACCTCCATCACCGGGCCGCTCGCCAATCGCGGCCTGCCCTTCGATTATGCGGCCATGCCGCGCGTGGCGCAGATCACGGCCGCCCCCTATGTGCTGGGCATCCGCTCGGGCTTCCCGGGTGAGGATCTGCGCGCCTTCCTGGCCGAGGCAAAGCGGCGGCCGGGCGAGGTCACCTTCGGTACGCCGGGTATCGCGCATGTCGGGCATCTGATGGGGGAGCTGCTGCAGTCGCTCGCCGATGTGCGGCTGGAACACGTGCCCTTTCGTGGTGGCGCCGATGCGGCGCGCGAGGTGGCGGGCGGGAGGATCGACGCCTGCATCATCAGCGAGAGCAGCTTCTCGCCCGTGCTGCGCGGGGAGCGCGGCCGCGTGATCGGCGTGACGGGGGCTGGACGGCGCCCCAACCTGCCCGGCGTGCCCGCGATCGGCGAGGTGGTGCCGGGCTATGAGCTTTCCACCTGGATGATGATCTTCGCGCCGCCTGGCACGCCCATGGCGCTGCGCCAGCGCCTGGCCCAGGCCTTCGCGGTGGCGCTCGCTGAAGCGCAGATCCGCGAGCGGATCGAGGCCAGCGGCAATGACCCCGTGAGCGGCGGGCCTGAGGCGACGGAGGCGCTGTGGCAGGCCGAGCGTACGAAGCTGACGGCACTGATGCGGCGCGCCGGATTGGTGCAGGGATAAAGCGCCTGGGGGTGGCTTGTGGCGCGGCGCGGGTTTCGCTAGAGACTGCGCCCACCGACGCCACGAGGATTTTGCCTCGGCAGGCGGGCGCTTAGCTCAGCGGTAGAGCACTACCTTGACACGGTAGGGGTCACAGGTTCAATCCCTGTAGCGCCCACCATCCCCCTGAAGACACTCGTTTTTTCTTACGATCTCCGAGGCGAGCGGTTGAGGATGATGGCACCGGCCGCCCGCGCGGCCGCCTCGTTGCATCGCTCGGGGCCGACATGCGCGGCCAGCCGCGGCGCCTCACGCGCTACATCCATGACCGAACCATGCTCGGGCACGCGGGTATGCGCCACGCAGACCGCGCCCTCGGCCGTCCAGCCGGCTTCGAAGAGGTAGGACGGGTCGTCGGCCGGTTCGTGCAGCCCGGCATCATCCCAGAAATCGATCGCCATGCCGTTGCGGGTCCAGCCGCGCTCCGGCGCGCCATAGGCGGCGCGGACCATGTTCACGCAAGCCGGGAAATAGGGGGCGAGCGAACGGCCATCGGGCGCCTGCGCCCAAGGGCGGTAGCCGAAGCGCAGGCACTTGCCGATGGCGCCGGCCGAGCAGGTGATGGCGAAGCCCTGCGGCTCATCCGGCTTGGGATAGGGGATGGCGCGGCTGCGGCCCTCGGGATCGGGCTGGCAATAGTCATGGCGGGCGCCATCGGCGCCGGCGAAGGTCAGGTGGAAGAGCCAGACATCCCCCGCATGCGGGCGGGTGTCGGCCTCGGCGGATTCGACGCGCAGGCTCAGCACCCGTCCGTTCTGCAGGATGCGCAGCTCAGCGCCCACGAGGTCGGCGCCGCGGAGGATGCGCCCATCGGCGAGCTCGGCGCGGAAATCGCCGCGCTCGACGCCGAGGCGGAGCAGCGCGTTGGGCGGCACCTGCTGCGCGCTCGCCTGAGTGGCCAGGCCGAGACACCCGGCAAGGGCGAACTGGACGAGGCGGCGGCGAAGGGAGTGGGCCATGGCGCGGCTCCGGCAGGGCGGTGAGGGAGAACCGCCCCCTCGGAAACGAGGGGCGGGCTCGGCGGTGGTGGGCGCTCAGTGGGCGATCGGCAGGGTGATGCCGAGCACCACCACACCCGGGTTGGTCGTCGCCTGGGCGCCGTTCAGCGTCAGCGCGTTGTCGGTGAGCGCGTTCTGCGTCAGCGCATTCGTGTCCAGCGCATTCGTGTCCAGCGCGTTCGTGTCCAGTGCGTTGCTGTCCAGCGCGTTCCAGGCGATCCCGTTCTCCATCAGCGCGTTGGCGGTCATCGCCGCCTGGGCGTTAGGGCTCTGGCCCGCGATCAAGGCGGCGATGGCGGCGGCGGCGAAAGCGATGCGGATCATGTGGACGTTCCTCTCAGGTTGGGTCACCAGGATCATCCCTGGCGTGAGAGGAACATGCGCCACGCCTGTCGCCGCTTGATCGCGGCCAATGTCACGTCTGTCGCAACCGGCAGCGCGCGGTCAGCGCCGCGCGCGTTCGGCATGCTTGCCCATGGTGTTGTAGGGCGCATAGGGCGGGAATGCGCCGATCGCGGTCATGTCCACCTCGACCAGCGTGGGGCCATCCACCGCGAGCGCGCGCGCCACGACGGCGCCGAATTCCTCGGCTGCGCCGACGCGGAAATAGGGCAGGCCGGCCAGGGCCGCGAGCGGTTCCAGCGCCGGGCCCTGCAATTCGTCGCCGAAGCGCCTTCCATCCACCACCGCATCCTGGATGTGGCGGATCACGCCATAGCCGCGGTCATTCATCACGATGGTGCAAAGCCGCGCGCGCTCCTGCACGGCGGTCCAGAGCTCGGTGAGGTTCATCGCGAAGCCGCCATCGCCCACCATCGCGACCGTCTTGCGATCGCCCGCGCCCATTGCCGCGCCGATGCCGAGCGGCAGGCCAGGGCCGATGGCCGCACCCACCGGATGTACCGCATCGCGCGGGCCATAGACCTCGAAGATGCGGTTGCCCCAGGTGGAGTTGCTGATGGTGATGTCCCGCACCCAGAGTGCGTCGCGCGGCATCACGGCGCGGAGCTGCTTCGCGAAGCCGGCATAGGGGCCGAGCGTCGCCTCATATTCCTCGATGGCGAGCGCCTTGGTGCGCGCGACATCGGCGGCATAGCCGGGCTCCACCGCGATGCGGCCCTTGAGGCGCCGCGCCAGGCCCTGCGCCACCAGCTCCGCATCGCCCTGCAGGAAGTAGCGGTTGGGATAGGTGCGCCCATTCGCCGCCGCATCCACATCCACCTGGATGAGGTTGGCCGGCAGCTTCATGGAGAATTCCATCATCTCATGCCCGCGCAGGCGCGAGCCGAGCACGAGCATGGCGTCCACGCTTTCGTAGAAGCCCAGGATGCGTGGTGCGCCATTGCCGTGCAGCGCGCCGAAGCTCATCGGGTGGTCCTCGGGGATGATGCCGCGCCCGTTCCAGGAGGAGACGGCGGCGAAGCCGAGGTCGAGCAGCGCCCGCGCCCCCTCGCCCGCCTCTCGCGCGCCATTGCCCAGCCAGATCATGGGCCGCTTCGCGCGGGCCAGGATCTCCGCCACCTCATCCAGCGCGGCCTCGCTTGGCGGCAGTGGCGGGGGCGGCGTCAGCGTCAGCGAGTCCAGCTCGCCCGGGCGCGGGATGACGGCGCGTTGCAGATCGATCGGGATCTCGACCGAGACCGGGCCGCGTGGCGGCGTCATCGCCTCCTGCGCCGCGCGCAGCAGCACGCCCAGCGCCTCGCTCGCCGCCCGCACGCGATAGGCCGCCTTGCCGGAGGCGGCCAGGATCGCCGTCTGGCCCGGCACGTCATGCACCGTGCCCATGTCGCGATCCACGAATTTCGTCGCCGTCTGGCCGGTGATGTGCAGCACGGGCGAGCCCGCGAAACGCGCCTCCACCAGCCCGCCGATGCTGTTGGCCATGCCTGGCCCCGTGCTGGTGAAGAGCACGCCAAGGCCGCCTGTGACCCGCGCATAGGCGTCCGCCATATGGGCGCCGCCCATCTCGCCGCGGCACATGACGTAGCGGATGGCATTCCGCCGGCCGATCGCGTCCAGCATCGGGATGTTGTGGACGGAGACGATGCCGAAGACCGTGCTCACGCCGATGCGCGAGAGGAATTCGGCGACCAGGTCGCCCACGGTGTAAGGGGTTTGGGTCATGGCGCTTCCTCAGGGTTCTTGGCGCGCATCGTGTCACGATGCGCGCCAAGCGCCAGCCCCTCGGTTCAGACCGCGCCCTGGGTGTTCACATAGATCGAATAGAGCGACTTGCTCGCCGCCATGAAGAGACGGTTGCGGTGCCGCCCGCCGAAGGCGAGGTTGGCGCAGCGCTCCGGCAGGTCGATGAAGCCGATGGGCGCGCCGGCCGGATTGAACACCTTCACGCCATCCAGCCCCGGCGCCCCCATGCCCCAGCCGCACCAAAGGTTGCCCGCCACATCCACGCGGAAGCCATCGGGCGTCTCGCCTGCCTCGCAGCGCACCAGCACGCGCCGGTTGCGCAAGCCGGCGCCGGCCACGTCATAGGCCAGGATATTGCGCGGCTCGCTGCGGCTTTCGATGACGTAGAGGATGCTCTCATCCGGGCTGAAGGCGAGCCCGTTTGGGTGATTCACGTCATCCGCCACGCAGGTGATGGCGCCGGTCTGGCCATCCAAGCGATAGAGATTCGTGTGCGGCAATTCGGCCTCGCGCCGCTCGCCTTCGTAGAAGCCCAGCAGGCCGAAGGGCGGGTCGGTGAACCAGATGCTGCCATCGGATTTCACCACCACATCATTCGGGCTGTTCAGACGCTTGCCCTGATAGTGTTCGGCGATGACGGTGATCCGCCCATCATGCTCGGTGCGGACCACGCGGCCGGTCAGGTGCTCGCAGGTGACGAGGCGGCCTTCGCGGTCCCGCGTGTTGCCATTCGCGTTGTTGGACGGCTTGCGGAACTCATCCACCAGCCCCGTGCTCTCGGACCAGCGGAGCATCCTGTTGTTGGGGATGTCGGACCAGATGAGGCAGCGATGATCGCCGAACCAGACCGGCCCCTCGCCCCAGCGCCCGCCGGTCCAGAGGCATTCGAGCCCGGCCAGCGGCAGGCGCAGCGCGTTGAAGGCGGGGTCCAGCACGCGGACGGCGGGGTCGGGGTAGCGCTCCACCATGTCGCTCATCGGCCCTGAAACACGCCCTGGCGCTTCTCCAGCATGGCGTTCACCGCCTCCTTGTGGTCCTCCGTCTCATGCGCGATGGCCTGGAAGGCGGCCGACAATTCGAGCAGCGAGTGCAGCGACATATGCTGCCCCTCGCGCAGCAGGCGCTTGGTCATGCGCAGCACCTGGGGCGGGTTCTTCGCGACACGGGCGGCGAGCTCCCGCGCCGCGCCCATCAGCTCGGCATGCGGGACGACGCGGGAAACGAGCCGCGCGGCCAGGGCCTGCTCGGCGTTCAAGGGATCGCCCGTGAAGGACATCTCGGCCGCCATGGCGAGGCCGACGGCGCGCGGCAACAGCCACGCGCCGCCATCGCCGGGCACGATGCCCACGCGCACGAAGCTCTCGGCGAAGATCGCCTTGTCGGAGGAAATCCGCATGTCGCACATGCAGGCGAGGTCGAGGCCGGCGCCGATGGCGGCGCCGTTGACGGCCGCGATGGTCGGCACGTCCAGCTCCCAGAGAGCGAGCGGAATGCGCTGGATGCCGCGGCGGTAGTTCTCGCGCATCACGGCCGGGCTGTCGGCCGCCATGATCCCCTTGCGGTCGCGCATGCCCTTGAGGTCGCCGCCGGCGCAGAAGGCCGGGTCGGCGCCGGTGACGATGACGCAGCGCACGCTGTCGTCACGAGCGATGCGCTTGCAGGCGGCCTCGACCTCGTCGCAATCCTCGAAGCCCGAGATGGCGTTGCGCCGCTCGGGCGCGTTGAGGGTGAGGGTGACGACCGGGCCGTCCTGCTCGATCTTCAGAAAATCAGCCATCAGTCAGCTCCTTGCGCATCCCGCGCGGTGATATCCGGCCAGAGATTGGCCCCGCCGCGCGCCATGGCGTCGCGGCCGATTTCGGTGGCCCAGAAACGCTCCGTGCCGCCCTCCTCCCGCCAGGCCCAGAGGCGGCGTGTAAAGTGATGCAGCTCGTGATCCTCGGTGATGCCGATGGCGGCAAAGACCTGATGGACGGTGGCGGCACCCATGGTCGCGGCCTCGCCCGCCACGACCTTGGCGCAGCCGATCTCGAAACCCGCTTCGGCCAGGCCGCGCGCATCCACGGCGCGGGCCGCGGCCTGCACGGCGACCTGCACCGCCGCCACCTCGCCCGCCATGGCGGCGAGCTGCTGCTGCACCGCCTGGAACTTCCCGATGGCCCGGCCGAACTGCTTGCGCGTGTTGGCCCAATCCACCGCCAGCGCCAGGATACGCTCGAGCGCGCCGGCGATCAGTGCCGCCCGGATCAGCGCGAGGCCCAGCAGCGCAGCACGCGGCCCCAGCGCATTGGGCAATTCGCCACGCGCGATGCGGTCGCCGGGCGTGACGGCATCGCGCGGCTCGCGGCCGATATTCTCGCCCGGCGTCACCTGCCCCGTTGCGTGCAGCGTGACGGCGGCCCCCTTCGGCACCACCAGGCGCGCCGCATGCCGGCCGAAGGGCACCGGGCCCTGCGCGAGGCCGATCGGGCCTTCCGGCACCTCGATCCCGGCCGCCGAGAGCAGCGCGGCCCCCAGCATGGTCTCGGCGATGGGGGCCGGCGCGCCATGCCGGCCCAGCACCTGCCAGAGCGCCGCCGCATCGCCCCAGGAGAGGCCGACGCCGCCCGCCTCCTCCGGCACGAGGGCCAGGTTCAGCCCCTGCTCCTCCAGCCCGGCCCAGAGGCCAGCGGGCCACTCGCCCGCCTCGACGGTGCGCAGCAGGGCCACGCCGCCGCCATCGGCCATCAGGCGGTCCACCTGCTCGACCAGGATCGAACGCAACTCGCTCATCAGCGCAGCCCCCCCTAACGCAGGCCAAGATCGCGCGCGATGATGCCGCGCAGGATTTCCCGCGTGCCGCCACGCAGGCTGAAGGTAGGGGCAAGCTGCGCCAGGCCCGCGAGCATGCGCGTGAGTTCCTGCGGGCTGTCGGCGGGGTCGATCAGGTTGCGGATCTGCTCGGGCAGCGCCTGCTCGAAGACATTGCCGGCGTCCTTGACCAGCGCGGCCTCGACGGCGGGGGATTCGCCCCGCTCCAGCATGCCACCCACCGAGAGCGACATGCCGCGCAGCGTGTTGAGGCGCGCCACCATGCGGCCGATGGTGACCTCGGCGCCGGGCGTGGGGGCCGCGTTCAGCGCATCGATGCCTGCGGCCAGTGCGGGATAGGAGGAGAGGTAGCGGTCCGGGCCGCTGCGCTCGAAGGCGAGTTCGCTGGTCGCCTGCGCCCAGCCCGCACCCTCCTGGCCCAACAGGTCATCCTCGCGCAGCACCACATCGTCGAAGGTGACTTCGTTGAAGCTCTCCTCACCGGCCAGGTCGCGGATCGGGCGGATGGAGATGCCGGAGAGACGCAGATCCACCAGGAATTGCGAGAGCCCCGCATGGCGCGCGCCCCCCTCCGGCACGGGCGAGGTGCGGACCAGGGCGATCATGTAGTCGCTCTTGTGGGCGAAGGTGGTCCAGATCTTCCGCCCGTTCAGCTTCCACCCGCCGGGCACGCGTTCCGCCTTGGTCCGGAGATTGGCGAGGTCGCTCCCCGCCTCGGGCTCCGAGAGACCGATGCAGAAGGCGAGTTCGCCGGCCGCGATGCCAGGCAGGATTCGCCGCCGTTGCTCTTCGGTGCCAAGGCGCAGGATGAGCGGGCCCGATTGCCGGTCGCCGATCCAATGGGCGCCCACCGGCGCGCCGGCCGCCAGCATTTCCTCCAGGACGACGATTCGCTCGAGGCCCGAGCGCTCATGCCCGCCATAGGCGGCGGGCCAGGTCATGCCGATCCAGCCACGGCGGCCCACGGCGCGGGAGAAGTCGCGGTCGAAGCCCATCCAGCTCCGCGCCCGCGTCTCGGGGGTCCAATCCCGCCCGGCCTCCGCCAGGAAGTCGCGCAATTCACGGCGCAATTCGGCCGCGCGCGGCGGGGCATCGGGCAGGTCGAAACGCATGATTTTTCCTCCGACGCGGAGGCTAGCAGGGGGTGGGGGAAGCAGGAACACCACCCCCCGCCCGCCATCTGCACTTGCGAGTCATTCGCAAATAGACTAGCAACCTTCTCATGACCGAAGCCGAAGACCCCCTGCCCTTCCGCCCGCCGCGGCCGCCCGATCGCGGGCCGCGCCGCCGCAGCCTGGATGCCGAGGTGCTGTTCCGCGACGGCCCCGAGGTCGAGATCCACCACAAGGAGGAGGTCTATCGCCTGCGCCTCACGCGCGGCGGAAAACTCATCCTCACCAAGTAGTTCCTTTCCGTCTTCCCGCGTCAGCCAGCCCCGGACCCGAGTCCCGCAAGCCAGCGCGCCATCCGCCGCCCACAGCCGAAGGGGCGCGCGATGGCACCCATCCGCAAGGCCTTGCCGTGTCCCGCTTTCCCGCCGCCCTGATGCTCACCACCGCGCTCGTCCTGCCCGCCTTCGCGCAGGAGGCCGCAGCACCCGCCACAACGCCGGCTGCGGCTCCGGCCGCCAACCCCGCCACCGCGCCCGCCGCCACGCCACTCGACACCGTCACCTCCACCGCGACGCGCACGCCCCAGGTGGCGGGCGATTCCGCGGTCTCCATCTCGGTGATCACGCGCGAGGAGATCCTGCAGCGCCAGCCGCGCTCGCCGGTGGACCTGCTGGGCGACGTGCCGGGTGTGGAGATCTCCGGCGCGCCGCGCACCAGCGCGCTGCAGCCCACCATCCGCGGCCTGGGCGATGAGCGCATCGTGCTCCGCATCGACGGTGTGCGGAACAACTTCAACGCGGGCCATCGCGGCCGCACCTTCATCGACCCGGAACTGCTGCGCCAGGTGGATGTGCTGCGCGGCCCCTCCTCCTCGCTCTACGGCTCGGGCGCGCTGGGCGGCGTCATCTCCTTCCGCACGATCGACCCGGAGGATGTGATCCTGGGAAGCGCGCCGGTGGGCGGCTTCTTCTCGGGCGGGTATCAGACGCAGGGCGCCTCGGCGCGCGGGCTTGGCGTCATGGCCGCGCGCGCGGGGGACTTCTCCGCCCTCGTCGCCTCCTCGGGCTTCCGCAACGGCCAGTACCGGGACGGTGCGGACCGCATCATCCAGTTCAGCGGCGACAATGTGCTGAACCTGCTGGGCAAGCTGAACTGGAGCCCGGGCTTCCACCGCTTCCAGCTCCAGGCCAGCCGCTACGAGAACGCGAACCAGATCCCGATCGCGGCCAATACCGCCACGACCACCGGCATCGCCGAGCGCACCACGCTGCAGGAGAGCGTCTCGCTGCGGTACAACTACGCCAACCCGGCGATGCCGCTCTTCGAGCCGAGCCTCACGCTCTACAACAACTATGTCGAGCTGAACGAAGCGCGGATCGCCGCCCCCAACGCGCGGGACCGTACGCGGCTCAACACCAAGGGCATCGAGGCGCAGAACACCTCGCGCTTCACCCTCTTCGGGCCGGAGCGCCACACCTTCGTGGTCGGTCTCGAAGCCTATCAGGATGAGCAGCGCGGCTATCAGAACGGCCTGCCCCGCCTGCAATTCCCGAGCGCCAACCAGGATGTGCTGGGCCTCTACGTCCAGGATGAGATCCGCTGGGGCAATTGGACGCTGCTGCCCGGCGTGCGCTTCGACCGTTTCCAGCAGGAGCGCGGCTCGGGCGCCAATTCGCAGGACAACAGCCGCGCCTCGCCGCGCG
Source organism: Roseococcus sp. SDR (assembly GCF_019083995.1). Lineage (GTDB taxonomy): Bacteria > Pseudomonadota > Alphaproteobacteria > Acetobacterales > Acetobacteraceae > Roseococcus. Next base: position 131,311 of record NZ_JAHRCU010000004.1, read on the forward strand.
TGAGCCTCGCCTGGCAGGCGACGCCCTGGGCGCAGCCCTATGTCTCCTATTCGGAGGCCTTCCGCGCGCCCTCACTGACCGAGCTCTATGTCGGCGGGCAGCATTTCCCGGGCAATTTCTTCGTGCCCAACCCGAACCTGCAGCCCGAGACGGCGAAGAACATCGAAGCGGGCGTGGATCTGCGCTTCCGCGACGTGCTGAACGAGAATGACCGCGTCCGCGGCCGCATCGCAATCTTCCGCAACAACATCCAGAACTTCATCGAGCAGACGGTGGGCCGCACCACCACGACCAGCGCCAATATCGGCGAGGCGCGGATCGAGGGCATCGAGGCGGAGCTGCAGTACGACACGCCCTTCTGGTTCGCCCGCCTCGCCGGCTCGGCGCTGCGTGGCACGAACCTCGAGACCAACCTGCCCCTGGCCTCCATCCCGGCCCAGCGGCTGACGCTCAATGGCGGCTACCGCTTCCTCGAGCAGGGCCTGACGCTCGGCTCGCGCCTCGCGCTGAACGCGGCGCAGGACCGGCTGCCCAATACGGTGAACTACCGCGTCACCGCGGCCTCGGCCGTGTGGGACCTCTATGCCACCTGGCAGCCGACCTTCGCCCCCAACCTGCGCCTCGACGTCGCCGTCAACAATGTGACGGACGCGACCTATCGGCGCTCCAACTGGAATGGCGTGCCGACGCCGGCCTATGCCGAGATCGGGCGCAACTTCCTCGTGGCGCTCCGGGCCAGCTTCTGAATGCGCGCGGCCCGGCCTGAACGCTTGCCAGGGGGTGCGGCCGGCGCCTCGCTCGCGCTGCATCTGGGCGCGGGCCTCTGGCTGGCGCTGGGCGCGATGCCGGGCGGGCCGCCCGGGCGCGAGGTGCTGCGCGAGGTGCCGGTGGTCTTCGCCATGCTCGCACCGGCCGCGCCGGGTGAGGCGGAGGAGCCGCCCGGGCTGCCTGAACTGGAGGCGCCATCGCTGGCGCCCGCGCCCGCCGCAGCGGACCCGGAGCCGGAGCGCGTGACCGAGACGCCTGCCGGGCCGATTGCGCCGGCGCAGCCCGTGGCCGAGGCCGCGCCCCTCCCGGAGCCGCCATCCCTGGCCGAGGCAGCGCCCGCCCCGATCCCGGAACCAGCGCCCGTGGCCGAGGCGCCCCCGGCGCCGCTCGCCTTGGCGGAGGCCGCACCCGAACCCTTCCCCGAGCCCGAGGCCCTGGCCGAGCCCGCACCGGTCGCGGAGCCACGGAACCTGGCCGCGCCCCCTCCCCCGCCCAGCCCGGAGCCGCCGCGCCGCGCCGAGGCCCCACTGCCGCGCCCACAGCCTCCCGCCGCGCCACGGCCGCGGAGGGCGCCACCGACACAGAGCGCAGGCCGCGGCGCCCCGCTCGAGGCCGCCACGCTCGCCGGCCAGGCAACGGCCATCCCGGTTGCGGCCGCGGCCCCCCACCCGGGGCCGCCGCCCCTCATCACGCAGGCGCGCTACCGCCATCCGCCGACGCCGCCCGCCTATCCGCCGCGCGCCATCTCGCTGCGCATGGCCGGCACCGCGCTCATCCGCGCCCTGGTCGGCCCGGATGGCCAGACGCGGGAAGTGCGGCTGCACCGCTCCTCCGGCTTTGGCGAGCTGGACAACGCCGCTCTTGCCGCCGTCCGCGGCTGGGCCTTCGCCGCCGCCACCGAGGGCGGCCGCCCCATCGAAGCCTGGGTGGAGGTGCCGGTGCGCTTCCGCCTCGACGACTGACCCATCCCAACAGGAGCAAGACCATGAATCTCAGCGCCCGCCATGACGAACTGATGCGCCAGGAGCCGCGCCTGCGGATCCGTGACGCCGCGCAGCGCCTCGGCACCACCGAGGCCGCACTCGTCGCACTGCAAGGCGGCACGACGCTGCGCCCCGACTGGCCCGCCCTCTTCAGCGCCTTGCCGGAACTGGGCGGCATCATGGCGCTCACCCGCAACGAGCACGCGGTGCATGAGCGGCACGGCCGCTTCGAGGATGTCTCGGCCGGGCCGGGCCATATCCTGGTGACGGGGCCGGACATCGACCTGCGCCTTTTCACGCGGCGCTGGGCCTATGCCTTCGCGCTCGCCGGCGAGCGTCCCTCCCTCCAGATTTTCGACGTGGATGGCGAGGCGGTCCACAAGATCTTCGCGACCGAACACACCGATCGCACGGCGTGGGACCGGCTGGTGCAGCGATTCATGAGCCTGGCCGCCGCCGCGCCCCCGCCCCTGGCCGTCCCTGCCGCCGAGGCCAAGGCCGAGGCCCTGGTGGACGCGCACGCGCTGCGGAGCGAGTGGCTTGCGCTGCGCGACACGCATGACTTCTTCGGCCTGCTGAACCGCCACAAGGCGACCCGGCGCCAGGCCTTCCGCCTGGCGGGCGAGGATCTGGCGCTGCGGCTGGCCCCCGAGGCGGCACGCACCACGCTCGAGCTCGCGGCCGCGCGCGAGGTGCCGATCATGGTCTTCGTCGGCAACCGCAACGCCATCCAGATCCACACCGGCCCGGTCAAGCGCCTGCTGGCCACGACCGGCTGGTTCAATGTGCTCGACCCCATGTTCAACCTGCATCTGCGCGAGGCGGGCGTCGCCGAGGCGTGGCGCGTGGTGAAGCCGACCGAGGATGGCGCCGTCACCAGCATCGAGCTGCTGGATGCCGCGGGCGAGACCATCGCGATGCTCTTCGGCGCCCGCAAGCCCGGCCAGGCCGAGCGCGAGGATTGGCGGCGCCTGGCCTGCGACGTGGCCGAGGCGCATGCGCGGGAGGCGGCGGCGTGATCAGCCGTCGCCTTCTCACGGCAAGCCTGCTGGCGGCACCCGCGTTCGCGCTTGCCGCGCCGCCGCGCATCGCGGTGGCTGGCGGCGGGGTCGCGGAGATGCTCTGCGCACTCGGGCTGGAAGCGTGCCTGTGCGGCGTCGATTCCACCGCGCTGCATCCGGCGCGGCTGCGCACCCTGCCGCAGCTCGGCTACCAGCGGGCACTCTCGGCCGAGGGTATCCTCTCGCTCAGGCCGGACATGCTGGTGCATGCGCATGAAGCGGGGCCGCCCCAGGTGCTGGCGCAGTTGCGCGCGGCGGGCCTGCCCCTGCTGGGGGTGCCGCGCATCGCCGATGCCGAGGGTCTGATCGCGGCCGTCACTGCGCTGGGGGCGGCGCTGGGTGTGGACCCGGTCCCCGTCGCGACGGCGTTGGCGGCGGATTTCGCCGCACTGGCGGCGATGCTGCCACAGGGCGCGCCGCCGCGCGCGCTCTTCCTGCTCTCGGCCGGCAACGGCGCGCCCCAGGCCTCGGGGCGCGGGACGGCGGCGGCGGCCATGTTCAACCTCGCCCGCATCCGCAACGTGGTGGAAGGCTATGAGGGGTATCGCCCGCTCTCGCCCGAGGCGGCGCTGACGCTCGGCGCCGATTGGCTGGTGGCACCGCAGCACAGCGTGGAGGCGCGGGGCGGCGCGCCCGCCTTCCTGGCGCAGCCGCAGCTGGCCCTGCTGCCGGCCGCGCGTGCGGGGCGCCTCTACACGCAGGACAGCCTCTATCTGCTGGGCTTCGGCCCGCGCAGCGCCCATGCGGCGCGTGACATGGCGGGCGCGCTCCGCGGCGTGACGCTGCCCCCGCTGCCGGAGCGCCCCTGGCTGTGATCGCGCTGCGCCTGCCGCTGCTGGGGGGGCTGACGCTCGTCACCCTGGCGCTGCTGCTGGGCGTGGGGGCGGTGCCCATCCCGCCCTGGCGTGTGGTGGGCGCCGTCTTCGGCTCGGGCATCGGGGCGGATGGCGCCATCATCTGGGGGCTGCGCCTGCCGCGGACGCTGCTGGCGGCCCTGGCCGGCGCGGCGCTGGGGCTCTCGGGCGCGGTGATGCAGGGGCTGTTCCGCAATCCGCTGGCCGATCCCGGGCTGCTCGGCGTCTCGGCAGGCGGGGCTTTCGGGGCGGTTGCGATGATCGTGCTGCTGCTGCCCCATGTGCCGCCGCCGCTGCGGCCGCATGCGGTGGCGCTGGCCGCCTTCGCCGGCGCGCTTCTGGTGACGGCGCTGGTGCTGCTGCTGGCGCTGCGCGAACGGCAGGTGGGGGTCGCTGGCCTGCTCCTGGCGGGCATCGTGCTCAATGCCTTCGCGGGTGCGGGCACCTCGGCGCTGATCTACGCGGCGGACGACATGCAACTGCGCGACGTGACCTTCTGGACCATGGGCTCGGCCGCGGGCGCCACCTGGCCGGTGCTGGGGGCGACGCTGCTGGCCGGCCTGCCCCTGCTGCTGGCCGCCCCCTTCCTGGCGCGCGGCCTCGACGCGCTGATCCTGGGCGAGCGCGAGGCGGCGAGTCTCGGGATTCGCGTGGAGTGGCTGAAATGGGGCGCGGTGGGGCTGGTGGCGCTGGCGGTGGGCGGCGCGGTGGCGGCGACGGGCCTGATCGGCTTCGTCGGTATGGTGGCGCCGCATCTGGTCCGCCTCGCGGGCGGTGCCGGGCATCGCTGGGTGCTGCCCGCCTCGGCGCTGATGGGGGCGCTGCTGCTGGCCGCGGCCGATGGGGTGGCGCGTACGGCTGTCGCACCGGCTGAATTGCCGATCGGCCTGGTCACCGCCCTGCTGGGCGCGCCGGTCTTCCTCTTCCTGCTGCTGCGCGGCGAGCGGGGGCCGCGATGATCCTCCAAGCGCAGGGCCTGCGCGTGACCCGCGCCGGGCGCGTGCTGCTCGATCTGCCCGCCCTGCGCGTGGCGCCGGGCGAGGTGCTGGCCGTGCTGGGGGCGAATGGCGCGGGCAAGTCCACCCTGCTGCGCTGCCTCTCGGGCGAGCTCAGCCCCGATGCGGGCGAGGTCACGCTGCTGGGCCGGCCGCTCGCGCGGTGGGGAGCGCGGGAGATGGCGCGCCACCGTGCCGTGATGCCCCAGGCCAGCGCGCTGGCCTTCCCGCTCCGCGCGCGAGAGGTGGCGGCGCTGGGCCGCATCCCCTGGGGCGGCGGCGAGGCCGGGGTGGACGCCGCATTGTCCTCGGCCGGTGCGGCGCATCTGGCCCAGCGCTGGTATGGCACGCTTTCCGGCGGCGAGGCGCAGCGCGTACAGCTCGGCCGTGTGCTCGCGCAGCTGCATGGCACGCCACCGGGCGACAGCCTGCTGATGCTGGATGAGCCGACGGCGAGCCTCGACCTCATGCACCAGCACCGCATCCTCGAGGTTGCGCGGGCGCGCGCCGCCGAGGGGGCGGCGGTGGTGATGGTGCTGCATGACCTGCACCTTGCCGCCCGGCATGCAACGCATGTTCTGCTGCTGCGCGAGGGCGTGCCGCTGGCGAGCGGGACGGTGGCGGAGATGCTGGAGGCGCCCCTGCTCAGCGCCACCTACGGCGTGAGGATGCGGCGCGTGCCGGACCCGGCGGGCGGGGCCACGATCTTCGTCCAGGCATGAATCGCGGTGCGGGTGGTTCCCCATCCGCCCAACCGACACTAGTTTCCCCTCCAACCCAGGGGAGATGAGCGGATGGACAAGTTCGGAATTGGCCAATCGGTGCGGCGCAAGGAAGATGTGCGGCTGCTGACCGGCATGGGCCTCTACACGGACGACATCAACCGCGACAACCAGGCCTGGATGGTGGTGCTGCGCAGCCCGCATGCGCATGCGAAGATCCTCTCGATCAACACGGACGCCGCCAAGGCCGCCCCCGGCGTCGTCACCGTGCTGACCGGGCATGACGCCAAGGCCGATGGGCTGGGCCTCTTCCCCGTCATGGTCGAGGTGCCGGGCAAGGACGGCAAGCCGCTCTGGTGCCCCGAGCGCCACATCCTGCAGACGGACGCGGTCCGATTTGTGGGCGACCCGGTCGCCATCGTCGTCGCCGAGACGCGCACCGAGGCGCAGGACGCGGCCGAGATGATCGAGGTGGATTACGACATCCTGCCCAGCATCACCGACACCGCGACGGCGCTGGACGAGGGTGCGCCCGTGATCTGGCCCGAGCGCGGCTCGAACCTTTGCGTGCATTGGTCCAATGGGCGCGAGGCCCAGGCCGAGGCCGCCTTCGCCAAGGCCGCCAAGGTGGTCAGCGTGGACCTGGTGAACAACCGCCTCGTCGGCAATCCGATGGAGCCGCGCGTGGCTCTCGGTGAATACGACGCGGCGCAGGACCACTTCACCCTGCACAGCCCGACGCAGGGCGTCGTGCGCGTGCGCGAGAGCCTGGCCAAGTTCATCTTCAAGCTGCCGAAGGAGCAGGTGCGCGTCATCAGCCCCGATGTCGGCGGCGGCTTCGGTCTTCGGGGAAAACTCTTCCCCGAGAGCGCGATGGTGCTCTGGGCCGCCAAGCGCACGGGCCGCCCCGTGAAGTGGCGCGCCGACCGCACCGAGACCTTCCTCTGCGACCCCCACGGCCGCGACCACGTGACCCATGCCGAGATGGCCTTCGACGCCGGCGGCAAGATCATGGGGATGAAGGTCGAGACGGTGGCCGCCATGGGCGCCTACCTGTTCGACTTCGGCCCGCGCATCCCGACGGTCGCCGGCGGGCGCATCCAGGGCACGGTCTATGACATGCAGGATGTCAGCATCAATGTCCGCTGCGCCTTCACCAACACCGCGCCGACCGACGCCTATCGCGGCGCCGGCCGGCCCGAGACGGCCTATGTGATCGAGCGCCTGCTGGATCAGGGTGCGAAGGCCTTCGGCGTCACGCCGGCCGAGATCCGCAACCGCAACTATGTGAAGCCCGATCAGATCCCCTACACCAACTGCGCCGGCAATGAGATCGACAGCGGTCGCTTCGAGGAGACCCAGGCCCAGGCGCTGGCGCTGATGGACTGGCAGGGCTTCGACGCCCGCCGCGCCGAGAGCCAGCGTGCCGGCAAGCTGCGCGGGCGCGGCATCGGCTATTTCATCGAAGCCTCGGGTGGGCAGCCGCAGGAATGGGCGCGCGTGAAGATCAACACGGCAGGCGAGGCGCTGGTGCATGTCGGCACCTTCAGCCATGGCCAGGGGCATGAGACGGCCTTCGCCCAGGTGCTGCATGCGCGCCTCGGCATCCCCTTCGAGAAGGTGAAGCTGGTCCAGGGCGACAGCGACCTGACCCCGGCCGGTGGCGGCACGGGCGGCAGCCGGTCCTCGCAGATGGGCGGCGTTGCGGTCTCGCGCGCCTCCGAGATGGTGCTGGCCAAGGCACGGCGGCTCGCCGCCCATCTGCTGGAAGCGGCCGAGGCCGATATCGAGCATGAGGGTGAGATCTTCCGCATCGCGGGCACGGACCGCACCACCACCTGGGCGCAGCTCGCAGCCAGCGAGGGCATTCCGGACGAGACGCCGGGCCTCGATGAGGAACTGCTCTACAAGCGCAACACCGAGTGCAACTTCCCCAATGGCTGCCACGTGGCCGAGGTGGAGATCGACCCCGACACCGGCATGGTGAGCGTGGTCCGCTATGCCGCGGTGGATGATGTGGGCGTGCCGCTCAACCCGATGCTGGTGCATGGCCAGTGCCATGGCGGCATCGTCTCGGGCATCGGCCAGGCGCTGTATGAACATGCGCGCTACGATGACGAAAGCGGCCAGTTCCTGACGGCGACCTTCCAGGATTACTGCATGCCGCGCGCGGCCGACCTTCCGCACCTGGAAGTCGGGCTGAACGTAGTCCCCTGCCCCTCCAACGACCTGGGCGTGAAGGGCGCGGGCGAAGGGGGCTCCTGCGGGGCGCCGCCGGCGGTGGTGAGTGCTGTCTGCGATGCGCTGGGCATCGCCCATATCGACATGCCGGTGACGCCCGAGAAGGTGTGGCGGGCGCTCTCCATGCGGCAGGCGGCGGAGTAAGCCGCCGCCGCCACAAGGCTCAGCCGGCGGTGATCCCCAGCGCGCGGATCATGCCCCCGATCTCGTTTACGTCGCGCTGGGCGAAGGCGGTGAACTCCACGGGGCCCAGCGGCGTGGGCGAGATGGCGTGCTCCAGCAGGCGGCGCTGCACGATTTCGGTGCGCAGCCCGGCCTGGGTCTCGGCATTGAGCTTCTCCACGACGGCCGGCGGCAGGCCGGCGGGGCCCGATATGCCCACCCAGTTCAGCGCGATGAGCGTCGGGTAGCCGCCCTCGGTCGTCGTCGGCACATTGGGCGCCATGGGGTTGCGCTGGGGCGCGCTGATGGCGATGCCGCGCAGGCGGTTGGCGGCGAAGTGCTCCACATATTGCGGCATGGTGTCGAAGGCGAGCGGCACCTGGCCGTTCAGCAGATCGGGCAGCAAGGGCGCGCTGCCGCGATAGGGCACGTGGGTGAGCTGCACGCCGGCGGCGCGCTGGAACATCTCGCCCAGGATATGGCCGACGGAGCCCGTGCCCGAACTGCCGAAGCTGGCCGGGCTCGGCTGCGCCTTCATCCAGGCGACGAGCGAGGGGAGGTCTGTTGCGGGAATGAAGCGCGGGTTGGTCACGATGGCGACGGGAGCGGCCCCGATATAGGTCACATGCGTGAAGCTGCGGATCGGGTCATATCCGGCCTGCGGATAGAGCGGCGGCGAGGTGGTGATGGGCGCCGAGTTGGAGAGGAACAGCGTGTAGCCATCGGCCGGTTGCTGCGCGACATGCAGCGCGGAGAGCGTGCCGCCCGCACCCGGGCGATTGTCCACCACGAAGCGCTGATTCATCGCGGCCGAATAATGCTCGGCCATCACACGGGCCGTGATGTCGGAAGAGCCACCCGGCGGGAAGGAGACGACGATGCGCACCGGCCGCGTGGGCCAGGCGCCCTGGGCACGGGACTGCACAGCGGGCAGGCAAAGGGGTGCCGCAAGCAAGGGCAATTGGCGACGACGCATGGGCTGGACCTCCATCAACGAAGGAACCCTGCATCATTCATGCCGCATTACGCGTTGATCATCTCCAGCGCGGCCCGCAGCCCCAGCAGCGTCGCATCCCAGACCGGCTTGCCCGCGAATTCCTCGCCGATCAGCGGCACCGGATAGTTGGTGCACCAGCCGAGCAGCACATCGCAATGCGGCGCCACGCGTGCGGCCTGGGCCGCGATCACCTCGCGCTCCGTCGCGGCGTAGGAGAGGTTGTCGGAGAGGCCGAGATGATCCTCCGCGGTGACGGTCCAGCCGCGCGCGGCGAAGGCGGCGATGAGCTTGGCCTGGTAGGCGTCGTTGTAGGGCGTGACGAGGCCGATGCGCGTGGGGCCGCGCGCGGCCAGCGCCGCCTCGAGCGCCAGGCCCGAGGTGGTCGCGGGAATGCCCGTCGCCGCCGTGATGCGCGTTGCCAGGTCACGGTCATGCTCCAGGCCGATGGCACCGCCCTTGCTGCCGTTCCACAGGATCACGCCAGGCTTCGCGTGGCTGAGAAGCTCGGCGGCGCGCAGCATGCCCTCGAGGTCGTAGCTGTCGGGGAACGGGTCGCGCGTGCCATGCACGGGGATGCGCGCGAAGATGGGCAGGACGTCCCGCTGCTCGCGCAGTGCTGCCTGGGTCACCGCCTCCACCACCGTATTGCCCGAGGGCGTGATGGTGCCCAGCACCCTCGGGCCGTGCAGGATCATCGCGCGAGCGAAAGCAGTGAGGAGCGCGGCGGGATGCCGGGCTCGAATTGCGGCCACCGGGTGGAGGGGCGGGCGAAGGTCGCCCCCGGCTCGGCACCGGGGCGGCGTGCCACGGTGAAGATGGTGGCGCCATCCGGGGCCATGACCGCATTGCCGATGCCGGCCGCCCGCGCCGCGCCGTAGAGCATCGTGGCATTGCCGCCCGCATCCACGGCCCAGAGCGTCTGCGCGGTGGTGCCAACCGGCCCCCCGGTGTCGGTGCCGATGAGCAGCCGCCCGCGCGCATCCGCCGTCGCGGTCTGCACGGCGCCGAGGCCCTGGGTGTTGATCATGTTGCCCGCCATGCCCGGGGCCGCCGGGTCGCCGCCATCGGGCGTGAAGGTGAGCACGCCGAAGCCACCCGTGAAGATCAGGCGGTTGCCGCGCGCATCCCAGGAAAGGCCAGAGGGCGCATCGAAGGCCATCGCCCCCGCCGCGCGCGCCGCATCCACCGGATTGGCGGCGGAGCCCTGTGGCAGCGGCATCCAGGTGATGCGGGCATTCTGCAGCTGGGCGACGCTGAGCGTGCCGTTGTCCAGCGCATCCGGCCCACTGGCGGGCCCGGCCGAGACGAAGCGGAAGAGGTAGCCCCCGGCCCCGCGCTCGGCCACATAGACCACAGCCTGGCCGCCGCGCGTCTGCGCCGCCGCCGCATCCGCCTTGCCGAAGCGACCGATGGCGGTGCGCTTCACCGGGATGGATTGCGGGTCGAGCGGGTCGAGCTCGACCAGCCAGCCGAAGCCTTGGCCGGTCTGGAAACGGCGGTCGAGGCCGCCGAGGCGGCTCGACCAGAGCGCCGGGTCACCCTCGGCGAGCAGCAGCGAACCCCAGGGCGTCGCCGCGCCCCCGTTCACGCCCAGCACGCCGAGCACGGAGGAGCCGACCTGATCGGCCAGCGGGCCGGAGACGCGGCAGAGGGTGGAGGCCGTGAGCCGGCGCGACTGGAAGCCGCCATCCACCACGATCCAGCGCCCGCCCTGGACTTCCAGGTTGAGGAGCGAGGCACCCTGCATCTGCGCCGCGACGGCCGGGCGGTCCATGCCGCCGGGGAAGGCCATGGCGGCCTCCACCGTCGGATGCGCGATGGCGAGGATGGCACGCGTCACACCATCGGCCGCCATGGGCGGGATCACCTGCGCCGCGATGCGCGCATCCCAGCCGAATTGCGCGGAGGCGCCATCGGCGTCCAGGTTGTTCGGGTCGAAGGGCGGCGCGTCGAAGGTCACGCGGTCGCCCCAGCGGATCAGGACGCCGCGGCGCAGGCCCGCGCCGACCGTATCATCCTGCTTCACGGCGGGCGCGGTCTGGGCGGCGGCGCCGGGGGGAAGCAGCGCCGGAAGGAGAGCGGGCGCGGCCAGAAGGGCACGGCGGTGGATCATGCGGGCAACTCCTCGATCACCGGAGGTTGGAAGGAACGGACAGGTGGCACGGGGCCGGTCCAGGCCTCGACGCGCACCAGGCAGGATTGGGCGGAGGGGCCCTGGGTCAGGCTCGACGTCCCGATATCGGCGGTCAGCACGTTGGGGTTGCCATGCACGCAGAGGCTGCCGGGCACGCCAGGCTCCAGCGGGTCGAACCAGGCGCCGGTCGCCAGCAGCACCACGCCGCGCGTGAGGTTGGCGTCGCATCGCACGCCGGCGAGGCAGGCGCCACGCGCGTTGAACACGCGCACCACCTGGCCATCGGCAAGGCCGCGCGCCGCCGCATCCTCGGGGTGCATGCGGATGGGCTCGCGGCCCTGGATCTTGTCGGCCGCCGCGATCGGGCCGGGGTCGAGCTGCGAATGCAGGCGCGTCGGCGGTTGCTGGCTCAGCAAATGGAGTTCGTCGGCGGCAGCGGCTCCCAGCCATTCGCGAGGCGTGAGCCAGGTGGGGTGGCCCGGGCAATCGGCGCGCTGGAACGCCGCGATGGTCTCGGAAAACAGCTCCACCTTGCCGGACGGCGTGTCGAGCGGGTTCGCCTCGGGGTCGGCCGCGAAATCGCTGAACTGGGTGAAGGCCTCATGCGCCTCGATGGGCGGCATCTCGACATGGCCCTCTTCCCAGAAGCGGTCGAAATCGGGCGCGGCGAAGCCCTGCCGCGCGCAGGCGGTGCGCCACTTGTCATAGAGGAAGCGCAGCCAGGCGCCCTCGTCGCGCTGCTCGGTGAAGCGGGCGCGGAAGCCCTGCGCATCGGCGAGGTCGGCCAGGATGTCGTGGTCATTGCGCGCGAGCCCCTGCGGCGGGATCGCCTGGTGCATGGCGCGCACGAAGCGGTCGCGGGAGGAATGGGCGATGTCGTTGCGCTCGAGCGTGGTGGTGGCGGGCAGCACGATGTCGGCGTGGCGGGCCAGCGCGGTCCACCAGGGCTCCTGCACCACGATGGTCTCGGGCTTCGCCCAGGCGCGCAGCAGGCGGTTGAGGTCCTGGTGGTGGTGGAAGGGATTGCCGCCGGCCCACCAGACCATGCGGATCTCGGGCAGCGCGAGATCTCGGCCATTGTAGTGCAGCGTGCCGCCCGGCCGCTCCAGCAGCTCGGTCACCCGGCCCACGGGGATGAAGTGCGAGACCGGGTTCCGGGTCGCGGGCAGCGAAATGCTCGGCATCTCGCGCCGTGGATTGCCGATGCCGCCCGAGGAGCCGTAGCCGAAGGCCACCCCCTGCCCCGGCTTGCCGATATTGCCCAGTGCGGCGGCGAGCGCGATCAGCGCCCAATAGGGCTGCTCGCCGTAATCGGCGCGCTGCAGCGACCAGGCGGCGGTGAGCATGGTGGGCTGCGCCAGGCATTGTTCGGCCAGTTCCCGGATGGTGGCGGCAGGCACGCCCGTCAGCGCTTCCGCCCATTCGGGCGTCTTGCCGGCCAGCGTCGGCGCGAGCTTGTCCCAGCCCACGCAATGGGTCGCGAGGAAAGCGCGATCCTCGCGGCCCAGCGTCACGATATGCTCGATCATGGCGAGGATCATCGCCGCATCGGTCCCGGGGCGGATCGGCACCCATTCGGCGGCGAGCGCATCCTCGGTGTCGCCGCGATAGGGCGAGATATTCACGAATCTGAGGCCGGCGGCACGGGCGGCGCGCATGTTGGGGCCGTAGGTCATGGCCGCGCCCCCCGAGGTGACATAGCCGTTCTTGGCGGCGAGCCCGCCGAAGCAGAGCATGAGCTTCGCGTGCTGTGCGATGGCGGCCCAATCCGTCATCCGGCCCAGCACCACCTCATTGGTGCCGACCACATGCGGGATCAGCGCCTGGGCCGTCGCGTAGGAATAGGCGTTGATCGAGGTGGTGTAGCCGCCGCCGAGGCCCAGATAGCGCTGCAGCTGGCTCTTCGCGTGATGGAAGCGCCCGGCCGAGGACCAGCCATAGGAGCCGCCATAGATCGCGGCATCGCCATGCTCGGCGCGGGTGCGGGCGGTCTCCTCGGCCAGCAGCCGCGTCACGCGGTCCCAGCTCACCGGCACGAAGGCGTCCCCGCCTCGGGCATGGCCGGCGCGGCGGCCTTCGAGCCAGCCCTTCCGGATGTAGGGCTGGTCCACGCGCGCGGCGCTGTGCACCGTGGCCGGCATGGAGGCGATGAGCGTGGCCGGCACCGGGTCCTGCGCGAAGGGGCGCACGGCGACGAGGCGCCCGCCCTCTGTCACGGCGTCGAAGAAGCCCCAATGGGCGGCATGCGGCTTGATGACGGTCATGGGAAGGATATTGCCCCCTTTCTCCCCTTCCGCGAAGCGCCTGGGCGGATAGACTGCGCCGAAGCACAAAGGATGCCCCCATGACACCGCCGCGCAATTCCAACGCCGCCCGCGACATCGCCAACGTCCTGCACCCCTACACGGATGCCCGCGCCCACCAGAAGAACGGGCCGCTGGTCATCACCCGTGGCGAAGGCGTGCGCGTCTTCGACGAGCAGGGCAATGCCTATATCGAGACGGTGGCGGGCCTCTGGTGCGCCTCGCTCGGCTTCGACAATGAGCGCCTGGTGCAGGCCGCACTCAAGCAGATGCGCCAGCTGCCCTTCTACCACGCCTTCACCGGCCGCAGCCACGAGCCGGCCATCGACCTCGCCGAGATGCTGATCGAGCGCGCACCGGTGCCGATGAGCAAGGTGTTCTTCTGCAACTCGGGCTCCGAGGCGAATGACACCGCGGTGAAGATGATCTGGTACTTCAACAACGCCATCGGGCGGCCGGAGAAGAAGAAGATCATCGCCCGCATCAAGGGCTATCACGGGGTCACGGTCGCTTCCGCCTCGCTGACCGGCCTGCCCTACAACCACAAGCTCTTCGACCTGCCGATCCAGGGGATTCTCCACACCGGCACGCCGCACTACTACCACTGCGCCCTGCCCGGCGAGAGCGAGGACCAGTTCACCACCCGCCTCGCCAATGAGCTGGAGGAGATGATCGTCCGGGAAGGCCCGGAGACGGTCGCCGCCTTCTTCGCCGAGCCCATCATGGGGGCTGGCGGCGTGATCGTCCCGCCCGCCGGCTATTTCGAGAAGATCCAGGCGGTGCTGCGCCGGCATGACGTGCTCTTTGTCGCCGATGAGGTGATCTGCGGCTTCGGGCGCACCGGCAGCTACTGGGGCAGCCAGACCTTCAACATGCAGCCCGACATCCTGACCTGCGCCAAGGCGCTGAGCAGCAGCTTCCTGCCGATCTCGGCCGTGATGGTGAATGACCGCGTCTTCCAGGGCCTCGCGGATGGCTCGGCGGGCTTGGGCACCTTCGGCCATGGCTACACCTATTCGGGCCATCCGGTGCCGGCCGCCGTCGCGGTCGAGACGCTGAAGATCTATGACGAGATGGACCTGGTCGGCCATGTGCGGAAGGTGGGGCCCGTGATGCAGGACGGCCTGCGCCGCCGCTTCGCCGACCATCCGCTGGTGGGCGAGATCCGCGGGGTTGGCATGATCGGCGCAGTGGAGTTCGTCTCCAACAAGGAAACCCGCGCCAACTTTGACCCGGCCGTGAAGATCGGGCCGCGCCTGGTGAAGATCGCCGAAGGCCATGGGCTGATCATGCGCGCCCTGCCGGGGGATGGCATCGCCTTCTCGCCGCCGCTCATCATCACGGCGGAGGAGGTGAACGACATGCTCGACCGCTTCGGCCGCGCGCTGGATGACCTCACGGTGCAGCTGCGCCGCGAGAGCATCACCGCGGTTTGAACAACCGGCTCTGGCCGCTGGCGATCGCGCTGGCGGCGGTTCCCTTCGTCATCGTGCTGCAGAACCGCACGCTGGCCCCGATCACGCTGCTGGCCTTTGGAGGCGTGATCCTGGCCGGGTGGCGCGCGGGGTGGCGGCCGTCACCGCCGCCGCTGCTGGTGTGGCCGGCGGTGGCGCTGCTCGGCTGGGCGATGGTCACGATCCTCTGGGCGCCGGAGGCCGGGCGCGTCGCGGACAGCGTGCTGCGGCTGGGTGCGACGCTCGCCTTGGCCGTGCTGGCGGCCGATGCGTTGCGGGGCGTGCCATTGACGCCGCTGATCCCGCGCGCGGCCGCGATCGGCCTCTCCATCGGCATCGCGGCGGCATTGTTCGATGATCTCTCGGGCCACATGCTCCGCGCCGCCGTGCGCGGCATCCGAGAGGCGCCGCTCACGCTCTCCTTCGGATTGAAGAACGCGGCCTCGGTGGTGGCGCTGCTGCTGCCGCTCGCCGTCTTCGCGCCCGTGCTGCCGCGCTGGTCGCGCATCGCCCTTGGCGTCTCGGGCGCCGTGGTCGCCCTGCTGCTGCCGGGCGAGAGCGCCAAGCTTGCGGTGCTGGCGGGCCTTGCGGTGGGCATGGCAGCGACGGTGGCGCCGCGCGCCACGCGCGTGAGCCTGGCCGGGACGGTCGCTGTGCTGGTGCTGGCCCTGCCATGGGTGCTGGGGGCGGCCTTGCCGCGCGATGTCAGCGCCCTGCCCTTCTCCGCCGCGCATCGGCTGCTGATCTGGGATTTCACGGCCGAGCGCATCGCCGATCGGCCGGTGCTGGGCTGGGGCATGGACAGCAGCCGCGCCATTCCGGGCGGCACCGAGCGCACCAGCCAGGAGACGCGCACCGCCTTCGGGCTGACCGCGCATGACGCGCATCACTGGTTCATCCACCAGCAGATGCTGCCGCTGCATCCGCACAACATGCCCTTGCAGATCTGGCTGGAGCTGGGCGCGGTGGGGGCTGCGCTCATGGCGCTGCTGCTGGCACTGGTGGCGCTGGCCTGCCGCAACCCGGCCGCCTGCGGGGCCTTCGCGGCCGCGCTGGTCATTTCCCTGCTGAGCTACGGCATGTGGCAATACTGGTGGGTGGCCGGGTTGATGCTGGCGGCGGTGAGCGCGCCGCTGGTGGGCGGGCGCAAGCCGGCCTAGCTTCACGAGATGCAACGTTTCTGGTTCAGCGCGGCGGGGCTTTGTGGCGCGCTCGCCGTGGCTCTGGCGGCGATCGCCGCCCATGCCGATCTCGAGTCGCGCGGCATGGTGCAGAATGTCGCCATGCTGCTGGGCTGGCATGCGCCGGCCTTCATCGGCCTCGGCCTCTGGGGGCGCGGCGCGGCAGTCGCTTCCGTCCTGCTGGCGGGTCTCGCCCTGTTCAGCGGCGCGGTGCTGATCCGTGCCTTCGCGGGCGTCTCGCTCGGGCCGGTGGCGCCCATCGGCGGCATGACGATGATCGGGGGCTGGCTGCTGCTGGCCATCCTCGCGTGGCGCCGATGATCCGCGCCGCCTATCTCGCCGATGAGGGGCTGGAACGGCCCCTCGCGGAGGAGCTGGAGCTCTCCGGCCGTCGCGTCTCCGCCTGGCATGGCCGCCTCGCCCTCTCGCCCGACCCGCCGGCGCCCGCCGCCTGGGCGCTGGATGTCTGGGATGATCCGCGCGAAATCCCGGCCCCGTCCGTGAAGCTCGCGGCCGATGGGCTGCGCGCCATCCAGCGCAACTGGTCGCTGGTGCCAGCGCTGCATCACCGCCGTGCGGCACTGATCGAGGAGCGCCTGCCGCCGGTG
Source organism: Roseococcus sp. SDR (assembly GCF_019083995.1). GTDB lineage: Bacteria > Pseudomonadota > Alphaproteobacteria > Acetobacterales > Acetobacteraceae > Roseococcus. The sequence goes on from NZ_JAHRCU010000004.1 coordinate 147,774, forward strand.
AAGGCGCGGCCGCTGGCTTTTCCCGAGCCCGCGCCCACCGGGCATCTGGGCGGCTGGGCGCTGCTCACGCCGGAGCTGATCCTGGCCTCCCCCACCAAATCCTCCCCCTTCCCCGGCGGCGCGCCGCGCTTCGTGGAGGATCGCGAGGGGCCGCCCTCCCGCGCCTATCTCAAGCTCTGGGAGGGGCTGGTGCGGATCGGCAAGCATCCCGCGCCGGGCGAGACCTGCCTCGATCTCGGTGCCTCGCCGGGCGGCTGGAGCTGGGCGCTGGCGCAGCTCGGCGCGCGGGTGACCGCGGTGGACAAGGCGCCGCTGGAGGATCGCGTCATGGCCATGCCCAACGTCACCTGGCGGCAGGAGAGCGCCTTCGCGCTGCCGCCCGAGCCGGTGGAATGGCTGTTCAGCGACGTGATCTGCTACCCGGCGCGCCTCTACGCGCTCGTCACCCGCTGGCAGGGTATCGCGCGCAACATCTTCTGCTCGGTGAAGTTCCAGGGCGAGACGGACCACGCGGCGGCGGCGCAATTCGCGGCGATTCCGGGCGCGCGGCTGTTCCATTCGGCGCACAACAAGCATGAGCTGACCTTCGTGCGGCTCGCGGAGGATGCCCCATGAGCACGCTCACCATCCGTTCCATCAGCATCCGCGCGGTGGATGCCCCCATCGACCCGCCGCTGCGCAACAGCCTGAACGTGATCCCGCGCGCGCCGCTGGTCATCGCCGAGGTGCAGACGGCGGAAGGCCCGGTCGGCACCGCCTATGCCTTCGCCTATGCGCCGGCGGCCCTCGGGCCGCTCGCGGCACTCACGCGCAACCTGGGCGCGTGGCTGGTCGGCCGTGAGGTCGCGCCCCAGAAAATCTGGGACGAGATGCTGAACGCCAACCGGCTGCTGGGCGCGGAAGGCCTGGTGATGATGGCGATCTCCGTGCTCGACATGGCGCTCTGGGATGCGCTGGCCAAGGCGGCCGGCCTGCCGCTCGCCCGCCTCTGGGGCGGCGATCTCTCGCCGATTCCGGCCTATGGCAGCCTGCGCGGCTGGGGCCCGGCCATGCTGGCGGAGGAAGGCGGGCGCGCGGTCGCGCAGCACGGCTTCCGCGCGGTGAAGTGCAAGCTGGGGGCGCCCAGCGTGGCGGGCGACATCGAGACGGTGCGCGCGCTGCGCGACGCCGTGGGGCCGGGCGTCGAGATCCTGATCGACTACAACCAGGGGCTGGACCGGCCCGAGGCGCTGAAGCGCGGCCTGGCCCTCCAGGCCGAGGGCGTGCGCTGGATGGAGGAGCCGCTGCACGTCACCGACGACGAGGGCCTTGCCTGGCTGGCGGACCAGTTGGAGATGCCCGTGCAGGGCGGCGAGAACTGGTGGGGGGTGACGGGCATGGCGCGCAGCCTGGCCGCGCGCGCGACAGACCTTTGCATGCCCGATGTGATGAAGATGGGCGGCGCGACCGGCTTCCTGCGCGGCATGGCGTTGGCGGCCGCGCATCGCGTGCCGCTCTCCTCGCATATCTTCATCGAGGCGAGTGCCCATCTGCTCAGCGTCTGCCCGCTCAGGCATTACCTGGAGCACCTCGACATCGCGGGCGCCCTGCTGCGCGAGCCGTTGCGCATCGAGGATGGCAACGCGCTGCCGCCCGACCGGCCCGGCCTCGGGCTGGAATGGGATGAGGCCGCTCTCCGGCACCACGCCGCCGACGCCTGAACCACCGAGAGGAAACGACGAACATGGCCGAAGACCCGCGCATGGACCCCGAAATGGCGGCCTTCACCGCCTATATGGCGCAGCAGATGGCCGGCTATCCGCCCATCGTGCTGCCCAACCCACCGCGCAGCGCGCCCTTCGACGAGCCGCGCCGGATCAATGACGGGCCGCAGGTGCATCTCTCCGAAGGCGGACCCGCCATGGCGGAGAGCCGCGACCTGCTGCTGCCCATCCGCGGGCGGCGCATGCAGGTCCGATTCCATCGCCCGAGCAACGAGCCGAACCTGCCCGTGCTGATCTACATGCATGGCGGCGGCTGGGTCTGGGGCAGCGTCGACACGCATGACCGGCTGATGCGCAGCTATGCGGCCGCCAGCGGCTGCGCCGTGCTCGGCCCCGACTATGCCCTGAGCCCGGAAGCGATCTTCCCGCAGGCCATCGAGGAATGCCACGCCGTGCTGCGGCATGTGGCGACGCAGGGCGCGGAGCTGGGCCTGGATCCGGGCCGCATCATCCTGGGTGGCGACAGCGCGGGGGCAAACCTGGCCTCCGGCCTCGCCTTGCTGAATGCCGAGCAGGCGGCGCCCATCCCCCTCGCGGGCCTGCTGCTGAATTACGGCGTCTTCGACCACCGGCTGGACACCAAGAGCTACCAGGAATTCGCCGATGGCTATGGGCTGACGCTCGCCAAGATGCGCTTCTACTGGGACGCCTATTGCCCGGACCTCGTGGCCCGCGCCTCGCCCGTCGCCTCGCCCATGCGGGGAAACCTCTCGCTGCTGCCGCCGACCTTGCTGCACATCGCGGAACTGGACGTGCTCTGCGCCGAGAACCTGGCTTTTGCCGAGAAGCTCCGCGCGGCGGGCGTGCCGCTGGAGACGGAGCTGTTCCGCGGCACGGTGCATGGCTTCCTGCGCGCGCTCGGCCGCGTGGGGGCGGCGGATCGCGCGGTGGAACTGGCCGGGGCCTGGCTGAAGGCGCGCTTCAGTTCGTGAGGTGGCTTCGCGGCCTCACGAACTGATCGTTGCGAAGAGGATGATTCACCGCTTCGGCGTGCCGCCTGCGCGGATCATGCTCTACCCCGTGATGTTCATCCGCCGGAGCAGCGGGCCCCAGCGCTCGCTCTCCGCGCGCATGAAGCTGGCGCATTCCTCAGGGCTGCTGCCGATGGCGAAGCTGCCCTCTGCCAGCAGCCGGGTGCGGAAATCATCGGTGCGGATGGCCTGCACCGCGGCGGCGTTCAGGCGCTGGATCATGGCGGCCGGCGTGCGGGCCGGGACCAGCAGGGCGAAATAGGTCTGCGCCACGGTGCCGGGCCGGAAATCCGCCACCAACGGCACCTCCTCATTGCCGGGCATGCGCCGATCCCCGGTCCAGGCCAGGATGCGCCCGGCGCCCGCGCGGTGCTGCGCGAGACCAGTGCTGCCGCCCACCATCAGCAGGTCAAGCCGCCCACCCAGGAAATCCGCCACCTGCGCGGCATCGCCGCGATAGGTCACATCCTGCATCCGCACGCCGAAGGCCTCGTTCACCAGCAGCATGGCGATATTGTTGAAGCTCGACGGGCCATTGGTGCCATAGGTGATGCTGCCCGGATTGGCGCGGGCGCGCTCCATCAGCGCCTCCAGGCTGGGCGGCCCATCGGGACGCGCCACGATGGCGAAGGGCAGCGTCGAGATGAGCGTGACCGGCGCGAAATCCGCGTCGCGATAGGGAATGTTGCGGACGATGTGTGGGTTGATCGTCAGCGTGGAGCCCGAGGCGATCAGCACCGTATGCCCATCCGCCGCCGCGCGCGCCACATATTCGGCGCCGATCACGGTGGCGGCCCCCGGCCGGTTCTCGACCTGCACGGGCAGGCCCAAGGGGCCCGCCATGCGCTCGGCCAGGATGCGGGCGGTCACGTCGGTCGAGCCGCCCGGCGGGAAGGGCACGGTGATGGTCACCGGCCGCGCCTGCGCGAGCGCCGCGCCCGGCAGCAGCAGCGGCGCGGCGAGGAGCCCGCGCCGCCTCACGACGCCACCAGGATCGTCCGCCCCGTCACCTGGCCCTCGCGAAGGCGCATCAGCGCGGCATTCGCGTTCTCGCGCTTCTCGAGCGTGATGGGGATGCCCGGGATCTTGCCCTTCTGTGCCAGCGTGACCAGCGCCTTCAACTCCTTCAGGCTGCCCACATAGCTGCCCTGGATGGTCAGCGCCTTCATCGGCATGAGCGGGAGCGGCACCCGCATCTCGCCGCCGAAGAGGCCCACCTGGATGAGCTTGCCGCCCTTGGCCAGCGCATCGAAGGCCGCCATCGAGGTGCGCGTCCCGTTCACAAGATCGATGATGCCGAGCACGGGGCCGCCGCAGGCCTGCATGATGTGCTGGGCCGTATCGCCGCCCGCCACCACCGTCTCGGTCGCACCCTGCTCCTTCGCGGCGGCGAGCTTCGCCTCGTCCAGATCCACCGCGCAGATGCGCTTGTGGCCCATCGCCTTGAGGATGGCGATGGCGTTCAGCCCCAGCCCGCCCGCGCCGATGATCACAATCGGGTCGTTCTTGCCGATGGGGGCCAGCTTGCGGATGGCCGAATAGACCGTGACGCCCGAGCAGGCATAGGTGGCTGCGAGCGCCGGATCGAGGCCGTCGATCGGGATCAGGTGCTTCCAATGCGTGGCCAGCACATGCGTCGCGTAGCCGCCATTCTGGAAGACGCCGAGGGCACGGGGCTTCACCGCGCAGAGATTCTCCTCATCCGCCTTGCAGCGCGCGCATTGCCCGCAGCCGACCCAGGGGAAGACAAGGCGGATCTGCCCCTTCTTCAACCCCTGCCCCTTGGCGCCCGGCCCCCATTTGACGACGCGGCCCACGATCTCATGCCCCATGGCGAGCGGCAGCTTCAGCCCGCGGTCGGACATCTTGAGCTTGCCGCGCGTGCCAAGGTCGTACTCGCCCTCCCAGATGTGCAGGTCGGAATGGCAGACGCCGGCATGGGTGACTTCCAGCAGCACCTCGTCGCCCTGCGGCTCGGGGGTGGGCAGCTCCAGCTCCTGCAGCGGCTTGCCCAGCTCGGTCACAGCCCAGGCGCGCATCTTCGTCTCTCCCTCGAGGTTTTGGTTGAACGCATGGGAAACCTTCGCCGGGCAGAGGTCAATCATCTCTCCAGGGGCACGGGATGGCGGGGCTGACATGAACCGGCCATATTCCCGCCGCCTGCCGGGAGCAGGTCGGGTTGGTCTGCTGGAGCTATGCCTGCCGATGACACGGCTGATGGTCGCCTTCTTCTGCTCGGGCTTCGCGGCCCTGCTGTGCCAGATCATCTGGCAGCGCATGCTGGGGGTCTTCGCGGGCTCCGACACCGTCTCCGCCGCGCTGGTGGTGGGCGCCTTCCTGGCCGGCCTCGGCCTCGGCTCGATCATTGGCGCGAAGCTGGCGGACCGGCTTTCGCCGCACCGCGCCCTGCTGGGCTTCGCACTCTGTGAGGCGGGGGTGGCCGTCTGCGCCCTGCTCTCCAAGCTCTTCCTCTATGACCTGATCGCGATCGGCCTCTCGGACGCGGTGGAGCAGCCGGCGGCGATCTTCGCGCTCTGCTTCGCGGGCCTCGTCATTCCCACCACGCTGATGGGCGCCTCGCTGCCCTTCCTGGCGCGCGCCGTGGCGACCGACCTTGCCAGCGTCGCGAGCCGCATCGGCACGCTCTACAGCCTGAACACGCTGGGCGCGGGGCTGGGGGCGCTGATCGGCGGCTGGTTCATCGTGGGCAGCCTGGGCTTCGTCGCCGCCCTCATCTTCGCGGCGGGGCTCGACCTGATCGCGGCGGCCCTGGCGCTGACCCTGCTGCCCGGCCTCTCCCGCGAGGCGCCGCCGCCGCCGAAGCGGGAAGCCGCGGCCGCCGCGGAACCCTTCGGTGGCCTCGCGCTGTGGTGCGTGCTCGTCTTCCTCTCGGGCTATGTCATCGTGGCGCTGGAGATCATCTGGGTCCGCATGCTGGGCCAGGTGGGGCAGTACCACGCCTATCTCTTCCCGACGGTGCTGGGCGTCTTCCTGCTGGCGGACGGCCTCGGCATGTCGCTCGCCTCGCGGATGGTCCGCACCATGCCGGACCCGCGGCCGGCCTTCTTCCTGACGCAGGGGGCGGGCTTCGTCGTGGGTGTCGCGTTGCTCGGCCTGCTCTGGTGGCTGATCGGCCTTTCGCCGCTGAAGGATGTGATGGCGGTGGATTTCGACCGCTTCAACCCGCGCGAGATCGCGATCTCGACCGCCATCATCGTGGCGGTGGTGGCCCCCCCCTCCTTCATCATCGGCATGACCTTCCCCTTCGTGCAGCGCGCGGTCCAGCAGGACCTCGCCAGCGTGGGCGCGCGTGTGGGCTGGGTGCAGCTCGCCAATATCCTGGGCAATGCGGCGGGCTCGATCGCGACCGGGCTGCTGACCTTCCATCTCTTCGGGACCATGGGCACGCTGCTGCTGCTGGCCATCCTCTCGCTCGCGCTGCTCGGCTTCTGGGTGATGAAGGCGCAAGCCTCGCGCCCCGCGACGCTGGCGCTGGCGGGGCTGACGGCGCTGATCGCGATCCTGGTGCCGAGCAACCAGCAATTCTGGTCCCGCATGCATGGCCTGCCGCCGCAGGTGGAATCGGCCTGGGGCGAGGATCGCTCCGGCATCGCCTTCTGGCGCGAGCGCGGCGAGGGCGAGGGCCGCGCACCGGGGCGCTTCTTCATCATGGGCCATGGCCAGGGCTTCGTCCCCTTCCTCGACACGCATATCCTGCTCGGCATGCTGGGGCCGATGATCCACCCCGACCCGCAGCGCGTGCTGGCCATCGGCGTGGGCTCCGGCGGCACGCCCTATGGCGCCTTGGTGAACCCGGCCACGCGCGAAATCCGCGCGATCGAGCTGATCAAGCCCGTGCTCGACGCGCTGGAGGAGATTGCGCGGGAGCGGCCGCAATCGGGTGTCGCCGCCCTCGTGTCAGACCCGCGCGTGCGGCTGGAATATGGCGATGGTCGCCGGGCGCTGACACGCGGCACCGGCCTCTATGACGTGATCGAGGCGGATGCGATCCGCCCACAATCCTCGCATTCCGGCCTGCTCTACAGCGCCGAATTCCTGGAGCAGGTGCGCGCGCGCCTGGCCCCCGGCGGGCTCTATGTCCAATGGGCGCCCACCTGGCGCGTGGTGGACACCTTCGCCGCCGCCTTCCCCTACGCCGTCCTGCTGCGCCCGGTGAATGTGATGATCGGCAGCGACCGCCCCATCCCGCTCGACCAGGCGGCGCTGCTGGCGGCACTGCGCCGGCCGGAGATCCTGGCCTTCGCCCGGCGCGGCAACCCCGAGGTGACGGACCTGACGAAGCTGGTGGATGGCGAGGTCACGGTCTGGACGCCCGAGACGCCGCGCGTGGCCCCGCCGCTCACCGACATGTTCCCGCGCGACGAGTTTTTCCTGAACCACGCCCAGCTGCACAGCTGGTGGCCGCGCCCCTGATGCCCCCGGGCCTGCGATCGGCCGGGTGATTTCCCGCATGCGCTTCTGGCTCTAGCCTCGCCGGCATGAGCCGCTCTCTTCCCCTCCTCGCGCTGCTGCTGGCCTGGCCGGGCCTGGCCCTGGCCGAGACCGCCGCCCCCTTCGCCCATGCGGTGCCGGCCAAGAAGATCTTCGCCCTGCTCTTCCTGATGATCGGGCCGCTCAAGATCCTGGGCCCCTTCGTGATGATGACGCGGGGCGCGGATGCGCATTTCCGCCGGCAGCTCGCCACGCGCGCCATCCTCTTCTCGGGCGCGGCGCTGGCCATCGCGGGGCTGCTCGGCCAGCGCATGCTGCAGAACTTCAACATCCCGATCCAGGTCCTGGCGCTGACCGGCGGCCTGGTCCTCTTCCTCGTCGCGCTGCAGACCGTGCTGGAGCAGTTCAAGCGGCCGGACACGCCCCGCGGCGAGGCTCCGCCGCCGAGCCTGGCCCTCGCCTTCAACCCGCTGGCCTTCCCCACCATCGTCACACCCTACGGCATTGCCGCGATGATCATCTTCGTCTGCCTGACGGAGGGGGACCCACCCGCGCAGCTCACCATCGCGGGCCTCGTGCTGCTCATCCTCACGATGAACTGGCTGGCCATGCTCTATGCCCATGTCATCCTGAAATATGCCGGCACGGCGTTGCAGGTCTTCGCGGTCGTGCTGGGCGTGACCCAGGTGGCGCTCGGCCTGATGATCATCCTGCAGAGCCTGAGCGGCCTCGGCGTCTTCACGCTGCGGGTCTGACCGGCTTGCCGGCCCCAGGCGCGCCCCGTAGCCTTTCCTCCAAGAACACCGAGGGGAAACGGCCGCATGAAGGTCACCGATGTCATCTGCCACGTCGTGCAATCCAAGGTGGAGAAGCCCTTCACCTCGGCGCGCGGCTGGCTCTACACCACCCGCGCCTCCTGCCTCGTCGAGATCCGCACCGATGAGGGCGTGACCGGCTGGGGCGAGTGCTACGGCCCGGCCATGGTCAACAAGACCATCATCGAGACGCAGTATCGCAGCCGCGTCATCGGCCGCGACCCCTTCGACGTGGAGGTGATCTGGGAGGATCTCTACAACCGGATCAAGGATTACGGCCTGACCGGCATGACGATCTGCGCGCTCTCGGGCATCGACATCGCGCTGTGGGACGTGATGGGCCGGGCGGTGAACAAGCCGATCCACAAGCTGATCGGCGGCGCGCACCGCAAGGAACTCGTGGCCTATGCCACGGGCCTCTACTTCATCGACATGAACCGCCTGGTGGAAGAGGCGGTGGAGGAGGCGCTGGCCTACAAGGAGCAGGGCTTCCGCGCCGTGAAGATGAAGATCGGCCTGGGTGATCCCAAGCTCGACATCCGCCGCATCGCCGCCGTGCGCGAAGCACTCGGCGATGGCGTGCAGCTCGCCGTGGATGCCAACCACTGCTTCACCGTGCCCCAGGCCATCAAGCTCGGCCGCGAGATGGAGAAGCTGGATCTCCTCTGGTTCGAGGAGCCGATCAGCCCCGAGGATCACGAGGGCTATGTCGAGGTCTCGCGCGCGCTCGACCTGGCCGTGGCGGGTGGCGAGAACGACTTCACCCGCTGGGGCTTCCGCGACGTGATCGCGAAGAAGGCGATGGACATCGTCCAGCCCGATGCCTGTGCCGCGGGCGGCATCAGCGAATGCCGGAAGATCGCCGCACTCGCCAGCGCGCATGGCGTGGAATGCGTCCCCCATGCCTGGGGCTCGGCCATCGGGCTCGCGGCCACGGTGCAGTTCCTGGCCGCCCTGCCCGATACGCCGCCGGCCTTCCGGCCCATGCCGCCCATGCTGGAATTCGAGCAGACGCCGAACCCGCTGCGCGATCATCTGGCGAAGGAGCCCATCGTGCAGGTGAACGGGATCGTCCGCGTGCCGGACGGGCCGGGGCTCGGGATCGAGGTGGATCTTTCCGTGCTGGAAAAATACCGCATCGCCTGACAAGCTGTCCGGACAGCCATCCCGGAGCAACCGGGGGGCGATCCGAGCCTGATCGCCTTTGGCGACTTCGCCAAAGGCGTGAATCAGTCTCGCAGCAAGGGAGGATCCATATGCGGCGCATCCTGCTGCTCATGATGGCGCTGGCCGCACCCGCGGCCGCGCAGGACTACCCGACGCGGGATATCCGCTTCCTCAACGCCTTCGCGCCCGGCGGCACCTCCGACCTGCTGGGCCGCGTGCTGGCCGAGCAGCTCTCGCAGCAGATGGGCCGGCGCGTGGTGGTGGACAACCGCACCGGGGCGAGCGGCGCGATCGCGGCCGGCGAACTCGCGCGCGCCGCCCCCGATGGCTACACGCTGCTGCTGGTCTCGATGAGCATGATGGCGGTGCTGCCGCAGATGCAGCGCCTGCCCTATGACACGGACCGCGACATCACGCCCATCGTGAACGTGGCCAATGTCTACAACATCCTGGTGGCGTCACCCGCCTCGGGCATCCAGACCTGGCAGGATGTGCGCCGCATGGCGCAGGAGCGGCCCGGCGCGCTGCGCTGCGCGACCGTCGGCCCCGGCTCGAGCCAGCAGCTCTCCTGCGCGCTCTTCATGTCGCTGACGAACACGCGGCTGGAGCAGGTCGGCTATCGCGGCGGCGCGCCCGCCATCCTCGACATCGTGGCCGGCCGCGTCGAGGTGATGTGGGGCAACATGCCGGAATACCTGGCGCAGATCCGCGCGGGCGGGCTGCGCCCCATCGCCTATGGCGCGGCCAGCGCCTCGCCCCTGCTGCCGAACCTGCCGGTGATGTCGCAGGATGGGCTGCCGAATTTCGTGATCCCCAACTGGTTCGGCGTGGCGGGGCCGGGCGGCATGCCCCCTGCCCTCGTCCAGCGCATCAATGCCGAGGTGAACCGCGCGATGATGGCGCCCGAGGTGCAGCGCCGCTTCGAGGAGAACGCCATGCTGCGCATCGGCGGCAGCCAGGCCGACATGATCCGGCAGATCGGGCAGGACCGCGAACGCTGGGGTGCCGTGATCCGCGACCACGACATCAAACCGGAATAGGCGGCGCGGCTATTCCGGCAGTGTGACGGGGGCCGCTTCCTCGCGCACCGCCAGCACCTTGTCCACGCGGCGGCCATCCATGTCCACGATCTCGAAGCGCCAGCCGGCATGGGCGATGCGGTCGCCCTCGCGCGGGATGCGCTGCAGCAGCGCCAGCATCAGCCCTCCCACCGTGTGATAGGCGCCCGATTGCGGTGGCAGCTCGAAGGCTTCCAGCCGGTCGCGAAGCTCATCCAGCGCCATCATGCCGTCCAGGAGGAAAGACCCGTCATGGCGCTCGACAGCCGAGGGCTTCTCCGATTCCGGCGCCGGGCCCAATTCGCCCACGATCGCCTCCAGCAGGTCGGAGGCCGTGACCACGCCCTCGAAGCTGCCGTACTCGTCCAGCACCAAGGCCATGCCGAGGCTGTCGGTGCGCAGCCGCTCCAGAGCATCCAGCGCGGAGAGGCTGTCCGGCATCACGATGGGCTGGCGAAGGGCGGCCGCAATGTCGAGCGGCTGGCCCTCCAGCATCTGGTCCAGCAGATCCTTGGCGGCGACGACGCCCACGACATTGTCCACGCGGCCATCGGCGACGACGAATCGTGTCAGCGGCTCGGCCTTGAGCGCCGTCGCGATCTCGGCGGGCGCGGCGTTGCGGTCGAGCCAGGCGACTTCGGGGCGCGGCGTCATGAGCGCGCGCACCGGACGGTCGGCAAGGCGGAGCACGCGCTCGATCATCTGGCGCTCGTGATGCACCAGGGCACCGGCCTCGACGCCCTCGGCCACGACGGCCTTCACCTCCTCTTCCGTGACGGACTGGTCGGAGGGCTTGTAGGCGCCGAAGAGGCGGAGGATCAGCGCCGAGGAGCGGGAGAGGAACCAGATGAAGGGCGCGGTGATGCGGGCGAGCGCCGTGAGCGGCAGCGCGAGGGTGGAGGCCACCTGCTCCGGGTTACGCAGCGCCAATTGCTTGGGAACCAGTTCGCCCAGGATCAGATTCAGGTAGGTGATGGTCATCACCACCAGGAAGAAGGCCAGCTCATGGCCCAGATTCACCATGAAGGGCCAGGTTTCCAGCCAATCGCCGAAGGGCCCGGCGATGGCGGCACCGCCGAAGACGCCGGCCAGGATGCCGACCAGGGTGATGCCGACCTGCACGGTCGGCAGGAAGCGCTGCGGGTCCTCCTGCAGGGCCAGCGCCGCGGCGGCACCGCGGCTGCCCTGGCGCTCCATGGCCAGCAGCCGCCCCTTGCGGGAGGAAACGACCGCCAGCTCGCTCATGGCGAAGACGCCGTTGAGCAGCGTGAGGAGAAGGACGAAAAGGATTTCGAGGCTGACACCCATGGGGGTGCATGTAGGGCAGAAAGCCCGTTGCTGAAATCGCTTGCCGTGAATTCCCGATCGCGGAGGTTTCCCTTGCGCTGCGGCCTGGGCGCGGTAGTTCTCCCTCCATGAACACGATGACCCTTCGCACCGCCTGGCTGCTCGGCCTTGCCGGGCTGCTGCCTTTCGCCGGCGCGGCCCTCGCCTATTTCGCAGCACCCGATTCCTGGTCGGGCTTCGCCGAGGGGGCGCTGATCGCCTATGGCGCGGTCATCCTGAGCTTCCTGGGCGCCGTGCATTGGGGGCTCGCACTGCGCGCTCCGGTTGAGGAGGCAGCGCATGGTCCGGCCCGGCTCATGCTGGGCGTTGTGCCTGCGCTGCTCGGCTGGGTTGCATTGCTGCTGCCCGACATCTTCGCCCTTCCGCTGCTGGCCCTGGCCATTCTCGGGACCGCGGGGCTGGAGCAATGGGCGCGCGGCCTGGGACTCGTGCCAGGCGAATACCTCGTGCTGCGCTGGGTGCTCTCGATCGGCGCCGCGCTGTGCCTGATGGCACCCATCACGGGCTGAAGCCGCCGATAGACAACCCGGAATTGCGGCATGGAAGCAGGTGATCACCCAGGGCTGCGCCCGGTCAGGAAGTAAAGCTTGTCTTAAAATCGGGACCGTGTTATAAAATTGTTAACACCTGGACCCTGGAGACCCCCGATGGCCGACATCCTCGCCTTCCCCCAGAAGCCGGAAGATCGCCTCCGCGCCGCGCTCCGCCGGCTCGAGGACGCCTTGGCCGAGCAGAAGCTGGCCTTCACAGAGTTCCGGACAAATCTTTCCGCCCTCGGCGGCGCCGTCTCGGGGCTCGAGGGCAGCCTGAACCAGTATCGCGCCAACCTCGCCGCCACGCAGCAGGATGTGGCCCGCAGCCAGGAGGCCGCGAAGCGCCTGGAAAAGGCCGCCGATATCTGGCTGCAGACGGCGCGCTGAGCCGCCGCCATGTGCGGCCGTTACGTCCTGCAGCGCGATCCGGCCGGCCTTGTGCGGTATTTCGGCGCCTCTCCGCCGGTGCCGAACCATCCGGCCAGTTGGAACATGGCACCCACCCAGCCGGGACTCGCACTCCGCCGCAATCCCGAGACCGGCGCACGCCACCTCGATGTGCTGCGCTGGGGCCTCGTGCCGCACTGGTCCCGCGATGCGACGGGCGGCGCACGCATGATCAATGCGCGAGCGGAGACGCTGCGGGACAAGCCCAGCTTCCGCGACGCCTTCCGCAAGCGCCGCTGCCTCGTGCCCATGGATGCTTTCTACGAATGGGCGCAGGATTCGGCGCCGAAGCAGCCCTTCGCGGTGGCGCTGCGCAATGGCGCGCCCATGGCGGCGGCGGGGCTCTGGGAGGGGTGGAAGCAGCCGGACGGCACCTGGCTCAAGACCTACAGCGTCATCACCTGCGCCTCGGCGGGGCGCCAGGCGCGGCTGCACCCACGGATTCCAGCCATCCTCGATCCTGAGGACTGGCCCGCCTGGTTGGGCGAGAGCCCCGCGGGAGATGATGCGCTGCTGGCGTTGCTGCGGCCCCCGCCGGATGACCGGCTGGCCTTCTGGCCCGTCGCGGCGCGGGTCGGCCGCGTGACGGAAAATGACGCGCAATTGCTGGAGACCGCCACCGTTGATGGCTGGTCCGGGATGCGCGACGCGCCACCCGACTGGGAGCGCCCGCTGGAGGCTGCGGCGCCCTGAGGCGCCGCGCCGGATCAGTCGTCCCGGTGGACTTTTTCCATCCGCTCGTGGCGCTCCTGCGCCTCGATGGACAGGGTGGCGATGGGGCGGGCTTCGAGGCGACGCAGGCCGATCGGCTCGAAGGTCTCCTCGCAATAGCCGTAGGTGCCGTTGGTGATCCGCTCCAGCGCCTGGTCAATCTTGCTGATGAGCTTGCGGGCACGGTCCCGGGTGCGGAGTTCCAGGGCGCGGTCGGTCTCGACGCTGGCGCGGTCGGTCAGATCGGCTTCGGTGATGCCCCCGGCGGAGAGGGAATTCAGCGTGGCGCCCGCCTCGCGGAGCAGTTCGTGGCGCCAGCGCAGCAACTTCTGGCGAAAATACTCCTGCTGCAAAGCATTCATGAACTCTTCGTCTTCTGATGGACGGTAATCGGACGGCAGGGTGACGACCATGAGTCTGTACCTCACCTCGTGGCGCACCCGACCCGACGCCAGATGCATTCCCGAAGCGTCCGGACCATAGGCAAAGCCGATCGCCCCGCCAAGGGGTGAATCGGCCCAAGTGCATGTCACGCCTCCGATTTCATGGGATTGTCCCAGGTTTCATGGGCCCTGGCGGGCCAGCTCCACCCGCGCGCGGAGCGTGATCTCGGCCAGGATCTCGCGCAGGACGGGGTCGGCGCCGGCCTCTCCCTCGGCCAGCACCGCGAGTCGGGAGAGGCGGCCCGGGTCCGTAGCTCCGCCCAGCAGGGTGAGTTGCAACCCCTCCAGTTCCCTGAGGATGGCCCGGCCGCGGCGCTGCGCCGCTTCATCGGCCTCGGCCGGACTCCAGCCCTGCTGCAGGGCCAGGATTCCGGTGGAAGCCGTGGGCGCCGCCGCCTGCGCCTCCGGCGTCGCCGGCGGCAAGTGGAATCGCCCACCCGCGCCGCGGCGCGTGGCGCCGGTCGTCCCCGGCGGGAGGTAGCCTCGGATCGGCGGCAGCATTTTTCACCCTTTCCTCATCACGGCGCTTTCTGCCGGGGCCGGCGGGCCAGCCCCGCCCCCGCCCGGCAGATCCTGCCCTCGCGCCGGCGCTCTGACCTGGCATGGCGGTTGCCCTGAAGCCCTCAGGCGAACTCGTTACGACAGCAGTGCGGAGTGCCAGGGACAGTGGTGCGGATTCCTTTCGGCCTGATGAAGATGCCGGGCCTGGTGCTCGGCCTAGCGCTCCTGCTCTGGCCGGCGCTCGCCGGCGCGCAGCCGGTGCGCATCAAGGACATCGCCGATGTGGAGGGCGTGCGCGACAATCAGCTCGTGGGCTACGGCCTCGTCGTCGGGCTGCCCGGGACCGGAGATCGCCTGCGCACCGCGATCTTCACCCGGCAATCGCTGGTCGGCATGCTGGAGCGCCTCGGCGTGAACACGCGCGACAATGAGGCGCGGCTGGATACGCGCAACATCGCCGCCGTGATGGTGACGGCGAACCTGCCCGCCTTCGCCCAGCCGGGCAGCCGGATCGACGTCGCTGTGTCCTCGCTCGGCGATGCCTCGAACCTGACGGGCGGCACGCTGCTGGTCACGCCCCTGCTGGGGGCCGATGGCGCGGTCTATGCCGTGGCGCAGGGCGCGGTCGCGACGGGTGCCATCGCCGCGCGCGGCGCGGGCGCTTCCATCGCGCGTGGCGTGCCGACCTCGGCGCGGATCTCGTCCGGCGCCATCGTCGAGCGCGCCATTCCCTATACCCTCGCCGGCCGGGATCATCTGCGCCTCGCGCTCCGCAATCCGGACTTCACCACGGCGCAGCGGATCGCCGCCGCCATCAACGGGCGCGGCGGCCAGGTGGCGCGCGCGGTGGACCCACGCACCGTGCTGCTGACGCTGGGCGGGCGCGACCCGATGAGCTTCATCACACAGATCGAGCAGCTGCGCGTGGTGCCGGACCAGGTGGCGCGCGTCATCATCGAGGAGGCGTCCGGCACCATCGTGATGGGTGAGCAGGTGCGCGTCTCCACCGTCGCCATCGCGCAGGGCAACCTGACGATCCGCATCACGGAAACTCCGCAGGTGAGCCAGCCCAATGCGCTCGCGCAGGGCGAGACGGTGGTGGTGCCGCGCACGCAGATCGAGGTGGATGACCAGAGCGAGCGCCGCATGGGCGTGCTGCGCGGCGGCGTCACGCTGGCCGAGCTGGTGCGCGGGCTGAACAGCCTGGGCGTGGGCCCGCGCGACCTCATCACCATCCTGCAGGCGATCAAGGCCGCGGGTGCGCTTCAGGCCGAGCTGGAGGTGCGTTGATGATGGTCCGCCGGGGCCTGAAGCGCCTTTACCGTCCGCGGCTCCGCCGCGCGGGTCAGGCCGAGCTGGAGGTGCGTTGATGATCCCCCTGACCCCCCTTCCCCCCACCGGCGGCGCGCAGACGCCCGCGCGGATGCGCCAGGCGGCGCAGGCCTTCGAGGCGCAAGTGCTGGGGCAGCTCATGCAGCCCGCTTTCGCGACCGTGGACAGCTCCAAATCCGCTTTTGGCGGCGGCTCGGCCGAGGCGCAGTGGCGGCCCATGCTCGTGGACGCCTTCGCCACCCAGGCCGCGCGCTCGGGCCAGGGCATCGGCCTGCAGGACCTCGTGTTGCGCCACATGCTCCGCCTGCAGGAGGCGGCCCGCCATCCCACACCGACCACCGAAGAGGAGAACCGCCCATGATGGACGCCGTGATCGCCGCCGGAGAGCGCCTGGCCGAGGCGCTGCGCGCCGAGAACGAGGCGTTGGCCGCGCTCGACCTGACGCGCGCCGCTGCACTCGCCACCCGCAAGATGCAGGCGACCGACGCCTTCGCGGCCGCGACCGCCGCCGCGAGCCGCACCCAGGCCCGCGCCGAGGGCCCGCTACGCGCCGCGGCCGAGACCCTGGCGGCCGATCTCTCCACGCTGGGCCAGGAGAACCGGAAGCTCCTGGAGGCGGCGATCGCGCTGCAATCCCGCGTGATCGAGACCATCGCGGGCGCGGCCCGGCCGCTGGCCAATGCGCCGGGCTACGGGCGGGCGGGGCGGACGCGCCCGCCGGTGCAGGCCGCAGCCATGGCGCTGGCAACGCGCGTCTGACACAGCCTGACAGCGGGCGCCGGCTGCGCTATGCGCAAGCGCGATGGATTCCGCTCAGGACGACCCCGACTGGACCGCGCTGCGCGAAGGGCGGGGCGGTGCGCTCGCCCCGCTGTTCGGCCCGCTGCTCGCGGCGCCGACGCGCGGCATCGTGATCGGCCGGCTCGCGCAGACGCTGGATGGCCGGATCGCGACCCGCTTGGGCAACAGCAAATGGATCGGCGGCGCGGGTGATCTGCGGCACACCCACCGGCTGCGCGCGCTGTGTGACGCGGTGATCGTGGGGGCGGGCACGGTGCGGGCGGATGACCCGCAGCTCACCACGCGCCTGTGCAGCGGCCCTTCGCCGGTGCGCGTCGTGATCGATGCGGGGCGGCGGCTTGGAGAGGATTACGGGATCTTCCGGGGTGGCCCGCCCACGCTGCTCGCGACGGCCGAAGCCGGCCCGGCGCGGCATGGCATGGCGGAGGTGCTGCTGGTTCCGCGCTCGGCGGAGGGCGGCCTGGACCTCACCGCCCTGCTGGCAGCGCTCGCCGCGCGGGGCCTGAGGAGGATCTTCGTGGAGGGTGGCGGGCAGACCGTCTCGGGATTTCTCCGCGCGGGACTGCTCGACCGGCTGCATGTGACGGTGGCGCCGATGATCCTGGGCTCCGGCCGGCCTGCCTTTGATTTGCCCGAAGTGGGGCGCATCGAGCAGGGCATGCGCTTCCCCTGGACCGTCCACGACATCGCGCCCGATGTGCTCTTCGACATCGCGCTCGACCGTCACGCGCCCGGCGAGACCTCCGCATGAGCGACCGGCGGGAGAGCATGGCGCGCGCGCTGTGGCACGCGGCGCCCGGCGCGGCCGAGTTGCGCGAGGCGCGGTTGCCGAGCCCCGCCGCGGGCGAATTGGTGGTGCAGGCGCTCGCTTCCGGCATTTCGCGCGGCACGGAGCGCCTGGTCCATCACGGCCGCGTGCCGCCCTCGCAGCACGGGGTGATGCGCTGCCCGATGCAGGAGGGCGAGTTCACCTTCCCCGTGAAATACGGTTATGCCGCCGTCGGTCGCGTCGAGGAGGGGCCGGCAGAGTGGCTCGGCCGGCGCGTCTTCGCGCTGCACCCGCACCAGACGCGCTTCGTCATCCCCGCGCATTTCTGCGCGGCCGTGCCCGATGGCGTCAGCGACGCCCGCGCCTGCCTCGGCGCCAACATGGAGACCGCGCTGAACGTGATGTGGGACGCCGCACCCCGCCTGGGTGAGCGCGTGCTCGTCATCGGCGCGGGCGTGGTCGGCCTGCTCTGCGCCTTCCTGCTGGCGCGGCTGCCGGGTGTGGCGGTGACCGTGGTGGACCGCGACCCGGCCAAGTCGGCGCTCGCACACGCCTTCGGCGCGGATTTCGCCCTGCCTGATCACGCACCGCGCGAGCAGGAACTCATCATCCATGCCAGCGCCAGCGCCGCCGGGCTGCGGCTCGCGCTGGACTGCGCCGGCTTCGAGGGGCGCATCCTGGAGGCGAGCTGGTTCGGCGATGCCGAGCCCGCGCTGCCGCTGGGGGCCGCCTTCCACCAGAAGCGGCTGCAGCTGATCTCGACGCAGGTGGGCAGCGTCTCGCCCGCCATGCGCGGCCGGCGCAGCCATGGGGAGCGGATGGCGCTCGCCCTGTCGCTGCTGGAGGATGCCCGTCTCGATGCGCTGCTCGGGCCCTTCGTGCCCTTTGAGGATCTGCCTTCCGCCCTACCTGCCCTGCTGGACCCGCCGCCCGGCGCGCCGCAGCCGCTCTGCCCCGTCATTCGCTACGCCTCCGATGACCGAAGCGCTCCGGCGCGCAGGTCTGTATCGACGGCGCAGCCAAACGCTTGAAGGAAAGTTCGCATGTTCAGCCTCACCGTCGTGGACCACATCATGGTCGCGCATTCCTTCCGCGGCGCGGAGTTCGGCCCGGCGCAGCGCCTGCATGGCGCGACCTTCGTGGTGGAGGCGGAGTTCCGGGCGCCGAAGCTGGATGACCTGCACCTGCTGATCGACATCGGCCTGGCCAAGGATGAGCTGCGGAAGATCCTGAGCGCGCTGGACTACCGCAACCTGGACGAGGAGCCGGTCTTCGCCGGGAAGAACACCACCACCGAATATCTCTGCCTGCACATCCACGGCCTGCTGGCGGCCGCCTGCAAGGATGGACGGATGGGCCCGGGCGGCGCCGGCGTCACGGGGATCAAGGTCCTGCTGCGCGAGAGCCATGTGGCCTGGGCGGCCTTCGAGGGGCCGGTCGGCTGATCATGAAGGTCGCGCTTCTGGTTCCCGGCCCCTTCGGGACCGTCTCGGGCGGCTATCTCTATGACCGCCGCATGGTCGAGGGGCTGTGCGCGCTGGGCCATGCGGTGCGCGTGGTGGAGCTCTCCGGCCGCTTCCCCATGCCGGATGACGTGGCCCAGGCCTCGGCGCGCGACGCCTGGGCGGGCCTGGCCGAGGACGAGATCGCGGTGGTGGATGGCCTCGGCCTCCCCGCCTTCGCCGCGCTGGCGCCCGAGCTGACGGCGCGCCGGGCGGTGGGGCTGATCCATCATCCAACCTCCATCGAGCCTGGGCCGCATCAGGCGGAACTGGCGGCGCTGGAGCGCGCGCTCTTCGCTGCCTGCGGCCGGCTGATCGCCACTTCGCCTTACACTGCAAAGGGCCTGCCGCCGCTCGGAGCTGATGCGGCCCGGATCGGCGTCGTGGAGCCGGGGACCGATCCCGCGCCACGCGCGACGGGCTCGGGCGGGCCGAGCGCGCGCCTCCTGGCCGTGGGCTCGCTCATTCCGCGCAAGGGGCATGATGTGCTGCTGCGGGCACTCGCACGCCTGACGGATCTCGACTGGACGCTGCGCATCGCGGGCCCGCCGGCCGATCCGGTGCATGCGGATGGGCTGCGTGCCCTGGCGGAGGAACTGGGCCTCGCCAACCGCGTCACCTTCCTCGGCGCCGTGAGCGGCGCGGCGCTGGAAGCCGAATACGCCGTGGCCGATCTCTTCGCGCTCGCCACCTGGTTCGAGGGCTATGGCATGGCGGCGGCGGAAGCCCAGGCGCGCGGCCTGCCGCTGATCCTCTGCACCGGCGGCGCCATCGCCGATCTGGTCGGGCCCGGAGCGGCGATCCTGGCGGCACCCGGCGATGCCAACAGCCTCTCGCGCGGGATGCGCCGGCCGATCTACGACATCGCGCTGCGCGCGCAGATGGCGGAGGCGAGCTGGCAGGCGGGGCAATCCCTGCCCCGCTGGGAGGACCGCGCCGCGCGCTTCGCGGCGGAGCTGGAGGCCGCCGCCCATGGATGAGCAGACCGAGCAGTTCGACGGCGACTGGCTCTCGCTGCGCGAGCCCTTCGATGCGCGGGCGCGCAACCCCGAGCTCGCCCGCGCCCTGATGGACCACCTGGACGAGAAGGGCCGCCCGCGCTTTCTCGACCTCGGCGCCGGCACAGGCAGCCTCACGCGCTGGCTTGGCCATTATGTGGGCCGCGCCCATGCCTGGGTGATGGCCGATGCCGATGCCGAACTCATGGCCCGCGCCTTCGACACGATGATGGATGCGGCCGAGGCCATCGGCTGGCGTGCGACCTGGCCGCAGCGCAAGGTGCTGCTGCTGCACGCGCCGGAGGGCGCCTGGCGCATCGAGGGCGTGCTGACCAACCTCGTCGAAGCGCCCGAGGGCCTGCCCTTGCAGAACGTGGATGCGGTGACCTGCAGCGCGCTCTGCGACCTCGTCTCCGAAGCCTGGGTCACGCGTCTGGCCGCCGAGCTCGCGCGCCGCAAGCTGCCCTTCTATGCGGCGCTGAACGTGACGGGGCGCGAGCGCTTCATGCCCCCCTGCCCTGGTGATGCGCTGGTGGCGCGCGGCTTCGCACGCGACCAGCGGCGCGAGAAGGGCTTTGGCGGCATGGCGCTGGGGGCCTCGGCGACCGACACCATCGCGCGCGTCTTCGCGGGCCATGGCTATCGCGTGCTGCGCGGCGCGAGCCCCTGGCTGATTCCGCGCCAGGCGCGCGACATGGCGCTGGAACTCGCGCTGGGCCACGCGGAAGCGGCGCTGCGGCACGAGCGGCGCGGGGCGGCGCAGATCCAGGCCTGGGCCGAGACGCGGGCCGACCAGGCCGAGGCCGGGCTGCTCTCGGCACGGGTGGAGCATCAGGACATCCTCTGCCTGCCGGGCTAGACCGTGCTGCGTTCACATGCGTGCACTTCGCGCGGTCCAGCCGTTTGCTGAGAGGATGATTCAGCGTTTTGGGCGATGCCGCCTCAACGCATCATGCCCTAGGCACGCCCGCGCAAGGAAACACGAGCCTGACCGTGCATTGGGCATTTTCCCGCCCGCTGCACGGCCATTCAGCATTCCGCGGTCTGAATGGGCCATTTCTATCCTGGGAGTCATGTCCAAGACATGGAATTGGGGGATCGCGCCTCCCTAGGCTCCGGAGCGGTTGAACGCCCCTGGAGGATGCCTTGTCCAAGACCCTGCCCCCGATTTCCCGCCGCGCACTGCTGGCCGCCCCCATGGCCGGGGCCTTGGCCGCGCCGGCCATCGGCCAGACCGCGCCCATCCGCGTCGGCGTGCTGCACTCCCTCTCCGGCACCATGGCCATTTCCGAGACCGCGCTGCGCGACACCGCGCTGATGATGATCGAATGGCAGAATGCGCGCGGCGGCCTGCTGGGCCGGCGCCTGGAAGCCGTGGTGGTGGACCCCGCCTCCAACTGGCCGCTCTTCGCCGAGAAGGCGCGCGAGCTGCTCGCCGTCTCCCGCGTGGATGTCACCTTCGGCTGCTGGACCTCGGTCTCCCGCAAATCCGTCCTGCCGGTCTTCGAGGAGCTGAACGGTCTGCTTTTCTATCCCGTCCAGTATGAAGGCGAGGAGGAGAGCCGGAACATCTTCTACACCGGCGCGGCACCCAACCAGCAGGCGATCCCGGCGGTGGAATACCTGCTCGGCCCCGATGGCGGCGAAGCCAAGCGCATCGCGCTGCTCGGCACCGACTACGTCTATCCGCGCACGACCAACCGCATCCTGCGCGGCTTCCTGAACTCCAAGGGCATCACCAATGCCGACATCATGGAGGAATACACCCCCTTCGGTCACAGCGACTGGCAGGGCATCGTGGCGCGCGTGAAGCGCTTCGCGAGCGAGGGCAAGAAGACCGCCATCGTCTCCACCATCAATGGCGACGCGAACGTTCCCTTCTATCGCGAGCTGGGCAACCAGGGCATCAAGGCGGAGGACATCCCCTCGGTCGCCTTCTCGGTGGGTGAGGAGGAGTTGGCCGGCATCGACACCCGCCCGCTGGTCGGCCACCTGGCAGCGTGGAACTACTTCATGTCGGTGCAGTCGCCCGCGAACACCGAGTTCCTGACGATGTGGCGCAACTACATCCGCAACCCGCGCCGCGTGACGAACGACCCGATGGAAGCCACGCTGATCGGCTTCAAGATGTGGGCCCAGGCCGTCGCCGCCGCCCGCACCACCAATGTGGACGCGGTGCGCACCGCCCTCTACGGCCAGAAGGTGGCGGCGCCCTCCGGCTATGAGGTGGAGATGTTCCGCAACCATCACCTCTCGAAGCCGGTGATGATCGGCGAGATCCAGGCGGATGGTCAGTTCAACATCGTGAGCAAGACGCCGACCGCGATCCCGGCCGAGAACTGGAGCCAGTTCATCCCCGAGAACGCCAATCGTCGGCGGTAGTTTTCTGATGCCCTCAAGCGCCGGGCGCGCGCGTCCGCGCGCTTGGCTCGCCGCGCCGCTGGAGCACCCGGCGGCGCGGTCATTTGGGCGGCGCCGGCCGCGTTGCGGCCGGATCCTCTGTGGGGCGGCTTCGATTTGATCAGGTTCCTCTTGCTTCGCGTCGCCATCCTGCTGGCCGGCGTCACGCTCTTCCTCTCCCCCGCCCGCGCGCAGGATTTCGACGCGCTGCTGCCCGGCTTGGCCGGCGGCTTCGCGCAGCAGGCGGAAACCGTGGAGCGCCTCGGCGCGCTCGGCGATCCGCGCGCCATCCCCCTGCTGCAGGCGCTCGCCGATGCGCGGCTGCTGCGCCTGGCCGATGGGCGGATCGCCCCGCAGGAGGGCGCGACGCCGGCCGAGGGTGCGACCGTCATCCGCATCAACAACCGCGTGCGCGTGGCGCTGCGCGGCGCGCTGGGCCGGCTGCAGCTCGTCTCGCCCGATCCGGCGGAGCGCCTGCGCGCGGCGGACGCCATCCTGCGCAACCGCAGCGCCGAGGACATCCCGCTGCTGGAAGCCGCCCTCACCCGCGAATCCCGTGCCGACATCCGCGCCCGCATGGAGCTGGCCCTCGGCGGCGCGCGCCTCGCTTCGCCCGACGCCGCGGCAAAGCGCGCGGGCATCGCAGCCCTTGGCGCCTCCGCTTCGCCCGAGGCGCGCAACCTGCTGCTCGCCGCCCGCGCCGCCAATGCGGAGCTGCTGCCCGAGATCGAGGCCGCCGTCGCCGCCATTGATCGCCGCCTGCAGATGCGCCGCGCGGCGGAGACCTTCTTCCAGGGCCTCTCGCTCGGCTCGGTGCTGCTGCTCGCCGCACTTGGCTTGGCGGTGACCTTCGGCGTCATGGGCGTGATCAACATGGCGCATGGCGAATTCGTGATGATCGGCGCCTATGTGACCGTCGTCGTGCAGGAGGTATGCCGCGACATCCCGGCGCTCCAACCCTATTCCCTGCCGCTCGCCATCCCCGCCGCCTTCCTGGTGACGGCCGCGATCGGCGCGGCCATGGAACGTGGGCTGATCCGACACCTCTATGGCCGCCCGCTCGAGACGCTGCTGCTCACCTTCGGCGTGGGCATGGTGCTGCAGCAGATCGTCCGCCTGGTCTTCGGCGCGCAGAACCGCGAGGTGATCAGCCCCGATTGGATGATGGGCACCCTGATCCTGCCCGGCGGCATCGCCATCACGCAGAACCGCGCCTGGATCATCCTGTTTTCCATCGCGGTGCTGCTCGCCACACTCGCCGCCATCCGCCTGACCCGCTTCGGGCTCGAGATGCGGGCCGTGGTGCAGAACCGGCGCATCGCGGCCACCATGGGCATCCGCACCGGCCGCGTGGACGCGATGACCTTCGCCTTCGGCTCCGGCATCGCGGGGCTGGCGGGGGTCGCGCTGAGCCAGATCGACAATGTCTCGCCCAATCTCGGCACGGGCTACATCATCGACAGCTTCATGGTGGTGGTCTTCGGCGGCGTGGGCTCGCTGGCCGGCACGCTGATCGGCGCCTTCACGCTTGGCCTCGTGAGCAAGGTGCTGGAGCCCTATGCCGGCGTCGTGCTGGCCAAGGTCTTCCTGCTGGTCGGCATCATGCTGTTCATCCAGCGACGGCCCAAGGGATTGTTCGCGCTGAAGGGACGCGCGGCCGACCAATGAACACGCGCCGTCTCATCCTGCTCGGTTTCGTCGCTGTCCTGGCCCTCCTGCCGCTGCTGAACCTGCTGCCGGAGGAGCATCCGCTGCATGTCTCGGACTTCCTGGTCAGCATCATCGGCAAGTGGATCTGCTACGCGATCCTGGCTTTGGCGCTGGATCTCGCCTGGGGCTATGCGGGCATCCTCTCGCTCGGCCATGGCGCCTTCTTCGCGCTCGGCGGCTATGCCATCGGCATGCATCTGATGCGCCTCATCGGGCCCCGCGGGGTCTATGGCCATCCGGTGCTGCCGGACTTCATGGTCTTCCTCGGCTACACGGAATTGCCTTGGTATTGGCTGGGCTTCGACTGGTTTATCTTCGCCTTCGCCATGGCGCTGATCGTGCCCGGGCTGCTCGCCGGCATCGTGGGCTATCTGGCGTTTCGCAGCCGCATCACGGGCGTCTATCTCTCCATCATCACCCAGGCGCTGACCTATGCGCTCATGCTGGCCTTCTTCCGCAACGACATGGGCTTCGGCGGCAATAACGGCTTCACCGATTTCAAGGAGCTGCTGGGCATGCCGCTCAACAGCGGCCATACGCGGGCCATCCTGTTCTATGCCTCGCTCGCCTCGCTCGTCGCCGTCTTCCTGGCCTGCGGCGCGCTGACCCGCACCAAATATGGCCGCGTGCTGACCGCGATCCGCGACGCCGAGAGCCGCGTGCGCTTCCTCGGCTATGACACCACGCGCCACAAGCTCTTCGTCTTCGTGCTCTCGGCGATGATCGCGGGGCTCGCCGGCGCGCTCTATGTGCCGCAGGTGGGCATCATCAATCCGGGCGAGTTCAGCCCGGGCAACTCGATCGAGGCCGTGGTCTGGGTGGCCTTCGGCGGGCGCGGGACGCTGGTGGGCGCGGTGCTGGGCGCCTTCTCGGTGAATGCGCTGAAGACCTGGCTCACCTCGGTGGCGCCCGATCTCTGGCTCATCGTGCTGGGCTGCCTCTTCATCGCCGTGCCGCTGCTGCTGCCCAAGGGCCTGATCGGCCTGATCCGCCGGCGCGGGGAGACGAAGCCATGAACGCGGTCGCGCTGCCGGATGGCGATTCCACCACCGGCCTCTATCTCGACGGCGTCTCGGTCGTCTTCGACGGGTTCCGGGCGCTGAACAACCTCTCCCTCATCGTCGAGCCCGGCGAGCTGCGCGCGGTGATCGGCCCGAACGGCGCGGGCAAGACGACGATGATGGATGTCATCACCGGCAAGACGCGGCCAGGTGCGGGCATCGTGCGCTTCGGCGGGCGGGACCTGACGCGGATGGATGAGGCCGCCATCGCCAATCTCGGCATTGGCCGCAAGTTCCAGAAGCCCACCGTCTTCGACGCACTGACCGTCTTCGAGAATCTGGAGCTGGCGCTGAAGGCCCCGCGCGGCCCCATCGCCTGCCTGCGCTGGGTGCTGCGCGGCGAGGCGCGGACGCGCATCGAGCGCACCATGGCGGAGATCGGCCTCACCGAACGCGCGCATGATCTCTCCGGCCTGCTCAGCCATGGCCAGCGGCAATGGCTCGAGATCGGCATGCTGCTGATGCAGGACCCGCAGCTCCTGCTGGTGGATGAGCCCGTCGCCGGCATGACGGATCACGAAACCGAGCAGACGGCGGAATTGCTCGTCGGCATCGCGGGCACGCGCAGCGTCGTCGTGGTCGAGCATGACCTGGAATTCGTGAAGGCGCTGGGCAGCCGCGTCACCGTGCTGCATGAAGGGAGCGTGCTCTCGGAGGGCTCGATCACCCATGTGCAGAATGATCCGCGCGTGATCGAAGTGTATCTGGGCAGGTGATGGCGCGATGCTGAACGTCACCGACATCGATCTCTCCTATGGCGCGAGCCGCTGCCTGCGCGGCGTCTCGCTCTCGGTCGGGCCCGGCCAGGTGGCCGCGGTCCTGGGGCGCAACGGGGTAGGGAAATCCTCGCTGCTGCGTTCCATCATCGGGCTGGAGAAGATCCAGGGCGGCTCCATCCTCTGGGAGGGGAATGAGATGCGCGGCCTCGGGCCCGCCGAACGCGCGCGCGCGGGCATCGGCTATGTGCCGCAGGGGCGCGAGATCTTCCCCTTCCTGACCGTGCAGGAAAACCTCGAGACGGCGCTGGCCGCCGCCCCGCGCGGTTCCGCCGTGCCGGAAGAGGTGTTCGAGCTGTTTCCGATCCTGCGGCAATTCCTGCGGCGGCGCGGCGGCGACCTTTCGGGTGGGCAGCAGCAGCAGCTTGCCATCGGGCGGGCGCTGACGGCGCGGCCGCGCCTGCTGATCCTCGATGAGCCGACCGAGGGCATCCAGCCCAATGTCATCAAGGACATCGCCAAGGTGATCCATCACCTGGCGCGGGACCGGAACTTCGCCGTGGTGCTGGTGGAGCAGTATTTCGAATTCGCGCGGGACCTGGCGGACACCATCACCGTGATGGTGCGGGGCGAGGTGGCGCTCTCCGGCAAGACGAGCGAGCTGGATGAGGCCGAGGTGCGGAAATTGCTGACGGTTTGAGGGGCTCCGCCCCTCAAGCTCCCCGGCAGGAAACTGAGTTTCCTGCACCTTCCACCAATAGGGGTGCAGGGCACCTGTGCCCTGCTGGGGGTCGAGGGGGCAAAGCCCCCTCGTGCGTCCTCCGAAACGGCGCTAGCCTCCCCCGGACCAAGGGGAAGGACACGCAGATGGGTCATCGCATCGCCATCATCGGCGCGGGCGCCGTCGGCTGCTATGCCGGCGCGCATATGGCGCGGGCCGGCGAGGATGTGACCTTCGTGGACATGTGGCCCGAGCATGTCGAGAAGATGCGCCGCGACGGGCTGCGCGTGACGCATCTGAAGGATGTGCCCGAATTCACCGTCCCGGTCACCGCCATCCACCTCACCGAATTGCAGGCCGTGGCGCGCAAGCCCTTCGACATCGCCTTCATCTGCGTGAAGTCCTACGACACCGCCTGGGCCACGATGATGATCCGGCAATACCTGGCGCCGGGCGGCTTCGTGGTGTCCTTGCAGAACTGCATGAACGAGGAGGCGATCGCGGAGATCGTCGGCTGGGGCCGCACGCTCGGCGCCATCGCCAGCTCCATCACGGTGGAGCTGGGCGAGCCCGGCCATGTCCGCCGCGCCTCGGGCAAGGGCGGCGCCGCCCACACCGTCTATCGCGTGGGCGAGGTGCATGGGCGCATCACCGAACGTGCGGAGGAAGTGGGCCGCCTGACGGGGCTTTCCGACAGCACGACCGTGACGTCGAACCTCTGGGGCGAGCGCTGGTCCAAGCTGGTGGCGAACGGCATGGGCAACGGGCTTTCCGCCTCCACCGGCCTCGTCATGAAGGACATCCTGACGAATGACGCGCTCCGCGCCTTCGGCGCGCGGCTGGGCAGCGAGGCGATCCGCGTGGGCCAGGCGCTGGGCTATGCGCTGGAGGAGATCTACCACCTCGACCCCGAGATCATCGCCCGCGCCGGCGAGGGGGACGCGGCCGCGCGCGCCACCTATGACGCGCATCGCCTGGCCGAGGCGGCGAAGCCCGGCGGCGGCGCGCATCGCCCCTCCATGGGGCAGGACATGGTGAAGGGCCGCCGCACCGAGATCGAGTTCATCAACGGCTTCATCGCGGAGAAGGCGAAGCCGCTCGGCATCGCGACCCCGGCCAATACGGCGCTGACCGAGATCGTGCTGCGGCTGGAGCGCGGCGAGATCTCGCCCGATCCGCGCCACATCCTGGAACTGCGCCTGAACTGAAGCGCTCGGCCGGGTTCACGGGCGGGCGTCACCTGGGGAGGAATTCGGATGTTGCGTCGTGCCTTCGCCACGGGCCTGATGGCCGCTTCCCTGCTGGCGCCGCCGGCCTTCGCCCAGACCTATCCGTCGCGGACCATCACGCTGGTGGCGGCCGGTGCGGCGGGGGGGCCGACCGACACCATCACGCGCATCACGGCCGACGCGCTCTCCCGCACCATCGGGCAGAATGTGGTGGTGGAGGCGATCGGCGGCTCCGTCGTCGGGCCGCAGCGCGTGGCGCAGGCGCGGCCGGATGGCTACACGCTGCTGCTGAACAATATCGGCATGGCGGCGAGTGCGACACTGTTCCGCCGCCTGCCCTATGACGTGCCGGGCAGCTTCGCGCCGCTTGGCCTCGTGTCCGACGCGGCGATGACGGTGGTGGCGCGGCCTGGCTTTCCGGCCAGCGATATGGCAGGGCTGATGGCCGTGCTGCGGCGCGAGGGCGAGGGGCTGAACCTCGCCACCTCGGGCCTGGGCGGCGCCTCCAACCTGTGTGGGTTGCTGCTGCAGCGCGACGCGCAGGCGCGCGCGACCGTGGTGGTGTTCCGCGGCACCGGCCCCGCCATCGCGGAGCTTCTGGCCGGGCGCATCGACCTGATGTGCGATCAGGCGACCAACACGGTGCCCTATCTGCGCGATGGCCGCATCCGCGCCTTTGCCGTCAGCAGCCCCACGCGCCTCGCGGGCCTGCCGGAGGTGCCGACCACGGCGGAGGCCGGCTTCCCGGGGATTTCCATGTCCACCTGGCACGGGCTCTACGCGCCCGCCGGCACGCCCGAGGCGGTGCAGGAGCACATCTCGGCCGCGCTGCGCCAGGCGCTGCGGGATGACCGGCTGCGCCAGCGATTCGCCGAATTGCTGACCGACCCGGCGACGGAGGAACGCGCCAGCATCGCCTTCCATCGGCGCTTCGTGGTGGAGGAGGTGCAGCGCTGGCGGCCCGTGATCCAGGCCGCCGGCGCCTATGCGGATTAGTCGATCGAGACGCGCGCAGCCCGCGCAATCGCCTGCCAACGCGCGGCGCTGGCCTGGATGAAGGCCTCGTTCTCCGCGAAGGGCAGCGTCATGGGCTCGACGAAGGCGGTGCGCAGGCGCTCATGCGTGGCGGGCGCGCTGCGGGCGCGCTCCAGCGCCTCGGCGAGGCGGGCCACCACCGGCGCTGGCGTGCGGCGCGGCACGCCGAGGTTGAACCAGATGCCAAGGTCATAGCCCGCGAGGCCCGCCTGCTGCATGGTCGGCACGTCGGGCAGCGCGGTCGCGCGCGTCGTCGTCGTCACCGCCAGCGGGCGCAGCGCGCCGGCGCGGATATGCGCCGTCGAGGTCGCGGTGGTGTCGAAGCCGAAATCCACGTCCTTGGCCAGCATGGCGGCGACCAGCGGTGAAGAGCCGCGATAGGGCACATGCGTCGCCTCGATGCCCGTCATGCTGAGGAAGAGCGCGGCCGAGAGATGCGAGGAGGAGCCATTGCCGACCGAGCCGAAGGTCAGCGGCCGGCGCTTCGCTTCCGCGATGAAGCCCGCCATGTCCGTCGCCTGCACGCGGCCGGGCACGACGGAGAGGATGTTCGCCACCTCCCCGATCATGCCGAGGCTCGTGAAATCGCGCACCGCATCCACGCCGGAGGAGGCGGCATAGAGGATCGGGTTCACGCCGAACAGCGCCGTGGTGCCGAAGAGGATGGTGTGGCCATCCGGCTCGGCCTGGGCAGCGGCGACAGTGCCGATATTGCCCCCTGCCCCGGCCCGGTTCTCGATCACCACGGGCTGGCCCAGTTCGCGCGAGAGCGGCTCGGCGATGATGCGGCCCACGATGTCGTTCACGCCGCCCGGCGGGTAGGTGACGATGATGCGGATGGGCCGCGTGGGCGCCCAGGGTTGCGCCCGCAGCGCGGGCGCGGCCAGCAGCGTGCCCAGCCCGGCCAGCGCCAGACGCCGTGTGGTGTATGCCATCCTCAACTCCTCCCTGTGCGGCCGGCCCCTTGTTGCCCGGGGCCTGGCCTGGTGCGCGCCGCCTAGCGGGCGCGCTCGATGCAGAACCGAACGACGTCAGCCAGCGCCTCGCGCGCCTCGCCCTTCGGGAAGATCTGCAGCGCGGCCAGCGCCGCGTTGCCGTAGAGCTCGGCGCGCTCGATCGTGCGTTCGATCCCGCGATGCTTCGCGATCAGGCGCTGCGCCTCGGCGAAATCCTCGTCGGTCTGCTCGCCGGTTTCCAGCGTGCGGCGCCAGAATTCCTGCTCGGCCGCGTCGCCGGCGTGGAAGGCGGTCAGCACGGGCAGCGTGATCTTGCCCTCGCGGAAATCGTCGCCGACCGTCTTGCCCAGCCGCGCCTGCTCGGCCGAGTAGTCGAGCGCATCATCCACGAGCTGGAAGGCGATGCCGAGATTGTTGCCATAGGCGTCCAGCGCCTCGGCCTCGGCCTGCGGGCGGTCACCCACCACGGCGCCCAGTCGCGCGGCGGCGGCGAAGAGGGCAGCGGTCTTGCCCTGGATCACTTCCAGATACTGCGCCTCGGTGCTGGAGAGGTCGTTCTGGGTGATGAGCTGCAGCACCTCGCCCTCGGCGATGGTGGCCGAGGCCCCGGCCAGGATGCGCAGCACCTCGAGGCTCTTGTCCTCGATCATGAGCTGGAAGGCGCGGGCGAAGAGGAAATCGCCGACGAGGACGGAGGCCTTGTTGCCGAAGAGCGCATTGGCACTGGCCTGGCCGCGGCGCAGCGCGCTCTCATCCACCACATCGTCATGCAGCAGCGTGGCCGTGTGGATGAACTCGACGCAGGCGGCGAGCGCCACATGGCGGGCGCCCTCATAGCCGCAGAGGCGCGAGGTCGCGAGCGTCAGCAGCGGGCGCAGGCGCTTGCCGCCGGCCGCGATGATATGGGCGGCGAGCTGCGGGATCAGCGCCACCGGGCTTTGCATGCGCTGGATGATGAGGGTGTTGCAGGCCTTGAGGTCCTCCGCGACCAGCCGGTTCAGCCGCGCCAGCGCGTCCTCGCCACGGTCCGCCCCCATGGCGCCGTCTTCCCTCACCTGAACCGTACCCGCCACGCGCGCATTCCCTGTCTCTCTGGCCCAGCCCCCAGGGTCCAAACTTGACCCCGGCCCGGGCTGTGCAGGATACCGAGAGGGCGACATGGCGGCAAGGCAAGGGAAATCAAGGATTTCAGCCGATGGAAGTGGTGGCGGCCGACCCTGACCCGATCCGGATGCAGTTCCTGGCCTCGCTCCTGCGCGATGCCGGGATCGAGGCGGTGCTGCTGGACCGGAACCTCTCGGGCCTCGGCCTCGCCATATTCCCGCAGCGGCTGGCCGTGCGCGCCGAGGATGCGGCCCGCGCGCAGCGGCTGCTGAAGGAGGCCGGTGTCTAAGGATCTCAGCGAAGACGCGCTGCTGGGCGGAAGGGTCAAGCTGCTGCAGCCCAGGGACGGCTTCCGGGCGGCGCTGGACCCTGTGCTGCTGGCGGCCTTCGTGCCCGCGCGGCCCGGCGATTCCGTGCTGGAACTGGGCTGCGGGACCGGGGCGGCGTTCCTGTGCCTCGCCGCCCGCGTGCCGCGCCTGGGCATCCTCGCCGTGGACCGGGACCCGGCGCTGGTGGACATCGCGCAGCGCAATGCCGGGCTGAACCTGCTGCCGGCCGAGATCCGCGCCGCCGATGCGCGGGACCTGCGCGACCTGCCCCCGCTGCACCATGCCTTCGCCAATCCGCCCTATTGGGCGGGCGGCACCCCCTCCCCCTTCGCCGATCGGCGCCAGGCGGCGCATGAGGATGCGCCGCTGATGGATTGGGTGCGGGCCATGGCCCGACCGCTCCGGCACAAGGGGACACTGAGCCTCGTCTTGCCCGCCGCGCGCTTCGCGGAAGCCGCGGCCGCGCTGCGCGAGGCGGGCTGCGGCGCCGTGCGCCTTCTGCCGCTCTGGCCCCGGGCCGGCACGCCCGCCAAGCGCATCCTGATCCAGGCGCGGCGCGGCGGGGCGGGGCCGGACGAGGTGCTGCCCGGCCTCGTCCTGCATGAGGCGGATGGGCGCTACACCGCCGCGGCCGAGGCCGTGCTGCGCGAGGCGGCTGCGTTGACATAGCCGCCCCCCGGGGGTGCATCATCGCACCCAACACAGGGGGAACGCGGATGTCTGGGAACGGGACGCCGGAGCGGATCGAGGCGCTGGTCATCGGCGCGGGCTTCGCGGGGCTCTACCTGCTGCATCGCCTGCGCGGCCTCGGCATCGCCGCGATCGCTCTGGAGGCGGGCGATGGGGTGGGCGGAACCTGGTACTGGAACCGCTATCCCGGTGCCCGCTGCGACGTGGAGAGCATGCAGTATTCCTTCGGCTTCTCGGAGGAGCTGCAACAGGAATGGAACTGGTCCGAGCGCTTCGCCGGGCAGCCCGAGATCCTGGCCTATGCCAATCACGTCGCGGACCGTCTGGATCTGCGGCGGGACATCTCCTTCAAGACGCGGGCGACTTCGGCGGTGTGGGACGAGGCGGCGGCGCGCTGGCTGGTCGAAACCGATACCGGCCGGCGGATCAGCGCGCGGCAACTGATCCTGGCGACCGGCTGCCTCTCCTCGGCACGGCTGCCGGATATTCCGGGCATCGAGGGATTCGGCGGCGCCATCTACCACACGGGCCAGTGGCCGCATGGGGGCGTGGATTTCACCGGGCAGCGCGTGGCGGTGATCGGCACCGGCTCCTCGGCGATCCAGGCCATTCCGGTGATCGCGAAGCAGGCGGCGCAGCTCACCGTGTTCCAGCGCACGCCGAATTTCAGCATCCCCTCCCGCAACGGGCCGATGACGGAGGATTACGCGCAGACCTGGAAGCGGGATTACCCGGCGCGGCGCGCGGCCGCCCGGCAGATGCGGACGGGCATCCTGTACCACCTGAACCCGGTCTCGGCACTCGCTGTCCCGGAGGCCGAGCGGCGGGCGGAATACGAGGCGCGCTGGGCGGCGGGCGGCACCGCCTTCATGGCCGCCTTCAGCGACCTGCTGACCAACAGGGAAGCCAACGACACGGCGGCCGATTTCGTGCGCGAGAAGATCCGGGGCCTGGTGCATGACCCGGAGGTGGCGGAGATCCTGTTGCCGAGGAACCACCCGATCGGCGCCAAGCGCATCTGCGTGGACACCGCCTATTACGAGACCTTCAACCTGCCGCATGTGACGCTGGTGGATGTGCGGAGAAACCCCATCAGCCGAATCACGCCCGAAGGCGTCGAGGCGGGTGGTGCCACGCATGCGGCGGACAGCATCGTCTTCGCCACCGGCTTCGATGCGATGACGGGGACCATCCTGGCCATCGACATCCGCGGGCGTGGCGGGCTCTCGATGCGCGAGGCCTGGGCCGAGGGGCCGCGCACGCATCTGGGGCTGATGGTGGCGGGCTTCCCCAACCTGTTCCTGATCACCGGGCCGGGCAGCCCCTCGGTGCTGTCCAACATGATCGTCTCGATCGAGCAGCATGTGGACTGGGTGTGCGACTCGCTGGCGCATCGGCAGCGGCACGGCTTCTCCGTGATGGAGACGACGCCGAAGGCGCAGGACGACTGGGTGGCGCATGTGAACGAGGTGGCGCAGCGCACGCTCTATCCGCAGGCGAACAGCTGGTACATGGGCGCCAATATCCCGGGCAAGCCGCAGCTCTTCATGCCCTATGTGGGAGGGGTGGGCACCTACCGGCAGCTCTGCGACGAGATCGCGGCGGGGGGTTATCCGGGCTTCGTGTTCACGGCAGGCGAGCAGGTCCGGGCAGCGGAGTGAACAGCCGGGACCGAGCGGGACGGACCAGCACCGCGCCGTGAGAATCCGGCGGCCAAGCGGCCGGCGCGCCCAGACTGCCCCGACCGCCAGCGCACCCGTTGCGGCGCGAAGCCAAGCGCGCCGGGCGCGCGCCCGGCGCTTGAGGGCATGAACATCAGCGCAGCGCCCCCGCGGGGCACGCCGTGCGGCCGCCATCCACCTGGAACTGCCCGCCCGTGATGCCCGAGGCCTCGTCCGAGCAGAGGAACAGCACCATCGCCGTCACCTCGGCCGGCGTGCAGTAGCGGCCGAGCGGGATGGAGGCCATGTACTTCTCCGGCACGTCATTCGCCCCGCGCGCCGTCGCCTGCTCCTCCAGCGAGTGGATCATGCGCGTATCGGTGGGACCGGGGCAAAGCGCATTCACGCGCACGCCGCCGCGCGCCACCTCGCCCGCCGCGGTCTTGGTCATCCCCAGCACCGCATGCTTGGAGGCGACATAGGGGCCGAGCCCGGCCGAGCCCACCAAGGCCGCGGTCGAAGCCGTGTTCACGACCGCCCCCTTCCCCTGGGCCAGCATCACCGGCATCACATGCTTCATGCCGAGGAAGACGCCCTTCACGTTCACGGCGATGACGGCATCGAAGACCGCTTCCTCCTGCTCGATGATGGGGCGGACATGGCCCTCGATCCCGGCATTGTTGAAGAAGCAGTCAATCCGGCCCCAGGCCTCCATCGCGGCGGCGACATAGCCGCGCACCTCCGCGTCCTGCGTCACATCGGCCTGGCGGAAGCGCACGTCATGGCCCTGCGCGGCGAGTGCGGCGGCCCCTTCGGCGCCGCGCGGGTCGCGGTCCACCATCAGCACCTTCGCCCCTTCGCGGGCGAAGCCGCCGGCGGCGTCGAGGCCCAGCCCATTCGCCGCACCCGTGATGATGACGACCTTGTTCTTGAAGCGCATGTCTCTCTCCCTTGGGAATTCAATTGGCCGTATGGCCGCCATCCACGGCGATGGCCTCGCCGGTGACGAAGCCCGCGCGGTCCGAGCAGAGCCAGACCACGCTCTCGGCGATGTCCTCGACCGTGCCGATGCGGCCCAGCGGCACGCGGGCCAGGATGGCCTCGCGCCGGCGCTCGATGCTGCGGCTCGCCAGCGGCGTCTCGACATAGCCGGGGCAGATGGCATTGACGCGGATGCCGTCCTTCGCGTGATCGAGCGCCGCGACCTTGGTGAGGCCGATCACGCCATGCTTGGCGGCGACATAGGCGCCCGCCTTGGGGAGCGCAATGCGCCCGGCGATGGAGGCGGTGTTGACGATGGCGCCGCCGGCCCGCATGGCCGCGATCTCGTGCTTCAGGCAGAGGAAGACGCCGGTGAGGTTGATGTTGATCACCCGTGCCCATTCCTCGGCCGCGATCTCGGCCAGCGGCTGCGCCTCGGCCGGCGCCACGCCCGCATTGTTGAAGGCGCAGTCGAGCCGGCCGAAGGTCTCGAGGGCGGCCTGGACCATGGCGGCGACATCGGCCTCCCGCGTCACATCGGCCGCGATGCCACGCGCCTGGCCGCCGGCCTGGGCGATGGCGGCGGCGGTGCGGGTGGCCCCCTCCCCGTCCCGGTCGGCGACCAGCAGGCGCGCCCCCTCCTCGGCCATGCGCAGCGCGGTGGCGCGGCCGATGCCCGAGGCCCCGCCCGTCACCAGCGCCACCTTGCCCGCGAGCATCACGCGCGGAAGCCTTCCTTCAGCGCGCGCGCCGCGGTCTCGATCAGCACGAGGGCAGGCTTGATGATGGCGCACATGGTGAGCGCGCCGTGCAGGATGTCGGCCGCGTGCAGGTGGGTCACGCGCACGCCCTCGCGCTCGAGCCGGGCCGCGTATTCGCGCCCCTCGTCGCAGAGCGGGTCATGGCCCACGGTCAGCACGAAGGCGGGCGGCGTGTTCGCCAGCGAGGCCGCGCGCAAGGGCGAGGCGCGCCAGTCGGTCCACTGACCGGCGTCGGGGATGTAGAGGTTGCGGAACCAGTGCATGCCCGCCGTCACCAGGGGCAGGCCCTCGGTGAAGCGCTCGTAGCTCTCATGCGTGGCCGTCATGTCGGTGGCGGGATACATCAGCAGCTGGAAGCGGAGCGGCGGCAGCGTGCCGTCGCGCGACATCAGCGCCATCACGGCCGAGAGATTGCCGCCGGCGCTGTCGCCGCCGACCGCCAGGCGCGCCGGATCAATGCCGAGGCTGGCCGCGTTCTCGGCGGCGTAGCGCACCGCCTCGGCCACGTCGTCCACCGCCGCCGGGAAGAGGTGCTCAGGCGCCATGCGGTAATCCACCGCCAGCACGGCGCAGCCCGCGCCATTGGCGAGGCTGCGGGCCAGGTGGTCATGCGTGTCGAGGTCGCCGAAGACCCAGCCGCCGCCATGGGCGAAGACGAGGCAAGGCAGGATCTCGCCCGCCGCGCTGCCGATCGGGCGGTAGAGGCGCATGGCCACGCCGCTGGGCAGGCTGAGGTCGCGGGCTTCCGCGACATCCGGGGAGGGCGGCTGCACGACGTTCCGCCCGGCCGCATATTGGGCGCGGGCGGCCAGCGGCTCCATCGTGTCGAAGCGCGGCCGGCCGCTGGCCTTCACCAGTTCGAGCAGGGCGATGCAATCGGGATGCAGGGGGGCGGTCATGGGCGCGCCTCGCCGGTCTGGAACATGCTGCGACTTCCTCCGATGGTCTTGGGCGCAGCATGGACCCGGGGCGCGCGGGTGGGCAACGGGCCCTGGCACGGCGCGAAGCGGATGTGGTAGGCAGCCCGCCCTTGGGGGCGGAGGGCCGCGCGCCGGGAGGGGCAACGCCATGGATCACCTGAAGCCCCTGACCAGCCTGCGCTTCGCGGCGGCCGCGATGATCGTGGCTTATCACGCCGCGAGCTACGTCCCGGCGCTGCGGCATCTCGGCGAATGGCCGTTCAAGCAGGGAGTGAGCTTCTTCTTCGTGCTCTCAGGCTTCGTGCTGAGCCACGCCTATGCCGGGCGAGCCATCGGCTTCGGGCATTTCGTGACGCTCCGCCTGGCACGGCTCTGGCCGGTCCATTTTGTGACGGCGCTGATGGTGATCTTCCTCATGCGCCCCGACAGCCGGCAATTTCCGGGGACGGGCTGGTTCAGCCCCTGGCTCGCGCTGGCCGCGAACCTGACGCTGACCCAGTCCCTGCCGCCCTTCCCGCTCTATGTGTTCTCCTGGAACGCCGTCTCCTGGTCCATCTCGACGGAGTTCTTCTTCTACCTCGCCTTCCTGTTCCTGCTGCGCGAACTGCACCGGAACTGGCACTGGAAGCTGCTGCTGGCGGCGGCGCTGCTGCTCGGCGTCGCCGGCATCGCCGCGCTGGCGGGGCTGCCGATGACCGGCGGCATCACCGAGGCCAGCACACGGATGCTCGTCTATGCCTCGCCCCTCGCGCGGGGCTTCGAATTCGTGCTGGGCATGGTGGCCTGGCTCGCCTGGACGCGGCTCGGGCGGCTGCGGCTGGGCCTCATCGGCGGCACCGCGCTGGAACTGGCGGCGCTGGCCCTGCTGGCCGGCTGGTTCCTGGGCGGGCAGGCGGCGCTGCGCCCGCTCTTCGCCTGGTCGGGCGGGCTCGCCTACTGGTTCGAGATCGGCGGGGGCTGCCTTGTCTTCGCGCCCCTGCTGATGGCCTTCGCCAGCGCGCAGGGGGTCGTCGGGCGGATGCTCTCGCTGCAGCCTTTCCTCTGGCTCGGGGGCGTCAGCTTCTGCCTCTACATGGTCCATCAGCTCGTCATGAAATGGTTCTTCATCAAGCAGCTGGAGGGGGTGATCCAGACCCTGCCGCTGCTGCCCATCCTGGCGCTCTGCCTGCTGCTCGCGGCGGCGCTGCATCACGGGGTGGAGCGGCCTTGCCAGCGCTGGCTGGTGGGCCGGATCGAGCGCCGGCAGGGTGCCAAGCGCCTTGCAGGCCCGGGGTCGGTGGCCTAATGACGCGCGCAACGGTTGCGTGACGGGCGAAATACTCGATGGATGAGGAAGAACGCCGGCAGGCCAGGTCTTTCGCAGACCTCACCTATGAGGGCTTCCGCGAACTCGCCGGGCGCGCCGATCTCAGCCGCTACCAGCGCATCGGCTTCCCCGACAGCCTGCGGGCAGGGCGCGAGGCCGCGATCTTCGACGACATCCGCGCCAAGCTGCCGGCGCTGGAGAGCGCACGGGGCCTCAGGGTGCTGGATATCGGGCCCGGCTGCAGCGACCTGCCGGCCTTCATCATCGAGGCCTGCCGCGCCCAGGGCCACGAGATCATCCTGGTGGACTCGCCCGAGATGCTGGAGGCGCTGCCCGATGCCCACTTCATCCGCAAGGTGGAGGGCCCCTTTCCGCAATGCGCGCCGGCCCTTGGCGAACTGCGCGGCGGTGTGGACGTCATCATCTGCTACTCCGTGCTGCATTATGTCTTCGCGGCCGGCCCGCTCTTCGGCTTCCTGGATGCGGCCATGGCGCTGCTGCGGCCGGGCGGCGGGGCCATGCTGATCGGCGACGTGCCCAATGCCTCGATGCGGCGGCGCTTCCTGGCGAGTGCGGCGGGTGCCGCCTTCCACCGCAGCTATACCGGCCGCGACGAGGACCCCGTGCCCGGCTTCAACCAGCCGAGCGAGGGCGAGATGGATGACGCCGTCCTGCTCTCCCTCGTTGCGCGCGCGCGGGCGGCGGGGGTGGATGCCTGGGTCCTGCCGCAGCCGCCGGAGCTGCCCATGGCCAACCGCCGCGAAGACCTGCTGCTGCGGAGGCCGTGATGAGCGCGCCCGAGAAGCTGCACGATCTGGTCCTGGTGGGCGACAGCGCCTTTGCCGAAGTCGCGCATGAGTATTTCACCGCCTTCAGCCCCTTTCGCGTCGTCGCCTTCGCGGTGGAGCGCGCCTTCCTGAAGCGGGAAAGCCTCTGCGGCCTGCCGGTGGTGCCGCTTGAGGAACTGCCTGCCCGCTACCCGCCCGCCGCGCACCACGCGCATGTGGCGGTGGTCTATACCCAGCTGAACCGGCTGCGCGCGCGCCTCGTGCGGCAGGTCGCGGCGGCGGGTTATCCGCTCGCCTCCTTCGTCAGCCCGCACGCCTTCATCGCGCCCAGCGCGCGCCTGGGCCGGC
The DNA here is from genome assembly GCF_019083995.1 of Roseococcus sp. SDR. Classification (GTDB taxonomy): domain Bacteria; phylum Pseudomonadota; class Alphaproteobacteria; order Acetobacterales; family Acetobacteraceae; genus Roseococcus. The sequence goes on from NZ_JAHRCU010000004.1 coordinate 186,100, forward strand.
ATTGCTTCATCTTCGAGAACAACGTCGTGCAGTCCTTCACCGAGATCGGCGAGAATGTCGTCCTCTGGTCGGGCAATCATATCGGCCATCACAGCCGCGTGGGGGACAATGTCTTCGTCTCCTCCCACGTCGTGGTCTCGGGCTTCTGCGAGATCGGCGCGAACAGTTTCCTCGGCGTGAATGTCGCGATCGGGAACAATCTCAAGGTCGCGGCGGACAACTGGATCGGCCAGGGCGTCGTGATCTCGCGCGATACCGAGGAAGGGCAGATGTTCCGCCCTCCCGAGCAGGAGGCCGCGAAGGTGGGGGCAAAGCGCTTCTTCCGCGTCAGGGACGAGCCGCCGGCATGAAGTGGCGCAAGCTCGGCCTGCTCTGGGCGCCGGATGGAAGCCGGCCCTGGGCGCAATCGCATGCGATGCTGGCGACGCCGGTCTATCTGGAGGATCGCATCCGCCTGCTGCTCGGCGTGTGTGACGCCAACACCGTCTCGCGCACGGGCTGGATCGATGTGGATGCGCGCGACCCGAGCCGCGTGCTGGCCGTGGCGGAGAAGCCTGTGCTCGACATCGGCGAGCCCGGGCATTTCGACGACAATGGCGTGAACCCGTGCAGCGCGGTCACCCTGCCCGATGGCTCGGTGCGGCTCTATTACAATGGCTACCAGCTGCAGACGAAGGTGCCCTATACGCTCTTCGCCGGCCTTGCCACGGCACCGCGCGGGGATGCGGATTTCACGCGCTGGGCGGTGACGCCCGTGTTCGACCGCGGTCCGAAGGAGCCGATCTTCCGCACCGCGCCCTATGTACGGCAGCGCGACGACGCGCCGGGCTGGGAGGCCTGGTATATCGGCGGTGCGGGGTTCCATTTCGTCGAGGGCCGCAAGCAGCCGCGCTACAGCCTGCACTACGCGACCTCGGAGGACGGACTCCATTGGCCGTCCGAGGGCCGGGAACTGATGGCGCCGGAGGGCGAGGAAATCGGCTTCGGGCGGCCCTGGATCCAGCGCGTGGGCCCTGCCGACTGGCGCATGTGGTACGCAGTGCGCTCACCCCGCGGCTATGACATGGGCTATGCCACCTCGCCCGACGGCCAGGCCTGGACGCGGCGGGATGCCGAGGCCGGCCTCGCGCTCTCACCCGGCGAATGGGATGGCGAGATGCTCTGCTACGGCGCCGTCGAACGCATCGGCGGCGAGCTCTACATGTTCTACAATGGCAATGGCTATGGCCGCTCCGGCCTCGGCCTCGCCGTGCTCGAAAACGACTGAGACCAGCATGTCCGCCACTGTCCGTCCCCTCATCGTCGAACGCTACGCCGCCGAGCGGCAGGCGGAATGGGACGAGTTCGTCCGTGCCAGCAAGAACGGCACCTTCCTTCTGCTGCGCGGCTACATGGACTACCACGCCGACCGCTTTGCCGACTGCTCCCTCATCATCCGCAGCGGCGATGAAATCGTCGCACTGCTGCCCGCGCATCGCGACGGCGACCTGGTGGCGAGCCATAACGGCCTGACCTTCGGCGGCTTCATCGTCAATGCGCGGATGACGACGCCGATGATGCTGCGCGTCTTCGACGTGGTGCGGGCGCATCTGGCGGCGCAGGGGGCGAAGACGCTCATCTACAAGAGCATCCCGCACATCTACCACCGCCTGCCGGCCGAGGAGGACCGCTACGCGCTGTTCCGCCACGATGCCGAGCTCTACCGGCGCGACCTGCTCAGCACCATCGACATGGCCCGCCGCCCCACCCCGCAGGAGCGGCGGCGCCGTGGCGCGGCCAAGGCGATGAAGGCGGGCATCACCGTGAGCGAGGACACCGACTTCCCGCTCTTCTGGGACCTGCTCGATCGGCACCTGCAGGCGCGCTACGATGTGAAGCCGGTGCACAATGTGCAGGAGATCCAGTATCTCCATTCCGGCTTCCCGCAGAACATCCGTCTCTTCACCGCACGCGACCAGGCGGGCGGGCTCGTCGGGGGCGTCGTGATCTATGAGGCGGACGAAGTCGCGCACCTGCAATATGCGGCGAGCACGCCGGACGGCTTCGCCATGGGCTGCCTGGACCGCATCTTCCTGCATCTTCTGGATGAGGTCTTCGCGCAGAAGCGCTGGTTCGACTTCGGCAACTCGACCGAGCAGCAGGGCCGCTACCTGAATGACGGGCTGATCGAGCAGAAGGAAGGCTTCGGCGGGCGCGCGGTGGCGCACGACTATTTCCGGCTGAAGCTTTAGCCGCTCAGGCGCCGCCGCGCGCCTGGAGGCGGGCCACGAGGCGGCGGCCCAGCGCGATGCCCGGCTGCTCGATCACGCGGTGTGCCAGGGCGCAAAGCAGCAGAAGCAGCAGCAAGGTGGCCAGCGCCGCCCATCCCCCCTCGCCCAGGCCCAGGCCGCGCACCGCGCCGTCCAGGTAGGACCACAGCCAGTTGTGGAAGAGATAGACCGCGTAGGTCAGGTTGGAGAGGAAGACGATCCAGGCCGCGCCGGTGAGCCGGGCCCGCACAAGCCAGAGAGCGAGCGAGAGCAGGCAGGCGAGCGTCAGGAAATGCGAGTTGGCCCCGCGCGGGCTGATGCCCGGCACGGCCAGCAGATAGCCCGCGTAGATGATGCCGGCGCAGGCCAGCGCCGCGCCGCCGCCGATGAGCCGCCGCTCATGCAGGAAGGCGATCGAACCCACGAAGAGGAAGGGCAGGTAGAGGGTGATGAAGCCGTCGCTCCAGCCATAGGCGGTCGGCATCGGGCCGGCCCAGAGGCCGAGCGCGGAGAGGCCAAGATAGATCCAGGGCAGCAGCCGCGGCCGCTCGATCAGGCCCGCCGCCTTCAGCACCGCCATGATGGCGTAGAACAGCACCTCGAGCCGCAGGGTCCATTCCACGCCAGCCAGCGCATAGGGCGTGCCGAAGAGATCGCCGATCAGCAGCAGCCGCGGGATCATGACCGAAAGCGGCGGCACGGGCTGGCCGAGCAGCGCGGTCGCCAGCAGCGTCTCGATCAGCACGGCGGCGATGTAGAGAGGATAGATGCGGAAGATGCGGCGCAGCACGAATTCGCCCGCGCCCTCGCGCTGCAGCACCTGGGTGATGATGTAGCCCGAGACCAGGAAAAAGACGATGACGCCCGCGCCGCCGGCCCAGACGAAGGGGGCCAGGATCTGTGCCATGAGGCGCACCGTTACGTGCAGGCCGGGGTCCTGCGCCGCGGCTTCGATCGCCGGGTAGAATTTGTGGCCAGCCAGCACGCTGGCGAAGGCGAAGATGCGCAGCAGGTCGAGGAAGACCACGCGGCCCTGCGCCGTCGCTGGCGCGGGCAGGGATTGGGGCTTCCCCGCGATTTGCATCACATGACAACCAATACTATTGCATTTACTTTGTCGGACATGCTCGCTATTTGCCGGATTGGATCCGAGGACATGCCTATTGCCCGCCCAGGGCAAATGCGCCAACCCTCCGCGCCAAATTTTCTGGAGCACGCCTGCATGGCCACGGCGCCGATCGTTTCCGTCTGCATCCCGTCCTACAACCACGCGAAATACGTGCGCGCGGCGCTGGAAAGCGTGCTGAGCCAGGATTTCGGGGATTTCGAGATCATCATCACCGATGACGCCTCCACCGACGGGACTGTGGAAGAGGTGCTGGCCGTGAAGGACGAGCGCATCCACTTCGAGCGCAATGAGCGCAATGTCGGCCCCAGCGTGACCGCCGCGCGCAACATGGCCCGCGCGCGCGGTCGCTTCTTCGCGTTCCTCCCCTCGGATGACATGTATCTGCCGGGGAAGCTCCGCCGCCAGGTCGAGGCCTTCGAGCGGCAACCCGAACTCGGCGCCGTCTTCTCCTGGATGACGCCGGTGGATGATGACGGCGCGCCCATCGCGGGTGACTTCCCCTATTACCGGCCAGCCGGCGTGACGCGGGAATCGGCGCTGCGCCATTTCTTCTTCGAGGGGAACCTGCTCTCCGCCCCCACCGTCATGGTCCGGCGCGAGGGGTTCGAGAAGGTCGGCGTCTTCGACCCGTGCCTTTGGCAGACCCAGGATTACGACATGTGGGTGAAGCTCTGCCTCGCCTTCCCGATCCATGTCATCGAGGAGGCGCTGGTGGCGTACCGCCTGCGCGCGGGCGGCGCCAACATGCATGCGAGCAACCCCGGGACCGATGCGCGCGTCGCCTGGGAATTCGTGCAGGTTCTGCGCAACTATTTCGCGCTGGAGCAGGACCCCGCCCTCTTCCTGCGCGTCTTCCCGGAGGCGGCGGCGCATCTCGAGCAGGGCTTGGGCGTCACCGGGGCGCTTGCCCTGCTGGGCCTGGGCGCGCAGATGCCTTCGCCGCGCAACTTCGGGATCGAGGCCCTTTACCGCGCGCTGAACACGCCAGAGACGGCGGCGGCGATGGAGCGCTCAGGCCATGGCGCCGCGTATTTCTACCGTGCGCTCGCGGAGGTGGACCCGATGCGCACCGGCGCGCTACGCGCACTGGCCGCGAGCAGCCAGGAGATCGCGCGGCTGCAGACCACAGCCGGCGGCTCGGAGCAAATGGCGCAGCTCCAGGCCACCTATGCCGAACTCGTCGCGTATCACCGCCAGGTGGAAGAGGCGAAGGAGTGGTGGCAGAAGCAGGCTGAGGCCTGGGAGGCGCAGGCCAAGGCGCTGATGGCGCAAAAAGGCTGACGCGCGTCAGCCCCGAAGGCGGCGCGCGGGCACGCCCACCACCGTCACACCCGGCGGCACGTCGCGGATCACCACCGCGCCCGCGCCGACCACGGCGCCCTGTCCGATCCTCCGGCGGGGAATGACGCGGGCCCCGGTGCCGAGATCCGCGCCCGCCTCCACATGCACGCCGCCCGCCAGAGCCACGGCGGGGGCGAGTGTCGCGAAATCCTCCAGCACCACGTCATGCGCCAGGGTGCAGCCGGGATTGACCAGCACATGCCGGCCGATCGCGACATCGGTCGTGGCCGAGGCATGGCCGAAGACGATGCTGCCCTCGCCCAGCGTCACGCTCTGCCCCATCCAGGCGGCGGGGTGGCGCAGCGTGGCGAAGCGGGCGCCGGCCAGCCGCGCGACGGTGGCGGCCCGAAGCGCCGGGTCACCCAGCGCGACCACCACCGAAAGCGTGGGGTCGGCGCGCAGCAGGGCCTCGGCGTCGTCATGCACGGGCAGCCCACCGAGCGTGGCCACGCTGCGATGCGCCGGGTCCACCGCGAAGCCGACCGGCTCGGCCGGCAGGCCGCCGGCGGCGATGTCGCGCAGGATCTGCAGCACCTCCCGGCCGAGGCCCCCCGCGCCGAAGATCAGCACGCGCCCGGGGCCGGCGGCGGCACTCATGCGAGATGCGGCAGGGGCCGCGCCGGGGCGGCCAGCGCGTCCATGTAAGCCGCCTCATAGGCGTCCATCATGCGGCGGCGGTCGAACCGCGCCTCGGCCACCTGGCGCGCGCTCTCGCGCAGGGCGGCGAAGCGTGCGGGACCCTCCTGCAGGGCGGCGACGAGGCCGGCACAGCGCGCAGTGTCGCGCGGCGGGCAGAGGAAGCCGCTGCGGCCCTCCTCGATGAGTTCGGGAATGCCGCCGACCGGGGCTGCGATGACCGGCACGCCGCAGGCATTGGCCTCCATGATCGCGGCCGGGCGGCCATCCAGCACCGAGGGCACGACCAGCACGTCGATGGCGGCGAGCGCCGTCGTCGGATGGTCGGCGAAACCGCGGAAATCGATGGCCTCGCGCGCGGGGCTCGCGGCGATGCGCGCCTTCACCTCGCCCGACATGGCGCCCTCGCCATACATGACGAAGCGCAGGCCCGGGCGGGCGGCGTGCAGCGCCTCGGCCATGGTGACGAAGCCAAGCGGGTTCTTCTCGGCCGACATGCGGCCCACATAGCCCAGCACGAGCTCGGTGCCCGGCGGCTGCAGCGCCCGGCCGGCCGGCACGAAGCGGGAGATGTCCACGCCGCTTTCCACCTGCCGCACCCAGGCGCCGTGCGGCCCGCCCTCGAGCAGCGAGACCATCTCCCGGCTCTCGACGAGCACGCCATCGTAGCAGGGGCCGTAATGGGCGAAGGCGTGGAAATGCGGGCCGTTGTTGTAGAGCGTGTCCACCAGGCGCAGATCGGGGCGGCGCTCCTTCAGGCGGGCGAGCTGCGCATAGCCCCAGGGGCTGCCGATCTGCAGGATGAGCCCGATGTCGCGCTCGGCCACGATGGCCTCCAGCCGGTCCGGCCCATAGGGCCCGATCGCGTCGGAGAGGTCGATCAGCCGATCCTCGGCCGCGAAGTCGTCGAGCGGGTCCATGGTGTAGCCCTGCGCCAGCGGCAGGTAGCGCGCCACCGTCACGTCATGGCCGCGCGCGCGCATCTCGCGCATCACCGAGACCGGGAGGGAGCCGACGACCAGGAAGGGAAAGAGGGCCAGGATGCCGCGCGCGGCGGAAGCGGTTTCAGCCATGTCGTGTGTCTCGCAGGGCGCCCGGACGCCGGGTGGCGACGGGGCGGGTCATCGGTGTCCGGAGGGTGGGCGTCACGACCGGCCGCGCAGGGCTGCGAGCCGGGCCCTGAGGCGATGCAGCAGGCTTGCCTGGCGGGCGGCCTCGCCGGCCTCGGCGCGGAGCTTCCAGCGGTCACGATCCTCGAGATAGGCGTCGCGCTGTTCCCGCGCATGCGCCAGTTCCGCCTGCAGCACGCCGAGCCGGGCCAGGACGCTGCCCATGGAGTCGTCCCCGGCAGCGGCGGCCTGGCCGGACAGCAGCCTGGCCTCGCGCTCCCAGGCCTCGGCCTGGCTGCGCCAGTAGTCGCGCGCCTCGGTGAAGGCGTCGAGATCGGCGTAGAGCTTCTCCAGCAGGCCCGAGGGCACGTGCGCCTTGCCCTGCAGCAGGCCGAAGCGGCCGAGGCGATCGAGCACGCCCGTCGGGTCCTCCGCCTTCAGGCTCTCGCGGAAGGCCGGGAAATCGGTCTGCGCCGGCAGGGTGAGCATGTAGGCGGCGAGGCGCGAGGCCTCGCGCGGGGTGACGGAGATGATCTGCGGGTTTTTGGCGAGCCAGACCAGCATGTCGCTCAGTGCTTCGAACAGGCAACGGCGCTCGGCCAGCGGGGCCAGGTTGCGGATGGTGGCGTAGCTCATCTCGATGAGCGTGCCGACCGGGTCGGCATGGGTCACGCCCCGCGACTGCAAACGATAGAAGGTGTCCGGCTCGTGCAGCAGGCCGAAGCGGCAGCCCTGCGCCAGCGCGCGCGTCCAGAGCTCGTAGTCCGGCGCGCGCACCATGGCCGTGTCGTCCAGGCCGATGCGCAGATGCGCCTCGCGCCGCACCATGGTCGAGGAGCGGCAGAGCGGGTTGCGCCCGATCCATGTCTCGACGCGGTTGAGCTGCCAGTCCTGGTTGATCAGCGGCTCGATCTCCTCGGCCCGTGCATGCCGGCCGCCGGTCTCATCCACCAGCGAGATCCAGCCGCCCAGGATGTCGATCGAGGGGTCGCGGGCCAGTGCGGCCAGCTGCCGTTCGCACTTCTGCGGCGCGATCCAGTCATCGGCGTCGAGATTGACCAGCCATTCGCCGCGCGCGGCCTGCACCGCGACGTTGTAGCTGCCGGCACCGCCCAGGTTGCGCTCGTTCTCGATCAGCCGGATGCGCGGATCGCCATAGGAGCGGATCACATCGCGCGAGGCGTCGGTGGAGCAGTCATCCACCACCACCACCTCGAAGTCCTGGACCGTCTGGTCGAGGATGCTGCGCAGCGTCGTCCGGATGTAGTCCTGGTAGTTGTAGGACAGGACGATGAAGGAGAGCTTGGGCGCGCTCACCGCAGGGCCTCCGCCACGCGGGCGATCTCGCCCTCGGTCAGGCCCTCGTAGAAGGGCAGGCCGATCACGCGGGGGGCGAGTTCCTCGGTCACCGGCAGCGCTGTGCGGCGCAGGTCGCGGAAGGCTGGGTGGTGATGGGTGCCGAGGCCCCACCAGCGGCGCCATTGGATGCCGTCAGCATCAAGGCGGGCGAGGCTGCCCTCCAGCCGGTCGCGCGGGATGACGACGTTGAGCGTCATGGTCGCCCATTCCGTGCCCGCGCCCTGCTGCAGGCGGCAAGGCGAATTGCGCAGCGCCTCGGCATAGAGCTGGCCCAGCCGCAGCAGGCGCTGCTCCTTCGCGTCGATGCCGGCGAGCACGGCGAGGCCGACCGCGGCCGCGTATTCCGAGATGCGGTAGTTGCCGGCGCGTTCGGCCGAGACGCGCTCGGTGCCGGCAAAGCCGAAGCCGGTATTGGCCACCAGCCGGTCCGCCAGGGCATGGTCGGTCGTGATCACGGCCCCGCCCTCGCCGATGCCGAAGACCTTGGTGGCGTGCAGGCTGACGGCGAGTGGCTGGTGGCCAATGCGCCGCAGCGAGGTGACCGCGGCGGCGGCGTCGAAGACGACGGGGATGCCGTGCTTCGCCTCGAATGCCTCCCAACCCGCGACATCGGGCGGCGCGCCGAAGGCGCTGACCACGAGCACGGCGGCGGGCGGCTCCGGCAGTTCGGCCATTGCCGCCTCGGCCAGCGCGGGCGTCAGGGTGAAGCGCCCCTCTTCCACATCGGTCAGCACCGGCTCGAGGCCCGCATTGCAGACGGCATGCGCGCTGGCGATGAAGGTGAAAGAGGGCATCAGGCAGAAGCGGCGCCCCGGCAGGGCGCGGGCGCGCAGCGCGATCTCGATCGCCGTGGTGCCGCTGCTGGCGGTGACCACCCGCACGCCCTCGACGCCGGCCTTGGCACCCAGCCAGCGCGCCATGCCCTGCTGCATCTCCAGGCAGAGCGGGCCGTAATTGCTGTAGATCCGCGTCGCATCGATGCGGTTCAGGAAGGGCAGCACCTCCGCCGATGTCGGCAGCAGGGGCCGCAGCACGACGATGGGCGCGGCGAGCCCGCTCATCGCGCCGCCTCCCCTCGCCCCGCGTCGGGAGCGGCCATCGATCGGCCTTGCCGCGGGGGCCGCGAAGGGTGGCGGGGCTGGGTGTTCACGTGAGGCTGTTCCTCGTCCTGGCAGGAGCGTCCTTGATCCGGAGGGATCCCCGGCGTGACGGCAACCGGGCCGCGTTCTCTGCGGTGGCGTGTCGGGCAAATCCGTTCCGAAATCAACCGGGCGCCCACCATATCCGATCCGGAATGGCGGGCCTGCGCGCTTGTGATCGCACTGCGCCTCGGCCATAAGCCCGCGTGATGGAATCGTCAGACAGGCCAGGGGCATCGTCCGCATCGGAAAGCCTCCGCCGCGTCTCAACCTTTGCCGCCCTGGCCGTGAGGCTCCGCTGGCTGGCGGGCGGCGTCCTCCGGCGCGCGCGGCGGCTGGCCGGCCGCCTCCTCCGCCGTGTGCAGAACGCCGGCGCCGTGCCGGGGCCTGACGGCTTCGCTCTCTTCGCCCCGTCCTCGAACCCGCAGGGGCTGGACGATGCGGCGTCCTTCTTCCACGCCATCGGCAATACACGCCTGCTGAAGCCCGAGACCGGCCATCGGCCCCGCCCGCCCTTCGACCCGGCGACGGCGCCGCGCGTCAGCGTGGTCGTCGTCTCCTTCAATTACGGGCGCTTTCTGGCGGCAGCCGTCGAATCCGTGCTCGGGCAGACCTTCCAGGACCTGGAGGTCATCATCGTGGAGGGCGGCTCCACCGATGCCGCTTCGCGCGAGGCGGCACGCGCGCTGGAGGGCGGGCGCGTGCGCGTCCTCTTCCAGGACAGCCCCCACCCGGCCGGCGCCAACAGGAATTTCGGCATCAGCCAGGCGCGCGGCGCGCTGATCTGCTGCCTCGATGCCGACGACACGCTGGCGCCGTCCTATCTGGAACATGCGGTCTATCTGATCGATCGCCAGGGCTATGATGTGGTCTCCTGCGGGCTCACCATGGTGGGCGAGGGACAGGGCGAGTACTTCCCGATCGAGCGCCCCGAGCTGCAGGACCTTCTGGCGGGCAACCAGGTTCTGACCTGCGCGGTGTTCCGCCGCGCGCTCTGGGAAGCGAGCGGCGGGTTCCGCGACATCGAGCGCGACGCGATCGGGCATGTGCACGAGGACTGGCTGTTCTGGGTCCGGCTCGCGGCGCTCGGCGCGCGCATCCGCAACCTGCCGCGCGCGCCCTGGCTGCGCTATCGCGTGCATCCGACCAGCCTCAGCAACGCAAAGGACGTGCTGCCCGCCTGGCAGCAGCGCATCCTCGTTCAGCGCGCGAACATGGATCTGCTCTGGCCGCTCGCCTCCACGCGTGGCGTGTCCAATTCCGCCCATGCCGGGCGGGGCACGCCCCACCGGCGCCGCAAGCCCATTTCCCCGGCCGGGCCTCGCCCGCCGACGCTCCTTCTCGCCCTGCCCTGGCTCGTGATGGGCGGCGCGGAGCGGCTTCTGAGCGCCGTCGTGGGCCATCTCACGGCCGCGGACTGGCGTGTCGTCATCGTGACGACCCTGATGCCGGACCCGGCGCTGGGCGACAGCACGCCATGGTTCGCCGAGCACACGCGCGAGATCTTCGACCTGCCACGCGCCGTTCCGCCCGAGTTCCAGGACGACTTCCTGCTGCACCTGGCCGAGACCCGCGCGCCCGACCTCGTCTGGGTGGTGGGAAGCGCCCTGACCTACGACCTGCTGCCCCGCCTCCGGCAGTCCCTGCCCGGGCTTCGGGTGCTTGACCTGCTGTTCAACACCGTGGGGCATGTCGCGAACAATGCGCGGCAGCGCCGAATGATCGACCTCAACCTGGTCGAGAGCCGGGCGGTGCGCGACTACCTGCTCGCGACCGGCGAGAGCGAGGAGCGCATCCGCCTCATCGAGAGCGGCGTGGATGTCGATGCGCTGCGGCCGGGCGATGGGCGCGAAGGTTTCCGGGCGCAGCTGGGTGTGCCTGCCGAGAGCCTGGTCGTCGGCTTCATGGGCCGCTGGTCGGAGGAGAAGAACCCGCTCGGCTTCATCGAGATCGCCCGCCGGGTGGATGCAGGCCTGCCGGTCACCTTCGTGATGACCGGCACGGGGCCGCAGCGCGCCGAGATCGAGGCTGCCATCGCCCAGGCCGGTTTCCCGCCCGGCCGCTTCCACCTTCTGGGCGAGGTGCCCGAAGTGGCGCCGGTGCTGGGCGCGCTCGACCTCCTGGTCCTGCCCTCCCGCCTCGACGGCCGGCCGACCGTGGTGATGGAGGCCGCGGCCATGGGCGTTCCCGTCCTCGCCTCGCGGCTGGGGGGCCTGCCCGACATGCTGCGCGAGGGAGAAACCGGCTGGCTCTGCGACGCGGAGGATCTTGCCGGCTTCGCCGCGCGAATCGCCGCCGCGGCGGGCGATCCGGCCGGTCTCGATCAGATGCGCCGCGCGGCGCGCCGCCATGCGGAGGAGCGTTTCGACCGGCGGGCCATGCTGGCGGGGTACGAGGCGGCCCTGGCGGGGCTGCTCGCTCCGGAGAAGGCCCATGGATAGGCTGAAGATCGCGGAGTTGCTGGTGGACCCGGACTGGTACCGGGTGCGGCATGGCGATGCGGCGATGGGCGACCCCGTGCTGCATTTCGCCGAGCAGGGCATGGACGAGGGCCTCGACCCGAACGCGATGTTCGATGCGGCCTGGTACCGCACGACCCATGGCGCGGCCATGGCCGAGGGCATCTCCGTCTTCGAGGATTTCTGCGAGAACGCCCTGACCGCCCATCGCGATCCGGGTCCGCTCTTCGACACCGCCTGGTATTGCCGCACCTATCCGGACATCGCGGCCGCCGGCGTCAACCCGCTGCACCACTACCTGCATTTCGGCCGGCCGGAGCGGCGCGACGCCTCGCCGCTGTTCCACAACAAATGGTACTTCGCCGCCTATCCCTTTGCGGATTCGCCCGGGATGGACGCGCCCACGCATTTCATGAACCACGGCGCCGCGCTCGGCCTCTCGCCCTCGCCCTTCTTCGACGTGGCCTGGTACGGCACGCAGTATCCCGAGGTGGCCCGGCGCGGGATGAACCCGCTTCTGCACTACCTGCTGGAGGGCGAGGCGAAAGGCTACCAGCCGGCCCCGGGCTTCGACCCCAGGCGCCACGCGGCGCGTCATCGACTGGCCCTGCCCGATGGGCGTGGCGCGCTGAGGCACTTCGCGGCGCAGCCGGAGCGCCGGCGCGCGGCCGACCTTCAGGCCAAGGACATGCCATCGCGCTTCGTCCGCCCCGGGGTGGCCGCGGAAGCCCGGGCGATGATCGCGCTGGTCGGCGGCATCGAAGCCGACCTGGCCGACCTGCCGGGGGCGCTGGAGCAGCTGCCCGTCACATCCCTCGCCCTGGGCCCGGCGGAACTGGCCTGGCGCTCGCTCTTCCTCTCGCTCGAGACGGTGCCGCGCCGCATCCTGCTGGCCGGCCATCTGGACGATGTGCCCGAACTGGCCGACCTGCCGGAAGACCCCACCCTGCTGGTCCTGGAGACGGATGGCAGCGCGGTCTCGGTGGGGCGCCACCTGCGGCCAGGCATCACCTGGCGCTCGCTGCCGGCCATCAACCCGGGGCTGGACGAAGCAGGGCGCGCGCGGGTGGTCACCGCCCTGCTGAACGCCTTCCGGCCCTTGGCCATCATGGCCTGGGGCAGCCATGCGGGCGGCGAAGCGTTCGCCCGCCATGGCGCGAATCTGCGGGTGGATGCCCGGCTCTTCATCGCCTGGGCCGATGGGCCGATGCGCGACGTGGCCGACCTGATGCGGCGCCATTTCCGCCGCAGCCTGCCCTTCGTCTCCCTGAGCTACGCGGCCGACCTTGCCGCCCTCAATACCCTGGCCGACGGCTTCGGCCTGCCCGAGGGCGCGCGCGGGCATTTCCGGCCGCTCGACGCCTGGCGCACGGCGGAGGGCTTCCTCGGCGCGGAGCCGCCTGACCGATGACCGATGTCACCGCCATCCTGAACCTGCATCGCGAGGGCGTCCTCGCCCAGGCCTCGCTCCTCAGCATGAAGCACGCCGCCGAGCAGGCGCGCGCGGCCGGCCTCGCCGTCGAGATCATCGCCATGGCCGACTGCACGGACCAGGCGACGCTCGACGTCCTGGCCCGCCATCCCGGCGTGCGCGTGGTCCAGACCGAGGTGAACGACCTCGGCCTCGCGCGCAACGAGGGGGTGCGCGAGGCGCAGGGCCGCTATGTCACCTTCCTCGATGGGGATGACCTCTGGGGTCCGGGCTGGATCCTGCGCGCCCATGGCGCCGCCATCCGCTCGGCCGAACCGGCCGTCTGGCACCCGGAGGCGAGCCTGCTCTTCGGCCAGGACGTGGCGCCGAGCTGGCTGCCGCATCCGGATGGCGAGGAAGCGGAAGGGGACTGGGTCGTGCTCGGCATGCGCAACCACTGGACCTCCCCGAGCTTCGCCGAGCGCAGCGTCTATGAGCGCGTGCCCTATCGCCGGACCAATCTCGACCAGCAGTTCGGCTACGAGGATTGGAACTGGAACTGCGAGACGACGGCGGCCGGGCTGATCCATCGCGTGGTGCCCGACACGGCCCATCTGATTCGCGTGCGGCCGGATTCCATGGTGCGCCGGACGATCAGCGCGCAGTCGCTGATGACGCCCTCCCGCCTCTTCCGCGACCGGATCGGCTGGCTGCGGCCCGAAGAGGCCGGCTGAGGGCTCAGCCCAGAAGCTGCGCCGCGACGCGCCCCGCATCGGGCGGCGCCAGGCGATAGCCCCAGGATTGCAGCAGCGCCGCCGAGCCCCAGTGGCGGATCATGTCGGAATTGCCGGCCCGGCCCGGTGCCTCCTGGATCTCGACGGGGCGGCGCGCGGCGTGCAACAGCGCTGCGGTGAGATCGGCGAGGCTGGTGGGCACGCCGGAGCAGATGTTCACCACGCGCCCCTCGGCGCGCGGGTCACGCAGCAGGTCGAGCAGCAGGGTGGCGGCGGGCGCGGCCTCCACGAAGTCGCGCTCGCGCGCCAGCGGGCCGGTGCGCAGCACGCCGCCCGTCTCCGGCATGGCGCGGATCTGCGCGGCGAAGGCGCCGAGTGCCAGATGCCCCGGCATGGCGCCGCCGATCACGTTGAAGAGCCGGGCGATCACCACCGGCAGGTCCGCTGCGGCGGCGAGGCCATGCAGCGTCTGCGCGAGCTTGGTGATGCCATAGACCGAGACGGGGCGGCAGGCGGCGTCCTCGGCCACCGGCAATTGGGCCTCCTCCATCGGGCCGTATTCGGCGGCGCTGCCGGCAAGCAGGATGCGCGGCGGCGCGGGCAGGCGGCGGGCGGCCGCCAGCAGGCGCGCGGCGAAGAGGACATTGACGCGATAGGCCTCCTCCAGCGGCTCGGCGGCGGCAGTACCGGCGAGGTGGAAGATCAGGCCCGGCTGGATCTCGCGCAGCACGCCGGCGATGGCGGCCTCGTCGCCAAGGTCGGGGAGGCGGTAGGCCCGGCCTGGGATGGAAGCCGCCGGATCGCCGCGGCCGAGCGTCACCGCCTCGATGCCACGGGTGGCGAGTTCGGCCAGCATATGCCGGCCCACGAAGCCCCCGGCCCCGGTGACCAGCGCCCTCACTGGTCGTCAGGCAGGAAGCGGCCGCGATCCGTGTCGAACAGGGCCTGGGCCTGGGCGTAGTCGTCGGGGCGGCCGATATCGAGCCAGAAGCATTCGGGCGCGTGGCAGAGGACGCTGCGCCCCTCGGCCACCAGCGCGCGCATCAGGTCGGGCATGTCGAGCCGCGCGCCGGGTGTGACATGCGGCACCACCGCATCGCGCTGCAGGACGTAGAGGCCCATGCTGACGAGATGCGTCTGCACCGGCTTCTCAAGATAGCCCGTCATGCGCATCTCGGCGTCGGTCTCGAGCACGCCGAATTCCGACTTCATCTCGCGCCGGAAGCTCGCGATGGTCGCATCCGCCCCGGCCGCGCGATGGGCGGCCAGCATGGTCGCGAAATCGAGCGTGGTCAGCAGGTCCCCGTTGCTGACGAAGAAGGTCTCCTGCAGCTCATCGCGCACCAGGCCGATGGGCCCCGCGGTGCCGAGCGGCGAATCTTCCAGGCTGTAGGAGATCTTCATGCCGAGCCGCTCGCCCTCGCCGAAAAAGGCGCGCAGCAGGTGGTGCAGGTGGTTGACGGCCAGGATCACCTCGGTCACGCCGGCCGCCTTGAACTGCCGCAGCAGCAATTCGAGGATCGGCATGTCGCCGATCGGCACCAGCGGCTTCGGGAAGGTGGCCGTATAGGGGCCGAGGCGCGTGCCGCGGCCGCCCGCCATCACCAGGACCTGCATCGTCGTCTCCCCTGCGCCCTGCTTCAGACCGTATAGGTGTTGGTGCGGAACAGGTGGCGATGCGCGCCGACGAACGCGATGGTCTGGCTCAGGCCGTCATCGAGCGAGACCTGCGGCGACCATCCCATGAGGCGCTTCGCCTTGCTGTTGTCAGAGACGAGCTTTCCCACCTCGCTCTGCGCCGGGCGCATGCGGGCGGCCTCCTGCACGATGGGCTTGTCCATGCCCATCAGCTTCAGGATGCGTGCGGCGAAATCACCGATGGAATAGGTGGCGCCGGTGCCGAGATTGATCGTCTCGCCCGAGATGCCGGGCGTGGTGGCCGCCGCGAGGTAGCCGGCCACCGTGTCCGAGACGAAGGTCATGTCGCGCAGCGGGTCCAGCGAGCCCAGGCGGATCTCGTCGCGCGTGAAGGCCTGGGAGATGATGGTGGGGATGAAGGCGCGGGCCGACTGGCGGGGCCCGAAGGTGTTGAAGGGGCGCAGGGTGACCACCTCGGTCTCGAAGCTGCGCCAGTAGCTCTCGGCGATCTTGTCGGCGCCGATCTTGCTCGCCGAATAGGGCGACTGGCCCTGCAGCGGGTGCTCCTCGTCAATCGGTTCGCGCAGCGCGGTGCCGTAGACCTCCGACGTGCTGGTGTGGATGACGCGGCCCACGCCCAGTTGGCGCGCGGCCTCCAGCACGTTCAGCGTGCCCTCGACATTGGCGCGGACATAGCTGCGGGGGGCGACATAGGAATAGGGAATGGCGATGAGGGCGGCGAGATGGAAGACCACGTCCATGCCCTTGCAGGCGCGGGCCACGTAGTCGCTGTCCTCGATGTTGCCGAGCGTCACGCGCAGTTCGGGCTTCACCTCGGCCGCCACGAGGTCGAGATTCCCCCAGCTGGAGAGGGCGTTGTAGTGCACCATGGCGTGCACCTCCGCCCCTTCGCGGACCAGGCGCTCAGCCAGGTGGCTGCCGATGAAGCCTCCGGCGCCGGTCACCAGCACGCGCTTGCCGCGCAGAGTCGCGCCGGCGGCCGGGGGCTGGGCAAAGTGGCTCACGTGTATCTCCTGGTGCAAAATGTAACGGCGCTTTAGCGCGAAGCCGCCGGAAGGCCAACCGCCGGTGGTGGTGGCGAAGCCTCCCACACCGACAATCCGTGACGCGGCCGGCGGTGCGCTGCTAGCCTCTTGCGATGCAGCAAAGCCCCCCGCCCCTGGTGATCTGCCTCGGCAATGTCGTGGCGGACCATGTGTTCCGCGTGGATGACGTGCCGCAGCCGCCGGCCAAGGCCCAGGCGCGCGGCTACAAGCTCTCGATCGGCGGCATGGCGGCCAATGCGGCCATCGCGGTGGCGCGGCTCGGCGGGCGGGCCGCCTTCTGGGGTCGCGTGGGCGATGACCCGAATGCGGAGCTGCTGACCGACGGGCTCCGGGAGGAGGGCGTGGACCTCACCGGCCTGCACGTCTTCCCCGGCGCACGCAGCCCGGTCTCGGCCGTGCTGGTGGACCGCTTCGGCGAGCGCGCCATCCTGGGCTTCCGCGGCGAGGGCCTTGGCACCGACCCCTCCTGGCTGCCGCTCGCCATGATGAGGGAGGCGCGCGCCTTCCTCTGCGACCCG
The DNA here is from genome assembly GCF_019083995.1 of Roseococcus sp. SDR. Classification (GTDB taxonomy): domain Bacteria; phylum Pseudomonadota; class Alphaproteobacteria; order Acetobacterales; family Acetobacteraceae; genus Roseococcus. Next base: position 202,889 of record NZ_JAHRCU010000004.1, read on the forward strand.
CGCTGGCCCGAGGGGGCGGCAGCGGCACTCACCGCGGCCGAAGCCGCAGACATCCCAACCGTGCTGGATGGAGAGCGCAGCGAGACACGCCTGCTGCTCGATCTCGTGCCCCGCGTCCGCTACGCGATCTTCTCGGCGACGGGGCTCAACAATTATGCGCCCGGCCAGCGCATCCCCGAGGCGCTGCGCCGCGCCGTCTCGGAGGGTGTCACGCGCATGGCGGCGGTGACGCGGGGCGAGGACAGCACGCTCTGGCTGATGCGCGGCGAAACGCAGCCCCGCGAGATGAAGGCCTTCCGGATCGAGGCGCGGGACACGACCGGCGCGGGCGATGTCTTCCACGGCGCCTTCGCGCTGGGCATGGCCGAGGGCATGGCGGTGGAGGACGCGCTGCGCCTAGCCAGCGCCTCGGGCGCCCTGCGCGCCCGCGATGCCGCGACCGCCCACCGGGCCGAGGTGGAGCGCTTCATCGCGGAATATCCCAGCGGCTGAGATGTCCGCTTCCGGCCGGGCGCGCATCCGTGCAAAACTTCGATCCCGCCCACGGAACCAGGATTGCGACCCACGTGAACGACGCCCCGCTTCCCCCCGAGGACATCACGACGCCGCGCCCCGATGGCCAGGCGATGCGCGACGCCATCCTGCGCAAGCTGACCTACGACCTCGGCAAAAGCCGGGCGGGCGCGCTGGATCGCGACTGGTTCATGGCGACCGCGCTTGCCGTCCGGGATCGCGTGGTCGAGCCCTGGCTGAACGACATGCGGGCCACCTACAACACCGGCCAGAAGCAGGTCTATTACCTCTCGCTCGAGTTCCTGATCGGCCGGCTGCTGCGGGACAACATCACGAATTTCGGGCTGATGGCCGAGGTGCGGGCCGCGCTGGCCTCGCTCGACGTGGATGCCTTCAAGGTCGCCGCCTGCGAGCCGGATGCCGCACTCGGCAATGGCGGCCTGGGGCGGCTCGCCGCCTGCTTCATGGACAGCCTGGCCAGCCTCTCCATCCCGGCCTTCGGCTACGGCATCCGCTACGATCACGGCCTGTTCCGGCAGGTGATCCGCCAGGGCTGGCAGGAGGAATATCCGGAGGACTGGCTGCAGTTCCAGAACCCCTGGGAATTCGCCCGGCCCGAGATTTGCCACAGCATCGGCTTCGGCGGCACGGTCGAGGAGATCGTGGATGATGACGGCGAGACGCATCACGTCTGGAAGCCGGCCGAGACGGTGCTGGCCGTGGCTTACGACACGCCCATCGTGGGCTGGCGCGGCAAGCATGTGAACACGCTGCGCCTGTGGTCCGCCCGCGCGGCCGACCCGCTGAAGATCGACGTCTTCAACCGCGGCGACCATATCGGCGCGCTCTCCGAACGCGTCCGCGCCGAGGCGATCTCGCGCTTCCTCTACCCTTCCGATGACAGCCCCGAGGGGCAGGAGCTGCGCCTCAAGCAGGAATTCTTCTTCAGCTCGGCCGCGCTGCAGGACCTGATCCGGCGGCATCTGCGCGTCTATGGCGGCATCGAGAGCCTGCCCGAGCGCGTCGCCATCCAGCTGAACGACACGCACCCCGCCATCGTGGTGGCGGAGCTGATGCGCATCCTGCTGGATGACCACAAGCTGCCCTGGCCCGAGGCCTGGCGCGTCAGCCAGGGCACCATCGCGTACACCAACCATACCCTGCTGCCCGAGGCGCTGGAGACCTGGCCCGTCTCGCTGATGGAGCGGCTGCTGCCGCGCCACATGCAGATCATCTACATGATCAACGCCGTGCATCTCGATGCGGTGGCGGCGGCGCATCCGGGCGATCTCGGCCTGCTCGCCTCCGTCTCGCTGATCGAGGAGCATCACGGCCGCAAGGTGCGGATGGGCAACCTGGCCTTCATCGGCTCGCACAAGGTGAACGGCGTCTCGGCCCTGCACTCGGACCTCTTGAAGAAGACGGTCTTCCACGACCTCAACCGGCTCTATCCGGGGCGGATCACGAACAAGACGAACGGCATCACCTTCCGGCGCTGGCTGCAGCAGTGCAACCCGTGCCTGACGGAGCTGCTGACCGAGACGATCGGGGCCGAGTTCCTCGACCGGCCGGAGGCGCTGACGGCGCTCAAGCCCTATGCGGGCGATGCCGGCTTCCAGGGCCGCTTCGCCGAGGTGAAGCGCACGAACAAGGAGGCGCTGGCCAAGCTCGTGCGGCAGCAGATGGGCATCCGCATCGATCCGGCAGCACTCTTCGACGTGCAGATCAAGCGCATCCACGAATACAAGCGCCAGCTGCTGAACCTGCTGGAGACGGTGGCGCTCTACAACGAGATCCGCGCGCAGCCGCACAACAACTGGGCGCCGCGCGTGAAGATCTTCGCCGGCAAGGCGGCGGCGAGCTATCACCGCGCCAAGCTCATCATCAAGCTCGCGCATGACGTGGCGCGCACCATCAACCGTGACCCCACCATCCGGGACCGGCTGAAGGTGGTGTTCCTGCCGAACTACAATGTCTCGCTGGCGGAAGTGCTGGTGCCGGCCTGCGACCTCTCCGAGCAGATTTCGACGGCGGGGATGGAGGCTTCGGGCACCGGCAACATGAAGCTCGCGCTGAACGGGGCGCTCACCATCGGCACGCTGGACGGCGCCAATGTCGAGATCCTGGAGCATGTGGGCCAGGAGAACATTTTCATCTTCGGCCTGACGACGGAGCAGGTGGCGGCCCGCCGGCGCGAGGGCTGGCGCGGGCAGGATTCCATCAACGCCTCGCCGCGGTTGCAGCAAGCGCTGGAATCCATCGCCTCGGGCGTCTTCTCCTCCGATGATCCGCACCGTTATGGCGAGCTGGTGCACATGCTGCGCGAGCATGACCACTTCCTCGTCACCGCTGATTTCGACGCCTATTTCGACATGCAGCGCCAGGTGGAGCGGCGCTGGGCGGACCAGTCCGCCTGGCAGAAATCCGCCATCCTCAATACCGCCCAGATGGGCTGGTTCTCGTCCGATCGGACCATCGCGGAATACGCGCAGGAGATCTGGCGGGTGCCTGTACCGGGATAGAGGTGATGCACGCCAGCGAAGGCGATGTCGCGGCGCTGCTGGCCGGCCGGCACGCCGATCCCTTCGCGGTGCTGGGCCCGCATGGCGCACCGGGCGGGCTGATCCTGCGCGTGCTGCGGCCGGGGGCGGCCAGCGTGGAGGCGAGCTTCACCGGGCTCGTCCAGCGGCTCGAAGCGCGCGATCCGAATGGCTTCTTCGAGGGGTTCATTCCCGGCGTCCGCCTGGGCGAGGCCTATCGGCTGCGGATCACCGAGGGCGGCACCACAAGCGAGGTGCTGGACCCCTATGCCTTTGGCCCCGGCCTCGGCCCGCTCGACGACCATCTCCTGATCGAGGGCACGCATCACCGGCTGCATGACCGGCTGGGGGCCCATCTCGTCACGCAGGAGGGGGTGGCCGGCGTGCGCTTCGCCGTCTGGGCGCCGCATGCGCGCCGCGTCTCGGTGGTGGGGGAGTTCAACCGTTGGGACGGGCGCTGGCACCCGATGCGCCGACGCGTGGATTCCGGAATCTGGGAGATCTTCCTGCCCGGCATCACCGAGGGCACGGCCTACAAGTATGAGCTGCTCGGCCCGGATGGCGCGCTGCTGCCGCTCAAGGCCGACCCTTTCGGCTTCGCCGCCGAACTGCGCCCCGCGAACGCCAGCGTGGTGGCCCGGATCGACGACTTCACCTGGACCGATGAGGCCTGGATGGAAGCGCGCGCGAAGCGCGACCCGCGCGCCGCGCCCATGGCCATCTATGAGGTCCACGCCCCCTCCTGGAAGCGCCACCCGGATGGCCGTTTCTGGAACTGGGACGAACTGGCTGCCGACCTCATCCCCTATGTCGCGGATCTGGGCTTCACCCATATCGAGCTGATGCCCGTCATGGAGCACCCCTTCGACGGCTCCTGGGGTTACCAGCCGATCGGCATGCATGCGGTCACCGCGCGGATGGGCCACCCGTCCGGCCTCGCGCGCTTCATCAATGCGGCGCATATGGCAGGGATCGGCGTCATCCTCGACTGGGTGCCGGCGCATTTCCCGGATGACGCGCATGGCCTCGCGCGCTTCGACGGCACCTGCCTCTACGAACATCCCGACCCGCGGCGCGGCTGGCACCCGGACTGGCAGACCGCGATCTATGATTACGGCCGCAAGGAGGTGCAGGCCTTCCTCGCCTCCAACGCGCTGTTCTGGCTGGAGCGCTACCACGCCGATGGGCTGCGGGTGGATGCCGTCTCCTCGATGATCCACCTCGACTACTCGCGCGGCCCCGGCGAATGGGCGCCGAACGAGGATGGCGGGAACGACAATCGCGACGCGGTGGGTTTCCTGCGCCGCACCAACGCCATGCTGGCGCGGGAGGCGCCGGGGGCGATGATCATCGCGGAGGAGGCGACGAACTGGAGCGGCGTCTCGGCGCCTGTCTCCAAGGGCGGGCTCGGCTTCGCCTTCAAGTGGAACATGGGCTGGATGAACGACACGCTGCGCTATGTGGCGAAGGACCCGCTGTTCCGCGTGCATCATCACCAGCTGATGAATTTCGGCCTGATGTATGCCTTCAACGAGCGCTTCATCCTGCCGCTCAGCCATGACGAGGTGGTGCATGGCAAGGGCACGATCGGCGGGCGCATGCCGGGCGACACCTGGCAGAAGCTCGCGGGGCTGCGCGCCTATCTCGGCTTCATGTGGGGGCATCCGGGCAAGAAGCTGCTCTTCATGGGCCAGGAATTCGCCCCCTGGGCCGAATGGTCCGAGGCGCGGGAGCTGGATTGGTGGCTGCTGCAATATGCGCCGCACCAGGGGGTGCAGGCCTTCGTGCGGGAGCTGAACCGCCTGCACCGCGAGGCCCCTGCCCTGCATGCCGCCGATGCGCGGCCGGAGGGCTTCTGCTGGATCGATGCGAACGACGCGGAGCACTCGCTCTTCACCTGGCTGCGCTTCGACGGCAAAGGCGGGCCGCCGGTGGCCGTGCTCTGCAACTTCACCCCCATCCCGCGCGAGGGTGTGCTGATCGGCCTGCCGCAGGCGGGCGGCTGGCTCGAGGTGCTGAACAGCGACGCGGCGGAGTTCGGCGGCTCGGGCCGGGGCAATCTCGGCCGCGTGGAGGCGGTGCCGGTCCCGGCCTTCGGCCAGCCGGCCTCGGCCCGCGTCTTCCTGCCGCCGCTCTGCACAATCCATCTGGCGCCCGAGGCATGGGAAATGCCAAAACCGACCACAGTCGCAACGACGTCCGGGAAAACCCATGCCTCCTGATCGCGCGCAGAATGCCGCCCCAAGCAGTGCCCCCTTGGCCCGCACTGCCATGGCCTTCGTGCTGGCCGGGGGCCGCGGCTCGCGCCTCATGGAGCTGACGGACCGGCGCGCGAAGCCCGCCGTGTTTTTCGGCGGCAAGTCGCGCATCGTGGATTTCGCGCTGTCCAACGCCATCAATTCGGGCATCCGCCGCGTGGCCGTCGCCACGCAATACAAGGCGCACAGCCTGATCCGCCATCTGCAGCGCGGGTGGAACTTCCTGCGGCACGAGCGCAACGAGAGCTTCGACATCCTGCCGGCCTCGCAGCGCGTCTCGGAGAACAACTGGTACATGGGCACCGCGGATGCGGTGTACCAGAACATCGACATCATCGAGGATCTGGCGCCGCGCCACATCGTGCTGCTGGCCGGCGACCACATCTACAAGATGGATTACGAGCGCATGCTGCAGCAGCATGTGGACCAGGGGGCCGATGTCACCGTCTCCTGCATGGCGGTGCCACGCGAGGAGGCCAAGGGCTTCGGCGTGATGGCCGTCAACGCCGAGGCCTGGATCACCGATTTCGTCGAGAAGCCGGCCGACCCGCCCGGCATTCCGGACCGGCCGGAGCTCTCGCTGGCCTCCATGGGCATCTATGTCTTCGAGACCCGCTTCCTGATCGAGCAGCTGAAGCGCGACGCGGCGGACCCGGAGTCCAGCCATGACTTCGGCAAGGACATCATCCCCTACATCGTGAGGCACGGCCGTGCCGCGGCGCATCGCTTCGAGCGCTCCTGCGTGCGCTCCTCCCAGGAATTCACGCCCTATTGGCGCGATGTCGGCACGGTGGACGCCTATTGGGAGGCGAATATCGACCTCACGGACGTGGTGCCGCCGCTCGACCTCTTCGACCAGGAATGGCCCATCTGGACCTATGGCGAGGTCGTGCCGCCGGCCAAGTTCGTGCATGACCAGGAAGGCCGGCGGGGCGAGGCGATCTCCTCCCTCGTCTCGGGCGGCTGCATCATCTCGGGCGCCTCGGCGCGGCGCTCGCTGCTCTTCACCGGCGTGCACCTGCACTCCTATGCGCGGGTGGAGGGCGCCGTGCTGCTGCCGCGCGTGGATGTGGGCCAGGGCGCGCGGCTCTCGAAGGTGGTGGTGGACCGCAATGTGCGCATCCCGCCCGGCCTCGTCGTGGGCGAGGACCCGGTCGAGGATGCGCGCCGCTTCCGCCGCACGGAGAAGGGCGTCTGCCTGATCACCCAGGCGATGCTCGACAAGCTCGCATGAAGGTCCTCGCCGTCGCTTCCGAGGGGTTTCCCTTCATCAAGACGGGCGGGCTTGCCGATGTGGTGGGCGCGCTGCCGGCAGCCTTGGCACCCGAGGGTGTCGCCGTCACCACGCTGCTGCCGGGCTATCCGGCGGTGATGGCCGCACTCGGCCCCGTGCAGCAGGTGGAGCCGCTGGCGGACCTGTTCGGCGCGCCGGCGCGGCTGGTGCGGGCCGAGGCGGCGGGACGGGACATCCTGGCGCTGGACGCCCCGCATTTCTTCGCGCGCGCGGGCTCGCCCTATCTGGCGCCGGGGGGCATGGACTGGCCGGATAATGCGATCCGCTTCGCGGCCCTGGGCCGTGCGGCGGCGCATGCGGCCGATGCGATGGGCTTCGATGCACTGCACGCGCATGACTGGCAGGCGGGGCTGGCGCCGGCCTATCTGCGCTTCGCGCAAAGCCGCGTGCCCACGCTCTTCACCATCCACAACCTCGCCTTCCAGGGGCAGTTCCGCGCCGATCTCTTCGGCCTGCTGGGCCTGCCGTCCGCAGCTTTCGCGACCGCCGGCCTCGAGTATTTCGGCCAGGTCGGCTACCTGAAATCGGGCCTCTGGTTCAGCGACCGCATCAGCACCGTCTCGCCCGGCTATGCGGCCGAGATCCGCACGCCCGCCTGGGGCATGGGCCTGGATGGCCTGCTGCGTGGGCGGGGCTCCGATGTCAGCGGCATCCTGAACGGGCTCGACACCGAGGAATGGAACCCGGCGACGGACCCGCATCTGGCCGCGCGCTACGATGCCGGCTCCATCGCGCAGCGGGCGTTGAACAAGGCGGAGCTGCAGGCGCGCATGGGCCTCGCGATCGAGCCGGATGCGCCGCTTTTCTGCTTCGTGGGGCGGCTGGCCTGGCAGAAGGGCATGGACCTGATCCTGGAGGCGCTGCCGGCCATCCTGGAAAATGGCGCGCAGCTTGCCATCCTCGGCAGCGGCGAGGCGGCGCTGGAGGAGCGCGTGCATGGCGCGACCGGCGCGCAGCCCGGGCGCGTGGGCAGCTTCATCGGCTTCGACGAGGGCCTGGCCCGGCTCTGCTATGGGGGCGCGGATACGATGCTCATGCCCTCGCGCTTCGAGCCCTGCGGCCTCGGGCAATTATGCGCGCTGCGCTACGGCGCGCCGCCCATCGTGGCGCGCGTGGGCGGCCTTGCCGACACCGTGATCGACGCGAATGAGATGGCGGTCGCCGCCGGCACCGGCACCGGGCTGAACTTCGCGCCCGTGAGCCAGGAGATGCTGGCCGCCGCCATCACGCGCGCCATCGGGCTCTATCGCGAAGCGGGCACATGGGCGCGCATCCAGGCCAATGCGATGGAGAGCGATGTCTCCTGGGCGCGCTCCGCCGGGCGCTACGCGGCGCTCTTCCGGGGCATGATCGCTGACCGCGCCCGCTGAGCTTGGCGTTCACCTCCATGCCGATGGCGTGGAGGTGGCGATCCCGGCGCCGGGCGCGGAACGGCTCTTCTTCTGCAGCTTCGACGGCGCCTGCGAAGCGGCGCGGACCCTGCTGCCGCATCGGCAGGGCGATGTCTTCCATGGCGTGATCCCCAGCATCGCGGCCGGCACGGCTTACGGCCTGCGGGCGGAAGGCCCCGGCTTCGATCCGGACAAGCTGCTGCTCGACCCCTGGGCGCGGGCGCTGGAAGCTCCGCTCAGGCTGCACCCGACGGCCTTCGGCGCCGGGGATTCCGGCCCGCACGTGACCCGCGCGCTGGTGCAGGCCCCCTTGCCCGTCCAACCCTGGACCCCGCTGCCCGCCCGGCCCGCCATCATCTACGAGATGCATGTGAAGGGCTTCACCGCCCTGCACCCCGAGGTCCCGGCGGCGCTGCGCGGCACCTTCGCGGGCCTCGCGCATCCGGCTGCCATCGCGCATCTGCGACGCCTGGGGGTGACGCATGTCGAGTTGCTGCCCGTCGCCGCCTGGGTGGATGAGCGGCATCTGCCGCCGCTCGGGCTGACCAATTACTGGGGCTACAATCCCGTCGCCTTCCTGGCGCCCGATCCACGCCTCGCCCCCGGCGGCATGGCGGAGGTGCGCGCCGCCGTCGCCACGCTGCGCGCGGCGGGCATCGGCGTGATCCTCGATGTGGTGTTCAACCACACGGGCGAGGGTGATGCGTTGGGGCCCACGCTCAGCCTGCGCGGCCTCGGCGAGCCGCATTGGTATCGCATGGGCCATAACGAAAGCGGCTGCGGCAATGTGCTGGCGCTCGATCGCCCCTGGCCGCTGCGGCTCGTCATGGATGCGCTGCGCCATTGGGCGGAGCAGGCGGGCGTGGATGGCTTCCGGCTCGACCTCGCGACGACCTTGGGCCGAACCGCGCACGGGTTTGATCCCAACGCCCCCCTGCTCGCCGCCCTCCGGCAGGACCCGGTGCTGCGCCATCGCCGGATCATCGCCGAGCCCTGGGATATCGGGCCCGACGGCTATCAGCTCGGTCGCTTTCCGGCTGGCTGGGGCGAGTGGAATGACCGATTCCGCGACGATGTTCGCCGCTTCTGGCGCGGCGATGCAGGGATGCTGGGGCCGCTCGCCACCCGCCTCGCGGGCTCCAGCGACGCCTTCCCGGAGCGCATCGCGGACAGCGTGAACTTCATCACCGCGCATGACGGCTTCACCCTCGCCGACCTCGTGACCTACGCGCGGCGCCACAACCTCGCCAATGGCGAGGAGGGGCGCGACGGGGCGGGCGAGAATTTCTCCTGGAACCACGGCACCGAGGGGCCGGACCCGGTGCTGGCGGAGCGCCGCCAGGCCGATATCCGCGCGCTGCTGGCCACGCTGCTGACCGCACGCGGCACGCCCATGCTGGCGATGGGCGATGAGGGCGGGCGCAGCCAGGGCGGCAACAACAACGCCTATGCGCAGGACAACGCGACCTCCTGGCTCGACTGGCGAGAGCTTGACCAGGAGCTGGTGGATTTCACCTCCGTGCTGATCGCCGCGCGGCTGGCCCATGCGGCGCTGCACGCCGCGACACCGCTGACGGGCAAGCCATGCCCCGAGACAGGCCTGCCCGATGTGGAGTGGCGACACCCCGAGGGCCATGCGCTGCGTCCGGAAGATTGGGGCGGATCCCGTGCGCTGGTGGCCGTGCTCGCGGTGCGCGGGGACCGCGTGGCCATCGCGATCAATGGCGGAGACGAGGCGCGGGAACTCCGCCCGCCCCGTGCGCGCTGGGGGTTCCGCTGGCAGGTGATGGCGGCCAGCCGCCCCGGAGCCTCTGACGCGCTGCCGCCGCGCAGCGTGCTGCTGCTGGCCGAGCAGCCCGCCCTGCCCCGCCGGACCGAGGCGCCGGATGCGATGCTGCTCGGACGGCTCGCCACGGCCGCCGGCATCGCGCCGCATTGGCATGACCTGACCGGGCGTGAGCATGAGGTGCCGGAGGCGACGCTGCGCGCGGTGCTGGCCGCGCTTCGCCTCCCCGCCGAGACCGCCGCGCAGGCGCGGGACAGCCTCGCCCGGCGGATGCAGCGCCCGCTGCTTCCGCCGCATGTCCCCGCCCGGGCGGGCGCGGCGATGCGCCTGCCCGTCGGCCCCGGCCTGCCTGAACGGGCCATGCTGCATCTCTCGCTGGAGGATGGCGGCGCGCGGGATTTCCAGGGGCAGGTCGAAGCCGGGCACATCACCCTGCCGCCCCTGCCGGAAGGCCGGCACGAATTGCGCTGGCGCGACGCGCTCTGCCGCATCACCGCCGCGCCCGCACGGTGCTTCCTGCCGATCCATGCGCCCCGTTTCGGCATCACGGCGCAGAGCTATGCGCTGCGCCACGCGGCGGATCAGGGCATCGGCGACTTCACCGCCATCGCCGATCTCGCCCGCGGCGCGGCGCAGGCGGGAGCGCTCTGGCTCGGCATCAGCCCGCCGCACGCGCTGATGCCGGTGGAGCGTGAGCGCGCCAGCCCCTATCAGCCCTCCGACCGGCGCTTCCTGGAGCCGCTGCTGATCGATGTCATGCGCCTGCCGGAGGCCGCGGGGGCGGCTGGGCTCTTCGCCGCGCTGCGCGAGGGGGGTGATGTGGACTACCCCGCAGCCTGGGCAGCCAAGCGCCGCGTGCTGGCCGCCGCCTGGGCGCGCTTCGACCGGATGACCCCGGATTTCCTGCGCTTCCGCGCGGAGGGCGGCGCGGCGCTGGCCCGCTTCGCCACCTTCAACGCGCTGGCCGAGCGGCATGGCACAAGCGATTCGCGGCGCTGGCCCGCCGGGCTGCGGCATGGGCGGGATGCGGGCATCGCCGCCTGGCAGGCGACGGAGGCCGAGGCGGTGGGCTTCCACGCCTGGCTGCAGTTCCTGGCGGACCGCCAGATGGCGGAGGCGGCGGCGGCCGGCGCCGGGCTCTATCGCGACCTTGCCGTCGGCATGGCGGGGGATGGGGCGGAGGCTTGGTCGGGCGATATGGAGTTCCTGCCCGGGCTTTCCATCGGCGCGCCGCCCGACCCACTGGGGCCTCTCGGCCAGGTCTGGGGCATTCCGCCGCCCGATCCGCTCGCCGCCGAAGCCTCGGGCCATGCCGGATTCGCGGCCCTCATCCGGGCGAATATGCGCCACGCGGCGGCACTGCGCATCGACCATGTGCTGGGGTTGAAGCGCCTCTTCCTGGTTCCGGACGGCGCCACCGCCGCCGAAGGATGCTACCTCGCCCAGCCCTTCGAGGCGGCGCTGGGCGAGATCACGCTGGAGAGCCAGCGCGCCCGCTGCACCGTGGTGGGAGAGGATCTCGGAACAGTGCCGGAGGGGTTGGGCGAGGCGCTGCAGGAAGCGCGCATCCTCTCTTACCGGGTGCTCTGGTTCGAGCGGGAAGGCGCGGCGTTCCGCCCGCCGCCGCAATATCCGGAATTGGCGGCCGCCTGTGTGGCCACGCATGACATCCCGACGCTGGCCGGCTGGTGGGAGGGGGCGGATATCGCGGAGCGCAGGGCGCTCGGGCTGCTCGATGCGGCCGGCGCCGCCGCGGCACAGGCGGAGCGCGCGGCGGAGCGCTCCACCCTGCTGGCGGCGCTTGGCCTGCCGGAGCCGGCGGAAGCGGCACTGCCTGCATCGGTGGCCGCGGCGATCCATGGCTTTGTCGCGGCGAGCCCCTCCCTGATGCTGCTGCTCCAGGCGGAGGATCTGGCTGGCGAGCGCGTGGGCGTAAACCTGCCGGGGACGGATCGCGAGCGGCCCAATTGGCGTCACCGCATGGCGCCCGATGCGGCGGCGCTGTGCGGGCTGCCGCTGGCGCGGGCGATCCTGGCGGCGGTGGCCGGGCGCGTCCCCCCCTGAACGAAAAAAACCGCCTGCCCCGCGAGGGACAGGCGGCCCGGAGCCGTGGCGCGGCCCCGAGGGACCGCGCCTGGTTTCCTTACCGGCCGATGGTGGTGCCGGGGATGTTCTGGTTCACAACCGGCGAGACGCCGGGCTGCAGCGTGCCGGGGGCCACGGCCGGGCCACGGCGGTTGCCGCGCGGACCGGCAACGGTGCCCGTCGGAGCCTGCTGGCCGGGCTGCACGAAGGTCACGATCGGGCGGCCCTGGCCGTCCGTGCCGGTGATGACCGGCGTGCCTTCGGGCGCGAAGCTGCCGCTCGCCGGGCCGATGTGATCGACGATCGGGCGGCCCTGGCCGTCCGTGCCGGTGATGATGGCCGTACCGGCCGAGACGCCGGCCGAGACGCGCGGACCGAGGGTCACGAGCTGGTCCATGCCGTTGATGTTCGCGCGCACGGCGGTGCCGGGCGGCGTGTTGCGGACGACCGAGGCGCGCACCATGGCGACCGTGGCCCCGGTCGAGTCGACCAGCGGGAACATTTCCTCCGGCGGGCCGCTGGGCGCACAGGCGGCGAGGCCAGCAACCGCGACGAGCGCGAGGAACTTGTTGGCTTTCTTCATTTCTCTCATCATCCCAACCCCTGGCAATTCATCTCCGGGAAAAGGCCAGCTGCAGGGTCTTCCAGCCTACCATCCCAAACCTTGCGGAAGCCTAGCACCAAGTTCCGCGGCAGCAATAGCGCCGAATCAAGGTGGAAGCCGGTATCACCCTGTCACCGTTGCAATTTGGCCGCAACCGCGACTTTCGGGCCACAGTTGCCGCGCCAAGCTACATCACGGAGCGCGAGACGGAGCGTGGCGGCGGGCCGCGCCGGCGGCCTGTGGGGTTCTCGCCGGCAGCGACGGCCCGCTGCGCGCGCCGATTCGCGGCGGTGCCGCCGGCGGGCGCGGCCGATGGCGGGTCGAGGGGCGCGGATGTCACGCCGCTCATGATCGGAAGCTCGGCCACGGGCGGCAGGGCCGGAGCCGGGGCCGTTGCCTCCGGCGATGCGGGGGGGAGCGACTGCGCCGGCGAGGCGTCCGCCGCCTGCACGGGCGAGGCGCCGGCCGTGCCCGACCTGATGACCGGGCCCAGCCCCACGCGCTCGCCCACCATCACGGATTGTTCGACGCCGCCCAGGTTCACGTTGAGCCTCGTGCCAGGCGCCGCCCCGCCCAATTGCGAAGCGCCCGCCATCGCGACCGAGCGGCCCATCGAATCGCGCAGCACGTAAAGCGGCTCCTCCCCGTAATGGCCTGCGCAGGCGGTGCTCACGAGCAAGGCGGAGAGCGCCAGCAGGCGGGTCCATCGGGTCTGTGGGTGGCGCATCGGCGATCTCATTTCGGCAAGAGGCGGGCGGAGGCTAGAGCATGATGGGCCGAGGCGGAACGCCGAGGCGCTGAATCATCCTCTCACCAAAGGCTGGATCCGGCGAAGCGACCAGAGGGAGCGCAGCAGGATCCAGAGCATGATGGGCCGAGGCGGAACGCCGCCTATTCGCGGCGCAGCACCGAATCGGTGAACCAGGCGGCGATGGGCTGCGGCTTGAAGCCCGCGCGCAGCGCCGCTTCATCATATTCCGTGGCAAGCCAGGTCTCGAAGTCGAGCCCCCGCGCCTCGGCCTCGGCATATTCGGCGAAGAAGGCGTCCAGGATGCCGGTGCGCGCGGCCGCGATATGGCCATAGCGCAGCGAGAGCTCAGACATGGCGGCCGCAGCCCCCCTGCCCTGCAGCAGATGCCAGACGCCGGCCGCAAGCCCGGTGCGGTCCGCCCCCGACTTGCAATGGATCAGGATGGGCTGCGGCAGGCTGCGATAGAGCGCGATCAGGTTCAGCAGCCGGTCCTTGTGCGGCGCCCCCCGGCTTTCGAAGGGCTGGTCGGCATGGACGAGGCCGAGCTCCGCCGCCGCCGCCCGGCCCAGCGCATCCGAGCCGCAGGTGGTGCGGTGGCCGCGCAGATTGATCATGCTGCGGATGCCATGGCGCTTGACCGCCTCACGGATCTGCCAGGGCAGCGGATGGTTCGAGCGATACAGACGCCCGCTGTCCACGACACCCCAGTTGCGCCAGGAGATGCGCAGGAAGGCGTGATCCACGAAGAGCGAGTTCAGCCAGGCCATGGAGCCGCTCAATAAACGACGACGCTGCGGATGCTCTCGCCCTTGTGCATCAGGTCGAAGGCGTCGTTGATCTTGTCGAGCGGCATGACGTGGGTGATGAGCGGGTCGATCTCGATCTTCCCTTCCATGTACCAGTCCACGATCTTCGGCACGTCGGTGCGGCCGCGGGCGCCGCCGAAGGCCGTGCCGCGCCAGTTGCGCCCGGTGACGAGCTGGAAGGGGCGCGTGCTGATCTCCTGCCCCGAAGCCGCCACGCCGATGATGATGGAGGTGCCCCAGCCGCGATGCGTGCATTCCAGGGCCTGGCGCATCAGCGTGGTGTTGCCCACGCATTCGAAGCTGAAATCGGCGCCGCCATCGGTCAGGTCCTGGATGGCCTGGATCACCTTGTCGCGGCCGACCGCGTCGGGGTTCACGAAATGCGTCATGCCGAAGCGGCGGGCCATTTCCTCGCGCGCGGGGTTGATGTCCACGCCGATGATCTTGTCGGCGCCCACCATCCGGGCGCCCTGGATCACGTTGAGCCCGATGCCGCCGAGGCCGAAAACCGCGACGGTCGCACCGGGCCAGACCTTGGCCGTGTTGATGACCGCGCCGATGCCCGTGGTGACGCCGCAGCCGATATAGCAGATCTTCTCGAAGGGCGCGTCGGGGCGGACCTTGGCGAGCGCGATCTCGGGCAGGACGGTGAAGTTCGCGAAGGTGCTGCAGCCCATGTAGTGCATCACCTGCGTGCCCTCGCAGGTGAAGCGGCTGGTGCCGTCCGGCATCACGCCCTTGCCCTGGGTGCCACGGATGGCGGTGCAGAGGTTGCTGCGCTGGCTGAGGCAGGTTTTGCACTGCCGGCATTCGGGCGTGTAGAGCGGGATCACGTGGTCGCCCGGCTTCAGCGTGGTGACGCCGGCCCCCACCTCACGCACGATGCCCGCCCCCTCATGGCCGAGGATGGCGGGGAACAGCCCCTCCGGGTCGGCGCCGGAGAGCGTGTAGGCGTCGGTGTGGCAGATGCCGGTGGCCATCACCTCGACCAGCACCTCGCCCGCCTTGGGGCCGCCGATCTCCACCTCGCCGATGCTGAGCGGCTGCCCAGCGGCCCAGGCGATGGCTGCGCGTGATTTCATATTCTTGCCCTCAAGCGCCGGGCGCGCGCTCCGCGCGCTTGGCTCGCGCGCCGCAGGGATGGCGGGCTGGCGAAGCGGGTGGTCGCCGCGCGCCGCGGCTATTCGCCGCGGATTCGGCGTGGGGTCGAGTGTGCCTGGAGACGGGACACGGCGCCAGATGTGGCCCTCAACCGCTCTCGCCGCCGCCACCGCCCTCGTTGCCGCCGCTTCCGCCACCGCTGTGACCGGACGTGCCGGCGCCGGTATCGCCGCCGCCGTCATAGCGTGGCGGCACGGGGCCCGCCGGCGCATTGGGGTCCACCTGCGGCGGTGGGGGCTCATAGCCGAAGCCCGCGGCCAGCGCACCGCCGCCGAAGACCATGACGACCACCATCAGCGTGATCCCCAGCGCGCCCATGGCGAAATACCAGATGGCCGCCACGGGGCCGGCCAGCAGCACGACCCCGATGGCCAGCAAGGCGATGCGTTCCATGGCCCGTCCTCCCGTCCCACATCATGGGACAGTCGGCGCCGCACCGCCAAGCGTCGCGGCGCGCTACTCGAGGCGCGCGCCCGAGATCCGCACCATCTCCTGCCAGAGCGGGCGCTCACGCCGCGCGCGTTCCCACACCCCGTCGGGCGAGGAGCCGATCGCATGGGCGCCGGTGCGCAGGAAACGCTCCTTCGTCGCCGGCTCGTTGGCGACCTGCTGCATGAGTTCGCTGGCACGGGCGACGATGGGCGCGGGCACACCGGCGGGCATGCCGAAGGCGCACCAGGATTGCACGGTGAAGTTGGGGATGCCGGCCTCGGCCATGGTCGGCACGTCCGGCAGGGCCGGATGGCGGGTCGCGCTGGTGACGGCGAGCGCGCGCATGCGCCCCTCCTGGATCACCGGCACGTAGCTGGCGAGGTTGTCGATCGCGAAGGTCACATCGCCCGACAGCATGGCCGGAATGGTCTGCGCCGCGCCGCGGAAGGGCACATGGACGCCGTCAATCCCGTTGCGCGCCACGAAGAGCGACCCGCAGAGATGCGCGGTGGTGCCGATGCCGGGGGAGCCGTAGGAGACGCCGCCCTGGCGCGCCTTGGCGAAGGTGACGAATTCCTGGGCCGTGCGGGCCGGCGTATGGGCGGTGGAGACCACGAAGACATTGGGCAGTTCCCAATGCAGCGAGACCGGCTGGAAATCGCGATCCGTGTCGAAGGGCAGGCGCGCGTAGAGGAACTGCGCGATGGACCAGACGGTGAGCGTCAGCGGCCCCATGGTGTAGCCATCGGGCGTGGCCTTCGCCACCGCATCGGCGCCGATATTGCCGCCCGCGCCCGGCCGGTTCTCGATGACGAAGGACTGCCCGGTGATGGCCTGCAGGCGTTCGCACATGATGCGGCAGAGCACGTCGGTGCTGCCGCCCGGAGGCCAGGGCACGATCACGCGGACCGGCCGCTCGGGCCAGGCGGATTGGGCGAGGCTGCCGGCAGGTGCCAGGGCGGGCGCGGCGAGGCCGGCGGCCAGAAGGGTGCGGCGGGTCGTCATCTCGGTCGGGGTTCCTCGGATTGTTGATCTTCTGTCACGCAACATGGGGCAGGCGCGCGCAAAGGGCGAGAGGGGCCGATCAGGCCGGCAGGCCCTTCTTTACCATTTTGCCACAAAACCGCCCCGGAGCGGGCCAAGAGCCGCCGCATCCCCTGGCCAGAACGGCGATGTTCGACAGGAAGCCTTCGCCATGTTCGCCGCCTGGATGCAAAAATTCCGCCGCTGGATCGGCTACCGGCCCGAGCGCCGCTACATGCGCGGCGGCGCGCGCTGAATTTCTCCTCCCCCTTCGCCTACCCGCCCACATGGGGGTCGGTCAGGCGCCGGTGCTCTTCCAGCGCGAAGCGGTCCGTCATGCCGGCGATGTAGTCGCAGACCACCTCCGCCGCGCCCGGCGTGCCGGATTCGCCGGCCCGCCACCTCCATTCATCGGGCAGCATCTGCGTCCCGCCATGCAGCAGTTGGAACAGCATCTGCAGCGCGCGCTTGGATTTCTGCGTGGCCCGGTTCACCCGGAAATGGCGGTACATCCGCTCGAACAGAAAGCCACGCACCTCGGCATTGGCCTCCGCCATGCGCGGGCTGAAGGCCACCACGGGCGCCGCCGCGGCACGGATATCGGCGGCTGAGCGCGGCGCCAGCGCCGCGACGCGCCGCCCCGTCTCCTCCGCCACGTCATTGATCATCGCGGAGATCACCCGGCGCACCATCTCGGGCGCGGCGCGGCCGGGCGGAAGCCCGGGATGGGCGGCGCGGGCATCGGCCAGGGCGGCGCCGGGCATGGGCAACGCGGCCACCTCCTCCACGGTGAAGAGGCCGGCGCGGATCCCATCCTCCAGATCATGGTTGTTGTAGGCGATGTCGTCGGCGATCGCGGCGACCTGCGCCTCGGCACTCGCGTGGCTCGTCAGTTCCAGGTCATGCCGCGCGTTGTATTCCGCGAGGTAGCGGGCCGGGCGGCGGACCGGGCCATTGTGCTTGGCGAGGCCTTCCAGCGTCTCCCAGGTCAGGTTGAGGCCGTCGAAGCCGGCATAGCGGCGCTCCAGCAGGGTCACGTGCTTCAGGCTCTGCGCGTTGTGGTCGAAGCCGCCATGGGGCCGCATGGCGGCATCCAGCGCCTCCTCGCCCGCATGGCCGAAGGGCGGATGGCCGAGGTCATGGGCCAGCGCCAGCGCCTCGGCCAGGTCCTCGTCGAGGCCGAGGCGGCGGGCCAGGCTGCGGGCGATCTGCGCGACCTCGATGCTGTGCGTCAGTCGCGTGCGGAAATGGTCGCCCTCATGGAAGACGAAGACCTGCGTCTTGTATTGCAGCCGGCGGAAGGCGCGGGAGTGGATGATGCGGTCCCGGTCTCGCTGCCAGGGGCTGCGCTGGGAATCCTCGGGCTCGGCATGGAGGCGGCCGCGCGAGGAGGACACCGCCCACGGGGCTGGCACAGGTTGCATGGGCAAGCCGTATCAGGCCCCGGCGGTGGTGGAAATCCTGAACCCGCAGCCCTAGATTGGGAGGCAGGAGATTTCCCATGCCCGATGGCCAGCCCGCCCGCGCCTTCCACGTCACCCCCCGCGCCGCCGAGGAGATCGCGGCCATCGCCGAGCGCGAAGGCCGCCCTGCGGCCGGCCTGCGCGTGACAGTCTCGGCCGGCGGGTGCTCCGGGCTGCAATACGGCTTCGCCCTGGAAGAGGCGGTGGGCGAGGATGACCTGGTCGTGACGCAAGGCGGCACGCGCGTCTTCGTGGACGCCGTCTCGCTCGACTTCCTCGATGGCTCGCAGCTTGACTGGCACGAAGCACTGATCGGCTCGCATTTCGTGGTGCGCAACCCGCAGGCGGTGAGCGGTTGCGGCTGCGGCGTCAGCTTCGCGGTCGCCTGAGGGCAAACCCGCTGGAGGTTGCCGGCACGGCGGTCGTCAGGGCCGGGCTGTCATGGACGAGGCCCAGAAGGATCGCTGCTGCAAAGCCGAAGCTGCAGAAGGCGGAGGCCAGCGCCATGGCCACCCAAAGACCGCCGCTCGACCGCGCAGCCAGTGCGGAGGAGCGCCCTGCCATCCCCCTCAAATTTCACGCTTTGCCTCATGGGATGAGGCCATCCCATCATTGAAGACGACGGAAAGGGCCATGCTTGCCCCCGTCGCCGCGGCCGGCCACAAGAGGATATGCGCCTCGCCAGCTTCAACGTGAACTCGATCCGCCGTCGCGTGCCGCATCTGGCGCGCTTCCTGGCGCGGCATGAGCCGGACCTCGTCTTCCTCCAGGAACTGAAGTGCAAGACCGAGGAATTCCCGGCTTTGGAGCTGGCCGGCACCGGCTATCGCATGCATGCCGTGGGGCAGCCCGGCGGGCGCAATGGCGTGGCGGTGCTGGGGCGCGTCGAATTCGAAGTGATCGCGGAGGCCCTGCCTGGCGAGGCCGAGGATGCGCAGGCGCGCTTCGTCGCGGTGCGCGCCGGGGGGCTCACGGCGGCCGGCATCTACCTGCCCAACGGCAATAGCGGCGGCGCCGAGGGCATGGCCTATAAATGGCGCTGGATGGATCGCCTGCGCGCCTGGGCGGCTGCGGAGCTCGACGCCTTCACGCCGCTTGCGATCCTCGGCGACTTCAACGTCTGCCCGACCGAGCGCGACCTCGCCCCCGGCGCCCTGCCGCCCATGGATGCGCTGGTGCATCCGGAAAGCCGCGCCCGCTGGCGGGCGCTCGAGCATCTGGGCCTGACCGATGCGCTGCGCGCGCTGCACCCGGCGGATGCGCCCTACACCTACTGGGATTACGGCGCGGCCTTCGAGACCAATCGCGGCCTGCGCATCGACCATGCCCTGCTCTCGGCGGAGCTGGCCGAGCGGCTGACCGCGTCGGCGGTGGATGTCGCCGCGCGGGCGGAGGACCAGCCTTCGGACCACGCGCCCGTCTGGATCGAACTCGCGGACTGACCTCTCAGGGCGCGGCGAGGTTCAGCGAGAGGTCGTTCCAGGCGAGGCGCGCCTGGAGGATCAGCGCGGCGGAATAGTAATCCTGCGCCGCTTCCACCCGCGGCATGCGCGTGAGGTTCCCCTGCCCCGCCTGCGCCGCCTCCGACAGGCGGGCGATGGCGGTGATGCCGGGCGGCGCCGGGTAGCCGGGCGTCACATTCGTCATCAGGTCCACCCAGGCGGGCATGCCGCGCTGCGTCGGCGTGGCCCAGAAGCGGATCGCCGCGCTGACCGCCGATTCCTGCGCGAGCCCCGCCCAGACGAGGTTGAGCGGGATGCGGATGGCATCGAAGGAGAAGCGCTTGGGCCAGCCCTCGGCCATGACAGAGCGCCCGCCATCCATGGGCAGTTCCAGCCAGTCGGGCGGGAGCTGGTACATGCCGAAGCGGCTGTCACGGATCAGGGCCAGCCCGTCCCGCTCCACGCGCTCCCAGCGGGGTCGGGCAGATGCTGGGCGATCACGCGCATGGCGGCGAAGGCGTAGTAGGAGAGGTTCACCACGACGCGTGACCGGCTCTGGAAGCCGAAGGCGCCGGGCAGCAGCACCCAGCGCGGGCCGACCTGCACGACGCAGCGGCGCAGCAGGTCGCGCCCGATGGACTGGCCGATCCGCCGATAGACCGGGTTGGCCCAGACGCGGCTGCCCTCGAGCAGCGCCCAGGCGATGTAGATGTCGCCGTCGCTCGCGTTGTTCAGGTCGGTCACGGCGGGCTGGGTGTCGGGCTGCCAGCGCCAGGCGAAGAGGTTGTCCGAGGGGCGCTTCAGGTTGTTCATCGTCCAGGTGAGGATGCGATCGAAGGTCGGCTGGTCACCGGCGCGCAGCGCGGCGAGCAGGCCGTAGCCCTGGCCCTCGGAGTGGGAGACGTTGCGGTTGCCATTGTCCACGATCCGGCCTTCGGGCAGCACGAAGCGCCGCTCGAAGGCATGCCAATCCTCCAGCGGGCCGGTCATCGCCGCCCTGCCGAGCAGGGCGCCGGCCAGCGCAACAGGAATCACCCCGCGGCGTGGCAGAAGCGGCACGGTGGCATGACCCTCCAAAAATCAGTAACTTTGTTCACGTTTGCGATACATCACGGAAACGCTTCGTTCCCTATGCTAAGGTTAGCCCAACGGTGCAAATGCGCTACCGTTCAAGCTGTTATGGAGGCCGTCATGCGCCTTGCTGCTCTTGCCCTCTTCGGTCTTGCCGCCGTTCTTGCCGCGCCAGCCATGGCGCAACCCGCCCCCCATGACCTGCTGGGCCTCGCACGGCAGATCGAGCTCGACGACTCTGAGGAGGAGGTGCTGCGCGAACTCGGCGCGGCTGATTGGCTGACCATCGAGGCACCGCGCGCCCTGCCCAACGGCGTGAGCCGGCTGATCCTGGCCGTGCCGACGGATGATCCCTGCATGCCGAGCGGCGCGCCGCTGATCTGCCCCGCCATCCGTGTCGTGCTGGTCATGGACCCGAGCCGTGGCGCGCGCGTCAGCCGGATCGAGGCCTTCACGCCGCTGCCGGGCACGCAGAACGTGATCGAGGTGTTCCGCAACGCTTCCGACGGGCTGGGCCCGCCGCTGCAGACCGAAAGCTGGGCCGACCAGATCCGGGGCATGCCGCGGCATGTCTGGCGCCAGCGCTGGCGGCCGGACGCGAGTGCCGGCAGCTTCATGGAAGTGGTGGTGACGGCCGACCCCGAGCCGGGCAACAGCTTCGGCCTCGCCAATCCGGGCGTACCCGCGCTCGGCATCGGCTTCGTGCTGACCGACCCGGCCATCGAGGATTCGACCATGGCCGCGCGGCGGCGCCTGATCTGCCGGCCCGGCTCGGCGGATTGCGGCTGACGGCGGGCGCCGCTCACAACCGGCTGACGTCCGGGCGCGGGCCGCCCATGAAGGTCTCGTAGAGGCTGGCGAAGGTCTCATCCTGCTCGCGCAGGAAGACCCAGGTGTTCAGGAAGCGCAGCAGGTCCGGCTCGCCCTGCGGCAGGGCGACGGCGTAGCGGAACTCGCCGAGCGGCGCCAGGATGCGAAGCTCCTCCTCGGGATGCGCGAGAGCGAGACGCCGGAAGGTGTTGAGGCCGAGCACCACGGCCGCAGCGTGCTCGGCATGCAGCAGGGCGATCGCCTCGTCATAACTCGCGATGAACTGGAATTGAACGCCCGGAGGCAACCCCGGATCATCGCCCAGCATGTCGTTGGACAGGGTGAGGATGCGCCGGCCATCGAGCTCCGCCAGCGAGGTCAGCTGCAGGTGCCGCGTGGTGGCAAGGACGGTGGTGAATTCCCCATGCGGCGCGGCGAAGGCCACCTGGCGCAGGCGCGCGGGCGTGATCAGCATCAGCGCGCAGGCGATGTCCACGTGGCCACGCTGCACCATCGGGAAACGCTCGCTGAAGGGCAGAGGGACGAGCTCGGCCGTGACACCCAGGAAACGGGCGATGTCGCGCGCCGTCTCGACCTCCATGCCGGAGAGGGTGCCATCCGGCCGGCGGAAGCCATAGGGCCCACCCTCGAGCCAGACGCCGATGCGGATGCGCCCCCGGGCGAGGATCCGGCCCAGCGCGCCGCCCGGCGGGTTCGCGCGTGCATGCAACGCCGGGACGGCGGCGCCGACCAGAGCAGGAAGGGCACGACGGGCAAGCAGCATCACCTTGACCTTACGCAGGATTGTATCGGCCACCAAACGAAAACCGCGCCGCTCTCAGAAACTCGGCAAATCGGGCTGCGGGGTCCCGAGCAGGATGTCGGACAACGCGGCCAGCCGGCCGCTCGTGCGGGCGAGGAAGATGAGGCTGTTGAGGGCGCGGAGCACGTCGTGCTCACCAAAGCGGACACCGACGGACATCCAGCGGCGAGTGAGGGTGAAGCGATGCGTGAGGCCGAGGCGCGGATAATCCGTGAGGAAGCGGGTCATGACCGGGCGGCGCAGGACCACGGCCTCGACCAGCCCCTGCTCGCAGGCGGCGGCCAGCTCGGCGCGGCTGTCATAGACCAGCAGGCGCGCGGCGGCGGGGAGCGTCTCCGCGACCGAGCCTTCGAGCCCGGCGCCGCCGAGCACGCCCACGGCGTGGCCCTCCAGCTCCGCCGGCCGGCGCATGACGTGTCGGACGGCGGAAGCGAGGACAATGTCGGCCCGTGTGACGGGCGAGGTGAGCAGCACGAGGCGCGCGGCCTCGGGGCTGACGGCGACATTCGCGCTCACATCGCCCTCGCCCGCGCGCAACCGCCCGATGCGCTCACTGGGCGGCACGTTGCGGAAGACAGGCCGGACGCCCAGGCCCTCGGCGAGGAGGCGGCCAATGGCGACGTCGAACCCCGCCGGTTCGCCCGTGCCGTCGAAGAAGCCGAAGGGCGGGACGCCCAGGCTGACGAAGACCTCGAGCCGGCCGCGTTCGAGGATGCGGCGCAAGCCTTGGTCCGCCCCTTCCGCGCATGCGCGCCGAAGCGGCAGTGCCGCGATGCAGGGAGCGGCAAGCAGCATGCGGCGGCTGGCCAGGAATTCCCCCCCCGGCCGGCTGGAGGCCGCTTCAGGGAGGACAGGTTTCTTCGGCCTGTTGAGCATTTTGAGATGGTGCAGCCGACCGCGCGACAGATCAATTGTAAATCTGGATTTACATCGAAACCTTAAGCTTCATGCCATCAGGACCTTGGCCCGATCCAGGGCAGGTAGCGCGGCAGCTGGGCCGGTGCCGGATAGACGACCGGGTCGGGCGCCACGGCGATCTCGGGCGCACCCCGGATATAGGCGCAGCCGGGCAGCAGCAGCATCAGGACCAGAAAGCAGCATCGCATGCGGGGCAGTCCAGCATGGCGCGGCGCGCCGGTCCATCAGCCGATGATGAGGTGGCTCAGGAGCCAGGCGAGGGCGAAGGCCGCGGCGGCGGAGACGGCCATTTGCAGGACCGGCTGCAAGGCTGCGGCATGGGCCGGCCGGGCGCGGGCCATGCGCGGCTTGGGCGGGATGCGGAGGCTGTCGGCGTCGGGATAGGTCGTGCTCATGGGCGAAAGCAAACACGAACAAACCGGAAACGCAAGCCTAATTTTCTTGCTTTGTTCCGTTCTGCCCAGGGGCCTCACCCCTCGGGCTTGCGTGCCTCGGCACCCCCCGGCTCGCCGGGCAGGGCAAAGCCCGCGATGGCCTGCCAGACGCGCAGCACGAAGGCATCGTCCCGCCCGCCCTGGCCGATGGCGCGCTGCGCCACGAAGAGCTGCAAGGCCTGGGCGGCAAGCGGCACGGGCAGCTGCGACTCGCGCGCCATGGCCTCCACCAGGCCGAGATCCTTCACGAAGATGTCGCCCGCGCTGAGCGGCGTGTCGTCGCCCGCCAGGACATGCGCCATGCGATTTTTGAACATCCAGGAAGCGCCGGCGGCACCGTTCACCACGCCATAGACGGTGTGCGGATCGAGCCCCGCGCGCAGCGCCAGCGCCATGGCTTCCGCGGCGGCGGCGATGTGCAC
This sequence comes from Roseococcus sp. SDR, assembly GCF_019083995.1. GTDB lineage: Bacteria > Pseudomonadota > Alphaproteobacteria > Acetobacterales > Acetobacteraceae > Roseococcus. The sequence continues at coordinate 226,916 of NZ_JAHRCU010000004.1, forward strand.
GCCGGCGAGGAGCTGGTGCACGACCTTCATCGCCGCCCCCTGCCCCGGCTCGGCGCCCAGGTTCCAGACCTGGCCGGCCACAGCATCGAGCATGGGCTTGGCGGCGGCGAAGGCGGCTTCGCTGCCGGAGGCCATCACCGTCATCCGCCCCTCGCGCGCCGCGACGGCGCCGCCGGAGACGGGGGCATCGAGGTAGAGCAGGCCGAGCGATGCGGCCTCGGCGGCGAGGCGCTTCGCATCGGCCGGCGCCATGGTGGCCGAGCAGATGACGACGCCGCCGGGGGCTAGGCGCTGGGCCGCACCTTCTTCGCCGTAAAGCGCGCGCTCGGCCTGGGCGGCGTTCACCGTCAGCACGAGGACGGCATCCTGGCCGGCATCGAGATCGGCGCCGCGCGCCACGGCGCGGTTGCCGAAGGCGGTGCGTGCCTTCTCGCTCGGGTCCACGCCCGTGACATCGAGCCCGGCGCGCAGCGCGCTCGTCGCGGCGCCGCCCCCCATGCTGCCCAGGCCGATCACCGCCACCTTCATGCTGCCGCTCCCTCTCGCATTCCCAGAGCATGATGCGTTGAGGCGGGATCGCCGAAACGCTGAATCATCCTCTCAACACTGGTCAGGCCGCGCGGCGTGAACGCATGTGAACGTCGCGCGGTCTGGCAGCCTTGGGCCGGGCGGCGGGCAGCGTCAACCGGTGGCGCGGGCCCAGACGGCGGCGGCGGCGGCCGCACCGTCGCGCATCACCTCCGCCAGGTCGCAGCGGGTGGGGCGGCCGTCCTCGACCACCACTTCGCCCTCGACGATGACGTGGCTGACATCGCGCCCCTGGCCCGTATGCACCAGCGTGCCGAGCGGGTCGTTGTGCGGCACGAGATGCGGGCGGGCGAGGTTGATGATCGTGAGGTCCGCCAGGAAGCCTGGCGCCACGCGGCCCAACTCATGGCCGAGGCCCATGGCATTGGCGCCCGCCTGCGTCGCGGCATGCAGCATGTGCTCGGGCTGCCACGAATCCTCGACGCGGCCGGTCTGGATGCGGCCCATGCAGAGGCCCCAGCGCATCGCCTCCACCATGTCGCCATGGCGGTTGTCGGTGGACAGCGTGATCCTGGCACCTGCTTCGGCCAGCGCGCGAGTCGGCGCATAGCGGCCGGATGCGGCGTTGTTCTTGGGGATATGGGCGACATGGACGCCGGCCGCGCCCAGGGCCGCGATGTCGCTCTCCGTCACATGGATGCAGTGTGCCGCCACCAGACGGTCATGCAGCATGCCGAGGCGGGCCAGCAATTCCACGGGCGTGCAGCCCTCACGCTCGGCCACGCGCTTCAATTCGGCCGGGCTCTGGCAGAGATGCGTCTGCAGCCGCAGGTCATGCCGGGCCGCGAGCTCGCGCAGCTGTTCCAGATAGGGCGTGGAGCAGGTGTCGGGTGCGTGGGGGGCGAGCTGGATGCCCATGCGGGGCTTTCCGTGGAAGCGGGCGATCATCTCCTCCGCCTCCTCGATCATGGCCGCGCCGATCGCCTCCTTGTGCTCCCAGCTTCCTTCCAGCACGGCGTCGAAATCCACGTCATGCAGCCGGTTGCAGCCCCAGACGCGCAGGCCGAGATCGGCGATGGCGGGCATGCTGTGCCGCGCATGCACATAGACATCGTTGATCATGGTGCAGCCGCCGAGCAGCGCCTCCAGCGCGCCGAGCCTCGCCAGCGCCACCGTCTCATCGGGGGTGAGCATCTGCGCCTGGGGCACGCCCTTCGTGTAGGAGGGGGCGAAGCCCATATCCTCCGCCGTGCCGCGCACCATCACCAGCGCGCTGTGCAGATGCGTGTTGATCAGCCCGGGCACGGCGAGATGGCCCGCGAGGTTCAGGCGGCGATCCGCCGTCATGCCGGGTTCGGCCGCGACGAAGCGGCCGTCGCGGATGGCGATGCGCGCATCCGTTACCGGCGCCTCGAAGCCGGAGGGGATGAGCGTCACGCCCTCGATCAGCAGGTCACAATGCGGCATGCGCTCCCTCTCCCGGCTTGCTGGGGTGAGACAAGCGCGCCCGCCCGTGGGCGTCCAGGGCCGGGTCGCGGCCTGGAGACCCCGCTTTCCGCGGTATCGTCGGCTTTCCGCAAACTCACCGGAGGTGCAGGAACCTGAGGTTCCTGCCGGGGTGCTCGAGGGGCTGGTCTTTACTATACCGTCAACCTACCCAACGAAGCTCGCAGGTTCAAATTGGGGACGCGCAGACAGCTTGATTTGCTGCTGGTCGCCTGACCGAGACAGGGACAGGCGCATCAGGAATGGGAGGCGTGCGGCCCCAGCAGTTCCATGTGCCTCGCTAACCTTCCCATCAGGGATCAACCACCGCGCATCATGGGCCTGTGCGTAAGCCCCAATCCCGGAACGACCTCACGCCGGGCAGCCGCGCGACCCCGATCATCGAGCGCGGAGTGCTCGACCACCGCATCCACATGCGCCAGGTGGTGCCGGACGGCGGCGGCGAAGCACCTGGACGGTCGTCGCGCCGTAGAAGCGGGCCTTGCCGAAGGCGACAGCGGGATACGCGGCCAGCCGCGCCTGCAAGGTGCAAGCGACATGTCCCTGCCGTGGCTGCCGGACGCGGGCGAGCGACCTCCGGGCGCCGACGTGCGCCGGCACAGCGACGTGACGATCAAGCCGAAGCAGGACATGGCCGCGCCCTCCGGCACCAAGGCCGGTGCGCGGCACACCGGGATGGCGTTGGCGCTGGCAGGGCCCTCGAGCGGTCTCAGGGCGAGTTGGAGCGCGGCGATGTCGCGCGTGAGGTGATCTCGGCCAGCAGGGCCGCCGCTTCCCGGTCGCGCGGGTCCAAGGCCAGCGCGGCCCGCGCATGCGCCTCGGCTTGCACCAGGCGCCCCCGGTCGCGCTCAAGCGCAGCCGCCGCGATGAGGCTCTCGCGATGCCGCGGGTTGCGGGCGAGCACGCCGATCGCCTCCTCGGTGCGTCCCTGGCGATGCAGCGCAAGCGCATGGGCATAGGCATAGTGCGGCCGCTCTGGCGCGAGCCTGGCCGCGGCCGCCAAGGCCTCGGTCGCCTCGCCCAGCCGGCCCCGCCGGACCTGCAGAAGCGCCAGCGCATAGATCGGTTCGGCATCAGCCGGGTGCGCGGCCACGGCGCGCCGCAGCAGGGCTTCCGCCGCGTCCGGCTGGCCGCGCGCTTCCTCGAAGGCCGCCTGGTTCACGAGTGCGGGCAGGAACGCAGGGTCGCGCGCCAGGGCGGCGCGATACGCGGCCTCGGCCCCGGCGCGATCGCCGCGCTGGGCGAGCAGTGCCGCGATGTTCACATGCGCCTCCGGTCGCTCCGCTGATACGGCCTCGCTGGCCAGCAGTTCCGCCCAGGCGCGTGCGAAGGCCGGACGCGCCGCTTCGGGCAGCGCGTCGGGCGGCACCGGTGCGAGCGCGCGCGCGGCCTCGATGCGCACCAGCCGTACGTCGTCGGACAGGAGCCGCACGGCGTGCAGACGATTCTGCGGCGGCAGCCCCTCAAGGGCGCGCAAGGCCGCCGCGCGCACCAGGGGCTCGGGGTCCAGCAGCGTGCCGCCCACCGCCTCGCCCACCGCGCGGCTCGGCCGGGCAGGCAGCAGCGAGAGCGCCGTGGCGCGCAGGATGGCCGGGTGCGCGCGGTCGAGCGCGAGCCGGGCCAGGGCCTGGTCGGCGCCTGGCGCGGCTTCCCGGCCCGCATGGATCGCCAGCGCCGGATGCGCCGGGCCGCGCGGGGGACCGTGCCAGGCAGCGAGTTGCGCCGCCGCCCAGGCCTGGGTCTGACCCGCATGGCAGGTCGTGCAGACATCGGGCGCCCCGATCGCCGCCGAGACATCGGGCCGCGGGATGCTGAAGGCGTGGTCGCGCCGCCGGTCCACGCCCATGTAGGTGACGGCAGGCATGTGGCATGCGACGCATTGAGCCCCTGCCCCACCCGAGGCGTGGCGATGATGCTCTGTCGCCTCGAAGCGGCTGGGCAGGTGGCATTGCGTGCAGACCGCGTTGCCCTCGGCGCGCAGCCGCCCGGTATGCGGCTGGTGGCAATCCGCGCAGACCACGCCGGCGCGCTGCATCCGGCTCTGCGCGAAGCTGCCCCATTCGAAGACTTCGCCCTGGATCTGGCCATCGGCGTGGTACTCGCCGCGCGCCAGCAGCAGCGGCGCATGGGTGTCCAGGAAGCGCTGCCCGGGCGGCGGATCGGGCACCAGCGGGCGCGCGCGGGCATGGCAGGGCGCGCAGGTCTCGGTGCCCGCCTGGGTCGCTTGCCGCGGCGGCCCTTCCCAGCGCGCGATCCCGCGCGCGTCGCCCTCCGCGAAGCGCCAGCCGCCGCCGGATCGGTCGCGCAGCATGACCTCAAGCCCATGATGCGCCACGCCTGGGCGCGCGCCGTCGCGCGCCCAGGCGACATGGGCGGCGCCGCGGCCGTGGCAGGATTCGCAGCCGACGCTGATCTCGGTCCAGCGCGTATCGTAGCGATCGCGCGCCGCGTCGTAGCCGCGCACCAGGCCGGTCGAATGGCAGGAGGCGCACATGAAGTTCCAGTTCTGGTCGCGTCCGGTCCAATGCAGCGGATCACCGGCGCGCAGCGGCTCGTCCGGCAGGAGGTGATACCAGCGTTGCCCACCCTCCTCGCGCGGCCGGCTGTCCCAGGCCCAGGGCAGGACCTGGCGGCGCCCATCGGGCATCAGGACAAGATACTGCTGCAGCGGATCGGCGCCGAAGGTCTCGGTGACCGCGAAATCCGCAACGGCGCCGCCCGGGCCGTCGGTCCGGACCAGCCTGCGGTCGCCGTCGCGCAGGAAGGTGGCGTTGTGCCGTCCATCGGTCACGCTGAGGCCGGAGAAGTCGCCCAGCACGGTCTCCGGCGCGGCCGCCGCCATGGCGCGCGCATGATCGCTCGCCTGCCAATCCGCGTATTCCCGCGCATGGCACGCGCCGCATGTGGCCGAGCCGACGAATCCTGCGCGCGCCGCCTCGCGGGCCCTGGGCTCAGCCGGCGCGGTGACCAGCGCCGCGATGAGGAAGGGCAGCAGGATCATGGCGAGCAAGGCCAGGGAGCCAGCCAGGCGCCGCGCCATCGTCGGCGGGGGCGACGCGTCGGGAAGCCTGGGCGCCATTGTCGGATCCGGCGTCAGGACCGAAGGGGCAGAAGGCATCGCCCGCCGGACGGGGCCGCCGACATCCTCGCGGGCGGCCACGGCTCCCCTCTCAGTTCGCCCGCCGCTGGCGCCGGGCCATCTCCTCCTCCAGCGCCCTGAGCGAGGCCGGCGTGATGGTGCTCTCGCCCAGGTCGATGGTCAGCCGGCGGATCCGCCCCGTGAAGGGGTTGGGCGAGGTGTAGTCGCGGTCATCGACCGAGGTGCCGGTGTCGAGGCCGACGTCGAAGGTCTCATCCCAGGCGACGGTGAAGGGCAGCGTGTTCGGCAGCGCGCGCTGCGCCACCTGCGTGCCGTTGACCGTCAGCGTGCCGGTGCCGCCGCGCCCGAAGGGCAACCCCTGCGGCTCCATCTGCCAGTCGAAGACCAGCGTGTGCCGGCCCGGGGGCAGCGCCGCCGGCGCCTCCCAGCGGTGGTTCCGCGTGCCGAGGAAGTTCCAGTTGAACACTGGGCGCCCCTGAACGAGGTAGAAGGCATAGCCGGAGAAGCGGCCGCCCTGCGTCACGAGCACGCCATTTGCCCCGCCTTGCGGCACCTCGATCTCGGCGGTGACGCGGTAGGAGCGATTGAGCAGGCTCGGCGCCGCGCTGCCCTGGATCGAGTTCACTGGGCCGCTGTAGGTGAACTGGCGACGCCCGGCCGCGGGGCCGGGCCGCGCCGAGATGAGCCGCGTCAGGGTGGAGTTGTCGAGCGGCAGCACCTGGTAGCGCGTCGCCTCCGCCAGAAACAGGTCCTGCAACGCGCGCAGCCGTGCCGGTTCCCGCGCGGCAAGGTTGTTCATCTGCGTCGGGTCCTCGGCGAGGTTGTAGAGTTCCCACGTGTAGCCGTTCATCACGTCCGCCGGCTTGGGCGACTGCGAATCCCAGGGCGGGACGGGCGGCGTGGTGCTGGCCATCCAGCCGTCATGATAGATGGCGCGGTTGCCCATGATCTCGAAATACTGCGTGCGCCGGCGGGACGGCGCATCGCGGTTCGCCGCGTCGAAGGTGTAGGCCATGCTGACGCCCTCGATGGGCCGCTGCGTGACGCCGTTCACCATGTTGGGCGCCTGGATGCCGACGGCCTCCAGGATGGTCGGCACCACGTCGATGACGTGGTGGAACTGGTGGCGAATGCCGCCACGCTCCGCGATGCGGCGGGGCCAGGAGATGGCCATGCCATTGCGCGTGCCGCCGAGATGCGAGGCGATCTGCTTCGTCCAGCGGTAGGGCGTATTGAGCGCGAAGGTCCAGCCGATCGACATGTGGTTGTAGGTGCGGTCATTCCCCCAGTCATCGAGGAAGGGCATCATCTGGTCGACCGTGAAGAATGTGCCGTTGAACCAGGCCACCTCGTTCACCGTGCCGTCGGGCCCGCCTTCCGCGCTGCCGCCATTGTCGCCGCTGATGTAGATGATCAGGGTGTTGTCGATCTGGCCGGCATCCTCCACCGCCTGGATCACCCGCCCGATCTCATGGTCGGTATAGGCGAGGTAGGCGGCATAGACCTCCATCTGCCGGGCGTAGAGCCGCCGCTGGTTGTCCGAGAGGCTCTCCCAGCGCGGAACGTATTCGGGCAGGGGCGGCAATTGCGCATTGGCCGGGATCACCCCCAGGCGGCGCTGGTTCTCGAAGATGCGCTGCCGCAGGACTTCCCACCCACCGTCGAACTGCCCGCGGAACCGGGCGATCCATTCGGGCGTGGCATGGTGCGGCGCATGCGCGCCGCCCGGGGCGTAGTGGATGAACCAGGGGCGGTTGGGCGCCACCGAGGTGGTGAGACGAATGTGGTTGATGGCGTCATCGGCCATGGCCGTCGTCAGGTTCCAGCCAGGAACGCCGACATTCGGATGGATGGGTGTGGTGTTGCGGAACAGGTTGCCGGGCTGCCACTGGCTCGTGTCGCCACCGACGAAGCCGTAGAAATAGTCATAGCCCTGCCCGGTCGGCCAGTTGCGGAACGGACCGGCCGGCGTCGACTCCCAGGTCGGCACATTGTGGTTCTTGCCGAACCACGAGGTGGCGTAGCCGACCTCGCGCAGCACCGCCGCGACATGGGCGGTCTCGGGCGGGACGATCGAGTTGTAGCCGGGGAAGCCGGTCGTCAGCTCGGAGATCACGCCGGCGCCGACCGAATGGTGGTTGCGGCCCGTCAGCAGGGCCGCCCGCGTGGGCGAGCACAGCGCCGTGGTGTGGAACTGGGTGTAGCGCAGCCCCGCCTGCGCCACGCGCTCCAGCGCGGGCGTGGGAACGACGCCGCCGAAGGTGGAGGGCGCGCCGAAGCCGACATCATCGGTCAGGATGACGAGGACATTGGGCGCGCCTTCCGGCGCGGCGATCTGGGGCGGCCAGGCGACCTGGCTGTCGCCCACATTGGGCATGATCGCGCCGGTGAAGGGGGGTGTGGGCGCCGGCAGGCTGAAGCTGTTCGGCGTCATCACGGCGTCGGGGGCGCCGGGCGCGCCGCGAATTTCCTGCGCGACCGCCCCTGTGGTCATGGCGACCATCGCCAGCCCGCCCAACAACAGGCCGCGGAGTTTCGTGCTCAACCTGGTCATCCGTTCTGGCTCCACTGGGACACGCCCGGCGACCAAATCGATTGGCGGAGACGTCGCCCGGCTCTCCAAAACTGTCCCACACCGCTTGCGCGGTCGGTAGAAGCTCTCACTATCCAGATCGGGCAAACTCAGGCGGCCCGGGGGCCATGCCGGCGCGCCAGGGTCTGGGACGGTGTCTCGCCGAAGAGCGCGCGATAATCCCGCGCAAAATAGCCGAAGTGCCAGAAGCCGTGCGACAGCGCGACCGACTTCACCTGGCGCTTGGCCCCCTCATCCTCCTGGAGGGCACGACGGGCCAGCACGAGGCGGCGCATCTTCAGGTAGGCGACAGGACTGAGACCCAGGACGGCGACGAACGCGTCCTGCAGCTTCCGCCGCGACACAGCCAGCGCCTCGCAGAGCTCGTCGCGGGTGATGGGCCTGGCAAGGTGAGCGCGAAGGAACTCCTCGGCGCCGCGCACCACGCGCAGAGCCTCGCGCGTTGCACGCCCCGGGGTGAGGGCCACGGCATCGCCGGTCAGGGCGGAGGCGACCATCTCGCGCATGGACAGCGCAAGGATCCTCGCACAATCCGGGCGCCCCAGGACGTCCGGCGGGGCATCCACCAGCGCGGCCGCCCCTGCATAGGCCGCGGCCAGTGCCGCAGCCGCGGCCGGATCGAGCGCCAGAAGGCGGACCGAACCCGTGACGTGCCCGGGCATGGGCGCCAATTCGGCCAATTCCTCCAAATAGCCCGCCGGAAAAGCGATCGCCCCCCATTCGAGGGGATCGGGAGCGTAGGCCAGGAACTCAGCGCCGCCGGGTGCCAGGAGGACGTCCGTCGGCTTGAGCATGGTGCCGTTCAAGCTTGGCGGAACGCCATCGCAGCGGCGCGGAAAGACCAGTCCGACGATGCCGGGGTCAAAGGCGGCCCGAGCGATGTGGGCCCCGTCCTCGGCGAGTTGGATCACCGTATCGCCCAGACAAACGACCCGAAGTGTGCCCGAGAAAGGCTGGCCCGGGATGGGCAGATACTCGAACTGCCCGCCGAGCAGGTCCGCCGCGAAATCCTCCGGCTGGGCGAAGCGGCGAAACCCGACAGCGGTCCCTTCTCCGACTGCATGCAGCATGCGGCTTCCCCCCTCCCCGCTTTCGTCGCGGCAGCGCGGCCCTCGACGCGCCTGCGTGAAGCTGCGCGCTTCACGCTCTGCAATTCTGGCACAGGGTGTGTTCGACCCGATACGGGATTGATCGCATGCGTTAATGTTTCCTGCCGCTGTCGCGACAGCCGCCTTGCGTAAGGTCGAGGTGAGGCAGGCGCGGGTCCGTGAGCATGCTCGGCGGTCCCTCTCGCACACGCTACGGGGCTTGGCGGCCTGGAGCCAAGACGGACGAAGAGCGCCCCCTCATGCGGCGTGACGGAACCAAGCTGCTGCAGGGCGTCAATGACCCGCGCTCGTGGGGGTCCCGCTCGCTTCCGCAACCGCTCCTGCTCCGGGGGTTCAGGGCAAAAGGCCGCTGACCTGTTCGGTCGGCTGCGTTTTTTGGGATGCGGGGACGCGCAGACACCTTGATTTGCTGCTGGTGGCATAACGAGGTGCGTACACGCCACTACACCCTTACGTCACCATCCTGCGCTGAGATGCCAAGGGCGGCGCCTATCCAAAGACCAAGAGCCACCCCCTCCCTCGGACATACTTTGTCATGTTCCAGAGGGGCCCCGTCGCACAGCCATGGCTAAACCGGGACTCTGCGGAGTTCCCTGATGCGCCTTCTGCTGCTTCTCATCCTCTCGTTCGGCCTCGCCGCGCCTCTCCAGGCCCATCCGGGCCATGATGAGCAGGCACCGCCCGTTGCCGCCGCCCTGCCCCGCACCGAGGCGCATAGCGAGGCCTTCGAGATCGTTGCCGTCCTTGGGCCTGGCGGCGTGCTAACCCTCTGGCTCGACCGCTGGGCGGACAATGCGCCGGTGGATGGTGCCATCTCGCTGACCATCGAGGGGCGGGAGGCCGCGGCCCAACGCCAGGGCATCGGCATCTTTGTCGCCCGGCACCCGGCGCTGGCCCAGGCCGGGCGGCGGGACATCGTCTTCACCGTGACCGCGGGCGATGAGATGGACCTGCTCACCGCGACACTGGACGTTCCGACGCCCCCTGGCCTTGCCGGTGGGAATGCGAGCCTGGCCGAATGGATCCAGGGCGCTCCCGTGCAGATCGGTGGCGGGATCGCGCTGCTACTGCTGGGCGTGCTGCTCGGCCGGGGTTCCGTTCGGCGCCCGCTCCCGCCCATGGTGGACCAGACGACCACGAGCGAGCCCGCCCCGTCACCGCAGCCGGCTCTCCCGCGCCGCGTCGCCGCCTTGGCCACGGCCTCCCTCCTAGTCGGCCTGGGTGCACCGGCCTGGTCGGAGACGGCATCGCCCGCATCGGCTCCGGCCGAAGCGCCCCGCCGGCTAGAGGATGGGGCGATCTTCCTGCCAAAGGCCTCCCAGCGCCTGCTGGCCATCCGCACGCAGTTGGCCGAGGCGGGCGAGGCTTCGGCCGCCGTCCGCATGGTGGGAACCCTGGTGCCGGACCCCAACGCCTCCGGGCGCGTCCAGCCGAGCCAAACCGGGCGGCTGGAACCAGGCGACCAAGGCTTCCCCACGCTCGGCCAGCGGGTGGAGCGCGGCCAGGTCCTCGCCTATGTCACGCCCACCTACACCGCGGCCGAGCGCGGCGGCCTGATCCAGAATGCCGCCGAACTGGACGCCCAGATCACCATCCTGGAGGCCCGGGTTCGGCGCCTGACCTCGCTGCGCGGCACCGTTGCCGAGCGCGAGATCCAGGATGCCCAGGCCGAGCTCGCCGGAGCCAGGCAGCGCCGCACGGCCATCCAGCCTGCGCTCTCCGGGCGCGAGCCGCTGGTGGCCCCCGTCGCCGGCATCGTCTCCACCGTGCGCGGCGCGGTCGGCCAGCTCGTGGACAGCGCCGTCACTGTCTTCGACATCGTGGACCCCTCGCGCCTCTGGGTGGAGGCGCTGGCCTTTGACCGCGCAGCGGTGGAGCGCGTCACGGGCGCCACCGCGACCCTCGCCGATGGCCGGGTGCTGGAACTCGGCTTCGTGGGCCGCGGCCTCACCGTCCGGCAACAGGCGATCCCGATGAACTTCCGCGTCGAGGCGCCGCCGGCGGATGCGCCCATCGGCGCCTCCGTCCTCGTCACGCTGCGCACGGCGCGCGGCGTGCAGGGGCTGGTGCTGCCGGCCGACGCCGTGGTGCGCTCAGCCGAAGGGCCGCCCGTCGTCTTCGAGCATGCCACGGCGGAACGCTTCCTGCCGCGCCAGGTGCGCGTGCAGCCGCTGGACGGCAGCCGTGTCGTGGTGACGGCCGGGCTCGAACCCGGGCGGCGCGTCGTGATCCAGGGTGCCGCGCTGATCGCGCAGGTGCGCTGAGCCATGTTCTTCAACGCCATCATCGGCTTCTCGCTGCGCAACCGGATCTTCGTGCTGGTCGCGGCCCTGCTGGTCACGGGCTACGGGCTCTTCACCGCCGCCCGCATGCCGGTGGATGTCTTCCCCGATCTCAACAAGCCCACCGTGACCCTGATGACCGAGGCGGAAGGCTACGCCCCGGAGGAGGTGGAGCAGCTCGTCTCCTTCCCGATCGAGACGGCGGTGAACGGCCTGCCGGGGGTGACGCGCGTGCGCTCCGTCTCCTCCGTCGGGCTCTCCATCGTCTATGTCGAGTTCGACTGGGGCGTGGACATCTGGCGCGCCCGGCAGCAGGTCAGTGAAAGGCTGAACCAGATCCAGTCCCAGCTGCCGCCGCGCGTCCTGCCGGCCATGGCGCCCGTCTCCTCCATCATGGGCGAGATCATGCTGGTGGCCGTCACGGCGCCCCCCGATGGCAGCGTGAACCCGATGCAGCTGCGCGAGCTGGCGGATTGGGTGATGCGCCCGCGCCTGCTCACCATTCCCGGCATCAGCCAGGTGATCCCGATGGGCGGCGAGGTGCGGCAGTTCCGCGTCATGCCTGACCTCGACCGCGTGCAGGCGCTGGCGCTCACGCATGTCGAGCTTCTGACGGCGCTCCGGCAATTCGGCGTGAATGCCGGTGGCGGCTATGTGGACCAGGCGGGGCGCGAGTTCCTGATCCGCAACATCGGTCGCACCACCGCCCTCGAGGATCTTCGCAACGCCACCGTCGCCTTCCGCGAGGGGCAGCCCATCGCGCTGCGCCAGGTGGCGAATGTGGACTACGCCCCCCGCGCCAAGCGCGGCGAGGCGGGGGTGGATGGCATGCCCGCGGTGATCCTCGCCATCTCGAAGCAGCCCGGCGCCGACACCATCCGCCTCACGCGCGCGGTGGAAGCGGCATTGCGCGAGTTGCAGGCCGGCATGCCCCGTGGTGTCACGGCCGACCGCGTGAAGTTCCGTCAGGCCGACTTCATCGAGCAATCCATCGCCAACCTGCAGCAGGTGCTGAAGGAGGCCTTCCTGGTCGTGGCGCTCGTCCTCTTCGCCTTCCTGCTGAATGTGAGGACGACCTTCATCTCGCTGACCGCGATCCCGCTTTCCATCCTGCTGACGGCGATCGTCTTCGCGGCCTTCGGGCTTTCCATCAACACCATGACACTGGGCGGCATCGCCATCGCGGTGGGCGAGCTGGTGGATGACGCCGTGGTGGATGTGGAGAACATCTTCCGCCGCCTGCGCGAGAACGCGGCGGCCCCTGCCCCGCGTCCGGCCATCGAGGTGGTGGCGACGGCCTCAGCCGAAGTGCGCTCGGGCATCGTCTATGCGACCTTCATCATCGTCCTGGTCTTCCTGCCACTCTTCGCGCTTTCGGGCATCGAGGGGCGGCTCTTCGCGCCGCTTGGCATCGCCTACATCGTCTCCATCCTCGCCTCGCTGCTGGTGGCGGTGACGGTGACGCCCGTCCTCTCCTATTGGCTCCTGCCGGGCCTGCGCGGGGCGGCGGGGCATGAGAGCTGGTTGGTGCGGGCACTGAAGCGCGGCAATGACGCCGCGCTGCGCTGGGCCTTCGGCCATCACGGGCTGGTGCTGGGCCTGGCTGGCGGCGGCGTGGCGCTGGCCGCGGCCAGCGCGCCCTTCCTGCCCCGCACCTTCCTGCCCCCCTTCAATGAAGGCACGGTGGTGGTCAGCCTGACCTACCAGCCCGGCATTTCGCTTGCGCAGAGCGATGCGCTGGGCCGCGTGGCCGAGCACCTGCTGCTCGCCATCCCCGAGGTGAAGGGCGTGGGCCGCCGCACCGGCCGCGCCGAACTCGACGAGCATGCCGAGGGCGTCCACTCCTCCGAGCTGGACCTCGACCTGCGCGAAGGCGGGCGACCGCGTGGGGAAGTCCTGGCCGAGATCCGCGCGCGCCTCTCCGCGCTGCCCGCCGCGGTCAATCTCGGCCAGCCCATCAGCCACCGGCTGGACCACATGCTCTCCGGCGTGCGGGCGCAGATCGCGCTCAAGGTCTTCGGCGACGATCTCGACACGCTGCGCACCCTGTCGGAGACGCTGCGCGCGCGCCTCGCCGCCCAAGTGCCGGGCCTGGCCGACCTCCAACTCGAACGCCAGGTACGCGTGCCGCAGTTGCGCATCGCCGTCGATCATGAGCGCGCGGCGCTCTACGGCGTCTCGGCCGCGACGCTGATGGAGGTGCTGCAATCGCTCACCAGCGGCACCGTCGTCAGCCAGATCACCGACGGCGTGCGCCGCTTCGACGTGGTGCTGCGCCTGGCTGATGAGGATCGCACCACCGCCCGCCTCGCCGAGGCGCTGGTCGAGACGCCGGGCGGGCGCGTGCCGCTGCGCATGCTGGCGCGCGTCGAGGAATCGGACGGCCCCAACCAGATCCTGCGCGAGGGTGCGCGCCGCCGCATGGTGGTGCTGGCCAACACCGCGCCGGGCGCCGACATGGCGGCCGTCATCGCAGGCATCCGCGCCGAACTCGCCCGCATGCCCCTGCCGCCGGGCTACGCCACCAGCCTGGAGGGCACCTTCCAGGCGCAGGAAGAGGCGATGCGGACCATCGCGGTGCTGGCCGCCATCTCGCTCTCGCTCATCTTCGTGGTGCTCTATTCACGCTACCGCTCGGCGGCGCTGGCGGCGATCATCATGGGCAATGTGCCGCTCGCCCTGATCGGCGCCGTGGCCGCCCTCTGGATCGCAGAGCAGCCGCTCTCGGTCGCGACGCTGGTGGGCTTCGTGACGCTGACCGGCATCACCACGCGCAACGGCATCCTGAAGGTCAGCCACTACCTCAACCTCGCCCTGCATGAGGGCGAGCGCTGGGGCCTGGCACTCATCCTGCGCGGCAGCGCCGAGCGGCTGACGCCGGTGCTGATGACGGCGCTCTCAGCCGGGCTAGCACTCATCCCGCTCGCCATCGGTGCGGATGCGCCGGGCAAGGAGATCCTGCATCCGGTCGCCATCACCATCCTGGGCGGGCTGGTGAGTGCGACGCTGCTCGACACCTTCGTCACGCCGCTCCTCTTCCACCGCTACGGCCGGCCCGCATTGGAGCGTCTGCGCCTGGAGACCGCCGCACCTGGGCCGAATGGCCGGGTGGCGGCCGAAACCTTCTGATAGGATAGGATGAAAGCCATGTTCCGTCGTCGCAGCCTCCCGCTTCTTGCCGCCGCCCTCGCCCCGCTTCCGGCCCTGGCGCATCTCCCGGCCGGCAGTCGTGGGCCCAACGGCGGGCAGGTGCAGGATATCGGCCCCTATCACGGCGAGATGCTGGCGAAGGATGGCGAGCTCACGCTGTTCCTTTTCGATCACAACGACCGGCCCGTGGCGGCCGCGGGCGCCTCGGGCAGCGCGGTCCTGCTGGCGGAGGGGCGCCAGCAGACGCTGCCCCTCACCCCACGTGCCGACGGCGCGGCGCTGGTGGCGACCGGCGAGTTCCGCGCGGCGCCCGGCCTGAGAGTCGTGGTGCAGCTTGTCCCCGGGCCCGGCCAGGCCCGCGCCCAGGCCCGGTTCACCCCGGCCGACCCGCCGCGATGAACGAGGCGGCGGAGCGGCGCCTGCTCGACCCCGAGGCGCATCTCCTCGTCGTCGAGGATGATGGCGAGATGCGCAACCTCGTCGCGCGCCTGCTGCGCGAGGCGGGCTTCCGCGTCTCTACCGCCCGCGATGGCCGCGCGATGTGGGAGGTGCTGGAGAGTCCGGCCGGTGCCCCAGACCTGATCCTGCTCGACGTGATGCTGCCCGGCCCCTCGGGGCTCGACCTTCTTCGCCGCCTGCGCGAGCGGCACCGCACGCCGGTGCTGATGCTCACCGCGCGCGGCGAGGAGATGGACCGCGTGTTGGGGCTCGAACTGGGTGCCGACGACTACGTCGCCAAGCCCTTCGCGCCGCGTGAGCTGGTGGCGCGCGTACGCGCCCTGCTGCGCCGCGCCGCCCCCGCCGATGCGACGCCGGCCGAGCGCACCCGCAGGATCGCCTTCGCGGGCTGGATGCTGGACACCGCGCGGCGGGAGCTGACCGCGCCCGATGGCGCCGCGGTGGACCTCTCGGGCGCGGAATATGACCTGCTGCTGGCCTTCCTGGAGCATCCCGGGCGCGTGCTCTCGCGCGAGCAGTTGCTGGAGGTCGCGCGGCGTCGGGTCAGCGTGGATCCTTTCGACCGCACGGTGGATGTGCAGGTCAGCCGCCTGCGCCGCAAGATCGAGCCGGAGGAGGGCAGCCCGGCCCTGATCAAGACCATCCGCGGCGCGGGCTATGTCCTCGTGGCCGAGGTGACGCGCGCATGAGGCGCCTGCGGCTCTGGCCCCGCACCCTGGCCGGACGCATCACGCTGCTGCTGATCGGCGGGCTGACGCTGCTGCATATCGGCAGCATGCTCGTGCATGAACGCGCTTTGCATGGCGCCGAGGCGGGCGCACGGGTGGAACGCCTGGCCGAGCGGCTTTCGGCCGCCGCCGCCGCCATCGCCCCGTTGCCCGAGGCGGCGCGCGATGCCGCCGCGCATGCGCTCTCGCTTCCGGGCGTCGAGCTGCATTGGGACCGTATGGCGCCGCTGCCGGACACGCCACCGCCCGAGGCGCTGGCCCGCGCCGCCAGCCGCATCGGGCCCGGCACGCGCATCGCCTGGGACCCGAAGGCGGAGCTAGGCCATCGCGCGGTCGGCGCCGTTCCGCTGGGCGGCGAGGGCTGGCTCAGCTTCTCCGCCTCCTGGATCGGGCCGGCCAGCCATGCGGCAGATGCCGGCAACGCCCTTGCTTCCATGCTCGCCATGGCGCTCGGCATCGCCCTCGCCTCGGTGCTCGTCGTGCGCTGGATCACGCGGCCGTTGCGGCGCCTGGCGGATGCGGCGGATGCCATCGGCCGTGACCTGCGCGCGCATCCGCTGCCGGAGGACGGCCCGCAGGAGGTGCGCCACGCGGCGCTCGCCTTCAACGCGATGCAGGGCCGCATCCGCCGCCTCGTCGAGGACCGGACGGAGGCCCTGGCCGCGATGAGCCACGACCTCCGCACGCCGCTGGCGCGGCTCAGGCTGCGCGCCGGCTTCCTGCCCGACAGCGAGGATCGCGCGCGAATGGAGGCCGACATCGCCGAGATGGAGGCGATGGTCGAACGCACGCTGGACTACATCCGCGAGGGGCGGGACGCCGAGCCGGCACGGCCGGCGGATCTCTCGGCCATCCTGCACACCCTGGCCGCAGATGCGGCGGATCTCGGCCATGATGTGATCTGCGAGGCGCCGGCGCGCGTCGTCCTGCCGCTGCGGCGGCTCGCGGCGAAGCGGGCGCTCTCCAACCTGCTGGACAATGCGCTGAACCATGGCGCGCCGCCCATCGGCCTGACGCTGCGCGACCATGGTGCGGAGGTGGTGGTGGAGATTTCCGATGCGGGGCCGGGCATCGCGGAGGCAGATCGCGCGCGGGCCCTCGCCCCCTTCAGCCAGTTGGATGCGGCGCGCGGCAAGGGCGGATCGGGCCTGGGGCTCGCCATCGCGGCGCGCTTCGCGGAGGCGAGCGGCGGCCGATTGGAGCTGGACGATGCGCCCGGCGGCGGGCTGCTCGCGCGGCTGGTTCTGCCGCGCGGATAACGCACCGGGGCCCCCTTGAACCTCCCACAAGGGGAAGCCCCAGCTTCCGGGGGACGGCGAAGGAGGCCGCACCCATGGTGACCATCTCGATCCCCAACATGACCTGCGGCGGCTGCGCGAAGGGCGTGCGGGCCACACTCCGGCAGGCGGCGCCGGATCTCGAGCTCGCGATTGATCTCGACCGCCGCGAGATCACCCTTGCCAGCGATGAACCCGCGGCCCTGGTCGCGGCGCTGCGGGCCGATGGCTGGCAGGCGGAGGCGCGCGGCTGAGGCCCCGGCTGCAACGCTATGTCATGCGCCTGCGCGGCAATGACGCACGCGAGGCGGCATCTTCGGCGATGGAAGGAACGCTCATGACCCATCACCCCACGGCGCCAGGCCTCGGCATGCTGGCGATTGGCCGGCGCTCCCTGGGTGGCGCGCTCGGCCTTTTGCTCGCGGGCGGGGCCACGGCGCAGAGCTTGCGCGTCGAAGTCTGGCGCGATCCGCATTGCGGCTGCTGCGGGGCCTGGGTCAAGCATCTGCGCGACGAGGGCTTCGCGGTGGATGACCGCATCGTCCCCTCGGTCGCGCCCATCCGCCGCATGCTCGGCACGCCGGGCGACCTGCTCTCCTGCCACGCTGCGCGCATCGCCGGCTTCGCGCTGGAGGGGCATGTGCCTGCCCTAGCGGTCCGCCGCCTCCTGGCGACGCGGCCCGAGGGCATCGTGGGCCTCGCCGTCCCGGCCATGCCCATCGGCTCACCCGGGATGGAGGTGCCGGGCCAGCCGCCCGAGACCTATGACGTCATCGGCTGGCGGGCGGATGGCTCGCACGCCCCGTTCATGCGCTTCACCGGCGCGCGCCCGGCGTGAGACCGCACGCCATCATCAACAACCACGCTGGAGACTCGACATGGCACGCATGATTCGCTTCACCGCCGCCGCCCTCCTGGCCATGGGCCTGACGGGCGGCGCCATCGCGCAAACCCCCTCCGCGACCGGCACGGATCATGGGGCACACCATCCCGCTGCCCCGGCACCAGCGGCGCCCGCCCCTGCGCCTGGGGGGATGATGGGACAACGCGGCATGATGGGCGCCCATGCCGGGATGATGGGCCAGGGCGGCATGATGCATCATCACCGCATGGGCGGGGCCAGCATGCAGCCCTTCCGGCGCATCGAGGGACAAATCGCCTTCTTCCGCGCGGAGCTGCGCATCACCGAAGTCCAGGCGCCGCAATGGAACGGCTTCGCCGATGCCGTGCGCGCCCAGGCCGAGCGGCTGCGCGGCGCGATGGAGGCGGCGATGCCCAGCACGCCCGCCCCGCTCTCCGCCCCGCAGCAGATGGAACGCCGCATCGCGCTCGCCACGGCGCATCTCGATGCGATGCGCGCCGTCAGCGCCGCCGCCGGCCCGCTCTACGCGGCGCTCACCGAGGAGCAGCGGCGCACGGCCGATGAGCTGATGGCCGAGCATATGCGGCCCATGCGGATGCGCTGAGGCCAGCGCCATTCGGCCGTTGCGGGAGCATCGCGCGACCGCCCCCGCCCCATGAACGCCTGCCCTGGCGACACGATCCCCCGGATGGCGAAGCCCGGGACAGCAAGGTCACTCCACCCCTTGCGCCCGCCAGACCGAGCTGCCGTTGGTCTTTGCCGTCACTGCCGCGTGGGTAAGCCTGGCCGTGCCCGCCACGTTCACCGGCACGGCCGGCTGCAAAGGCGCGACACGCCTTGGGCCTGCTGCGCGGTCAGCATCCGAAGAACACGTCCAGCCGCGTGATCCTGCGCGAACTCGCGCGAACACAGACCACGGCAGCCATGCCACGGCAGGCAGGCCCCATGTTAGGCCCGGTCTTGGTTCAGGGAGGTCTCCACGGCATCGAGCAGGCTCCGGCGCGTGAAGGGCTTGGCGACGACGCTGATCTTCAGGTCATCCAGCCGCTCCAGCCCGGGCGCATAGCCCGACATGAGCAGGATCCGCAGCGATGGATCCATGGACCGCAACACACGAGCGAGGCTGAGCCCATCCACATTGTCCGGCATCATCACATCCGAGAGCACGAGATCGAAGTCACGATCCTCATTGAAGATCCGCAGCGCCTCGTCGCCGCCGGACGCCACCACGACGGAAAACCCCGCCCGCGTCAGGAAGTGTTCGACGAGGTGGCGGATCTCGGCCTCGTCATCCACGACGAGGATGCGGGCCGGCCGGCCGGTGGGCGCAGCATCATCCACGCGGCCCGTCCGGCTCCGCTCGCTTGCGGGCGCCGCCTCGATTCGGGCCAACGCGGCGAGGACCGGCAGGAAGAGGTTGACCGTCGTCCCCGCGCCCGGGGCGGTATCGATCGTCACATGGCCGCGCAATTGCCGCATGAGGCCAAAGACCTGGGACAGACCGAGGCCCGAGCCCTCGCCCTCCGCCTTGGTGGTGAAGAACGGCTCGAAGACGCGTGCGGCGACCTCGCGCGTCATGCCGGTTCCGTTGTCCCGCAGGGAAATCACGATGAAGGGGCCGGGCCGGGCCGCGGGGTTCTCCACCAGCTCCGTGGCGCTGAGCTCGGTCAGCGCGGCCGAGAGCAGCAGGGAACCGCCAGGTTCCGTCGCATCCCGCGCATTGGCCACGAGATTGCCAAGACAGGCCGTCAACTGCGCGACATCCGCCTCGCAATCCGGCAGGCCGGGGGCGATGTCGAAGCGCAGGTGACGCGCCGGCGTGGCGATCTGCTGCAGCAGTTCGGCCAGGTTGCGGAGGAAGGGCTCGACCCGGATCGTCTCGATCTGCAGCACCTGCGTCCGCGCATAGGTCAGCAGGCTCGCGGCAAGATGCGCGCCCGCCTCGGTCGCCTTGCGGGCCGCCGCCAGGGCGCGGAGGCTGGCCGCGTCATGCCGCTCGCGGCTGAGCGTCTCGAGATTGCCCATGACCACGGTGAGCAGGTTGTTAAAGTCATGCGCGATGCCGCGCGCCATGCGGCCCAGCGCTTCCAGGGACCGCGCCTCCTGCAGCCTCTGCTGCATCGCTTCGCGCAGCTCGCTTTCCTCCCGCAGCCGGTTCAGCGCCGCCTGGCGGTCGGCCAGGCTGCGGGAGATCAGCCAGGTGATGCCGCAGAGCAGCAGGATGACCACGAGCGTTGCGAGCCCCTGCTGCAGCATCCGCAGGCGCCAGGCGGCGAGATGCATGGGCATGTTCGCGCCATAGCCTACATAGACGTCGAAATCGCCGATGCGCCGATAGGCATAGACGCGCCGGACGCCGTCGAGCGAAGAGACCCCCTGGAAGCGCCCGCCCGCCGGCTCCTCCGCGATGGCTAGCAGCGTGGGGCTGGAGGGCGAGAGACGGTTGGGCAAGGGGGCCACCGGGAAGCGGGCCAGCATCGTGCCGTCGCTCCGGAAGATCGAGGCGGCACCGGCCCGCTCGCGATCCACCAGTTCGAAATATTGCTCGAAATAGCGTGGGCTGATGGCCACGTGGATGATGCCGGCGAAGCTTCCATCCGCTGAGAGCCGGCGGCGGCTCAGCGCGAAGGAGGGCTGCCCGGTGGACCGGCCGATGTAGCGGGCGCTGACGAATTTCGGGCGGTCCGCGTCGCGCTGCGCCTCGAAATACTCGAAGCCGGTGACGTTCAGGCCGGGCGGCCATGCGATGCTGCCGGCAGCGACCGTGCCATCCGCATCGGTGATCCAGATAGACACGGTCTGCGCGAGGCGTTCGGCCAGGGTCGCAAGCCGGCGATTCATGGCGGGCGAGCTGATCTCCGCCGCCGCCGTCTCCCGGACCATGTCGTTCACCAGGTCCAGGACGAGCTCCTGCGTCTCGAAGACCTTCTGCGCATGCTCGTGCATCACGGCGATGGTGCCATCCACATGGCGCTCCGCGTCATTCCAGACACGCCGGTGGCTCTCGATGCCGTTCGCGACGAACACGGCCGCCGGCAGGAGCACCGACAGGGCGAAGAGCAGGCGGAGATAGCCCTGGACGGTCATGCGCGGGCCGCCGCGAGCCATGGAGGCCCGTCCCGCCCGACCTTCAGGGCATGGCAGGGTTTCGGGAGGGTGAAGGGGATGGAGGCGGCGTTCGGGGCGGTGGAGCGAAAGCGGGGGAAAGTCGGTCTAGTCACCCCATGGCCTCTGCTCGCGCGTGCCGGCCCGCGCGGCCATGGCCGCGGCCGCGAGCGCGGCGGCGAGGCTGCCCCGCCGGTAGGGCTTGGGCAGCAGCGTGGCACCCCGGCTGAGCATGATCCGGCTGACGCGATGATCCGCATTGTGCCCGCTGGTGAAGACGATGGGTATGCTGGGCCGGATGCGCTGCACATGCTCGGCCAGCTCGCCGCCGCTCATCCCGCCCGGCAGGATCACATCGGTGAAGAGGATGTCCACCTGGCCGCCGCCATCCACCACGCTCAGGGCCGCCTCGGCACTGGGGACGGCGATGATGTCATACCCAAGACCGCTGATCACCCGTTCCGCATGCTGCCGCACCGGCTCATCATCCTCGACCACGAGCACGCGGACCGGCGTGGGCGCCGGTGCCTCCGGGGGTGCCGGCGACGGCATCGGGTAGCCCGGCAGGCAGAGGCGGATGACCATGGGCTGGCCCGGCGGGCCGCCCTCCAGAAGGGCGTCGCCACCCGCGGCGCGGCAGAAGCGTTGCAGCGCGCTCCGCCAGCTCTCGCCCAGCGCGCGCTCGCGCCAATCGGGCTCGGCGCAGGGCAGGCCGCCGGTGATCCGCAGCTCGGCGAAGCTGCCGCCCGGCAGGTCGCCGCACGGTCCCTCGAGCATGGCGCACCGCAGCCGGATCGGCTCACCCGGCCGGGGCGTGAGGGCATCGAGGACATTGCCGATCAGATCCGAGAGCGCGACCGGATCGCAGAGCAGCGCCGGCCCCTCCCCCGGCCCGTCGAGCGCGATCGGCGTCAGGCCCGGGGCGCGGCGCATGGCCTGGATGCCGCGCAGCACCTGGCCGCTGTCACAGCGGCCCGCGCGGAAGATCTCGCCGTTCAGGCTCGCCATCATGCCGCGCATCAGGCGCGCGGCACGCTCGGTCGCGAGCAGGCCCAGGGCCGCAGCCTCGCGCGCCTGGGTGGGGTCGGGCGCGGCCTCGTGGATGTCGTCCAGACGGCCCGCGATGATGGCGAGCAGGTTGTTCATCGCATGGGCGATGGCGAAGGCCTGGTCGAACGGGATGGAGACGTCGGGGCGCGTCGCGGTCATGGCGCGGCAGCCTGCACATCCTGAACCGGCAGGCGCAGGGTCAGCCTTGCGCCACCGCGGGCACTGCGGCCGGCCTCCAGATGGCCGCCCAGCGCGGTGGCGAAGGCGCGGACGCTGGCGAGGCCGAGCGGCTGCCGCCCGCCCGAACGGCCAGGCGCCAGAAACCCGCCACCGGGGAAGGCGAGCTCGGCGGCGGGCAGGCCCGGCCCATCATCCTCCACCGTCACCCGCAGCCAGGCGAAGCCGGGCCAGGCCGGGGTGCCCTCGCGCTCGGCGCGCAACGCCACGGTCCCGCCGGGCGGGGCGGCGGCCAGGGCATTGTCCAGCAGCTGCGCGATCGCGGCGTCGAAGGCCCCCGGATCCACCAGCGGCGTGCCGAGATCGGGCGCGAGCGACAGCTCCAGCCGCGCGGCCTCCGCCCCGGATGGCGCGGCCTTCCGGACGAGCCGCGTGAGCTGGGCATGGGGGTCGCAGCGCCCCGGCCCCGGGCGACGCGCGCGACCCAGCCGCAGGGTCTTGCGGGTCAGGCCATCGAGCCGCTCCGCCGCGCGTAGGATCAGCTGGGCGGAGACCTGGGCATCCGCCGGCAGACCTTCCGTCTCGAGCAGCATCTCCGCATTGCCCAGCACCGCGGTCAGCGCGTTGTTGACGGCGTGACACACCGCGCCGGCGGTGCCGATCATCGCATCGAGCCGGGCCGCGGCCAGGCGCTCGGCGACACGCGCCGCGGACCCGCAACGCGCGATGGAGAGCAGCGCGTGGCATTCGCGCGCGCCATCATCCAGCAGGGTGAGGCAGATGGAGGCCACCCCTGCGTCGGTCATGACGTCGTGCCAGGAGGTGCCGCCCGCGCGCAGCGCCTCCACGATCCAGCTGGCGCAGCAGCGCGCCGCCTCCGGCCCCAGGGCGGCCTGGAGCACGGCCTGGACAAGCGCCGCGCCTTCGACCGCGGCGCGGTCCTCCGCGCCCAGGGCCGGCCGGCCGGGCAGCCTGACGCTGTGGCGTTCAGGAATGTCGCTTGGCGCGCGATCAGCGATGCGGTTGCTCATCATGCCTTCACAGGATTGCGCGACCCGGGGAAGGTAGCGGCGCGGCATTCTGGGCCCGCGGGCTGCCAAACATGTGTCACGAAGGGCCATGATTTGTAGGGCAGTGTAGGGGCAGGGTCTGCCCCTGTCCGCATTCGGCCGGCGCGGCTCACCCCTCCGCCTCCAGCGCCTGCCGGACCTTCTCCGCAAGTTCACGCAAGCGGTAGGGCTTGGGCAGGAGAAGCATCCCAGGCCTCAGCCGGGTCTCATGCGCGCCGCTCTGCTCCGTATAGCCGGAGCTGAACAGCACGCGCAGGCCGCATCGGATGCGCTGCGCCTCGGCCGCCAGCTCAAG
This sequence comes from Roseococcus sp. SDR, assembly GCF_019083995.1. Taxonomy (GTDB): domain Bacteria; phylum Pseudomonadota; class Alphaproteobacteria; order Acetobacterales; family Acetobacteraceae; genus Roseococcus. The sequence continues at coordinate 250,207 of NZ_JAHRCU010000004.1, forward strand.
CCCCGTCATCTCGCCCGGCATGACGATGTCGGTGAAGAGCAGGTCGAACCGGGCGGCGCCCGTGAGCAGCCGCAGACCCTCCGCGCCGTTCGCCGCCACCGCGACATCGTAGCCGAGGCCGCGCAGCTGGCGGGCGGAGTGCTCCCGCACGAGCGGATCATCCTCGACCAGCAGGATGCGTTCGGAGCCGCCGCGGAAGGCCGCGTGGCCGGGGCGCGGGGGGGCCGCCGCCGCCTCCCGCGCGCGGGGGATGTAGAGGCGGATGGTGGTGCCAAGCCCCGGCGTGGAGGCGATGCTGGCATGCCCGCCCGATTGCTTGGCGAAGCCATAGACCATGCTGAGGCCGAGCCCGCTGCCCTTGCCGACCTCCTTCGTCGTGAAGAAGGGTTCGAAGGCGCGGGCCGCCACCTCGGGCGACATGCCCGTGCCCGTGTCCGAGACCTCGATCAGCACATAATCGCCCGCCGCCAGCTCACCCGTGGCGCCAGCCGGGACGGCGGTGAAGTTGGTCGTGGTGATCGCCATCCGCCCGCCGAACGGCATGGCGTCGCGCGCGTTGAGGCAGAGGTTGAGGATGGCGGTCTCCAGCTGCGGGCCATCCACCAGCGCCGGCCAGAGGCCGGGCATGCGCGTGACGACGATCTCCACCCGTTCATCGATGGCGCGGCGGATCAGCTCCTTCAGCGCGACCAGCAGCTCATCCACATCGGTGACGCGCGGGTTGAGCATCTGCTGCCGCGAAAAGGCCAGCAGCCGGCTGGTCAGATCCGCGCCGCGCTCGGCCGCGGCGAGCGTCACCGCCGCGACGGGGCTCAGCGCCGGATCGCCGTCGAGCCGCTCCAGCAGGATCTCCGCATTGCCGAGCACCACGGTGAGCAGGTTGTTGAAGTCATGGGCGATGCCGCCGGTCAGCTGGCCCACCGCCTCCATGCGCTGCGCCTGGCGCAGCTGCTCCTCGAGCTTGACGCGCTCGGTCACGTCCGAGTCGACGGCGAGGACGGCGCGCGGCGTTCCGTCCGGTTCGCGCAACAGGGTCTTGTGCGCCTCGACGATCATCACCTCGCCATTCTTGCGGCGCTGGCGCATCCTTCCAGTCCAGTGCCCGTCCCGCAGCAGGGCGTCCCAGGCCTCCCGGAAGGTTGCCGGATCGGCGCCAAGAAGCGACACGACCGAACGACCCTGGGCTTCCACCGCGGCCCATCCGTAGATCCGCTCCGCGCTGCGGTTCCAGTAGCTGATGCGCCCGTCCATGTTGTGGACCATGATGGCGTCGCGCGACTGGTCGAGCAGCGCCGCCTGCTCCTCCAGCTTGATCTGCGCGCGCTTGCGCTCCGTCACGTCGCGTTCCACCGCGACCCAATGGGTGTACCAGCCCGCCTCGTCCGCCACCGGCACGATGTCCAGCTCGACCCAGAACTCCTCCCCGGCCTTGGTCCGGTTGAGCAGTTCGGCACGCACCGGACTCCAGCGGGCCAGGGCGGCATGGATGCGATCCAGCTCGGCCCGGCTTGTGGTCGGCGCCTGGAGGATGCGCGGCGTCTTGCCGAGGACTTCCTCCGGCGCATAGCCCGTCAGCCGCTCGAAGGCCGCGTTGACATAGACGATGCGCGGGCCCGGCTGCTCGATGGGCTCTGCCTCCGTGATGAGGATCACGTCGTTCAGCTTGTCCACCACCGCCTCGAGCAGGCGCAGGCGATCCTCGCTGCTGCGCTGCGCGGTCACGTCGCGCAGATAGACGGTCAGGCCGCCCGTCGGCGTCGGATAGCCGGTGACGTCCAGCCAGCGTTGGCGGCGCGTGTCCCGGTGCAGGAAGCGCTCGCTCACGCCCCCGGCATGAACCTGGCGCAGGCGCTGGATGAGCGCGGCCTGGGCGCGGCCCGTCTCGCCCTCGTCGATCCCCCGCCCGACAAGCTCCGTCGCCGGGCGGCCCAGCATCTCCTCCGCCCAGGCGTTGACGTAGCGGAAGCGCCACTGGGCATCCACCGTGAAGAAGCCGTCGCTGATGCTCTCCAGCGTGGCGTTGAGCTCGCTGGCGAGCTCCTGTGCCGCGCGCTCGGCCTCGATCCGCTCCGTCACGTCCCAGATCACGACCAGGTGCGCAACGCGGCCGCGCAGCTGGATCGCCTGCCCACGCGTCTGCACGAGGCGCACCGCGCCTGTCGCGGTGATGTGCCGCCAAGGGCCCGAATCCGTGTATTCGGGGCTCAGCATCTCGACCATGGCCAGGGCCGCCTCGCGATCCTCCGGCGGGCGCACATCCAGGATGGTCTTGCGGCGGAACTCCTCGCGCGACATGCCGTAGGTGCGGATCGCCGCCGCGTTCACCTCGACGAAATGCAGCGTCTCACGATCATAGACCCACATGGGCGCGGGGTGCTGCTCGAAGAAATGGCGGAAATAGGCCTCGCGCTCGGCCAGGGCGAGGGCCTCGATCTTCTGCGCCGTCACGTCCCGCTGGATCGCGACCCAGTGGGTCAGCCAACCCGTGGCATCAGCGACCGGCGCAATCTGCAGGTCAGCCCAGAATTTCGTGCCATCGCGCCGGAAGCTCTCCACCTGCTGGCGGACCGGCAATCTCTGGCGCAGCGCCGCGCGGATGGCCTCGCGCGCGGGATCGGAGCTGCCCGGGCCGTCCAGGAAGCGCGGCGGCTGGCCGATGACGTCTTCGGCAGCATAGCCGGTCTGCTCCGTGAAGGCCGGATTGACGTAGCGGATCCGCGGCGCTTCGTCCGGCAAGGCGGCGGTGTCGCTGATGATGACGGCATCCGCGCTGGCATGCACCGCGCGATGCAGGAGCTGCGCCGATTCCGCCTCGCGCAGGCGGCGCAGCAGCGGCCGCATCGTGCTGCCGACCTCGCGCATGAGCGCCTTCACGGGCTCGATATCCGCGGGCACCTCGCGGAAGCTCAGCACCATGGAGTAGCGATCGTCATCCAGGCTGACGGGCGTGATGAGCTGCGCGCGGGCGCCGCGCTCGGCCGAGAGCTTGAGGCCCGGATAGCTGGCCAGCAATTCCGGCGTGAACTGGTGGAAGAACGCCTGCGCCTCGCCCCGGATGACCATGCCCGAGAGCGTGTTGTCCAGGTTGAAATCCATGGCGCGCAGGGATTCGATGTACTGCGCGTCGCCGACGGGCTGGTCGGTCCGGCCGCCCAGGATCTGCAGCCGCCGGCCATCCGGCGCGGTGCGGAAGAGCAGGCAGAGCATGCTGCCGGTGACCTCGCGCACCACCTCCATCGCCGCGTCGATCGCGTGCTGGGAGGTGGGCGCCTCGGCGTTGCTGGCCAGCATCCGCTCGCGCAGCCGGGCGCGGCTGGCCAGGCGCTCGCGCTCCGCCGTCTCCAGGCGGAGTTCGAGGAGATCCATCACCATGGCCGCCAGGTCGCGCATGGCGAGGGCTTCGGAGGCGGAGAGCCCGGCGCGTGGCGCCGTATCGACGATGCAGAGCACGCCGATCGGGTAGCCATCGGGCGTGATCAGCGGCGCACCCGCATAGAAGCGCACATGCGGCGCGCCCAGGACGAGGGGATTGGCGGCGCAGCGCGGGTCGAGCCGCGTGTCCGGGACGACGGTGATGTCGGCCTGCGCCAGCGCCAGCCCGCTGAGGCTGCTGACACGCGGCATCTCGTGCTCCGCGAAGCCATTGGCCGCCTTGAACCAGACGCGCGCCGCATCGACCAGCGAAATCAGGGCGACCGGCGCCGCCAGCGCATGCGCGGCCAGCCGGACGATGCGGTCGAAGGCGGGCTCGGGCGCGGTGTCGAGCACGCCGTAGCGTTGCAGCGCGGCGAGGCGCGCCTTCTCCCACGCATCGCTGCGCGTCGCGTCCGGCATCACGGGCCTCGCTCGCCCCGGCCGGCCGAGAGCGCCCGGAGGGCAACGGAAGATTCAGGCACGCAATCCCTCCGCCGCAAGCCGCCATGCCGGCGCCGCGTTCACGGCCTGTGGTACCGCGGGGGCGGTGTCCGCGAAACGCCGTTTAGCTGCAGAGATGTCGGCGAATGTGACGCATCGGGCAAAAGGTCAGGGCCTGTCTTCTTTCGTTTGGTCATGTTCGGTTTTGTAGCCGCCCGCGCCGTGCTGACCCGCGACGCGGCGCATCGGCGGGCACAGACATTCGCCTACATTTCATGGGACTTCCTGACAGGATCCGACCACTCGCAGCACCAACCGCGCCCTCACGCGACTAGTTTCCGTCCCGTGAGAATTTGGGGGACGGAGTGCGCAACTTGGATCTTGGCGGCGTGACGCCCACACAGGCCGAGCATGCGCTGCGCCGCCTCGCCGGCGGGGCGCTCGAACCCGATGCCGAGCTGGTGCGGCAGGCGGGGCTCTTGCTCGAGCGGCTGAGGCGGCATCACCCGGCCAGCTACGCCCATTCCTTCCGCGTCACGCATTGGACCATGGCGATGTGGCGCGCCGCCCCCGCCTGGCTGGGCTGCGGCGCAACCGCGCTGCTCGGAAGCGCGCTGCATGATGTGGGGAAGCTCTATGTGCCGGTCCGCAGCCTCGCCTCCCGGGAGCCGCTCGCCACCGATGAGCGCCGCCTGGTCCAGGCGCATGCCGCGGCCGGCGGCGCGCTTCTTGCGGCCCGCCGCTTCCCGCGGGCCATCATCGACGTGGCGGCGCATCACCATGAGCGTTGGGACGGCGGGGGCTATCCGAGCGGCCAGGCCGCGACCTCGCTCGCGCCGATCGTGCGCGCGGTCGCGGCCGCGGATGCCTTCACCGCGATGACCGAGCCGGGCCGCTCCTACCGGACGCCCTTCTCGCAGGAGGCGGCGCTGCGGGAGCTTGAGGCGTGCCGCGGCAGGCAGTTCGATCCGCAAGCCGTAGCCACCCTCATCCTGGCCGTCACCGAAGAGGCCGCGCCGGCGCCGATGGAGGCGCTGCCCCATGGGCGGCGGGCCGGCTTCCTCCGTCGCGTGTGCCTCGCCGCATGCGGCCGGGAGCTCATGCCGGCCGCCTTCTGATCCCTCCCGCCCCAGCATATGAGGTTGATGTCCATGGACCCGAACCTGCTGAGCTTCCCCGCGATGGATGGCGGATGGCATTCCCTCGGGGGCGCCGAACTCGATCCGGACTTCCGCGCCATCGTCGAGAGTGCCGAGGATTCAGTGATCGTCACGGATGCCGATCTCGACGCGCCCGGACCGATCATCCGCTACGTCAATCCGGCCTTCACGCGCCTCACCGGCTACAGCCGGCACGAGGTGGTGGGGCGCAGTCCCCGCCTGCTGCAGGGCCCGGGCTCCGACCCGGAGATGCTGCGCGCCATTTCGGCCACGCTGCGCCGGGGCGAGACGGCGCAGGGCAAGGTGATCAACTACGGGCGCAACGGGAAGCCCTACTGGATCGACCTCAAGATCTTCCCGCTCTTCGGCCCGCGGGGCGAAGTGCGGCGGTTCGCCGCCTTCCAGCGCGATTGCACGCTCGACCAGTTCCGGCTCGACGAGATGCGCAACCTCGCAGAGCGCGACGTGCTGACCGGCATGTCGAACCGGCGCGCCCTGCTGAACCATCTGCAGACGCAGCTCCTGGGCGACGGTGTCGAGCAGCTCTGCTTCGCCTATCTCGACATCGACCACTTCAAGCGCGTCAACGACACGCATGGCCATGCGGTGGGCGATGCCGTCCTCATGGGATTCGCGGATACGCTGGCGGGGCAGCTGCGCCGTACCGACCTGCTGGGCCGCCTGGGGGGCGAGGAATTCGGCGTGTGCATGCCGCATATCCGGCCGCCCGAGGCCCTCGCGCTGGCGGAGCGCCTCCGGCAGGGCGTGCAGGGCGCGCCCTTCGCGACGCCGGCGGGCCCCCTGCCCGTCACCTGCAGCATCGGCGTCAGCATGGCGCGGCGCGGTGACACCTTGTCCGACCTTCTCGGGCGCGCGGACGAGGCCCTCTATGACGCCAAGCGGGGCGGGCGGAACCGGGTGGTGAGACGATGACAGCCACGCCGAAATTTGTCCGGAGAAGAGATGCAAACAATGCATTTTTTGGCGCCAAACCCAAAGCAGGCCGAGAAATGTGCTTGATTCAAATCGTTGCGACGGAAAGGCGCTTTCACTAATGCTGTCGTTCCACGCGCCCGAGGTGAAGCGATACATGAATGTGGGTGTGCCCGCCGATCGGCCCATTCTCGTCGTCGAGGATGAGGACGAGGTGGCCGCGACGATCCTGACCATGCTCGAAAGGGATGGCTGGACGGCCATCCATGCCAGCTCCCTCGACCAGGGCCTGGCGCGCCTGCAGGAATTCGATCCGGCCATCGTCATCGTGGATCTGGGCCTGCCCGATGGCAGCGGGATGACCATCGTGCGCGAGGCCGCCGCCCGCGTGGCGACCGGCGTCATCGTCGTCAGCGGCCGGTGCGACGAGGTGGACCGGGTGGTCGGGCTCGAAGTCGGCGCGGATGACTATATCGCCAAGCCCTTTTCGGCGCGTGAGATGAATGCGCGCGTCCGCGCCCTGCAGCGCCGCATCGGCCGCGACCGGCACGTCGACGTCGGGCCTCGCATGGCGCGGGCGCCGCGCAAACCGCTCACCGTGCAGGGCACAACGCTCGATCCTGCCCGGCTGCGCGTCACCGGCGCGGATGGAACGAGCGCCAACCTCACCAGCGGCGAGGCGGAACTGCTCGCACAGCTGATCGAAGCCGGGGACGAACCGCTTTCGCGCGAGGTGGTGGCCGAGAAGGTGCTCGGGCATCGCCTGCAGCCGCAGCAGCGCGGCGTGGACCAGCTGGCGTCTAGCCTCCGGCAGAAGATCGAGCGCGTGTCCGGCGGCGCCATCCGCATCGTCGCCGCGCGCGGCAAGGGGTACCGCCTGATCGTGTAGGCGGCGTATCGGCGCGCCCGAGCCCAGCTGCCCGTCAGGAGCACCGCGGTGCCGCCGATCCGCCCTGGAAGACCAACGCTTAGGAGGCGATGATGCCGCAGGCCAGCTTTCCCTCCGCCACGCCGGCGCGCATCCTCGTCGTGGACGACGAGGATGCGATCACCGATCTGCTCGCGCGCTACCTGAGCCAGGCGGGCGCGGACGTCGTCCAGGCCTGCGACACTTGGGAGGCCGAACGCATGGTGACCGCCGATCCCAGCATCTGTGTCGTCATTTCCGACATTGCCATGCCCGGCCGGAACGGCCTCCTCCTCGCCGAGGCGTTGCAGTCGGGGCGCCCGGATTCGACGGCACTCGAGGTCATCATCATGACGGGCTACGCGACGACCGAGGCCGCCATCGCGGCCATGCGCGCGCGGGCCTTCGATCTCCTCCGCAAGCCGCTTCGCCTGGCGGAGATGACGAATGTCGTCTCTCGCGCGGTCGAGTCCAGCCTGGCGCGGCGCGCGCGGGCCGCCCGCGAGACGGAGATCCGGGAACGCGTGCGGCTCGCCGACGAGGAGAGGCGACGCCTGGCGCGCCAGCTGCAGGAGACCCAGTCGGGCCTGCGCGAGACGCGCTGCGCCCTGGAGAGCATCGAGCGGATGCGGGCGGGCATGCTCTCCGTCATCTCGCATGAGCTTCGCACGCCGCTCATCCCCGTGATGGGCTTCTCGGAGTTCATCGCAACCTCACCCGACCTTCCCGCGGAGGAGCTGCGTGAATACGCGATGCACATCCACAAGGCCGGCGGGGAGATGGTGAAACTGATCGACGTCGCGCTCGACATCGTGGCGCTGCAGGATGGCCTGGGCCTCGGCCAGCGATCTGGGGCTTGGGTCACCGCGTTGGTGGAGCGCGTGTTCCAGGCGCTGGCGGAGGTCGCGCAAGGGCGTGGCGTGAGCCTTCTGGCCGATGGCGCGTCAGATGTCCCTGTCTACGGTGATATCGACAGGATCGAGCGCGCGCTGCTGCAGGTGACGGACAATGCGATCAAGGCCTCACCGCCCGGCGCCGCGGTGACCGTGCAATGGCGGACGCAGAGCCCTGCCTCTACGCATATCGAGGTGCTTGATCGTGGATCCGGCGTTTCGGACGCTGTCCGTTCCGCGCTCGGCAGCGTTTTCCTCAAGGCAGAGGCGGGCCATGATCGCGCCTGGCCTGGTGCGGGATTGGGGCTGGCCCTGGTGCAGAGGGTCGTATCGGCCCATGGCGGGACCTTCCGTCTCAAGAACCTGCAGGGCGGCGGGGGCGCGGCAGTCCTCGTCTTCCCGCACCACGAAGTTCCGGCCTTGCGATCTGACTAGGCGAGCGGATCGAGATTCCGGTGGGTCGGTCTGTTCGGCTGCGTGGGAGCAGCGGGGGAGGCCGTCGGCGGCCATTGGCGTCGCTGTTGTTTTCCAACCAGTCCAACGAGCATCGCTCGCGGGTGGCGCGTCTTCAGGAGGGGATCGAGGCCCACGGCGATCGTGAGGTGCTGGAGGCGGCGCGTGCGTTGATCGCGCGGGTGGAGGTCCATCCGCCCGCGGAGGGCTGCGGTCGCCCGCGGTTGGAGTTGCTGGGCGAGCTCAGCGCGATGCCGGCCGCTGCTGGTGTGGAAGGTGTTGGCGGAAATGCAAGAAGCCCGCTGACTTTCGTCAACGGGCTTGGTTGTTCTGTATCGGGTGATGCGGGGACGCATAGACAGCTTGATTTGCTGCTGGCCGCTTAGGACGCGGCCACCACCCGATCGACCCGACTCGTGCCTCGCCGGATCAGGCCTCAGGAACATCCGATGCCCCCGCTATTGAAGTCGGGCTTGGATGGCACTTCGAAGAAGAAGGTACGAAAGCCCCGCCAAACCCGTTCGTTTATCGCCCTGGCGCTTCGGCTTCTCCTGGGGCTGCGGCCTCGATGCGCTTGAACTCCGCCATCAACCGCGCCAGCCGTGCGACGAATTGAGCGTTCGCAGCCTTCATGTCGGCGGCCAAGGGCGCTCTTCCGTCGGGCAGGACGGCGATCCGCCAGGAACGGTCCTCGTCCTGCTCAACCCATCCGCGGCGGCGAAATCCCACCAACTTCCGGCGCACCGTCTCGCGTGGGATCCCGGTGACCTCGGCCAATCGCTGCGCATTGGTCCAGCCAGGACCGGTGGGGCGGCCATTATATGTCAGCGCACCGGCATCGCCTGAGCTACGCGCCCCCCGCAGCTTCTCCGCCAACGGGCCGAGGCCAAAAGCCGCCAGCAGCAGCGCATCCTCGAGGTCACGGAAATGGGCCCGCAGATCGGCCATGTGCCCCACGAAGAAGACCGACCAGGCCATGTGGTATTCGGCGAAACGCTCGGCATAGGCGCGCCGGAACGCCTCCTCCGGTGACGGGTAAGGCTGTCTGGCAGGGGCGGCACGTCGCGTCATGAGGGCTTCCCTCGGATGTGCCCAAAATGGGCGCCCTCATTCTTGCGGCCCTGTCATCCAGGGGGCAAGCCAGTCACTGTCACGGGGAGAAACAACAGCATGACCGTCGAGATCAGCCTGGCCGGCCAGGTGGCCATCGTCACAGGGGCGGGAGCTGGCATCGGCCGCGCCTCGGCCGAGGCGCTGGCACGCGCGGGGGCCGCCGTCATCGTGAGCGACCGCGACGCGGCGACGGCCGAGGCCACGGCCGCCGCCATCCGCAACGCGGGCGGCGAAGCCCTGGGCCTGGCCTGCGACGTGACGGAAGAGGCGGCGCTGGGCGCGCTGGTCCAGGCGGCCATCACCGACTTCGGGCGGCTCGACATCCTCGTGAACAATGCCGGCGGCGGCGGGCCCAAGCCCTTCGACATGCCCATGGCCGATTTCGAATGGGCCTATCGCCTCAATGTCTATTCCGTCTTCCGCCTCTGCCAGCTGGCCGCGCCGCACATGCAGGCTGCAGGCGGCGGCGCCATCGTGAACATCTCCTCCATGGCGGGCGAGAACACGAACAAGCGCATGGCCTCCTACGCCTCCTCCAAGGCGGCGGTGAATCACCTCACGCGCAACATCGCCTTCGACCTCGGCCCCATGGGGATCCGCGTGAACGCCATCGCGCCCGGCGCCATCAAGACGCAGGCCCTGGCCCGCGTGCTGACGCCCGAGATCGAGGCCGCGATGCTGAAGCACACGCCGCTCGGCCGCCTGGGTGCGGCGGAGGATATCGCGAATGCCGTGCTCTTCCTCTGCTCGCCGCTCGCCGCCTGGGTCAGCGGCCAGGTGCTGACGGTCAGCGGCGGTGGCGTGCAGGAACTGGATTGAGAGAGGAGACACCCATCATGGCCTATGATCCGCTCGCCGCCTTCCGCATGCACGGGCATGCCGCCATCGTCACCGGGGGCGCGCAGAATATCGGCGCCGGCATCGCGCGCGCCTTCGCCGGCGCCGGCGCCCGCGTGATGATCGCCGACCTCGACGGCGCCAAGGCCGCCGCGACCGCCACCGCCATCGCGGCCGAGACCGGGCAGGAGGTGCGCGGCATGGCCTGCGACGTGACGAAGGAGGGCGACATCCAGGCCCTGGTCGCCGCCACCGTGGCGGCCTTCGGCGGCCTCTCCACGCTGGTCAACAACGTCGGCTGGGGCGGCGTGAACCCGGACCCGCTGGCCGTGACCGAGACGCAAATGCTGGACAGCTACAAGCTGAACACCATCAGCGCCTACCGGATGACAGCCGCCTGCGTGCCGCATCTGTTGCAGGCGAAGAACCCGTCGGTGATCAATTCCGGCAGCTTTTCCTCGGCCGTGCCGGCCTATGACATCCTGGCCTATGCCACGGCCAAGGCGGCGCTGAACCAGATGATGGTGAGCCTGGCGCATGCGCTGGCGAAGAAGGTGCGCGTGAATTCCGTGCTGATCGGCACCGTCATCACGCCGGGCTATGCCGCGGCCGGCATCGATGCCGCGACGCAGGAGCGCATGATGCACCCCGATACGCTGACCGGCCGCCCCGGCACCCCGGAAGATGTAGCGAACGCCATGCTCTGGCTCGCCTCGCCCGCCGGCGGCTGGATCAGCGGGCAGACGATCAACGTGCATGGCGGCGGCGGCGTGGTGCGCCTCTTCGGGCATTGAGGCCAGCACCTCTCCTCCTCGCGCTGTTGGCACTCGCGGCGCCCGCGCGGGCGCAGATGGCGGGCAATGCGACGGGCCTGGGCGGCCCCGGCACGGCGGACCTGCCGGCGCTGGCGGAAGGCTCGACCATCGCGGCCGTGCGGGTGGAGGGCGCTGACGGCACGCCCGTGGCGGCCGCGACCGAGGCCGCCGCGCGCCGCGCCTTCGGCCTGGCACCCG
>NZ_JAHRCU010000005.1 GCF_019083995.1 Roseococcus sp. SDR
ACAAACTCTCGACGATGGTCCAGCACTGATAACGCCTTCCAGGGCATCGCCTCTCTCCCGAGAAACCACGCCCAAAAGCGTCAACCATCTCTCCGAACATCCGTCAGGGATGTGTCCGGTCTGAACAGGGCCCCAGACCCCGATCGTCAGGGGGGCGTGAAGGACTCGAAGGGCCAGGTTTGCAGGGCGCCGTCCTCGCCCGGGACCTGCCACACGAGATGGCGCCAGGCCTCGCCGGACCAGGCGGTGAGCCGGCCTTGGGCGAAGGCGGCGCTGGCCTCGCCCGCACTGTGCAGGGTGAGGAGCTCGGCGCCGCTTTGCACGTCCCAGATTCGCAGCGTGCCGTCATGGCCGGCGGAGGCGAGGCGGGTTCCATCGGGCGCGAAGGCGCAGGCCAGGACCGAGCCCTGATGCCCACGCAGGGTGAGGAGCTCGGCGCCGCTGTGCGCGTTCCAGGTTCGCAGCGTGCCGTCGTGGCCGGCGGAGGCAAGGCGGGTTTCATCGGGCGCGAAGGTGCAGGCCGCCACTGCGCCCTGATGCCCGCGCAGGGTCAGAAGTTCGGTGCCGCTCTGCGCGTCCCAGATTCGCAGAGTGCCATCGGTGCCCGCGGAGGCAACGGCGGCTCCATCGGGCGCGAAGGCGCAGGCCAGGACCGAGCCCTGATGCCCACGCAGGGTGAGGAGCTCGGCGCCGCTGTGCGCGTCCCAAATCCGCAGCGCGCCGTCACCGCCGCCGGAGGCGAGGCGTGTTCCATCGGGCGCGAAGACGCAGCCCCGCACGCCGCGCTGATGCCCGTGCAGGGTCAGAAGGTCGGTGCCGCTGTGCGCGTCCCAGATTCGGAGCGTGCCGTCCGCGCTGACGGAGGCAAGGCGGCTTCCATCGGGCGCGAAGGCGCAGGCTATCACCCCGCCCTCATGTTCGTGCAGGGTCAGGAGCTCGGCGCCGCTGTGGGCGTCCCAGATTCGCAGCGTGCCATCCCACCCGCTGAAGGCGATTCGGGCTCCATCGGGAGCGAAGCCGCATGCGCGCACCCAGTCCAGATGCCCGCTCAGGTTCAGGAGCTCGGCGCCGCTCTGCGCATCATAGATTCGCAGTGTACCGTACTCGGTTGCGGAGGCGAGGCGGGTCCCATCGGGCGCGAAGGCGCAAGCCAGCACCGGGTCCTGATACCTGCGCAGGGTCAGAAGTTCGGTGCCGCTCTGCGCGTCCCAGATTCGCAGCGTACCGTCATCGCCGCCGGAGGCGAGGCGCGTCCCATCCGGCGAGAAGCCACAGGCATTCACCTCGGCCTCATGCGCGTACAGGGTCAGCAGCTCGGCGCCGCTCCGCGCGTCCCAGATGCGCAGCGAGCCGTCATCGCCGGCGGAGGCGAGGCGGGTTCCATCGGGTGCGAAGGCGCAGGCCCGCACCATGCCCTCATGTCCGCGCAGGGTCAGGAGTTCGGCGCCGCTCTGCGTGTCCCAGATTCGCAGCGTGCCGTCCCACCCGGTGGAGGCGAGGCGGGTTCCATCGGGCGCGAAGGCGCAGGCCTGCACCGAGCCCTCATGTCCGCGCAGGGTCAGGAGCTCGGCGCCGCTTTGCGCGTCCCAGATTTGCAGCGTGCCGTCGTGGCCGGCGGAGGCGAGGCGTGTTCCATCGGGCGCGAAGGCGCAAGCCAGCACCCCGTCCTCATGTCCGCGCAGGGTCAGGAGCTCGCCGCCGCTCTGCGCGTCCCAGATTCGCAGCGTGCCGTCATCGCCGGCGGAGGCGAGGCGTGTTCCATCGGGCGCGAAGGCGCACCCCCGCGCCATGCCCTCATTTCCGCGCAGCGTCAGGAGCGCAACGCCGCTGTGCGCGTCCCAAATCCGCAGCGTGCCGCCCGACCCAGCGGAGGCGAGGCGCGTTCCGTCGGGCGCGAAGGCGCAGGCCAACACCCAGTCCAGATGCCCATGCAGGGTCAGAAGCCGAGAGCCGCTCCGCACGTCCCAGATACGCAGTGTGCCGTCATCGCCGGCGGAGGCGAGGCGGGTTCCATCGGGCGCGAAGGCGCAGGCCAGCACTGGGCCGTCATGCCCCGCATGCCATTCCGGGCGCGCCTCGCGGGGCGGCGGCGCGGCCCCGCGCGTGAAGCTGGCCGGTGGCGCGGCCAGGGCCGGCCCGTCGAAGAGCCGCGTCCGCGCAAACCGCGCCCCCCGGAAATCCACCTCCTCCGTCGGCGTTCCGAGAAACACCGCGCCCTCCAGCCCCGCCTGGGCCAGGCGTGCCAAATTCATGCGGCAGTCCAGGAACTCCGCGCGCAGGGCCTCCGCCCCGGTGAGATCGGCCTCCTCCAGATTGGCGCGGCGAAACACCGTCTGGCGCAGCGCAGCGCCCCGGAGGCAGGCGCCGGCGAGGTTGAGCAGCGGGCCGTCCTCCGCGCCCTCGAAGGTCATGCGGGACAGATCCGCCCCCTCCAGCCGCACGCCGGCCAGCGGCACATGCGGGTGGCCGCGTTCCATCGCCAGCAGCGCATAGGTCAGCGCGTTTTCCGAAGCCTGGGGGCGGTAGGCGTCGCGCAGCAGCGCCAATCCGCGCAGCGCCGCCGCATCCCCGGGCGCGATCATCTGGCCCAGGAAATCCAGCGTCTCGCGGCTGGGCTCCGGCATCGCCCAATCCTCGGGGCGGCCGGCGCGCAGGGCGTCGAGCAGATACTGAGCCAGGAAATACTCCTGCAGGCTGGTATGGGCGAAGCGGAACAGGTCCCGGCCCTCGCGCACCAGGAAGGTCGCGGTGTGCAGGTCGTTCTTGATGGCGTGCAGCTTCTGGTCGCGCAGATGCCGCGCGATCTCCGGATGGGCGTCGAGGAATTCCAGCAGCCAGGCCTCGGCCTTCTTCGCATCCCAGCCGCGCGCACCGCTGCGCCAGAGGCTGGCCGCGAAATGGCGCATGATGTCGGGCTTGTATTCGGGCGGGATGCGGTGCTTGCCGTCATCGCGCTCCAGCGCGCGCACCACCATCATCTCATAGAGGGTGGCGCCGGTGACGCGCTGGCCTTGGGCGCGCATCGCCTCGATCGTCTCGATATTGTCGGCGATGAGCTTCAGCGTATAGGGCCGCCCGCCCGCCTCCATCAGGTTGTGGACGGATTGCATGAGGCCGATCACCGCCTCCACATCCTGCCCGGGCAGGGCGGCGCCCAGATACTGGCGGATCTGCTCCTCCTCGAAGGGCAGCAGGATGTAGCAGCGCCAGAGGTCATGGGTGATGGCGTCGCGGTCCTCGCCGGTGAAATGGGTCTGCTGCTCGCGCAGGCTGCGGAAATAATGGTCGCGGCAGGTGAGCAGCACCTTGCCGGCGCGGGCGCCATCCTGGGGCTTCCACAGGCTGGGCGGGAGGATGCGCAGCAATTCGCGGGTGAAGGCCTGGCCCTGGGGGGGCGTGAGGCCGATCAGCACCTCGTCCAGCCCGTCGAAGAGGGCGATGGCGCCCTCGCGCTGCACCAGGCGCATCACCTCCGCGCCGGTCAGGCCCGGCTCGGCGGCGCCGCTGCGCCAATGCTTCTCCAGCAGCCGCTCCAGGATGGCGGGCAGGCTGGGCTCGCGCTGCGCCATCTCGCCCAGCAGGCGCAGGTCGAAATAGAGAGGCTGTGGGCGGCTCGGGTCTTTCGCGTGCTCCGCGGCCAGCTCCTGCGCGAGCTTCAGGCTCGTCGTGGTCTTGCCCATGCCGTATTCGCCGAGCAGCGCGCAGTAGCGTTGCTGCGTCTGCTCCGGCGCGGCCCAGGCCTTGAGGAGCTCCATGACGCCGCGGGGCGCGTCCCCCTCGGCGCGGGCTTCGGGCTTGCCCTCCTTGTTGAAGCTGCCGGGCAGGGCCCGGCCTTCGGTGAAGGACAGGCCGTCCAGCTTCGCCTCCAGGCCGGGCTGGCGCCAGGCGTCGCGCCGCGGTGCCGGGTCCGGTTGCGGGTCCGGCCGGGCCAGGCGCCGGCAGATCGCCTCGAAGAGCTGATGGGCGAAGGCGTCGCGCTGGGGGCCGCCGCGCTCGTGGAAGGTCTTGCCGTCCTGGAAGAAGATCTGTCGCGCGTCGAGGCCCTTGGCGTCATGGTTGGCGAAGCTGATCTTCTTGAGCCCGACGGGGATGGCGAGCTTGCCGGGCGTCACCGCATCGGGGCTGCTCGGCACGAAATGCGGCAATTCCTCTTCGGTGATGAAGCGGCTGGCGAGGAAGGCGGGCGAGACCAGGAGGAGGCCGAAATCGCATTGCGCGATGGCGGCCTTGATCTGGTCGCGCCAGGCCTCGCCCGGCAGGATGTTGCTGTCGATCCAGGGGAGGAATTCGTAGTGCTTCGCACCACCGAATTGGAGTTGCAGCAGCTCCAGCAGGCGCCTGGCCTCCGTCTCATCGGCATGGGCGTAGGAGATGAAGTAGCGGATGGTGCGCCGCCCCTGGGAGACGGCCTTTTGCGGCGTGACCGTGGCCGGCAGGGTGGCGAGGTCGGCCTGGAGCAGGGTGGCGGCCGCTTCGCGCGCGGCGCCCTCGCCCTCGAACCAGATCTGCGCGGCCTCGGGCGGGCGGTGCTTGCTGGCATTGGCCTTGAGCTCGAGGCGCAGGCCGAGGGATTTGGCCTTCTGCGCGAGTTCGCGGCGGAAATGGCGGAAGCGGTCCAGTTGGGCGGCGCGGTTCTCGCCGGGATAGAGGGCGTCGAGGGTGGTGTGCATCGCCGCGCGGCCATCGGCGGCCAGCAGGGCATGGATGCGGCGCAGCAGCGCGCCGCTGGTGCGGCCGAGCTCCGGGGCGAGCTTGTCCAGCGCGGGCAGCAGGCTGGGCGGGGTGAGGGGGGGCGTCACGGCCGGCGCCGCAGGAGCAGGAGCAGGACGGCCGCCAGCGTGGCGAGGACCACGACCAGCAGAAGCGTCTCGGAGCCGCTGACGGCGGCTGAGAAGACGGGGCTGGTCACTTCGATGCGGCCATCCATGGGGCACCTCCATGCGCAGGGATAGGCTGGCGGTGCGGTGGCGTCAAGTGTGAAATCACATGTTGATCATGCTGAAGACATGCTGAGATGAGGGGCGACGTTGGGTCGGTTTGCCTCGCTTTTCCTGTGGCGATGTGATAGGAATAAACAGCTAACGGGGTGCGCGCCGCTGCTCGCCCGGCAGGGCCGCCGGATCACAGGTAAGATGGTAAGGCCGTAAGGGGGTAAGGCGCCGCCCTTCAATGGGCGAAGAGATCCGGCTCCTCATAGCCCATCAGATCGAGCTTCCCGCGCGCCGGCAGGAAGCGGTAGCAGGCCTCGGCCAGTTCCAGGCGGCCTTCGCGGATCAGCAGCGCCTCCAGCCGCGCCCATAGCGCGTGCAGGTGCAGCACGTCACTCGCGGCGTAGGTGCATTGCTCGGGCGTCAGCTCCGGCGCGCCCCAGTCGCTCGTCTGCTGCTGCTTGGAGATTTCCACGCCCAGAAGGTCCCGGCAGAGATCCCTCAAGCCATGCCTGTCGGTGTAGGTGCGCACGAGCTTGGAGGCGATCTTGGTGCATCGCACCGGCGCCACGGTCGCGCCGATTCCCTGGAACAGCGCTGCCACGTCGAAGCGGGCGAAGTGGAACAGCTTCACCACGGCCGGATCTTCCAGCAGCCGCACGAGGTTGGGCGAGGGGCCCCCACCTGGGATGATCTGCACCAAATGCGCCGCCCCATCGCCCGAGGAAAGCTGCACCAGGCACAGCCGGTCCCGCCGCGGGTCGAGGCCCATCGTCTCGGTGTCGACAGCGACGACGGCACCCAGGGTGAGATCAGGCGGCAGGTCCTGGCGATGCAGGTGAATGGGGCCGGCCGGCGTGAAGATCGTCTTTGCCATCAGGAAATGCCTCGCGGTCCCCGGCCGGGCGGGGCGTGTCTGCGTTCAAGGAGTGTGGTTTCGGCCGGCGGGGGGCCGGTTGTGGCCATAGAGCGCGGCTGGCCCGCCAGATCAATACGCCCGCCCTGCCGTGGCCCGCGCGATCGGAGCACTGCGGCATGCCTCGGCTCCATCCATCGGGTTTTTGACCGGCTTCGTCGATTTCCATGTGCCCACCGGCGCGCGCCGTGCGATTTCGCGCTGTGGTTGCATTCTGGGCTGGCGTCCCACGCCACCATGTGCGTGACTTGTGGCAGAGGCCAATGCCGCCCGTCTGAAACAGTGGAGAGCGTGAAGCGACCTGCCCGGGATCGGGCCGCCGGAGATGATCTTTACGATCGAGGTAGGGTAGGTTTGAGTTTGCCGGGAGCGAAACTGGTCTTTGATGCGCGCGTTTGACCGAATAACCACGAATGACGCTCGATCGGCCACGTTCGACTTTCCGATATATCATTTCGATATGAAGATTATTCTCTGGTCGTCATGCGAACGACCGGCCGAAAGAAGGCGCCGCCTGCCATGACGAACCCCGCCCCACAGCCAAAGCCGAGCGTGCCCGCCGCCCGCCAGCGTGGCTCCCTGGGCTTCCGGCGCACCCTGCTGGCGAGCGCCGCGATCATCCTGGCCCCTGGCGCCGGCGTTGCCCTGGCGCAGAGCTGCACCGTCTCGAACGGGGCCTGCACCATCAGTGCCGGCACCTACACGCAATCATTTTCCGATGTCTCCTCGGCATCCTCCCTGAACGCGACGAACAACGGCAGCTTCTCCGTCACGACGCAGAGCAGCGCGAGCTTCCTCGGCGTCCTGCAGTTCCAGATGCAAGGGGCCAATGGCCCATCCAGTTCCGATGGCGATGCCGGGGATGGTGGCGCGGGCGGCGCGCTGACCGTCACGAACAACGGCACCATCAGCCACTCGATCTCGACCATCCTCGACAACCAGAACACCGTCGTCACGCTCTCCGCCTATTCGGTCGGCGGGAATGGCGGCAACTACACCAATTCGAACAACAAGGATGATGCCGGGCGGGCCGGCAGCAGCGGGACGGTGGCCCTCACCAACATCGCGAGCATCTCGGTCTTCACCTTTTCCGCCTCGGGCGCCGGCCTGCCGGCGGTCATCCAGTCGGGCGCCGCCGTGATGGTGGATAGCCGGGGCGGGGCGGGTGGCAGCCAGAGCAGCGATTCGGTGGATGACTACGGCATCCCGAAGTACAACGGCGACGGCCGGGGCGAGAATGGCGGCGCGGCCGCCAATGTCTCGCTGACCAACAGCGGCAATGTCACCGTCGGCCTCTACACCAACGCGGCCAATCTTCTTGTCGCTGGCGGCTACTGGGGGGTGGGTGCCCGTTCGCTCGGCGGCAATGCTGGCAATGGCACGAACGGTCCCGATGGCGATCCGGGCGCGCAGGCGACGCTGAACAATACGGGTAATGTCTCCGTGGCCTTTGGCTGGGGGGCCAGCAGCCCCGGCACGGCCACATCGCCGGTCACGCCGGGCGGCTTCGCCGTGATCGCGATGAGCCAGGGCGGCAACGGCACCCCGGCCACCAACTCGGATTCCGATGGCGGCAATGGCGGCTCGGCCGGGAATGCCCTCGTCACGGTGGGCGATCCGAACAATGCGCGCAGCTATGCGCTGACCACCTACAACCCGAATAACCTGACGACCACGCCGCGCTCGGCCGTGATCGGGGCGATTTCGCAGGGTGGCAATGGTCAGTATGGCTATAGTGGCCCGAGCGTCGGTGGCTCCGGCGGCTTCGGCAGCCTGGCCAGCGTCACCGTGCAGGACCGCGTGACGATCACGGCTGAGGGCGACCGGACGCTCGGCATCCTGGCACTGAGCCAGGGCGGCCGTGGTGGCGACAGCGGGCCGAACCGCAGCAACGGAGCCATGGCGGGCCCCGGCGGCAACACGGGCAACCCCGGCGACACCACGAACAATGCCTATGTCAAACTGACCAACACGGTGATCTCCACCACCGGCCTGCTTTCGGCCGGTGTGATGGCGATGACGCAGGGCGGCGACGGCGGCACCGGCAGCGACGTGACCGACACCTTCGACTTCAACGCGCGGGGCGGCGGCGGGGGTGCCGGCGGCAATGGCGGCCCGGTCCAGGTCGAGATCACTGGCGGGTCCATCACGACCACCGGCGCGCAGTCGCCCGGCCTCGTCGCCATGGCGCAGGGCGGCCTGGGCGGGCGCGGCGGCAACATCGACGCTCTGGGCGGCGGCGCCGGCAATGCCGGGGCGGGCGGCTCGGCCGCGGCCGTGAATGTCAGCATCTCCAACATGACCATCCGCACGAGCGGCGATGCCGCGGCGGACCGCAGCAATCCCGCCTACGGCGTCCTCGCCGCCTCGATCGGCGGAGCGGGTGGCGGCGGCGGGTCGCTGAATGCCGATTTCGGCGGCGCCAGCGGGGCGGGCGGGGCGGGGGGGAATGCGTCCGGCGTCACCGTCAACGTCACCGGCGGCAGCATCACCACACAGGGCACGGCGGCCAGCGCCATCGCGGCGATCAGCCAGGGCGGCAATGGCGGCAATGCCGATGCCTACAACGCCTCGGGCTTCATCAGCCTCGGCGCCAATGGTGGCAATGCGGGCAACAGCGGCGCGGTGAGCGTCACCAACTCCGCCTCGCTGACCACCAGCGGCATCGCCGCGCATGGCATCTTCGCGCTGTCGCGCAGCGGCATCAGCGGCAATGGCAGCAGCGGCGACGGCGTCGGCTCCACGGGGGGCGATGCCGGTGCCTCCGGAATCACCGGCTCCGCCTCGGTGACGCATAATGGCAATATCTCCACCTCGGGCGACTATGCCTTCGGCATCCTGGTGCAATCCATCGGCGGCGGGACGGGCGCGGGCGGCAGCAATTCAGGCAGCCTGATCGGCCTGGGCGGCGATTCCACGAACGCGGCCAATGCCAGCTCGGCTTATTTCAACCAGCGTGGCGGCGCGGTCACCACGCAGGGCGCCTATGCGATCGGCATGCTGGCGCAATCGATCGGTGGCGGTGGCGGCAATGGCGGCGATGGCAGCAGCGCCATCCTCTCGCTCGGTGGCTCGGGCGGTGGCGGCGGCAATGCCGGCACCGCCTATGGCGAGCAGTATCTGGGCAACAACACCACGCTCGGGCGCCTCGCGCATGGCATGGTGGTGCAGTCCATCGGCGGTGGCGGCGGCAATGGCGGGGATGCCAATGCCTCGGGCTCCGCCGTCACGCTCACCATCGGCGGCACCGGCGGGGCTGGCGGGTCCAGTGGCGAAGTGACCGCCCGCGCGACCTACGGCAGCCTCAGCACCTCCGGCACGAATGCCATCGGCATTGTCGCGCAAAGCATCGCCGGCGGCGGCGGCACCGGGGGCAGCGCCTACAGCCTCACCGCCGGCGCCTCGCTTTCGGCGGCGCTGGCCGTGGGTGGCTCCGGCGGGGCCGGCGGCAATGCCGCGCCCCTCTCGGTCGCGCTGGTGCAGCAGGCGATTTCGACGGGATTGTCCACGCGCAGCGGCACCAACCAGAACCCGGTGGATTCCTTCGGCGTGCTCGCACAGGTCATCGGCGGTGGCGGCGGCGCAGGAGGCTCTTCCATGGCGCGGGCCTTTGCCGCGGCGCTGCCGGTGCCCGGTCTCAGCGGTGCTGCGGTCGCGGGCAGCGTCAGCGCCTCGGTGGGCGGCGATGGCGGCAGGACCGGCACGCTCGGCACGCTCACCTTCACGATGGACAGCGCCTCCAGCATCACGACGCAGGGCCAGGGCTCGCATGGCGTGGTGCTGCAGAGCATTGGCGGCGGCGGCGGCGTGGGCGGCGATTCCTCGGCGATGGCGACCACGGCCGCCTTTGGCCGCGCGGCCACGCAGGCGGAGACCGACAGCTTCACCATGGAACTCTCGCTCGGCCTGGGCGGCACGGGCGCGAATGGCGGCAGCGGCGGACAGATCAACGCCAGCATCACCGGCTCCTCCATCACGACCTATGGCGATTACGCCAATGGCCTGGTGGCGCAGAGCGTGGGCGGCGGCGGCGGCAATGCCGGCTATGGCTCCTCCACGACGCAGGGCTTTGGCAGCACGCGCGTCCTCCATGCCAACATCGGCGTGGGCGGGCAGTCGAGCGATGGCGGCAGCGGCGGCAACATCAGCATCACGACCGATGCCACCACCCTGATCCAGACCTTTGGCGCGAGCGCGGTCGGCATGCTGGCGCAGAGCATCGGCGGCGGCGGCGGCTCCGCCCAGGGCGGCACCATCAACCTGGGCGGCACCTACACCATCTCCAGCTCGGGTGTCCCCTTCACGGTGACACCCAGCGCCGATCTCGGCCTGACGGTCGGCGGGAAGGGGGGCGCGGGCGGCAATGGCGGGTCGGTCACGGTCGTCATGGGCGGCCAGATCCGCACCTCGGGCAGCGATTCGCCGGGCCTGCTGCTGCAGAGCATCGGCGGCGGCGGCGGCATCGGCGGTTCGGCGGGGGCCGAGGCCTCCTCGGACAATCCGTATGATCCGATCATCGGCGGCCGGGAGATCATCTCCGATATCGTCAACAAGGATGTGCCGCTCCCCATCAGCAACACCACAACCATTGGCGCGCGCAACGGGGCGGATGGCGGCGGCGGCGTGGTGAACTTCACGCAGAACGGCACGATCACGACGCAGAATGACTGGTCCCACGGCGTCTTTGCCCAAAGCCTGGGTGGCGGCGGCGGCGTGGGCGGTGCCGCGACGTCCAATTCCAGCCTGCTCGGCATGAGCACGACGATCGTGCTCGGCAGCCAAAGCGGCGCCTCGGGCAATGGCGGTGTGCTCACGCTCAACTTCAGCCCCGGCAGCCAAATCACGACGGGACAGGCCGTGAGCGGCCGCGTCACCGGGTATGGCGCCTTCGGCGTGCTGGCGCAGGGCATTGGCGGCGGTGGCGGACAGGGCCTTGACGGGTCGCCCGTGCCCGGCAGCGTCTATGCCGATCTGGGTGCTTCCGGCAACGGCTCCTCGGGCTCCGCCGGTGATGGCGGGGTCATCACGGTCAACGGTTCGCCCAGCATCGTGACGCGCGGCGACTACGGCATGGGCATGGTGCTGCAATCCATCGGCGCGGGCGGCGGCGTTGTGGGCACCGGCAATTCGCTCTCGGCCGGCGCCGGTTCCTACACGGGGATCACGCAGCTCTGGGTGGGTGGCAGCCAGAACGCGACGGGCAATGGCAAGGATGTGACCACCAGCACGAGCCTGGCGGTGAACATCCAGACCGCGGGCGCCAACGCCATCGGCATGCTGGCCCAGAGCATCGGCGGCGGCGGCGGCCTGGCTTTCGCGTCCGGCCAGAGTTCCGTGGTCGCCTACGCCCTGGGCCCGCGCGATGCCAATGGCGCGGCGGGCAATGGCGGCATCGTGACGCTTAATTTCGCCTCCGGCAGCATCACCACTTCGGGCCGCGGCGCGCATGGCGTCGTGGCCCAGAGCATCGGTGGCTCGGGCGGCATCGCCGGCCTGCCGACCGCCGGCTCGGCAGCGACGCTGAGCACCACGCCGGGCAATGCGGGCGCCAACGGCAATGGCCGTGGCTCGGGCGCCACCGTCACCATCAACTCCAATGCGGCGATCACCACCACGGGCGATTTCGCCCATGGCATCCTGGCGCAGAGCATCGGCGGGGGCGGCGGGCTGTACACTTTCGGCAACCAGCTCCTGGCGGGTTCGACCGGGCTCGCCGGCTATTCCTCCGGCAGCGGTGGGGCGGTGAATGTCACCGTCAGCCAGCCCATCCTGGCCACGGGTGTGAACTCGGTCGGCGTCTTCGCGCAGTCGCAGAGTGCGGGCGGCGGCGGCACCAACCCGGCGACCGTCATCGCCAATGCCAGCATCACCGGCGGCTCCGGCGCGCAGGGCCAGGCGATCTGGGTGGACAGCAGCAACGGGGCGAGCAGCATCACGGTGGGCGCGGGCGCCACCATCTCGGCGCTCTCCGGCCATGCGATCACCATGACGGCGGGCAGCGTCACGAACAGCGGCACCGTGAATGGCACCTACACGCTGGGCGGCGGCGGCGGCTTCCTCAACACGGGCGGCGGCACGCTGAATGCCGGCGCCTTCCTGGTCGCGCCCCGGCTCGAGAATGCCGGCACGCTGCGCATCGCCGCCCATGTCACGCACGGCGTCTCCGCCGTCAGCGGGGATTTCGTCCAGCGCGGGTCGGGCCGCCTCCTGTTCGATGCGGATTTCACCAATCGCCGCGCCGATGTGATGACGGTTGCGGGTGCCGCCGATCTCGCAGGCCAGGTGCGGCCGCTGATCACCTCGGTGCTGCCCAATGTGGAGCTGCGCTTCCTCTCGGTGGCAGGGCCGGTGACCGGCACGCTGGAGGGCGCGCAGACGGAGATCTTCCGCTACGCCGTCAGCCGCAAGGGGGGAGATTTCGCGGTCTCGGCCAATGCGGATTTCACGCCTGCCGGCTACAGCCTGAGCCGCAACATCGCCGCCGTCGCCAACCACATGCAGGCGGCCTGGGATGCGGGCGGGAGCGGTCTGGGTCCGCTCTTCGCCACGCTCGGCAACATCGCGGATCGGGGCGGGGAGGGTGCCTACAGCGCGGCGCTGCGGCAGATCTCGCCCAGCGCCAGCCTCGCACCCGGCGCGCGCCTTACCGCCGGTGCCCGCGCCTTCGCCAATGCGGCGCTGAGCTGCCCGCAATTCGAGGGCACGACCGCGATGCTGCGCGAGGGCGAATGCGTCTGGGCGACACTGACCGGCCGCACCGCGGCGCAATCCGGCGTCGAGGGACTTTCGAGCTTCCGCTACAACGCCATGCTGCTGCAGGCCGGCGGGCAGCGGGCGATCGGGGGCGGTTGGTTCCTGGGCGGCTCGCTCGCCTATGAGAATTCACGCCTCTCCACGACGGATGGGCTGAACAGCGGGCGCGGGCAGGCGGGCTATGCCGCCGTGACGGCGAAGTACCAGACCGGGCCCTGGCTCTTCTCGGGGGCGCTGTTCGGCGGCGCGGGTGAGTTCAACAGCACCCGCACCATCACACTGCCCGGCTTCGGCAGCATCGCCCGCGGCAGCCCGACGCTGTCCAACGTGGGCGGCCTGCTGCGCGCGACCTATACGCTGGGCGGCGAGGAATTCTATCTGCGGCCTTCGCTCACGATGAGCCTGATCCATGCCCGATCCAGCGCCTGGCGGGAGAGCGGGGCGGGCGTCCTGAACCTGGAGGTCTCTGGCGCATCGAGCACGGTGGGGGCGTTGACGCCGGCGCTGGAGGTCGGTGGACGCGTCAACTTTGCCAATGGCGTGGTGATGCGCCTCTTCACCACGGGGGGCGTGAGCCTGCTGAGCAGCGGTCAATGGAGCCAGGAGAGCCGTCTGGTCAGTGCGCCCTCCAGCGCGCGGTTCGAATCGACGGTGCGGACGGATCAGGTGGTGGGGCGCCTCGCCGTGGGTGCGCAGGTCTTCGCGACCGACCGGCTGGAGGTGCGGCTGCAGTATGAGGGTGAGTACAGCGCCAACCTGACAGGGCATGGCGGTTCGCTCTCGCTGGCCTACAGGTTCTGAGCGCGGTGCCGCAGCCCCCGAAGCGGGCCGCAGCGGGGCCAGGCGCCACCGAAGCGCTCGCCTGCGTGAACACGCCGTCGCGGCTCACGCTCTGATCACAGGCGGGGTGGCGCTGTGCCAGCCGGCATGGACGCCACGCTGACCAGCGGTCGCCTATCCGCCCGCAGCGTTTTCAGATCAAGTTGTGGGGAGGACTGGTGCCCAGGAAAGGACTCGAACCTTCACGACCTTGCGGTCACTGGCACCTGAAGCCAGCGCGTCTACCAATTCCACCACCTGGGCAATTCAGCGTGGTGAGCGCGAAATAGACGGCGCGCCGAAAGGCGTCAACCCCGGGTCCAGCTTGGCGTGTTGCGCCGCACGCCATATGGGTATGCAACACGGAGGATGGTGATGATGCGCAAAGTGGCGACGGTTTTTGGCGGCGCGGGCTTCATCGGGCGGCAGGTGGTGCAGCGCCTGGCGCGCGAGGATTACGTGGTGCGCGTCGCGACGCGCGATCCCCTGGGCGGCCGCGGCATGCACACCATGGGCCGCGTGGGGCAGATCGCGGCGCTGGCCGCCGATGTGACGGATGAAGCAGGCGTCGCACGCGCCGTCGAGGGGGCGGCCATCGTCGTGAACTGCGTCGGCATCCTGCATGGAAAGTTCGATGCGGTGCAGGGCGAGGGGCCGGCCCGAATCGGCCGCCTGGCCGCTGCGGCGGGCGTGGAGCGCGTGGTGCATATCTCGGCCATCGGTGCCGATGCCGCCAGCGAGAGCGCCTATGCCCGCAGCAAGGCGGCGGGCGAGACCGGGCTGCTGGCCGCTTTTCCGCGCGCCACGATCCTGCGCCCCTCGATCGTCTTCGGCGAGGGCGATGCCTTCTTCAACCGTTTCGCCCAGCTCGGCACGCTGCTGCCCTTCATGCCGGTGATCTGCGGCGACACGAGGTTCCAGCCGGTGCATGTGAACGACGTGGCCGCCGCGGTGATGGCCGCGCTGCATGACCCGGCCACCGAAGGCCGCATCTATGAGCTCGGCGGCCCGCGCGCCTGGAGCTTCCGGGAACTGCTGGCCTTCATCGTGGCGCAGACGAAGCGTGACCGCCGCCTGGTCGAGATCCCTCTCGGGATGGCGCAGCTTCAGGCCCGCTTCGCCGAGCTGCTGCCCAACCCGCCGCTGACGCGGGACCAGCTGATCCTGCTGCAGCGCGACAATGTGGTGACGCCCGGCGCGCTGACCCTGGCCGATCTGGGCGTCCAGCCGGGCGCGGTGGAGGCGCTGGTGCCGGCCTATCTGGCGCGGTTCCAGCCGGGCGGGGCGCGGCGCGTCCGTTGATGCGATAAGGCCATATCGGACCTAACTGGAGGGCCGGACTTTCGCGAAAATGACCACTTCGTGGCGGAATGAAAAAAGAAGGACAGTGATACTGTCCTGAATGTGATTTTCCCTCTTCCGCGCCGCATCAAGCTTCGGTAAGGGCATCTCGCGCCGCGTTTCCGTGCGGCGAAATCCGTTCCGAAGGTGTTCCGATGGCTGAGCGCATGCTGCAATTCGTCCGTCTCCAACAGCAGACGCCGGAAAAACGCGCCGCCACCACCCGTCGCGAGGATTTCAACGAGATCTACGCCCGTTTCGCGCCCGAAAAGGCCGCGGAGCAGGCCAGCCGCTGCAGCCAATGCGGCGTGCCCTTCTGCCAGGTGCATTGCCCGCTGCAGAACAACATCCCGGACTGGCTGAAGCTCACCGCCGAAGGCCGCATGGAGGAGGCCTATGAGGTCGCGTCCTCCACCAACACCTTCCCCGAGATCTGCGGCCGCGTCTGCCCGCAGGACCGCCTCTGCGAGGGGAACTGCGTCATCGAGAAGGGTTTCGACAGCGTCACGATCGGCTCGGTCGAGAAATACATCGTGGACACCGCCTGGGAGAATGGCTGGATCAAGCCGCCCACCCCCACGCGGGAGCTGCCCTGGTCCGTCGGCATCATCGGCGCCGGCCCGGCCGGTCTGGCCGCGGCCGAGCGGCTGCGCGTGCGCGGCTTCCAGGTCCATGTCTATGACCGATATGACCGCGTCGGCGGGCTGATGATCTATGGCATCCCCAACTTCAAGCTGGAGAAGGAGGTCGTCCTCCGCCGCTGGGAGCAGTACAAGGCGGGCGGCATCCAGTTCCACCTGAACGTGGCCATCGGCCAGGACATCACGCTCGAGCAGCTGCGCGAGCGGCATGATGCCGTCTTCATCGCGACCGGCGTCTACAAGGCGCGCGACGTGGAACTGCCGGGCAGCGACCTCAACGGCGTGGTGCCGGCGCTGGACTATCTGACGGCCTCCAACCGCAAGGGCCTGGGCGATGCGGTGCCGGAGTTCGACAGCGGCGCGCTGAACGCGGCGGGCAAGGATGTCGTGGTCATCGGCGGCGGCGACACCGCGATGGATTGCGTCCGCACCGCGATCCGCCAGGGGGCGAAGTCGGTCTCCTGCCTCTATCGCCGCGACAAGGCGAACATGCCGGGCTCCATGCGCGAGGTGAACAATGCGGAGGAGGAGGGGGTGCAATTCCTCTGGCTCTCCGCGCCCGAGGCCTTCCTGGGGGCGAAGGACGTCACCGGCGTGCGCGCCGTGAAGATGCATCTGGGCCTGCCCGACGCCACCGGCCGCCAGCAGGTGGAGCCCATCGAGGGCAGCCATTTCGTCCAGCCGGCGAGCCTCGTCATCAAGGCGCTGGGCTTCGACCCGGAGGACCTGCCCAAGGCCTTCAATGAGCCGGCGCTCCCGGTCTCGCGCTGGGGCACGCTGAAGGTGGACCACAAGACGATGATGACGGCGCTGCCGGGCGTCTTTGCGGGCGGCGACATCGTGCGCGGCGCCTCGCTGGTGGTCTGGGGCATTCGCGATGGCCGCGACGCGGCTGCGCAGATCGAGGCTTATGTCAGGGCAAAGGCCAAGCTGGCCGAGGCGGCGGAGTAAGAACGATGGAACAGAACTACATCCGGAACTACGTCTCCAACGCGGCCCTGCTGAATCAGGCCGGCATCGACACGACCGAGCATGACGCCTGCGGCGTCGGCCTCGTCGCCTCGCTCAGCGGCAAGCCCACGCGTGCCGTGGTGCTGGCGGGCATCGATGCGCTGAAGGCCGTCTGGCACCGCGGCGCCGTGGATGCCGATGGCAAGACCGGCGATGGCGCGGGCATCCATGTCGAGATCAGCCAGGAATTCTTCGCGGAAGCCGTGCGCAACGGCGGCGACACGCTGAAGCCCGGCCCCATCGCCGTCGGCCAGGTGTTTCTCCCCAAGACCGATTTCGGCGCGCAGGAGCGCTGCCGCCAGATCGTCGAGACCGAGATCCTGGCGAGCGGCTACGGCATCTATGGCTGGCGCCAGGTGCCGATCAACGCGAGCGTGATCGGCGAGAAGGCGAATGCGACGCGCCCCGAGATCGAGCAGATCCTGATCCACGACCCCGAGCAGCGCGACATCGCGACGATGGAGCGCGACCTCTACGTCATCCGCCGCCGGATCGAGAAGCAGGCCATCGCGGCGCAGATCCCCGAGCTCTACCTCTGCTCGCTCTCGGCCCGCAGCATCATCTACAAGGGCATGTTCCTGGCGGAATCGCTCAGCGAATTCTACCCGGACCTGCAGGATGAGCGTTTCGTTTCCCGCTTCGCCATCTATCACCAGCGCTATTCCACCAATACCTTCCCGACCTGGCGCCTGGCGCAGCCCTTCCGCATGATCGCGCATAATGGCGAGATCAACACGCTCTCGGGCAATGTGAACTGGATGAAGGCGCACGAGACGCGCCTCTCGCATCCGCTGCTGGACGCGCATCTGGAGGACATCAAGCCGGTGGTGCAGGCCGGCGGCTCCGACACGGCCAGCCTCGACAATGTGTTCGAGCTGCTGGTCCGCGGCGGGCGCGATGCCCCCATGGCCAAGGCCATGCTCATCCCGGAATCGCTCGGCAACAACGCGACCATGCCGTCGAGCCATCATGACCTGTTCCTCTATTGCAACGCGGTGATGGAGCCCTGGGACGGGCCGGCCGCACTTTGCGGCACGGATGGCCGCTGGGTGGTGGCGGGCCTGGACCGCAACGGGCTGCGCCCGCTGCGCTACACCGTCACCCAATCCGGCATGCTGATCGTGGGCTCCGAGACGGGCATGGTGAAGATCGCGGAGGATGCGATCTCCGCCAAGGGCCGCGTCGGCCCTGGCCAGTGCATCGGCGTGGACCTGGATGAGGGCCGCCTCTACCTCGACACCGAGCTGAAGGACATGCTCTCGGCGCGCAAGCCCTTCGGCCAGTGGGTGAACCGCACGACCCGCATCGACGAGATCGTGAAGGTCGCGAGCCCGCAGCCGGCGCCGATGACGGGTGAGGTTCTGCGCCGCTCGCAGCTCGCCATGGGCTACACGCTGGAGGAGCTGGAGCAGATCCTGCACCCGATGGTGGAGGATGCGCAGGAGGCGGTGGGCAGCATGGGGGATGACACGCCCATCGCGGTCCTCTCCAACCAGTATCGCGGCCTGCACCATTACTTCCGGCAGAACTTCGCGCAGGTGACCAACCCGCCGATCGACAGCCTGCGCGAGACGCGCGTGATGTCGCTGAAGACGCGCCTCGGCAATCTCGGCAATATCCTCGATGAGGACCCGACGCAGTGCGACATGCTGATGCTGGACAGCCCCGTGCTCTCCAGCGCGCAGTTCGGCGCCATGCGGCACTACATGGGCAGCAGCGCCTTCGAGGTGGATTGCACCTTCCCCGTGAGCGAGGGCGAGGCCGGCCTGCGCCACGCGCTGGCGCGCATCCGCCGCGAGGCGGAAGAGGGCGTTCGCAGCGGCTGCCAGCACGTCATCCTCACCGATGAGGCCCAAGGGCGGGACCGCGTCGCGATCCCGATGATCCTGGCCGTCTCGGCCGTGCACACGCATCTGGTGAAGACCTCCCTGCGCACCTTCACCAGCCTGAATGTCCGCTGCGCCGAATGCCTCGATGTGCACTACTTCGCGGTGCTGATCGGCGCGGGTGCGACGACGGTCAACGCCTATCTGGCCGAGGCCTCCATCGCCGATCGCCACCGCCGCGGCCTGTTCGGCGGCCTCTCCGTCGAGGAGGCGATCGAGCGGTACAAGAAGGCCGTGGACAAGGGCCTGCTGAAGACCATGTCCAAGATGGGCATCTCGGTCATCTCCTCCTATCGCGGCGGCATGAATTTCGAAGCGATCGGCCTCTCCCGCGCGCTGATCGCGGAGTACTTCCCGGGCGTGCCCTCGCGCATCTCGGGCATCGGCCTCGCCGGCATCGCCCGGCGCGTGCTGGCGCTGCATGAGCGCGCCTTCGGCTCGGAGGTGATCACGCTTCCGGTCGGCGGCCTCTACAAGCTGCGTCAGTCGGGCGAGGCGCATGCCTTCGGCGGCACCCTGATCCATACGCTGCAGAAGGCGGTGGAGACCGATAGCTACCAGACCTTCAAGCGCTACAGCGACGCGGTGCGCAAGCAGCCACCGGTGGCGCTGCGCGACCTTCTCGACTTCCGCGCGGAAGGGCTGAAGCCCGTGCCGCTGGAGGAGGTCGAGAGCATCACGGAGATCCGCAAGCGCCTCGTCTCGCCCGGCATCTCGCTCGGCGCCCTCAGCCCCGAGGCGCATGAGACGCTCTCCATCGCCATGAACCGCATCGGCGCGCGTTCAGACTCTGGCGAGGGCGGCGAGGATCCGGATCGCGCCAAGCCGCGCGCCAATGGCGACAACGCCAACAGCGCCATCAAGCAGATCGCCTCGGGCCGCTTCGGTGTCACGGCCGAGTATCTGAACAATTGCCGCGAAATCGAGATCAAGGTCGCGCAGGGTGCGAAGCCGGGCGAAGGCGGGCAGCTGCCCGGCTTCAAGGTGACGGGCCTGATCGCGAAGCTGCGCCATTCCACCCCGGGTGTGACGCTGATCTCGCCGCCGCCGCATCACGACATCTACTCGATCGAGGATCTCGCGCAGCTCATCTATGACCTGAAGCAGATCAACCCGGATGCGACGGTCTGCGTGAAGCTGGTGTCGCGTTCGGGCATCGGCACGGTCGCGGCCGGTGTCGCCAAGGCGAAGGCCGATGCGATCCTCGTCTCCGGCCATAGCGGCGGCACGGGTGCGAGCCCGGTGACGTCCATCAAGTATGCCGGCCTGCCCTGGGAGATGGGCCTCTCCGAGACGCACCAGGTGCTGCTGCTGAACCGGCTGCGCCACCGGGTGAAGCTGCGCACCGATGGCGGCCTCAAGACCGGCCGTGACGTGGTGGTGGCCGCCATGCTGGGTGCGGAGGAATTCGGCATCGGCACGGCGTCGCTGGTGGCGATGGGCTGCATCATGGTGCGGCAATGCCATTCCAACACCTGCCCGGTGGGTGTGTGCACGCAGGACGAGGCGCTGCGCGAGAAATTCGCGGGCAGCCCCGAGAAGGTCATCAGCCTCTTCTCCTTCGTGGCAGAGGAGGTGCGCGAGATTCTGGCCAGCCTCGGCTTCCGCAAGCTGGAGGAAGTGATCGGCCGCACCGATCTGCTGAAGCAGGTGAGCCGTGGCGCGGATGACCTGGACGACCTCGACCTCAACCCGCTGCTGGTGAAGGCCGATGCCGGCCCGCATGCGCCCTATTGCACGCTGGAAACCCGCAACGAGGTGCCCGAGACGCTGGACGCCGACATGCTGCGCGACGCCGCCCCCCTCTTCGAGCGGCGCGAGAAGATGCAGCTGGCCTACAACATCCGGAACACGCACCGCGCCATCGGCACGAAGGTCTCCTCCAAGATCGTGCGGCAGTATGGCATGACGGGCTTGCAGGACGGGCACCTCACCGTCCGCCTGCGCGGCTCGGCCGGCCAGTCGCTCGGCGCCTTCGGCGTGCGGGGCCTCAAGCTCGAGGTCTTTGGCGATGCCAATGACTATGTGGGCAAGGGCTTGTCGGGTGCGACCATCGTGGTCCGCCCGGCGCCGTCCTCGGGCCTTGCATGGCATGAGAACAGCATCATCGGCAACACCTGCCTCTATGGGGCGACCGCCGGTGCGCTCTTCGCCGCGGGTCAGGCCGGCGAGCGCTTCGCCGTCCGCAACTCGGGCGCCATCACCGTGGTCGAGGGCGTGGGCGCCAATGCCTGCGAATACATGACCGGCGGCACGGTCGTGATCCTGGGCGCGGTGGGCGACAATTTCGGCGCGGGCTTCACCGGCGGCCAGGCCTTCGTGCACGACCCGCATGAGATGTTCGAGCGGCGCGTGAACAAGGACACGCTGCAGTGGCAGCGCCTCGCCTCCGCCCATTGGGAGGGGGAACTCAAGGCGCTCATCGAACGCCATGTGGCCGAGACGGGCAGCCGCCACGCCGCGCGCATCCTGAACGACTGGGAGAATGAGCGCGCCGCCTTCTGGCATATCGTGCCGAAGGAATACGCCAAGTACCTGGCGCGGCCGATGACGGAAGTCGCCGCCGCCGCCGAGTGACGTGAGGCGGGCAGGGCTGCCCCATGGTGGCCCTGCCTTCCCGCGCCGCGCCCCGGGTGGCATAAAACCCGGGTGAGAATCCTCTACCACCTCCCGCTCTCGCCCTATTCGCGCAAGATTCGTCTGGCGCTGGCGGAGAAGCGCATCCCCTTCGAGCTGCGCGTCGAGAAGGTGTGGGAGCGGCGGCCGGAGTTCCTGGAGCTGAACCCGGCCGGCACCGTGCCGGTGCTGGTGGAGGAGAACGGCCTCGTCATCGCCGACAGCTACGCCATCGCCGAATATCTCGACGAGGCCTATCCCGACATTCCCCTCTTTGGCCGCACGCTGGCCGAGCGCGCGGAAGTGCGGCGCCTGCTCTCCTGGTTCGACAACCTCTTCGGGCAGGAGGTCTCCCGCAACCTGATCTGGGAACGCCACCTGAAGCGCCAGCTGGGTCATGGCCATCCGGATGGCACGGCGATCCGCCAGGGCTATGCGAACCTGAAGCACCACCTGGACGAGATCGGCTTCCTGGCCGAGCGCCGCACCTGGCTCGCCGGCGCGCAGATCAGCATGGCGGATTTCGCGGCCGCCGGGCATCTCTCGGCGCTGGACTACGCCAATGACGTGGATTGGGGTCACAACCAGTCGGCGCGCGACTGGTATGCCCGCGTGAAGTCGCGCCCCTGCTTCCGCGCCCTGCTGGCCGACCGCATCAGCGGCCTGGAGCCGCCGCCGCACTACGCCGACCTTGACTTCTGATCAGGCCAACTGGCCGCGCGCCATGCGCAACGCGGTCATGCTGGCGCTGCTGGTGCTGGCCGCACTCCTGCTGGTGGCGAGTGGCGAGGCCGCGACCCTGCCGCAGGTGCTGGCCAGCCTGCCGCTCGCCGTCCTCGCCTCGGCCTGCGCGCATGTCCCGCAGATCCTCTTCACCGCCTGGGCCTGGCTGATCCTGCTGCCTGCCGATGCGCGCCCGAGCCTCACGCGCATGCTCAGGCTGCGCTGGTACCGCGAGGGCGCGGATGCGCTGCTGCCCGCTGGCTCCGTCGTCGGCCAGGCGGCGATCACGCGGCTGATGGTGCGGGACGGCATGCCGGGCGACCTTGCGGCCGGGACGGCCACCATCGGCATCTCGCTGGAGGCGATGGGGCAGATGGTCTTCACCATCCTGGGCCTGGTCTTCTTCCTGCTGCTGCGCGACGATGCCGAGGTCTCGGGCTTCCTCACCGGCATCGCGGTGGCGGGTGGCATGGTGGCGCTGCTGGTGGCGGCGCAGCGCCCCTTCGCGCTCGGCCTGCTGCGGCGGGTGCTGGAGCGTCTCTCGCAACGCTGGCCGCGCCTCAAACCCGATGGGCTGGACCGCTTCCAGACCGCGCTGCTGCGCCTGCATGCCGATCACGGCAAGTTGGCCGTGGCCCTGCTCCTGCATGTCGGCTGCTGGGTGATGGGCGCCATCGAGATGATGCTGGTCCTCACCCTCATCGGCCACCCGATCAGCCTGGCCGAGGCCATGGTGATCGAGGCCTTCGCCCAGGTCCTCCGCAATGCCGGCTTCCTGCTGCCCGGGGCCGCCGGCGTGCAGGAGGGCGCGATCATCGCGGGCGGCCTGCTGATGGGCGTGCCCGTCGCCCCCATGGCGACCGCCGCGCTGGTGCGCCGCACGCGCGAGATCCTCGTCGGCAGCACCGCGCTGCTCGCCTGGCGGCGCGACGAAGTGCGGGGCTAGCTTTGCTGAGAGGATGATTCACCGCTTCGGCGGCGCCTCAGCGGATCATGCTCTACCCGTAGGTCAGCGCATTATCCGCCCGGCTGCCCGAGGCCCGCACCGGCCCGCCATCCGTCATGGCCAGCGCCACCGCCTCCGCCACCCGGATGCCATCCACGCCGGCCGACATGATGCCGCCCGCATAGCCCGCACCCTCACCAGCCGGATACAGCCCCGGCGTGTTCAGGCTCTGGCAATCCACCCCACGCGGGATCCGCACGGGCGAGGAGGTGCGCGTCTCCACCCCCGTCATCACCGCATCCGCCAGCGCGAAGCCCGGGATCTCGCGGTCGAAGGCCGGCAGCGCCTCGCGCATCGCCGCCACCACGAAATCCGGCAGGCAGGTGGAAAGATCCGTGGGCCGCACCCCCGGCCGGTAGGAGGGAATGACCTCCCCCAGTGAGGTCGAGGGGCGGCCGGCCAGGAAATCCCCCACGCGCTGCGCCGGCGCCGCATAGGTGCCGCCGCCCGCCGCGAAGGCGCGCTCCTCCCAATGGCGCTGGAATTCGATGCCCGCCAGCGGCCCGCCCGGGTAATCCACCTCCGGCGTGATGCCGACCACGATGCCCGCATTCGCATTGCGCTCGGCCCGCGAATACTGGCTCATCCCGTTGGTCACGAGCCGGCCCGGCTCGCTCGCCGCCGCCACCACCGTGCCGCCCGGGCACATGCAGAAGCTGTAGACCGAGCGCCCATTGGCCGCGTGATGCACCAGCTTGTAATCCGCCGCGCCCAGCAGCTTGTGCCCCGCATGCGGCCCGAAGCGCTGGCGATCAATCAGCGATTGCGGATGCTCGATCCGCACGCCGATGGAAAACGGCTTGGCCTGCATCGCCACCCCGCGCTCCAGCAGCATGCCGAAGGTATCCCGCGCCGAATGCCCGATGGCCAGCACCACATGCCGCGCCGCGATCCGCTCGCCGCCCTCCAGCACCACGCCCCGCACGCGGCGATCCGCATCCAGATCCAGATCCGTGACGCGACAGCCGAAGCGATACTCGCCCCCCAGCCCCTCGATCGTCTCACGGATGGATTCCACCATCTGCACCAGGCGGAAGGTGCCGATATGCGGCTTGCTGACGTAGAGGATCTCCTCCGGCGCGCCGGCCTTCACGAACTCCTCCAGCACCTTGCGGCCGAAATGGAAGGGGTCCTTGATCTGCGACCAGAGCTTGCCATCCGAGAAGGTGCCGGCCCCGCCTTCGCCGAACTGCACATTGCTCTCCGGGTGCAGCGTGCTGCGCCGCCACAGGTCCCAGGTGTCCTTCGTCCGCTGCCGCACCACCTTCCCGCGCTCGAGGATGATGGGCCGGAAGCCCGATTGCGCGAGGATCAGCGCCGCCAGCAGCCCACAGGGACCCGTGCCGATCACCACGGGCCGCTCCGTCATGCCCGCCGGCGCCGTCGCGACAAACCGATAACCCGTGTCCGGCGCCACCCGCAGCGTCGCATCCCGCGCCAGCAGCGCGGCCTCGCCCTCCACCTCCACATCGATGGTGTAGGCCAGCATGATCCGCTTCGGATTCCGCGCGTCATACCCGCGTCGGAAGATGGTGAAGCCCTGCACCGCCGCCCCGCCCAGCCGCGCGCGCACCGCGGCCTCCAGCGCCTCGGGCGGGTGGTCGAGCGGCAGGCGGATCTCGGTCAGGCGCAGCATGGCACCCCCTCAACCCCGATCGCCCCTGGCGTCAAGCCCGCCATGCGGCACCCCCCATAGTGCGCGGCCATGCCCTGCGCTACACAGCCCGCGATGAGCTTCAAAGACACCTTCGAAAACCGCGCGGCCAAGGCCGCCGAGGCCAAGCGCAAACTCATGGAGCGCTTCCGCGCCCAGCCCGGCCCCGATGACCCCGCCGTGATCGCCCGCCTCGCCGCCCAGAAGGCCGCCGGCGAGGCCCGCGCCCAGCGCCAGGCCGAAGCCCGCGCCCGCGCCGAGGCCAAGGCCGCCGCCATCGCCGCGGAAAAGGCCGAGGCCGAGGCCGCCAAGCGCCGCGAGGCCGAGGAAGCCGTGCGCATCGCCGCTGAGGCCCGCCGCAAGGCCGCCCAACTCCTCATCGATCAGAAGGCCGCGCGCGACGCACGCTACGCCGCCCGCAAGGCGAAAAAGCGCTGACGACGAGAGGGCGCTGCCCTCTCGTGCTCTCCCGCCAGGAAACTCGTTTCCTGGACCTTCGATGTTTCAAATAAATCAATAACTTGCCGGAGTTGCAAGAACCTGAGTTTCTTGCCGGGGAGCCCGAGGGGCTGGCCCCTCGGCCGCGCCCTCAAGCCGCCTTGCCCTGCGCCCGCTCCCGCAGGAAGCGGAAGAACTCCACCCCCTCGCGCAGGCGGCGCACCAGCATCTGCCGGTCCGTGATCATCTCGCCGCAGATGGACGCGATCTTCGGCGCGCGGAAATAGAACTTCCGGTAGAAGGTCTCGACGCTGTCGAAGATCTCCGTATGCGCCAGATGCGGGTAGGCCAGCGGCGCGATCTGCACGCCATGCGCGTCCACATATTCCGTGTTCGCCGTATCCAGCCAGCCCTCGCGCGCCGCCTGGTCCCACAGATAGGTCCCGGGGTACGGCGCCGCCAGGCTCACCTGGATGGTGTGCGGGTTGGTCTCCACCGCGAAGCGGATCGTCTCCTGGATCGTCTCCGTCGTCTCGCCCGGCAGGCCGAGAATGAAGGTGCCGTGGATCTTGATGCCGAGCTCGTGGCAATCCTGCGTGAACTTGCGCGCCACATCCACGCGCATGCCCTTCTTGATGTTGTGCAGGATCTGCTGGTTGCCGCTCTCATAGCCCACCAGCAGCAGGCGCAGACCGTTATCGGCCATCACCTTCAGCGATTCGCGCGGCACATTGGCCTTGGCATTGCAGGACCAGGTGACACCCAGCTTCCCCAGCTCCTTCGCGATGGCCTCGGCCCGCGGCAGGTCATCGGTGAAGGTGTCGTCATCGAAGAAGATCTCCCGGTTGCCCGGGAAATTCGCCTGGATGTACTTGATCTCCTCGATCACATGCCCGACCGAGCGCGTGCGATACCGATGCCCGCCCACCGTCTGCGGCCAGAGGCAGAAGGTGCAGCGGCTCTTGCAGCCGCGGCCGGTGTAGAAGCTCACATAGGGGTGCTTCAGATAGCCGATGAAGTACTTCGTGTAGTCGAGGTCCCGCTTGTACACCTCGGAGACGAAGGGCAGGTCATCCATGTTCTCGAGGATGGGGCGCTCGGCATTGTGGACGATCACGCCCTCAGCATTGCGGTAGCTGAGGCCCTTGATGGCGCCGAGATCCATGCCCGAGGCCACATCCTTCACCGTGAAGTCGAACTCATTGCGCGCGACCCAATCCACCACCGGCGCATCGCGCAGGCTCTCATTCGCCTGGACGGCGACCTTGGCGCCGATCAGCCCGATCTTGAGGTTCGGATTCTCGGCCTTCAGCCGCTCGGCCACCTTGATGTCCGACGCAAACGAAGGCGTGGAGGTGTGCAGCACCGCGAGATCATAATCCCGCGCCATGGGGGCGACATCGGCGAGCGTCTGCTTGTGCGGGGGCGCATCCACCAGCTTCGAGCCGGGGATGAGCGCCGCCGGCTGGGCGAGCCAGGTGGGGAACCAGAAGCTCTTGATCTCACGCCGCGCCTGATAGCGCGAGCCGGCGCCGCCATCGAAGCCATCGAAGGACGGAGCCTGGAGGAAGAGCGTGCGCATCATGCCGGGAGCGACCCTTTTGCCAATGACGCCCGGGCCGAACCGCCCGGAGCGAGAAAGCGAACGGATGCAGGGTTTGCCCGCGGAAGTCCAGCGGCGGATGCGCGGACGGGGCATGCGGGGGCGGCGTTCACGGCCCGCGGGGCATTTTTCGCCAAACCACGTTTTCGGACAAATTCCCCTGGGCGCGCGAAGGGGCCTGAGCGGGGGATTTGGAGGGGAGGGGGGAGGGCGGCGCGCATGGCGCGATGATAGGAAAAAATACCGGAAAAGTCGAGGGAAAGAGACTTGGGGAGCCACGGGCTCCCCAAACCCCTGCGGCACCTTAGCTCACTAAGCCAACGAGACCTTCAAAATGTGCCAGCAGTTCATCTCTCAATGTGCCATCATCAGAAACAGCCTTTCTTACCGCAGCTTCGTATAGGCCACGATTTTTGAATTGGAGTGCGGCCGAAATCGCTGTTAAGGCAGGCGTCTGGCGAACCGGGTATCGCTGAATAATCGCTGCGACATTACTGGCTGCTACAAGAGATCGTAAATGCTCTATCTCATTCTGGAACCGAATACTAATATCAATATTCACAGATAAGACATTCTGCAAAGGTATCTGGCGCCAGTCGATCGCAAGTAGCTTCAGTTCATTTCTAATTGTTCCTTCAGTCATCCGTGCTGCTAGGGTGTCAATGTGATTTGAAATCGCTGAAATGAAACCGATTTTTGCATTTTTAATCATCTCAGTGGAGTCAATTCCGAAAACCGCTGACTGCCTTTCGGAAAGAAATTTCATTACTGTTTCGGAGTAATAAATTGACTCTACAGAATACATTGAAAGAGGGAATATATGCTCTGATCTGAGTTCGTTTCGTCGAGATTCGGTTATCTGATCTTGGTCTACTATCCCATAAACCTCGAGCCATGTGAGGTTAGCTGCCGTCCTCATGCTCATCACACTTCGAATTACCTCCGCGCAGTTCCCGCGCGCATAAATCGATACGTTTGGAAAAAGTATCTGATATAAAGCCTTATCCAAACTCGAGTCATCTCCCTCAACGAAAATAACTTTTCGGCGAGATCCTAGAATAGTTTCTTTAACATCATCTGCAATTTCACTATGCGATGTTAGGATGTCTAATTCCCAACCGACAGGTTGACTGTCAATCATGTGAGCTTCGCGTAAAATAACTATTTTTGATGTAGGAAAAAGAGTGGGTAATTCAAGGTCGTGTGTCGATACAATAAAAGTGCAGTCTGGTCGATAAGACACCAATTGCCTAATCAATGGTGCCGAAATTGACCTGTGAATGTGTCTCTCTGGTTCATCTAACAGTATGAGAGAATTGTCTGGGGCGGTGAGAACTGATCCTGCGACTAAGAATGCTGCGCGTTCGCCGTCGGATAGGGCAACGATACTATAAGAAGATCCATCATTTTTCCTTGCCAAAATTGAATTGTCATCACCAATTGCCATGACAATCGGGATGCCTGAGTTATGAAAAATCGAATTTATGATCTCGAGCGGAGTTGGCGTTGTAGCTAGGCTCTCCGACTCAGCGCGAAGTCCTTCCTTGAGTGCGACTCGCACTTTTCTCGAGATATAATTGTCAGCATCAACGAGTGATGCAATGATTAACCCACTTCGTGAGCCTGGATTAGTTTCTCGCCAACGCGCATCCGGTCCACTGTCCCAGGACTTTACACTCGCTTCGGCATTGCGTTTCTCGTGGGCAGAGAAGGGTGGAGCATTTGTCTCCATCCATGTCTGTCGGTGTGCAGAAACTCGTACCGCCGTATGTATATTTCTACGGTAAATATATTGCATAAGGCTTGATTTACCAGCGCCATTAGGGCCAACTACAAAGAGTGGCGCATCGGAGGACAATGGAAGATCTAGCTGCGCTCCGCCAGTGACGGTAATTCGCGCACTAAAGCGTGGGTCTATTGCCGCTGGCTCCATATAGCGCCGCTCCCAATTTGCTTCCTGGGATACAATAGAAGTCTATTCAAAGAAATGCAATTGGCGGTCGTTGTTGGGAGCTGTCTGGGAGCAATAGCTGCCTCACCCCGCCCCCATCAACCCCCGGATCCGCCGCCCATGATTGATCACCGCCCCCAGTGACCCCAGGTTCCGCCCATCCGCCAGCGCCGAGAGCGCGGCCCCGATCTTCCCCTCGCGCAGCCGGGCGAAGCTATCCCCCAGCGCCACCGAGAAATGCAGCATGATGCTCGCATCGCGGTAGCAATCCGTGGTGCAGGCCTGGCAGCCGTCGCGCACCGCCATCTCGGGCCGGTAGTCCATGACCTTGCTGATCGGCTGGTTCCAATCCTCGCAGCGCCACAAATCGTAGTTCCAGTCCAGGTAGAAATACTTGTACCCGGCATGGCAGATGAAGCGCTCGCCCTGGCCCGTCAGCCGGCGCCGCATATCGGCGATGCCCTCCTTCGGGTTGAACACCGGGATCACCGCCCGCGCCTTCTCCACCCCGTCAAACGCCGCGATCAGCTCGGCCACGGACATGTCCACCAGCTCGCTATCCTCGGAATAGACGAGGGAGGAGGAGCCCAAGGCCGCCTTGCGCGGGTAGGAGAAGGTGACGGCGGCGAACCCCAGCTCCTTCAGGAAATGCCCGAGCGCTCCGTAATCCCGC
This sequence comes from Roseococcus sp. SDR, assembly GCF_019083995.1. Classification (GTDB taxonomy): domain Bacteria; phylum Pseudomonadota; class Alphaproteobacteria; order Acetobacterales; family Acetobacteraceae; genus Roseococcus. Next base: position 28,960 of record NZ_JAHRCU010000005.1, read on the forward strand.
ACCAGCCGCGTCATGGCGACGGAGGCGATGGGCGTGATCCCCATCTCCTTCATCCGCGCGGTGCTCTCCTGGATGCGCTCGCACACGCCCTTCAGGCCGCGATTCTTCTCGTGCTCGCCCGCATCCTCGCTGTCGATCGAGATAAAGATGGTGCTGATGCCGGTGCCGCGCAGGCTCTCCAGCTGCCCGGGCAGCAGCCAGCCATTGGTCACCATGGTGGGCTGCACGCCCATCTCGCTGGCGGTGCGCGCCATCTCGGCGATTCGCTTGTGCAGCAGCGGCTCGCCGCCCATGAAGGTCACGAAGCGCACATTGGCCTTGAGGCGCATATGCGCCAGCGCATCGGCGAACAGGTCCGCGTCCAGCATCCGCCGGTCGGTCACGAAGCCCTTGTCATGCGCGAAATTGCAGAAATCGCAGGTCGCGTTGCAGAGATTGGTGACGGAGGCGTTCAGGATCGCCGGCCCCCCCTGGGGAACCAGCTTCAACAGATCCATGAAACCCGAACGATTCGCCGCCATGCTGCACCCTTTGCGCGTCCGGCGATGGATTGCCCCAAACCGCCCCGGATGTCACGCGATGGCGCGGAATCCGGCCTCGGCCGCGTCCAGCACGGCGGCGATATCGGCCTCGCTATGCGCGGCACAGAGGAACATGTTGTGCCGCGGGTGCAGATAGGCGCCCGCCTTCAGCGCCGCCGCGCAGAAATCCCGCCCCATGCGGAATTCCTCATCCCCCTCAAAGAGGAACAGCGGCATGGAAACCGGCCCCGATTGCCGGAGGCCCACATTGAACCCCCGCGCCCGCTCGGCCAGCCCCTCCCGCAGCAAGGTGCCCAGCCGCTCCAGATGCCCCACCACATCCCGCCGCTCCAGCTCCGCCAGCGTGGCGACGGCGGCCGCCATCGAGACGGCCGAACACCAGAAGGAGCCGGTGACGAAGACGCTCGCCGCCGCCTCGCGCAGCGAATCCCGCCCGGTGATGGCGGCCAGCGCATGGCCATTGGCGATGGCCTTGCTCCAGGCCGAAAGATCGGGCCGCACCCCCAAGCCTTCCCAGCTCCCGCCCGGATGCAGCCGGAACCCCGCCCGCACATCATCCACGATCAGCGCCGCCCCCTGCCGGTCGCAGATCCGCCGCGCGGCGGTCGCGAATGCCGGCGAAGGCAGCTCCTGGTCCACCACATTGTCATGCCGGAAGCCGGTGACGATGATGGCGGCGAGGTCGCCCCCCGCCGCATCGGCCGCCGCCTCAAGGCTCGCCACGTCGTTGTAGTCGAAGCGGAGCTGGTTCGCCCGATCCTCCGGGCGCGTGCCCACCGGCACCGGCGTGCACCACGGCGCCGCCCCATGATAGGAACCGCGCGCGATCAGGATCGTCCCGCGCCCCGTCGCCGCGCGCGCGATGGTGACGCAGGCGGTGGTCGCATCCGTCCCGTTCTTCATGAACATCGCCCAATCGGCGGCGGGGATGCGCTCCACCAGGCGTTCGGCCAGTTCCACCAGCACCGGCCCCGGCCCGTTCAGGCAATCGCCCAGCGCCGCCTGCCGCCGCGCCGCCGCCTCCACCACCGGGTCATGATGCCCGAGCACGATCGGCCCCCAGGAGCACATGAGGTCCACATAGCGCCGGCCATCCACATCCCAGACATGCCCGCCCTCGCCACGCGCGAAGAATTGCGGATAGCCCTCCGGCAGCTTGGCCGCGTTCAGATGCCCCCACATCCCGCCGGGAATGACCTTCGCGGCGCGCGCGCGCAGCGCGGCATCGGCGCTCAAAGCCGCGCCTCCCAGAACATCGGATAGGCGGCGCGCGGCAGATCGCGCACCCGCTCGCGATACCCGGCCGGGATGGTGAACTGCCCCCACATCACGGAAGGCACATGCGCCACCGCCGCCGTCTGGATCTCGGCCGCGATGCGCCGGCGGTTCGCGCCATCCGTCGCCAGCGCGAATTCCGTCAGCAGGCGCTGGATGTCGCGGTCGCAATCCCAGCCCGGATAATCCGCGCAGGTGTTGGAGACGTAGAAATTGGTGAGCGGCGAGAACATGTCCGTCCCGTTCGCGTAGACGGCGAAGATGTGCCACCCCTCGCGCCGCGCGCGGCGGGCCAGCAGCGTGCCCCAATCCATCACCTGCTCGGTCACGTTGAAGCCGGCCTGCTGCATGGACTGGATCATCACCTGCGCGGCCGTCTGGCTGATGCCGCCCGAGGTCGTCAGGAAGGCCAGCGGCTGCCCGCGATAGCTGCTGGCCGCCAGCATCCGCCGCGCCTCCGCCGGATCGAAGGCGGCCTGCGCCGCACCCCCCGCGCTGGAGAGCGGCGCATCGCACAGGAAGAAGGAGGGGCAGGGGGGTGCGCGGAACTGCGGCGGCACGCCGATCGCGGTCAGGATGCTCGCCTGGTCCACGCAGCGCCAGAGCACGCGGCGCACGGCCGGGTCGTCCATGGGGGCTGCCGCATGGTTGATGCGGAAATTGCCCTGGAACTGATGAATGCCGCCCAGCCCCTGCATCCGCACGCCCCGCGCGCGCTCGATGCGCGGCAGCAGGTCGAAGGGCAGGTACTGCATATAGTCCACCTCGCCCGCGATCAGGGCCGAGGCCCCCGTCGCCTGGTCCGGCATGACGCGGAGGTTGATGCTGTCCAGATGCACGCGCTTGCCGCCCGCCAGGAAATCCGCCGGCTCGGCGCGCGGCACGTAATCGGCGAAACGCTCCAGCACCATCACATTGCCCGGGCGCCAATCGGCCGCACGGAAGCGGAAAGGCCCGCTGCCGATGATCTCGCGGATGCGTTGCTCCACCGGCACGGCGGCCAGCCGCGCCGGCAGGATCACGGGCAGCGGCGCATTGGGCTTGCCCAGCACATCGAGCACGAGCGGGAAGGGCCGCGAGAGCGTCAGGCGGAAACTGCGCGGATCGGTCGCCACCAGCTCCGCCTTCGCGGCCCAGAGCATGCGGCCCAGGCTGTCGCGCGGCGCCCAGCGCTCCAGGCTCGCGACGACATCGGCGGAGGTGACGGGCGCGCCGTCATGGAACTTCAACCCATCGCGCAGCCGGAAGTTCCACACCAGGCCATCGGCGCTGGTCTCATGCGCCTCCACCATCTGCGGCTTGATCAGCCCCTGCCCATCCATGGCGTAGAGCGTGTCGAACACGTGCGTGGCGAAGGTGCGGGTGATGGCGGCCGTGGTGGAATGCGGGTCGAGGATCACCACCTCGCTCTCCAGCACCAGGTTCAGCGTGCCTGCCGCCCGCGCGGAAGGTGCGAGGAAAGGAAGAGCGAGGCCCGCCAGCCCCGCGCGCCGCGTGATGTTCATCGCCACCTCTCCCTGTTCGTTTCCGTCGGAAGCGTATTTGCTCTCCGCGCGGCACGTCCAGCGCCGTCAGGGGGAATGGAATGGATTTCGCTGAGATGGCCCGGAACGCGCTGCCGCCGCTCGAGGGCACGCTGCACATCGCGGGGCTGCAAGGGCCGGTCGAGGTGCGGCGCGACGGCCTCGGCATCGCGCATATCCGCGCGGGCAGCGTGCGGGATGCTTTCTTCGCGCAGGGCTTTTGCCACGCGCAGGACCGCCTCTTCCAGATGGAGCTGAACCGCCGCCGCGCGCTCGGCCGCAGCGCCGAATGGCTGGGGGCAGGGGGTTTCGCCGCCGATGCCCTGGCCCGCCAGCTCGACGTCGCCGGCGCCAGCCAGCGCGACGCGGCGGCGTTGAGCGACGAAGCCCGCGCAATGATCGAGGCCTATGCCGCCGGCGTGAACGCCTTCATCGCGTCGGGCGTGCCGCGCGCCATCGAATACCAGCTCCTCGACGCCACGCCCGAGCCCTGGGAGGGCTGGCACAGCATCGCCGTGATGCGCCGCCTCGGCCTGCTCATGGGCTCGGTCTGGTTCAAGCTCTGGCGCGCCGCGGCCCTGCCCGTGGCGGGCGAGGCCGTGACCAGCCTGCGCTACGATGATGGCGGCGTGGACCTGCTCCTGCTGCCCCACGGCGCCGAGACGCAGCGCTGGCGCGCCGCGCTGGATGACCTCGCCCCCGCCGTCGCCGCGCTGATGGAAGCGGCCGCACCGGACGCGACCGGCGGCGGCAGCAACAACTGGGCGGTCTCCGCCGCGATGAGCACCACCGGCCGCCCCGTGCTGGCGGGCGATCCGCACCGCGTCTTCGAATTGCCGAACATGTACGCGCAAGGCCATCTCGCCTGCCCGGAATTCGACGTGATCGGTCTCACCGTCCCCGGCGTCCCTGGCTTTCCGCATTTCGCGCAGAATGGCCGCGTCGCCTGGTGCGTGACGCACGGCTTCGCCGACATCCATGACGTCTATGTGGAGCGCTTCGATGCAGGGGCGCAGCACGCGCTTTTCCAGGGCGCGTGGGAGCCGGTGCGCCGCCGCCGCGAGACCATCGCCATCCGCGGCGAAGCACCGCGCGAGATCGAGGTGCTGGAAACCCGCCACGGCCCCGTCATCGCCGGCGATCCGCTGAGGGGCCACGCCCTCACGCTCAAATCCGTGCAATTCGCCGAGACCGACCTCTCCTTCGACTGCCTCCCCCGCATGCTCCGCGCCGGGAGCGTGCCCGCGCTCTTCGAATCCACCCGCGGATGGGGGCTGATCGACCACAACCTCGTCGCCGCCGATACCCAGCACAGCATCGGCTGGCTGCTCCGCGCGCGCATCCCCAAGCGCGGGCGCGAAAACGGCTGGCTGCCCGTCCCCGGCTGGACCGGCGATCACGAATGGCAGGGCTGGATCGCGCATGAAGACATGCCCGTGCTGCACGACCCCGCGGGGGGCCTCATCGTCACCGCCAACAACCGCATCGTGGCCGAGGATTTTCCCGAGTATCTGCTGACCGATTGCCACCCGCCCTATCGCGCGCGGCGCGTCATGGCGCTGCTGCAGGAAGCCGCGCTGCGCAGCCCTAAGGGTGCGGCCACCATCCACGCCGATGTGCAGTCCCAACCCGCGCGGGACTTCATCACGCGCCTCGCTGCAATCCGCTCTGAAGGCGCCGCCGAAGCCCTGCGTACCGAACTCGCGGCCTGGGATGCGCGGATGGAGGCGCACTCCGTCTCCGCCGCGCGCTACATCGCCTTCCGCCTCGCGCTGACGCGCCGCTTCGCTCAAGTCAGTGGCCTCGGCGCGCTCGCCGGCCATCCCTGGCTCGCCCCTGCGCCGGGCGTCGCCCCGCTCACCCAGCTCTGGTGGGCGCTGCCCGCCCTGCTGCGCGCGGATGATGCGAGCCTGCTCAACGGCACCGACTGGGACAGCCTGCTGCGCGAGGCGCTGACCGAAGCCGCCGCCGAGCTGCCATCGCAGCCCTGGGGCGAGCTGCACCGCCCGCGCTTCACTCACCCACTCTCCGCGCTTTTCCCCGAAGCCGCCAGCGTGCTCGACCCGCCCTCCGAGCCCATCGGCGGCGATGGCGACACGGTCTTCGCCAATGGCCTGATCGCGCCGCTCGGTCCGCGCGCCCAATATGGCGCCCTCTCGCGCTACGCCTTCGATGTCGGCGCCTGGGAGAACAGCCGCTGGTCCGTCTTCCTGGGCGCCTCCGGCCATCCCGGCAGCCCGCACTACGCCGACCAGCACACAACATGGGCAGCCGCCCAAATGACGCCCATGCGCTACGCCTGGGAGCACATCGAAGCCGCGCAAACCCAGCTTCTCCACCCGGCCCGCGAAGGATAGCCTCGCACCATGACCTACTCCCTGACCGCGCGCTGCGCCGTGACCGGGGCCTTCGGCACCATCGTCACCTCCTCCTCCATCGCGACCGCTTCGCGCTGCGCCTGGGCCGGCCCGCTCGGCGCCGTCGCCACGCAGAACCTCTCGGACCCGGCCCTCGGCCCGCAGGGGCTGACCCTGCTGCGCCAGGGCCTCGGCGCCCAGGCGGTGCTGGAGACGCTGCTGAAATCCACCCGCGGCGTGGAGCATCGCCAGGTGGCCGTGGTGGACCGCATGGGCGGCATCGCCTGGTTCTCCGGCGCCAAGGCCATGCCTGAGCACGCCGTTGCCATCGGGAAAGACTGCGTCTCCATGGGCAACCTGCTCGCCAACACCGGCGTGCCCCAGGCCATGGTGGATGCCTTCACCGCGAGCCACGGCGCGCCGCTCGCGGAGCGCCTGATGCAGGCCCTCGAAGCCGGGCTCGAAGCCGGCGGCGAATTCGATGATGAGCGCGGCGGCGGCATGCTGGTGGCCGACCGCTACGACTGGCCCGTCGTGGACCTCCGCGTGGATTGGCATGACGAACCGGTGGCGGAACTTCGCCGCCTCTGGACGCGCTACGCCCCGCAGCAGGCGGCCTATATCTCGCGCGCCCTAGATGCGGAGACGGCGCCGGGATTTTAAGAAAAAGGGCCTCCGGCGGCTGGGGCCGAAAGGCCCCAGACCCCGATACCGCGCGGCATCCCGAAGTCAGCGCCAAGGAATGGGGTCTGGGGCCCCGGCATGAGATCGCGATCCGCGATCGCCGGATCACGCCCTACCGGCTGTTGCGCTGCCGCCAGGCGTCAATCGCCGCGATCATCTCATCCGCGGTCGTGATGTCGGCATAGCGCCGGCCGACATCCTTCAGGTTCTGATCATGCGCCGCCTGGTCATGATCGCCCACGCAATCCTCCGGCACCTGCACCCGGAAGCCGAGCGAGAAGGCGTCGATCACGCTGGCCCTGACGCAGCCCGAGGTGATGCAGCCCGTCACGATCACCGTATCCACCCGCTCCCGCGTCAGGATCGCGCCGGCCGCCGTGCCGAAGAAGATGGAGGGCGCGGTCTTGGTCAGCACCACATCCGGCTCCTCCGCCGCGATGCGCGGGTCGAGCGCGGTGGCGGGCGTGCCGCCCAGCAGCTCATGCACCGGCGCCACCTTCCAGCGCGGCGCGCCCTTGGGCCCGTCGAAGGCGACGACGCAGGCGATGATGGGCACGCCCGCCGCCTTGGCCGCGCGCATCAGCCGCGCCGTGTTCTCGACCGCGCGGTCCACCATCGGCGCGCCGCCCATGGGGAAGCCAGGGTCGGTGAAACCCGTCTGGAAATCCACGACGACGAGGCCGGGCTTCTCGCCGAAGCCCACGGGCAGCGCCCCATAGCCGCGTTCCTCGAAGACATCTGCGCTCATCGCCAAGCCCTCCACATGGAAGGCGCAGCCTCGCACAACGCCCGCGAAAATCCAGGGGCCGCATGATCTTCACCCGACGCGCGCGGCATGAGAGGCTGGCCGCATGAGCCATGTCCGTGATCCCGGCCGCATCCGCGACCTCTCCGCCGCCATCGCCAGCGGCGCCCTGACCTCCGAGGCGCTGGTGCGCCGCTGCCTCGATCGCATCGCGGAGGTGGATGGCGCCGTCCAGGCCTGGCTCGACGTGCTGGCCGGCGAGGCGCTGATCCAGGCCCGCGCGCTCGACAAGGAAGCGGTGAAGCGCGGCCCGCTGCACGGCATCCCCATCGCGGTGAAGGATGTGATCGATGTGCGCGGCCTGCCGACGCGCGCCTTCAGCCCGTCGCGCGCCGAGATCGCGCCCGCCACCGCCGATGCCACGGCCATCGCCCATCTGCGTGCGGCGGGTGCGGTGATCCTCGGCAAGGTGCACACCACCGAATACGCCTATTTCTCCCCCGCGCCGCCGACGCGAAACCCTTGGGACCTCACGCGCACGCCGGGCGGCTCCTCGGCCGGCTCGGGGGCCGCCGTCGCTTCGGGCGCGGTGCCGCTGGCACTCGGCACGCAGACCGCGGGCTCGGTGAACCGCCCGGCGGCCTATACCGGGACGGGGGCCTTCAAGCCCTCCACCCTCTCCATCGGCGGCGTGGGCATCGTCCCGCTCGCGCCCTCCTTCGACACGCTGGGCGCCTTCGGCCAGACGGCGCAGGACGCGGCCTTCCTCGCCGCCGGCTATGCGGCGGATCACCTGGGCCTGCGCAACCCACCCTTCATCCCGCCCCGCATCGTGGTGCTGGAGGATGCGATGATCACGCGCCTCGCCCGGCCGGGCACGGCGGCCCGCGTGGCGGAGTTGGCGCAGCTTCTGGAAGGGGCGGGGCTGCCGCTCGCCACCGCCGCATCGCCCGTGCCGCTCGAGGGCATCCTCGCCACGCATCGGCGGGTGCTGCTGGCGGAGGCCGGGCGCACCTATGCGACGCTGCCGCGCCACCAGGTCTCGCCGCGCCTCGCCGCCGACATCGATGCCGGCCTCGCCATCACCGACGCCGCCTACCACGCCGCGCTTCGCGAACTGGCCCAGGCTCGCGCCGCCTTCTGGGCCGGCTTCGGCCAGACCGACCTGCTGCTGCTGCCCGCGGCCCCCGATGTGGCACCCGCCGATGGCACGACGGGCGACCCTTCCTTCGTCATCCCGATGACGGCCTTGGGCGGTCCGATCGCGACATTGCGCGCGGGGCAGGATGGCGGGCTGCCGGTGGGTGCGCTGCTCTGCGCCGCACCCGGCGCCGATGCGCGGTTGGCGGGCTTCCTGTTCTCGGTCGTGGCGACGCAGCTCGATCTTTAGCCGACTGCTGAAGAAGGCCAAAAGACGAAAGGGCTCCGCCCTCTCGTACTCTCCCGCCAAGGTGAAAACCTGCTTGGTTTTCACCAGTTTGTTGGATCTTCAATTGTTAAATTAAATCAAATACTTATCGGAGATGCAAGAAGCTGAGGTTCTTGCCGGGGTGTCCGAGGGGCTGGCCCCTCGGTCCCACAGCGGAGTTTTTCAGCCGCCTGTCAGGCCGGAAAGGCCACCGGCCGCGCGCCGTCAAATCCAACACGCAAGGCGGCCCCCACCGGCCAGCGCGCCATCGCCGCCTGGCCCGGCAGGCGCAGCATGAGGCGCCCGGCCGCGCCGCATTCCACCACCAGCTCCGCGCGGTCGCCCAGATAGGCGCGGCTGACGACGATGCCCTCCAGGCCCTCCCCCGCCACGATCGGGTGCAGATCCTCGGGCCGCAGATAGACCGAGACGGCGGCCCCCGGCGCCGCACCGCCCAGCGTCTCCGCCGGCACGATGAAGGCGAGGCCCGCCGCCTCCACCCGCGCCTCGGCTCCATCGCGCGCGATCAGCCGCCCCGGCAGCACCGTCGCATCGCCGATGAAGCCCGCGACGAAGGGATGCGCCGGGCGGCCATAGATCACCTCGGGCGTGTCGAGCTGCAGGATGCGCCCCTCGGACATCACGGCCACGCGGTCCGACATGGACATGGCCTCGCCCTGGTCATGGGTCACGAAGATGGTGGTGACCCCGAGCCGTCGCTGGATCTCCTTCAGCTCCAGCTGCATCTCGGTGCGCAGATTGCGGTCGAGCGCCGAGAAGGGCTCGTCCAGCAGCAACAGGCGCGGGCGGATGACGAGCGCGCGGGCCAGCGCCACGCGCTGCTGCTGCCCGCCGGAGAGCTGCTTCGGCCGCCGGTCCGCCATGGCGGAAAGCCGCACCAGGCCCAGCGCCTCGGCCACGCGGGATGCTTCCTCCGATTTCGGCACGCCGCGCGCGCGCAGCCCGTAGCCCACATTGCGCGCCACATCCATGTGCGGAAACAGCGCATAGGACTGGAACACCATGCCGAGGTCGCGCTCCCAGACCGGGAGCGTGGTGACGAGTTTCCCGCCGATGAAGATCTCGCCGGCATCCGCCTCCAGGAAGCCCGCGATGAGGTTGAGCAGCGTCGTCTTGCCGCAGCCGGAGGGGCCGAGCAGCGTGATGAACTCGCCATCCTGGACCTTCAGCCAGGCCTCATGCAGCGCGGTGACGGCGCCGAAGCGCTTGGTGACGCCTTCGAGGCGCAGGGCATCAGTGGCGGCCATCTTCAGTCCCCAGGATGCGGCCAAGGCCAAGGAAGCGATTGGCGATGACGAGCAGGATGGTCGTCAGCAGGATGTAGAGCGCCGAGATCGCCGCCATCGAAGGGTCGGCATATTCGCGCACGTAGTTGTACATCGCGACCGGCAGCGTCTGTGTGCGTTGTGACGTGACAAACAGTGAGGCGGTGAATTCGTTGAAGGAGAGGATGGCGGCGAAGAGCCACCCACCCGCGAGGCCGGGTGCCAGGGCCGGCAGCGTCACCGTCCAGATCACGCGCCCCGGCTTCGCGCCGAGCGAGAGGGCGGCCTGCTCCAGCCGCGGATCGATGTTCTTCAGTGAGACATAGAGGCTGCGCAGCACGAAGGGCAGCACCAGCACCACATGCGCCAGGATCACCACGGGCCAGCCGCGCGACTGACCGATCTGCGCGGCCAGGATCAGCGCGCCGAGGCCGATGGTGAAATGCGGGATGGCCAGCGGCGCCAGCAACAGCGCCTCCAGCGTGGCCTTGCCGCGGAAGCTGTAGCGATCCATCGCATAGGCGGCCATGGAGCCGATCACGATCGAGATGGTGGAGGCGATGGCGGCGACGAAGACGCTATGCGCGAAGCCGATGCGGAAATCCTCGTAGTTCAGCGCGCGTTCGAACCAGCGCCAGGAGAAGCCCTGGGGCGGGAAGGCGATGATGGGCCGCGGCTCGAAGGCTGCGACGATGGCGACGGCGGCCGGCATGATCACGAAGGCCAGCAGCAGCAGCACCAGCAGGCGGAAGGCCAGGATCACGAGAGCCCCACCTTGTGCAGCGGCCTGAGCAGCAGCCGGAAGCCCGCGAGTGCGACGGCCGTCAGCACCAGCCCCGCGACCGAGAGCGCGGCCGCGAAGGGGAAGTTGAAGGAGGAGAAGCCCAGCGAGTAGACGAGGTTGGAGACCATGTTCACGCGCCCCCCGCCGATGAGCTGCGGCGTGGCGAAAGCGGAAAAGGTCCAGGCGAAGCCCGTGGTCAGCCCCGCGATGATCCCGGGCATGGAAAGCGGCAGGGTGACGGTGACGAAGACCCGCATCGGCTTCGCGCCCAGCGCCGCCGCCGCCCGCTCCAGGTCGCGGTCGATATGCGCGATGGCGGCGGCCAGCATGATGACCACCACCGGCAGCGTCACATGCACGAGCGCCACGACGACGCCGAGCCGCGTGAACAACAGCGGGATCGGCGCATCAATGACACCGAGCGCCATCAGCGTCCCGTTCACGAAGCCGCGATTGCCCAGCACGATGATCCAGGCATAGGTGCGGATCACTTCGCCCAGGAAGAGCGGCGTCACCGAGATGATCAGGATCGCCGATTTCACATAGGGGTTGCGCGCCCGCACCAGGGCGAGCGCCAGCGGATAGCCCGCCAGCAGGGCGAGGACCGCCGTCAGGAAGCAGAGCTTCACCGTGTCGTAGAAGACGCCCGCATAGAGCGGCTTCATCATCTCCCGGAAGTTCTGGAAGGTGAATCCGCCCGGCTGAAGCTCTCCGGGGATGAAGGCCAGGAAGGCGTATTGCAGCACCGCCGCCATGGCGAGCAGGAACCCCGCCGCGACCAGCGCGGCGGGAGAGATGAACCAGCCGAGGAAAGGACGACGCAAGCTGGTGTCAGCGCGCGATGATGTTTTCCTGGAACCAGCGGCGCCATTCATTCGTCTTTTCGGCGCGCAGGCGGTGATCAATGATCAGCGCCTGGGTGCGCCACTGCTCGGGCGTGGTGAAGACGCCGGGGAGTGCGGCCACCGCCGGGTCCAGCACCGCATTGGTCACCGTCGGGCTGCCCTTCTTGTCCGCCGCGATCGCCGCCTGGATCTGCGGATCAAGGCAGGTGTTGATGAACTGATAGGCCAGCTCCTGCCGGCGCGAGCCGCGCATGATGGAGACGCAGTCCACGCCCAGCACCGCGCCCTCGCGCGGGATGGCGAGGCGCACATTCACGCCCTGGGACGCCATGTGGTGCGCGTTCATCGAGAGGATGACCTGCACCGGCGTCTCGCCGCTCGCGATCAGCTGCTGGCTGTTCGCGTCATTCGTGTAGAAGGCGCGGAAATTGGGGCGCAGCGCACGCAGGCGCGCCTGGCCGCGCTCCCAGGTCGCCGCATCGCCGCCCTCGAGGATCGCCGAGACGACGATGATGTGGGAGGGGTCGAAATCGGGCGCCGCCAGCTTGTTCGCCATGGCGGGCGACCAGAGATCCGCCCAGGAGCCGAAGGTCATTCCGGGCACCAGGTCCGGCCGGTAGCCGATGGTGTAGACATAGGCCCAGGTGCCGATATGGCCCGGGCTGATCTTCGCCTGATCCACCAGATTCCGCGCATTCGGAATCTTCGACATGTCCAGCGTCTCGAACAGATTGTCGTTCTGATACAGCCAGCCGATATGCGAGGTGGTGAAGTTGAGATCGCTCTCGGGATTGCCACGGGCGAGGCGCGCGCGGTTCAGGCGGTCGATCGTGCCGCCCGTCTGGAACTCGACCGTGGCGCCGGTATCGGCGGTGAATTTCCGCGCGATGATGTTCTGCACCATGTCGCGCCAGGAGCCGCCCCAGACGGAGACGGAAATGCGGTTGGCCTGCGCATTGGCAATGGCCGGCGCCGCGAGGAGGCCTGCGCCCAGAAGCGCACCTTGGCGGCGGGTAACATGAACCATGAACCGTCTCCTTCTCCGATTGTGAGGTGGGTTAAGCAAGTGCCATGCCGCCGACGGGCGGCCTGACCAGGTCTCAACGCCACCCCGTCACGGGGAGGCGGGAATCTCCGCGATGATGTCGATCTCCATCATGTATTCGGGCTTGGCCAACCCGTTCACGATGATGCCGGTGCTGACGGGATAGACGCCCTTCAGCCACTTGCCGATCACGCGGTACACCGGCTCGCGATAGGCGCGATCGGTGATGTAGATCACGATCTTGCAGACATGGCTGAGGTCCGATCCCGCTTCCTTGAGCAGGATCTCGGCGCAGCGCATCGCGTTCTCGGCCTGGGCCGCGGGGTCGCCGATGCCCACGATCTGGCCGTCCAGGTCCATCGCCGTCTGGCCGCGCAGATAGACGGTGTTGCCGGCGCGCACCGCCATGCAGACGTCATTGTCGAGCGATTGCTCGGGATAGGCGTCCTTCGTGTTGAAGGGGCGGATGCGGGTATGCGTCGGCATCAGTGCGTCTTCCCGCCCATCACGCGGTCCGAGAGCTTCGCGCTGTTGCGCACGAAGTCGAGCGGGCCGGAGAAATCGAAGCTCTTGTAGACCGCGGCCAGGTGGTTGAAGTGCGGCGCCTGCGCGAATTGCACGAAAGCGAGGCGATGGCCTGCATAATCGCTGTTCAGCAGGTCCCGCGCGAAGGCCAGCAGCTTGCGCCGATCCTCCGCCCCCCAGTTCTGGTTCAGCGTGTAGAATTTCTGCAGCCAATTGCCCGCGCCGCCCTCGAACTGCACCGCATCGGGGGTCACGCAGATCTGCCCGCCGATCAGCTCGCGCGCCGCATGCATCATCACCGGCAGCTGCGAGCAGGCCAGCACGCGCCCGGCATAGAGAATGGACTGGTTGGGCATGAGCAGGCCGGCCGGTGAGCGCTCGGCCGTCGCGATGGCGGCCACGAGATGCGCGCGGATGCCCTCGCGATAGCAGACGAGGTCGGCCAGCTTCTCCTGCACCGATTGCAGCTTCTCGAGGCCGGTCTGCTTCGCATTCCACATGGCCGCGCCGATCATCATGTCGGCCACGTAGAGCACGCGCAGCACATAGGGGAAGGCGCTGTAGCGGTGCAGCGTGGCGCGCACCTGCTGCGCGGCGGCCGTGTGCCGGTAGAAGAACACATCCTCCCACGGGATCAGCACATCATCGAACACACACAGCGCCTCGACCTCGTCAAAGCGGGAGGCGAGGGGGATATCCGCCGGATTGCCCTTGGTGGCGAAGGGCGCGCGGCAGATATGCTTCACGCCGGGCGCGCCCATCTTCACGATGCAGCCGACGGCGTGGATGCTCTCCTTCTCATCGGTCCAGGCGCCGACGGTGGGCTTCAGATAGGCCTGGTCCGCATAGGCCGAGGCCGTCTCGAACTTGGCGCCGCGGATGATGATGCCGGCATCCGTCTCCCGCACCACGCGGATCATCATATCCGGGTCGCGCTGATCCACGGGCAGGGAGCGGTCGCCCTTCGGATCGGTGTTCGCCGAGACGTGGAAGATGTCCTTCTCCACCACGCGGCGGATATGGCGGTCGATATTGTCGGCGAAGCGCGGGTCAATCTGCGCCAGCACGTCGCGGCCATCCTGGAGTGACCACATCTCGCCCACCGTCTCATCGCCGAGGCGCGTGGCGACGCCGCCGATATCCTTCATCAGCAGGTCCACGCTGGCCCATTTGCGATGCCAGTCCTCCTGCGTCGTCGGCGGCTGCTGGAAGACGCTGTGCCGCTCATTGTTCTCGACGTAGGTCAGCGTGTCCTGGTGCTGCTCCTCATGCGCCATGTCGTACATGCGCGCCTTCACATCCACGATGGGCTTCAGCGCCGGATGGGTGGTGACGTCCTTCACGCGCTCGCCATCGATCCAGACCTCGCGGCCGTCGCGCAGCCCCTCGCGATACTGGTTGCCGGTCCGGATCATGCCAAAGCTCCCCTGGATGCGGGCCGCACCTTGCGGGAAGGGGAAGCATCGGGGAAATATCTTGTTCCGAGCTTTGGCATAGGAAAAGCCGATGCAGATCGCCAGCCTCTCGCTGCGCTCCCTGCGCTACCTGGTCGCGGTGGCCGATGCCGGCTCGGTCACCGGCGCGGCGCGGCGGATGCACGTCTCCCAGCCCTCGATCTCGGAGGCGGTGGCGGCGCTGGAGGCCGAGCTCGGCGTCGCTTTGCTGCTGCGCCACCACGCCCGGGGCGTGACGCTCACCCCCGCCGGCAGCCGCGTGGTGGCCGAGGCCCGCCTGCTGCTGCGCCACGCCGAGGATTTCGTCCATGCCGCCGCCTCGCTCGGCGCCGAAGCCGTGGGCGAGGTCTCCATGGGCTGCTTCCTCACCCTCGCGCCGCGCTACCTGCCGGCGCTGCTCGCCGGCCTGGGCCGCAACATCCCCGGCCTCTCGGTCCGCGTGGAGGAGGGCGACCATGGTGAGATGCTGGCGGGGTTGGAGGCCGGCCGCACCGAGATCGCGCTCACCTACGACTTCGACATGCCCGCCGGGCTGACCGTGACGCCCATCGCCCAGCTCGCCCCCGTGGCCGTGCTGCCCGCGCGGCACCCTCTCGCGCGCGGCGCCCGCGTGCGCCTGGCCGAGCTGGTGGAGGAGCCCTTCCTCCTGCTCGACCTGCCGCATTCGCGCGACTACTTCGCCGGCATCTTCCGCGCGGCGGGTCTCACGCCCCGCATCGCCTTCCGCTCCCGCAGCCAGGAGCTGCTGCGCGGCCTGGTGGGCAACGGATTGGGCTGGACCATCCAGAACGTCCAGCCCGAGAGCCCCTACGCGATTGACGGCACGCGGATCACGTCCCTGCCCTTGGACGCCGGCCTGCCCGCCGTGCGGCTGGTGCTCGCCGCCGCCCCAGGCCCCGCCAGCCGCCCGGCCGTGCGCGCGCTGGCGCGCTACATCGAGGCCGCCTTCCGGAAGGGCGGCGTCTTCGACGTTCAGTATCCCCGCCCCGGATCCACCTGATGCAGCGGCGCCTCGCCGCGCAGCACGCGGCGGATGCTCTCCGCCACATCGGCCGCCGCGGCTTCGGGGATGGTGATGGAAGCCAGATGCGGCGTGATCCGCACATTCTCCATCGCCCAGAAAGGGTGGCCGGCGGGGAGGGGGCTTTGCTGGAACACATCCAGCGTCGCCTCCGCGATATGCCCTGAGCGGAGGGCCGCCAGCAGCGCCTCCTCATCCAGCAGCGCGCCCCGCGCGACATTGATCAGGTTCGCCCCGCGCGGCATGCGCGCCAGCTCCGCCGTGCCGATCAGGCCGCGCGTGGCGGGCGTCAGCGGCAGCAGCATGACCAGCGTATCGGCCTCCGCCAGCGCCGTCGCGAAGCCATCCTCCCCATGCAGGCAGCGCACGCCGGCAATCTGCTTCGGTGAACGCGCCCAGCCCGTCACCGCATAGCCCATCGCGGCCAGCGCGGCGGCGGCGGCCCCGCCCAGCTCCCCCAGCCCCAGCACCGAGACGCGATGCGTGTGCAGCGCGCGCGGATGGATGTAGCGCCATTCCCCCGCCCGCTGCGCGCGCTCGAACAGGTGGAAATCGCGCGCATAGCGCGTCACCGCATAGGTCACGTAGCTGCACATCAGCTTGACCATGCCGGGATCGTTCAGGCGCGAGATCGGCAGCGGCGGCAAATCATCCCGCGCCACCAGCGCATCCACGCCGGCGCCCAGATTCACGACCAGGCGAAGATCGCGGAACCCCGCGAAGAACCCAGGCGGCGGCTTCCAGGCCAGGGCCGCCACCACCCCCTCCGGCGGCCCGCCGACCCGCAGCTCCAGCTCCGGCAGATGCGCCCGCAGCGCCCGCTCCCAGGCCACCGGGTCGTCATGCTCGGAATAGAAGGCCACCGGAATCACTTGCGGCATAAATCCACCATCGCCTGGATCGCGAGCTCATAGCCCAGCGGCCCCAGCCCGCAGATGCTCCCCACCGCCGCCTTGGACGTATAGGTCTTGTTCCGGAAGGGCTCACGCCGGTGGATGTTGGACATGTGCACCTCGATCACCGGCCCGTCGAAGGTCAGCAGCGCATCCATCACCGCGATCGAGGTGTAGGACAGCCCGGCCGCGTTGATGATCAGCCCCGCCGCCTCGCCCCGCGCCTGCTGGATCCAGGTGATGATCTCGCCCTCATCCTGGCTCTGCCGGAAATCCAGCTCCACATCCAGGCTCGCCGCCTTGCGCTGGCAGCGCGCCGCGATGTCGCCGAAATTCTCGCGCCCATAGGTGCCGGACGGATCCAGCCCATAGAGATTGGCGTTCGGCCCATTGATGAAGAGCAGCCTCATGCCAGCGTGTTCTTCACGAAGCGCCCGCCCTGCATGATCGCCGGCAGATGCGCGCCCTGTTCCGTCAGCAGCGCCAGATCCGCCAGCGGGTCGCCTTCCACGACGATCAGATCGGCCAGCGCGCCGGGTGCGACCACGCCGAGCCTTCCCTCCTGGCACAGCAGCTTCGCCGCATGGCTGGTGGCGCTGCGCAGGATCTCGGCCGCCGGCAGCACCTCGCGCCGGATCAGGAATTCCTCCGATTGCCGGCGATGCATCGGCCCCAGAAGATCGGTCCCGAAGGCCATCATCAGCCCCGCGCGCTGCATCCGCTCCAGCGATTCCAGCCCCGCGAGGCGCACATCATCGATCTTCGCCACGCTTTCGGGCCCGAGGCCAAGCGACGCCCCTTCCTCCTTCAGCGCCTGGTAGGTGACCAGCGTCGGGCAGGCGATCGCGCCCGCCGCCGCCGCCTCGCGCGCCGTGGCCTCGGTGATCAGGTTGCAGTGCTCCAGGCTCCGCACGCCGCAGCGCACGGCCCGCGCGATGGCGGCATCGGTGTAGAGATGCGCCGCCACATAGGTCTGCGCCATCTCGGCCTCTTCCACGGCCGCGCGCAGCTCGCTCTCGGAGAAGCCGAAGAAGGCGATGGGATCGGAAGGGGAGGCCACGCCGCCATTGGCCATGAGCTTGATATAGTCGGCGCCGCCCTTGATCTCCTCGCGGGCTGCGCGGCGCACCTCATCCACGCCATCCACCAGCCGCCCGAGCGAGCCGAGGCGGTTCGCGAAGAAGCCGAAATCCCGCGTATCGGCCCGCCCCCGGAAGTCGCAATGCCCACCGGTCTGGGAGAGCGCCTTGCCGCACATCGACAGCCGCGAGCCGGTGAAGAGGCCTTCCTCCCAGGCCATGCGCAGCCCGAGCGTGGCGCCGCCCAAATCCCGCACCGTGGTGAAGCCGCGCATCAGCATCTCATGCATCAGCTTGCCGGCGCGGTAGGCCACGACGGCATCCGGCAGCATCGCATTGGCCGCGATGTTCGCGAGCGAGGCCACCACATGCACATGGGCATCAATCAGCCCCGGCATCAGCGTCCGCCCCTTGAGATCCACCCGCCTGGCAGTCACGCCGATCGGCCGGTCGGAGACCTCCCGGATCACCTCGCCCTCCACCAGCACCGACATGCCGGGCATGGAAGCCTCGGCGAAGCCGTCCCACAGGCGCGCATTTTCGAACAGGATCATCAGGGGCCCTCCGTGGGGTCACTCAAGACGCTTCGGGCCCCCCTGTGAAGCGGGAACGCCCTTGCATCCGGCCCCGTATCGGATGCATGACGGCTCGTTCATGATTTGGAGAGCTTCGATGCTGACCCGCCGCGCCACCCTGCTCGCCACGCCGCTGCTCGCCACGCCCGCCTTGGCGCAGGGGAACTTCCCCGACCGCCCCGTCCGCATGCTGGTCGGCTTCGCCGCGGGTGGCCTGACCGACGTGACCGCCCGCGCCCTGGCCCAGGGCATGAGCGAGGCGGTGGGCCAGCCCGTGGTGGTCGAGAATCGCCCGGGTGCGGCCGGCAACCTCGCCACCGAGCAGGCGGCCCGCGCGGCCCCCGATGGCTACACCCTGCTCATGGCCTATTGCGGCCAGGTCACCATCAACCCGCACACCTATGGCAACCTGCCGATCGACCCGCTGCGCGACCTGACCGGCATCACCCGCGTCTCCCGCACCGATGTCGCCCTGGTGGCGCATCCGAGCTTCCCGGCCAATGACCTGCAAGGCGTGATTGCCGAGGCCCGCCGCCAGCCGGGCGCGCTGAACTACGCCACCGCCGGCAATGGCAGCCTGCTGCATGTGATCGGCGAATTGCTGCAGCGCCGCACCAACATCCAGATGCAGGGCGTGCATTTCCGTGGCAGCGCCGCCGCCATCCCCGAAGTGCTGGCCGGCCGCATCCCGCTGCTGATCGACCCCGTGCCCACCATCGCGGAACATGTCCGCGCCGGCCGCCTCAAGGCGCTGACCGTCTTCGCCGAGGCGCGCAGCCCGCTGCTG
This sequence comes from Roseococcus sp. SDR, assembly GCF_019083995.1. Classification (GTDB taxonomy): domain Bacteria; phylum Pseudomonadota; class Alphaproteobacteria; order Acetobacterales; family Acetobacteraceae; genus Roseococcus. Next base: position 47,788 of record NZ_JAHRCU010000005.1, read on the forward strand.
CCCAATGTGCCGACCGCGGCCGAAAGCGGCCTGCCCGATTTCGCCTTCGACAATTGGTTCGGCCTGCTCGCCCCCTCCGCCACGCCGCCCGCCCTCATCGAGCGCCTGTCCGCCGTCGCCGGCCAGGTGCTGCGCCAGCCCGCCATGGTGGAGCGCATGACGGGGCAGGGGATCATCCCGGCGCCGACCACGCCCGCCGAGGTGCAGCGCCTGCTGGCCAATGAATCCCGCGTCTTCGGCGAGGTGATCCGCGCCGCGAACATCCGGGCCGACTGATCCAACTGGACAGGCCCCGGCCTGACCAGCATGTTGCTCCACCGTCATTTCCTGGGAGAAACCCAAATGCGCAAATTCTCTTGGCGCGCCGCGCTCCTCGGCGGCGCCCTCGCCCTCGCCAGCCTCTCGCCGGCGGGTGCCACGACCTTCACCTGGGCCACCGCGAACGACATCCTGGGCCTCGACCCGCATGCCAACAACCATGGCGTCACCAACGCCATGAAGAGCAACATGTATGAGCCCCTGGTCCGCCGCGAGGCCGATGGCTCGCTGCGCCCGGCACTCGCCGAGCGCTGGGAGACGCCGAGCCCCACCACCTGGCGCTTCCACCTCGTGCGCGGCGTGCGCTTCCATGGCGGCCAGCCCTTCACCGCGGCCGATGTGCTCTACAGCCTGGAGCGCGTCCGCCAGAACGACATGGCCTATACCGTCGCCTCGATCACCGGCGCGCGCGCCATTGACGATCACACGGTGGAGTTCGACACGCGCGGCCCCAACCCCATCCTGCTGCAGGACCTCACGCTGTTCTTCATCATGAACCGCGCCTGGATCGAGCAGAACAACGCCTTCGCCGTGGCCCGCGCCGGCCAGGCGGGGGCCACCAACAGCTTCGTCCAGCTCAACGCCAACGGCACCGGCCCCTTCCGCCTGGTCGAGCGCCTGGCCGATGAGCGCACCGTCCTCGTCCCCAACCCCGATTACCGCGAGCGGCTGGACCACGGCATCACCCGCGCCGTCTTCCGCCCCGTGGCGAGTGCGCCGACGCGCGTGGCGGCCCTGCTGAGCCGCGAGCTGGACCTCATGTACCACGTGCCGCTGCAGGACATCCCGCGCGTGCAGAACGCGCCCGGCATCCGCCTGATCCAGGGCCCGACGGCGCGCACCATCTACCTCGCCATGGATGTGACGCGCCCCGAGAGCCTGGAGGCTCCCGGCACGCCGAACCACATGCGCGATGTCCGCGTGCGCCGCGCCATGTACCAGGCGATCGACATGGAGACGATCCGCCGCGTCGTGCTGCGCAACTCCACCACCGCGGCGGGCCTGCCCATCGCGCCGCCGGTCGGCGGCTTCGACGCCGAGGCCAATCAGCGCTTCCCCTTCGACCTCGAGGCCTCGCGCCGGCTGCTGGCCGAAGCGGGTGCGACCAATTTCCGCGTGGCCCTGGGCTGCCCCAACAACCGCTACGTGAATGACGAGGCGATCTGCCAATCCGTCGTCGCCATGCTGCAGCGCGCCGGCATCCAGGCTCGCCTGGACGCCATGCCCTTCGGCCGCTTCCTGCAGCGCGGCGCCAACCGTGAGTTCCAGTTCTGGCTGCTGGGCTGGACGCCGGGCAATTTCGACATCACCAACCCGGGGCGTGAGCTGCTGGGCGAGGGCAGCTTCAACTGGGGCGGCTTCCAGGATGCCGAGATGGCGCGCCTGCTGGGCGAGATCAGCGTCGAGTCCAACCAGACCCGCCGACAGGAACTGGCCCGTGCCTACTGGGCCCGCTTCCGCGAGCTGGTGCCGATGATCCCGCTGCACCAGGAGCCGCAGATGTTCGGCGTGCGTGAGACCGTGGCCGACTTCCAGATGCGCGTCTCGGAAGACCTGGAGCTGCGCGGCGTCCGCATGCGGCGCTGACCTGCTCCGGGGGGCCTTGCCCCCCGTCACGCCGGGCGCGTGCTACCCGCGCGCCCGGCGCCAGGCGCCGGGCGTCATGCCCAGCCGCCGGCCGAACAGCGCCGTGAAATGGGCCTGGTCGGCAAAGCCGCAAAGCTGCGCGATCTCGGCGAGCGGCAGGTCGCGATCTTCCAGATACTCCTTGGCCCGCTCGATCCGCCGTGTCGTCACATGGGCGCGCGGCGTCTCGCCCATCGCCGCCTTGAAGGCGCGGCTGAAATGGTGCGGCGAAAGGCAGGCGACGGCCGCGAGTTCCGTCAGCCCAAAGGATTCCGAGAGATTGGCCTCGATCCAGTCCAACACGGCCCTGAGGCGCGGCTGCGCCAGGGGCCGCACCTCGGGCTGGCTCGCGCTGCGCGGACGGCGCAGCCGCAGCATCATGGCGACCAGCGCCATCGCCGCCCCCTCGCTGAACAACCTGCCATGCGGATTGTTCTCGGCCGCCTCGGCCCAGATCAGTTCCATCAGGCGGGCGATCGCGGGCGCGCGAAAGCTGCCATGGTGGAGCGCGCCGAAATCGGGTGCGGCGCCATCCGGCCCGGCCGCACCCTGCATCAATTCCGTGACGAGCCGCGCCGGGAGGGAGAGGAAGCTCTTCTGGTGCGGCCCGTCCATCGCGAAATGCGTCGCAACCCCAGGCGGCTTGAGCACAAGGTCGCCCGGACGAAAGGGCAGGCTGTGCCGGCCCGCGCCGATGTCGAAGACCATCCGCCCCCGCCCGCGCTCATTGATGGCCAGGGTGTAGTCCGCGGTCGGAGGGTCGGGGAAGGCGCCGGCCGGCTGCCGGAAACGCACCAGCGCCAGGGGGGCCATGCCGATCCGCCGGTGCGCCTGCAGGAAGCGGGCATAGCAACCATCGCCATAGACATCAGCGAGGCTGGCGAGCGCGGTTTCGGTTGCCTTTGGGGCGGGGAGGGACGGGGGCGCGACCATGCTCCTGCTACGGCGAAACTCCCGATTTGGTTACTCGCCTATCTCGCGCCGCTTTCCGCACGGGGCCAACAGGCTTCCGCGCGAATCTCCAAGAAGAAGCATGGCCGGCGCAAGCAGTCTCTGCGCAGGGGCCCTCCGGCCCCCCTCGGTTGAGGAAGAACAAGGCAGGAGCCATCAACATGACAAGCTCATCCAACCTCCGGCGCGCGGTGCTTTCCTCAGGCCTCGCCCTTCTCGCTCTCGGCATGGCCCATGTCGCCCGGGCCGAGGGCGAGGGCACGGCCAACTACATGCCCGATCGCGTGGCCGAGATCCTCATGGAGCAGGCGCGCGCGGCCGGCATGCGGACCTGCGAGGCGGTGCTGGTGCCGATCGGCAATGACGGCACCTACCGCCTGACCTATCGCGTGGTGCGCCCGGGCCAGCCCGCCGTGGCCCGCCCCGCCAATGCGATGACCGCCGTGGTGCAGAGCGGCGGCTGCCCTGGCTGACGGGCGTGGCCGGGGCGCCGCACGCCCCGGCCCTTCGCCTCAGCTGAACAGGAAGTCGCTGGCCGAGAGCTGGCTCGCGCTGGTGAGGCCGGTGAGCGCGATGGTGATCTCGGCCGTGCCGTCGCCATTCACATCCACCAGCACCTGGCCCGCCTGCATCCGCGCCTCGCTGTTGTCGCTGCCGCCGGTGAAGGCGCCGGTGCCGAGCCAGGCGAAGCGGCCCACCGCCGGGGCGGCGATGACCAGCAGGTCACCCTCCGCCGCGCCGCCATCCAGCGTGTTGAAATCGGTGACGCGGTCCGTGCCCGCCTGGCCGGGCGAGAAGAAGAAGCGGTCCGCGCCCGCGCCGCCGGTCAGCAGATCCGCGCCCGCGCCGCCGGTGAGCGTATCCGCCCCCGCCGTGCCGGTGAGGACGAGCCGCCCATTGGCGCCCGCCGCCGGGTCGTCATCGATGATCGTGGCCTGGCCCGTGCCATCGGCGATGGTCGCGCGCTGCGGATTGCTCAGCACCAGGCGGAAGCCCTCATTCGCCTCATCCAGCGCATCGCCCCGGATCGCGATGGTCACGGTCTTGCTCTGCTCGCCGGGTGCGAAGGTCAGCGTGCCCGAAGCCGCGACGAAATCGGCATCGGTGGCCGTGCCGGCGACGGTCGCGTAATCCACCGTGACGGCGGTGGTGGCGGCGGCCGAGAGGCGCACCTCGAAGCGCGCCAGCGCGCCCCCGGCGGCATCGTCCAGCAGCTCGAAGGCGAGCGGGCGCAGATAGTCCATCTTGTTCTCGTGCACGCTGCGCCAGTCATCCTTCAGGATGCCGCCGGTGTCGCCCGAATTGGGGTTCCAGGACCAATAGGTCCAGCTGATGCCCTGCTGCCCGGCGGCCAGGTCATTCGTGCCGTTATTGTCGAAATCGCCCGAGAGATAGGAGGTGATCGCCTCGAACCAGGGCGCATCCTTCGGGTCCTGCAGCTTGGTGCCGAATTCGCCGATATAGACCGGCGCAATCCCCTCCCGGAAAATATAGCCCCACATCTGGTCGAACTTCGCCGGCAGGTTGGCCGGGAAATCCGGCCCCTGGAACCAGGGCTGGGCGTAGATCGAATTCGGATAGTCATGCGCCGAATAGACGAGCTTTCCCGCCACATCCAGCTCGATCGGCCGGTCGCGCACGCCCATCAGGTTGCCGCCCCACCAATAGGGCGTGCCCTCGTAGCTGCCGACACCTTCCACGAAGATCAGCCAGTTCGGGTTCACCTCGCCGATGGCATTGCCCGCGCGCTCGGCCGCCGCCGCCCAGTCGCGTGCGCCGCCGCCGCCCCAGGTGCCAGCATGCGGCTCATTGTGCAGGTCCGCGCCGATCACCGTCGGGTCATCGGCATAGCGCGCGGCGAGCATCTTCCAGTCGGAGATCCAATCCGCCTCGCTGTAGCGGGAATTGTACCAGAGCCCGTTTTCCGTCGCGCCATTGCCGGCATCGCTGCGGTGATGGTCGAGGATGATGCGCAGCCCGATCTCGCCCGCATAGGCCACGATCTTGTCCATCACCTGCAGCGGCGTGAGGCCGCGCAGATCCGGATTCTGATTGTAGTCGATGCCCAGCGCCTGGCCGGTCGCGTCCAGCATCTCGCTGGAGAAGGGCAGGCGGATGGTGTTGAAGCCCAGCTCCACCATCTGCTCCATCATCTCCTTGTAGGAGCGCGTCCAGAGCCCGTTCGCGGACATGTTGTTGCCCTCGAAGCCGAACCAGTTCACGCCGCTGATGAGCACGCTGTTGCCGGCCGAATCCACGATCTGGTTGCCCTTCGTGCTGAGCCAGCCGGTGGTGGCGATGAGGTCGCCCTCCTGGATCGAGGCGTCGCTCACCGTGATGCGCGGCAGGTCGTCATTCTGGATGGTGCCCGTCCCCGTGCCGGTGCGGATCGTGGAACCGCTGGGGGCGGAGAGGATGAGGCTCAGCGTCTCATCCGCCTCGATCGCGGTGTCGCCATTCACGGTGACGGTGACGCTCTTGCTGGTCTCGCCCGCCGCGAAGGTCAGCGTGCCGGTCCGCGCCGCATAGTCCGAACCCGCTGTCGCGGTGCCATTGGCGGTCGCGAAATTGACGCTGACCGGCGTGGCGCTGGCCTGGGAGAGGGTGACGGTGAAGGTGAGGCTGCCCGTCCCGCTCGCCCCTTCGTTCACGGACGCATTGCCGACGGAGAGCGTGGGCAGGCTCGGCGCCGCATCATCATTGCGGATCGTGCCCACCGCCGCGCCATCGCCGATGCTGGCCCCCTGCGCGCCGGAGAGGGTGAGGTTCAGCGTCTCATTCGCCTCCACCGCCGTATCGCCGCGCACCGCGACGGTGATGGTCTTGCTGGTCTCGCCCGCCGCGAAGGTCAGGCTGCCGGTCTTGGCCGTATAGTCCGAACCGGCCGTCGCCGTGCCGTCCGACGTCGCGTAGTTCACCGTGACCGGCGTGGCGCTGGCCTGGGAGAGCGTCACGGTGAAGCTCATGTTGCTGGTGCCGCTGGCGCCCTCGGCCAGGCTCGCATCCGCGATGGAGAGGCTGGGCGTGGAGGGCGTCGGCGTCCCGTTCAGGATCAGGCCGCTGACCGCACCGCTCGGCCCGCCCGCGCCCTGGAAGCCGAAGCTCGTCTCGCCACCCGGATTGACCTTGCCGTTGTAGCTCTGGTTGCGGATCACGTAGTGGTTGCCGACATGGCTGACGATCACGGCATTCCAGATATTCGTGATGGTGAAGGGCGCGTCGAATTCGGCCGTCCAGCCATTCAGCGCGGCCGGGCCCGCGGTGACGGTGATGGCGGCGGTGAAGCCCGCGCCCCAGTCGCTGTTCACCTTGTAGGCGAGGCTGGCAGCGCCGGGCGTGGGCGCCACATCGTCATTGGTGATGGTGGCGGTGGCACTGCCATCGGCGATGGTGGCCCCCGTGGCGTTGCTGAGATTGACGGTGAAGGCCTCATTCGCCTCCACCGCGGTGTCCCCCGCGATGGTGACCTGGATGGTCTTGCTGGTCTCGCCCGCCGCGAAGCTGAGCGTGCCGGTCTTGGCCGTATAGTCCGAGCCCGCCGTCGCCGTGCCATTGGCCGTGGCATAGGCGACGGTCACCGGCCCGCTGGCGGCGGCCGAGAGCGTCACCGTCAGGTTCATCACCTTCGTGCCGGCATTGCCCTCGGCGATGCTCGCATCCGCGATGGCGAGGCTCGGCAGGGTGGGCGCCACATCGTCATTGGTGATGGTGGCGGTGGCGCTGCCATCGGCGATGGTCGCCCCCGTGGCATTGCTGAGATTGACGGTGAAGGCCTCATTCGCCTCCACCGCCGCATCGCCCGCGATGGTGACCTGGATGGTCTTGCTGGTCTCGCCCGCGGCGAAGGTGAGGGTGCCGGTCTTGGCCGTATAGTCCGAACCGGCCGTGGCCGTGCCATTGGCGGTGGCGTAGCTCACGGTCACCGGCCCGCTGGCGGCCGCCGAGAGCGTGACCGTCAGGTTCATGACCTTCGTGCCGGCATTGCCCTCCGCGATGCTCGCATCGGCGATGGCGAGGCTCGGCAGCGCGGGCGCCGCGCTATCGTCATTCACGATGGTGACGATGCCGATGCCATCCGCGATGGTCGCATTGGTCGGATCCGAGAGGCGGATGCGGTAGCTCTCCGTCGCCTCCACCAGCCGGTCACCATTGATATGGGCGTGGATGGTCTGCGTCGTCTCGCCCGGCGCGAAGGTGACGAGGCCCGACAGCACCTCGTAGTCCACGGGGCCATTCGCCGTGATGTCCTCGCTGGTGTAGCGCACCGTCACCGGCACGGTGGAGGCCTTGGAGAGCGTCAGCACGATCCGCATATGGGTGAGGTCCGCATCGCCCTCGTTCGTGCTGTAGTCCACGATGGAGATGCTGGGCGGCGTCGTGGGCGCGGGGTCCACGTCATTGTCGCGGATGGTGCCCGTGGCGCTTCCATCCAGGATGGTCGCACCCCGCGCGCCCGAGAGCTGCACCGTCATGGTCTCGGTCAGCTCGGTGAGGCGCTCGCCCAGCACGGCCACGCTGAAGGTCTTGCGGATCTCGCCGGGCGCGAAGGTGACGCTGCCGACGGCGGAGGTGAAATCCTCCCCGGCCCGGGCGCTCCCGGCCAGCGTGGTGTAGCCCACGCTCACCTCCGTGCTCGCGGCCTGGGAGAGGGTGACGGTGAAGACCAGGTTCACCGTGCCGGCATCGCCCTCCACCACCTCCGCATCGCTCACGGAGAGTCCGGGCAGGGAAGGGGCGGCATCCAGCGCGGCCTGCCATTCGGCGCGCAGCCCCGGGTCGCGCGCCACGATGTTGGTCATCTCGAGCGCGCTGAGGCTCACGCCGGTCAGCGTGTAGCTCTGCTTGTTGCCGACGATGGTGATGACGGTGGAGCCGCCCACCTCCGTGATCTCGATCTCGGGCGCCTTGAACCAGCCGAAATCCAGCTTGTCCGCCGCCGGGTCGAAATCGAGCCGCGCGGCCACGCCGTAATCCCAGTCCAGCGTGAAGGTCTCGCCCGTCACACCGCTCGGCGGGCTGCCGCTGCCCACCCCGGTCGGCCAGGCATTGGTGCCCGCGATGGGCAGGCCCTGCGGCACCACCTGGCTGTCCGGCACCACGGGGAAGCCCAGCTGCAGATGCACCCGGTCCTCCCGCACCTCGGCCGGGTAGAAGATGAAGTTGCTGACGGTGAGCTGCGCCTTCGTGACACCCAGCAGGATCAGCGCCTGGCCGGTGCCGGCATTGGAGATGATGACGCCCTCAGCGCCATCGGTCATCGAGATCTGCTCGCGCGAGCCGTAGTAGCGGAAATCCACCTTGTCGGTGGCCGGGTTGAAGGCGACCTTGTCGATCTGCCCCAGCTCATGCGAGCGTGCATAGACGGTGTTGGGCGCGGCCGTGATGCCCTGCTCCCAGGCCAGCGCGCCGCTCAGGCATTGGCGCAGATGGTCGTTCTCGATCGGCGTGAAGCTGTCGATGGTGAGCTGGCCGAGCGAGACGCCCTGGATGATGATCGTCTCGCCCGACCAGGGGTCCATGAAGCCCACCCCGGCCGCGGTATCCACGACGATGAAGTTGTGCACGGAGACGCCGCCGAAATCGAGCTTGTCGCGCGCGGGGTCGAAGCCGGTGATGTCGGCGGCGCTGGTGCTGACGGCGAAGATGCGTCCTTCGGTGGCCATGGGGGTGCTCCTGTGCAGGCGAGTGGCAGGCGTATCGCACCGCTATTGCCCTGGATCGTCGCGGCCGGGCGCGCCAATCGATGAAGCCGGACGGAAACTCGATGAGCCGGGCAAGGTCGTTTCAGCCGCGGCGGATCATGCTCTATTGGCAGCCGATGGCCCGGGATGCGGGAATTGAGGAGCGATTCCATGCCGGATGAGACGCCGCGCGCCCCGCTGCCAGGGACCTGGGTGCGCCGCCCTGGCCTCTGGCGCGTGCTGGCGGCCGGCTGGGGCGTCTTCGCGGTGATCGATGTCATGACGCGGCTGCGCCTCTACGAGGACGCGGCGGTGGCGCTCGGCGTCTCCCTGCTGCTCGAGCCGCTGATCTTCCTGCTCGCGGCCGGCCTTTTCCTCGCCTATGAGCGCCTCGGCTTCGAGGGGCGCATCACCTGGCGTGCGCTGCCCTGGATCCTGGGCCTCAGCCTCGCCGCCTCGGGCCTCGTCGTGGCTGTGGGCTCGCTGATCCGCAGCCGCTTCGAGCTGGCGATGGCGGGCTGGGGGCCGAACGAGGCGGTGGCCATCGTCATGGTCCACTACTTCCTGATCTTCACCATCTGGAGCCTGATCTGCTTCTGGCTGAAGGCGGAAATGGCCCGCCAGGCCGAGGCCGAGCGCGCGCTGGAGGCCGAGGCGCAGGCGCTGCGCACCGAGCTGCAGCGCCTGCGCCTGCAGCTCGATCCGCATTTCCTGTTCAACGCGCTGAACGGCATCGCTGAGGAAGTCCCCGAGCACCCGGCCGCCGCGCTCGTCATGCTGCGAGATCTCTCGACCTTCCTGCGGCAGTCGCTCACCGGCATGGACGTGACCCTCGCGACGGTGGCCGACGAGGCGGAGGCGCTCGCCTCCTATCTCCGCATCCAGGAGGCGCGCTTCGGGGCGCGGCTGACGGCGCGGGTGGCATTCGACCCCGCCGCCGGCGCCTGTGCCATCCCAAGCTTCCTGCTGCAGCCGCTGGTGGAGAACGCCATCAAACACGGCAGGCGCGACCCGCGGCTCGAAGTCCATGTGGAGATCCAGGCCAGGCCTGGGGCGCTGGAGATCCGTGTCGCCAATACCGGCACGCTGATGCCGCCCGCCGCGGGGCGCGCGGGCATCGGCCTCGCCAATATCCGGCGCCGCCTCGCGCTGCACTTTCCGGGCCGCCACGCCTTCGTGCTGGGGCAGGAGGGGCCGCAGGTGGTGGCGCGCCTTACGCTGGAGGGTGCGCCATGCTCCGCGCCGTGATCGTGGATGACGAGCCGCTGGCCATCCGTGCCATGCGGCGCCTGCTGCTGGCCCATCCCGAGGTGGAGGTGGTGGAAACGGCCGACAGTCTTGAGACCGCGGTAGAGGCCATCGCCCGCACGCGGCCGGATGTCGTGCTGCTCGATATCGAGCTGGGCGCCGGGGATGGCTTCGGCGTCATCGCGCGCCTTGCCCCGGCGCCGCGCATCATCTTTGTCACCGCCCATCCGCAGCATGCGGTGCAGGCCTTCGCGGTGGAGGCGGCGGACTATCTGCTGAAGCCGGTGCGCCCCGAGCGCCTGGCCGAGGCCTTGGCCCGCGTGTCGCGGCAGCTCGGCCCCTCCGCACCGCCCTCCGGCCCCGCCGTCGAATTGCGGATGCCGAGCCGCACCATCTTCGCTGACCCGTCGGAGATGGTGGCCCTCCGCGCCGAGGGCGATTTCACGCGCGTCCATCTGGCGGCTCAGCCCGCGCTGCTGATTCTCCGCACGCTGACGCATTTCGAGGCGCTGCTGCCATCCCCGCCCTTCCTGCGCGCGGGGCGCTCCGTGCTGCTCAACCTCCAGCGCGTGCGGCGCGTGGAGGCGGAAGGGCGCAACCTCGCGCATGTGACGCTGGAGGGCATGGAGGCGCCGCTCCAGCTCGGCCGGATCGCGGCGGCGCGGTTGCGGGTCGCGCTGGCGGGGCGCGCGGGGTGATACTGGCTGGCGGGGCGCGCGGGGTGATGCTGGCTGGCGGGGCGCGCGGGGTGATGCTGGCTGGCGGGGCGCGCGGGGGGAGGCGGGCGGCTCAGCCAGGCCGGATGTCGTTCTCGCGCACCACCTGGCCCCATTTCTCCCAATCCGCCGCATAGACGCGCGCGAAGGCGGCACGCCCGCCGCTCGCCGGCTCCGCGCCGAAGCCGCGGATGCGGGTGATGACATCGGGCTGCGCCAGGATCGCGCCCACCTCCTCGGCAAGACGATCCAGGATCGGATCGGGCGTCCCGCGCGGCGCGAGCAAGCCCCCCCAGAAACCCACATCATAGCCAGGCAGCGTCTCGGCGAAGGCCGGCACGTCGGGGTAGAGGGGTGAGCGCTGGGCGGTGGTGACGGCGATGGCGCGCAGCGTCCCCTCCTGCAATTGCGCGCGCGGCGTGAAGAGCCCGTCATGCGCCAGGTCCACCTCGCCGCGGATCAGCGCGGTGATGGAGGGCTGGTTTCCGGAGTATGGCACGAGGGTCGGCTCGATGCCGGTGCGGCGCATGAGCAGCGCCATGGCCAGGTGGTTCACCGCCCCCGTGCCAGGATTGGAGATGGTCAGTCGCGCCCCGCGTTCGCGCGCCAGGGCCAGGAATTCCGGAACGGTGCGGGCAGGGAAATCAGGGCGGGAGACGAGCGCGAGCGGCGCCGATTGCGCCATCACCACGGGCACCAGCGCCGTCATCGGGTCGATCGTCGCGGTACGGTTCACCAGAATGGCGATCTGCGTGGAGGGGGAGGTGTAGAAGAAGGTGGTGCCATCGGGCGCTGAGCGCGCGACGAGGTCGGCCGCCACCACCGTGCTGGCGCCGGGCCGGTTCTCCACGATGAAGCTGCTGCCCGGAATGCGCTCGGCGAGCTTGGCGGCCAGCAGCCGCGCCACGATGTCATTGGCGCCGCCCGCCGCGAAGCCCACGACGAAGCGCACGGGCCGGTTGGGCCAGGCCTGCGCGCGGGCGAGGCCGCCGGTCAGCGCGAGCATGGGGGCGGCCAGGGTCAGGGCGCGGCGGTGCATGGTGTTCCTCCAGATCTTTGCATGGAGGCTGTCACGCGCCGCCAGCGCCTGTCCACCGCCTCTATTCGAGGCGGATGTTGAGGTCGCGCACCACCACGTTCCAGCGCTCGCGGTCGCCCGCGATGAAGCGGCCCGTCTCCTCGGGCGTCATCGTCACGGGGATGGCGGCCTGGGTGCGGAAGATCTCCTGCACACCCGGCTGGCGCACCGCCTCGCCCACCACATTGGCAAGGCGCTGGGCTGCGGCCGGCGGCACGCGCGCCGGGCCGAGCAGGCCGAACCAATTGGCCGCCTCCACCGGTGTGCCGAGCTCCGCCATGGTCGGCACGTTGGGCAGCAGCGCGAGCCGCTCGTTCGCGCCGAGGCCCAGGATGCGGGCGCGGCCGTCGCGGGCGATCGCCTCGGCCGGGCCGGCGTTGAGGAACATCACATCCACCTGGCCGCCGAGGATGGCGGTGGAGGCGGGGGCGGCGCCGGTGAAGGGCACATGCAGCATCTCGATCCCCGTGGAGCGCATCAGCCGCTCCATCGCGAGATGCGAGGTGGAGCCGATGCCCCAGGAAGCGAAGGTGAGCTGCCCGCGCCGCGCGCGTGCGAGGCCGAGGAAGCCGTTGAGATCCTCGGCGGCGAGGCCGGGCCGCGTGATCAGCACGAAGGGGCCGCGCGCGAAGATGGTGACCGGCGTGAAATCGGCCACCGCGTCATAGGCGAGGCGCGGATAGACCAGCGGGTTGATCGCATGCGTCTCGGCATTGGCGAGGATGAGCGTGTGCCCGTCGCCGCGCGCCTGCGCCACCGCCTGGGTACCGACCGCGCCATTGGCGCCCGCCCGGTTCTCGATCACCACCGGCTGGCCGAGCGAGGCGGACATGGCGGGCGCGATCGCGCGCATCACCACATCGGCGAGGCCGCCCGCATTCCAGGGGACGATGACGCGCACCGCCTGGTCGGGGAAGGCCAGCGCCGGCGTGGCCAAGGCGGGCAGAACGGCGCCGGCACCCAGCAGGGCCCGGCGGGTGGTGGTGAAGCGGGTCATTCGTGTTCCCTCCCAGGAAGGCCGCCGGTGGTCCGGCTGGCGTTGTTACCGATCCCAGCCAGAGCGGCCGGATTTGTCAAATTGTGGGTGCCACGTCGAGGCGCACCGCGATGCCCTCCAGTTCCGGGCTGACGGCGGGGTAGCGCTGCATCACCAGCGGATCATGGCCGGGGATGATATGCGCCTCGCTGTCCGCCACCGCGCGCAGCCGGTCGAAGCCTTCCAGCATCTCGCCCACATGGAAGGCGGTGCTGAAGGGGCGGCCTTCCTCCATATTCGCGTAGAAATGCGTGACGTCGGAGGCGAGGACCACGCGGCCGCGCGCCGTCTCGACCGAGATGAATTGCAGCCCCGCCGAATGCCCGCCCGTGGGATGCAGCCGGATGCCGGGCCAGGGCTCGACCACGCCGTCATGGAAGGCGACGCGCCCGGCGAAATTCATGCGCACGATGCCCACCACATCCTCCACCTCGAAGGAGTGGGCCAGGTGCTTGTGCCGCATGTAGCGGCCGGTCGCGTAGTGCATCTCGGGCTCGCGCAGGTGGAAGCGCGCGCGGGGAAAGAGGTGGAAGGAGCCGACATGGTCGTAGTGCAGGTGGGTCAGCACCACGTCTTCCACCGCCTCGGGCGCCACGCCCAGCAGGCTGAGCGATTCCACCGGGCAGCGCAGCCATTCGCGCTTGCGCCTGGCCGCGACCTCGGCAGTGAAGCCCGTGTCCACCACCACGGCGCGCCCATCCTTCACACAGGCCCAGACGAAGTAGTCCATGGGCATGGGGCCGTCATGCGGATCGCCGCCGATGAAATGCTGCGCCGCCGTTGCATCGCGCCGCGCATAGCGCAGCGCAAAGACCTCCCAGCTCATGCCTCTTCCCCGATGGTCACACCGGCCCACTCCTCCACCACGCGCGCCACGCTGGTGAAGTCGCTCTCGGGGCCGAATTTCGCGCTGGTGACGGCGAGCATCTGCCGCACCGCGCTGCCCACAACCATGGGAATGCCCATCGCCTCCGCCTCATCCACGCAAAGCCGCACATCCTTGTGCGAGAGGCCGGTGGCGAAGCCGAAGTCGAAGCGGCGCGGAATGATGGCGCGGGGGAACTTGTCCTGCGTCGCGCTGTTGCGGCCGGAGGAGACGTTGATCACCTCGCACATCAGCTTGGGGTCGAGGCCGGCCTTCACCCCCATCGCGATCGCCTCGGAGGAGACGACGAGCGTGGCGGCCGCCAGCAGGTTGTTGCAGAGCTTCATCACCTGCGCCGCGCCGGGCTTGTCGCCGCAGAAGAAGGGCTTGCCCACGACCTTGAACACCGGCTCCAGCGCGTCATAGCGCTCGCGCGGGCCCGAGACCATGACGGCGAGCGTGCCCGCCGCGGCACCCGAGCGCCCGCCGCTGACCGGCGCATCCAGCACGCTGCGGCCAAGTGCCGCGAAGGCCTCGTGCAGCTCGCCCGCCACGCGCGGGCCGGTCGTCGAGAAATCCACCAGCGTGCGGGCGCGCTGGCCCTCGATCACGCCGCCGGGCCCGATCGCCACCTCGCGCACGATGGCGGGTGTGGGCAGGCTGACGAAGACGACATCGGCGCGGTCGGCCACCTCGCGGATGCTGGAGGCCGGCTGCGCGCCCAGTGCCACCAGTGCTTCCACCGCCTCCGGCACGCGGTCGAACACCACCACGGCATGCCCCGCGGCGAGCAGCCGGCCCACCATGGGCCGCCCCATCTGGCCCAATCCGACGAAGCCGATCACCTGGTCCTGCATGGCGTTTCCCTTGTTGCCTTGGTTGTGATGATACCGGTATCAGACGTCTGCAAAAGAGGGGGGGGCGAAGCTGGGCGCTCAGGTGCTGGCGCGCTGGATGATCTCGAAGCGCAGATCCACCGTCGCCGGGCCCGATTGGCGGCGCGCAAGCCGGTCCAGCAGCATCTGGGCCGAGCGTGTGCCGATCTCCTGGCGGGGCAGGTGCAGCGTGGTGACGGGCGGGTTCATGTGTGCCAGCAGGTCCACATTGTCGAAGGCGGCGACCGCCACCTTGCCCGGCACCGCCCAGCCGCGCCGCTGGCATTCCAGCACGGCCCCCGCGGCCAGCACATCGCCCGCGAAGAATATGGCGTCGGGCGCCTCGCCCTCCATCAGCCGAACCACCGCCTCCGCGCCCGAAGCCAGGCCTGGTGGCATCTCGAGCATCCAACGCGGATCGGAGGCGAGGCCGAGCTCCCTCAGCGCCTCCTGGAAGCCCCGCTGCCGGTCGCGTGAGCGCGCATTGGCCGCGGCGGGCAGGGTCACCAGCGCGATGCGCCGGTAGCCCAACCGCGCCAGGTGCCGCGTCATCGCCCGCGCCGCCTCGCGGTTGGAGTAGGAGACGACCATGTCCACCGGCGTCTCGGTCAGCGTTCCGTTCTCCACCACCGGTACCCCGGCGCGGCGGATCATGCGCAGCGCGCCTTCCGTGTGCAGCGTGTCGTGCAGGATCAGCCCCGCCACGCGCTGTTCGAGAAAAGCGCGGATCGCGGCCTCCTCCGCCTCGGGCCCATAGCCGGAATCGGCGATCATGAGCTGGAAGCCGGCGCGGCGCAGCACGTCCGAGATGCCCTTCACCGTGGCCGCGAAGAGCGAGTTCTCCAGCGACGGCACGACAAGCCCCACCACCTCCGAGCGGCGCGAGGAGAGCGAGCCCGCAAGGCGGTTGGGCACATAGCCCACCTCCCGCACCGCCGCCTCGACGCGTGCACGCAGTTCGGGCGAGACCAGCGCAGGTTCGCGCAGCACGCGCGAGACGCTCATGGTCGAGACCCCCGCGGCCCGCGCCACGTCACGCATGCGAAGCCCCGGCGGCGCCTCCTCCTCCATGCCGCTCCTCAGCTCTGATGCGTGCGTCCCGCCATTCGACACGGATGCGTGTGTCCCACTACTCGACGCGGATGCGTGCGTCGCGCACGACAGCGGCGATCTTCTCGACCTCCGCGCGGTAGAAGCGGCCGAATTCCTCCGCCGTGCCCCCCACCACCTCGGCGCCCATTTCGAGCAGGCGCGCGCGCTCGGCAGGTTCGGCGATCACGGTGTTGAAGGCGGCGTTGATGCGCTCCACCGCGCGCGGATTCATCCCCGCGGGCCCCAGGCAGGCATACCACTCCTCGATGGCGAAACCGGGCAGGCCTTGCTCGGCCACCGTCGGCACATTCGGCAGATAGGCCGCGCGCGTGGCGCTGGTGACGGCGATGGCGCGCAGCGAACCATCCCGCACGAAGGGCAGGGTGGAGGAGGCATTGCCGAACATGAGCTGGATATGCCCGCTGACGAGATCCGCCAGGGCCGGCCCGCCGCCGCGATAGGGCGCATGCACCATGTCCACATTCGCGGCCAGTTTGAACATCTCGCCCGAGATATGCACGGCCGAGCCGATGCCGGGCGAGCCGAAGGTGAGCCGCCCCGGCTGGGCGCGGGCGAGCGCGATCAGCTCCTGCACGTTGTTCACGGGCAGGGAGGGATGCACGACCAGGATGTTCGCGACGCGCGCCAAATTGATGATGGGTGCCAGGTCGCGGATCGGATCATAGGGCTGGCGCGTGAGAAGTGCGGCCGAGATCACGGTGGAGGTGACCATGCCGAAGCCATGGCCATCCGGGTTCATCCGCGCCATCTCGGCCGCGCCGATGGCCCCCGAGGCGCCGCCCCGGTTCTCCACCACCACCGGCTGGCCCAGCAGGGCCGAAAGGCGCGGTTGGAACTGGCGCGCCAATATGTCCGTCGTCCCGCCCGGCGGCCAGGTGACCAGCATCCGCACCGGCCGTGTGGGAAATTCCTGCGCCAGCGCGGGCGTGGCGAGCACGGCGCCACCCAGCAGGGCCGCGCGGCGGGTTGTCCTCATCACCATGGTCGTCTCTCCCGGATCGTTGTTCGTCATGCGGCGGACCAGCCGCCATCCATGGGCAGGGCCGCGCCCGTGATCGCCTCGCCCTGCGGGCCGCAGAGGAAGGCGACGAAGCCGCCCACCGCGGCGGCCTCGACGAAGCGGCCGGAGGGGTTCTTGCCCGCCAGGAAGCGCGCGGCGGCCGCCGCCTCATCCAGCCCCTCCCGCGCCGCCAGGTCTTCCACCCGGCCCTGGATGTTGGGCGTCAGCGTGGAGCCGGGGCAGAGCGCGTTGCAGGTGATCCCCGTGCCCGCCGTCTCCAGCGCCACGGCGCGCGTGAGGCCGATCAGCGCGGTCTTGGTCACCACATAGCCCACACGGTCGGTGGCACCCACCAGGCCATAGATCGAGGACATGTTGATGATGCGCCCCCAGTTCCGCGCGCGCATGCCGGGCAGCAGAAGCCGGATGAGGTGGAAGGGGGCGGAGAGGTTGGTCGCGAGGTCACTGTCCCAATCCGCGGGGGCGGTGGCTTCCACGGGGCCGAAATGGCGGGTGGCTGCGTTGTTCACCAGCACATCCACAGCGCCCGCTTCCGCCGCCAAGGCAGCGACCGCGGCGGAACTCCCGAGGTCGGCGCGGATGTAGCGCGCCACCACGCCGTGGCGCTGCGCAACGGCCTTGGCGGCACCGTGCCCCTCGGCGGGCTCCGCCAGGCCATGCAGCACCACCTCGCAGCCTTGCGCGGCCAGCGCCTCGGCCACGGCGAGCCCGATCCCGCCGGTGGAGCCGGTGACAAGGGCGCGGCGGCCCTGGAGCAGGCGGATCTGTTCTGGGAGCGATATCACGCGAGACAGTGAAGCGCGTCATTCCTCGGGCGGCAAGTCAGGTTTGCCAGCCTTGCCGGTCTCAAGCCTGCTGGTTAGCGTTACCAAAATTCCGGAGGTTCCCCCGTGTCCAGCCCGACGCCCGTCGCCACCGCCCTGGGCCGCTTCGTGGCCGAGACGCGCTGGGCCAGCATCCCTGCCGCCGTGCGGCGTGAGGCGCCACGCGCGCTGCTGAACCATATCAGCTGCGCGCTCGGCGTTGCGCAAAGCCCTGTGGTGCGGGGCGCGCTTGTCGCGCTCCGTGGCTTTTCCGGCCCGGCCCAGGCCACCGTCTTCGGCCAGGGCGTGAAGCTGGACGCGATGTCCGCCGCCTTCGTGAACTGCATCGCCGGCAACCTCCTCGACTATGACGACACGCATCTCGCCACCGTGATCCATCCCGCCGCCCCCGTGGCGCCCGTGGCGCTCGCACTTGCCGAGCAGCGCGGGCTGTCCGGCGAGGCGGTCCTGGAGGCGCTGCTGCTGGGGATGGAGGTGGAATGCCGCATCGGCCTCGGCGTCGCGCCCGGCCATTACGATCGCGGCTGGCACATCACCTCCACCACCGGCGTCTTCGGCGCGGCGGCGGCGGCGGCGAAGCTGATCGGGCTCGACGCCGCGCGCACGACGGATGCGCTGGGCCTCGCCGCCAGCCAATCCTGCGGCATCATCGAGAACCTGCCCAATGCCGGGAAGAACGCCAGCATGGGGAATGCCGCGCGCAACGGCATCCTGGCGGCGCTTCTGGCGGAAGCCGGGTGGGATGCCGCGCCGACGGCGATCGAGGGCCGCAACGGCTGGGCGCGCGCCATGGGCGACGCGCCGGATGTGGCGGCGATGGCCGGCGATCTCGGCACGCGGTGGGAGGCCGCGCGGATCACCTACAAGCCCTATCCCGCCGGCATCGTCTTCCACGCCGTGATCGAGGCGGCGATGCAGCTGCAAGGCCCGGCCGAGGAGATCGCGCATGTGCTGGTGGAGGGCGATGCCCTGCTGCTCAAGCGCGGTGACCGCGAGGTGCGGACGGGCGGCGATTCCCGCGTCAGCATCCATCACAGCGTGGCGCTGGGCCTCGTGCGGCAACGCGCGGGCGTCGCGGAATTCGAGCAGGCGGCGGTGGATGACCCGGCCCTCCGCGACATGCGCTCCCGCGTCGAGGCGCGCTGCGATCCGAGCCTGCCGCGCGGCGCGGCGCGCCTCACCGCCACGCGCCGTGACGGCACGCGGCAGCTCGTGCTGGTCGAGCACCCGACGGGCAGCGAGGCCAATCCGATGAGCGATGCGGCGCTTGAAGCCAAGCTGCGCGAGAACCTTGAGATCGGCGGCTTCGCGGCGCGTGGCGATGCGCTGGTCGCGGCCCTGCGCGGCCTGGAAGGCAGCGCGACCACGGCCGAACTGATGGCGCGGTTGGCGTGAACTAATCCGTGTCGAACTGAAGGGCGGCGAGGCGCGCGTACAGCCCGCCCTCCGCCACCAGCGCGTCATGCGTGCCCATCGCCGTGATGCGCCCGGCCTCCATCACCACGATGCGATCCGCGCGCCGTACCGTGGCCAGCCGATGCGCCACCACCAGGGTGGTGCGCCCCTGCGCGAGGCGCGCGAGGGCCTGCTGCACCGCCTGCTCGGATTCCGCGTCGAGTGCGCTCGTCGCCTCGTCCAGCAGCAGGATGGGCGGGTCGCG
This sequence comes from Roseococcus sp. SDR, assembly GCF_019083995.1. Lineage (GTDB taxonomy): Bacteria > Pseudomonadota > Alphaproteobacteria > Acetobacterales > Acetobacteraceae > Roseococcus. The sequence goes on from NZ_JAHRCU010000005.1 coordinate 66,800, forward strand.
CAGGATGGCGCGCGCGATGGCGATGCGCTGCCGCTGCCCGCCCGAGAGCATCACGCCCTTGGCGCCAAGCGAAGACGCATAGCCCTCAGGCAGCGCCATGATGAAGTCATGCGCCGCCGCGGCCCGCGCCGCTGCCTCCACCTCGGCATCGCTCGCATCGGGCCGGCCATAGCGGATGTTTTCGGCGGCACTCAGGCTGAAGATCACCGGGTCCTGCGGAACCAGGGCCAGGCGTGAGCGCAGCGCCATGGGGTCGAGGTCGCGCAGGTCCAGTCCATCCAGCGTCACCCGGCCCTCCGCCGGGTCATAGAAGCGCAGCAGCAATTGCAGCACGCTGGTCTTGCCCGCACCCGAGGGGCCGACCAGCGCCACCGTTTCGCCCGGCCGCACATCCAGCGAGAAGCGATCCAGCGCCGGCGTGTCCGGCCGCGTCGGATAGCGGAAGGTCACGTCCTCGAAGGCGAAGCGGCCTTGTGCCGGCGAGGGCAGGGGCAGCGGGGTCGCGGGCGGCGCGATGGAGGGCTGCGTCTCGATGACCTCGATCAACCGATCGGCGGCGGCCGCCGCGCGCTGGATCTCGCCCCAGAGCTCGCTGATGGTGGCCCCGCTGCTCGCCAGCAGCACGGCGTAGAAGACGAAGGCGGACAGCTCGCCGCCCGTCATCCGCCCGGCGATCACATCCTGCCCGCCGACCCAGAGGCTGAAGGTGATGGCGCCGAAGCCGAGCAGGATCACGATCAGGATCAGGAAAGCGCGCGACGCCACGCGCCTGAGCGCCGTCCGGACCGAGTCCTCCACCTCGCGGGCGAAGCGGCGGCGGTCCTCGCGCTCATGGGTGAAGGCCTGCACGGTGCGCAACCCGTTCAGCGTCTCCTCCGCCGTCGCCGCCAGGTCGGCCACGCGCTCCTGCGCCGCCTTGGAGAGCCGCCGCTCCCGCCGGCCGAACAGCACCAGCGGCCCCACCACCAGCGGCACCACCACCACCACGATGCCGGCAAGCTTGGGGCTCGTCATGATCAGCAGGGCCAAGGCCCCGGTGGCCGTCAGCGCCGTGCGCAGGCCCATGGAGATGGCCGAGCCGATCAGCGATTGCAGCAGCGCGATATCCGCCGTCATCCGGCTCAGGATGTCGCCCGTGCGCGCCGTTTCGAAATAGCTGGGGGAGAGGCTGATCACATGGTCGAAGACCGCGCGCCTGAGATCGGCGGCCACTCGCTCGCCGAGCCAGGAGACGAGGTAGAAGCGCGTCGCCGTCGCCACGCCGAGGGCCGCCACCACCGCGAACATGAAGAAGGCGGCGCTGTTCAGGCTCGCGGCGCTGCGGTCGGCGAAACCCTGGTCGATCAGCCGTTGCAGCCCCTGGCCCAGCAGCAGCACGAGTCCCGCCGCCACCAGCAGCGCCGCCGCCGCCGCCGCGGTGCGCCAGGCATAAGGCCGCAGATAGGGCAGGATCACGCGCAGCGAGGCGACGGAACGGCGGGGGCGGGCGGTTTCACTCATGCGGAGGGCAGCATCGCACAAAGCCTGTTGGCGCGCAGGATGCCGCTGGCCTAGCCTCTCGCAAAAGGATTGAGGACAGGCCTTGGATCAGCCACCGATTTGGGCGCCCCCGCTCCGCGAAGCCGCACCGCGCGGCCTTTGCACCGATTGCGGCGTCTCGCGCCTGGAGAACCCCAAGGCCTGCGGCACCGCCTGCCAGTTCATCGCGCCCGACTACCCCAGGATGGAAGCGCAGGTGCATGGCCGTGCGCGTGACCCCTCCCGCCCGGACGAGCTGCATTTCGGCCCCTTCCGGAAGATGCTGAAGGCGGCGCTGAAATCCCCGCTGCCCGGCGCGCAATGGACCGGCATCACCACGCGCCTCGCCGCCCGCCTGCTCGAGACCGGCGCCGTGCAGGCCGTGCTGACCATGGCGCCCGATCCGGAGGATCACTGGAAGCCCGTGCCCGTGCTGGTGACGCAGGCCGAGGGCATGGCGCAGGTGCGCGGCATGCGCATGGGCTATGCGCCGCTGCTGGCGCTGCTGGAGCCGGCGCGTGCGGCGGGCTACACGCGCCTCGCCGTCATCGGCATTCCCTGCCAGGTGCATGCGCTGCGCGCGCTGGAGAAGGAGCTGGGGCTCGAACGCCTCTACGTCATCGGCACGCCCTGTTCCGACAACACGACGACCGAGAGCTTCCACACCTTCCTCGACCTGCTGGATGATGACCCGGCCAGCATCACCTATCTGGAATTCCGCGCCGACTACCATGTCGAGTTGCGCTTCAAGGATGGCCGCATCCGCACCATTCCTTTCCTGCAACTCCCCATCTCGCAATTGCCGCCTGATTTCTTCCCGCTCACCTGCCGCACCTGCGTGGACTACACCAATGTGCTGGCCGACATCACCGTCGGCTACATGGGCGGGCAGGGCGAGCAATGGCTGCTGGTCCGCAACGAGCGCGGCGAGGAGCTGCTGAGCCTGTTGGGCGATGAGATCCGCGTCGAAGCACCGGGGAGCAAGGGCAAGCGCGCCAATGCCGTGAAGGGCTTCCTCGCCAATGTGGAGCGCGCCGCCGGCGGCCTGCCGCTGCGCCGCATGCCCGATTGGCTGCGCCCCATCGTGGGCTGGCTCATGCCGCGCATTGGGCCGCGCGGCCTGGAATTCGCCCGCACCCGCGTGGAGATGAAGGCCTGCGAGACCATCGTCCATCTCCGGCGTGAAGAGCCCGCGAGCGTGAAGAACATGGTCCCCGCCCATGTCTGGACCCTGGTCGAGCCCTATGGCCTGACGCCGCGCGAGGGCGAGCGGCGTTAGGCGACGCCCGATCGGATATGCCGATCGCCGGTACCGAAGCGCCGGTTTGGCGGGTGTCGGCGGATCCGGGCAGCGTGAGACCACCACAGACCCTCACCCGAGAGGTGACCGCCATGCCAATGCCGCTTCGCCATACCCTGCGCTTGATCGGCGGCCTCGCCCTGCTGGCGCTGGCGCCCCGCCCGGCAGAAGCCCAGGCCGTCTCCTACTGCCAGGGCCGCCTGGTCGGGACGAACTTCTGTTTCGCCGGCCGGGTTGTCACGCCCAGCAGCACCGAGCTGCGCTACAACATGGTGCTGCAGAACCCGACGCGGATCAGCGTCAACGACATGGTCAGGTTCCTGCATCCCGGCAGCAGCGGCGGGCAGATCAACCGGCTGATGACCCTCGCCGCGGGGCAGCAGCAGGTCGTCCTGCTCGGGGTCGAGACGATGCACCCCGATCTCGCGGGCGACCTGATGCGCGATGACGGGACGCGATTCCTGGTGGAATCCACGCGCGTCGACTGCGGCGGCTGAGCCGGGCGGGCGCGCTTCAGAACACCATGTCGGTGTGCGTCACGCGCAGCATCAGGTCGTTGAAATCGCCATCGCCGAAGGGCAGGCGCGTATCCTCGAAGCCGATGACGAGGGATCCCGCATTTTCCAGCCGTGAGAGCGCCTGGAGATGCCCGCCGCTGTTCAGCGGGTTCTCGAAATCAATGCGGCTCGGGTCCAGGGCGTGGAAGATGTCGCCCGTCACCACGCGGCCATCGCCATCCCGCACCAGGATCGGCGCGTCGCTGCCGAGGCGCGCTTCCGCCCCATTGGCGCGCTCGCGGAAATGGAAGGTGCCGGAGAGGGATTCATTGCGCGCCTGCCCTTCAGCCACGAGGAACAGGCCGAGCCGCGCGCCTTCGCCCAGCAGCTGGATGTTCAGCACCTGGCCGTTCAGCGCATTGAGATCGAGGAAGCGCGCCTCGCCCATCCGCCCATCCGGGCCCATGATGTAGTAGCCGAGCGCGTTGTCGCGCAGCGTGTTGCCGCCCAGCAGCGTGACCGTGGCCGACTGGCTGCCCGTGCCGGTCATGAAGCTCATGCTGACACCATTGATGTCGCCGCCCTCCACCCGCTGGCGGTCCACAAGGTTCAGCTGCGCCACATCCGGGTTGCCCGGCGTCTGGTTGTGATAGATGTAGAGATGGTCGTCCGTGTTGTAGCCGCTGGCGAGATCGGGCTTGCCGTCCCCGTCATAGTCGAAGCCCGCGACGCCCAGGATGTCGGTGCCGAAGAGGAAGCCCGGGGCCGGGATCACGTTGCCCGTCGTGCCCTCCCAGTCGTAGCCCAGCAGCACGGTCGAGCTTGAGCCATCCACCGAGACGATGTCGGTCAGCCCATCCAGGTCGTAGTCGATCAGCCGGCCGAGATTGCCGCGGCCGAGGCCGGTGATCTCATTGTCCTGCTGCAGCGTGCGGTCGGCATTGAAGCGCGCGATATGGGCCGAGCTGTCGAAGGTGATGACGAACTGGTCGGTCGCGTCGCCCGCCTGGCCGCGCACGCCCTGGACATCCTGCGGCTGGAGCCAGCCATTGTCGAACTTGTTGCTGCTGGCGGTGTTCAGCAGCCCCGTCGCGGCGGCATTCGCATCGCCCCAGATGATGAAGGCGGGCGGCAGCGCGCTGCCGCTCCGGCCGTTGTTGCCGTGCATCGCCATGCCGACATCGACATAGCCGTCGCCGTCGAAATCGCCGGTGGTGACGCGCGGCGTGATCAGATAGTCGTTCTTCTCGAAGGCGGCGCCGCCAAAGTTATTGTCGGTTGGCTGCCAGCCATTGGCGAAAGTGAACACGCCCCCACCATTGCCGAAGCCGATGGCGTAGCAGATGGAGTTGACCGACTGATCGCCGTCCGTCTGGTTCGTCGAATAGATGTTTTGGGCGACGAGGATCACGTCCAGGAAGCCGTCGCGGTTGAAATCCGCCACCGCGATGTCGCAAACCTGGATGTCCGCCCCCTCGATGCTCAACTGCATGGCGCCCACGTCGATATATGAGACGAGCTCGTTATCCGTCACGAAGGGCAGGGCGCCGTTGGCCGTGGCCCCGGCGGAGCGCAACGCGGTGATGTAGGTGCTGTTCGGCTGGCCGACCGTCGAGGCCGTGAGGTTCGCGGTGATCAGGTCGTCATAGCCGTCATTGTTGAAATCGGCCGTGACGACGTACTGATAGGCGTGCTGGCCGAAGACGATCGAGCCATCGAAGCTGTTCGACGATGGATTGTAGGCGCGGTAGTGGAGGCCATCCGCCTGCACGAAGACCACACCAGCCGTCTCGAGCGATGCATAATTGCCGCCGGTCGTGCTGTCGATGTCCGTGCTTTCCTGCAGCCGGAAGGCCTGCGGCGCGTAGAAGGAGCTGCTGGTCTCGACCAGGCTTCCGATCGTCAGGCTGCGCGGCAGCGTGTTGAGACCTTGCGACATCTGGCGACTCCCTGCAGCACTCTGAGCGTCGTCTTAATCTGCGCAGCATGAGGGAGGCTGGCAAGCATCCCTCCCGCCATGGGCAGGTCACGCGACGGCATAGCGCGCCGGCGCCAGATCCGTCGCTTCGATCTCCGGCTTGCGCGCGCTCATCAGATCGGCCAGCACGCGGCCCGAGCCGCAGGCCATGGTCCAGCCCAGCGTGCCGTGGCCGGTGTTGAGGAAGAGGTTCTCATAGCGCGTGGCGCCGACGATGGGCGTGCCATCGGGCGTCATCGGGCGCAGGCCCGTCCAGAACTGCGCGTGCTCGATGTCGCCGCCCTCGGGAAACAGGTCCCGCACGGAATGGGCCAGCGTCTCGCGCCGCGGCGCGCGCAGCTTGAGCGAGAAGCCCGCCAGCTCCGCCGTGCCGCCGACCCGGATGCGGTCACCGAGGCGCGTGATGGCGACCTTGAAGGTCTCGTCCATCACGGTGGAGACCGGCGCCGCATCGGCATTGGTGACGGGCATCGTCAGCGAATAGCCCTTCACCGGATAGACCGGCACATGCACGGCGAGCGGCTTCAGCAGCGCCGTAGAATAGCTGCCCATGGCGACGACGTAGCGATCCGCCGTGAAGATGCCCTGGTCGGTCTCCACGCCGGTGATGCTGCCGCCCAGATTGTGCAGGCGCCTGATCGTCACCCCCTGGCGGAAGGTGACGCCGGCCGCGGCCGCCATTTCGGCCAGGCGCTGGGTGAAGATATGGGCATCGCCCGTCTCGTCGCCCGGCAGGCGCAGCCCGCCCACATACTTGCCCGCCACGCGCGCCAGCGCGGGCTCGGACGCCACGCAGCCGGCCGCATCCAGCACCTCGTAGCGCACGCCGAACTGCTCCAGCACGGCGGTGTCAGCCCCCACGGCGTCGAGCTGCTTCTGCGTGCGGAAGAGCTGCAGCGTGCCCTGCATGCGCTGGTCATAGGCGATGCCGGTCTCGGCCCGCAGGTCGCGCAGCGCGTCGCGGCTGTATTCGGCGAGGCGCACCATGCGCGCCTTGTTGGTGGCGTAGGCGGCCTCGGTGCAGTTCGCCAGCATGCGGGCCAGCCAGCCATAGAGCCCGCCCTCGGCCTGCGGCCAGACGACGAGGGGGCGGTGGCGCATCATCAGCCATTTCAGCGCCTTCATCGGAATGCCCGGCGCGGCCCAGGGCGCCGAATAGCCGGGCGAGACCTGGCCCGCATTGGCGAAGCTGGTCTCCATGCCCGGCGCGGGCTGGCGGTCCAGCACCGTCACCTCATGGCCGGCGCGGGCCAGGTACCAGGCGCTGGTCACGCCGACGACGCCGGAGCCGAGAACGAGGATGCGCATGGAAGCCTCCACCTGTGGGATGGACGGAGGATAGGCAGCGGCAGGTGGCATTTCCGCCGAATCAGACGTGGTTGCTGCGAAGATTGCGACATCCTTGCACGATCTTGCGAAGATGTCGCAGATTCCACGCATGCACGCCCTCGATGAGATCGACCTCGCCATGCTCCGCGAACTCCGCCGCGACGCGCGGATGAGCAATGCGGCGCTGGCCGCCGCCGTCGGCCTCTCGCCCTCGGCCTGTCTGCGCCGCCTGCGCCTGATGGAGAGCCGCGGCGTCATCCGCGGCTACACCGTGGTGCTGGACGAGCCGGTGGACAGCGCGGGTGTGACCGTCATCGTCCAGATCACGCTCGACCGGCAGACCGACCAGCATCTCGCGCGCTTCGAGGCGGCCGTCCGCCGCTGCCCGGAGGTGCGCGCCTGCTACCTGATGACCGGCATCGCCGACTACCAGCTCCGCGTTGAGGCGCGGGACGCGGCGGATTACGAGCGGATTCACAAGGAACAGCTCAGCCGCATGCCCGGTGTGGCGCGGATTCAGTCAAGTTTCGCCATCCGGGCCGTGATTCGGGGCTGATCCCCTGCGTTTTTTGCTGGCGAAGGCATTCTTCGCAGGTGCAGCATCCGATCCATGCCCGACGCCTCGCCCCCGCCCTCGCTCCTGGATGACCTTCTGGCCCGGCTGCATGCCGCCCGCGAGGGCGCGGCCCAGGACCCCTTTGGCGATCCGGTCCTGCTCATGGCGCTCGCCATCAGCCGCCGCGTGGATGATGGCGCGCTGGATCTGAAGGCGCTGGAAGCCCTGGTGCAGGACCTGGCCGATGACGCGGCGGCGGGCAGGGCGCGGCGCCTCGCGGGCTATCTCGGCCACACGCCCGGTGTGGCGCCGGCGCTGGAGGGCATCGCGGCTCGCCTGGTCCGCCCCGACCCGCTGGACAGCCCCGTCCCCTTTGCCGCCTATCGCGAGGCGGTGGAGCGCACGCGCTTCTCCGCCGTCTTCACGGCGCACCCCACCTTCTCGCTGCCCGCCAGCACGGGCGAGGCGCTGGCCATCGCCGCCACCACCGGGGAAGCGCCGCCGCGTGGCCTGCCGCATCGCCCCGCGCCGATTGATCTCGCCAGCGAATTCGCGCAGGCCAATGCCGCCATCACGCGCGGGCGTGATGCGCTGGACGCCTTCGCTCGTGCCTTGTTCCAGGCGGCGCAATCCGTATGGCCCGATCGCTGGGCGACCCTGCGGCCGAGCCCCGTCACGCTGGCCAGCTGGGTCGGTTATGACACGGATGGCCGCACCGATATCGGCTGGTGGGACACGCTGCGCCTGCGCCTCGCCATGAAGCGGCTGCAGCTGGAGCGCCTGGCCGCGCAACTGGCACCGCTGGGCGAGATCGCCGCCCCCATCACCGCGCGCCTGGCGGAAGCGCTGGAGGCCGTCGCCGCGCAGATTGCCGCCGTGCCCGAGAAGCCCGACCCCGCATCGGTCCAGGCGTTGGCCGCCGAGATGGTGACGCGGCGCGAGGCGGCGATGACCGACCTCGCCCCCATCCTGACTCTCTTCGAGGCGGCCCTGGCCGAAGCGCCCGACGACGAAACCCGCCTCGACCTCGCCGTGGCGCGCGCCGGCTTCGCCGCGCATGGCCTCTCGCTCGCACACACCCATGTGCGGCTCAACTCGCTCCAGCTCCACAACGCGCTGCGCCAGCGGCTCGAGCTCAGCACCGCGCCCGAGGACATGGCGATGCGCCGTGGCCTGCTCGCGCAGATCAACGCCGCACTCGCCAGCGTCACCCCCCGCCCGGTGGATTTCGGGGCGCTGCTGGCCGAGCAGGCCTCCGCCGCCAAGCTCATGATGAACATCGCGCAGATCGCGAAGCATGTGGACGGCTCCGCCCCCGTGCGCTTCCTGATCGCCGAGACCGAGACGGGCTACACGCTGCTCGCCGCCCTCTGGCTCGCCCGCCATTTCGGCGTGGAGCGGCATGTCGAGATCTCGCCCCTCTTCGAGACGGCGAGCGCGCTCGAACATGGCGAGCGCGTGCTGGACGAGGCTTTGCGCAGCCCGCATTTCCGAGACTATCTCCGCCTGCATGGCCGGCTCTGCCTGCAATTCGGCTATTCGGATTCCGGCCGCTATGTCGGGCAGCTCGCCGCCTCCTACCTGGTCGAGCGCCTCAAGCTGCGCCTCGCCGAACTCCTGCGCCGCCATGGCCTCTCCGACGTCGAGCTCGTCCTCTTCGACACGCATGGCGAGAGCATCGGCCGCGGCGCGCATCCGGCGAGCCTGCGCGACCGCCTGGAATACCTGTTTCCGCCGCAACAGCGCCGCTCCCTCGCGGATGCCGGCTTCGCCGTGCGCGAGGAATCGAGTTTCCAGGGCGGCGACGGCTACCTCCTCTTCGGCACCGAGGCGCTGGCGCAGGCCACCATCGCCCGCATCGCCGAACACGCCTTCGCCGAGCCGCCGCGCAAGCCCGATCCGATCTATGCCGAGGCCGATTACGGCGCGGATTTCTTCGCCACCCTCCGCCGCGAGGTGCAGGCGCTGGTGGAAGACCCCGGCTATGCCGCGCTGCTGGGCGGCTTCGGCCCGGGCCTGCTCGAGCGCACCGGCTCCCGCCCCGCCGCGCGCCAGACCGATGGCATGGGCGGGCCCGCGCGCATCAGCCACCCCTCGCAGCTGCGCGCCATTCCGAACAACGCGATCCTCCAGCAGGTGGGGTGGCTCGCCAACACCATGCATGGGCTGGGGGCCGCCGTCGCCGCGAACCCTGAGGCCTTCAACGATCTCCGCGCCCGCTCGCCGCGCTTCGCCCGCGCGCTGGCCATGGCGGCGCGCGCGGCCGAATGCTCCGATATCGGCGTGGTGCGCGCGGTGATCGGCACGCTCGACCCTGGCACCTGGCTGGACCGCGCCGCCGCCACGTCACGTCCTGGCCGCGCGCAGAAGCTGCTGGCCGTCTCGGCGCCGCTCGACGAACTGAACCTGCAAGCCCCGCTGCGCCGCCTCTACCGCCGCTTCCAGTCGGACCACCTGGCGCTGCGCGCCGCCTGGCCAGAGCTGCCCGTGATGCCGGATCGCCTCGTGCTGCTGCACGCGCTGCGCCTGGCACTCATCCATCGCCTCTGGCTGCTGGCCGTCAGCATTCCCGAATTTTCGCCCCGCCACGGTGCGACGCGCGAGACGGTGATCAGCCGCATCCTGGCGCTGGAGGTGGAGCCCGCGCTCGCCTTGCTCGAACAGGTGTTTCCCGCCGCCTCCGATCCGCTCGCCGGCCTGGATTTCCACGAACCCTCGGTGCCAGGGGAGGGGGCGAGCTATGCCCGCGAACACGCCGAGATCTTCCAGCCCATGCGCCACCTGATCGGCCTGGTGCGCTTCTGCTCGGCGGCGGTGGCGGAGGAGGTTGGGTTCTTCGGCTGATGCGCTAGCATCGGCGCATGGACATCCAGACCCAGCTCTTCGCCGAGATTCCCGCACCGCTGCGCCGCCCCGTCGTCACCGAATGGTCCCGCGCCAACAAGCGCGGCGAGCCGGTGGCGAGCTTCCTGGAAGGCCCCTGCTTCGACCGCCAGGGCCGCCTCTACGTCACCGACATCCCGCATGGCCGCATCTTCCGGCTGGATACGCCGGAGGACTGGACCCTCATCGCCGAATATGACGGCGAGCCCAATGGCCTGGCGCTGCACCCCGATGGCGAGCGGATGTTCATCGCCGACTACAAGCAGGGCATCCTGGCGCTGGACCTCGCCTCGGGCCGCATCACGCCCGCACTGCCCCGCCGCAACAGCGAGCGCTTCAAGGGCCCGAACGACCTGGTCTTCGCCCGCAATGGCGATCTCTACTTCACCGACCAGGGCCAGTCGGGCCTGCATGACCCGACGGGCCGCGTCTATCGCTGGCGAGAGGGTGGCGGGCTGGACATGCTCATCAGCAATGGCCCAAGCCCCAATGGCCTCGTCCTCTCCCTGGATGAGGAGGTGCTCTTCGTGGCCATGACGCGCGACAATTCCATCTGGCGCGTGCCGCTCATGCCCGATGGCGGCACGGCCAAGGTCGGCCGCTTCGCCAGCTTCCACGGCACCAGCGGCCCGGATGGGCTGGCGATGGATGGGGAAGGGCGGCTGATGGTGGCCCACGCCTCGCTGGGTTGCGTGATCGTGCTGAGCCACCAGGGCGAGCCGCTGGCTCGGCTGCGCTCCTGCCGCGGCCCCACGGTCACGAATCTCACCCTGCGCGAGGGGCGCGCCTTCATCACGGAATCCTCGACAGGGGCGGTGATGGTGGCGGATTGTTCTTGAAATGTTCTTATGATTTCGCCTAGAAACCCGGGTGGCCTTTTCCCGGAGGATGCCCGTGCCCGACCCCCTTTCCCCTCAGCCGCGCCGATCTTCGCCAGGCGATGCGCGACCCGCGGTACCAGCCCTTGGGTCACCCCGAGGGTGAGGAATACCGTGCCTGGGTGAGCCGCGCCTGGCGGCCGCTCCAGGATTCGCCTGGTGGTCCGGATGGGGACGGCCTGGTCTGGGTGCAGCCCTATACCCGCCGGCGCGATGGCGAGACGCAGGAGGTCAGCGGCCATTTCCGGCATGCGGGGGGGGGCGGCGATGGCGAGCGGTTGACCGCGCAGGATGCGCCGGCGCCCGGTGTGGAGCGCCGCTACACCGCGCGCGACGCCGCGGGCGGGCTGATCGGCCGATGCGAAACGCTCGGGGATGGCAGCCAGATCTGCACCCTGGCCATGCCCGATGGCGGCCTGGCGGTGCAGCAATTGCGCGCGGAGGGCGGCGAGTTCACACCCATCGCGGCGCCGGCTGTGGCGGACTTTGGCTTCACCGCGCTGCTGGGGGCGGCGACAGGGCTCTACAACCACCTGCGGGAGGGTCTGCGGGGCCGGGTTCAGGGCGGCGTGGCGCCGGACACGCCCTTCCTGTTCTTTTAGCGCGGCTTCGAGGGCACCGAGGCGAATGCGCGTGTGGTGGTGGGCACGCTGACCCAGGAACGCGTGAATGAATTCTGCCCGAAGACGGCGGAGTTCGAGGATATGCTGAGGCAGATCGCCGATGAGACGCCTCGGGATGGGCGCTCGCCGCAGCAATGGGGCATGGATGTGCATCGCGGTGTGGAGCAGGAGATCAAGCGAGCCTACGGGCCCAGAGGAAGGCTCGTGCGGGCGGAAAACTCGTTACGGAATGGTCGCGATGCCACGCGTGGCGAGATAGGCACAAGCCGGCTGGATATCCTGCATCGCGTGGAAGGCACCGACACCGTCTGCGCTTACGACATCAAGACGGGACAGGCGGGACTGAACACGGCTCAAGCCGCGCGCATTTATCAGGAAGCCCTGCAATTCGGCATAGAAGTTGGCATTGCTCACCCGCGAGTCCTGGTCACTGAACAGCGCCAGGCGCCCTGACCCATGGCCACGGTGAAGCAGCTCCGCGCCATCTTTGCCCCTGTCCTGGCGCAGCATCCGGATCTGGTGCTCCACAAGCGATGGCTCATCCGGCCACCCATCGAGACGGCGATCATCGGGCTCTATATCGAACCTCTCTCGGCACCTTGCAGCTCCAGAATGGCACTCTCGGTCATTCCGCTCTCGCGCTTCGAGCCAAGCTGGGTCCTTGGCTATTCCCTTCCCTTCGAAGTCGAGCGCATCATTGGGGCGGAGCCCCCCGGTCGGCTGCTGCCAAACTGGCGGCAGTTGCCGCCGCGCACCTTCGAGGACATGTTCGCCCCCGAATACGAAGCGCAGCTGGTCCGCAACTTCAATGCCAAGGTTCCGGCGTTCTTCGATGCCGTCCGCAGCTTCGAGGATGTGGTGGCGTGGTTGCAGCCCTTCCGGGCGCCACCCCTGCGCACAGGCTTCCCCGACCGGATAGACGCCTGGGTGGCCTGCATGCGGGGCGAATTCGCGAAAGCGTCCGGGTTGTTATCCGACATTTCCAAAGCGGTGCGCCCGTCCGACGCTCGATCGGCGGACCGCATCGAACAGGAAGACGCGGAGCTTCAATCCATCCTGCGCAGCAACGACGCGCCGGTCATCGCGGCCCATCTCCATGCCATGGAGGAGGCGACCATCGCGGCCCACGGCCTGCAACGCCATTGGCGCCGCACGCCCTTCCCCTTCGAGCGATGACCGTTCCTACCGCCGGAGCCCCGGCGCCTCCACCGGCATCCCCCGCGCGCGATGCGCGAGATACAGCTCGAGCGTCAGATACTCGCGCGAGCCCAGCGGAAACTGCGTGGCCCGCACGCCCAGCGAACAGGCGCGCAACCGCCGGTGCAGCGAGCCCATGCCGTTCCACTCCAGCCGATAGGCCGGATAGCCGGTGCCAAGCCCGTGGGAGATCACATCGCCGCGCAGTCGCCGTCCCGCATTCGCGTCATGGCATTGCCCGCAGGACAGGTTGAGCTGCCCCTGGCGCGTCTCATAGAAGGCGTGCCCCTCCTCCAGGAAGGCCGCCGCCGCGCCATCCACCGGCACCGACATCGCCATCCCGCGCGATTGCCGCGCCACCGCCGCCGTCAGCGAGAGCAGCGCCTCGCTCTCGTAGCCGAAGGGGGCCGCGCCCTGGTTCTCCACCCGGCAGCGCTCGATCCTCCCCTCCAGGTTCAGCAACGCGCCGTCGCTCGCCACCGCCGGATAGCGCGTGGCGACGCCGCGCATCGCGCTGATGTCGCCATGGCAGGATTGGCAGGAACGCTCGCCCCGACGCCAGATCGCCTCGCCCTCATCCACCCAGAGCCAGCCGGGGTGGCGGGACGGGTCCTCCTGCTGGGCCCGCAGCGCCGGTGACAGAAACTCGCGCGAGGGCCGCACCTCCTGCGCCGAAACCGCGAGCGGCCACAGCGCGAGCAGCAGCCAGCGCCTCATGTGACGACCAGTTGCGCCGTCCGCCGATAGACCGCGCCGCCATCCTCCTGCCATTCGAAGACCATCTCGCCCGTCTCGACCGCGAGGGTGGTGAACTCGACATAGGGGTTGGCGGTGATGCCGGGCGAGAGCGCCATGCGGAACACCTCCTCGCCCGCATAGGTCACGCTGAGCGTGTGCAGGATCTGCCGCGGCACGGGCGTCAGCCCCGGCCCGTCGAAGCCGCGCTCCATCGGGTGGCGGACGATGACGCGCACCGTCACCACCTCGCCCCGCCGGGCGGCCTCGGGCAGCGTGATGCGGGCGATGATGTCGGACATCTCAGCCCCCATCCACGCAGGCGCCGAGGATGACGATCACCTCCCGCGCCGCGCGATGCACTTGGCCGCGGCTTGTCTCGGCCAGCACCAGGATGGTCTGGGTGGTGGCGAGGCGAATGCGCGTCGCGACCTCGGCCCGGCCTGAGCGCGGGCCCAGCGTGAAGCTCGCCACGCGCGGGATGGGGTTCTTCTCGGCCAGGACATGGATCGCCGTCACATGATCCGCCCGCGTGCTCGGGCTCTCGACGCGGATCGCGATATCCACCGAATTGCCGTTCTCCGAGAGCGTGGGCATCTCGATGGTGATCCCGGTCGGCGCCGGCATCCTCCCGGCCAGGATGGACTGCTCGGCCGCTTCATAGGTCTCGGTGGTCTGTGCCAAGGCGGGGCCTGTGGCCAAGGGCAGGGCGAGAAGGCTTCGGCGTCGCATCAGGTCACTCCTTCAGGCGCGCCAGATACGCCACCACATCCTCGATTTCCATCGCCGTGAGGACGGGTCGGCCCAGATAGCGTGGGTCCACGCGGTTGAGCCCCTCGGTCCGATGATAGGCCGGCATGATGGCCTCGGCGTTCAGCCGCGTCGGATCCACGAGGCGCAGCCGGATCTGCCCCGGCGTGAGCCGCGAGCCCACGCCGGCGAGCGGTGGCCCCACATCGCCCATGAAGCGCTCGCGCGGGTCGGGGATGGCGTGGCAGATCAGGCAATTCGCCGTCTCCCGGTTCTTCACGATCGCCTCGCCGCGCGCGGCGCTGGCCGGCGCGGCCACCAGCGGGGCCTCGAGGGCATCGCCCGTCACGATGAAGGGCGCCACCTCGGCGAAAGCCGGGGTGGCGAGCCACAGCAACACAAGCGCCGCGCGCATCAGGCGCGGCGCAGATCCTGGTCCTTGATCGGCAGGTCGCGGATGCGCTTGCCGGTCGCGGCGAAGATCGCGTTCAGCACGGCGGGTGCCGCCACCATGATGGTGGGCTCGCCCACGCCGCCCCAGAACCCGCCGGAGGGCATGACGATGGTCTCGACCTTCGGCATCTCCTCCATGCGCAGCACGGGGTAGCTGTCGAAATTCGTCTGCTCGATGGCGCCGTCCTTCACGGTGCACTCGCCATGGAGCAGGGCGGACAGCCCATAGACGAAGCTGCCCTCCACCTGCATTTCGATCTGCTTCGGGTTCACGGCCACGCCGCAATCCGTCGCCGCCACGATGCGATGGATCTTGAGCTGCCCCTGCGCATTCACCGAGATCTCGGCGGCCGCGGCCACATAGCTGCCGAAGCCCATCTGCTGCGCGATGCCGCGGAACACGCCCGCCGGCGGCGCGCTGCCCCAGCCGATGCGCTCGGCCACTGCGTTCAATACGGCCAGGTGCTTCGGGTGGTTCGCCATCAGCTTGCGGCGCAGCGCCAGCGGGTCCTGGTTGGTCGCATGCGCCACCTCATCCAGGAAGCATTCGAGGTAGATGGCGTTCTGGTTGTGGTTCACGCCGCGCCAGAAATGCGGCGGCACATGCGTGTTCCGCATCGCATGGTCGATCAGCAGGTTCGGGAAGGTATAGCCGATGGCCCCTTCCGTCCCGCCCGCATTCAGCCCCTGGAACTGCACCGGGTCGCGCCCGTTCTGCAGCGCATTGGGGAAGACGAAGGAGAGGATGGACTGGCCCGAGATGCGCATATGCAGCCCGGTGATCTCGCCATTCGCATCCAGGCCCGCGGTCATCTTGGCCTTGGTGATGGGGTGGTAGCGCCCCTGCACCATGTCCTCCTCGCGCGTCCACATCGTCTTGATCGGCACGCCGGGCACCTGCTTCGCGATGAGCACGGCGTCGATCAGCCAGTCATGCGTGGTGCGCCGGCCGAAGCCGCCGCCCAAATCCACGCGATGCACGTCGCACTGCGTCTGCGGCAGGCCGGCGGCCTGCGCGGTGGCGACCAGCGCGGCCTCGCCATTCTGCGTCGGGCACCAGACGTCGCAGCGGGTGGGCGTCCAGACCACCGTCGCGTTCATCGGCTCCATCGGCGCGTGGTTCTGGAAAGGGTAGGAATAGACCGCCTCGATCTTGCGGGGCGCGGCTGCGATGGCGGCCCGCGCATCGCCATGGCTGTTGCCGACAAAGGCCTCGGTGGCGTTCAGCCCCTCGGTCAGGCGGGCATTGATGTCGGCCTGCTGGATGCGCGCATTCTCGCCGCCATCCCATTGCACCGGCAGCGCGTCCAGCGCGGTCTTCGCCTGCCAGAAGGTGTCGGCGATGACGGCCACGCCGTAATCCCCGATCTGCACGACATGCTTCACGCCGGGCATGCCCGCCACGCGCGCCGCGTCGAAGGAGCGGACCTTGCCGCCGAAGACCGGGCAGCGCCGGGGCACCGCCACCAGCATCCCCGGCATCTTGAGGTCCGAGCCGTAGATCAGCTTGCCCGTGGTCTTGTCGGCGGTGTCGAGGCGCGGGACGGATTGCCCGATCAGCGTCCACTCCCGGGGCTCCTTCAGCGGCACCTGGGCGGGGGGCGAAAGGCGCGCGGCCTCGCCCGCCACCTCGCCATAGCGCAGCGTGCGGCCGGTGGGCGTGTGGGTGATCACGCTGTCCTTGGCCGTGCAGGTGGCAGCATCCACGCCCCAGCGCGCGGCGGCGGCCTGCACCAGCATGATGCGCGCGGCCGCACCGCCGCGGCGGACGTAATCCTGGCTCTGCCGGATGCCCTGGCTGCCGGCGGTGAGGAAATTCCCCCAGGCGCGGTTGCGCGCCAGGCTCTGGCCGGGCGTTACATATTCGGTCGAGATCTTCGACCAGTCGCAATGCAGCTCCTCCGCGATCATCTGGCAGAGGCCGGTGCGCGTGCCCTGGCCCATCTCGGTGCGGGCCATGCGCAGCACCACCCGGTCATCCGGATGGATCACCACCCAGGCATTGATCTCGGGCGTGGCGTTCGCGGGCGCGGCTTGCGCCAGCGCGCCGCGCGGGGCGATGTGGAAGCCGACGACGAGCGCGCCCGCCGCCTGCATGAGGGAACGGCGCGAGGTGCGGATATGGTTCATGGTCGCGTCCCCCCTCAGCCCGAGAGCCCGCGCGCCGCGCGATGAATGCCCTCGCGCACGCGGTTATAGGTGCCGCAGCGGCAGATATTGGTCATCGCCGCATCAATGTCCTCATCCGTCGGGCGTGGCTTCTCGGCCAGGAGCGCGGCCGCCGCCATGATCATGCCGGACTGGCAGAAGCCGCATTGCGGCACGTCCAGCGCGCGCCAGGCCACCTGGATCGGGTGGTTGCCATCGGGCGAGAGGCCCTCGATCGTCACGATCTTCTGCGTCTCGGTGACAGAGCCCAGCGTGATGCCGCAGGAGCGCGTGGGCACGCCGTCCAGATGCACCGTGCAGGCGCCGCATTGCGCGACGCCGCAGCCATATTTCGTGCCGGTCAGGCCCACATGATCCCGGATGGCCCAGAGCAGGGGCGTGTCGGGGGAGGCGTTGACCTCCACCACGCGTCCATTGACGTTCAGCTTGGCCATCAGGGCTCTCCTTGGATTCGTCCGCTGCGCCGAGATATCGGCACAGGCATGGGGTGTTCAAGCGCGATCGCGCATCACAGCGTGCGGGCGATGATCTCCCGCATCACCTCGCTCGATCCGCCATAGATCCGGCCCACCCGCGCATCCGCCCAGGCGCGGCCGATCTCGTATTCGGCCATGTAGCCATAGCCACCATGCATCTGCAGGAAATCATCCAGCAGGCGGTTCTGCATCTCGGTGCCCAGCAGCTTGGCCGCCGCGGCTTCCTCGCCCGAAAGCTCGCCCTTCATGTGGCGGGCGATGCAGTCATCCACATAGACGCGGAACATGGCGATCTCGGCCTTGGCCTGGGCCAGCTTGAAGCGATGCACCTGGAAGTCGAAGACCGAATGTCCGAAGACCTGGCGCTCCTTCGTATAGGCGATGGTCTTCTCCAGCATGGTCTCCATGCTGGTCGCGGCGCGCACCGCGATCACCAGCCGCTCCTGCGGCAATTGGTGCATCAGGTGCCGGAAGCCGCCATTCTCCTCGCCGATCAGGTTGCCGACCGGCACGCGCACATCCTCGAAGAACAGCTCCGAGGTGTCCTGCGCGTGCATGCCGATCTTCTCGAGCTTGCGGCCCTTGGTGAAGCCGGGCGTGCCTTCCTCGACGGCGATCAGCGAGACGCCGCGCCGCCCCGCCTCCGGGTCGGTCTTGCAGACGACGATGACGAGGCCCGCATTCTGCCCGGAGGAGATGAAGGTCTTGGCGCCATTGATGACCCAGTGGTCGCCATCGCGCACCGCGCGCGTGCGCACCGCCTTGAGGTCGCTGCCCATGCCGGGCTCTGTCATGGCGATGGCGCCGATGATCTCGCCGGCGGCCATCCTGGGCAGCCATTCGCGCTTGCGCGCCTCGCTCGCGTAAGATCCGATATAGGGCACCACGATGTCCGAATGGAGCTGGAAGGCGACGCCCGAGGCGTTCACCCGCGCCAGCTCCTCGATGATGATGGCCGCATGGCCGAAATCCCCGCCCGCGCCGCCATATTCGGGGTCCAGCATGGTGCAGAGGAAGCCCTGCGCGCCGGCCTTCTGCCAGACCTCGCGGGGCACGATGCCGGCACGCTCCCAGTCGCGGTGATGGGGCGCGATCTCGCGCTCCACGAAGCGGCGGAACTGCTCGCGGAACATCTCGTGCTCCGGCGTGAAGACCGTGCGCGGGCGGGACGGGCGGGCGGCGTTGGTGTCCATCTGGGTTCCTCCTGGCTTTGGGCGTGAGGCTAGCGGGTTGCCGGGGCGGGTGCGAGCGCGGCGATCTCCGCCTCGCTGAAGCCGAATTCCGCGAGCACTTCCCGGCTGTGCTCGCCGCGCAGCGGTGGCGGCGCGGTGAAGCCGCCTGGCGTGCGCGAGAAGCGCGGGGCAGGGGCGGGCTGCAGCGCGCCGTCCCGTTCCACGAAGCTCTGCCGCGCCGCGTTATGCGGATGGTGTGGTGCCTCGGCCATGGAGAGGATGGGCGCCACGCAGGCATCGCTCTCGCCGAAGATCGCGGCCCATTCGTCGCGCGTCTTCGTCCGGAAGGCGGCGGCCAGCAGCGCCTTGTGCGCCGGCCATTTGGCCGGCTCCATCCGGCCTTCAAAAAGCTTCGGGTCGAGGCCCATGCGGGCCACCATCTCGTCGAAGAATTGCGGCTCGATGGGACCCACCGCCACGAAGCCGCCACAGGCGCAGGCATAGCTGTCGTAGAAGGAGGCCGCGCCATCCAGCAGATTGGCCGCGCGCTCGCTCCCCCACCGGCCGCGCGCCTTCATGCCGAAGATGGGCGCCATGAGCAGGGCCGCGCCATCCACCATGGCCGCATCCACCACCTGGCCCTGGCCGCTCTTCTCGCGCTCCAGCAGCGCGGCGAGCAGGCCGAAGGCCAGCAGCATGCCGCCGCCGCCATAATCGCCCACCAGGTTCAAAGGCGGCGCGGGCGGCTCGCCCGCGCGGCCCATGGCGTGCAGCGCGCCGGTGAGCGCAATGTAGTTGATGTCATGCCCCGCCGCCTTGGCCAGCGGGCCTTCCTGGCCCCAGCCGGTCATGCGTCCATAGACCAGGCGCGGGTTGCGCGCGCGCAGCGCCTCGGGGCCGAGGCCCAGGCGCTCCATCACGCCTGGCCGGAAGCCTTCGATCAGCGCGTCCGAGGTCTCGGCCATGCGCAGCACGGCCTCGATCGCCTCGGGCTTCTTGAGGTCCAGCGCCAGCGAGCGGCGGTTGCGCAGCGAGACATCCTGGCGCGAGCCGGCCGGGCCTTCCGCGCGCTCGATGCGGATCACCGTGGCGCCCAGATCGGCCAGCAGCATCGCGCAGAAGGGGCCGGGCCCGATGCCGGCGATTTCCAGGATCTTCAGCCCGTGCAGCGGACCCATGCGTTCTCTCCCGTGTTTGGAGGGAAGGCTAGGCGGGCAGGGGAGTTCCGTGAAGGGTCAGCCCGTGGGCAGGCCGCGCGGGCCGGCATAGCGCTGGATGCTGGCCTCGGCCGCCACATGCGGATAGGCGCGGGCCCCCTTGGGCCAGGCGCGGGCAAAGGCCGCGACCTCGGCATGGTCCATGCGGCGGGTGGTGCGGACCAAGGCGCGCGCGGCCTTGGCCGGCTTCAGCTTCTCGCGCTTCAGCAGATGGACATGCCACTCCTGCGCGCGCAGCGGGCACCAATCCACCAGGGATTCGCGCAGCGCCGCGCGCACCTCGGGCGGCAGCGCATCATAGGCGCGCCAGGCGTCGCCCTTCAGCTTGCTGCGGGGCTTGGTGGCCGTGTTGTTGTCCATGATGCGGCAGGGCTTAGAGCAGATCGCCCTTGGCTGGAACAGCCATGGCGTGAATCTGCTCGGAATGGCGCTAGCCCAGGGCGCGCGGGTTTGTCACGGCGGCCCGCATGCGCACCATTTCCCGCAGCAGCGCCGCCGCCCCCGCATAGGCCGGCGTGCCCGGCTGATAGGCGCCGGCCCGGATGCGCGCCGCGAAATGCGCGAGGTCATCGGCGAAGCTGGCGAGGCGCGTCTCCAAGGGCCTGGGGTCCACGGTGCCGGCGCGCCCGGCGATGGCCATGGCGTTCGCGATCATCCGCGCCTCGTAATGCAACTCGGGCGGCAGGGCGGGCAGCAGCTTTTCCAGCAGCGCCGCGCGTGCGGTGGCCAGCAGATCCGCCGCGTCAGGCTGTTCCAGCATCGAGCGCCTCCACCTGGGCCAGGATGTCCATCTCAAGCTCCGGAATGATCTGCGCGGTCAGCGCCAGTTCCAGGCTTCGCTCCACGCCCGAGAGATGCCGCGCCCCCTGGTCGGCGGCGATTACCGCCCAGCGGATGGTCGCCGCCAGTTCCCAGAAGGGCAGGCGCGAAGGATCGGCGCCCGCGCCATAGCCCTCCAGGAAAGCGGCGCGGGAGCCAAGCCCGCCTGCCTCCAACTGGCGATTGCCGAAGCGCCAGCAGGGCGCGCAGAACCAGCCGAGATCGGCATGCGGGTCACCCCAGGCGGCGAATTCCCAATCCAGCACGGCGGTGACGGCGTGCCCGTCCACCATCAGATTCCCGGTGCGGAAGTCGTTGTGGTTCAGCACGGGCAGCTGGGGTGGCGGCAGATGCCGCTCCAGCGCGGCAAGCCCCCATTCGACGGCCGGGCGCGGCGTGCCGCCTTCGTCCAGCCGCAGGCGCATCGCCGCGATGAAGGCCGCGCCCGCATCCGCCGGCGGTTCGCCCAGGAAAGCGAGGTCCTCGCGCGGCGGCGTGATGCGATGGATGCGCGCCAGCTCCGCCCCCAGCTCCCGCACCAGCACGTCATCCCCGCCCTGTGCCGCCGCGGCCTTGGCGAGGCGAAAGCCCGTCGCCGTGCCGCGCACGCGGCGCATCACGAAGAAGGGCGTGCCGATCACGCCGCGATCCTCGCAAAGCCGCAGCGGCTCCGGCACCGTCACCCCTTCGGCATGCGCGGCGCGCAACAGCGCATATTCGGCGGCGCGCGGCAGCGAGACGGCCAGCGTCGCGGGATTATCCGTCCGCAGCACCCATTCCTCGCCGCCGTCGAGCGTCAGCGCCCAGTTCTGCTGGATGGCGCCGCCGGACAGCAGGCTGGCCGCCGTGATGCGGCGCCCGAGCCAGGCTTCCAGCGCGCTGCGCCGCGCCTCATCCATGCGTGCGCCAGCCGAAATACTCGCTGCCCTCGCGCCGCAGGAAATTCGCGATCACCATGCGATGCACCTCCGACGCCCCATCCACCAGCCGCGCCTGGCGGGCATAGCGGTACATCCACTCCACCGGCGTGTCCTTGGAATAGCCCTTGGCGCCCAGGAGCTGGATGGCGGTGTCCGCCGCGCGCTGCAGCGCATCGGCGGCGACGATCTTGGCCGTGCTGATCTCCTTGCGCGCAAAATCCCCCTGGTCGAGCTTCCAGGCCGCGCGCATCGTCAGCAGGCGCGCGATGTCGAGCTGCATCGCCGCCTCGCCCACCATCATCTGCACGCTCTCCTTCTCGGCGAGCTTCTGGCCGAAGGCGTGGCGCTCCTCGATGCGCGCCATGGCGATCTCGAGCGCGCGGCGGCCCATGCCGGTCCAGCGCATGCAATGGGTGAGGCGCGCGGGGCCGAGGCGGATCTGCGTCATCTTCAGCCCGTCGCCCACCCCCATCAGGATGTTCTCATCCGCGACCTCAAGCCCGTCGAAGGTGATCTCGCAATGCCCGCCATGCTCCTCGGGCCCCATGATCGGGATGCGGCGCTCGATCTTCCAGCCCGGCTGGTCGGCATGGAACAGGAAGGCGGTGAGGCCCTTGCGCGGATCATCGCTGGTCCGCGCCATGACGATGAAGTGCTTGGCCTCGCCCGCGCCGGTGATGAACCACTTGCGGCCGTAGATCTTCCAGCGGTCATTGCCGGCGCGCTCGGCAGTGGTCTTGGTCATGCCCGGATCGCTGCCCGCGCCATCGGGCTCGGTCATGGCGAAGCTCGACTGCACTTCGCCGCGCACGACGGGCATCATCCACCATTCCTTCTGCGCGGCGGTGCCGACCTTGTTCAGCACCATCATGTTGCCGTCATCGGGTGCCGCGGAGTTGAAGCAGACCGGCCCGAAGATGGAGCGGTTCATCTCCTCGTAGCAGGCGGCCATGCCGGTGAAGGGCAGGCCCTGGCCGCCCACGCTTTCCGGCATCTGCAGGCACCAGAGCCCGGCCGCCTTCACCTCGGCGCGCAACGTCTTCAGCAGGTCCGGGTTGATGTTCTCGTGGTGGTCATAGCTCGTGGGGTCGCGCTCCAGCGGGATCAGCCGGTCCTGCACGAAGGCGCGCACGCCTTGGCGCTTGGCTTCGCTCTTGGCGTCGAGGGTGAAGTCCATTCTGGCGTTCTTTCAGAGGGGATTGATGCTGTGGCCGCCATCCACGGTGATGACGCTGCCGGTCATATGCGCGCCGGCGGAGGAGGCCAGCAGCAGCAGCGCGCCATCGAGGTCCTCCGGCTTGCCCAGCCGCCGCTGCGGGATGCGCTTGATCATCGCCTGCCCGGCGTCGGAGGCGAAGAATTCGGCATTGATGTCGGAGGCGATGTAGCCCGGCGCGATCGCATTCACACGGATGTTGTGACGCGCGAGCTCGACGGCCATCTGCCGTGTCATCTGGATCAGTCCGGCCTTGGCGGCGGTATAGCCGACGACGCCCGGGATCACGCGCTCGCCCAGCACGGAAGCGATGTTGATGATGGAGCCGCCCGTCTTGTTCGCCACCATCCGCCGCGCCGCCGCCTGGCCGACGAGGAAGGCGCCGCGCAGGTTGATGCCCAGCACCTGGTCGAAATCGGCCGCCGCGTGATCCAGGAAGGGCTTTGTCGCGGCGATGCCCGCATTGTTCACCAGGATGTCGCAATCGGGTTCGGCTTCGAAGGCGGCGGCGATGCTCGCCTCATCCTGGACGTCGAGGCGAATGGCCCGCGCCTCGGGTCCCAGCTCGCGCGCCAGTGTCTCGCAGGATTCGATGCGCCGCGCGGCCAGCACCACACGGGCACCCGCCGCGTGAAGCAGCCGCGCGAAATGCGCGCCGAGCAGGCCCGAGGCCCCGGTGATGAAGGCCTTGCGCCCCCGCAGTGAAAACATGGCGTTCCGCCCTCCTGCCGCGAAGATCGGGGCGGGGGGCAGGATGGTCAACCCGGTGTGATGCGCGCCACGATCGGCGCCCAGCGCGCCACCTCGGCCGCCACATGCCGCGCCGCTGCCTCGGGCGAGGGATCGGGCCAGGTCTCGACATTGGCGGCGAGCAGCCGCGCCTTCACGCCCGGGTCCGCCACGGCCGCCAGCGCTGCCGCCTGCACCGCCCGCCGCGCCTCCTCCGGCCCGCCGGGGCGCGTAAAGAGCACCTGCCAGGCCGTCAAATCATAGCCGGGCAGGGCGGTCGCGATGGGCGGCAGGCCGGGCGCCAGCGCCGAGGCCTCGGCACTCGTGACCGCGATGGGCTTGAGGCGCCCCTCGCGGATCAGCGGCATCATCAGCGTCGGGCTGTCGATGGAGAAGTTCATCCGCCCCGCCAACAGGTCCTGCACGGCGGCCGCGGCGGTGCGGTAGGGCACGATGGTGAAGCTCGTGGCCGAGAGCTGCTTGAAGAACTCGCCCGCCAGATGGTTGGTGGCACCGGGATTGGCCGAGCCGTAATTGGCCCGCTCGCCCTGCGCGCGCAGCCAGGTGAGCAGGCTGGGCAGGTCATTCGCCGGCACATCGGGGTGCACGGCGAGGATGAAGGGCTGCTTGCCGATGCCGGCCACGGGCACGAAATCGGTGACGGGATCGAGCGGGAAATTCGGATAGACCGCGCGCATCACCGGGTGATTGTTGGTCCCGATGAAGATCGTCTGCCCATCATTGGCGGCGCGATGGAAGGCGGCCGCGCCTACGGTGCTGCCCGCCCCCACCACATTCTCCGGCACGATGGGCTGGCCGAGCTGCCCCTGCATCCCCTCCGCCAGGATGCGCCCCACCACATCGGTCACGCCCGCGACACCCACCGGGATGATGAGCCGCAAGGGCCGCGTGAACTGCGCCTGTGCCGCGACAGGCGCGAGGATGGCACAGGCGAGAAGGTGGCGGCGGTTCAGCATGGCGTGGCCTCTCTTGGCGGTGCATGAGCTGTGTCGCAGGATAGTCCGATGCGCCCGATCACCCTGCAAGAGCCCTTCCGGGCCGTCTTCTATGCCCCCTATTACGCCGCGCTCGCGCGCGATGCCTATGCGAAGGCGGGCGTCAGTGTCACGGTGCGCGCCGGCACGCAGCCCTCGCTTGCGAAGGACAGCGTCCTGAATGGCGACGCCCATCTGGCCTGGGGCGGCCCCATGCGGATCCTGCTGGCGCATAATGCCGACGCGGCCTCGCCGCTGCGCAATTTCGGCGCCGCCATCCTGGGCGATCCCTTCTTCCTGATCGGCCGCGCGCCGCGCCCCGATTTCAGGTTGACCGACCTCCGCGACATGACGCTCGGCACCGTCAGCGAGGTGCCCACCCCCTGGTGGACGCTGCAGGACGACATCCGCCGCGCCGGCCTGGACCCGGACAGCATCGCCCGCGTCACCGATCAGCCCATGGCCGCCAACGCCGCTGCCGTCATGGAAGGCCGCCTCGACGTGGCGCAACTCTTCGAGCCCTTCGCCAGCCAGATGGAGCGTGACGGCACCGGGCATGTCTGGCACGCGGCGGCCTCGCGCGGCCCCACCAGCTACACCACCTACTATTCGACGGCGGCCAACATCGCCGAATACGCCCCCGAATTCCGCGCCATGATCCGCGGCCTGGCCGCCACCCAGGCCTGGTTCTGGGCGGCCACGCCGGAGGAGATCGCCGCCACCATCGCGGGCTTCTTCGACGGTATGGACCAGACGCTGCTCGCCCTCTGCATCGCGCGCTACCGGGGGCTTGGCATCTGGACGCGCGACCCGCATTTCCCGCCCGAGCCGTGGAACCGGCTGGAGGCCAGCATGCTCAGCGCCGGCGCCATCCAGCGCGCCCCCGGCTATGCACATTGCGTGGATGACGCCATCGTCACCGCCGCACTTCAAGAGACGCGCTGATCCCTCGGGAGGGGACGATGCCCAAAACGATGTTCGACAAGATCTGGGACCGGCATGTCATCGCCGATCTCGGCGAAGGCTGGTCGCTGCTCTATCTCGACCGCATCCTGGTGCATGACCTCAGTGGCGGCCGCGCCATGGCGGAACTCGCCGAAGCCGGGCGGCGCGTGGCCGAACCCAGGAAGGTCTTCGCCACGCCCGACCACGCCGTCTCCTCCGCCCCCGGCCGCACGGCGGCGAGCTACCCGAAGGGCGAGCGCCTGATCAATTCGCTCCGCGAACGCTGCGCCGCCGAGGGCGTGCGCATGTTCGACCTCAACAAGCCCGGCAACGGCATCGTCCATGTCATCGCGCCCGAACTCGGCATCGTCCTGCCCGGCCTCACGCTCGCCTGCGGCGACAGCCACACCTGCACCAATGGCGGCGTGGGCGCGATGGCCTTCGGGATCGGTGCCAGCGAACTCGGCCATGCGCTGGCCACGCAAACCCTGCCACAGCGCCGCCCAGGGACTTTCCGCATCCGCTTCGAAGGCGAGCGCCCGGCGGGTGTCACCGCGAAGGACATGATCCTCGCCGCCATCGGCCGCTTCAGCGCCGCGGCCGGCACCGGCATGGCGATGGAATATGCCGGCAGCGCCGTGCGCGCGCTTTCGATGGAAGAGCGGCTCACGCTGTGCAACCTCTCCATCGAGATGGGGGCGAAGGTCGGCATGGTCGCGCCGGACGACGTCACCTTCGAGTATCTCGCCGGCCGCGAATACGCGCCGAAAGGGGCGGCCTGGGAGGCCGCTTTGCGCGACTGGCGCGAATTGCCGTCCGACCCTGGCGCCACATTCACGCGCGACGAGGTGATCCACATGCGCGACATCGCGCCCCAGATCACCTGGGGCACCAGCCCCGAGCAGGTCGCTGCCGTCACCAGCCATGTGCCCGACCCGCGCGAGGCGCCGAACGACGGCAAGCGCGCCGCCTGGGAAGCAGCCCTCGATTACATGGGCCTGCAGCCCGGCCAGAAGCTGGAAGGCACCAAGGTGGACTGGGTCTTCATCGGCTCCTGCACCAATTCCCGCCTCTCGGACCTGCGCGCCGCGGCCGAGGTGATCAAGGGCCGCAAGAAGGCCGAGCACGTCACCGCCTGGGTCGTGCCCGGCAGCGAGACGGTGAAGGCCGAGGCGGAGGCGGAAGGGCTGCATATCCGCTTCCGCGAGGCCGGCTTCGAATGGCGCGAACCCGGCTGCGCGCTGTGCGTCGCGGCGAATGGGGAGTCGGTGCCGGAGGGGGCGCGCTGCGTCTCCACCTCCAACCGCAATTTCGTGGGCCGCCAAGGCACGGGGGCGCGCACGCACCTGGCCTCCCCCGCCATGGCCGCCGCCGCCGCACTCGCCGGCGCCATCGTGGATGTGAGGAGCTTCTGAGATGGAAAATTTTCAGTCCGTCACCGGCTGCGCCATCCCGCTGATGGAAGCCAATGTGGATACGGATGTGATCATCCCGATCCAGCGCCTCGTCGGCACCGGCCGCAAGGGCCTGGGCGAACATGCCTTCGAGCGTCGTCGCTACCTCCCTGATGGCAGCGAGAACCCCGACTTCATCCCGAACCAGGCGCCGTATCGCGAAAGCCCCATCCTGCTGGCGGCCGAGAATTTCGGCTGCGGCTCCTCGCGCGAGGGCGCGGTCTGGGCGCTGATGGGCATGGGCGTGCGCTGCGTCATCGCCCCCAGCTTCGGCGACATTTTTTTCTCGAATTGCTTCCAGAACGGCCTCTTGCCGGTGAAGCTGCCCATCGAGGTCATCCGCCGCATCGCGGAGGAAACCCAGGCGAGCCCCGGCAACGCCCGCACCACCGTGGATCTCGAGCGCCAGGTCGTCATCACCCCCTCAGGCGAGGCCATTCCCTTCACGGTGGACCAGCGCAAGCGCGAGGCCATGCTGCACGGGCTGGACGACATCGCGCTCACGCTGAAGCACGCCGAGGCCATCGAGGCCTGGAAGGCCAAGGACAGGGCCGCACGCGGCTGGGCCTGGGAGTCGGTCGCGTGAAGGTTCTCGTCCTCCCCGGCGATGGCGTCGGCCCCGAGGTCACGGCCGAGGCCGTCCGCGTGCTGCGCTGGTTCGCCGAGCATCGCGGCCTCGACCTCACGCTGATCGAGCGCGATTTCGGCATCGTGAACTGGCACAAGCACGGCACGCTGATGCCCGACGAGACCTGGGCGCAGATCGAAGGCGCGGATGCCATCCTGTTCGGCGCGACCGGCTCCATCGACCAGCAGGGCGTGGTCCCGCCGGAGGAGCGCAGGAAGGGCTCGCTGCTGCGCATGCGCAAGGCGCTGGACCTCTTCGCCAATCTCCGCCCCGTGCGGATGCCGGCGGCCCTCGCCGAGGCCAGCCCCTACAAGCCGCGCATCACCCAGGGCGTGGATCTCTGCTTCGTGCGCGAACTCACGGCGGGGATGTATTTCGGCACGCCGCGCGGCGTGGAGACGCTGCCGGACGGCACGCGGCGCGGCATCAACACGCATAGCTACACCGAGGCCGAGATCGCGCGCGCCGCGCGCTTCGCCTTCCAGCTCGCCCGCACGCGCCGCAACCACGTGACCAGCGTGGACAAGGCCAATGTGATGGAGGCGGGTGCGCTGTGGCGCGAGGTGGTGGGGAAGATCCACCGCGAGGAATTCCCGGATGTGGAGTTCCAGAACATGCTGGCCGACAATTGCGCCATCCAGTTGGCCCGCGCGCCCGGCCGATTCGATGTGCTGGTGACGGATAATCTGTTCGGCGATCTGCTGAGCGACGCGGCGGGCGCCATCATCGGCTCGCTCGGCATGCTGCCCTCGGCTTCGCTCTCGGCGCCGGATGCCGCGGGCCGGCGGCGTGCCTTGTATGAGCCGATCCATGGCTCGGCGCCCGACATCGCGGGGCAGGGGATTGCCAACCCCTTGGGCGCCATCCTTTCCGTCGCGCTGCTGCTGCGCTGGAGCGCCGATCGCCCGGCCGAGGCCGAGCTTCTGGAAGCCGCCGTCGCCACCGCCCTCGCGCGCGGCGCCCGCACCGCGGATATCGCCGCCCCGGGCGAGACGGTGATCGGCACCACGGCCATGGGCGATGCGGTGATCGCGGCGCTGGCGGAGTAAGGCCGAACGTCAAGGAAATGGCCTCCGGCGGCTGGGGCCAACCTCGGAATGCGGTGCGGTCTTGGGGTCTGGGGCCTTTCGGCCCCAGCCGCCGGAGGCCGGTCTTTGCTACTCGGCCGCCCCGATCACCACGGCCACATTCTGCCCGCCAAACCCGAAGGAGTTGGACAAGGCGGCGCGGAAGCTGTGCGGCCGCGCCACGGGGATGGTGTCCACCCCCAGCTCCGGGTCCACATCCGTCTGGTTGATGGTCGGCGGCAGCATCTGGTGGCGCAGCGCCAGCAGGCAGATCCCCGCCTCGATCGCGCCGGCCGCCGAGAGCGTGTGGCCGATCATGGATTTGGTGGAGCCCACGGGCGGCGGCGGCAATTCGCCAAACAGCGCGCGCACCGCCATGGCCTCCATCTTGTCGTTCTCGGGCGTCGAGGTGCCATGCGCGTTGACATAGCCGATGTCGGCCGGGCTCAGCCCCGCATCATCCAGCGCGCGCCGCATGCAGCGGATGATGGCCGAGCCATCGGGCGCCGAGCGGGTGCGGTGGAAGGTGTCCGCCGCCTCGCCGGCACCCAGCACATAACCCAGGATGGTCGCACCCCGCGCACGCGCGTGGTCCTCATCCTCGAGGATGAGCGCGCCCGCGCCATCGGCCATGACGAAGCCGTCGCGCGAGAGGGTGAAGGGGCGGGACGCCCCCTCGGGGTCGTCATTGCGGGTGGAGAGCGCCTGGAGCAGGCCGAAGCGGATCAGCGTCTCCGGCTGCAGGCTCGCTTCCGCGCCGGCAGCGATCGCCATCCGGGCCTCGCCGCGGCGGATCGCCTCCAGCGCCATCTGGATGGCCGAAGCGCCGGAGGCGCAGGCGGTGCTGACCACCTGCGGCACGCCCTGGGTGCCGAAGCGCTCGGCGAGGCGCGTCGCCGAGCCGCCGAAGAGGAACTCCTCATAAAGCGCCGTCTCGCCCGACATGCGCTCGATCAGCTCGGCATAGGTGGCGGCGCCGAAACGGCCGCGCTGCGGCCATTCGACCTCCACCGGCGGCATGCCGATGCAGAGCGGCCCCGCGAAGGGTGCGGAGAGACCGGCCTGGGCCAGCGCCTCGCCGATCGCGGCCTCGCCCAGGCGCTCGGCGCGGGCGGCGACGGAGAGCGGCTCGCCCGGCTTGTCCTCCGGGAGGTCCACGCAGCCGGCCATGGTGGCGCGCATCCCCGTCGTGTCGAAGCGCGTGATGCGGCGGATGCCGGAACGCCCGGCGACCATCGCCGCCCAATTCGCCTCGGCGCCGAAGCCGAGGGCGGTCACCATGCCGAGGCCGGTGATGGCGATGCGCTTGTTCATCAGGGCGCCTCCAGCAGGGCGACGGCCTCGCCGCGCCAGGCGCCGGCGCCGGTCACCAGCACCTGGCGCGCGCGGCCGGACTGGATGGCCAGCGCGGCCAGCGCCACGGCGGCGGGGAAGGCGGCCTCGCAGCCATGGCCCAACAGGTCGGCCGCGAAGAGATCGGGCGCCCGGCCCAGCGCCGCGAGCTCCGCCTGGGTCGCTTCCCCGGCGCCGCTCGCCGCCGAGAGGCGCAGGCATTCGGGGCCCATCGTCGGCAGGCCGTCGAGCAGCGCGGCGAGGCGCGCGGTGCGGCCCTCAGGCCGGCCCTGGTCGGTCGCGACATGGCGCAGGATGGCGATGGGCGCGCTGGCTTCGGCGGGCGCGAGGGTCATGAACACGCCCATGCTGCCATAGGCGATGCCCCGGCGCTGTGCGACGGGCGCCCAGGGGCCGCGATGCAGCAGCCCGCCCATGGCGAAGAGCATCAGCACTTCCGGCCGCTCGGCGATGAAGGCGCTGCCGGCGAGGCACAGCTCCGAACTGCCGCTGCCCACGCGCGCGGCCGCGATGCGCAGCGCCTCGGCGCCCGAGCTCTCCTCGCCCATCAGCGTGCGGGAGGAGCCCGCGACATTGTGCGTGATGGAGATGGAGCCGGCCATCAGGTTGGAGAGCTGCGCCAGGAAGAGCGTCGGCCGCAGCCCGTCCATGAGCATGCGGTGGCGCTCCGCCTCGACCGGGCTGGCCGCCATGATCTGCTCGTCGAGCTTCCAGTCGCGCTCGCCGCCGCCCGCGGCCACGATCAGGTCCATCTCGGCCACGCGCTCGCGCAGCCCGGCATCGTCGATGGCGAGGCCCGCGGCATAGACGCCCAGGCGCTGCCAATTCTCCATCTGGCGCAGCTCGCGGCGCGGGATGGCGGCTTCGAAGGGCAGGGCGGGCAGGGGGTGGACGGGGTGCGGCGCGAAGCGCGCCTCATCCAGCACCGGCGCCGCGCCGCCCAGCAGCGCCGCATGGGCCTCCCGCCCCTCGCCCTGCGAGGAGGCGATGCCGATGCCGGTGATGCCGACGGGGCGCATCACGCCGCGAGCCCGATCACGGCCGCGCGGGCCCGCACGGCGGATTCCAGCTCGGGGGCGGGGAAGGGCAGGGTCTGCAGGCGCAGCGTGGCTTCGGCCACCTTGCGGCCGGCCTCGCTCAGCACGCCGCGCAGTTCCGCATAGCCGGAGCTTTCCTGGAGGAGTTCGACGGCGATGGTCAGCAACGCACCGGGCTTCACCATGCCGCGCATCTTGGCCTCGCGCGTCTGCGCCAGCAGCGCCATGCGGGTGAAGCCGCTGCGCGCCACCATCAGCCAGCCGCTGGCCTGGGCCATGGCCTCGATCATCAGCACGCCGGGCAGAAGGGGAAAGCCCGGGAAGTGCCCCTCGAAGACGGGGCTCGCATCCGGCACGCGCGCTTCGGCGGTGAGTGTCGTCGCGTCATGCGCCAGCACCCGGTCCACCATCTCGAAATATTCGAGGCGCAATTCCCTCAGCCCTGCTTGGCCGCGACCAGCTCGTCAATGCGATCGCAGAGCGCGCCGAGGATGAAGAACTGCTCGGCCGGGGCCTTGCCGCTGTTCACCTGCTCGGTCCAGGCCTCGACGGGCACCTTCACGCCGAAGCGCTTGTCGATCTCGAAGACGATGTCGAGGAAGTCGAGGCTGTCGATGCCGAGATCGTTGATGACATGGGCCTGGGGCGTGATCTTCGCCCGGTCCACGCTCGCCGTCTCGGCGATGATGTCGGCGATGGTCTCGAAGGTATTGGACGCGGCCGGGGACATGGCGGCGGACTCCGTGCGGATGATGGATCGGCACGCGGTTTGGCGCGGATGGCCGCGTCTGTCCAGCCGGGCGGGGCTTAAGCCCCGGTCAGGCAGCGACCCGCGCGGCGGCGAGAAAATTCTTCAGGATGGCATGCCCATGCTCGGAGGCGATGCTTTCCGGGTGGAACTGCACGCCATGGATGGGCAATTCGCGGTGGGAGAGGCCCATGATCAGCCCATCCTCGGTCTCCGCCGTGATCTCGAGCTCGGCCGGCAGGCTCGACTTCTCCACGATCAGCGAATGGTATCGCGTGGCCCGGAAGGGCGAAGGGAGCCCCGCGAAGACGCCGCGCCCCTCATGCAGCACGTCCCAGACCTTGCCATGCACCGGATCAGGCGCGCGGATCACCTGACCGCCGAAGGCCTGGCCGATCGCCTGGTGGCCGAGGCAGACGCCCATGAGCGGCAGCTTCGCCTCGGCGCAGGCGGCGATGAGCGGCAGGCAGATCCCGGCCTCATTGGGCGTGCAGGGGCCGGGCGAGAGCATCACCGCATCGGGGCGCAGGGCAAACACGTCCTGCACCGTCAGCGCATCATTCCGGCGCACCACCGGCTCCACCCCCAGGTCACCCAGGAAGTGGTAGAGGTTGAAGGTGAAGCTGTCGTAATTGTCGATGAGCAGGAGCATGAGGCCAAACTGCCCGCCCGCCCCTGCCGGCGTCAACCAGCCTTCATCAGGCCGGCCGGTCCTGCCGGATCGCGACGCAGTTCGGATCGCCCAGCGGGCATCCCACGATATAGACCGCGCGCTGGCCGCAGCCCGCGACACCCACCGTGTATTCCGCCCGCTCGATGGCGCGCGGCATGTCCATCGGGATGACGGAACGGCTGGACAGCACGCTGCCCTGCGCGGCCGGGCAGTTCATCTCGAAGCGGGCCCGCGCCTCGGCCGTGCGGACGGCGGCCGGGCCACCTTGCGCCAGCATCTGGTCAACGGATTGGCAGCCAGCGAGGCCGAGGATGAGGGCGAGAGGGGCGAGTCGGCGCATGCGGATGAACCTCTTTCATTTCCGGCCCCCGATCATCCGCCCGGCTCAGTCCTGGTGCAATCCCGCCTCGGCCTTCATCTGCCGGAGCGCCACCTTGGCGGCCGCGCGGGCATGGCGATCCTCCCCCGCCTCGGTGCCGGTCTGCCGCGCCTCGGCCCTGGCGGCCAGCAGCTCCGGCAGGCCGAAACGCGCCAGCAGCGCCTGGAAGGCCGCATGGCGTGCCGCATCGAAGGGGCGGGGCTCCAGCATCGGCGTGCGCAGCGGGTGGCTGGGAAAGATGTCGAGCACGGACACCCAGCCCTCCGGGATGGGGCTCGTCGCCGCATGCGCGCGGCCGGTGCCGAGCAGCTTGGGCAGCAGATGCGTGTGCGGCCCCTCGGGCGAGCGGCCATCCGGCGGCGGGATGGGCTGGAACACCTCGATCCGCGCCAGCTTGGAGACGAAGACGCGGTGCGGCGACTGGTGGATGATCGCCATCCCCGCCGGATTTTCCGGATCCAGCAGCGGCATCCCGCAGGCATCGCGCAGCACGCGGATCAGCGCGGGATCCGAGGTGCGGACGCAGGCACGCAGATGCGCAAAGCCCACGCCCATGTCGAAAAGCTCCGCCGAGCGGTCCTCCTCGCGCAGCGCCTGGTTGTCGGGCCCGAGCTCCGTCACGACCGAATTGCCGCCGATGGCGGCCTCCTCCTCCGGCAGGATCAGCGCGGCCGCCTGCTTCCAGAGGCGCGGATCGGTCGAGGGTTCCTCCCAGGCGATCAGCCTTGGCTCGGCACGGTTGAGCCGGATGCTGATCCCGCCGCGCGCGGTCAGGCGGCCGAGCGGCGTTTCCGCCACCGGCTCATCCGCATCGCGGATGAACTCGCCGATGGCGCCGAGCACGCCGACCGCGAAGCCGGTCTCGTGTTCGTTCAGAAGGTCGGTCAGGGCGTCTTGCATGAGGCATGCTGGCGCGCGGGCAGCGCGCCCGTCAACGCAGCGGCGCCATCGGGTCCGCCAGAAGCCTGGCCCCATGGGCGCCGGGCATTTCGGCATGTGTCGCGGGGCTTGCCTCCACCCGCGCGCCGGGCAGGGCTGCGGCCACCTCGCGCGCCGTGACCTCATTGCGCCCGCCGGGCACAAAGAGCACGACCAGCGCGAAGCCGGGCGTGCGCCGTGCCCAGCGGATCAGCGGCGCCGGGTCGCGGTAGAGCGCGTCGAAGGCATGCACCCGGTCCACCCGCAGGCCATCCCGCGCCGCCTGGTCCAGTGTTGCGAGCAGCCCGCCGCCGCCGCCCGAATGCGCGGTCAGGATCAGGCGCGCGCGCGCCGTGGGGCCGCGCCCCGTCGCTTCGGCCAGCGCGGCGCCGCCGGCATCCAGGACGGCGGAGAGCCCGCCAGGCGCGGCCAGGGCGGGCCAATCGAAGGGTCCGGGGCGACCGGGCCGCGGCGCCAGGGAACGGCCACGGGGCAAGAGGGCGAACGTGGGCCGGGTGAGGCGCGTATCCAGCTCCAGCCCGGCGTCAGGCAGCGCCTCGCGCAGGTCCATCGCGGCCGGGTCCCCATCCGCGAAGCCATGGAAATGCAGCACCATGTCCAGCGGCGCGCCATCGGGCAGCGCGTTCCAGCGGAGGATCAGGTCCGGGTTGTCATGCGCGCCGCCGGTCTTGTGGCGGTCCAGCGCGGGCGTGTCGCGCAGGGCCAGTTCGCCGGGAGCCACCTGCGCCCAGGCAGGCGCAGCCAGCAGCAGGGCCGGCGCGGCGAGCAGGCCGCGCCGTGAGGCGATCACCGCCCGCCGGCCGCGAAGCGCACCGCTTCCTCGGCCGCGCGGAACAGCGCCTTGGCCTTCTGGATGCATTCCTCATGCTCGGCGCGCGGATCGCTGTCGGCCACCACGCCGGCGCCGGCCTGGACGTGCAGCACGCCCTCCTTCACCAGCGCGGTGCGCAGCGCGATGCAGACATCCATGTTGCCGTCCACGCCGAAATAGCCGAGGCCACCCGCATAGAGCCCGCGCCGCGATGGCTCCAGCTCCTCGATGATCTCCATGGCCCGCACCTTGGGCGCGCCCGAGAGCGTGCCGGCCGGGAAGCCCGCCTGCAGCGCATCCAGGGCGGAGAGCCCCTGCCGCAGCCGGCCGCGCACCTCGGAGGCGATGTGCATCACCTGCGAATAGCGCTCGATGCGGAACTGCGCCGTGACCTTCACCGTGCCGATGGCGGCCACACGGCCCACATCATTGCGGCCGAGGTCGAGCAGCATGAGGTGCTCGGCGCGCTCCTTCGGGTCGGCCAGCAGCTCGGCCTCCAGCGCCAGATCCTCCTCCGGCGTCGCACCGCGGCGGCGCGTGCCGGCCAGCGGGCGGATCGTCACCTCGCCCTCCTTCACGCTCACCAAAATCTCGGGCGAGGCGCCGACGGTGGCGAAGCCGCCGAAATCGAAGAAGGTCAGGTAGGGGGCCGGGTTGATCCGGCGCAGCGCGCGATAGAGCGCGAAGGGCGGCAGCGCGAAGGGCGCCGAGAAGCGCTGGCTGGGCACGATCTGGAAGGCATCGCCCGCGCGGATGTATTCGCGCGCGCGCTCGACGGCCGCCATGTAGCCCTCCGCCGTGAAGTTCGAGCTGGGCGCTGGTGGGCTCGGCAGCCGGGCGGGCGGCGCCGGGCGGGGCAGGGGGCGGTCCAGCGCGGCCTCGGCTTCGTCGAGGCGGGATTGCGCCAGCGCCCAGGCGGCCTCGGCCCCCAGGCCGCAATCGGCCCAGACGGGGGTCACGAGCGTCAGCGCATCGCGCACATGGTCAAAGACGGCGACCAGCGTGGGGCGGATCATCACCGCCTCGGGGATGCCCAGCACATCGGGGTTGGTGGCCGGCAGGCGCTCCATCTGCCGCACCATGTCATAGCCGAGATAGCCGAACAGGCCCGCGCAGATCGGCGGCAGGCCGGGCGGCAGGGTGGTCCGGATGGCCGCGATGCGCTCGGCCAGCGCCTGCAAGGGGGGCAGCGCCTCCGGCTCGAAGGCGTGCGGTGCGGCGAGCGCCTGGGTGTTGCACTCGGCTTTCCCGTCCCGGCAGCGCCAGATCAGGTCCGGCGCCATGCCGATGGCCGAGAAGCGGCCGCGCGCGGCGCCGCCCTCGACGGATTCCAGCAGGAAGGAATGCGCCTGGCCATGGGCCAGCTTCAGGAAGCTGCCGACCGGGGTTTCCAGATCGGCCACGCGCTCGCGCCAGAGAAGCTGGGATTGCCCCGCTTCGAAGCCTGCGCGGAATTCGGCGAAGCCCGTCACGTCAATTCCCCGCCATCTGTTCGACCAGGCGCGGATTGATCCGCACATTGGCGCGGGCGCGGAGGGCCGCCTGGTATTGCGTCTCGAAATCCTCGGCCATGGCCTGGGCCGTCTCGCTCCGCAGGGCCGTGAGCTGCGCCGCCTCGCCCGAGAGATCGGCCGGCGTCACGCTCAGCAGCTGCATCACGGCGAAGGATTGCGCGCGTTCCACCATGGTGGTGGCGTTGGGCGCAAGCTCGAAGACCGGGGCCAGCAGGTCGCGCGGCATGGGGTTGCCGCCGCCCGCCTCGCGCGGGAAGGGCCCCAGCTCCTCGGCCTTGATGTCGGCCGCCTCGGCCGCGGCGGCCAGCGTCTGGCCGGTGCGCGTCGCGGCCAGCAGGGCAGCCGCGCGCTCCTCCTGCCAACGGCGGCGGGCGGCGGCCAGGAAGCCGGCCACCACCTGCTCGCGCACCGTGTCCAGCGGGCGCAAGGCGGGGGGCGTGATCTCGCGCACATCGAGTGCCAGGAAGCCCCACTCGCCCTCCTGCAGGCGCGGCGGCGCGCCGCGCTCGGCGGCGAAGATGGCCCGCAGCACGGCCGGGCGCACCGTGGCGGCCACGGGCAGCGCAACCTCCGCCCCGTCCGGCGCGCGGCCGGCCGCGTCCAGGCGCGCCTCGATGTAGCCCAGCCCATAGCGCCGCGCGGCTTCGGCCAGGCTGGCCCCGCCCGCCAGCGCATCCTCCACCCGGTTCACGCGCTCGAAGGCGAGGTCGGCCGCGCGCTCGGCCTGGATCTCGGCGCGGAGCTCGTCGCGCACCTCGTCCAGGCTGCGCTGATGGCCAGCCTCCACCGTCCCGACCCGCAGCACATGCCAGCCGAAGGGCGTGCGCACCGGGGCGGAGACATCACCGGGCGTCAGCGCGAAGGCGGCATCGGCGAGCGCCGGCAGCGGCAGGTCGGCGCGGCTGGAGAGGCCGAGCGCGGTCGCCATGCCGCCCGCCGCCTGGGCCGCCTGCTCGATGGCCGCGAAATCCGCCGCCTGGCGCCAGGCGGTGGCGATGGCCTGGGCCGCCGCCTCATCCTGCATCACGGCCTGGAAGACCTCGCGCTTCTCCGGCGTCTCGTAGCGGGCGCGGTTGGCCGCATAGCCGTCCTCGATGTCGCGCTCGCTCACCTGCACCTCGCCCATCAGGCGGGCGGCGTTGAGCGTCGCCATGGCCACGTCCCGGTATTCGGGGGTGGAGAATTGCCGGGCGTTGTTCTCATGGTAGCGGACGAGCTGCGCCTCGGTCGGCGCTTCGGGCTCGGGCGCCTCGGCGAAGGGCAGTTCCACCAGCGTGGCCGTCCGGCGCTCCAGCGCCCAGGCCAGCATGCGCAGGCCCAATGCCTCGGGGGCGGCCGCGCCGGCCCGCACCGCGCCGGCGAGCTGCTGCCGGCCGAGATCGGTGCGCAGCAGATCGAGGAAGCGGGCCTCCGTCATCTCGTTGCTGCGCAGGAAGTTGTTGAAGATCTCGCGCGAGAAGCGGCCATCGATGCCGGCGAAGCCCGGGATCTGGAAGATGTAGTCCCGCACCACGTCGTCGGGCACCGAGATGCGCATGCGGGCCTGCTCCTGGCGCAGCACGCGGTCCAGCACCAGGCCTTCCAGCGCCTGTTCGGCGACGGCGCGCCGGATGCGCGCATCCATCTCCATCCGGCCCTGGAGCTGCCGCTGGATGCGCTGCAGCTCCCGCCGGGCGGCCTCCTGCGCCTCCTCCACCTCGATCGCGTCATCGCCCACGCGGGCCACGGCGGTGTCGCGCCCGATATTGCGCAGCATGTCCTCGATCCCCCAGACCGCGAAGGAGAGGATGAGGAGCACGAACAGGAGCTTGGCGAACCAGGTGCCGGCCAGCCGGCGCATTGCGGTGATCATGCACAGGCGAATAGCCGGTTGCCGGGCGGTTGCCAAACACGGGCGGTTTCTGTCCAATGCCTGCAACCAGAAAGGGCAAAGCCATGACCCCCGGGATTCGACCGCTCATAGCCGGCAATTGGAAGATGAATGGCAATCAGCGCGAGGCTGCGCGGCTCGCCGAGGCCCTGCGAGATGGCGCCGAGAATGCCGACCTGCTGATCTGCCCCCCCTTCGTCCATATCCACCAGGTCGCGGCGCTGATGCTGGGCAGCCGCGTCGCGGTCGGTGCGCAGGATTGCCACGCCGCCCATCACGGCGCCCATACCGGCGATGTGAGTGCCGCCATGCTGCGCGATGTGGGCGCCACCCATGTCATCCTCGGCCATTCCGAGCGCCGGACCAACCATGGCGAGAATGACGCCGCCGTCCTGGCCAAGACAGAGGCGGCGCTGACGGCCGGCCTCATCCCCATCATCTGCGTGGGCGAGACGGAGGCCGAGCGCCTTTCGGGTCTCGCGGATTCGGTCGTCGAGAAGCAACTCGCCGGCTCCATCCCCTATGGCTTCATCACCGCGGGCGGGATCGTGGCCTATGAGCCGGTCTGGGCCATCGGCACGGGCCGCACGCCGACGGAGCGCGACATCGCCGCCATGCACAGCACCATGCGCAGCGCGCTGGTGGAGCGTTTCGGCCCCGCCGCGCGCACCACGCGCCTGCTCTATGGCGGCTCGGTGAAGCCTTCCAACGCCGTTTCCATCATGGCGCTGGCGGATGTGGATGGGGCGCTGGTGGGCGGGGCGAGCCTGGTCGCGGAGGACTTCCTCGCCATCGCGAAGGCCGTTCCCGAGTAGCGAAGGCCGCCGGATCCTTCTTGCATCGAGGGGCGGCCGCGCCCCAGGCTGCCTCCCAAGACAGGGAGGACAAGCCATGACCCATGCTCCACGCCGGGCGCTGCTCGCCGGTGGCCCGGCCCTCATGCTGGCGGGCCGTGCCGCCGCCCAGCCGGCCGCCAACTGGCCCGAAAAGCCCTGGCGCGTGCTGGTGGGCGGCGCGCCCGGCGGCGCCAGCGACATCTTCATGCGCATCCTGGAGCCAAGCCTGCGCGAAAGCCTCGCCCATGGCTTCTGGCTGGACAACCGGCCGGGCGCGGGCGGCATGCTGGCGGCCGAGATCGCGGCCCAGGCGCCGGCCGATGGCTACAACTTCCTGGTCAACCACATCGCGAGCAACGGGATCGGGCCGCATCTGCATCGCCGCGCCGGCTTCGAGCCCAACCGGGACCTGACCGGCGTGGCGCGCATCGCCTCCATGCCGAACTGCATGATCACGCTGCCCTCGCGCGGCTTCAACAGCGTCTCGGACCTTGTGGCCTTCATCCGCGCCAATCCGCGCGCGGCCAGCTTCGGCTCGGCGGGGGTCGGCACCTCCTCCCATCTCAGCGGCGTGATGTTCGGGCAAAGGATCGGCGTGGAGCTGACCCACATCCCCTATCGCGGCACGGCGCCCAACATGCAGGCGGTGCTCTCGGGCGAGATCCTCTTCGCCATCGACAATGCGCCGGCCTCCGCGCAGCAGGTCCGCGCCGGGATGCTGAAGGCGCTGGCCGTGAGTTCCGCCACGCGCTGGTCCCAGCTGCCCGATCTGCCGACCATGCAGGAGGCGGGCATCGCCGATTTCGACGTCTCCTCCTGGTATGGGCTGGTCGCGCCGTCGGCCACGGCGCGCCCGGTGATCGAGAAGCTGAGCGCGGCCATCCTGCGCGCGCTGGCGGACCCGGCCACCATCCAGAAGCTGCGTGAGTTCGGCGCCGATCCCTGGCCGCTCGGACCCGCCGAATACAACGCCTTCATGCGTGCTGAGGAGGCGAAATGGGGCCCCATCGTGCGCGCGGCGGGAGCCACGGCCCATTGAGGAATGCTCCGCGCTTGGCGTGAGGCTCGGCGCATGCCTAACATGTCCGGACCTTTCTGGAGCGACCATGTGATGAGCCTGAAGCGCCGCCACCTCCTCGCCTCGCCGCTGGCGCTGCCCGCGCTGGTCCAGGCCCAGACGGGCAGCCCGACCGAGGAGCCCTGGCCCAGCCGGCCCATCCGCTGCATCGTGCCCTTCCCGGCGGGCGGCGGCACCGACCTTGCCGCGCGCATCGCCACGCGGCGCCTCTCCGAGGCGCTGGGCCAGCCCATCGTGATTGAGAACCGGCCGGGGGCCGGCGGCACCATCGGCAGCAACGCGGTCGCTCGCGCGGCACCGGACGGCTACACGATCGGCGTCGCGACCACCAGCACGCATCCGGTCGCCACGGTTCTGCAGCGCGACGTGCCCTATGACCCCGTCACCTCCTTCACGGCCATCACCATGCTGGGCACCACGCCCTATGTGCTGGTGGCCGGCCGCGCGATCCCGGCGGCGAACCTCGCCGAATTCCTGGCCTATGCGCGGGCGCGGCCGGGGCAGGTGAGCTATGCCTCGGTGGGTGTCACCACGCTGGGCTACCTGCTCACGCGGCAATTCGAGCTGCTGACGGGGCTTCAGATGCACCACGTGCCTTATCGCGGCTCCTCCCAGGTCTATCCCGACCTGCTGAACGGCACGGTGGGCGCGCTGCTCGATAATCCCCCCGCCTCGGCGGCCATGGTGCGGGATGGGCAGCTCAAGGCCTTCGCCGTCACGCAGCGCTCCAACCTGCTGCCCGATGTGCCGACCTTCGAGAGCCTGGGGGTTGCGGGCTTCGACGCCGTCTTCTGGTATGGCCTGGTGGCGCCAGCCGGGCTGCCGCCTGCCATGGCGACGCGCATGCAGCAGGCGCTGGCCGCGCATTTCCTGACCGATGCCGGCCGGGCCGAGATGCGCGCGAGCGACATCGAGCCGGTCATGTCCACGCCCGCGGCCTTCGCCGCCAGCATCGCCGCCGATTCAGCCCGCTGGCGCGCCCTCGCGCAGCGCCTCGACATACGCCCCGAATAGAGGAGAGCCCGCCATGGATGGCATGAACCCCCCGTATCGCGTGAACGAACTCACGCCCGATCCGCGCGTGAGCTTCGACCCCAAGGTGAGCCGCGACTATGTGAAATACGCGCATTGGCTCGCCGCGCGTGGCCTGGTCAACAGCAGCGTGGGTGGCATGGTGATCCGTGTGCCGCACCCGGATTACGAGCAGGGCGTCTGCTACGCCAAGCCCCAGGGCATCAGCCTGGAGGAAGTCGAGGTCGAGGATCTGGTGATCACCGACATCCCCTATGGCCGCATCCTGGCCGGCGACCGCGCCACCACCGTCGGCCACCAGATGAACCGCGAGATCCTGCGGCTGCGCCCCGATGTGAATTGCGTGATCCATCTGCACCATGACGAGACCATCGCCTTCCTGGCGGCGGGCTATGAGGAAATCCGCTCCTTCAGCCTGACCTATGGCTTCCTCATGCAGAAGCCCGCGTTTTACCTGCCCGCTTCGATCAACGTCGAGGAGGATGTGGCGCCGATCAAGACCTTCATCCAGGACACCAACTGCATCATCATGCGCCGCCACGGCTTCACCGTGCTGGGCCGCACGCTGTCGGAGGCCTATCACCGCACCTGCGTGCTGGTGAGCGAGGTGAAGCGCAACATCATCGTGGAACAGCTCTGCGCGGTGAACGGAAGGACGCCGGAGACCGTCACCGATGCGGAACTGGCGAAGATGTTCACCTATGGCGACAAGGTGATGTACCCGGAGGTGGTGAAGCGTTCTTAGTCGCCCTCAGGCGCGTCACGCCGGAGGCGTGCTTTCCGCAAGATGCGCCGCCTCCGGCGGCTTGGCTTCGCCGCGCCACGGTTGCGATGGGCCAGGCGTCCGGTTGGGCGGCGCCGGCCGCTGTGCGGCCGGATAATCCTGGGCGGGCGCGGGGTCGCTATCCGGCCACCACCGCCGTCCCCACCAGCATGTGCCGCGTGACCAGCGGGATCAGCTCCTCCACCGGCCGCTCGGCCGCGCCCGGCGGCGGCATGGGCAGCACGAGGTAGCGCATATCCGCGTTGGAATCATGCACGCGGACTTCCACCTCAGCCGGCAATTCCAGCCCGAATTCGGCCAGGACCTTGCGCGGCTCGCGCACCGTGCGCGCGCGGTAGTTCTTGGAGATGTACCACCAGGGCGGCTGGCCGAGCAGCGAGCGCGGATAGCAGGAACACAGCGTGCAGACGATCACGTTGTGCAGCGAAGGCGTGTTCCGCACGACGACGAGCTTCGCCTCCTTGATCTTGAAACCAAGCTCGGCCGCGGCCTTGGAGCCGTCCTCCACCAGCCGCTGCGCATAGGCCTCGTCCCGCCAGGCCTCGGCCACGATGCGCGCCCCCCAGGTGACGTTGGGCGCCTCAAGTGCGGCGATCACGCGGTCCGTATCCGCCAGCGTCAGCAGCTGCTTCTCGAGCAGGATCTTATGCAGCGCCTCGGTCATCAGCGCGTAGTACTCGGCGCCGTGATGGCCCTCGATCACGGGGCGGTTCGGGTCGATCGCATCGGCCGAGAAGCGGGTGGGCGGGACGGTGGAGGGAATGGGCATCAGGCGGGCACCAGCCAATGGTCGTAGACCTCGATCTCCAGCGTGTCATGCGCGGGCCCCGCATAATCGGGCCAGAGATGCGCCTGGCGGAAATTCACGCGGTAGAGATCCACGGGCGGCAGGCCGGGGCGGCCATGGCCGAGCTCCTCGGGATTCGGATAGGCGCCGCAATGGCGCTCCACCACGCCGGTCTTGTGGCGGACGAAGAAGGGGATGCGGACATGGCCGGGCTTGTGGAGATCCACCACGCGCACCGCATCGCCGGGCTGGAAGCGGGGCATCACTTGGCCTCCATCACGGTCTTGGCGGCATGGTCCACGCGCTGCCCGCGGCCGGCGGCCAGCGCATCCATGCGCGCCAGCACCTCGGCCCGGTCCACCAGGCCCTTTTCGTCCAGCAGCAGGGTCAGCGCCTCGGCGCGGCGCTCGTAGAAGCCCAGCGTCTCGTAGAGGGGTTCGCCGAAGCTCTCGAAGGCGCGGCGGATTTCGTCGAGCGAGACGCAGCGATCCTTCTGCTCCAGCGCGCCACGAATGGCCTCGGAGAGCTTCTGCCAATCGGCGAAGGGGTGCTCATCCTGTTGGATCGGGCCGCCCGGCAGGCCGCCAATGTCGTGATATCCGCGAAAAGGTGGCTCGCCCATCAGCTTCCCCTGACCGCTGTCTGGAACAGCTCCAGCGCATGCGCCTTGATGCGCACGAATTCTGTGTCGGTCAACGTGGCCGGGCTGCGCGGGCGGGCCAGCGGGATGTCGAGAAATTCGGCGATGCGGGATGGCCGGCGTGTCAGCAGCAGAAGCTTGTCCGCCAGGTAGATCGCCTCCTCCAGGTCATGGCTCACCAGCACCGCCGTGGTGCCGCGCGCCACCAGCACCTTCTGCAGCTGGTCGCGCATGATGAGCGTCATCTCGTAGTCGAGGGCCGAGAAGGGCTCGTCCAGGAACAGCACCTCCGGCTCGATCGCCAGGGAGCGCATGATGGAGACGGTCTGCTGCTGCCCGCCCGAGAGCTCATAGGGGTAGCGGTGCAGGTCGAATTTCAGGTCGAAGCCGGCGACGAGTTCGGCGATGCGGCGCTCGCGCTC
Organism: Roseococcus sp. SDR; assembly: GCF_019083995.1. Lineage (GTDB taxonomy): Bacteria > Pseudomonadota > Alphaproteobacteria > Acetobacterales > Acetobacteraceae > Roseococcus. The sequence goes on from NZ_JAHRCU010000005.1 coordinate 110,207, forward strand.
GGGGCGGGCGATGCCCATGAGCTTGAGCGGGTAATGGATGTTGTCGATGGCGCGCTGCCAGGGAAACAGCGCCTCGCGGTAGTTCTGGAAGACATAGCCGATGCGCGTCTCGCGGATCGTCTTGCCCTCGAAGAGGATTTCCCCGCCATCAATGGGCAGGAGGCCCGCCACCATGTTGATGAAGGTGGACTTGCCGCAGCCATTGGGCCCGAAGACCGAGACGATGCGCCCCTTCGGCAGGTCGATGTCGAAGCCGGCATAGACCGGATTGCCGCCGAAGGCCTTCCTGAGGCCCCGCACCGTGATGTGCGTGCCAGGGGTGAACCAGGCGAGAGCGTTCATCAGGCGCCGAGGTCGCTCGGCTTGAGGATGAAGTCGCGCAGCTGGAAGGGCGCGCGGAGCACGCCTTCGGAGGCGAAGACATCCACCAGCGCCTGATAGGAGTTGAGGTCCGTCTCGTTCAGATCCTTCCAGGCGCGGAGGTAGGGCTGCGCGACGATGGGCACCTGCGCCGCCTGCACGGCCGTGTAGCGCGGCAGGATGGCGCGGATGCGCTCATACTGCGTCTCGGCGATCAGGGTGGCTTCGTCCAGGACCTCGACGACGCGGCGCGCCACGGCGGGGCGTTCGCGCATGAACTTGGTGGTGAGCAGGGAGACGCCGGAATAGAAGGGGTCCGCGATCACGCCCGCCACCGGATTGGTCATGGCGCGCTTCGCCTCGCCCAGCGCCACGGCAATGGAGCCCACGGGTTCCAGCGAGAGCGTCGCATCCACCGAACCCGCGATGACGGCCTGCACCTGCAGCCCGACGGCCATCTCGACCAGCCGCACATCGCCATCCGGGTTCAGCCCCGCGCGGCGGACCATGTGTCGCGAGATGGTGCGCCACTGGATGCCCGGCAGGTGGCCCAGCGACTTGCCGCGCAGATCGGCGAAGCTCGTGATGGGCGAGTTGTTGGCGACGATCAGCCCGTCATTGATGCGGTTCACGCGGATGCCGCCGCCCTGGAGCCCGAAGGCCTTGAAGGTGCCTGGGAACTGCACCTCGGCCAGCACGGAGATGCCCGCCGCCGCCCCCGGCGCGCCCACCTCGGCGCGGTTGGCCACCAGGCTGTCGATGATCTGGTTGGGCGCCTGGAAGCGCGCCGCCTCCACCTCGATCCCCGCACGCTCGAAGAGGCGCTCTTCCTGCGCCACATAGAAGGCCAGCGTCTGCATGATGGGCAGCCAGGCGATGGTGACACGGTCCCGACGCCCCTGCGCATAGGCGGGGGCGGCGAGCGGCGTGGCGCCGATCCCGGCGAGCAGCGTGCGGCGTGTCGTCATCGAGGCGCTCCGTTCAGGACCGCCCGGCCCAATGGACCAGGCGGGTCTCCAGGGTGAGGAAGAAGAGGTTGAGCCCGTAGCCGAGCACGCCCGAGACCAGGATCGTCCCGTAGAGCTGCGGCATGTCGAAGGTGATCTGGCTGTCGATGATCCGCTTGCCGAGGCCGTCATCGGCGCCGATGAACATCTCGGCCACGACGATGACGACGAGGGCCAGCGAGACCGCGGTGCGCAGGCCGACGAAGGTCTGCGGCAGGCATTCGTAGAACAGCACGTCGCGGAAGATGCGCAGGCGGGAGGCGCCCATGACGCGTGCGGCGAGAAGCCGCGTCTGCCGCGCATTCATCACGCCATAGGCGACGTTGAACAGGATCACGAGCCAGGCGGCGAAGGCGGCGACCGCGATCTTCGCGAAATCGCCCAGCCCGAAGATGATCATGAAGAGCGGGAACATGGCGGTGGCCGGCGTCGAGCGGAAGAAATCCACCAGGAACTCGATGGAGCGGTAGAGCTTCGCATTCGCCCCGATCATGATGCCGAGGGGCACGCCCGCCACGGCGGCGATGCCGAAGGCCTGCAGCGTGCGGACCAGCGTGCGCCAGAAGTCGTGGCCCATGCCGCCGCCCGCCATGTTGGTCCAGATGGATTGCAGCGTGCGCACCGGCGAGGGCAGCAGGCGCGGCGTGACCCAGCCCTGCGCGTTCACCACATACCAGATGGCGAAGAGCATGAGCGGCCCCACCGCCATCAGGATGCCGCGCTGCCATGCCGTCTTCACTTGCAGTCCCATCCCCCATTGCCCAGCCAAGCGGCAGCGAAATCCATGCCGCACGGGGTGTCGGGCGGCCTGCGATGAGCGTTGCAAGCGCGATGCCAGCGGGCACGGCATTTGCTTGGCAGCGCGCATACACGGCGCGCGCATCCAGAGGAGGACCCGCCATGCCCAGCATCGAAGCCGACCCCTATGCCTGGCCCTTCGACGGCGATCTCACGCCGCAGAACACCGCGCTCATCGTCATCGACATGCAGACCGATTTCTGCGGCAAGGGCGGCTATGTCGATGTGATGGGCTATGACCTCTCGCTCACGCGGGCCCCCATCGAGCCCATCCGGCGCGTGCTCGCCGCCATGCGGGCAGGGGGCTACTGGATCATCCACACGCGGGAGGGCCACCGGCCGGATCTGTCGGACCTTCCCGCCAACAAGCGCTGGCGCAGCCAGCGCATCGGTGCGGGCATCGGTGACCCGGGGCCCTGCGGCAAGATCCTGGTGCGTGGCGAGCCGGGCTGGGAAATCATCGAGGAACTGGCGCCGCTCCCCGGCGAGACCATCATCGACAAGCCCGGCAAGGGCAGCTTCTGCGCGACCGACCTCGAGCTCATCCTGCGCACGCGCGGCATCCGCAACCTGGTGCTGACCGGCATCACCACGGATGTCTGCGTCCATACCACCATGCGCGAGGCCAATGACCGCGGCTTCGAATGCCTGCTGCTGGAGGATTGCTGCGGGGCGACCGATCTCGGCAACCACCGGGCCGCGATCCAGATGGTGAAGATGCAAGGTGGCGTCTTCGGCACCGTCTCGACCTCTGGGGCGCTGGTGGCGGGGCTGGGTCAGGCCGAGCGGGCTGCGCCGGGCGATGCCGAATACCCGACGGCAAGGGGAGGGAATTCCTAACGGAGCAGCATCGAATTTGCGTAAGGCTTTGCCCGTGCTGTAGCCAAAAGTTAACGTCAAGAGGCCGCAATAAGATTATGAAATCTCGATTTTTTCACTTCAGCAATGCTTCAATCGCATGCAAAAGAATGCAAAAAACTTAAAAATTGCGGAGAAAAAGCCTAATTCTCCTTGCGCATGTCTGTGGATAAAGCAATCTTCTCTCATAAGTTGTGTTTTTTCCCAGGGGGGGTTCTCATGGTTGCGGGGGCGCGGCGCATGCAGGAAGAAAGGCTGGACCACCAGGTGCGACAAAGCCTGGGCCATTGGCCCCAGCGCCCGCCGGGACTCGAGCCTTCCTTCAAGCAACCGGGGACCTGGCTCCGCGCTCGCCCTGATCTCGAGCGCAAGGTCACCCAGCCCTATCTGAAATTCCCAGGTGCGGACCGGCTGAAGACCCTGCCCGATGGTCTCTACCTGCATTTCAGCACCAAGGCGGCCGAGCCCTATGTGGACATCCTGTGCATCGAAGCCTGCGGCACCTATCAGAACCTGCTCGACAAGCGCTCTCGCTTCGCGCCCAGCACCGGTTCGCTCCTCGCCGTCTGCCCCGTGGAATGGCTGCTCCAGCCCGGCATGCCGGGCAACAACATCCCGCGTTGGCGGCTGATCCGCATGCTGCGGACCGAGCCCCGCGCCGACCTCGTGCTGCCGGTGCGCGATGCGCGCGTGCTCTTTGCGCTCAAGCCCAGACATTTCCGCGGCTTCATGGCGACCCAGACCGCCCATGCCCATGAGTTCTTCTGCCCCATGGACGTGCTGACGGCCGAGGATGGCGCCCGGAACCCGGCGCTGCGCGCGCTGCTCGCCCGCGCCGCCTCCGCCGCCAACTACATGGAACTGCCCGAGGGGCCGCGCCGCAGCGCGAATTCCGAGGCGGGATGAGGGGAGGGGGCGGGCTCAGCCCGCCTCGGGCGGCATGGCGTGGGCCAAGGCCTCGTGGCCCGGCATGTAGTTGCGGTTGTTGATGGCAGCGTTGCGGTTCACCAGCGGCCGCGCATAGAGCGGATGCGTCATGCTCCGCACCTCGTGCTCCACCCGGAACAGCACGGCCCCCGTCTCGGGTTCCACGATGTCGAGGAAGCGATACTGCCAGGGGTTGCTCTCTTCGCTGATCAGCCCCGCCGCCTTCAGCCGCGCATGCGGCCCGCCGAAATCCGCCAGCGTGATCTGGATGTGGTGTCCGTCATAGGCGGGCTGCGGCGCATCCGTCTCGCGGAAGACCAGATATTGGCCATTGGCCACCAGCGCACGCGCGACGCCGCCCGCGGCGCTCGCCGGTGCCTGCAGGATTTCGCGATAGAAGCGCGCGATGCCCGGTGTGGTGCCCGGGGCCACGTCGAACTCCACATAGGGCATGCCGAGCGTGATGCGCCCGAAGCGCGCCGCGTCCGGCGCATGCACGCGGATGCGGTTGCCCCAGGGGCAGGTGGTCTCCACCGCATCCGCGGTTTCGCGGAAGTCGAAGCGCGTGCCGGCGAGGTTCTTGCGCTGCGCCGCGAGCCGCCGCAGCAGCCCCTCGCGGTCCGGCAGGACCAGCGCCGTGGTGCCGCGCAGCACCTGGGGCGCGCCGCTCGGCAAATGGAACTGGCTGATGCCGACATTGGCCCACATGTTGTCGGTGCCGGTCATCAGATAGGGGTCGCGCGTCAGGCCGAGCCCGCTGATATAGAAATTCGTGGCCGCGATCTGGTCCGGCACGCGGATGTTCACATGCTGCAGCTCGACCACATGGCCGAGCGATTCGGCATGCCGGTCATAAGTGTTTTCCATCGCCCGTTCTCCCTGCCGCGCCAGCTTCGCGCGCGCCCGGCCGCGCCACAAGCATCACGGCCGGGGCGCCCTCGACATCCGCCGCGCGCGGGCCGACAACACGCGCGTCACGCGAGGGGAGGGCATCATGCGCATGCTGGGTGTGCTGGGGGGGATGGGGCCACTCGCCTCGGCCGAATTCATGAAGGCGCTGACGCTCGAAACCCCGGCCGAGCGCGACCAGGACCACATCCCGACCATCCTCTGGTCCGACCCCCGCGTGCCCGACCGCACGGCCGCGCGCAAGCATGGCGGGGAGGACCCGCTGCCCTGGCTGCTGCGCGGCATCCGCGGGCTGGAGGCGGCCGGCTGCGGCGCCATCGCCATCCCCTGCAACACCGCCCATGGCTGGTTCGACCAGATGCAGGCGGCGACCGCGCTGCCCATCCTGCACATCGTGGATGCCGCCGCGGCCGATCTCCGCCGCCAGGGCGTGACCTCGGGCCGCATCGGGCTGATGGGGACGACGGCCACACTCGCCATGCGCCTCTATCAGGAGCGGCTGGGGATCGAGTGCATCACGCCGAGTGACGCGCTGATGGAAAGCCACGTCATGCCCGCCGTCGGCCTCGTGAAGGCCAATCGCGTGGCCGAGGCCTATGCGCCGCTCGCCGAGGTCGCGCGCCATCTGCATGCTGAGGGCGCCACCGCCGTCGTGCTCGGCTGCACCGAGATCCCGCTCGGTGTGGCCGCCGGCCCCGCGCTCGGCTTCCCCGTGGTGGACACAGTGGCGGCGCTGGCGCGCGCCGCGATCGGCTGGGCGCTTGCCGAGCGCGCGGGCGCTGGCTAACCCTTCGCCCCCACAACCAAGGAACGCCCGATGAGCCAGGCCCAGCATTTCCATAACCTCGCCGACGTCACGCAGGGCATCGCGCGCGAATTGGCGCCGGGTGTGACCACGCGCATCTTCCCGGGCGAGCATGCCATGCTCTCCGTCGTCACCATCGCCCCCAATGGCGAGGGCACGCTGCATGCCCACCCGGAGGAGCAATGGGGCGTCTGCCTGGAAGGCACCGCCATCCGCATCCAGGGCGGCGAGGAGATCCCGGTGAAGAAGGGCGATTTCTGGCGCACGCCGGGTGGCGTGCCGCACACCATGCGCGCCGGCCCCGAGGGCTGCCAGGTGCTGGACATCTTCGCGCCGCCGCGCGAGGCCTATCGCGTCGCCGGGTCCGGCTTCGGGACCACCTGAGCCCAGGCCAAGCTTGACGGCGCCGCGCCGCGCGGGCGGAATCAAAAGATCGAATGCCCGGGAAATGACCATGCCCCACGCCACCTCGCGCCGCGCCGCCCTGCTGCTGGGCGCGGCCACCCTCTCCGCCTGTGCGGCGCCGGTGCGCGGCCCGGCCGTGCCGCGCGGCCAGACCGGCCGCGCCACCGTGCTCGGCATCCCCAATGAGCGCTTCTTCCCGGCGCTCGGCACGCGGCCACTGGTGGCCGAGTTCATGGCGGCCCTGGAGCGGCGGCACGCGGTGCTCGGCGTTCCGATGGGCGGCATGATGCCCGCGCTCGACCTGCTGGCCATCTCGGGCGGCGGGGATGACGGGGCCTTCGGTGCCGGGCTTCTGACCGGCTGGACCCAGGCGGGCACGCGGCCGCAATTCGCGCTCGTCACGGGCGTCAGCACCGGCGGGCTGATCGCGCCCTTCGCCTTCGTCGGCTCCGACTACGATCCGGCACTCCGCCGCGTCTACACACAGAGCACGCTGGCCGACATCCTGATCCAGCGCAGCCTGATCAGCGGCGTCCTCTCCGACGGCCTCGCCGACACCACGCCCCTCTTCCGCACCATCTCGCGTGAGCTGGACGCGACGATGATCGCGCGCATCGCCGAGGGTTATCGCCAGGGCCGCCTGCTGTTGATCGGCACCACCGACCTCGACGCGCAATTGCCGGTGATCTGGAATGTCGGCGCCATCGCGGCGAGTGGGCATCCCGGCGCGCCCGCGCTGATCCACCGGATCATGCTGGCCTCCGCCTCCATCCCCGGCGCCTTCGCGCCCGTGTTGTTCGACGTGACGGTGGATGGCGTGCCCCACCAGGAGCTCCACGTGGATGGTGGCGCCTTCAACCAGGCCTTCCTCTACCCGGTCGCGGTCACGCAGGCGCGGCGCGCGCGCATCGCCCGCCGCCTGCCGGTGCAGCCGATCCGCGCCTGGGTGATCCGCAATGCGCGGCTCGATCCCAACTGGGCGGCGACGGATCGGCGCACCATGAGCATCGCCGGGCGCGCGGTGGAGACGATGATCGCCGCGAGCGGCTTCAATGACGTGATGCGCATGTGGCTGAACGCGCAGCGCGACGATGTGGACTACAACCTCGCCTTCATCGGCGCGGATTTCGACGTGCCCTACACCACGCCCTTCAACCCGGCCTATATGGGCCCGCTCTTCGAGTATGGCCGGGTGCGCGCTGCGCGCGGCTATGACTGGGCGAAGCAGCCGCCGCTGATCGAGTAGAGCATGATCCGCCGAGGTGGCACACCGAGGCGGTGAATCATCCTCTCAGCAGCACTCAGTCGTCCCCGCACTCGCAGCCGGGGGCGGGGGCCATGCTCTGGCGCGTCACGTGATGATCCACCCATTCGGCCACCAGCCGCCGTGCCTCGGCGATCGAGGCCTCCGGATGATGCACGCGATACAGCGTGGTGCAGGCCTGGAAGGCGGCCATGTCCGTGGTCCCGACATCGCGCAGCTCGCGATAGGCTGTGACGACGGCGCGCTCGCAGCGGCGGGCGATATGGCTGAAATCGCGACCCATGATGCTCTCCAGTTGCGAATCACTCGCAACGCTTGGAACGATAGCGACATCTGAACACCCGTTCAAGTGACGCTCGCACCCATCAGCCGGATTTTCTCGGGATCAGCAGGAGGGCGAGCAGCGGGAGCAGCCCCGCCACCAGGAAGCCCCAGCCGAAGCCCCGCAGGAAGGCCGCTTCCGTCCCCGCGCCCGCAGCCAGCGCCTGCGACTCGCCAGCGCCAAAGACCAGGGTGAGGAGCGAGGCGGCGAGCACAACGCCCAGCGTCCGCATCAGCAGGGTCAGGCTGCCGGCCACGCCGCGATCCTCGCGCCGCATGGTCGCCGTCACGAGGTCGGTGTAGGCGAGGGTGAAGAGGCCGATGCCGATACCCTGGGCGAGCAGGCTGGCCAGCAGCAGGGCAGGGGAGGTGGCAGGGCCCCACCATGCCACGCTCAGCAGGCCGAGGCCGGCCAGCAGCGCGCCCGCCAGCGCGCAGCGCGGCCCACCGCCGAGCCGCCCGCCGAGCGCCGAGCCCAGCATCGCGCCCCCATGCCCGCCCGCGAGCACGAGGCCGAGCCAGGCCGGCGGCAGGGCGGCCACGCGCGCCAGGTAGAAGGGCACCAGCAGCATCACGGCGAAGCCGGCGAGGTTGATCAGAAGGCTTGCCAGGTTCAGCCGCGCGAAGCCGGGGCGGCGGAACAGCCGGAGATCGAGGATGGGCCGCTCGACGGCGAGGCTGCGCCAGATGAAGCCGCCGAGGGCCAGTGCCGCGACAAGGGCCAGTGCGGCCGAGGCGCGGTTGATCGCCAGCAGAAGGCTCGCCATGCCGAGCGCGAGGAGCACGGCGCCCGCGGCATCGAAGCTCTCGCGCTGGCCCTCGCGCGGCGGCGTCGCGTGGTGCCGCATCAGCCAGAGCGAGACGAGCGCCACCGGCACGCGGATCCAGAACACAGCGGGCCAGTCCCAGAGTGCCACCAGAACGCCGCCCAGCAGCGGGCCGAGCGCCGCACTCGCGGCGAAGCTCGCCGCATAGGCGCCCAGCGCCCGGGCGCGCATCGCCTCGGGGTAGAGGCTCGTGGCGAGTGCGGCGCCGCAGCCGATGACCAGCGCGGCGCTGATGCCCTGCAGCACGCGGGCCGCCAGCAGCAGCGGGTAGCTCGGCGCCAGCGAACAGAGCAGCAGCGCCGCCGCGCTGGTGACGAGGCCCCAGCGGAAGACGCGCGCATGGCCCCAGATGTCGCCGATGCGCCCCACCGCCAGCATCAGGCTGCCATAGGTCAGCACATAGGCGATGATGAGCCACTGGATGGCCGGCAGCGGCAGGGAAAACGCCACCGCCACCGCCGGAAAGGCCACGTTCAGCGCGCTGTCGAAGGGCACGACCAGGGTGCCCAGCGCGAGCGGCGCGAGGCGAAGGAGGCTCTGCTCCCTCACCCGTCCAGGCGGATGTTGTTGGCGCGGACCACGCGCGCCCAGCGCTCGGTCTCGGCCTCCGCGAAATTGGCGAAGCGCTCGCCGGAGACGGCCAGCACGTCCATGCCCTGTTGCTCGACCCGGGCCTTGGTCTCGGGCTCGGCGAGGACCTGCGTGAGCAGCGCGGCCATGCGCTCGCGGATCGGCGCGGGCACGCCGGCGGGCGAGAAGACGGCCCACCAGGTCGGCGCCTCGAAGCCCGCGATGCCCTGCTCCTGGAAGCTCGGCACGCCCGGCAGGTCGCGCCAGGATGCGGCGGTGGTGACACCCAGGCCGCGCAGCGCGCCGCTCCTCACATGCGGCCCGCCGACCGGCGCATTGGTCACGAAGAGCGGCACCTGGCCCGCCAGCGCATCGGCCAGGGCCGGCGCCCCACCGCGATAAGGCACATGCGTCAGCTCCACGCCCGCGAGGTTGCAGAGCTGCACCATCGCCACGTGCATCATGGTGCCCACGCCGGCCGTGGCATAGGTGATGCGGCCCGGCGGCTGCGCGCGGGCTGCCGTCATCAGCGCCTGGAAGCTGGGCCAGGGCTGGCTCGGATGTGCCGTCACCACCAGCGGCCCGCGCCCGATCAGCGTGATGGGCGCGAAATCCCGCCGCACATCATAGGGCAGGTTCATGATGGATGGCGTGATCACCTGGCTGTCCTGCGCGATCAGCCAGGTGTGGCCATCGCCGCCCGCGCGCGCCACCTCGGCCGCGCCCACCGTGCCGGTGGCGCCGGCGCGGTTCTCGACGACGACGGGCTGGCCGAGCAGCGCCTGCATCCGTGGTTGCAGGATGCGCGCGACGATATCCACCGAGCCGCCAGGCGGCCAGCCGACCACGAGGCGGATGGGCCGGCTGGGCCAGGCCTCCTGCGCGAGGGCGAGCGACGGGGCCGCGAGCAGCCCGAGTGTCAGGGCGCGACGTTGCATGGGGTTTCCTCCTGGATGGCCGGTTGATGTCCGGCTCGTCATCCCAGCGTGCCGGAAAGCCGCCCGCGCCGACAAGCGCTCAATAGCCGATGCGGCGATCCACCAGCTCACGCAGCGGTGCGCCGTCCAGGAAGCGGCGCAGGTTATCCGTGAAGAGAGCCGCCACCACGCGGTCCCGCTCGGGATGCATGCCGCCGATATGGGGCAGCACCATGATGCCGGGCGTGGTCCAGAAGGGGTCGGAAGCCGGCAGCGGCTCCACGCGGAACACGTCCAGGATGGCGCCCGCGATCTGCTTTTGCGTGACCGCGGCGATGAGGTCGGCATCCACGATGGCGCTGCCGCGGCCGAAATTCAGCAGCCAGGCGCTGGGCTTCATCCGTGCCAGGCGCGCCGCGTTCATGAAATTGTCGGTCTCGGGCGTGGAAGGCAGCAGCAGCAGCACGAAATCGGCGCGGGCCAGCACCTCATCCGTGCGCTCCGGCGGCAGCACCTCGTTCACATGCGCCATGGGTGCGGGGTTCCGCCGCGTGCCGATCACCTCCATGCGCAGGGCCGATGCGAGCCGCGCCACCTCCGCCCCGATGGCGCCAAGGCCCAGGATGCCCAGCACCTTGCCGTTGAGCGGTGTCGCGACACGGCGCTTCCACGTGCTCTCCTTCTGGGCCTCCGCGATGGCAGCATAGCCCTTGGTGATGTGGAACAGTCCGCCCAGGATGTTCTCGGGCATGCTGTCGGTGTGCGTGCCGCGCGCGCAGGTCAGCAGCAGCGCCTCGGGCAGGTCGGGCAAAGCGAGCCAGCCCTCCACGCCGGCGGTGAGGGACTGCGCCCAACGCAGCCGCGGCATGCGCGGCAGCAGCCCCGCCGGCGCGCCCCAGCCCAGGATCACCTCCGTCTCCGCCATCTGCGCCTCGCTCGGCTGCTGCGCGCGGGGCAGGGCTTCCACCGCCACGCGCGCATCAAGCCCGGCGGCGTTGATCGCCGCGATGTAGGGGCCAGGCGTGTCGGTCCAGAGCAGGATGCGGGTGCGGTTGGTCATGCGTCTCGTCCAGTCTTGCGTCGGAACATGCTGCAACGCTTCCGCCCGGCGCGCCATTGCCGAAGCCCCGCTGCGCGGTTCAAGCTTGCCCGATCCAACCGCAGGGAGCGCGCCCATGACCCCTTCCATCCTCTTTCCCGGCCAGGTCGAATGGTCGGGCGAAAATCCTGGCATCTCGCTGAAGGAGGACCCCGCCGGGCCCTTCACCACGCTCGCCTCCTTCTTCCGTGTCGTGCTGTCGCCGCATGGGCGCGGCCATGCGCTGGTGCTGCTGCAGGAGCCGCAGAAGGAGAGTGCCGCCAATATCTGCCTGACCGACAATGAGCCGCTCGCCCGCTGGCTGGTGGCCAACTACGTCTCGCATTTCGGCGCCTGGCGGAACCTCGCGGGCCTCACCCATCTCGCCTATCGCCCGCTCGAGCGTGTCGTGGCCGGGGGCGACGCCATCAGCGAGTACAGCGAGACGGTGACGGGCGCGGGCATGACCGTGCGGCTCGACTGGAAGGGCCTGGGCGCGCCCTTCTGCTTCGCCCTCTCGCCTTCGGATTCCGCGACCGGCGTGCACCACATGCCGAGCCTCTTCGTCGGCTGCGCCGAAGCGAGTGTCACGGTGAACAGCGTGCGGCGCCCGGGCGCGCCCATCCCGCGCGAGATCGTGGGCCAGCGCATCACGACGGCGATGCTGGCCTTCTCGGAGACCTGGCTGCGCGCCTGATCAGCCTCGAACGCGCAGCCCCTGCAGCCGGATCAGCCCGTCCGGGATCATGCGCAGCCCCTGCACGGCCGCCCCCGTGGCGGTGAAGTTCGTCGGGTGCCAGAGGTAGATATAGGGCCGGTCGCGCAGCAGCACCTCCATGGCGCGGCCATAGGCGGCGAGGCGCGCGGCCGGTTCCACCTGGGTGCGGCCCTCGCGCAGCGCGGCATCCGCCGCCGCGCTGCAATAGCGCCCGCCATTCAGCGGCTCGCCACAGGCGTTGAAGCCCCAGAGATTGCCATCCACATCGGTGCGGCCCGACCAGGCGATGATGAGCATCTCGAAATCGCCCGCCGTCCATTGCCGGAGCAGCGTCGCCACCTCGATCACCTGGATCTCGAGCGTGATGCCGGCCTCCGCCGCCATGGCCTGAATCACCTCGGCCGCCTGGATGTACTCGGTGGTGTTGGGCACCGAGAAGCGGATGCGCAGGCGCTCATGCCCCGCCTCGCGCAGCAGGGCCCGCGCCCGCGCCAGGTCCCGCCCTGGCACGGCGATGCCCGGCACATGCTGCGGATGGCCGGGCGGCGTGGACTGGTTGCCCGGCCGGTAGAGCCCCTCGAAGGCCACGCGGTTCAGCGCCGCGCGGTCAATGCTCGCCTCCAGTGCCGCGCGGATGCGCGGATCGCGCGCGAGCGGCGTCTCGGCGCGCGCGCCATTCGCCATGTTGATGGCGAGATAGACCACGGCGAGCGAAGGCCCCTCCAGCAGCCGCACGCGGCGATCGCCCTTCAGCGTGGCGACATCCGAGGGGTTCACGCGCTCGATCACATCGAGCGTGCCCGCGCGCAGGTTGGAGGCACGGACCGTGGTGTCCGGGATCGGGCGATAGGTCACGCGCTCGGCCTGGATGGCGGCGCGGTTCCAGTATTCGTCGAAGCGCTCCAGCTCGATGCGGTCCTGCGCCACGCGGCGCGTGAGGCGGAAGGGGCCGGCGCAGGCGGGTGCGGCCTGGAACTCGGCCCCCAGCACATTCGCCTGGCGCGGCGAGACCAGCATGCCCGCGCGGTCGGAGAGCGCGGCCAGCAGCGGCGCGAAGGGCTCGCTCAGGCGGATGCGGATCTGCATCGGCCCGGCCACCTCGATCGCCGTCACCGGCCCCAGCTCGCCGCGCCGCGTGGAGCCGGGCGCCGTGCGGTGGCGTTCGAGGCCGATGCGCGCGGCCTCGGCATCCAGCGCCACGCCGTCATGGAAGCGCACGCCGTCCCGCAGCGTCAGCAACAGCGCACGCCCTTCCTCCTGCCATTCCCAGGCGGTGGCGAGCTGCGGGACGAGCGCGCCCTGCTCATCCACCTCGATCAGCTTGTCGCACATCGCCATGAAGACCTGGCGTGCGGCGACGGAGCGCGAGAGCGTCGGGTCCAGCACATCGGGGTCGGAGGCGATGCCGATGCGGATGTGCTGGGCTGCGGCCGGCAGGGCCAGCAGGGTGAGAAGGGCGGCGGTCAGGAGGCGCATGCGGAAACCCCGGCGGTGACGCGCCGAGCCTAGCATCGCCCAACCCGCATGCGGCAAGCGGCCGTCAGCGCGGCGGCGCGACCGAGGCCCCCTGGATGCGATGGCGCGCGAGGCTGGCCGCGATGAAGCCGCTCGCTTTCATCTCCTCGACGAAGGCGGTCAGATAGGCGAGTGCGGCGGGATCGCGCCCGGCGGCGAGGCCCATCGCCTGCTGGATCACCATGAAGCGCCCGGGCAGCAGGCGCAGGCCGGGCAGCCGAGCTGCATCGGCCTCCAGCTGCTGCCGCACGCCGGCCGCCACATCCACGCCCTGGCGCAGGAATTCCTCGACCACGGCGGGCGAGGTCTGCGCGCGCAGTAGTGTCGCGTGGCGGATCTCGCGCGTCAGATACAGGTCATAGGCGCTGTTGAGGCCGACCATGATGCGCGTGCCCGGCCGGTCCACCTCCTCGATGCGGGTGAGGGGGGAGGTGTCGCGCACGAGGTAGGCGCCCTCGATCTCGATATAGGGCGCGGTGAACGCGATGCCCTGGCTGCGCGCCGGGTCCACGGCGAAGAAGCCGATATCGGCGCGGCCGGAGCGGATCGTCTCCACCGCGCGCCCGGCGGCGGGGACGATGACCATCTCCAGCTCGAGGCCGAGCCTCTGCGCCAGGGTCTGCGCCAGATCCACCGAGACGCCATGCGGCGGCCCGGATTCCGTGGCGCGCCCCGCCAGGATGGGGTTGCCCAGGTTGATGACGGCGCGCAGCCGACCCTCCGGCGCGAAGGCGCGCGCGAGCGGGGAGGGGCCCTGCGCCAGGGCCGGCGTCGCCGCCAGTGCCATGAGGGCCGCGCGCCGATGCATCAGGCGCGCGCCACCGCTTCCGCGATGGCCTTGCCCACTTCCACCGTGCCCGACTGGCCGCCGAGATCGCGCGTGCGCGGGCCGCCCTCGGCCAGCAGCTTCTCGATCGCGGTGGTGATCGCGGCGGCGGCCTCATGCTCGCCCAGGTGATCGAGCATCATGGCACCCGACCAGATCTGCCCGATCGGGTTTGCGATGAAGCGGCCGGCGATGTCGGGCGCCGAGCCATGCACCGGCTCGAACATCGAGGGGAAGGCCTTCTCCGGGTTGATGTTCGCACTCGCCGCGACGCCGATGGAGCCGGCGACGGCAGGCCCGAGGTCGGAGAGGATGTCGCCGAACAGGTTGGAGCCGACCACCACGTCGAACCAGTCCGGATGCTGCACGAAATGCGCGCAGAGGATGTCGATGTGGAACTGGTCCGTCTTCACCTCGGGATAGTTCTTCGCCATCGCCTCGAAGCGCTCATCCCAATAGGGCATGGTGAAGGTGATGCCGTTGGACTTGGTGGCGCTGGTCACCTTCTTGCGCGGGCGCTTCATCGCCAGCTCGAAGGCGTATTTGATGATGCGGTCCGTGCCGGTCCGCGTGAGGATGCTCTGCTGGCTGACGAATTCGCGATCCGTGCCCGGGAACATGCGCCCGCCGACGGAGGAGTATTCGCCCTCCGTGTTCTCGCGCACCACGTAGAAGTCGATCTCGGCCGGCGTGCGGTTGGCGAGCGGCGTGGCGACACCCGGCAGCAGCTTGCAGGGGCGCAGCGAGACATATTGGTCGAAGCCGCGGCGGATCGGGATGAGCAGGCCCCAGAGCGAGACATGGTCCGGCACGCCGGGCCAGCCCACGGCGCCCAGGAAGACGCTGTCGCTGTCCTTCAGCTGGTCCAGGCCGTCATCGGGCATCATCTTCCCGGTTTTCGCATAGGTCTCGCAGGACCAGTCGTAATGGGTGAGCTTCAGGTCGAAGCCGAAGCGCCGGGCGGCGGCATCCAGCACGCGCAGCCCCTCGGGCGTGGTTTCCTTGCCGATGCCGTCGCCAGGGATGACGGCGATGCGATGCGTGCGGGCCATGGGCGTTCCTCAGGTGATTCGGGGCGCGAATGCATCACGCGCCGCGCTCCCCGGCAAGATCGGGCCGGTTCAGAAGCGCCGGGGCCGGAGCCCCGCCTGAAACCAGTTGATCATCGAATGGATGTCGTGCACCGGCAGGCCGGTCGCTTCCGCCACATCCGCCGCATAGGGCGGCATGTTCGTGCATTCCAGCACGATGGCGCCGACTTCCGGGTGCCGCGCGGTGAGGCGGGCGGCGGCGTCCAGGATGTCCTGCCGGGCCAGGTCCACATCCAGGTCGGTCTTCTCGGCGCGGATCAGCACGCGGAAGAACTCACGCCCGCCCTCGGTGCCCTCCAGCGGCACATCGAGCGGCACGCCCGCGGCCTCCAGGTGCCGTGGCGTCACACCCGCCTTGTTCACCGTGATGACGCCGACGCGCTTCCCCGGCGGCAGGGTCGCCTGCACCCAGGGCACCTGCATGAGGGAGGAGGTGGCGACCGGCACCCGGACCGCCGCCGCCAATTCCTGCTGGAAGAGCGAGAGGAAGCCGCAATTGGTGGTGATGCCCTCCGCCCCCAGATCCACCAGGTCCCGCGCCGCTTCGATGAAGGCGTCCAGCAGGCCGGGCGCGCCTTGCTCGACGACGCGGGTGGGGGATGCGCCGCGGACCACGCGGAACAGCACGGGGAAGTTCCAGGTCAGGCCATTGCCCATGTCGCCCAGGATGCGCGGGAAGCGGGCCTCCAGCATCAGGATGCCCAGCGGCGCGCCATAGATGGATTTGCCGCCCTTCGCGATGTGACCCGGCATCATTCCCCTCCTTGCGTTGCGCCCCTACATAAGCCTCCGATCATCCGAAGGAGAACCCCGATGCGCCGCCGTTCCCTGCTCGCCCTGCCGCTCGCCGCCCCTGCCGTGGCTTCCGCGCAGGACAATTGGCCCAACCGCCCCATCACCATCGTCAGCGGCTTCCCCAATGGCTCGGGCATCGACATCTACATGCGCCGCATGGCCGAGCCGCTGAGCCGCCAGCTCAACGGCGTGACCATCATCGTGGACAATCGCTCGGGCGCCGGCGGCAACATCGCCTCCGACTTCGTCGCGAAGTCGCGGCCCGATGGCTACACCTTCTATTTCGGCACGGCCGGCACGCATGCGATCAATGCGAGCCTCTATCGCACGCTGCCTTTCGACGTGGTGCGCGACTTCACGCCCATCTCCCACCTGGGTGACGTGCCGAATGCGCTGACGGTCAGCATCGAGCGGCGCCCGCAACTCACCGATTGCGCGGCACTGCTGGCGGCCGCCCGCGCCAATCCGGGCTGGCTGAACTATGCCTCCACCGGCAATGGCGCCTCCACGCATCTCGCTGGCGCGCAATTCGCCGTGGCCGCCAATGTGGATCTCACCCATGTGCCCTACCGCGGGCAGCCGGGCGCGCAGACGGCGCTGCTGGCGGGCGATGTGGACTTCTTCTTCAACCAGGTGGGCCCCGCGCTCGGCCCCATCCGCCAGGGGCAGACGCGGGCGCTGGCGGTGACGACGGCGCAGCGCCTCTCCATCCTGCCCGACGTGCCGACGGTGGCCGAGGCCTGCAACCTGCCCGGCTTCGTCAGCACCACCTGGTACGGCATGTTCGGCCCCGCGGGCCTGCCCGCGCCCATCGTGGAGCGCATGTCGAACGCCATCACCACCGTGCTGCGCGACCCCGAATTCAGCAATTGGCTCGTGACGACGCAGGGCATCGCGCTGCCGCCCGTCTTCACGCCCGCCGAATTCGCCGCGATCCAGCGCCGCGACATCGCGAGCTGGGCGGAGATCGTGCGCCGCTCCGGCGCCTCGGTGGATTGAGGTGCGGCGCCGCGCCCTGATCGCCATGAGCCTCGCGGGCCCCGCCATGGCGCAATCGGCGCGCGTCAGTTTCGAGGAGCCGAGCGGCGCGGCGCCGGGGCCGATGAACGTGTATCTGCACCGCCCGGCCCGCTGGCAGCCGGGCGGGCCGGTCGCGGTCGTCATGCATGGCATGGGGCGCAATGCGGATGGCTATCGGGACGCCTGGGTCACGCCGGCCGAAGCCGCGGGCTTCCTCGTCATCTGCCCGGAATTCTCCAACGCGAAGTTTCCGGGCGTGGAGTTCTACAATTACGGCAATGCCCGCGCGCCGGAGGCCGCCTGGACCTTCTTCGCGCTGGACCGCGCCGTGGCGGCGGCGCTGGCGGCGGTGGGCGCGCCCGAGACACCCTTCGCGCTCTATGGCCATTCGGCGGGCGCGCAATTCGTGCACCGCTACCTGTTGCTGACCGGCGCGCCGCGGGCGCGGCGCATCGTGATCGCCAATGCCGGCTGGTATTCCTGGCCGGATTTCTCCATCGCCTTCCCGCATGGCCTGGGCCAGTCCTCCGCCACGGAGGCCGGGCTGCGCGGCGCGCTCGGCCGGCCGGTGACGATCCTGCTGGGCGAGGCCGATAACGACCCGACCCATTTCCAGCTGCGCCGCGATGCCACGACGGATGTGCAGGGCCTGCACCGGTTCGAGCGCGGCCAGAACTTCTTCGCAGCCGCCCGGGCGGCGGCGGCGCAGCGCGGTGTGCCCTTCGGCTGGAGCCTCGAGACCGTCCCGGGCGTCGCCCATTCCAACAGCGGCATGGCGGCGGCGGCCGCTTCGATCCTGGCCGGCTAGACCGCGCCATTTGAAGCTTGCGTGACAGGGAAGGCTCTGCGTATTCTCACTGACATGTCAGTAAATGCCGCAGCCCCATGTCGCTGGTGACAGCCCTGGAAGTCCCGCCCTCCCTCACCGAGCGGGCCGTGAGCGCGCTCCGGCGCGAGATCCTCACCACGCGCCTCGCCCCCGGCGAGACCGTCTCCGAGGCGGCCGTCGCCGCGCATCTGGAACTCGGCAAGGCGCCGGTCCGCGCGGCGCTGGCCCGCCTCGCGGAAGAGGGCCTGGTCCAGGCTGTTCCGCGCCGGGGCTGGATGGTCAGTCTCGTCACCATCCGCGACATCCATGAGGTCTTCGACCTGCGCCTGATGCTGGAGCCCGAGGCCGCGCGCCGCGCCGCCGGCCGGGTGGATGCCGTCATGCTCCGCCGCCTCGATGCCATCTGCGCCGAAGGTTACGACTGCGCCGATGCCGAGAGCGCCATGTGCTTCCTCGACGCCAACAAGCAGTTCCACGTCGCCATCGCCGAGCTGTCCGGCAATGCGCGCCTGGCCCGCCAGCTCGACCGCCTGCTGGATGAGAGCACGCGCATGCTGGTCCTGGGCCTGCGCCCTCGCGACCGCACGGGCGAGATGGCGCATGAGCACCACGCGCTGGTCGAGGCGCTGGCGCTGGGCCGCGCCGAGGAGGCCGCCCGGATCATGCATGAACAGGTTTCCGCCAGCCGCCAGATGGTGCTGGCGGCACTCACCGCGCCCGATGCGAGGACCGCCGTATGAACATGATCTCGGCCCGAACCGGGTTGGAC
Source organism: Roseococcus sp. SDR (assembly GCF_019083995.1). GTDB lineage: Bacteria > Pseudomonadota > Alphaproteobacteria > Acetobacterales > Acetobacteraceae > Roseococcus. Next base: position 128,816 of record NZ_JAHRCU010000005.1, read on the forward strand.
AATCTGCTCTCCGACATCCGCGTCGCCGCCCGCCGCCCGCTGGAGGAGCGCCCGGCCGCCGTCGCCGCCGCCATCGCGCCCCATCTCGGCAATGCCTGCCTGCTGGATGGCAAGGACTGCCCCTCCAACCCTGACCGCTATGTCCGGCACCTGCTGGATGAGGGCGATGGCTATGCCGTCGTCGCCCTGGTCTGGCGTCCGGGCCAGATGTCGCCCGTGCATTCGCACCACACCTGGTGCGCGCTCGGTGTCCATCGCGGCATCCTGACCGAGCATTTCTTCACGCCCGGCGAAGTGCCGCGCCCGCGCGCCGCGCATCTGCGTGCCGAGGGCGACACCAGCCACGGCCCGGGCTGCCCGGACCTCATTCACCGCATCGCCAATTGTTGCGCGGAGACGGCGGTCTCCATCCATGTCTATGGCGTGCCCTATGCGCAATTCGCCGACGGGGTGAACCGCATCCTCGCCTGAGTGCCATGCGTGCGCGCGGGTTGACGCAACCGCCGCGTGCATCTCCCCTGGCCCGGTGAATATCAGCCCCAAGCTCCTGGCCGGCCTGCTCATCGGCCTCCTGGCCTCCACCATCTGGGGCGGACATGCCGCGGTGGCGCGGCTCGCGCTCAGCGGGCAGGGGCTGCATGTGCTCGACCTGCTCTTTTGCCGCTACATTCCGGCTTCGCTCCTGCTGCTGCCGCTGATCTGGCGCGAGCGCGCGGCGATGCGCCATCTCGGCTGGCGGCGGATCTTCACGCTGTTTCTCTTCGCCGGCGCCATCAACCTGACCCTCTTCGTCTCGGCCCTGAAATACGCGCCGGCGACGCATGGCGCGACCATCGCGCCCATGGTGAATCCGGTCGCCGGCGCGCTCTTCGCCTGGTGGCTCCTGAAGGAGCGGCCCACGCCCGGGCGTCTTGCGGCCCTCGCCGCCATGCTGGCCGGGGTGCTCATCATCGCCTGGGATGGCCTGGGCATGCATCCCGGCGCCTGGCGGGGCGACCTGATGCTGGTGGGTGCCGGCGCCACCTGGGCCATGTTCACCATCCTGCTGCGGCGCTGGCAGGTGCCGGCCATCCCGGCGACCGCGGCCGTCACCCTCGTCTCGGTGCCCTTCGTGCTGCCGCCCTTCCTCTGGTTCCGCGCCGAGGCCTTCTTTTCGCTGCCCACGCCGCTCGTGCTCTGGATGCTGGTGGCGCAGGGCGTGCTGCTGGGTGTGGTTTCCATGCTGCTCTTCGCGCGCAGCGTGGAGATGCTGGGCGCCACGCGCGCCAGCACGCTCTCCGTCGTGGTGCCGGTGATGGGGCTGGTCACCTCGGCGCTGCTGCTGGGCGAGACGATCGGGCCGGTGAAGGCGCTGGGCGCCACGCTCTCGGTGAGCGCGATGCTGGTGGCGGTGCTGTTTACCGGCCGGCGCGTGGGATGAACGGAAGGGGAGCGAGGAGCGTCATGGCTCGGCTGATCAATGCGCGCGGCACCTTCACGCCGCTCGGCGTCTCGCGCTCCTCGCCTGGGGTGGCGGCGGCCGTGGCGGCGGCGCTCGGCGACTTTGCCTTGATGGCGGATCTCCAGGCCGAGGCGGGACGGCGCCTCGCACAGCATGCGGGTGCCGAGGCGGGGACGGTGGTGCATTGCGCCGCCGCCGCCATCACGCTCACCGTCGCCGCCGTGATGACAGGCGGCGCGCCGGAGCGGGTCGCGGCGCTGCCGGATGCGCGGGGCATGCCCCACCGCGTGGTCCTGCCCGCTGGCCATGCGGTGGATTACGGGCACCCGATCGAACAGGCGGTCCGCCTTGCCGGTGCGCGGCCTGTCCTCGCCGGCACGCCGGAGGAATGCGGGATGGCCGCGTTGGAGGCGGCGCTGGCGCATCCGGAGACAGCCGCGCTGCTGCTCGTGTCCTCGCGCCTCACCTCAGGCCCTCCGATGGACATCGCGGCCGCTGTGGGGCTCGCCCATGCGCGGGGCCTGCCCGTGATCCTGGATGGCGCGGCGCAGGATTGGCGCATGGTGGAGCTCCTCGGCACCGGGGCGGACCTGCTCATCGTCAGCGCGCAGAAATACCTGGCGGCGCCCACCGCCGGGCTGGTGCTGGGGCGCGCCCCGCTGGTGGCGGCGGTGCAGGCGCAGGAGAGGGGCATCGGCCGCGGCATGAAGGTGAGCAAGGAGGCGCTGGCCGGCGTCATCGCCGCGCTCGCCGAGCGCGAGGCGCTGGATGCGCAGGCCTGGCGCGCGGGGCAGGCCGCGAAGCTTGCCGCCTTCCTGGAGCGCGCCGCCGCGCTTCCCGGCGTCATCGCCGATGCGGAGCCGGACCCGACGGGACTGCCCTTCGACCGCGCGCGGTTGCGGCTGGACCCGAGCGTGGCGCCAGGCCTCGCTGCGGCCTTGCGGCGCGGTGACCCCACGATCTGGACCATGGATGACCGCGCGAGCCTGGGGGAGATCCGGCTGGAGCTGGTGCCGCTGCGCGAAGACGAGCTGGATCTGATCCTGGCCCGGCTGGGCGCGCTGCTCGCGCCCGGCTGATCAGAAGGCGCGCAGCCAGTCCCGGAGCGCCGGCGCCGCGAGGCCGGCGTCGCGCATCGAGAGAGGTCGCAGCGCCTGGCCGGCCAGGGCCGCGGCCCGCACCTCGGAGGGGGTCGCGCCGAACTCCCGGCGGAAGGCGCGGCTGAAGGCGGAGGGGTCGTGGAAGCCGCAGGCCTCGGCCACCTGGGCGATGCTGCGGCCGTCCCGCGCGTCGCCCAGCGCCGCATGGCTCGCTTCCAGCCGCAGCTTCTGGATGTAGCGCGCGACGCCGCCCTCGCCCTCCAGCAACCGGTAGAGTTGCGAGCGCGAGGTGCCGGCGAGGCGGCAGAGCAGGGCGGGCGAGAGCCGGGCCGAGCCGAGATTGGCCCGGATGGCGCGCCGCACGCGGGCGAGGCGCGTCGCCTCCATCTGGCTCTCCGCCTGGGCCAGGCGATCCGCGCTGGGTTGCACGCAAGCGCCGATCATGGCCGCGATGGCATCGGGCAGGCGCGCCGCCTCCTCGGGCTGGAGCTTGGGGATGCGGCAGGCCAGCAGGCGGAGGTAATCGGCCAGCAGCTGGCCCATCACGCCTTCGAGCGGCATGTCGCAGGCGGCATCCAGCGGGCCGGCCAGCGCCTCCAGCCGATCGCGCGAGAGGTAGAGCTGCAGGCGCTGGTCGGCGTCCCGCTCGCTCACCAGCTCCTGGCCCAGGCTCACGATGAAGGGGACGCCCGCCGGGATGCGCACCGGGCCGCGCGGCGTGAGCAGCCGTGTCTCGACGCCGCCCATGGTGAGCGACCAATGGTCCACCGGGTTGCGTCGCACCAGCTGCCGCGTGCGCAGGACGCGCAGGCGCGGCGCGGTGACGCGGCTAAGGCCCATGCCGGCCAGCGGCCAGGCCAGGCTCTCGGCCGGGAAGCCTTGCCCGGGCGCCGCCTCCGGCTGCTCCAGATCGAAGACGGAGTCGAACCAGCCGCGCCAGGCGCTGATCTGCTCCTGCTGCGGCAGGCCATGGGTGCGCAGGGTGACGGGCTGAAAGCCGCTCGCGCTCATGCGGCGCCCGCGGTGGCGGGCCGGCTGCGCACCCAGCTGGTGGTCACATGCACCGCGACGTCCTCCGAATCCCGGGGGCGGATCAGAATCTCCCCGAAGATGCTGCGGCCCTCGCCTTTGATCAGCCGCGCCGTGGCGGATATGGGGCCGGGCCCGCAGGGGCGCAAGAAATTGACATGCATGCTGGCCGTCAGGCTCTCATCCCGCCCGCCCGTGCCGGCCAGCAGCACGGCCCACATGGCCATGTCGGCCAGGCCCATGATGGCGGGGCCGGAGACGGTTTCGCCCGGGCGCAGCAGGGCGGGATCGCGCGGCAACTCCAGCACCGCCTCCTCCGCGCTGGCCGAGAGGACGCGCACGCCCCAGGCCGCGGCCAGCGGCACGCCGCGATGGATGATCGCCTCGATCTCCGCCAGTGTCATGCCGCAACGCCCGCGACGACCCGCCCCGCGCAAGGATTGCCGCCCAGCCAGTAGCACAGCTCCGCCGGGCGCTGGATGCGGTAGAGCGCCAGGTCGCAGCGCATCCCCTCCGCCAGCACGCCGCGATCCGTGAGGCCGAGGGCCGCGGCCGCATGGCGGGTCACGCCCAGCAGCGCCTCGGGCACCGTCATCCGGAACAGCGTGCAGCCGAGATTGAGCATCAGCAGGAGCGAGAGCGCGGGCGAGGAGCCCGGGTTCATGTCGGTGGAGAGCGCCATGCGGCAGCCATGCGCGCGCATCGCCGCCACATCCGGAAAATGCGTCTCGCGCAGCGTGAGCGTGGCCCCCGGCAGCAGCACGGCGACCGTGCCCGCCTTCGCCATGGCGGCGATGCCCGCCGCGTTGCTGCGCTCCAGATGATCGGCCGAGAGCGCGCCATGGGCGGCGGCCAGCGCCGCGCCCCCGCCATCGGTGAGCTGGTCGGCATGCAGCTTCACCGGCAGGCCGAGGCGCTTCGCGGCGGTGAAGAGGGTGGCGGTTTCCTCGGGGGTGAAGGCGATGCTCTCGCAGAAGGCGTCCACCGCATCGGCCAGGCCCTCGGACGCCGCGCGGGGCAGGATCTCCTCCACCACATGGCGCAGGTAGTCGCCCTGGCGGCCCTTGTATTCCGGGGGCACCGCATGGGCGGCGAGCAGCGAGGTGACGATGCTGACATTGCGCTGCGCCCCCAGCGCGCGGGCGGCGCGAAGCTGGCGCAGCTCGGCCTCCAGCTCCAGCCCGTAGCCCGACTTGATCTCGACGGTGGTGACACCCTCGCTGAGCAGCGCATCCAGCCGGGGCAGGGCGGCCTGCAGCAGCTGTGCCTCATTCGCCGCGCGTGTGGCCCGCATGGTGGAGAGAATGCCGCCGCCGGCGCGGGCGATCTCCTCATAGGTCGCACCACCGAGCCGCATCTCGAACTCGGCCGAGCGATTGCCGCCGAAGACGAGATGGGTGTGGCAATCGATGAGGCCCGGCGTGATCCAGGCGCCGCCGCAATCCGTCACTGGCGCGTCATGCGCCGGCAGCGCCGCGCGCGGGCCGATCCAGGCGATGCGCCCATCCTTGGCCGCGATGGCGCCATCCTCGATCAGGCCCAGCGCGTCATCCCGCATGGTCGCGAGATGCGCGTTCAGCCAGACATGGTCGAAACTCATGCCAGCGGCACCTGCACGCCCCGCAGCAGGGCGCGGGCGGCGGCGATGTCGGGCGCCATCAGGCGGTCCTCATCCCAGGGCGCCACCACGGCCCGCAGCCGGGCATGCGCGGCCTCGATCGCCGCACTGCTGGTGAGCGGCCGATGGAAGCCGATGCCCTGGGCGGCGGCGAGATATTCGATGGCGAGGATGCCTTCCACATTCTCGGCCATGGGCGTGAGGCGCAGCGCGGCATTGGTCGCCATGGAGACGTGATCCTCCTGGTTCGCGGAGGTGGGCAGGCTGTCCACGCTGCGCGGCGTGGCCATGGCGCGGTTTTCGGCGGCCAGCGCCGCCGCCGTCACCTGCGCGATCATGAAGCCGGAGTTCAAGCCGCCCGAATTGACCAGGAAGGCCGGCAGGCCGGAGAGCACCGGGTCGGTCAGCAGCGCGATGCGGCGTTCGGCGATGGCACCGATCTCGGCGAGCGCGAGCGCCAGCGTATCGGCGGCGAAGGCCACGGGTTCCGCATGGAAATTGCCGCCGGAGAGAAGTTCGCCGCCCGCCACCAGCAGCGGGTTGTCGGTCACCGCATTGGCCTCGCGCTCCAGCGTCACACCCGCCTGCTCGATGAGGTCGAGGCAGGCGCCGATCACCTGGGGCTGGCAGCGCAGGCAATAGGGGTCCTGCACGCGGATATCGTTGTCGCGGTGGCTGTCGCGGATGGCGCTGCCGGCGAGCAATTGGCGCAGCGCCTCGGCCACGCGCGCCTGGCCGGGCTGGCCGCGCAGCGCATGGATGCGCGGGTCGAAGGGCGTGTCGGAGCCGCGGGCGGCATCCACGCTCATGGCTCCCGTCAGGATTCCCGCACGCAGCAGGTCATTGGCGCGGAAGTAGGCGTCGAGCGCGATGGCGGTGCTGACCTGCGTGCCGTTGAGCAGCGCGAGCCCCTCCTTCGGGCCCAGCACCAGCGGCGCGCGGCCGATGGCGGCGAGCGCCGTGGCCCCGCCATGCGTCACATGCTGCGCATCGGTGGCCGAGCCTTCGCCCACCAGCACCAGGGAGAGATGGGCGAGGGGGGCGAGGTCCCCCGAGGCGCCGACCGAGCCTTGCGCCGGCACGTCGGGCAGCATGTCGGCCTCCAGCAGGGCCAGCAGCGTCTCCACGACCTCGGGCCGGGCGCCTGAGGCGCCGCGCGCCAGCGAGGCGGCCTTCAGCGCCAGGATGAGGCGCACGACGGGCCGGGGCAGGTTGGTACCCGTGCCGGCCGCGTGGCTGCGCAGCAGGTTGAGCTGCAGCTTCGCGAGATCCCCCGCCGCGATGCGCGTGGAGGCCAGCTTCCCGAAGCCCGTGTTCACGCCATAGAGGGCCGCGCCGCTCGCCAGCGCCTTTTCCAGGGTGGCGAGGCCGGCGGCCACATCCTCCCGCCAATCGGAGGCGAGGGTCAGGCTGGCGCCATCGCGGATGGCGCGCCAATCGGAGAGCCGGGCCTGCCCGGCGGCGAGGGTGATGCGGGTCATGCGCCAGCCTATACCGAAGCGGCGGGCCGGCTGCCATCACGGGCTTGCGCCGCCCGGGCCGCCCCGCGATGTTTCAGGGCATCGTCTTCAAGGGATTCCGATGGCCGAATTCTTCGCCGCCCATGCGTTGCTCCCCACCGGCTGGGCCGCCAATGTGCGGATTGCCTGCGATGCGGCGGGCCGCATCAATGAGGTCACGCCCGGCGCCGCGCCGGGGGCCGCGCGCCGGCTGCGCGGCCATGTCATCCCAGGCATCGCCAATCTGCACAGCCACGCCTTCCAGCGCGCCATGGCGGGCGGGGCGGAGCGCCGCAGCCCGGCCGGCCGCGACAGCTTCTGGACCTGGCGCGAGACCATGTACCGCTTCGCGCTGAGCATCACCCCCGAGGATGCCGAGGCCATCGCCGCCCAACTCTATGCCGAATGCCTGGAGCGCGGCTTCACGCAGATCGCCGAATTCCACTACCTGCACCACGCGCCGGATGGCAGCGCTTACGCCGATCGGTCGGAAATGGCGCAGCGCCTCTTCGCGGCAGCGGCGACGACGGGCATGGGCATCACCATGCTGCCCAGCCTCTACCGGCACGGCGGCATCTTCGGCGCGCCGCCGCATGACGGGCAGCGGCGCTTCCTGAACGATCTGGACGGCTTCCACGCGATCCTGGAACGCGTGCGCGCCACCGCCGCCGCGCAGCCGCATGCCGCCTGGGGTGTCGCGCCGCACAGCCTGCGGGCCGTGACGCCCGCCATGCTGGAAGCGATGGCGGCGCTGGATTGCCCGATCCACATCCATGCGGCCGAGCAGGAGAAGGAGGTCGAGGAGTGCCTCGCCGCCACCGGCCTGCGCCCCGTGGAATGGCTGCTGCGGAACACGCCGCTGGACCGCCGCTGGGTGCTGATCCACGCGACGCACATGACGGCCGAGGAAACCCGCGCGCTCGCCGCCACCGGCGCCGTGGCGGGGCTCTGCCCCAGCACCGAGGCCTCGCTGGGCGACGGCATCTTTCCCTTGCCGGATTATCTCGCCGCCGAAGGGCGGCTCGGCTTCGGCACGGACAGCCATGTCGGCATCTGCCCTGCCGCCGAATTGCGCCAGCTGGAAACGAGCCAGCGCCTGGCCCTCGAATTGCGCAGCGTCGCCACCGATGAGGCGCGTCCCCATCCCGGGCGCGGCCTGCTGGAGCGCGCGCTGGCCGGCGGCGCGCAGGCCTGCGGCGTCGCCATGGGCGGCATCGCGCCCGGCCTGCGCTGCGACCTGGTCGAGCTGGATGACGAGCACCCGACGCTGGTGGGCCGCCAGGGCGATGGCCTGCTGGATGCCTGGTGCTTCGGCCCCGCGGACCGGATGGTGCGCAGCGTGGCCGTGGGCGGCCAGGTGGTGGTGGAAGGCGGCCGCCATATCCGCGAGGGCGCGATCCGTGAGAATTTCTCCCGCACGATGAAGAGGCTCGGCGCATGACGCTTCCGCTGCACGGCAAGATCGCGATCGTCACCGGCGGCAGCCGCGGCATCGGCCGCGCCTGCGCCATCGCCTATGCCGAGGCCGGCGCGGATGTGGCGATCTGCCATCTGGAGGACGAGGCCGAGGCGAAGACGCTGGTACAGGCCGTCACCGCACGCGGCCGGCGCGGCTTCCAGATGGCGGCCGACATGGGGGATGTGGCGCAGATCAACGCCTTCGCCGCCGCCGCCCAAGCGGCACTCGGCCCCTGCGACATCCTGCTGAACAATGCGGGGATGAATATCCGCAACCCCTTCGGCGAGATCACCGAGGCGGAGTTCGACCGCATGGTGGCGGTGCATCTGAAGGGCATGTTCTTCATGGCACAGGCCGTCTATCCCGGCATGGTGGCGCGCGGCGGTGGGCGCATCATCAACATCGCCTCGCAATTGGCACTCAAGGGCTCGCCCGGCATCGTCACCTATTGCGCGGTGAAGGCGGGCATCATCGGCTTCACGCGCGCGCTCGCCCATGAGGCGGGGCCGAAGGGCGTGCTGGTGAATGCCATCGCGCCGGGCCCTGTGGAGACCGACCTGACGCGCGCCCGCGGCCCCGAATGGAAGGCGCGGATCTCGGCCAGCCTGCCGCTCGGCCGCCTCGGCCAGCCGGAGGAGATCGCGGCGACGGCGGTGCTGCTCGCGGGGCCGGGCGGCAGCTTCTACACGGGCGCCTGCCTCTCGCCCAATGGCGGGGATGTGATGCATTGAACGCGCCGCTCGACATCCGGCCCATGCGGCCGGCCGAAATCCCGCAGGCCGTCGAATGGGCGGCGCGCGAGGGCTGGAATCCCGGCCTGAATGACGCCACGGCCTTCGGCGCGGCGGACCCGGAGGGTTTCCTCTGCGCCATGCGCGGCGGCGAGATGCTGGCCTGCATCACGGCGGTGAAGACGGGGGAGGATTTCGGCTTCATCGGCTTCTACATCGCCCGGCCTGACATCCGGGGGCAGGGGATCGGCTTCGCGCTGTGGCAGGCGGCGATGACGCGGCTGGAAGGGCGCTGCATCGGCCTCGATGGCGTGGTCGCGCAGCAGGCGAATTACCGGAAGGTGGGCTTCACGCTGGCCTGGAACAATGCGCGCTACCAGGGCGAGGCGCCGGTGATCCCGGCCGGCGGCGGCGTGCGGATCGTGGATGCGACGGAGGTGGATTTCGCGGCCCTGCTGGCCTTCGACGCCACCTGCTTCGGAACGCCGCGCCCCGAGTTCCTGCGCGCCTGGCTCACCACGCCAGGGCATCGCGCCCGCGTGGCGCTGGGGCCTTCCGGCATCGCGGGCCATGCGGTGCTGCGCCCCTGCCGCGAGGGATCGAAGCTGGCGCCGCTCTTCGCGCTGGATGGGGCGGTGGCGCGCGCGCTGATCGCCGATCTCGCCCCGCACCGGGCATCCGGGCCCTTCATTCTCGACCTGCCGGAGCCGCATGCCGAGGCGGTGGCGCTGGCGCAGGGGATGGGCCTCACGAAGACCTTCGAGACGGCGCGGATGTACACGCGCGAGCCGCCCGTGATGGCGCGGGAGCGGATCTTCGGGCTGACCAGCTTCGAACTCGGTTAGTCCACGATGAAGAGGGTGACGCCCGTGTCGGTGCGGGAGCGGTGTGGGGAATCCCCGAAGTCGGAGACCTGGTAGCTCATGCCGGCCTTCATCGGGAAGGTTCGGCCGTCCTTGAGTTCGGAGACCATCTCGCCCTTTACGACGTAGATGATGTGGCCGCGGTCGCACCAATGGTCGGCCAGGTAGCCGGGCGAGTATTCGACGAGGCGCACGCGGATGTCGCCGATGTTGAAGGTGCGCCAATAGCCCATGCCGGTCTCGCCCGGGTGTTCCGTGCGGGGAACGTGGTCCCAGTCGGTCACGGTGAAGGGCAGGGCCGGGATCTTCATGGAAGTGTGCCTCGTCGGAGGTGCAGGGACCTGAGGTTCCTGCCGGGTAGCTCGAAGGGCAGAGCCCTTCGAACTTTCCCTTTTGTGGCCTTACGCCAGCACGAACACCGGCACCGGCGCCCCGTCACCTTCCGTGGCGCGGAACTTCACCTTCACCTTCTGCCCGACCTTCAGCGCGTCGAGGTCGCATTCGACGATGTTGGTCAGCATGGTGGGGCCTTCGGCCAGCGTCACATAGGCCACGCAGAAGGGTTCCTTCCCGCGCGCCACGCTGTAGCTGTAGATCACGCCATCGCCCGAGGCTTCGACGAACTCGACATTGTTCGAGAGCGTGAAGGGCGAGACATGGCGCGGGTAGTGGAAGAGCTTGCCGGTATCCAGGCACTTGCCGAGGATCAGCTTGCCCGCCCGGCAGCCATCGAAATAGACCTTGTTGTCCGGGCTCTCGGAGGGCGCCGCGGGGGTGCGGTCAAAGGACATGGTGGCCATGGATGATCACTCCCGCTCCAGGATGACGGTGCCGCAGCCATGCCGCGAACCGAGGTTGCCGCCCTTGCCATTGGCAAGCACGAGATCGGCGTTCTTCACCTGCACCGCCGGATGCGCTTCGCCGCGCGCCTGGCGCACCGCCTCGATTACCTTGGTCATGCCGCCGCGGTTGCTCGGGTGGTTGTTGCAGAGGCCGCCGCCATCCGTGTTGAAGGGCAGCTTGCCGACGCCGGAGATCAGGTTGCCATCGGCCACGAACTTGCCGCCCTGGCCCTTCTCGCAGAAGCCGAGGTCTTCGATCTGCACCACCACGCTGATGGTGAAGCTGTCATAGATCGAGGCGTATTTGATGTCGGCCGGCTTCACGCCCGCCTTGTTGAACGCCATCGGGCCCGAGAACTTCGTGGCCGAGTAGGTGAGGTCGATGCCGCCCGCATTCTGGTGCTTGTAGGCCTCGCCCCAGCCCTTCACGCCGACCTTGGGCCGGTTGAGCGACTTCGCGATCTCGGGCCGCGCCACGATCAGCGCGCCGCCGCCATCGGAAATCACGCAGCAATCCAGGCGATGCAGCGGGTCCGCCACCATCGGCGAATTCACCACGTCCTCCACGGTGACGACCTTGGGCAGCATGGCATGCGGGTTGTGCTGTGCATGATGCGAGGCCGCGACCTTCACCCAGGCCAGCTGCTCGCTCGTCGTGCCGAACTCGTACATGTGCCGCATGGCGACATTGGCGTGCATGGTCGCGATCGTGCGGCCATAGGGCAGCTCGAAGCTCTCATCGGGCACGCCGACGCCGGCGGAGCGCACGGCGGTGCCGGTCTGCATGCCCTCGGCGCGCGGACGGCCGGCGAGCGTGATCAGCGCCACATTGCACTTGCCCGCGATGATGGCTTCCACCGCGTGACCGACATGGATGACGTAGGAGGAGCCGCCGCTTTCCGTCGTGTCGTAATGGCGCAGCTTGGTGAGGCCCATGTAGTCGATCATGGACAGGCCACCCATGCCGGGCGCATCGCCCGCACAGAAATAGCCATCAATGTCGGCAGCGGTGAGGCCGGCATCCTGCAGCGCGCCGTAGGCGACCTCGGCATGCAGCTGCGCGGTGGATTTCGTCTCGGCCTTGCGCGTCGGGTGCTCGAAAGCGCCCACGATGTAGGCGGGATTCTTCATGGGGCTCGGTGCCCTTTCCTGGCGGTCATCGCATCCTCCCGGATGATTGGGCCGCGTCCTTGTGGTGCGGCGGCAAGAGCCTCGCTTCCAGGCCGCCATTCGTCAACCTGGGCTCAGCCCAGGTTCAGGCGCCGCGCGAGGTCGCGATACAGCGCGATCTGCGCCTCCACCATCGCGCGCATGGCTGCCCCGTCGAGGTATCGGGGCACGCTGCCGGTGCGGCGGGTGGCGGCGAGCCATTCGGGATCCCCTGCCGTGGCGCGGGCCACGCGGCTCCAGAATTCCAGCACGGGCACGGGCAGGTTCGCGGGCGCGGCCAGCGCGTTCCAGCCGGCGAGCTGCGAGAGGGCCGGAAGCCCCGCCTCGGCCGCCGTCGGCACGCCGGGCAGGCTAGGCAGGCGCGCATCGCCGCTGACCACCAGCGCGCGCACCTGGCCCTGCTGGATGGCGCCCAGCATGTCACCCAGATTGTTGCCGACGAATTGCGCGTGGCCGCCCAACAGCGCCGTCAGTGCCTCGCCGCCACCGCGGAAGGGCAGGGCCTGGGCGGCGTCGATCGGCAGGCCGGCGCTCGCCAGCATGTGGCGGATGCCGAGGTCGAGGATGGTGGCCGGCCCGCTGGTGGCGAAGTTGAGCGTGCCGGGTGCCGCGCGGATCGCGGCCAGCAGCGCGGCCAAGTCCGGCCAGGGCGCATCGGCGCGCACGCAGATCACGAAGGGGTTTTCATCCAGCAGCGCGAGCCAGGTGAAATCCTCGACCGTATAGGGCGTGCGCGGATCGGTCGCCGGCAGGATGGCGGAGGAGCCCACGCGCGCCAGCAGCAGCGTGTGCCCGTCCGGCCTGGCGCGCGCCACATATTGCGTGCCGATCGCCCCCGACGCGCCGGTGCGGTTCTCCACAATGACGGGCTGCGGCGGCTGGCCCATGTGCCGGACCGCATGCGCGGCGAAGAGCCGGGCCGCGATGTCCGCCGCCCCGCCCGCCGAGAACGGGGCGATCAGCGTGACCGGCCGATCCAGCACCTGCGCCCGGGCCCTGGGCGTGAGGCAGATTGTGCTTGCCGCGAGGAGTGTCCGGCGTGTGATCATGCGGATGTTGCCTCCCTGATTCGGGGCCAGCCCGGAGGGCAGCATGCCCCGGCCGGAACAGGAAGGGTTGCCCTTTCGCTTCACGCCATGCTACCGCGTGTTGCATGTTGACCAAGACTGGCCTGCCCAGGGGGGCGAGCGCACGCTTCGCGCCCCGGCACCCACCACTGGTTCGCGCGCCGCACCGCTTCGTGCAGCGCGGGTCCTTCCCCCGGGGAAGCCTTCGTGGCCTCGCTCTCAGCGCCTTCACGGCCTGGGTGCTGGGTGCGCTGACCTGGGGCCTGCCCGGCACCGCGCGGGCCCAGGAAGCCCGCCCGAGCGCCCAGAGCCGCCCGGCCGCCACGGCGCCAGCCGCCCGCCCCGCTGCCACCCCGGCCGCGCGCCCCAACACCAGTTCCGCGGCGCGCCGGCCGGCCAATAGCCGGACCGCCCAGCGCAGCCGTCCGCCCGCGGGCACCACCCGCATGCGCGATGCCCCGCAGGAGCTCATTCCCGTCCTGGCCTCCGACATGCCACGGGGGACGACCCAGCTGTCGCCCCGCGCCGCCTGCCTCCAGGCCACCCAACGCGCCGAGCAGGTCCATGGCCTGCCGACCGGCCTGCTGACCGCCGTGGCACTCGCCGAGAGCGGCCTGCATGCCTATGCGCTGTCCATCGGCGGCCGGGCCCATTTCCCGGCGACCGAGGAAGCCGCGCGCCAACTCGTGAACAATGCGCCGCCGCGGCGCAGCATCATGGCCGGTTGCGTGCAGGTGAATGCCCGCGTCCATGCCCGCAACTCGCACTGGCCGCTCAATCCCGATGCCTCGGCCGACTGGGCCGGCGGCATGATGGCCCGCTGGGCGCGTGAGACGGGCAGCTGGTCCACCGCGCTGCGCCGCTGGCATGGCGGCAGCCCCGCCTCGACCCAGCGCCTGGTCTGCCGCGTGAAGGCCAAGATGGAAGTGACCAGCCCGGGCAGCGACATCTTCGACGATTGGAACTGCGCTTCGGGCCAGGCCGACCGTACGCGCCGCAATGGCGAGGTCCACCTCGCCACCGCGCAGCGGCAGACCGAGTAGCGCGCTACTCTTTCACGGCGCCGGTCAGGCTGCTGACATAATAGTCCACGAAGAACGAGTAGAAGATCGCGACCGGCAGCGAGCCGAGCAGGCTGCCCGCCATCAGCGCGCCCCACTGATACACATCGCCCGTCACCAGCTCCGTCAGGATCGCGACCGGGACGGTCTTGTTCTCGCTGCTCTGGATGAAGGCGAGCGCGTAGATGAACTCGTTCCAGCTCAGCGTGAAGGAGAAGATGCCGGCACTGATCAGCCCCGGCACCGCCAGCGGCAGCGTGATCTGCCGCAGGATCTGCAGGCGCGTGGCGCCATCGATCAGCGCGCATTCCTCCAGCTCGTAAGGGATGGACTTGAAGTAGCCGATCAAGAGCCAGGTGCAGAAGGGCACGAGGAAGGTCGGATAGACCAGGATCAGCGCCATCGGGCTGTCGAACAGGCCCAGCTGCACCACCATCGTCGCCAGCGGGATGAAGAGGATGGAGGGCGGCACCAGATAGGCCAGGTAGATTGCGAGCCCCACATACTGGCTGCCCGTGAAGCGCAGCCGCTGGATCGCATAGGCCGCGAGCGTGCTGGCGAAGAGCGACAGGAAGGTCGCCCCCACCGAGACCATCATCGTCGTCCACAGCCAGGAGGGATAGGACGTCTCGAACAGCAGCTTCCGGATATGCTGCAGCGTGGGCGAGGTGATCCAGAAGGGATTATGCGTCGCGAAGTCGTAAAGCTCCGCATCCGGTTTGAAGGCCGTGACCGTCATCCAATAGAACGGAAACAACAGGATCAGCAGGAAGCACGACAGCGGGATCCACAGCAGCACCATCCGGCGCGCGCGGCTGTCCCACTGCATCGTCTCCGGCGCGGCGGTCGAAGCATTGCTCATGGCGTAGGCCCTGTCTGAAGGTGCTGAGCATGTCGGGGCGCGTCGCAGGGGCTTTGCCCCTGCACCCCACCAAAGGCCGGGGGCCTTTGGAAACCATCTTGGGGATTTGGGAGAGGGGCCTGCGTTCGCGCCTGGCCCCGAGCCTGTCCCTTGCCCCTCTCCCAAATCCCCAACACACGGGTTCCGAGGGCCTGGGCCCTCGGCGGGGTCGAGGGGCAGAGCCCCTCGTGGCGCACCCGTGACACGCGCGGCCCCTCAGTCATTGCCTTCGCCTTGCTGCCACTTCCGGCGGGCGAGGGCGAAGTAGCTGAACAGCGTCGCGAAGACGAGGAAGGGGATCATCGAGACGGCGATGGCAGCGCCTTCGCCCAGTTGTCCGCCGGGGATGCCGCGCTGGAAGGCGAGGGTGGCGAGCAGGTGGGTGGAGTTCACCGGGCCCCCGCGGGTGATCGCGTAGACCAGCTGGAAGTCGGTGAAGGTGAAGATGATGGAGAAGGTCATCACGATGGCGAGGATGGGCAGCAGCATCGGGAAGGTGATGTAGCGGAAGCGCTGCCAGGAGGAGGCGCCGTCGAGCAGGGCCGCTTCGTAGAGCGAGGGCGAGATGGTCTGCAGCCCGGCGAGGAGCGAGATGGCGACGAAGGGGATGCCGCGCCAGATATTGGCCGCGATGAGCGAGAAGCGCGCCGGCCATTCGCTGCCGATGAAGTCGATGTTCGTGGTGCGCCAGCCCAGCACGTCCACGAAGACGTAGCTGATGATGGAGAATTGCGGGTCGTAGATCCACCAGAAGGCGATGGCGGAGAGCACGGTCGGCACGATCCAGGGCAGCAGGATGATGGCGCGGATCAGCGACTTGAAGGGCATGTGCTGGTTGAGCAGCAAAGCGAGCCACAGGCCCAGGCCGAATTTTCCGATGGTGGCGATGCCCGTGTAGAAGACGCTGAAGAAGACGGCGTTCCAGAAGATCGGGTCGGTGAAAAGGAACTCGAAATTCTCGAGGCCGACATAGATGCCGCGCCGGCCGATCGTCGCATCGGTGAAGGCGAGATAGACGCCGAGGCCGAGCGGATAGGTCAGGAAGACGCTGAGCAGGCCGACGGCCGGCAGCAGGCAGGCGATGATGAGCACCGCCTTGTTGTCGAAGAAGCGGGAGAGCGCCGTCTGGGGCGGTCGGTTCCTGGACCAGTGCAGGCTGGTGGTGGCGTCCATCGGGGCTCCTCCCGGGGCATCAGGACCCGCGCGGCGCCGTGCCGCGCGGGTGTCTCAGGTCAGGCGTGCTCAGCGCCGGCGGAAGAAGCGCGCGGCGCGGCGCTCGGCCTCGCGTGCGGCGGCTTCCGGCGTGGCCTGGCCCGAGGCGACGGCGGCGCACATCTGCACCATCACGTAATCGGCGTTCGCGGCCGCGGTGCCTTCGGTGATCGGGCCGCTGTAGCCGTTGTAGAACTCGCTATCCATCGTGTCGCGGAAGATCGAGACCTTGGGATCGCTCGTCCAGACGGCGCTGTTGTTGTAGGCGTTGAGCGGCTGCGCCCAGTAGCCGACATTGGCCTGCAGCCAGGGGTCGTATTGCGGCGATTCCAGCAGGAAGGCCAGCAGCGCCTTGGACGCATTCGGGAAGCGGCTGTGGCGGAACACCATGGCGTTGAGCGTGAGGCCGGCCATGGGCGCGGACTGAACGACGCCCTTGGGCATGAGCTGGTGCTCGGTGTCATCGGCGATGGGCCGCGTCGCCGGATCGTTCTTCAGCGCGAAGTAGAGCGAGACGCCGTTGGAGGTGAGGAACAGCTCGTTCGAGGCGTAGGCGCGATTGTTGCTGATGTCGCCCCAGGCGAGGGTGCCGGGGATGAAGGTGGCGTAGAGCTCGCGCAGGTAGTTCAGCGCCGCGATGGTCTGGCGGCTGTTGATGCCGACGCTGCCGTCATCATTCACCAGCCGCCCGCCGAAGGACCAGACGAGCCAATTGGCGAAGCCGTTGCCGTCACCCACCGCATTGCCGAGGGCGAAGCCGGCCGGCTTGTTGTTCCGCCGCAGCGCCTGGCAGAGGCGCAGGATGCCGGCATGGTCCTCGGGCACGGACTGGAAGCCCGCCTCCGTCACCGCCGATTTGCGATAGACCAGCGGCCCGCCCGAGGCGCCGAAGGGCAGGCCGATCCAGTTGTTGGTGCCGTGCCGCTTGCCGTAGCGCTGGGCCAGGCGCTTCCAGCCGCCATACTTGGCGCCGAGATACTCCGCGACGTCGGTGATCTCGATCAGCTTGTCCGCATAGACATGCGGCGCATCGCCGAAGCCGATGATGAGGTCCGGCCCCGCGCCGGTATTGGCGGTGACGGCGGTCTGCTGGTTGATGTCCTCCCAGCCCACGAAATCCACGCGGACCTGCACGCCGGTGGCGGCGGTGAAGCGGGCGCAGTTGGCGCGGAACACCTCCTCGTCGGGCTGCACGAAGCGGACGGGGCGCAGCACGCGCAGCGTGGCGCCGTTCTCGATGCGCCAATTGGGCGTGGCGACGTTCGCGGCCTGGATGGATTGGCCCATGGCGGGGGCGGCGGCGAGGCTCGCCGCACCCATCACGCCCAGTTCGCGGCGTGTGACGTTGATGGTCATTGTCCTTGTTCCTCCCTGTTGGCGGCGCGGTTAGATCCGCTGTCCGGTGGTCTTGTCGAAGAGGTGGGCCTGTGCGGCCGAGGGCAGCACAGGCAGGATTTCCCCGGCCTTGGCCGAGATGCGTTCGCGGAACACGCCGTTCACGCGGGTCTCGCCGATGCGCAGCATGACCAGCGTCTCGCTCCCCATGGGCTCGACCACGACGACCTCGGCCGGCATGCCATCGCCCGCCAGGCGGAAATGCTCGGGGCGGATGCCATAGACGGCGGGGCCGTCGGGCCAGGTGCCCGGCGGCAACGGCCAGCTCACGCCATCGGGGGTCAGGAACGCGCCATGTTCGATGCGGCCTTCCAGCAGGTTCATCGCCGGGCTGCCGATGAAGCCGGCCACGAAGAGGTTCGCGGGCCTGTCGTAGAGCTCCAGCGGCGGGCCCGCCTGTCGGATATGGCCCAGCTCCATGACGACGATCTTGTCGGCCATGGTCATGGCCTCGATCTGGTCATGCGTGACGTAGACGGTGGTGACGCGCAGGCGCTGGTGCAGCTCGCGGATCTCGGAGCGCATCTGCACGCGCAGCTTGGCGTCGAGGTTGGAGAGCGGCTCGTCGAAGAGAAAGACCTGCGGGTCGCGCACGATGGCGCGGCCCATCGCCACGCGCTGCCGCTGCCCGCCCGAGAGCTGGCGCGGATAGCGGTCGAGCAGGTTTTCCAGGCCGAGGATCTTGGCGGCGCGCGCCACCTCCGTCTGCATCACCTCCTTCGAGGCCTTGGCCAGCTTCATGGAGAAGGCCATGTTCTCGAAGACGGTCATGTGCGGATAGAGCGCGTAGTTCTGGAACACCATGGCGATGTCCCGGTCCTTCGGCGGCACGTTGTTGACCACGCGCCCGCCGATGGCGATCTCGCCGCCGGTGATGTTCTCGAGGCCCGCCAGCATGCGCAGCAAGGTGGACTTGCCGCAGCCCGAGGGGCCGACCAGAACGACGAACTCGCCATCCTCGATGTCCACCGAGACGCCGTGCAACACGGAGGTGCTGCCGAAGGCCTTTCGGACGTTACGGATTTCTACGGACGCCATTTACCGCTCCGATCGCCGCGCAGCGGCGTGAATCGGCGCGGCAGCAAAGCTGATGGCTCGCTGCGTGTGCGCCACGAAGTTGGGGACAGTGTTCATGCGAGCCATCAGAACCTCGACACCTGGGTTTCCTTGGAGGTGATGAACTCCAGCAGGGCAGGGGTGCCATTGCGGGTCTGTTCGATGCCGCGCTGGATGGCGGGCACGATCTGGTCCGGCGTCAGCACGCGCTCGCCATAGCCGCCGAAGGCGCGGGCCATCTCGGCGTAGTTGCCGCTGATGTCGGTGGTCCGGAACTTCTCCGTGCTGAGCGCCATGATCTTCAGCTCGATCGCCATGGAGAAGTTGTTCAGCAGGATGGAGAGGATCGGGATGCGCTCGCGCACCGCGGTCTCGAAATCCATCCCCGTGAAGCCGATGGCGGCATCGCCCCAGACATTGATGCAGAGCTTGTCGGGGGCGGCGAGTTTCGCGCCCATGGCGAGGCCCAGGCCATAGCCCAGCTGCGTCGTCTTGCCCCAGCCCAGATACGAAAGCGGCGTGCGGCTGATCCAGAAGGGCGAGAGCTGGTCCCGCGGCGAGCCCGCATCATGGGTGATGATGGTCTGGTCCGGGTCCACCGTGCGCCAGAGGTCGCGCAGCACGCGATAGGGGTTGAGCGGCGCGTCGTTGCTGTCCCGCTTCTCGGCCCATTTGGCGAGCCAGGGGGTGCGCAGCGCCTCGATCGCGGCCTGCACGGGCGCATGCGGACGGGCGGCCATGCCGCGAAGCTCGTCGATGAGCGCCTGCAGCACCAGTTGCGCATCGCCCAGCAGGCCGATGTCGCAGCGGATATCCTTGTCGAGGTGGTCCGGGTCCAGCGTCGCGTGGATGTACTTGGGCCCGACAGGCATCTTGATGCCGAAATTGGTCTCGGTGAAGGAACAGCCGACGCCGAAGACCACATCCGCATCATCCAGGAATTTCCGCACCGGATGCGGCATGGCCAGCCCACCGGAGCCGAGCGCCAGCGGATGATCCTCCGGGAAGCTGGACTTGCCGCCGAGGCTCGTCGTGACCGGGGCGGCCAGCATCTCCGCCAGCTCCCGCAGCTGCGGCCAGGCCTGGGCCCAGTGGATGCCGGTCCCGGCGTAGATCACCGGGCGCTTTGCGTTCTTCAGCATCTCAGCCGCGCGCTTCACATCGGCCGGATCGGGCGCGGAGCGGACGGCGAGGACGGGCGTATAGCTCCAGTTCTCCGGCATCTCCTCCTGGAACATGTCGGTCGGGATCTCGACCACCACGGGCCCGCCGCGGCCATTGCGCAGGCGCGCGAAGGCGCGGCGCATGATGTTGGGCACCTCGGCGGCGGACATGATCGCCTCGGTGGATTTCGTGATGCCCTTCATCTGGATGGTGCTGTTGTAGTTGGGCGGCACATGCGCGATGCGGCGCGGATAGCCCATGGGCAGCACCAGCACCGGAACGCTCTCGCCGAAGCACTGCGCGACGCCGCCATAGGCGTTCTCGGCCCCCGGCCCATGCTGCATGCAGAAGGCGCCGAGCTTGCGGGCCGAGGTGACGCGGCTGATGGCGTCCGCCATGTGCAGCCCGATGCGCTCCTGCCGCACCATGACGGGCCGGATATCAATGGCGGCGCAATGCTCGATCATGTGGTTCACCGGATAGCCGGTGAGCACCTCGATCCCCTCGCGACGCATGATTTCCGCGATGGCGTCCCCGACCTTCATGCGGCCCTGTCCTCCCCAAAATTATTTCTTGGGAGGAAGGCTAGCCCCCGCTTCGCATGGGCTGCAAGCATGGCAAGCTATGTTGCTGTGCAGCAGAGATGGAGATCCCGATGCCCGAGCCGCTTCCGCCCGACCAGTTCGCCACGATGATGGCGCAGGCGGGCATCAGCCTGCCCGCCGCAGAGGTCGAGGATCTGCGCCACGCGCACGCCAGGCTCGCAGGCATGCTGGAGGCGCTGCGCAAGCCCGCGCCGAAGCTGGTGGCCGAGCCGGCCTTCACGTTCAGCACGGAGAAGTAGGCGATGATCCCAACGATCGCCGAGGCCGCGTCCCTCATCGCGGCAAAGAAGCTCTCGCCCGTCGAACTCATGCGCGAATGCGAGTCCCGCATCGCGGCCCAGAACGGCGCTCTGCACGCCTTCATCCTCGAGACGCCCGAGCGCGCGCTGGCCGATGCCAAGGCTGCCGAGGCGCGCCAGATGGCCGGCATGCTGAAGGGCAAGCTGGATGGCATCCCCATCGGCCACAAGGACATCTACTCGACGGCCGGCATCCGCACGACCTGCCATTCGGCGCAACTCATCGACAATGTGCCTGCCGAGGACGCCGTCACCGTCGCCAAGTGGCGCGATGCTGGCGTGGTGCTGATGGGCAAGCTCGCCACGCATGAATTCGCCTTTGGCGGGCCGAGCTTCGACCTCCCCTGGCCGCCCGCGCGCAACCCCTGGAACACCGAGTGCTTCACTTCCGGCTCCAGCAGCGGCACGGGTGCCGCGGTCGCGGCTGGGCTGATCCTGGGCGGCACGGGCTCGGACACGGGCGGTTCCATCCGCGGCCCCGCGGCGCTCTGCGGCATTGCCGGCATCAAGCCGACCTACGGCCTCTGCTCGCGCACCGGCATCTATCCGCTGGCGCAGACGCTGGATCACGCAGGCCCCATGGCCTGGACGAGCGAGGATTGCGCCATCCTCCTCGAAGCCATGGCCGGCCATGATCCGAGCGACCCCGGCAGCGCGGCCCGTCCCGCGCCGCGCTTCGATCTGGCGCAGGATTGGCGCGGCCGCCGCGTCGGCCTGATCCGCCACATGCATGAGCAGGACAATCCGGTCAGCCCCGCGACACTCAAGGGCATCGAGGAGACGGCCGAGATCCTGCGCAAGCTGGGTGCGACCGTCGTGGATGTCACGCTGCCCTCGCTGCAGGAGTTCAACGCGGCGGGCTGGGTGACGCTCTCGGGCGAGGCCTGGGCCGTGCATGAGGAATGGATGCGCAGCCAGCCGCTGAAGTATGGCGAGTTCCTGCGCGGGCGCCTGGCACTCGGCGGCCTGCTTTCGGCCGGCGACTACATCCAGGCGCAGCGCCAGCGGCGGGACCTCATCGCGCGCAGCGTGGCCGCCAGCGCCGATGTGGACCTGCTGCTGACCGCCGCCGCCCCCGGCGAGGCGCCCAGGATCCGCGAGGTGCCGAAATGGGCGAGCCTCGAGAAGCCCAACTTCACCATCGCCTTCAACCTGCTGGGCTGGCCGGCGCTCACCATCTGCACGGGCTTCGGCGAGGGCGGGCTGCCGGTGGCGGCGCAGATCATCGGCAAGCCCTGGCAGGATGGCCTGGTGCTGGCCGCGGGCCATGCGGTGGAGCGCGAGAACGGAGCGCGCGGCAAGCGCCCCTGAGGCTGGGAGCAGGCGGATGGAACGCAGCTACGACCTGATCGTCATCGGCCACGGCATCGTGGGCCTCGCGCATGCGCTGGCGGCGGCGCGGGCCGGGCATCGCGTGGCGGTCCTGGACCGCGACGCGCAGCCCAATGGCGCCTCCATCCGCAATTTCGGCTTCGTCACCGTCACCGGCCAGGGCTGGCCCGACACCTGGCGCCGCGCCCGCCGGGCGCGCGAAGTCTGGGCCGGTGTCGCGGAGGAGGCCGGCATCCCGGTGCTGCAACGTGGCCTGCTCATGGCCGCGCGCCGGCCCGAGGCGCTGGCGGTGATCGAGGAATTCGCCGCCGGCCCGATGGGCGAGGGCTGTCGCATCCTCCGCCCCGAGGAATTGCCGGCGCCGCTCGCCCCCGGCCTGCTCGGCGCCCTGCATTCCCCGCATGAGCTGCGCGTGGAAAGCCGAGAGGCGCTGCCCCGGCTGCGCGCCTGGCTGGCCGAGCGGCATGGCGTGGCGCTCTTCCCGCAATGCGCGGCATTCGCCGTCGAGACGGGGGCGGTGCACACGCCGCAGGGCCGCTTCACCGCGCCGCATATCGTGGTCTGCCCCGGCACGGATCTGGTCTCACTCTTCCCCGAGGCCTTCGCGGCACGTGAGACGACGCTGTGCAAGCTGCACATGCTGCGCCTCGCCGATCCCGGCTGGAAGCTGCCCGCGCCCGTGATGAGCGACCTCGGGCTGCACCGCTACCGCGGCTATCACGGCGCCCCCTCGCTGCCCGCGCTGCGCGCGCGGCTGGAGGCCGAGCAGAAGCCGCAGCTCGACCAGGGGGTTCATCTCATCGTCGTGCAATCGGCCGATGGCAGCCTCGTCGTCGGTGACAGCCACCACTATGCCGCGACCCCCGACCCCTTCCAGCCGGAGAGCGTGGACGCGCTGATCCTGGAGGAATTCGCCGCCGTGCTCGGCACCCCACCGCCCACCATCGAGCGCTGGATCGGCGTCTATCCCTCTGGCCCCGCCGATGCCTTCTTCGAGGCGCCGATGCCCGGCGTGCGGCTTGTCTCCGTCACCTCGGGCACGGGCGCTTCCACCGCCTTCGGCCTGGCGGAGGAAGTGCTGGCCGACCTCATGCAGATGGAGTTTCCGGAATGATCCAGGCCGTGATCCTCGACTGGGCGGGCACCGTGCTCGACCATGGCAGCCGCGCGCCGATGGCGGCTTTCGTGAAGGCCTTTGCGCATTTCGGCGTGGAGATCAGCATCGCCGATGCGCGTGGGCCCATGGGCATGGCCAAGCGCGACCACATCCGCCTGGTTGGCCGCGCGGTGAACGACGCCTGGCGCGCGAAGCACGGGCATGACTTCAACGAGGCGGACATGGAGGCGATCTTCGCCGTCTTCGAGCCGCTCAACGTCGCCGCCGTGAAGACGGCCGAGCATTCCACGCTCATCGCCGGCGCGCGCGAGGCGCTGGAGTGGTGCAAGGCGCGCGGCATCCGCATCGGTTCCACCACCGGCTATACGCGGCCGATCATGGAGGAACTGGCACCTCTCGCCGCCGCCCAGGGCTTTTCCCCCGAGGTGATGGTCTGCGCGGGCGACCTCGCGGCCGGCCGGCCGGCGCCGCTGCAGATGTGGTACGCCATGGCGAGCATGGGCATCTGGCCGGCGAACACGGTGGTGAAGTGCGACGACACGCCGCCCGGCATCGGCGAGGCGCGGAATGCCGGCTGCTGGGCCGTGGGCTTCGCGCTGTCGGGCAACATCGCGGGGCTTTCAGAGGCCGAGATGGCGTGGGCCAGCGAAGCGGAGAAGGCCGAAATGCGCGCGCGCGCGACCGCCGAGCTGCTTGAGGCGGGCGCTCATCTGGTGGTGGATTCCATCGCCGACCTTCCGGCCGCGATCACCGCGATCCAGGCGCGGATGGCGCGCGGCGAGACGCCCTGAATTCGCATCTTCCCTGCGCGCTGAACCCGCGCCAACATGCCCCCTCGCGGAGATGTTGCGTGAGGGCGGCCCATGAGCAGCGATTTCGCCGATCTCGTTGACCTGTCGGAAGGCATCGTGCAGCGCGCGGCCTTCACCGACCCCGCAGTCTTCGCCGCCGAGCAGGAGCGCATCTTCGCCCGCGCCTGGATGTTCCTGGGCCATGAGAGCCAGATCCCGGAGCCGGAGGATTTCTTCACCTCGCGCATGGGGACCGAGAGCGTGATCCTCGCGCGCGACCGGGACGGGCAGATCCATGCGCTGCTCAATTCCTGCACGCATCGCGGCATGAAGGTCTGCCGGCATGATCACGGCAAGGCCAAGGTCTTCACCTGCCCCTATCACGGCTGGTCCTTCAGCAATGACGGGCGCCTCGCGGGCGTGCCCGGCGCGCTGGTCGGCGTGCCGCATTTCGACAAGGCCTATCGTGGCGAGCTGAAGCGTGAGGATTGGGGGCTGAGCCGCGCGCCACGCATCGAGAACTACAAGGGCTCCATCTGGGCGAGCTGGGACCCCGATGCGCCGGATTTCCTCGACTACCTGGGCGATATGCGCCTCTACCTCGACTACGCGCTGGATGCGCGGGACGGCACGCCAGGTGCGTCCCGCGTCGTCGCCGGCGTGCAGAAGTGGCGGGTGAACTGCAACTGGAAATTCGCGCCCGAGAACTTCATCGGCGACATGTATCATGACATTAGTCACAGGTCCGTGGACATGGTGGGCATCGGCCCCAATGGCGGGCAGGGGCGGCGCGCCAATTTCCGCCCGCGCATCGCCATCGGCTTCCCCGGGCGCGGCCATGGGCTGCTCGGCGAATTGCCGACCACCGAGCCCGAGGAATGGAACAATGCCTGGGCGCTGCATCCGGAGGTGGATGAATGGTATCGCGCCGCGCATGAGAAGCGCCTGGCCGACCTCGCCGGGCGGCCGCGCGTGGCGATGTCGGTCGGCACCATCTTCCCGAATATGAGCTTCCACGGGCGGCAGCCGCGCACCATCTTGGTGGCGCATCCCATCTCGCCCACCACCACCGAGATCTGGCGCTGGTGCCTGGAGGATGTGGCCGCACCCCAGAATGTGCGCGACGCCGCGCGCGAGTATTTCCTGCGCTACTCGGGCCCCGGCGGCATGACCGAAAGCGACGACATGGAAAACTGGGCCTATGCGACCGCGGCGAGCCAGGGCCCCATCGCCCGGCGCCGTCCCTACAACTACCATATGGGCATGGGCCATGCCCGCCCCGCGCCGGGCCTCAGCGATGCCGTGGAATGCGGCGAGATCACCGAGGAGAATGCCCGCATCTTCCATGGCCGCTGGGCCGATTTCATGCGCGGCCAGCCCTGGCCGATCCGGCTCTCGCATGCCGCCGAGTGAGGCCGCCCTCGCGGCCCTGCTGCTGCGCGCCGAGATCGAGGAATGGCTGCTGGCCGAGGCCGATCTGCTGGATGCTCGCCGCTACCGGGACTGGCTCGCGCTGCTGCATCCGGAAGTCCGGGTCGCCATGCCCATCGCCCGCAACCTCGCCCCCGCGCTGCTGGCGCGCGAGGAGCGCACGCGGGCGGGCCAGGACGTGATGTGGGTGGATGAGGGCTTCCGCACGCTGGAGCAGCGCGTGCGCCAGCTCGAGACCGGCATCCATTGGGCGGAGGAACCCGCCTCGCGCGTCACGCGCCTCATCTCCGGCGTGCGCATCCTGGAAGCGGCGCCCGATCGCGTGCTGGCCGGCTGCCGCTTCATCCTGCATCGCAACCGGCTGGAGGATGAGACGGACCTCCTGATCGGCCGGCGGCGGGACACGCTGCTGCGCGCGGGTGAGGGCTGGCTGCTGCACCGGCGCGAGGTGCTGCTGGACCAGTCCGTGCTGCACGCGAAGAACCTGACCACCTTCCTGTGATGAGAGGATGGCCCATGCATCGCCGCTCGCTCTTGCTCGCCGCACCCATGCTCGCCCCCGCGCCCGCGCTGGCGCAGGAATGGCCGCCACGGCAGATCCGCATCATCGTGCCCTTCCCGGCGGGGCGGGTGACGGACCTCATCGCCCGAATCCTGGCCGAGGGGCTGCGCGGCAGCAGCGCCGTGGTGGACAACCGCCCCGGCGCCAATGCCGTGCTCGGTCTCGATCTGCTGAAGCGCGCCGCCCCGGATGGCGCGACGCTGCTGGTGGGCGGGCTTGGCAGCCACGGCCTGCCGCCCGCGGTGATGCGCAACTGGCCCTTCGATGCCGCGCAGGATTTCACGCCGATCGGCCTCGTCGCCGAATTCGTGAATGTGATGGTGGTGCCCAATGAGCTGCCGGTGCGCAACCTCCAGGAGTTCATCGCACTCGCCCGCGCTCGGCCTGGCGCGCTGAACTACGGCTTCACCAGCGTCGGCGCCTCCAACCAGCTGACCGCCGAGCTCTTCCAGCAGCGCACCGGCACGCAGCTCACCGGCGTGCCCTTCGGCGCCACGGGCAATTCGCTGGTGCTCCTGCAGCGCGGCGACATCCAGGTGGCCTTCGACAACCTGCCCGTGGTGGCGGGCGCGGTGCGCGGCGGCACGCTGAAGGCCCTCGCCGTCACCAGCCCCTATCGCACCGCGCAACTGCCCGAGGTGCCGACGGTGCAGGAGGCGGGCGTGCCGGATTTCGCCGTCACCTCCTGGATCAGCCTCTACGCGCCGCCGGGCATGCCGCCCGCGCTGCGCGCGCGGATCGAGGCCATGGTGAAGGAGATCATGGAATCGCCTGCCGCCCGCCAGCGCCTGACGGGGGCGGGATTCGAGCCAGCCTGGAAGGATGGCGCGGCGCTGGCCGCGTTCCAGGCCGCCGAGATCGCGCGTTGGCGCGGCGTGGTCCAGGCGGCCGGCCTGCAACTCGAGGGGTGAGGCGCAGCCCTCAGCGCAGGCTGATCCGTGCCTGGTTCCGCCCGCCTTGCTTCGCGGCGTAAAGCGCCTCATCCGCCGCGTTGAACGCGGCCTCCAGCGCCACCGCATCGGAGTGCGGCACGGCCGCGATGCCGGCGGAGAGCGTGAGCGCGCGCTCGGGCGCGCCGGGATGCGGCACGCTCGTCATGATCGCTTCCCGCATGCGGTTCACCAAAGGCAGGGCCTCCTCGGGCGTCAATCCGGGAAGCACCATCGCAAACTCCTCGCCGCCCACACGGCCCAGCGCGTCCTCGCGGCGGATCGCCGCCTGGGCGGCATCGGCGACGCTCTTCAGAAGCACATCGCCCGCGCCATGGCCCCAGCCATCATTCACCGCCTTGAAGTGATCAATGTCGAGCATGACGGCAACGCTCGGCTGGCCCTGCCGCGCGGCGCGGGAGAGCGCGGCCTCGGCCAGGCGCGCGAAGCCCATGCGGTTGGGCAGACCGGTCAGCGGGTCATGCGTGGCGGCTTCTGCGAGTTCCGCCTCCAGCCGGTCCCGCGCGGCGAAGGCATGCGCCATCCGCAGGAAGAAGAGCGGCACGAGGGAGTCCACCCCGAGCCAGACCCAGTTGATCAGCTCGACCTCGATGCCCGCCTTGCGGATTCCCTCATCCAGGCCGGAGCCCAGATGCAGCAGCCCCACCAGCACCATGAGCGCGGCGCCGACCAGCCCGCGCATGCGCCGGTCGGGGCGCCGGACATAGCCCATGCCCATGCGCCAGCCGATGAAGCCCGCGTAGAAGCAGAGCCCCGCCAGCGCGACCCGCGCGGCGAGGAAGAACTCGTCATCCCAGTTCATCGGTCCAGGTCATTCGGCGCGGATGTTCCCGGCGCGGATCACCTCGCCCCAGGCCGCGATCTCGGTCTGGAGGAACTCACGGAACTGCTGCGGGGACATGTCCACCACCACACCGCCCTGGCTCACGATGCGCTCGCGCTCGCGGGCGCTGGTCGCGAAGCGGCGGCCCTCGGCATTCAGCCGGTTCACGATGGCGGGCGGCGTGCCGGCCGGCGCCACCAGGCCCGACCAGGTCTGCGAGGCATAGCCCACGGCACCCTGCTCGGCCATGGTGGGCAGGTCGGGCCAGGAGGGGTGGCGCTCACGCGTCGTGATGGCCAGCGCCTTCAGCCGCCCGCCGCGCGCATGCGGGCCGGAGGAGGAGGAACTGTCGAAGAGCACGTCGCAATGACCGGCGATGGTGTCCACCACGGCCGGGCCGGAGCCGCGATGCGGGATATGCGTCATCTCCACATTCATCGCGCGCGCGAACATCTCGGCCGAGAGATGCGAGGGCGAGGCGACGCCGATCGAGCAGTAGTTGATCTGGCCGCGCCGCGTGCCGGCCCAGGCCACGAATTCCTGCATGCTGTTGGGCGGGCGGTTGGTCGGCACCACCATCATCAGCGGCGTGACCGAGGGCAGGAGCACATGCTCGAAGCTGCGGATCGGATCATACCCGGCCTGGAGCATCTGCGGCAGGATGGAGAGCGGGCCGCTCGCCGTCATCGAGAGGGTGTAGCCATCGGGGGCGGCGCGCGCCGCCATTTCCGTGCCCAGCATGCCCGAGGCGCCGGAGCGGCTTTCCACCACGAAGGGCTGGCCGAAGGCTTCCTGGTAATGCTGCGCGACGAGGCGGGCCACGGCCTCCGTGCCGCCGCCGGGCGGGAAGGGGACGATGATGCGCACCGGCCGTTCGGGCCAGGCCTGGGCGAGGGCGATGCCGGGCAGCAGCAGCGGGGGGAGCAGCAAGGCGGCAAGGACGAAGCGCAGCATGAACGGGCCTCCATCTCGGGGAAAGGCAGCGTGGCATCCGCCGCACCCCGCTTGCAAGGCCGCCCGGAGCGGTTATCCCGTGCGGGTGATGAACATCCTCTCGATCCAGTCCTGGGTGGCCTATGGCCATGTCGGCAACGCCTCCGCGATGTTTCCCCTGCAGCGCCTGGGTGCCGAGGTCTGGGCCATCCATACGGTGCAGTTCAGCAACCACACGGGCTATGGCGCCTGGCGCGGCCAGGTGCTGGGCGCGGCGCTCATCCGCGACTGCGTGCAGGGCATCGCCGAGCGCGGCGCGCTGCCGGCGTGCCACGCCGTGCTGAGCGGCTACATGGGCGATGCCGAGATCGGCGCGGCCATCCTCGATGCCGTGTCGCAGGTGAAGGCGGCCAACCCCGCGGCGCTGTGGTGCTGCGACCCGGTGCTGGGCGATGACGGGCGCGGCATCTATGTGCGGCCCGGCATCCCGGAATTCCTGCGCGACCAGGCGATGCCCATGGCCGACATCGCAACGCCGAACCGCTTCGAACTGGAATGGCTGACCGGGCTGCGGGTGAGCGATCTCGCCACGGCGCAGGCGGCGGTGACGGCGCTGCAGGCCATGGGCCCGCGCTGCGTGCTGCTGACGAGCCTCGATCTGCCGGACATGCCCGAGGGGACGATCGGCATGCTGGCGGCCGAGGGCGGGCGCTTCTGGCGGGTGGCGACGCCGCTGCTGCCGCTCAGCGTGAATGGCGCGGGCGATGCGATCGCGGCGCTCTTCCTGTTCCACCGCCTGCGGACGGGCGATGCGGGGCAGGCGCTGGCCGCCGCGGCCTCCTCCGTGTTCGGCGTGCTGCGGCGGACGGCGGAAGCGGGCTCGCGCGAATTGCTGACGGTGGCGGCGCAGGAGGAATTCGTGGCGCCGTCGTGTCGCTTTGACGCGCTGGCCTGTTAGATCACCGCCACGCCCACCAGCGCCAGCAGCGTGATGAACAGCGTGGCGGCCACGCCCAGCAGCAGCGGCGCAGCCCCGCGCGCGTGCAGCGCGCGCAGATCCGTCTGCAGGCCCAAGGCCGCGACCGAGGCCGCCAGCATGATCGGCACCACGAAGCGCGAGGCATCCACCACGAATTTCGGCACGAGGCCGGTGCTGCCGATCACCACCAGCGCCAGGAAGCCGAAGGCGAACCACGGCACGGGGGCCTTCGCGTGCCCGGCCTCGCCCATGTGGCTCCGCGCCACCCACCAGCCGAGTGCCACCACGGCCGGCGCCAGCAGGAAGACGCGGGCGAGCTTCATCACCGTGCCGGTCTGCGCCGCCTCCGGCCCGCCGGCCGCCGCCGCACCCACCGCCTGCACCACCTCATGGATCGCGGCCCCGGCCCAGAGGCCATAGGTGTTGGCCGACATGCCCATGAGTTCGCCCAGATAGGGGAAAAGGATCAGCGCCACCGTGCCGCAAAGGGTGATGACGGCAAGCGCATAGGTCACGTCCTCATCCTTGCCGCGCGCCACCTGGTTGGCGGCGACGATGGCGGACGCGCCGCAGATCGCGGTGCCGGTGCCGATCAGCAGGGAGAGCTTCGGGTCCACCCCCATGACGCGGCCGAGCCAGATGGTGAAGGGCAGCGTCAGCCCCACCACCAGGAAGGCCAGCACCAGCGCGCCGAGGCCGAGCGAGGCCAGCATGCCGAGCGTCACCTGGAAGCCGAGCAGCACGATGGCCGCGCGCAGCACCGGCCGCACCGCATAGGCGATGCCGGGCTTGAGGCTGGCCGGGCGGCCGATCACGGCACCGAGTCCCACGCCCAGCACGAGGGCCACCACCACCGGGTTCAGCGCCGCGATGCCCGTCATGTTGCGGATGATGATGGCGATGGCCGCGATGATAAGGCAGAGGCCAAGGCCAGGGGCCAGGCTGCGCAGCCGGTCCGGGAAGGATTGGGCGGCGCTGGGGGCGCTGGTCGGGGCTGCCATGGATGCTCGCAATCAAGTCGGGAAAGGATGGCGAGACGGTCCACCCGCGGGGGGGCGGCGTCAACCCGCCCCACGGGCCCGGCGGCTATTCGGCGGCGAGCGGCATGGGCTGCGTGAGGCCGAAGGCCTCGGCCAGCAGGGTCACGCTGCGGGCGCGGGCGGTGGCGTCATGGCAGGGGGTCAGCACCGCGACCTCCTCTGCGCCGAGTTCGGCCGTGAGCGCCACCAGGCGGTCGCGCACCTGCTCGCCCGTGCCGATGATGGCTGTGGACCGCATGCGCTCGATTCGCGCGCGCTCGGCCTCGGAATAGGGGTGGGCCAGCGCTTCCTCGGCGGTGGGGAAGGGCGGGAAGCTGCCGCGGTCGCGATACAGCCGCCACAGCGCGCGCGGCGCGAAGAGCCGCTCGGCCTCCTCCACCGTATCGGCGGCGAGCGCATAGACGGCGACGGCGGCGTGCGGCGCCTGGCCGCGCATGTCGCGATAGCCCTCGCGATACAGGTGCAGCGCCTCGGCCGCGCCGCGCCCATCGGTGATGAAGTGGGCGAAGCAATAGGGCAGGCCGAAAAAGGCCGCGACCTGCGCGCCGTAATCGCTCGATCCCAGCACCCAGACCTCGGGCGCGGTCGTGACCTCGGGGCTCGCGCGCACGTCGCGGAACGGGTGGTTCTCCGGCAGGCCGTCACCCAGCCAGCCCAGCAGGTCCCGCAATTGCGCGGGGAAGTGGTCGGCAGCACTCGCGGCGTTGGGGTTCAGCGCATAGGCGGTGCGGCCATCGCTGCCGGGCGCGCGGCCCAGGCCCAGATCGATGCGGCCTGGTGCCACGGCCTCCAGCGCGCGGAACTGCTCGGCCACCTTCAGCGCCGAGTAGTGCGGCAGCATGACGCCGGCGCTGCCCACGCGGATGCGCCGCGTGGTGGCGGCGATGGCGCTGATCAGGATCTCGGGCGCGCTGCCCGCATGGCTCTGGCTGTTGTGATGCTCGGCCAGCCAATAGCGGGCATAGCCCAGGCGGTCGGCCAGCTGCGCGATGGCCAGGCTCTCCTGGATCGCCTCGGCCGGGCCCTTGCCGGAGACGATGGTGGATTGATCGAGGATCGAAAGCGCTGGCATGTTCATGCGCGGATTCTACCGGCAGCAGGGGATGGCATGGAAGAGACGTTCCTGAGGCGCGCCTTCGCCCTGGCCTGCCAGGGGGTCGCCGAGGGCGGCGGGCCGTTCGGTGCCGTCGTGGTGAAGGATGGCGCGATCATCGGCGAGGGGCGCAACAACGTCGTCCCCGGTCGCGATCCGACGCAGCACGCCGAGGTGGTGGCGATCCGCGCCGCCTGTGCGGCGCTCGGCACGCATGATCTGAGCGGCGCCGTGCTCTACACGAGTTGCGAACCCTGCCCGATGTGCCTTTCTGCCACCTGGTGGGCGCGCATCGGCGAAATCGTCTACGGCAATGACCGCGTGGATGCGGCCGCGATCGGCTTCGACGACGCGGCGATCTATGACGAGGTGGCGCGCCCGCTGGACTCGCGGGCGCTGCCCATCAGGCGGCTTCTGGCGAGCGAGGCGTTGGAGGCCTTCCGCCTCTGGGAGGCGAAGGCGGACAAGGTCCGCTACTAGTTCACTCGGTCCCGAAGCACCGGTCGCCCGCATCGCCCAGGCCAGGGACGATGTAGCCATGCTCGTTCAACCGCTCATCGAGCGCACCGGCCAGGATCGCCACATCCGGATGCGCCTTCTGCAGCGCGTCCACGCCTTCGGGGGCCGCGACCACGCAGGCGAAGCGCACGACGCGGGCGCCCGCCTGCTTCACGCGATGAATGGCCTGGATGGCCGAGCCGCCGGTGGCCAGCATCGGGTCCAGCACCAGGGCGCCGCGGCGGGCGAGGTCCTTGGGCAGGCGCACCACATACTCGCTCGGCACCAGCGTCTGCTCGTCCCGCACGAGGCCCAGATGGCCGACCGGCGCATCGGGCAGCACCATGCGCGCGCCATCCAGCAGGCCGAGGCCGGCGCGCAGGATGGCGACGAGGCAGGGCTCTGGCTGTGTCAGCACCGGCGCCTCCATGCGGCTCACCGGGGTCTCGATCGTGGCCGTCGTCTCGGGCAGGTCGCGCAGGGCCTCGCTCGCCAGGATGGCGCCGATCTCGGCCAGCACGCGGCGGAAGGTGGCGCTGTCCGTCTCCTGCTTGCGGATGCGCGTGATCTTGGCGCGCAGCAGCGCGTGGCGGGGGGTGTGGAAATTGGCGCGGGTCTGGCTCATGGCGCGGGCTTAGCCCCAGCGCCAACGGCGTTCAATCGGGGGTCAGCGCGGCGCGGTCGGGCTCAGGATGTCCACCGCGTCGCGCCCATTCGCCGTGCGGCCGAGGGGGCGGATATCCACCCGGGTCTCGGACAGGCCGCCCGCCACGAGTGCCGCCTTCACGGCCCTGGCGCGCGCGAGCGACAGGCGGCGATGGGTGGAGAGATCGTCGCCGCCGCTGGCCTCGCTGTTGAGCAGCACGCGGCCGCTGGTGCTCATCTGCAGCGCCGCGCCCAGCCGCTCCAGGGCGGCGCGCTGATCGGCCTCCAAAGCGTCACGGTTGGCCGGGAAGGTCACGCGCCATGCACCCTGCGGCAGTTCCGCCATGCTGCGTGGCAGTTGCAGCGTCGGCATCGGGGGCAGGGAGACCGGCGGGGTGGCGGGCGCGCCCAGGGGCTGCGCCAGGGCGGCCCCCCCGAACGGCGGCGCCAGCAGCAGCAGCGCCAGGAACAGCCGCCGGCGGGGCATCAGCCGGCCTCGGCGCGGCCCTTGGCGGCACCCTGGGCAGCGGCGGCAATGCTCTCGGCCACCACCTCGCGCAGCTTGCCGTGCAGATGCTGGTTGCCGGCCACCACATGGCCCTCGGCATAGGCGTCGCCGCCATCGGGCGCGGTGACGATGCCGCCCGCCTCGCGCAGCAGGACGATGCCGGCGGCAATGTCCCACTTGTTGAGCCCCAGCTCCCAGAAGCCGTCATACCGGCCCGCCGCGGTCCAGGCGAGGTCGAGCGCGGCCGAGCCGAAGCGGCGGATGCCCGAGACCTGCGGCATCAGGCGCACCAGCGTATGGGTGAACTCCGCCTTGCGCGGAATGGCGGCGAAGGGGATGCCGGTGGCGAAGAGCGCCTCGCGCATCTCGCGCCGGCCGGACACGCGGAGCCTTTTGTCGTTCAGGAAGGCGCCCATGCCCTTCTCGGCCCAGAAGAGCTCGTCGGAGGCCGGGTTATAGACCACACCGGCCACGACCTCCGATTTGTCGTTCGCGATGCGCTTCTCGATGCCGACGCTGATCGCCCAATGCGGGATGCCATGCAGGAAATTGGTGGTGCCATCCAGCGGGTCCACCACCCAGCGCCACTCCCAATCGGCATCGCCATGCGCGCCGCTTTCCTCCATCAGGAAGGCGAAGCCGGGGCGGGCCTTGGCGAGGTCCTCGCGCAGCGTCTGCTCGGCGCGCAGATCGGCCTGGCTGACGAAATCGCCCGGGCCCTTCATCGAGACCTGGAGCTGCTCCACCTCGCCGAAATCGCGCAGCAGCCGGCGGCCGGCCTTGCGGACGGCGGAGACGACGACATTGAGGGCAGGGGAGAGACGGGGCGAGGCGCCGGACATCCGGAAATCCTAACAGGAGGCGGTCATGAAAAGACAGGGCCGCGGGCCGCCCACGCGCCGCCCCCTGGAGCCCTTCGGTGGCTTCGCCACCGAAGGAGGAACCGGCCTTGGCAAGCCTGGCGCCAATCCGGGGCCCCCGCGAACACGCGAAGCGGGTTCGTGGGGAAAAGGCTCAGCCCTTGGCGCGCTCGACGTAGGAGGCGTCCTCGGTGCGGACCACGATCTTCTCGCCCGCCGTGATGAAGGGCGGCACCATGGTCTTCACGCCGTTCACGAGAAGGGCGGGCTTGTAGGAGGAGGAGGCGGTCTGCCCCTTCACCACCGGGTCGGCCTCGGCGATCTCGAGCGTGACGGTCTCGGGCAGGTCCATGGAGACGGGGTCGCCCTCGATGAGGCGGACATTCACCGTCATGTTCTCCTGCAGGAAGGCCAGGCGGTCGCCGAGGATGGCCGACGGCACCTGCGTCTGCTCATAGGTCTCGGGATCCATGAGGACGAGGTTCTCGCCATCGGCGTAGGAGTAGGTGAACTCCTTGTCCTCGGTGGTCAGCCGCTCCACGACATCGGCGGTGCGCCAGCGCTGGTCCTTCTTGGCCCCAGTCTTGATGTTGCGCATGTCCACCTGGATGATCGCGTTGCCCTTGCCCGGGATCATGATGTTCTGCTTGAGGATGGTGTAGCGCTGGCCTTCGAATTCGATGACCATGCCGGCACGCATCTGGTTGGCCTGCATCTTCGCCATGGGCGGTGACCTGCTAATTTCTCTGGGGTTGATCTCAGGCGGCAGGGCTTACACGCCGGGGCCCGGATCGGCAAGGTTGCGCCGCACCAGGAGCGACAGCCGCACCGGATGCCCGGCCAAGGCGCCCAGCCTGTCATCCTGCGCGGCTGCCCCTTTCAGAACCGGCGGCGAGCGAGACGGCCCGCGCAGGGGCATGGGCTCTCCGGCCGGCCTCGGCGGTTGTTCGGCATATTCATCGAATGCATATTCTGGAGCCTCAGCCGGGCTTGCTTTTCCCGATGATCAGCAGGGGTTCGGTGATGAATGACGACGCTCGCCAGTTCGATGACCTCGCCGAACCTCTGATCCAGGCGGGAGAGCGCGTCGGTGAACGCCTCACAGCCGAATTCGAGCTGCTGCGCGCGATGTATGATCCCGAAGCGCTCTCGCCGAGGCTGGGTTTTGCCCGGCGCTCCGCGCCTGGGCTTCCCATGCTGACCGAAGATGGCTCGCGTTGGCGTTCGGCTCCGGTGAAGTATGCCGTGGACGCACGGAGCAAGATGGAAAAGTGGCGCAAATTCATGCCCTTCCTGAAGGGCTTCGAAGCCGCGTTCGAAATAGGAGTTGGGCCGGGTTATTTATTCCGCCTCATGATGGACTTCTACGGAACCAGAATGACGGGATGTGACATCGAGTTCGAGCAACTCGGCGTCTATGACGCGCTCAGGTCGGAGCTTGGTATCAAGCATTTGATTCGGGAGCACTTTGTGGCACGACGGGTCTCCACGCCTGTCACCCCGGGTAGCGAGGCTGTATTGGCTTTCTGGCTGGCTTTTGACAGCGAACGTGATGAGGAAGGTGTGCGCACCGGCTGGACCGTTGAAGATCATGAGTGGTTTCTTGCCGACATCGCCAGACAATTGTCCGGCCGTCGTCAGTTTATTTGTCGATTTAACAAATGGTGGTATTCGCGTGAGAATAGAGACGTCATGCGATTCTACAGACAAATTGGAGTGCAGCCGATCGCGGAAGATCCGCGCTTTTTCATTGTCAATTTGAAGTCATTTATTTGATGTGGTAAAAAATTTTTTATCGCGGACCCGAACGAATCACTGTCCGATATAGAGCAGATCCCGATCAGATGGACTCATCTGATCGGGTGAAGATGCTCGCAAAAACAAATGTCTAGAGGCTTCGCAGCGAGCCGGGGCGAGCGGAAAAGGCTCCAGTCTCTCCCGGAAGGTAGCTGGCGTCAGGTGAGATGCCGGATCTCAGCCCGCGGCAGGACTGACAGCAGGCGATACGCTCATCCCAAGCGCCCAGCGCGCGGTGCCCGGGTCCGGTGGCGGTGGCTGTCCCATCAAGGCAGCCCAAGACCCTGGCGCCCCCCGTGCGGCCATGGCCTCGCGGTCAGGCACGCGCCTGCAAGCTGTCCTTTCCGCCAGGCCGGCTGGTCAGCGCCGTCAGCCGGGCCGCCCCGCTGGTCAGCCTGGCTCGACTTCGCCGCCCGCTGCCACCCAATCCTTGAAGCCGCCGAGATTGCGGACATCGGTATAGCCCATGGCCTTCAGCGTCTGCCCGGCGAGTGCGGCGCGGCCGCCCGAGGCGCAATGGATGATGATGGTCTTGGCGCGGTCGAACTGGGCGTCATGCGTCGGTGCCTCGGGATCCGCACGGAATTCGAGCAGCCCGCGCGAGACGGCGAGCGCGCCCTTGGCCTTTCCCGTCGTCTTCACCTCGGCGGCGTCACGCACATCGAGGATCAGCACGTCCGGGCGCTCGGCCATGGCCACCGCCTCCGCGCCGGAGATGCGCGGCACGGCGGCATTGGCGGCGGCCAGCATGGCTTGGACGGTGGTGGTCATGGTCGTTCTCCCTGGATGGCGGCGCGAGCCTAGAGGATGCGCCGTCCGGATGGAATGCGCCCGGCACCGGGCTGTCGCGCTCCCCGCCGGGCCGGATATGGTGAGGCATGCGAATCCTCGTCGGGCTGATCGAGCACCTGGGTGACATCGCCGCCTGCGAGCCCGTCGCCCGCTACCTGAGGCTGCGCCACCCGGATGCGCAGCTGGACTGGGCCGTCGCCACTCCCTATCGCGACCTCATCGACTCGAACCCGCATGTGGATCGCAGCTTGATCGTCGGCTGCCTCGGGGAATGGAGCGCGCTTGCCGCCTCGGGCGCGCATGATGCGGTCTTCGACCTGCATGTCGAGGAGAAGCCCTGCCAGCCTTGCGGCTTCGTCCTCACCAGGGCGGGTGGGGATCCCGGCATCAATCCGCGCACCTATTTCCATCACGGCGCCCTGCTGGAGGCCTTCAGCCAGGGCGCTGGCCTGCCCCGCCTTTCGGTTCCGCCGCGGCTATACCTGGGGACCGCCGAGGTTGCCGCCGCCGATGCGCTCGGCCTGCCGCGGCATTTCTGCGTCCTCCATCGCGTCTCCAACCTCGCGGCCAAGGATTGGGACGATGCGCGCTGGTCGGAGATCGCCCGGGTTGCGCGTGAGGAGCTGGGCCTCGAAGTGGTGGAGGTGGGGGCGGGCGATGCGGCCCGCCTGCCGCCGCCGCTGCCGGCCAGCATCAGCCTGGTCAACCGCTTGCCGGTGCTGGTCACCGCCGAGGTGATCCGCCGCGCGGCGGTCTTCCTGGGCGTGGACAGCGGGCCGGCCCATCTTGCCAATGCCCAGGGCGTGCCGGGCGTGATCCTGCTCGGCCAACAGCCGCCCTTTGACGGCCATCTCCCCTATACCGGCTTCTATGCGAGCGGGGGGCCGGGCATCCGCCTGGTGCGCAACGCGACCGGCCCGGTGCGCGACATCCCGGCGGCGCCGGTGGCGGCAGCGTTGCGCGCGGTCGCGGCGCTGTGCCATCTGCCGCGCCCCTCCCCAGCGCCCATGCCCTGCCCTGCCGAATTCCAGGCCCGGCGTCCGGCCTCCCCGGAGGCCGAGGTGATCGCAGCCTCCGTCCTCTTCGACGCGGCCTGGTACGCGCTGCACCACCCGGAGGCGCTGGCCGAGGGGCTTCACCCGGCGGATCATTACCTGCGCCACGGCGCGTCGGCGGGCCACGACCCGGGGCCCTGGTTCAGCAGCAGCTGGTACGTCGAGACCTATGCGGATGTGGCCCGTGCCGGGGCGAACCCCCTGCTGCACTACATCCGCTCGGGCATGGGCGAGGGGCGCCAGCGCCGCCCGGCCCATCCGCGCCGCGAGCCCATGGGGCAGGAACTGCTGGAACAGCGACGGATCACGGCCGCGCTCCAGGGGCAGCTTCTCGCGCTGGAGGAGGAGCTGGAGCGACGGCGTCGCGGCTGGGCGCGAGCCCTGGTGGAGCGCCTTTGCGGCACCCCTGCCTGGCCATTGGCCGAACCGCTGCGCCGCCTCGGCCGCGGGCTCCGGCGTGCGCCGGGCGGGTGAGCTGCCCGGCCCTGAGAGCATGATGCGTTGAGGCGGAACCGCCGAAACGCGGAATCATCCTCTCAGCAGAGGGCTGGACCGCGCGAAGTGAACGCAGCACGGTCCAGGAGCGCCGCCGCCGCTGCCGACATTGGCGAAAGCGGATTGCGGGAGGAGGTCGTCGGCGTCGCGGCTCTTCGACGGATCGGGCCCGGGATCCCCTCCTGGCCGATGCGGGTGATGTGACGGGGCGCCACGGCATCGCGATCGCTGCCCGGGCGCATGACGGATTTTCGTGGCCATGGGGTTGTCAGGGAGAAGCCGCGTGGCTAGGAACCGCGGCGCAGGCTGTTGTAGCTCAGTGGTAGAGCACTCCCTTGGTAAGGGAGAGGTCGGGAGTTCAATCCTCCCCAACAGCACCACCTTCCCTCAGCGCCCCTCCAGAACACGCAACGCGGCCAGCCGGCCCGAGAGCGCGGCCATGGGCACGCCCGCGCCGGGATGGGCGCTGCCGCTCGCAACAAAAAGCCCGGGCAGCTTGGTGGCCGTGCCCGGTCTTGCGAAGGTCGCGGACCAGCCATGTACCGCCTGACCGTAGAGCGCGCCGCCCGTGGCCGGGAACAGCGCGTCGAAGCCCGTCGGCGTCGTCAGGATCTCGCGAGTCGGGTCGCGCTCGACCGTGAGGCCGCAGCGGGCCAGCAGGGCGAAGGTCGCGCGCTCGGCCTCGGCCATGGCAGATTCGGGGATGGGGCGGTAATCGCCCCGCGCCGGGGCGTTGATCAGGCAGAGCAGCCGCTCGGGCCCCTCCAGCGCGCTGTCGTCATCGCCGCGATCCTGCGCGCAGACATAGACGGTGGGTGTGGAGGGCAGCCGGCCCTGCTGCGTCAGTTCGTCGAACTCGCGCGTGTAGTCGCCCGAGAAGAAGACGTTGTGCCGCACCAGCGGAAAGCCCTCGGTGCGCACATGCATGGCCCAGGTGACGGCGGAGAGCGAGCGCCGCGCGCGCGGCACGGCTGCCACCGCCCCCATCGCCGCCTGGCCGAAACGCCCGGATGACAGCGCCGCCACATCCCCGTTGGAAATGATGGTGGCCGCCTCGATCACCTCGCCATCCGCAAGCCGCACCCCCGCCGCGCGGCCCCCCTTCACCAGGATCTCGGCCACGTCCGCCTCGTAGCGGAAGCGGGCGCCCTTGGCCGCTGCCAGCGCTTCGAAGGCGCGGGCCACGCGGTGCATCCCGCCCTCCACCAGCCAGACGCCCTCCTGCTCCACATGGGCGATGAGCATGAGCGTCGCCGGCGCCAGGAAGGGCGAGGAGCCGACATAGGTGGCGTAGCGGCCGAAGAGCTGGCGCAGCCGCGCATCCTTGAAATGCTCGCCCAGCGCGTTCCACATCGTGGTGAAGGGGGAGGTGGCCAGCAGCCGGCCCATGCCGCCGATTCCCGCACGGCCCACGAGGCCCATGGGGGAGGGGCGGGAACTCCGGATGAAGGGCGCCTCCAGCGCGGCGAAGGTCTTTTTCGCCCGCGCGACGAAGTCCAGATAGCCGCGCGCCTCGGCCGCGCCAGCGAAGGCCCCGATCGCCTCGGCCGAGCGCTGGATGTCGGCAAATAGGTCGAGCCGGCCCGGGCGCCCGTCCCAGGCGTGGCGGGCCAGGACCTCGACGGGCTGCAGCGTCAGATGCTCGGCGAGGCTGGTGCCGCAGGCGGCGAAGATTTCGTCGAAGACCCAGCGCATGGTGAAGACGGTGGGCCCGCCATCGATGCGCGCCTCGCCGATGGGCAGATGCCGCATCTTGCCGCCCGGGGCGGCCTGGCGTTCGAGGATGGTCACGTCATGCCCGCGCGATGCGAGCATGGCGGCGGCAGTGAGGCCGGCAATGCCGGCCCCGATGATGAGGACGCGCTGGGTCACGCGTTCAGTCTGGCATCCTCAGGCGAAGACGTCAGCCGGGCTGTCCACCAGCATCTCCTCGCCCAGCGCACGGCCGATGCGCTCGGCGTCGCAGGCATCGCCCGTCAGCGTCCGGCGCAGCACGAAGCTGCCATCGGCGCGGGCGATGAGGCCTGTGAGGCGGATCTGCCCGTCATCGGTCAGCGTGGCATGGCCGCCGATCGGCGTCCGGCAGGAGCCGTCCAGCGCACCCAGGAAGGCCCGCTCGCAGAGGCTGACAGGGCGCGAGCAGGGGTCGCAGATGGCCGAGAGAAGCTCATGCAGCTCCACATCGTCGGCGCGGACGGTGACGCCGATGATGCCCTGGCAGGCCGCGGGCACCATGTCATCCGGGCTGA
The DNA here is from genome assembly GCF_019083995.1 of Roseococcus sp. SDR. Taxonomy (GTDB): domain Bacteria; phylum Pseudomonadota; class Alphaproteobacteria; order Acetobacterales; family Acetobacteraceae; genus Roseococcus. The sequence continues at coordinate 169,278 of NZ_JAHRCU010000005.1, forward strand.
TGATGACGCCCGCGTGATGCTCGAGCTCCAGCCGCTTCAGGCCGGCGAGTGCCAGCAGCGAGGCGTCGAACTCGCCGGTCGCCACGCGCGACAGGCGCGTCTGCACATTGCCGCGGATCACCTCGCAGCGCAGGTCTGGCCGCGCGTTGAGCAGCTGCGCCTGCCGGCGCACCGAGGCGGTGCCGACCAGCGCCCCCTTGGGCAGGGCCGCGAAGGGGTCCGGATTGTCGTGATGCGCGGCGCTGGTGAAGCCACGGGGGTCGCGGAAGGCCTGGCGGTGGCAGGCATCGCCCAGCACGATCGCATCGCGCGGATCCTCGCGGCGCAGCGTGCAGGCGAGCACGATGCCGGGCGGCAACTCCGTCTCGAGGTCCTTCAGCGAATGGACGGCGAAATCCACGCGGCCATCCAGCAGCGCCTCGTGGATCTCCTTGGCGAAGAGGCCCTTGCCGCCGATCTCGGCGAGGCGGCGATCCTGCACGCGGTCCCCCGCCGTGCTGATCTCATGCTCCTCGAAGGCTTCGACTTCGCGCAGCAGCGGGCAGACGGCACGGATCAGGTCCAGGAAATGCCGCGTCTGGTAGAGTGCCAGCGGCGATCCGCGCGTGCCGACCTTCATGGGCAGGGTGGGGCCGTGATGGCGCTTGGCACGGGCCCGGGCGTGGTGGGGGGCGGCGAGGTCCATCAGGCGCGCGCCAGGCCGAGCAGATGGGCCATGTCCTTGAAGAAGATCTTCACATGCGCCAGCGGGTCCTTCCGGACCAATTCCTTGTTCATGTAGGATTCCCACGTCAGGCGCTGGACGTCCTTGTCCATGCACATCTTCACGAAACGCTCCCGGACCCAGTCATTGCGGTACCAGAAGAACTGCATGATCCCGAGGATCATGAAGACCTTGCCGTGATCCTTCATGAAGCGCTTGCGGGCGCTCTTCAGGGCGGCTGCGTCATTGGTGGCGAGCGCCATCTGCACGGCTTCGGCCGCGAGGCGGCCGCCCAGCATGGCGTAGTAGATGCCCTCGCCCGAGGCGGGGGCGACGACGCCGGCACTGTCCCCGGCGAGCACCACATCCCGCCCATTGTCCCACTTCTTGAGCGGCTTCATCGGGATGGGCGCACCCTCGCGCCGGATCGTCTCGACATGGGCGAGGCCGTTCTCCTCGCGCACCATGGCGGTGGCGCCGCGCAGCGAGAAACCTTTCTGAGCGCTGCCCGTGCCGATGCTGGCCGTATCCCCATGCGGGAAGATCCAGGCGTAGAAGTCGGGCGAGGTCCGGCCGTCATAGATCACATCGCAGCGTTGGCCGTCGAAGCCGCTCTCCGGCACCTTCACGATCTCGTGATAGGCGAACACGCATTTCGGGTGGCCCTGGCCGGGGATGGCCTGCATCGCGAGGTCGCTGCGCGCGCCATTGGCCACGATCACCATCTTCGCGCGGATGCGCTGAAGCCCTTCACCGCCCTTGGGTTCATAGGTGATGACGGCGGTGCCGTCCGGGTCGCGCTCCAAGTCATGCGAGGTGCCGCGAATCCATTCGGCGCCCGCTCCGGCCGCGCGCTCGCGCAGCCATTCATCGAACTCGCAGCGATCCACCATGCCGACATAGCCGCCGTTCTCGACCGGCATGTCCACGCGGCGCCGCTTGGGCGAGACGATCTGCGCGTTGTTGATCTTCGCCTTGATCAGATGGTCGGGGATGGCGAAGTCGCGGATGGCGCGCGGCGGGATGGCGCCGCCGCATGGCTTGATGCGGCCCGCGCGGTCGAGCATGGCCACCCGCTTGCCGGCGCGCGCCAGATCATGCGCTGCGGTGGCACCCGAGGGGCCACCGCCGACGACCAGGACATCGTAGGTCTCTTGGCTCACGAAATGGCCTCCTTCATCGGGGTCATGCGGAATTGGGCCAGGCGAGGCACGGCAAGCCGCGTCGCGATCAGGGCCGAGAGGAGAAAAAGCGCGGCCTCGCCGAAGAAGACCGCGGCATAGGCCTGGGCGGGATCACCGAGCGCCCAGCGCGCCACGTCACAGACGACCGTGCCGCCGAAGCCTCCGAGCGCGAAGGCGATGGCCTGCGCCGCACCCCAGAGGCCCATGCGCGTGCCGGTGCGCGCTGCACCCGCAAGCTGCATCATCGAGGCGATGGCGGCCGCGGCAAAGGCGCCATTGGCAAGGCCGAGCGCCACGTAGAGCGCCTCGAGCGGAACGCTGCCGCTCAGCCGTGGCGCGAGTGCCAAGGCCACGAGCGCCGCGGCGGAGCCGACGCAGCCCCAGACCGTCCAGCCACGCAACGACGCCAGTCGCTGCCCAAAGAGGCCCGATCCGAAGATGGCCATGACCACCATGCCGCCCAGCGTGCCGCCATTCTGCAGCCCCGCGAGCGCGGTGGATTGCCCGATGGTCCGGCCGAAGACCTCGCCGGCGAAGGGCTCCAGCACCAGATCCGCCGCGCTGTAGGCCAGCATCGAGATGAAGACGAAGACGGTGAAGCGCCGCGCCGCCGGATCCTCCCAGACCTCGCGCAGCACGGCGGCGAAGGCCGGGCGCTCGCCCTCATGCGCCACGGGCGCGCGGGCGCCGCGCTCGATGCCGATCAACGCGACGCAGGCGAGCAGGAAGGCCACCAGCGAAACCCCGCCCGTCACGGCCACGAGGCGCAGCGGCGAGAAGGGATCGAGCAGCTTGCCCGCCACACCGGCGGTGACCGCGAAGCCCACGATCATCATGACCCAGAGGATGGTGGCCGCTGGCGCGCGCCGCTCCGGCTCCACCATCGAGGCGAGCATGGCCAGCAGCGATGTGCCGGCCGCACCGACGCCCAGACCCACCAGGAAAAATCCCAGGGCGGCAAGAGCCACGCCCCAGCCGAGCGAGAGGCTCATCAACGCGACGGCACTCGCGGCCGTGACGCCACCCAGCGCCAGCACCCCCATGCCCCCGATGATCCAGGGCGTGCGGCGCGCGCCCATGTCGCTTCCGTAGCCGAGCCGGGGGCGCAGCATCTGCACCGCATGGTGGATGGCGACGAGGATGCCCGGCAGCATGGCCGGCAGCGCGTATTCCACCACCATCACGCGGTTGAGCGTGGAAGTCGTCAACACGATGATGGCGCCAAGCGCCGTCTGCACCAGGCCCAGCCGGACGATGCTGAGCCAGGAGAGGCCGGTCACCGCTGGCCGGGGGGCGGAGGTCGCGGCGCACGGGCCCATCAGGCGATCCCCCGGAGCGCGAAGGCGGTGGCGAGCATGCCGAGTACGTACATCCCGATCCCGGTCGCGTTGTACCAGGGGGCCAGGGCCTTCGGATCGCGCAGCATCTTCACCATCGCGGCCACCTGGCCCGCAAGGAGCAGGATCACGACGCCGGCATGGATGGGCGTGCCCCAGGCGAAGAGCAGGCCGATCACCACCAGTTGCGGCACCGCCATCATCCAGCAGGCGACCAGCGCCGCGCGTTCGGCGCCGAGCTGAACCGGCAGGCTCCGCACGCCGGTGCGCGTGTCGCCCTCGATGGACTTGAAGTCGTTCAGCGTCATGATGCCATGCGCGCCGAGGCCGTAGAGCAGCGCCATCACGATGACGGGCAGGGCGGGGGCGCCGCCCGAGATGACGGCCGCCGCCGTGATCCAGGGCAGCGACTCGTAGCTGAGCCCGCAGGCGAGGTTGCCCCACCAGCCATTCAGCTTGAGACGCAGCGGCGGGGCCGAATAGGCCCAGGCCAGAGCAAGGGCGACCACCGTCGCCGCGAAGCCCCAGGTGCCCAGCGTGGCGCCCACCAGCAGCGAGGCGAAGCTCCAGAAGATCGCGATATAGAGACCAAGCCGCCCCGGGATCCGGCCCGAGGGAATCGGCCGGTGCGGCTCGTTGATCGCGTCCACATGCCGGTCGAACCAGTCATTCACCGCCTGGCTCGTCGCGCAGACCATCGGCCCGGCAAGCAGCAGGCCGAGTGCGGCGAAGCCCCACTTGCCCGACATCGGCGCACCCGAGGCCACCACCCCGCACAGAAAGGCCCAGACCGGCGGGAACCACGTGACGGGCTTGAACAGCTCGAGCACGGCCGAGGGGTCGGGGCGGGTGATGGCCGTCTCGGACATGTCAGCCCTCCTCATCCGCATCGGCTTCGCCGATGCCGTAGCGGCGCAGCTTCACGTAGAGTGACTGGCGCGAGAGGCCGAGCATCTCGGCCGCGGAGGCGCGGTTGTTGCCGGTGAGCTCCAGCGCGGCCTCGATGGCGAGCTTCTCGATCACATCGGTCGCCTCGCGCACCAGCTCCTTCAGCGGCACGCGGCCAACAAGGTCGGTCAGCTGGCCGGCGGCGGGCAGGGCGGCGGCAGCCTCGGGCTGCTGGGCGGGGCGGGTGCCGATGTCGCGGATGGTGAAGCCGAAGCAAGGCTGCCCGCCATCAATGACGGAAACGGCCGAGACCTCGACATCCGCCTGCGACCCGTGGTCCCCGCGCATGATCGTGCGGAACAGCCGCACCGGGCCGCGGCCGCGCACCTGGGCCAGCAGGACGTCCAGCTCGATGGATTGACGGCCGAGGAAGCGGGAAAGCTCCTCGCCACGCGCCTGCGCCTCGTTCGGCAGCTCGGCGAGGTCGAGGAAGGCCGGGTTGGCCGTGATGATGCGGGCATCCGCCCCGATCAGCACGAAGGCGTCGGGCGTGTTTTCAACGAAGCCGGCGAGCCGCGTGCTGGAGGCGGCGGCTGTCACCGGCTCGCGCTCCGCGCCCAGATAGGCGAGACGGACCAGGAAGAGGGCGCTGCGTTCGTGCCGCAGAAGCGAGGCGGACAGCAGCACCTCGCGCCCCGTGCCGGCCAGCGTGACCCGCCGCTCCTCCGCGGTGCCGGCGCTGCGCACCGCGGCCAGCAGCGCCTCGATCTTCGGGCGTTCCTCGGGCGCGAAGGCGTCGAGGAAGCTCGGCTCCGCGCCGAAAAGGCGATCGGCCGCGAGGTTCGCCTCCAGCACGCGCAGGCTCGCAGCATCGAGCACCAGCACCGGCTCGCCCGACATCTGGAAGAGCAGGCGATAGCGGGTCTCGGCCTGGCGCAGCCGGCCATATTCCCGCTCCATGGCCTGCTGTGCCTCGACCAGGCGCTGCTGCAGCGAAGCCAGCAGACGAAGGTCGCGCGCGAAGACCACGCTGCGGCCAGACCCCGTGACCTGGTTCGCGGCACAGAGGAGCGGCAGGCTCACGCCGTCCATGCCGCGCAGGTTCAGGTGGCGCCACCGCGGTGCCTCATGCCCCGCCGCGCCGGCCAGCATGTCCTGAACCTTCGGGCGGCTGTCCTCTGCGACCGAATCGATGAGGGCACGGCCAACCCATGCCTTGCGCCCACCCAGGGCGGCGGCGAGGTCGGCATTGCCGAAAGCCATGTCGCGGATCACGCCATCACCATCAAGCACCAGCGTCGCGTCAGCGGCGGCGGCGATCAGGCGGGATGCGGCTTCCGCATCCATGTCTCCCAGCGACTGGCCCGGGGTGCCAAATCCCAACACGCGATATCCGTTCCTTCCAGCAAGGGGGTGGGTTGTAAGGCGCTGTTATCATGGAGCCGCGGTCATGAGAGCCACCAAGGCTTCGGCCCGGCGCAGCGCCTCGGCCGCGTCGGGGGCGGTCGCATCGGCACCGAGCGCGCCAGCGAGGCCGGGCTCGGCCAGCAGGGCCGGGCCGCCGAGCATGACGGCCACTTCCGGATTGCGGGAATGGCGGCGGATGGCCGTGATCTGCGACGCAAGGCCGGGCATGGCCTCAGTGGAGGCGACCGAGATGGCGACGAGGCCGAACCACTGCTCCGCGACGCGCGCAAGGAGCGCTGCCTCGCTGTCCACCGGGTCATCCACAACGGCCCAGCCGCCCGCTCGGAAAAACTCGGCGACCATGGCGATGCCCATGCCATGCTGATTGCCGATGCTCGTCATCATCAGGGCCGAGCGGCTGCCGCCGATCCGGGGCGTTGGCGCGAGGCCTGGGGCCAGGCTGCGCAGCTGCTCGTGCAGGACGATCATGCCGAGCGTGACCTCGACGAAGGTGCAGCGGTCCTGCTCCCACCATTCACCGAGGCGACGCGCCAGGAGTGTCAACAAAGTCAGACACAGATGCTCGGATGATTGGCCTTCCATCCGGCGCTGCTCGATGGCCCGTGCCAGGGCATCGCGCTCGCCACGGGTGAGGGATGCGGCCAGGCGCTCGACTTCCGCGACATCCACCGGCTGCCGCAGCTCAGCGAGGAGGGGGATGACGTTCTGCCCTACCGCAAGCTCGATCTGGTGGGAGATGACACCCAGGCGGCGGCCGAAAGTCGCACGGGCGAGGGGGTTCTCCATGGCTCCGTTTCCGGATCGCTGGGCCGCCTTTCTCGCCGCGCTGTGCAACATGATCTCGGCTTCCTCAATGACCCATGGCGGCGGATCATCCCCCGAGCCGTCCCCGATTGTCAATTCATCTTTACGTCAATCTTGCTTGACACCTACGAGGGGGACCACCTAGCTTCCACCTATCCAAAGGGAGCCGAGACAGCCGGGAGATGCGAATGGATCGGACGAAGTTTCCCGACCCCCTCCGCAGACCGGTCCCGTCTCCCCGCAGCGGAGGGTGAGGCCACCATGCTTTCGAACCAGGTGCTCGATCGGCTGATCAACGCGGTGGACTCCTGCCCCTACGGCATGGCCTCCGGCCGGAAGCACAAGCATGCCGCCGGCGCGTCCGGCGCGCGTCAGCCCCTCTACACGGCCGAGGAGAAGGCGCGCCGCGACGCCACGCCCTGGACGCTGGTGCAGGGAATCCTCGCCCCCGTCCAGTTCCTCGTCTTCTTGGTCAGCGTGGGCCTCGTCATCCGCTACCTCGGCAGCGGCGAGGGCCTGGCCTGGGCCGAGGGCTCGATCGTGCTCAAGACCACGCTGCTCTACACGATCATGATCACCGGCTGCATCTGGGAGCATGAGGTCTACGGCAAGTACCTCTTCGCGCCTGCCTTCTTCTGGGAGGATGTGTTCAGCATGCTGGTCCTGGCGCTGCACACGGCCTATCTCGGCGCGCTCTTCACCGGCTGGGGCGATACCCATTTCCAGATGTGGCTGGCGCTGGCCGCCTATGCCGCCTACGTCATCAATGCCACGCAATTCGTCCTGAAGCTGCGCGCCGCGCGCCTGCAGGCCGAGGGCGCATGAGCGCCATCCTCGAGCGACCAGCCGCCACGGCGCCCGTCGAGGCAGGCTGCGACACGCGCCCTGTCCTGCGCGAGCGGGGCCAACGCGAGGTCTTCTGCGGCCTGACCGGCATCGTCTGGATGCACCGCAAGATCCAGGACGCCTTCTTCCTCGTCGTCGGCTCCCGCACCTGCGCGCATCTGCTGCAATCCGCCGCCGGCGTCATGATCTTCGCCGAGCCGCGCTTCGCGACCGCGATCCTGGATGAGCGGGATCTGGCCGGCCTTGCCGACGCGCAGGATGAGCTGGACCGCAACGTGGCGCGTCTGCTGGAGCGCCGGCCGGACATCAAGCTGCTCTTCCTGGTCGGGTCCTGCCCCTCGGAGGTGATCAAGCTCGACCTGCATCGCGCGGCGCAGCGGCTGGATCGCCGCTTCAACGGCGTGCGCGTGCTGAATTATTCGGGCTCGGGAATCGAGACCACCTTTACGCAGGGCGAGGATGCCTGCCTGGCTGCGCTGGTGCCGGAGCTGCCGCAATCGGATGTCGCGCAGCTCATGGTGGTGGGCGCGCTCGCGGATGTCGTCGAGGACCAGTTCAGCCGCCTCTTTGCCGCGATGGGAATCGAGCGCGTGGCCTTCCTGCCGGCGCGGCGTGCGGGCGGGATGCCGGCGGTGGGCCCTGGCACGAAGTTCCTGCTGGCCCAGCCTTTCCTGGCTGAGACCGGCCGCCTGCTCGAGGCCCGCGGCGCCCGCCATCTCGCCGCGCCCTTCCCGCTGGGTGCGGAGGGCACCACGCTCTGGCTTCGCGCCGCGGCCCAGGCCTTTGGCGTGAGTCCGGCCCGCTTCGACGAGGTGACCGCGGCCGGTGAGGCACGCGCCCGCCAGGCGCTGGCCGCCCCCCGCGCGCGCCTTGAAGGCAAGTCGGTCTTCTTCTTCCCCGACTCGCAGCTGGAGGTGCCGATGGCGCGCTTCCTCACCCGCGAATGCGGGATGGAAGCGATCGAGATCGGCACGCCGTACCTGCACCGCCAGCATCTGGCGGAGGAGATGCCGCTGCTGCCCGAATCGGCGCTCCTCTCCGAAGGCCAGGATGTCGAGAAGCAGCTCGACCGCTGCCAAGCGGCGCGGCCGGATCTCGTGGTCTGCGGCCTTGGCCTCGCCAATCCGCTGGAGGCACAGGGCATCACGACCAAGTGGTCCATCGAGCTCGTTTTCACGCCGGTGCAGGGCTACGACCAGGCGGGCGACCTCGCCGGCCTCTTCGCGCGCCCCTTCGCGCGGCGCGGCCTGTTGAAGGTCTGAGGCGATGCAGCTGACCCTCTGGACCTATGAAGGCCCGCCCCATGTGGGGGCCATGCGCGTCGCCTCCGCCATGGAAGGCCTGCACTACGTCCTGCACGCACCCCAGGGCGACACCTACGCCGATCTGCTCTTCACCATGATCGAGCGGCGCAATTCGCGCCCGCCGGTCACCTACACCACCTTCCAGGCCCGTGACCTCGGCGGCGACACGGCGGAGCTGTTCAAGTCCGCGCTGCGCGACGCGGCCGAGCGCTTCCAGCCGGAGGCCATGCTGGTCGGCGCCTCCTGCACGGCGGAGCTGATCCAGGATGATCCGGGCGGGCTCGCCGGCACATCTGCTCTCTCGATTCCCGTGATCCCGGTGGAACTGCCGGCCTATCAGAAGAAGGAGAACTGGGGCGCGGCGGAGACGCTCTACCAGCTTATCCGCCGCTTCGCCGTGAAGATGGAGCGTGCGCCCGGTGCCGCGCCCCGCTGCAACATCCTCGGGCCCACGGCGCTCGGCTTCCGCCATCGCGACGATGTGAAGGAGGTGCGCGGGATCCTCGCCCGCCTCGGCATCGCGGTGAATGTGGTGGCGCCGCTGGGCGCGCGCCCGTCCGACCTCGCGCGGCTCGGCGATGCCGATTTCAACGTGGTGCTCTACCCGGAGGTGGCCGGCCAGGCGGCCTCCTGGATGCAGCGCAACCTGGGCCAGCCCTTCACCCGCTGCATCCCGATCGGCGTCGGTGCCACGCGCGATTTCATCGCGGAGGTCGCGGGCCTGGCCGGCGTGGATGCGAGCGAATTCCTCGCCGAGGAGAGCTCGCGCCTGCCCTGGTATTCGCGCAGCGTGGACAGCACCTACCTGACCGGCAAGCGCGTCTTCATCTTTGCCGATGCGACGCATGCCGTCGCTGCCGCGCGGGTCGCGGCGGAGGAACTGGGCTTCCAGGTGGTGGGCCTCGGCACCTATTCCCGCGAGCAGGCGCGCGAGGTGCGTGAGGCCGCGAAGCGCCACGGGCTCGAGGCGCTGATCACCGATGATTATCTGGAGGTCGAAGCCGCCATCGCCGCGGTCCAGCCCGAACTGGTGCTGGGCACGCAGATGGAGCGGCATGTGGCCAAGCGCCTGGGCGTGCCCTGCGCGGTGATCTCGGCCCCCGTGCATGTGCAGGATTTCCCGGCGCGCAACTCGCCGCAGATGGGCTTCGAGGGGGCGAATGTCCTTTTCGATACCTGGGTGCATCCGCTGATGATGGGCCTGGAGGAACACCTGATCGGCATGTTCCGCGAGGATTTCGAGTTCCATGCCGAGGCCGCGCCCTCGCATCTCGGCCACGCCACCGCGCCGCGCGAGGCGGAGCCGGTGGATCCGACGCCCGAGGCAGCCGTCATCGAAGCGCCGGGTGCCGTCAGCTGGACGCCGGATGGCGAGAAGGAACTGAAGAAGATCCCGTTCTTCGTGCGCGGCAAGGCCCGCCGCAACACGGAGCGATTCGCCGAGATGAACGGCATCAGGACCATCACGGTAGAGACCCTGTATGACGCAAAAGCATACTTCTCCCGCTAGGGGGGGGCATCCCCTCCACGTCGTCATCGTGACCATGGATGGTCACTTTGGCGTGGCGGTGGAGCGTGCGCAGGCGGAGCTCTCGGCCGAGATGCCAGGACTTCGCCTGGTTGTGCATTCGGCGGATGAATGGGCCAGCGATGCGCATGCGCTCTCGGCCTGCCATGCCGACATCGCGCGGGCCGACATCGTCATCGCCTCCATGCTCTTCCTTGACGACCACGTGCGGATGGTGATGCCGGCGCTGGAAGCGCGCCGCCCCGATTGCGCCGCCATGGTCGGCATGATGTCGGCCGGCGAGGTGGTGAAGCTGACCCGCCTCAAGAAGTTCGACATGTCGGTCGAGGCGACAGGCATCCTGGGCATGCTGAAGCGGCTGCGTGGCTCCAAGGGCCCGCGCTCCTCCGGCAAGGGCCAGATGAAGATGCTGAAGGAGCTGCCGAAGTTCCTGCGCTTCATCCCCGGGGTGGCGCAGGATGTGCGGGCCTACATGCTCTGCCTGCAGTACTGGCTGGCGGGTTCGTCGGAGAATCTGGCCAATCTGGTGCGGCTGCTGGCGCATCGCTACGCCGATGCCCCGGTGGCCAAGCCCGGCGCGCCGGTCGAATATCCCGAGATCGGCCTCTATCACCCGGCTTTGCCCAACCGCTTCGCCGATGACGCCGCGGCCCTGCCGCGCCGGCCGGGCACGCAGGGCAGGGTGGGGTTGTTGGTGCTGCGCTCCTATGTGCTCGCCGGCAATGCGGGCCATTATGACGGCGTCATCGCCGAGTTCGAGAAGCGCGGCATCGAGGTGGTCCCCGCCTTCGCCTCGGGCCTCGACCAGCGCCCGGCCGTCGAGCGCTTCTTCATGCGCGATGGCCGCGCCACGGTGGATGCCGTGGTGTCGCTCACCGGATTCTCTCTGGTCGGCGGGCCGGCCTACAACGACGCCCGCGCCGCCGAGACCGTGCTGGCCGCCCTCGACGTGCCCTATATCGGCGCCCATCCGCTCGAGTTCCAGCCGATCTTCCAGTGGCGCAAGGATGCGCGCGGTCTGACGCCGGTCGAGGCCACGATGATGGTGGCGCTGCCCGAGCTGGATGGCGCCATCATGCCGATGACCTTCGGCGGGCGCTGCGGCGCCACCACGCCGGGCGACCGCTGCCCGGGTTGCGACGGGGTGTCCTGCGGCCGCGACATGGTGGCGCATTACGAGCGCGCAGGGATGCTGGCGCAGCGGGTGCTGAAGATGATCGCGCTTCGCCGCAAGGCGCGGGCCGAGCGGCGCGTCGGCATCGTGCTTTTCAACTTCCCGCCCAATGCCGGCAACACCGGCACGGCCGCCTATCTCTCGGTCTTCGAGAGCCTGCATGCCACGCTGCGCGGCCTGCGCGATGAGGGCTACACGGTCGAGGTACCGGAGAGCGTGGATGCGCTGCGCGAGGCGATCATCACCGGCAACCGCGAGCGCTATGGCTCGCTCGCCAATGTCGCGGCGCGTGTCAGCACGGATGACCACGTTCGCAAGCAGCGTTGGCTCGCCGAGATCGAGACCTGCTGGGGCCCCACACCGGGCCGGCAGCAGAGCGACGGCGCCAGCATCCATGTTCTGGGTGAGCGCTTCGGCAATGTCTTCGTCGGCGTCCAGCCGGGCTTCGGCTATGAGGGCGACCCGATGCGCCTGCTCTTCGAGCATGGCTTCGCCCCCACCCACGCCTTCGCCGCCTTCTATCGCTGGCTGAGCGAAGACTTCCAGGCCGATGCGGTGCTGCATTTCGGCACCCACGGCGCGCTGGAGTTCATGCCCGGCAAGCAGGCTGGCATGTCGGCCGAATGCTGGCCGGACCGGCTGATCGGCGACCTGCCGAATTTCTACCTCTACGCCTCGAACAATCCGTCGGAGGGCATGCTCGCCAAGCGCCGCGCGGGCGCCACGCTTATCAGCTACCTCACGCCGCCGGTGGCGAGTGCGGGCCTCTATCGCGGCCTGATGGACCTGAAGGCGAGCCTCGATCGCTGGCGTGCGCTGGAACCCGACACGGACCCCGCGACGCGGGCCAGCATGGCGCAGCTCGTCCAGGCGCAGGCCGCCGCGGTGGAACTCGCCGAGGCTGAGCCCGCCTGGGAGGCCGAGGCCTGCGAAGTGCGGATGATGAAGCTCACGGCCGAGCTGCTGGAGCTGGAATACACGCTCATTCCCTACGGCCTGCACGCGCTGGGCCAGCCGATGAGCGCGCAGCAGCGCACCGAGATGCTGGACGCGGCCGGCGTGACGGATCCCGCCGAGCGCACCCGGCTCGACCAGCTTCTCGCCACCGAGCACGAGATCCCGGCCATCCTGCACGCGCTGGATGGCGGCTACACGAAGCCCGCGCCGGGTGGCGACCTGCTGCGCACCACGGATGTGCTGCCGACGGGTCGCAACCTGCACGGCTTCGACCCCTTCGCCATCCCGTCCAACTTCGCCATCCGCGACGGCGCGCAGCAGGCCGACCGCCTGCTGGAGCGGCACGGCGCGCAAGGGGCCGCGCTGCCCGAGACCATCGCCATGGTCCTCTGGGGCACGGATAACCTGAAGACCGAGGGCGGGCCCATCGCCCAGGCGCTCTGGCTGATGGGCGCGGAGCCCCGCCATGATGCCTATGGCCGCCTCTGTGGTGCGCAGCTCGTGCCGCTGGAACGGCTCGGCCGCCCGCGCATTGATGTGATGATCAGCCTCTCTGGCATCTTCCGTGACCTCTTGCCCCTGCAGACGAAGCTGCTGGCCGAGGCAGCGCTGCTCGCGGCGCAGGCCGATGAGCCGGAGGCGATGAACTTCATCCGCAAGCACGCCATGGCCTATCTGGCCCAGCATGGCGGCAGCATCGAGGACGCTTCCCTGCGCATCTTCGGCAATGCGGACGGCACCTATGGCGCCAACGTCAACCAGATCGTGGACAATGGCGGCTGGCAGGATGAGGACGAGCTGGCCGAAGCCTATCTGAAGCGCAAGGGCTTCGCCTATGGCGCGGATGGCCGCCCGCGCCGGCAGGATGCGGTGATGAACGCGGTGCTCGGCACCGTCGAGTGCACCTACCAGAACCTGGATTCTGTCGAGAGCGGCATCACGACCATCAGCCATTACTTCGACAGCCTGGGCGGCATGAGCCGCGCCGTGCTGCGCGTCCGCGGGCAGGAGCCTTCGGTCTATATCGGCGACCAGACCAAGGGGGCGGGCACCGTCCGCTCGCTCGCCGAGCAGGTCAGCCTCGAGACGCGCACCCGCGCGCTGAACCCGAAATGGTTCGAGGCGATGCTGAGCCATGGCTATGAGGGCGTGCGCCAGATCGAGGAACACGTGACCAACACCATGGGCTGGTCCGCCACGACCGGCCAGGTGCAGCCCTGGGTGTATCAGCACCTGGCGCAGACCTACATGCTGGATGACGAGATGCGCGCGCGCCTCGCCAACCTCAATCCCACCGCTTCCGCCAAGATCGCAAACCGCCTGATCGAAGCGACCGAGCGTTCCTACTGGACGCCCGACGCCGCGACGCTCGAGGCGCTGCGCCGCGCGGGCGAGGAACTCGAAGACAGGCTCGAAGGCATCACCCCGGAGATGGCTGCATGAACATCGTGACACGAACCGAGCTGATCCGCGGGGCCAATACCCAGAAGGTGGGGGACGGAGCCGGCAGCGTGCAGGTCCATATGGACCAGGTCGCGAAGATCGAGACGGCCAAGGTCTTCGCCGTCTATGGCAAGGGCGGCATCGGCAAGAGCACGACCAGCTCGAACCTCTCGGCCGCCTTTGCCAAGCTCGGCAAGCGCGTGCTGCAGATCGGCTGCGACCCGAAGCATGACAGCACCTTCACCCTGACCAAGCGCATGATCCCGACGGTGATCGACGTGCTGGAGAGCGTGGATTTTCACGCGGAAGAACTCCGCGCCGAGGATTTCGTCGTGGAGGGCTATGGCGGCGTGATGTGCGTCGAGGCCGGCGGCCCGCCGGCCGGCACGGGCTGCGGCGGCTATGTGGTGGGCCAGACGGTGAAGCTGCTGAAGGAGCACCACCTGCTGGAGGACACCGACGTGGTGGTCTTCGACGTGCTGGGCGATGTGGTCTGTGGCGGCTTCGCCGCACCCCTGCTGCATGCCGATCGCGGCCTGATCGTGGCGGCGAATGATTTCGACAGCATCTTCGCCATGAACCGTATCGTCGCCGCCATCCATGCCAAGGCGAAGAACTACGGCGTGCGGATCGGCGGCGTGATCGCCAACCGCTCGAAGGACACCGACCAGATCGAGCGCTACAATGAGCGGACCGGCATGAAGCTGCTGGGCCACTTCCCGGACCTCGACGTGATCCGCCGCTCGCGCCTCAAGAAGGCGACGCTCTTCGAGATGGATGACAGCCCGGAAGTGGAGGCGGTGCGCGCGGAATACCTGCGCCTCGCGGCCAGCCTCTGGGCGGGTGTTGATCCTCTGGAGGCGGGCCCGCTCAAGGATCGCGAGATCTTCGATCTGCTGGGTTACGACTGATGCACAGCGCCACCTACACCGAGCGCCGCAGCAAGCTCGAAGCCTATTTCGACCGGACGGCCGCCGCCGCCTGGCAGCGTCTGACCTCGGATGCGCCGGTGAGCGGCATCCGCGCCACGGTGCGCGCGGGGCGGGAGGAGATGCGGAACACGCTGCTCTCCTGGCTGCCGGCCGACCTGACCGGGCTTCGCATCCTCGATGCCGGCTGCGGCACGGGCGCGCTGGCAAGTGAGGCCGCGCTGCGCGGCGGCGAGGTTGTGGCGGTAGATCTCTCGCCCACGCTGATCGAATGCGCGCGGGAGCGGGCGCTCGAGATCGGCGGCCCCCAGCCCGCATTCCACGCCGGCGACATGCTGGGCGAGGAACATGGCGAGTTCGACCACATCGTCGCCATGGACAGCCTGATCCATTACGACGCGCCGGACATCGTGGCGGCACTCGCGCGGGCGGCGAAGCGCTGCCGGCGGTCGATGCTTTTCACGGTCGCGCCCAATTCGCCGCTGCTGACGGCGATGATCACGGTGGGCCGGATGTTCCCCCGCGGCGACCGCGCGCCCTTCATCGCGCCGCTGGCGGAATCCAAGCTGCGGCGGCTGATCGCGGCCGAGCCGGCGCTGCGGGACTTCACGGCAGGACGGCACAGGAAGGTGCAGCGCGGCTTCTACACCTCCCAGGCCTATGAATGGGTGAGGCGATGAGGGGCTTCAGCCTCGCAAAACAATGGATGCGGCTCTCGCCCGCGATGCTGCCCTTCGCCGATGCGGCGACGGATGAACTCCCCCTGTCGCGGCTGCTGCGCCTCTCGCTCTTCCAGATTTCGGTCGGCATGGCGGCGGTGCTGCTGATCGGCACGCTGAACCGGGTGATGATTGTCGAACTCCAGGTCCCGGCAGGGCTGGTGGCCGTGATGGTGGCGCTGCCGCTGGTCTTCGCCCCACTGCGCGCCTTGATCGGCTTCCGCTCGGACAATTATGCCTCTGCGCTCGGCTGGCGGCGTGTGCCCTATATCTGGTTCGGCACCATCTTCCAGTTCAGCGGCTTCGCGATGATGCCCTTCGCGCTGATCCTGCTCTCGGGCGACACGACGGGCCCCATGTGGGCGGGGCAGGTGGCTGCCGCCATCTCCTTCCTGCTGGTGGGTGCCGGCATGCACATGGTGCAGACGGCGGGCTTGGCACTCGCCACCGATATCGCGCCGCCCAAGGTCCAGGCCAAGGTGGTGGCGCTGCTATCGGTGATGTTCCTGCTCGGCATGCTGCTCGCCTCCGTCGTCTTTGGCGCGCTTCTCACGCCCTTCAGCCAGATCAAGCTGATCCAGGTCATCCAGGGGGCGGCCGCGCTCACCATGGTCATCAACTTCATCGCCGTCTGGAAGCAGGAGCCGCGGGTCCCCAACCGCAACATGGACCGCACGGAGGAGCCGAGCTTCATCGCCGCCTGGCGGGAGCTGCGGCAGACCGGCCCCTGGGGCCGGCGCCTGCTCGCCACCGGGATCGGCACCTTCGCCTTTTCCGCGCAGGACATCCTGCTCGAGCCCTATGGGGGACAGATCCTGGGATTGAGCGTGGGGGCGACGACGCTGCTGACCGCTCTCTTCGCCTCTGGCGGGATTCTGGGCTTCTGGCTGGCGGCCAAACGCATCGGCAATGGTTCGGATGCCAACCGCATCGCGGGCTTCGGGGCCATGTTCGGCACGCTGGGCTTCGCCGGTGTGCTGTTGGCCGCCCCGCTGGCCAGCACCGGCCTGTTCGCCTGCGGGATCGGCGTGATCGGCTTCGGCGCCGGCCTCTTCGGCCATGGCACGCTGACAAGCTGCATGCAGGCTGCGCCCCCCGACAAGGTGGGTTTGGCGCTCGGCAGCTGGGGCGCCGTGCAGGCGACCGCCGCGGGCCTGGCCATCGCGAGTGGCGGCCTTCTGCGGGACACGCTCGCGCACCTCGCCACCGGTGGCTTCCTCGGCGATGTGCTGACCGGCCCCGCCGTCGGCTACGGCGCCGTCTACCTCATCGAAATCGCGCTTCTCTTCGCGACCCTCGCCGTGATCGGGCCCCTGGTCCGCACTCGGCGACGCCTCGACTCACCGCTCGGATTGTCCGGGCCGCAGACTGCAACCTGAAGCCAAGAGGAGGTCCGCCATGCAGGCAGGCACCTATCTGACCAGTATCGATTACGCCACGGTCTCGATCTACGCGTTCTGGCTCTTCTTCGCCGCGCTGGTGCTCTACCTGAATCGGGAGAGCAAGCGCGAGGGCTACCCGCTGGTCACCCCCGGCCGGCCGAAGCAGAACAATGTCGGCGGCTTCCCGGGCATGCCGGACCCGAAGACCTTCCTGCTGGCCAACGGCACCACGGTGCAGGCGCCGAAGCCCGAGAGCGAGCGCGAGATCGCCATGGTGCCGATGGATCCCTCGCCCGGCTCGCCGCTGATCCCGACGGGCGATCCCCTGGTGGATGGCGTGGGCCCCGCCGCCTATGTGATGCGGGGCCAGCATCCGGCCGTGCTGCATGATGACGGCACGCCCTCCATCGTTCCGCTGCGCATCGCGCCCGAGTTCAGCGTGGACAATGGCGATCCGGACCCGCGCGGCTTTGACGTGCTGGATGCCGATGGCGTCGTTGCCGGCAAATGCGTGGATGTCTGGCTCGACAAGTCGGAGATGATCTTCCGCTACATCGAGGTCGCGGTGCAGACCGACATGGGCGAGCGGACGATGATGTATCCCGTGCCGCTCATCAAGGTGGATGGCGAGCGCCGGGTGGTGACGGTGCGCACGCTGCTGGCCAAGCATTTCGCCAATGCGCCGCGCCTCAGCTACCGCGACAGCATCACGCTGCGTGAGGAGGACATGGTCTCGGCCTATTGCGCCGGCGGCCAGCTCTACGCGAAGCCGGAGCGCTCGGAGCCCTGCCTGTGATCGCAGAGCACGAGATCGAGCCGGTCCCGGGCCTGCCCGAGAAGCTGCCGGAGGGGGAGGGCATCCTCTGGCAAGGGGCACCGCGCTGGTGGTCGCTCGCCAGCCGCGCGCTGCATCTGCGCGGTCTTGCCCTCTATTTTGCGCTCATGGTGGGCTGGAGCATCTGGAATGCCGCCACCACGGCCGAAACCTTCGGCGAGGCGGCCTTCGCCGCGGCGACCTCCCTCGGCCTGGCGCTGCTCTGCCTGGCCGTGCTGGTCGTGATCGGCCGCGCGCTGGGTCAGGCCTCGCTCTACACCATCACGAACAAGCGGGTGGTGCTGCGGGTGGGCGTGGCCCTGCCGATGACGATCAACATCCCCTTCACCGCGGTCGAGACCGCCGCGGTGAAGCGCCATGCGGACGGGACGGAGGATATCGTCCTGACGCTCTCGCCCAAGCACAAGATCGCCTGGCTGGCGCTCTGGCCGCATGCGCGGCCCTGGCGCGTGGCGCGGGCGGAGCCGATGCTGCGCGCTGTACCCGTCACTTCCGGTGCGGCACAGGTGCTGGCGCGTGCGCTGGCGGCCAGCGCTTCCGTCCCGGTGACGCCGGTGCTGGAAGAGGGACGCGGGGTGCGTGATGGCGCGCTGCCCGGCGCGGTGGTGGCCTGATGTTCACGCTCACGGACCGCGGCAACTTTCTGCCCCTGGCCACCATGCTCGCCGTGATCTGCGGCGTGCTCTTCCTGGTCGGAGGCCGCCAGCCGCGCTCGGTGGAGGTGCGTGGGCTGGAGCAGCCGGCCGTCGAACGCCTGGTTCGTTTCGAGGATGGCGCGGATGGCTCCATTGTCATCCGCGATGCGCAGAATTCGGCGGTTTTGGCGCGGTTTCCGGTAGCCGAAGGCGGCTTCGTGCGTGGTAGCATCCGTGCGTTGGCGCGTGAGCGCCGGCAGGAAGGCCAGGGTCGTGAGGCGCCGTTTCGTCTCGCCCGTTGGTCGGATGGCCAACTCACGCTCGACGATGCGGCGACCGGACGCCGGATCGACCTGACGGCCTTCGGCGCGACAAATGCCGGGGTCTTTTCGCGGTTGCTGACCGCGCAAGGAGAAGACTGATGAGGAAGGCGCTGGTTGGTTTGTGGGAGGACATCACCGGCCCACGCACCATCACGGTTCCCTGCACCGTGGAGATCGAGCAGAGCTTCGACAGTTTCCACGCCCATGCGGTGCCCGAGGGCATCATGCTGCGCCCGGGTGACCGCGTGGTGGTGAACGGCGCACCCGACCACGTCGCCTATGGCGAATGCACCAGCTACGAGACGACGGCGACCGTCTATCGCGCCGGGCCGATCACCCGGCTTTGGACGGAGATCTCGGCCATCATCGAGATCACCGAACTGTATCACTGTGGCTTTGAGCCGAAGGAATACGCGGCATGAACCACATCAACCCCAACCCACCGCGCCAGCTCAACGAGACGACGCGGATGGCGACCACCGAGACGGTGCTCTCGCCCCGCTTCTACACGACCGACTTTGCGGCGATGGATGCGCTCGACGTCAGCTCCATCCGCGAGGACTGGGACGAGCTGATGGCCGAGTTCCGGCGTGACCCGAACAAGGGCCATTTCGTCCGCACCGCCGTCTTCGACGAATTCCGCATGGATGATCTGCCGGAGCCCCTGCAGAAGGAGCTGCTGGAGTTCCTCGTCAGTTCCGTCACCGCGGAATTTTCGGGCTGCGTGCTCTATGCCGAGATCAAGAAGCGCATCAAGAACCCGGACATCAAGGAGCTCTTCGCGGTGATGAGCCGCGACGAGGCGCGCCATGCGGGCTTCATCAACGACAGCCTGAAGGATCTGGGCGTCGGCGTGGATCTGGGCTTCCTGACGAAGGCCAAGAAATACCACTACTTCCAGCCGAAGTTCATCTTCTACGCGACCTATCTCAGCGAGAAGATCGGCTATGCCCGCTACATCACCATCTACCGCCAGTTCGAGCGGCACCCGGAGCTGCGCTTCCACCCGATCTTCAATTGGTTCAAGGAGTGGTGCAACGACGAGTTCCGCCATGGCGAGGCCTTCGCGCTGCTGATGCGCGCCAACCCGCAGCTCACCAGCGGCATCAACGTGCTCTGGTGCAAGTTCTTCCAACTCGCGGTCTTCGCGACCATGTATGTGCGCGACCATGCGCGGCCGGAGTTCCACAAGGCGCTCGGCATGACGCCGACGGAGTACGACATGGAGGTGTTCCGCATCACGGCGGAGATCTGCAAGCAGTGCTTCCCGGTGACGCTGGACATCGAGGCGCCCGCCTTTCTGCGCAATATGGACCGCATGCTGGCGATCGCGGAGGCCATGGGCGAGACGCGGCGCAAGCCCGGCTTCCTGTCGAGCGTGAAGCGCTTCGGTCTGAGCATCGGGGCCGCGGCGGTCTTCGCGCGGCTCTACTTCATCCGCGGCCGCAAGGCGGAGCTGCCGGCGCAGGTGCGCCTGAGCCCGGCCTGGTAGAGGGAGCCCCGCGTGCTGCTGCACATCCTCCCCGTCGTCTTCGCGGTCTTCGTCTGGTGGTTCGGCACGGCGCTGGTTTTCGTGCTGGACCAGCTTCCCCGGCGGAGTTTCCACTGGACGATGGCGGGGGCGAGTGCGGCACTCGTGGGCGCGCTCTATGGCGCCGTGGCGTTGGCGGAGGATGTCAGCGTCCCGGCGGCCTATCTCGGCTTCGCCTGTGGCGTGGTCATCTGGGCCTGGAGCGAGATCGGCTTCCTGACGGGGCTGATCACGGGGCCGAGCCGCCAGCCCTGCCCGCCGGGGGCCGAGGGCTGGGGGCGCTTTCTGGCGGCGTTGAGGACCATTCTTTACCATGAGCTGGCGATCCTGGCCCTGGCGCTGGTGCTGTTGGCTCTGCTTTGGGATGCCCCTAACCAGATGGCGCTGCACACCTATCTGGTACTCTGGATCATGCGTCAGAGTGCGAAAGTGAATATCTATCTGGGCGCGCGCAACCTGGGCGAGAGCATGCTCCCGCCGCATCTCCTTCATTTGGCGAGTTATTTTCGCCGCGGGACGATGAATGCGCTCTTCCCGGTCTCCGTCACGGGCGGGACCATCGCGGTCGTCGTCCTGGTCCAGAATGGGCTGGGCGCGGGGGCCTATGAAGCCACGGCCTATACTCTGCTCGCGGCCTTGATGGCATTGGCCGTGATCGAGCACTGGTTCCTCATGCTCCCCCTTCCGCTCGATGGTCTCTGGACCTGGAGCCGGCCGGGGCATGTTCCTAAGCATACGGTCCCATGCCCGCAGCATGGGGACACGGCCCGGCTGCCGTTGCGGCCCTGAAACAAGAAAGGCCAGACGATGAACTACGATACCCTCTTCCGCACCCAGCTCGACGGTCTCCGCAAGGAGGGGCGTTACCGCGTCTTCGCCGATCTCGAGCGCCAGGCCGGCGCCTTCCCCAAGGCGAAATTCCACGGCTCGAGCGGCGTGGGCGAGGTCACCGTCTGGTGCTCCAACGACTATCTCTGCATGGGGCAGAACCCGAAGGTGCTGGCTGCGATGCATGAGGCGCTGGACCGCAGCGGCGCGGGTGCGGGCGGCACGCGCAACATCGGCGGCACCAACCACGAGCATATCCTGCTGGAGCGCGAGCTGGCCGACCTGCACGGCAAGGATGCGGCGCTGCTCTTCAACTCCGGCTACATGTCCAACTGGGCCACGCTCTCCACGCTGGCTTCGCGCCTGCCGGGCTGCATCGTGCTCTCGGATGAGCTGAACCATGCCTCGATGATCGAAGGCATCCGCCACAGCCGAGCCCAATGCATCGTCTGGAAGCACAATGACCTGGACGACCTGCGCGAGAAGCTCGCCGCCATTCCGGCCGAGACGCCCAAGCTCATCGCCTTCGAAAGCGTCTATTCGATGGATGGCGACGTCGCGCCCATCCACGCCATCTGCGATCTGGCCGATGAGTTCGGCGCCATGACCTACCTCGATGAGGTGCATGCGGTGGGACTCTATGGCGCGCGCGGCGGCGGCATCTCCGAGCGCGATGGCGCGCAGCATCGCCTGACCGTGATCGAGGGCACGCTGGCCAAGGCCTTCGGCGTGATCGGCGGCTATATCGCGGGCTCGGCCGACATGGTGGATTTCGTCCGCAGCTTCGCCTCGGGCTTCATCTTCTCGACCTCGCTGCCGCCGGCGGTCGCGGCCGGTGCGGCGGCCAGCATCCGCCACCTGAAGGAAAGCGCCGTCGAGCGCGAGCGCATGCATGAACGGGTTGCGCAGGTGCGCAACCGCCTGGATGAGCTGCAGATTCCGCATCTCGACAACCCGAGCCACATCGTCCCGGTGATGGTCTACGACGCCAAGCTCTGCAAGCAGATCAGCGACACGCTGCTGGAAGAGCACGGCATCTACGTGCAGCCCATCAACTTCCCGACGGTGCCTCGCGGCACGGAGCGGCTGCGCTTCACGCCCTCGCCGGCGCATACCGATGCCGATATCGACCACCTGATGTCCGCGCTGCAGCAGGTCTGGGCGCGCTTCCAGCCGAGGCGGATGACCTGAGCATGGATGGCTCGATCGCCGGGACGCGGCCGCGCGCAGGGAAGGCCCGCCGGAAGGCGGCCGAGCCCGTGCGGCAGCGCCTGGTGTTTCCCTTCACGGCCATTGTCGGCCAGGAGGAGCTGCGCCTCTCGCTGAGCCTCTGCGCGGTGGATCCCAGCATCGGCGGCGTCCTGGCGCTGGGCGATCGTGGCACGGGCAAGTCCACCGCCATCCGCGCGCTGGCGGCGCTGCTGCCGCCCATGCGGGCGATCCAGGGCTGCGCCTATAACTGCGAACCGGGCAAGCCGACGCCGGGCTGCGAGGCCTGCGCGCGGCGCGCGCCCAAGGCCGTCAGCGTCCCGGTTCCCGTGGTGGACCTGCCGCTGGGTGCATCGGAAGATCGCGTCGTCGGCGCGCTGGATCTCGAGAAGGCGCTGGCCCAGGGCCAGAAGGCCTTCGAGCCGGGGCTGCTGGCCCGCGCCCATCGCGGCTTCCTCTACATCGACGAGGTGAACCTGCTGGAGGACCACCTGGTGGACCTCCTGCTCGACGTCGCGGCCTCCGGTGAGAATGTGGTGGAGCGCGACGGCCTCTCCATCCGCCACCCCGCGCGCTTCGTGCTGGTGGGCAGCGGCAATCCGGAGGAGGGCGAGCTGCGGCCGCAGCTGCTGGACCGCTTCGGCCTCTCCATCGAGGTGACGACGCCCAGCGATCTGCCGACGCGCATCGAGGTGATCAAGCGGCGCGACGCCTTCGAGCGCGACCCCGCGGGCTTCTGCGCCCTGTGGCAGCCGGAGGAGGAGGCGCTGCGCGCCCGAATCCTCGCCGCCCGGGACCTGCTGCCGCGCGTGGTCCTGCCCGATGACGTGCTGGAGATGGCGGCGAAGCTCTGCATGACCGCCGGTACGGATGGCTTGCGCGGCGAGCTCACGCTGATGCGCACCGCCCGCGGGCTCGCCGCCTTCGAGGGTGCCACGGAGGTGAGCCTCGATCATCTGCGGCGCCTCGCGCCCATGGCGCTGCGCCATCGCCTGCGCCGCAGTCCGCTGGATGACGCGGTGGCGACCACCCGCGTGGCCCGCGCGGTGCAGGAGGTCTTCGGGCCGTGACCGAGGCCGCCCGGGCGCCGTCTCCGGGCGAGGATGCGGCCATGGCGGCCTGCCTCCTGGCGGTGGACCCCGCGGGGTTGGGCGGCGCCGTGCTGCGCTGCCGCCCAGGGCTGGAGCGCGACCGCTGGCTGGCCAATCTGCGCGCGCTGCTGCCAGGCGACATGCCGCAGCGCCGCCTGCCGCCTGGCATTGGCGATGACGCGCTGTTGGGCGGGCTGGACCTCACCGCGACGCTGGCGCGCGGCCGGCCGGTGCAGTCCCTGGGGCTGCTGGAGGCGACGCGCGCTGGTGTCCTCATCATGCCCATGGCCGAACGCCTCTCCCGCGCCACCGCGGCGCGGCTGACGGCGGGGCAGGAGGCGCATGGCTACGCCATGGTGGCGCTGGATGAGGGGCTTGAGGACGAGGCCCCGCCGCCCGCCCTGACCGACCGTCTGGCCTTCCTGCCCGATCTGAGCCAGGCACCAGCCGCCAACCCCTTCAGCCCCAGCCAGGTCGCGGCCGCGCGGGAGCGGATGCCGCGCGTGGCGGCCGATGATGCGCTGATCGAGGCCATCCTGGCCACCGCCATGGCCTGCGGCATCACCTCGCTGCGCGCGCCCGCGCTGGCCCTGCGCGCCGCCCGTGCCTCGGCTGCGCTGCATGGCCGGGCTGCGCCGGATGCGAGCGACGCGCAGCTCGCCGTCCGCCTGGTGCTGGGCCCCCGCGCCACCATGCTGCCCGCGCCGCCCGAGGAGGCGCCACCACCCGACCAGCCGCCCGAGCCGCCGCCGGAGAACGAGTCCAAGGCCGAGCCGCGCAATTCGGACGCGATGGAGGATGTGGTCCTCGACGCGAAGCACGCCGTGCTGCCCGCGCAATTGCTGGCGACGCTGGCCGCCGCCGGGCTGCGCGCGCGCACGCCGACCGCGGGCAAGCAGGGGGCGGAGCGCATCTCGCTCAAGCGCGGCCGCCCCATCGGCACCCGCCCGGGCGAGCCGCGCAACGGCGCCCGCATCGCGCTGCTGGAGACGCTGCGCGCCGCCGTGCCCTGGCAGAAGCTGCGCCCGCGCCCCCCTCACGCCGCCATCGCCGTGCGGCGCGAGGATTTCCGCATCAAGCGCTTCCGCGAGCACAGCGAAAGCACGGCGATCTTCGTGGTGGATGCCTCGGGCTCCGCCGCCTTGCACCGCCTGGCCGAGGCCAAGGGCGCGGTCGAGCTGCTGCTGGCCGAATGCTATTCGCGACGCGATCGCGTGGCCGTCATCGCCTTCCGCGGCAAGGCGGCTGAGCTTCTGCTGCCGCCCACGCAATCGCTGGTCCGTGCGAAGCGCGCGCTGGCCGGCCTGCCGGGCGGTGGGGCGAGCCCGCTCGCCTCGGGCATGGATGCAGCACTCGCCCTGGCACGCCTGGAGCGCCGCGCGGGCCGCACGCCGCTCATCGTCGTCCTCACCGATGGCCGCGCCAACATGGCGCGAGACGGCCGCACCGGCCGCCCGGTTGCGGAGGAAGATGCGCTGGCGGTCGCCAAGCTGCTCCAGGCCGAGGCGCATAGCATCCTGGTGGTGGACACGGCGCCCCGGCCGCAGCCCTTCTCGGCCACGCTGGCCGCGGCCTGTGGCGGGCGCTGCCTGCCCCTGCCGCAGGCGGGTGCCCATGCGCTGGCCGGCGCCGTGCGGATCGGGATGGCGGCATGAGCCTGGCGCTCACCCTCACGCCCGACGCCGCGAGCGCGGAGCTGCGCGAGGATTGGCCGCACCGCGCCGCCAGCCGCTTCCTGCATGCGGGGGGCTTGCGCTGGCATGTGCAGATCATGGGCGAGGGTCCGGTGGTGCTGCTGCTGCACGGCACGGGTGCCTCGACCCATTCGTGGCGCGCCTTGATGCCGCTGTTGGCCCGGCGCTTCACCGTGATCGCGCCCGACCTGCCCGGCCAGGGCTTCTCCGGCGAGGCGGCGGCGGAGGCGCTCTCCATGGAGGGCATGGCGCGTGCGGTGGGCCACCTGCTTCAGGCCTTGCACGCCGAACCACGCCTGCTCATAGGCCATTCAGCAGGTGCCGCGATCGGCGCGCGCATGTGCCTGGATGGGCTCGTGGCGCCCGACCTGCTCGTCTCGATCAACGGCGCACTGCTGCCGCTGGGCGGCTGGGCGGGGCAGGTCTTCTCGCCGCTGGCGCGCCTCATGGTGAAGCTGCCCGGCATGCCGCGCCTCTTTGCCTGGCGCGCGGCCGATCCGGTCGTGGTGCGCCGCCTCTTGGACGCCACCGGCTCCAAGCTGGATGAGGAGGGGATCGAGCTCTACGCCCGCCTCTTCCGCCGGCCGGAGCATGTGGCCGGCACGCTCGGCATGATGGCCGCATGGGATCTGCACGCGCTGCGGCGTGACCTGCCGAAACTGAAGACGCCGCTGCTGCTCGTCATCGGCCAGCAGGACCAGACGATCCGGCCGACCGAGGCGCGGCGCCTGGCCCGCATCCTGCCGCAGGCGCGCATCCACGCGCTGCCGGGCCTTGGCCATCTCGCCCATGAAGAGGCGCCCGAAAGCGTCCTGCACGCCATCCTGGAGGATCACCCATGAGCGACACATTCCAGCAGGACCTGTCGGCCTGTCGTGAGTTGCTGCGCGTGGGCTCCAAGAGCTTCCACGCCGCCTCGCTGCTGCTGCCGCGCCGCGTGCGCGACCCCGCGACGGCGCTCTATGCCTTTTGCCGCCTGGGCGATGACGCGGTGGATGACGCGGCCGATCCGAGCGAGGGCCTCGCCATCATGCGCGCGCGGCTGGACGCCGCCTATCGCGGCACGCCGCAGGACCACCCGGCCGACCGCGCCTTCGCCCATGTGGTGGAAGCGCATGACATGCCGCGCGAATTGCCCGAGGCGCTGCTGGATGGCTTCGCCTGGGATGCGGCCGGCCGGCGCTACGAGACGCTGGATGATGTGCACGCCTATGCCGCGCGCGTCGCCGGCACGGTGGGTGCGATGATGACGCTGCTGATGGGCGTACGGCGCCACGCGGCCCTTGCGCGTGCCACGGATCTCGGCACCGCCATGCAGCTCACCAACATCGCGCGCGATGTGGGCGAGGATGCGCGCAACGGCCGCCTCTACCTTCCGCGCCAATGGCTGCGCGAGGCGGATGTGGATCCGGACGCCTTCCTCGCGAATCCCGTGTTTTCGGCGGGCGTCGCCAGCGTCACCGCGCGGCTTCTGGCCGAGGCCGGGCGCCTCTACACGCGCGCCGAGGCGGGCATCGCCATGCTGCCGCGCGATTGCCGCCCGGCGATCCGCGCCGCGCATCGCATCTATGCCGAGATCGGCGCCGAGGTGGTGCGGGCCGGGCATGACAGCGTCTCGCGCCGCGCCGTCGTCTCCTCCAAGCGCAAGATGGCGCTGCTGGCGCGCGCCTGGCTGCCGACCATGCCGCGCCGCGCGGTGGCGCCGGAGCCGCCGCTGGAAGCGAATGCCTATCTCGTGCAGGCGGTGCCGGCGACGGAACTCGCGATTTCCGAAGGCAGCCTCGGCGAGCGCATCGGCTGGGCGATCGAGCTGTTCGCGCAGCTCGAGGAGCGGCAGAAAATCGCGCAGCGCACGGCGCAACCGTGATCATCTTGCGCCACATCAAGGAGGCGTGTCGCAGCCGCACTTAGGCTTTCCAATGGAAGCCACGAAAGGTGCCACATGCGGATCGTCCTCGTTCATCCGAACTACCATTCGGGCGGTGCGGAAATCGCCGGCAACTGGCCACCCGCCTGGGTCGCCTATCTCGCCGGCTATCTGAAGGCGGGCGGCTACACCGACATCACCTTCATCGACGCGATGACGAACAACCTGACCGATGATCAGGTGCGCGACATGTTGGCGCAGGCCCAGCCCGATGTGATCGGCGCCACCGCCATCACGCCCGCGATCTACAAGGCGGAGGAGCTGCTGAAGATCGCGAAGGAGGTCTGCCCCGATGCCGTCACGGTGCTGGGCGGCATCCACGGCACCTTCATGTATCAGCAGGTGCTGGCCGAAGCGCCCTGGATCGACGCCATCGTGCGCGGCGAGGGCGAGCAGGTCTTCCTCGACCTCGTCAGCGCCGTGGATCGCGGCAATTGGATGGAGGAGCGACACCAGGTGAAGGGCCTTGCCTTCCTCGATGGCCAGGTGGTCAAGGCCACGCCGGCGGCACCCACCATCAAGGATCTGGACCGCATCACGCCCGATTGGGGCGTGCTGGAATGGAGCAAGTACATCTACATCCCGAAAGGGCGGCGCGTCGCGATTCCGAACCTGGCGCGCGGCTGCCCCTTCACCTGCTCCTTCTGCAGCCAGTGGAAGTTCTGGCGCGACTATCGCGTGCGCGACCCGAAGAAGGTGGTGGACGAGATCGAGACGCTGGTGCGCGAGCACGATGTCGGCTTCTTCATCCTGGCGGATGAGGAACCCACCATCCACCGCAAGAAGTTCATCCAGTTCTGCGAACTGATGATCGAGCGCAACCTGCCAGTGGAGTGGGGCATCAACACCCGCGTCACCGACATCCTGCGCGACGAGGAGCTGCTGCCGATGTACCGGAAGGCAGGCCTCGTCCACATCTCGCTCGGCACCGAGGCGGCGGCGCAGCTCAAGCTCGACCGCTTCAACAAGGAGACGACGGTCGCGCAGAACAAGAAGGCGATCGACCTGCTGCGCAAGAACGGCATCGTCTCCGAGGCGCAGTTCATCGTGGGCCTGGAGAACGAGACGGTCGAGACGCTGGAAGAGACCTACCAGATGGCGCGGGACTGGAATCCCGACATGGCGAACTGGGCCATGTACACGCCCTGGCCCTTCAGCGACCTGTTCCGCGAACTGGGCGACAAGGTCGAGGTCTTCGACTTTGACAAGTACAATTTCGTCACACCCATCATGAAGCCGGACGCGATGGACCGCGCCACGCTGCTCGATCGCGTGATGCACAATTACCGCCGCTTCTACATGAACAAGGCCTTCTTCCAGTATCCCTGGACGCGGGACAAGCGGCGCCGCAGCTACCTGCTGGGCTGCCTCAAGGCCTTCCTGAAATCGGGCTTCCAGCGGACCTTCTACGACCTCGGCAAGGTCGGCTATTGGGGGCCGCAATCGAAGAAGAAGGTGGACTTCCACTTCGACAACACCCGCAAGCTGGATGCCGAGGCGCGCGACTGGAAAAACGCGCCGCCGCGCAAGCGCGAGGTGGTGAAGGCCTGTGGCGGCGGCGACCAGCAGATGACCGAAGCCGAGATGGAGGCCCAAGGGGGGGCGGAAAAGCCGGCGCCGCGTGGCTGAAGCGCGCATCGGCCCCAACGCCATCATCCGGGTGGCGGAGGCGCTGATCGAAGCGCAGGGCAGGGGCGTCACGGCGGATGTCTTCGCCGCGGCCGATCTCTCGGATGCCTTGCGTTCTCCGCCGCAGGGCATGGTGCCGGAGGCGCAGGTGGTCCGCCTGCACACGGCGTTGCGCGCCCTGTTGGGCGTGCCCACCGCGCGCGCGATCGGCGCCGAGGCGGGGCGGCGGACCGCCCATTACCTGCTGGGCCATCGAGTCCCGCGGCCGCTCGTGCTGCTGCTGCCGCGCCTGCCGGCGTGGCTCTCGGCCCGCGTACTATTGAGCGCGATCTCGAAGCACTCCTGGACCTTCGCGGGCAGCGCCGCCTTCCTGGCCCGGGCGGGCCGGCCAGTGGAGGTGGGGCTGGCCGGCTGTGCCATATGCCGTGGCGCGCATGAGCCGGGGCCGCTCTGCGACTATTACGGCGAGACCCTGGCCGGGCTGTTCCGCGTGCTCGTCACGCGCGATTGCACCGCCCTGCAGACGAGCTGTGCGGCCGCTGGCGCCTCGGCCTGCCGGTTCGAGCTGGCCTGGTAGGCATCAAGTTTCTTCATCCAGGAGGGGGGCCAGGGCAGTCGCCCTGGCCCTTTGGCTTGACGGCGCTGGCGATCGGGAGGCTGGCCTGGGTGCGGCGGGCATCAGCAGCACAGGCGAAGATCTCAGCGGGCAGGGCGAACCAGTGACTGGCGCCGGGCATGAAAAAGCGCGGGAAGCTCTCGCCGCCCGCGCCGTTGGGAGAAGGTGACCCGCGTCAGTTGCGCGCGGGCTGCTCCAGGCCGGCCCGCCGCGGCGGCGGGTTCAGCTCGGGGTAGTCCTGCAGCATCCGCGCACCGCGCAGGGGCTCGTTCACGCCCTGGTGGCAGGTGGTGCAGTTCACCTTCAGCGTGTCACCCAGCGGGCCAAGGCGATGCGGCGGGAACTCAGGCCGCAGCGGCTCGATGTAGTCATTGTTGATGGCACGCACCATGCGGATGCCGTGCCAGGCCGTCACACGTTGTGGCGTGCTGTCCTGCCAGCCGGAGAAGTTGCGGCTGTTGTGGCAGAAGGTGCAGTTCACGCCGAGCGAGGAGGACATGTGCATCATCAGCGAGTAGGTCCATTCGGTGCCGAGGATGCTCGAGTTGTTGTCCGCCTGGCGCGAGGCGGAGGACTGCACGCCGATCGGGTTGTCACGCAGCAGATAGGGCGTGAAGGGATCGGTCGGCAGGCTGCTGAGCGCATTCGCCGCCACCGGGCGGTTCTGCTCCGGCGCCGTCGAGAGCAGGCGATGCAGGCGCGCATTCGGGGGCGAAGTGGCCCAGACGGCGGCCGGCACGGCCTGGCCACGGTGGCAGGTGTAGCAGGTGACGCCGACCTGCTGGACGTGGCTGTTGTAGGTGGTGTTGATGGTCTGCACCATCTGCAGCATGCGCCGCGCCACAGTCTTCTGGTACTTGCCCTCGGCCGCGAAGTTGCCCTCGACGTGGCAGCCGTTGCAGCCCTGGTTTTCGCCCTCGCCGGGGTACACCCATTCGGTCATCGCCTGCATGATGCGGCCGAACTGCTCGACGCTGAGATGGCCGAGGACGCGGACGTTCTCGTAGATCTCGGAGGCGCGCGGGCTGGTCGGATCATCCTCCGCCGGCTCGAGGGCCGGGGGCGCCACGTTGCGGGCGTTCACCACCGCCACGGTGCGGGGGTTTTCCACCCGCCCCATGGAGGTGCCGCGGAAGCCACCCTGCTCGGTTGCGACCGGCGGGCGCTCGAAGGTGACGACGAAGAAGGCGAGCGCCGCCACCGCCGCGACCACCCCGCCGAAGATGAGATTGAATTTCATGTCTCGATCTCCTCTCAGCGGCCGGGCACGGGGATGACACCCCATACCGCCGGATAGGCGGGCGCGAAGCGCTTCTCGACCGCCCACAGGTACCAGTTGTCCACCACGGTGCCCGTCAGCAGGATGCCGATGCCGCCGGTGATGGGCGTCAGGATGGCGAACCACCAAGCCCAGCGGTGGATGCTCTCGTAGGTGGCGTTGAAGCCCATGGTCCAGCGCCAGAAGATGCCGGCGCGTTCGGCGGCCGTGCCGCGATCCACCGCCTGCTCCACCTCACGCTCGCCGCCGAAGCGGCCGACCGCGAGGATGGTGGCGCCATGCATCGCGAAGAGCAGCGTGGAGCCGTAGAGGAAGACGATCGAGAGCGCGTGGAACGGGTTGTAAAACAGGTTCCCGTAGCGGATCGAGAAGGCCGCCGTCCAATCCAGGTGCGGGAAGATGCCGAAGGGCACCGCCTCGCTCCAGGAGCCCATCAGGATCGGGCGGATGAAGCCCAGCACCAGGTAGAGCCAGACCGCGCCCATGAAGGCCCAGAAGGTGTGCTGGCCAAGGCCGAGAGCCGCGGCCCGGCGCCAGATCCGCGCCGCCCAGAGGAACATGGAGGCGGTGAGGAAGAAGCCGGCGGCCAACCACCAGCCACCCTCGGCGAGTGGCGGGATGCGCAGCCCGTGCTTGGGCAGCGGCGCTTCGAGCGCGAGCCAGGGCAGCAGCTTGACGAACTGGACGACGTTCCAGTTCACCGAGGCCAGCATGTTGAGCCCGATGATCTCAAAGGCGATGAAGCCGCAGAGGATCGAGAGCACACCAAGCGTGCCGAGGTAGAAGGGCCCGATCTGCGCATCGGCGAAGTAGCCGAGGATGCGGGCCGTCATCGGGTGTCCGATCCGGGCGTCGTTGCCCGGAGGGAGCTTCACGCCGGGGTAGTGCGGCCCGGATGGCTGCAGCCGCGTGAAGAGGTATTGGTATTCCATTGTGGCGTCCCTTCCTCTCAATTCCAGATCGGCAGCTGAAGCCACCAGTTCCACCACTCCGGCCAGCCGCGGGTCCAGAACGGACCGCTGATGACGATGCAGACCGCGCTCCAGAAGCCGGCCGAAAGCGCCACGAACAGGCCGAGGCGGTGGATGCCCAGCGTGCCGATCGAGTAGCCGATGAAGTCGCGGTAGAAGGTGTTCTCATGCTCCGGCGTCTTCACCGGCTCACCCTTGGCAGGGTTGATGGCGGCGAGCACGAGCGAGGCATGGAGCGAGAGCGCCAGCGTCGTGGTGAAGAAGAAGGTCACCGCGATCATGTGCGCCGGATTGTAGTGGAAGTGCAGGTACTGGTACCCGACGTTCGACACCCAATCGAGGTGGCTGAAGATGCCGTAGGGGAAGCCATGCCCCCAGGCGCCCATCAGCACGGGCCGGATCACGACCAGCGTGAAATAGGCGAAGACCGCCATGCCGTAGGCCCAGGGGATGTGCATCCCCATGCCGAGCTTGCGGGCGATTTCGGCCTGGCGAAGTGCCCAGGAGACGAAGGCGCCGAGAGCGCAGATGGTGATGGCCTGCCAAAGCCCGCCCTCGTACATCGGCGCAAGGCCGAGACCGTATTTCAGGTCAGGCGGGGCGATGTTGATCAGCCAGGGATTCCAGGTGCCGCCATGCGCGGCGCCCACCAGAATCAGGCCGACACCGACCAGGGTGAAAAAGATCGTCGTGACGCCGAAGAAGCCGACATAGAAGGGCCCGACCCAGAAGTCGAAGAGGTCCCCTCCCACCAGCGTACCGCCGCGGACGCGATATTTTTGTTCGAAACTCAGCATCGCCATGGATTGATGCTCCTGTCAGGGCAGCGCCGAAGCCCGCCCGGGTGTGTCGTCATCCTCGGCAGCGGGCGACGCCCGCTGCGCTTGCCTCGCCCACTGCCGTGGAGCGACACTCTTCGCCCGGGCTGAGAGGGGATCGGATCACGCCCCGAAGGACGTGATCCGCATGCCCTCGTCAGTTCGAGCTGCGAAACCCATGCGCGCTTCCGAAGAAGCGCCCGTGGATCAGCGGCCGACCGGCTGCCCGGGGGTGAAGGTCGGCGTGGTCGCGCACCAGCCCAGGTGGTCGCAGTAACGCGGCGAGCTGAGCACGGCGAAGTGAATCACCGCCGCCACGCCGACCACCCCGAGCATGCCCAGGACGCCGACGCGGAGGGGATTCACCACCATCCAAATCTTATGCATTGCGAATTCTCCTCACGATTGAGAATGCCGGGCACCCGATCAGGACCGGATGGCCCGGCGGCTGATCACAGGAACATCCGCCAATCGGGCGGAACCACCTGGGTCCCGTAGACGAGCGGACGCCAGAGCCAGACGAGGATGTGCGCGCCCATCGAGGCGAACACGGAGAAGATCCAGCCTTGCATCACCAGGCGGTGAATTTCACGCGCCTCGGCTTCCGTCACACCGGACCTCGTAGTCACATCGGCCATGAATTTGACCTCCAACCGGCCTTGCGGCCATTACCGTGCAAGTCCCGCGCGGCAAGGATGTACGTGGCGAAAACGCCACGCACGGCTGACGGCCCGGTGTTGCCAGGCAGACAGAGGGTGAGGGGGAGGGGCGCGCTCATGCGGGCACCGCCTCCACCGATCTTGTTTCGGCAACGCGCAGCGTCTCAGCCACGCGTGCGCGCGTGATGCGCGCCTCGCCGGCATCGCGCGCGGCCTGCTCCACTTCCTCGCGCATGCGCTTCGCCGCCGAGATACGGATCAGGAAGGGCTCACGCTCCACCAGCGCATCCAGCAGCGCCTGGGCGTCCTCCTCCCAGACGTCGGAGGGACGCGCCGGCGTCGCCGGAATCTTGTCCATCTCGGTGCCGAGCGGGAGGATGTGGAACAGAGCGTCGAACAGCGCGTTGCAGTATTCCTGGATGATGTAGGTCGCACCCGCGTAGCCCATGTAGGGCGTGCCGGTGGCGCGGCGGATGATCGCCCCCGGGAAGCTCGCCGGGATATAGGCGGCGCGCGTGCCGGCTTCCGCCATGTACATGCGCTCGTTGAAGCTGCCGAAGACGACGAGGCCGGGCTTCTTCATCGCCTCGCGCGTCTTCGCATTGTCGGGCTTCTGGCCGGCGCGGCGCTCAGCGGCATACGCACACGGGATGCCCATCTCCTCCGTCAGGAATTGCTGCAGGCCGTGCGTGTAGGTGTGCGTGGCGACGACGGAGTAGGGGGCGGAGGCGAAGAAATCCTGCGTCACCGAACGCCAGAGATCCCACATGGGCTTCAGCGTCGTGTGCTTCTCGCGCTCGATGAAAGGCTCGGGGTCGAGGCCCGTGAGCTCACCCAGCTTCCGGAGGAAGTTGGTGGTGGCGAACATGCCGATCGGCGCCTGGAGGTAGGGGCGCTCCAGCTCCTCGCAGAGCTTGCGGCCGAATTCGCGGTAGAGGCAGATGTTCACATCCGCATTGGGCAGCTTCGCGATGTCCTCGACGTGGCTGCCCAGCGGGAAGACCAGGTTGATCTCGCAGCCGATGCCCTCGACCAGGCGGCGGATCTCGGCGAGGTCGGAGGGCATGTTGAAGGTGCCGTAGATGGGGCCGATGATGTTGACGCGCGGCGCCTCGCCCTCCTTGCGGACACGCGGCTTCATCTTGCGGCCCTTGGCGCCGAATTCGGTCCAGAGCCAGTTGATGGCGCGGTCCGCCGCCTGCCACTGGTCCTCGTCGATGGTACGACAGATGAAGCGCTGCAGGTTGCTGCCCTGCGGCGTCACCCCGCCACCGATCATCTCGGCGATGGAGCCGGTGACGACGACGGCCGGGAGATCGGGGTCCTGCGTCGCGGCCGCGCGGCGCATGTTCGGCTCCGTGCCGTTCTGGCTGAGGCTTTCCTCATCGAGCCCGGTGACGACGATGGGCAGCTCAT
The DNA here is from genome assembly GCF_019083995.1 of Roseococcus sp. SDR. Taxonomy (GTDB): domain Bacteria; phylum Pseudomonadota; class Alphaproteobacteria; order Acetobacterales; family Acetobacteraceae; genus Roseococcus. The sequence continues at coordinate 203,365 of NZ_JAHRCU010000005.1, forward strand.
GCGGGGGCAGCCCGTCCGTGTAGTGCAGCACGGCGGTGACGGGCAGGTTCTCGCAGCCCACCGGGCCATCGATGACGACGCGCATGCCGCGCACCGCCGAGAAGGCATAGATGGCGCCCCAGTAGCCGCCGGCACGATCATGATCGAGGACGAGCATGTCAGTGGTCCGATCGTGGCTGCGCAGCAGCCGCGTGAATCGGCCCACCAGCCATGCTGGTGGTGATGCGCGGCGCAGGTGTCGGGAGAGGGCTCAGGTTGGGGCGCATCATCACGTCCCCACCGCTTCTTCGGCCTTGGCCCGGGCCGCGCGCTGCTTGCGCTGCCGCTCGCGGAAGCCCGGCGGGTCCACCGGCTTCTCGCGGAAGCCGTAGCCAGCGCCGTCCGGCGTGCCGACGCCTTCGAAGAAGCTCACCATGCGGCTGAAGCGCTCGCGGCCCTTGGTCTGGGCGGCGACGATGCCGGCCATGGAGCCCGCACCCGCGATGGAAAACAGCGGCCGCGCGCTGACCATGTTGGTGAAGTAGAGGGCAGGGATGCCCATCTCCTTCGCCTTCTGCACCAGTGGCGTGGTGCCGAGCGCCAGATCGGGCTGGACCTCCTTCATTGCGGCCAGGTCCTGCTCGAGCGAGGCCCGGTACTGCACATGGCAGCCCTGGGCCTTGAGCCATTCCGCATCGGGCGCGCTCCATTCGGTCCGCGGCGCGGCGGTGCCGACATAGGGGACCTCGGCGCCGGCCTCGATCAGCAGGCGCGCCACCAGCAGCTCGGAGCCTTCATAGCCCGAGACGGTGATGCGGGCCTGGATCGGGTTCGCGGCGAGCACGGCGCGGATGGCGGGCAGCACGGCCTGGCGCGCGGCCTCGCGCTGGCTCTCCGGCACGCCCGCGGCGCGGCCGATGGCCTCGATCCAGGCCGCGGTGCCCTCGGCACCGACGGGGCCGGAGCCCACGACGTTGCGGCCGGCCGCGCGGAATTCGCGCACGCTCGCCGTGTAGAAGGGATGCAGGGCCGCGACGGCCACGCTGTCCAGCGCGGAGTAGAGATCGCGCCATTCGCGGCAGGGCGCCTGCGCGCCGGCGGCCAAGCCCATCGGCGCCAGGATCTGGCCGATGCCGACCGGATCGGCCGGGAAGAGCTCACCCACCAGGCAGACATTGCGCGCCTCGGTGTGGTTGCGCGGCCGGGCGACCGGGCCCTGCTCGGCCTCCTGCCGGGCATAGCGCAGCATCGCGCCGGTCAGCACGTCCTTCGCTTCGGCGTGGGTCGGCACGCCGAAGCCGGGCACATCGATGCCGATGATGCGGACCCCGTTGATCTCCTTCGGCAGCAGCTCGAGCGGCACGCCGGAGGCGGTGGGGACGCAGAGATTGGTGATGACGACGGCGTCGTAATCCTCGGGCTTCGCCGTCTCGTTCACTGCGTCGCGGATGTCCTCGAAGAGCTTGCCGGTGACGAGCGTCTCCGAGTTGAAGGGCACATAGCCCACGGTCCGCTTCGCGCCGTAGAAATGCGAGGTGAAGGTCAGGCCATAGACGCAGCAGGCGCTGCCCGAGAGGATGGTCGCCACGCGCCGCATGCGCAGGCCGACGCGCAAGGAGCCGAAGGCCGGGCACATGCTCTGCGGCTGGTCATGCGGCCCACGCGGATAATCCTGCATGAGCTGGTCCATGACGGCCGTCTTGCCCGCGGCGCGCGCGGCCGCGTCAAACGTCTCGCGCCCCGCATGGCAGGGCGAGGCGCCGGGCTCCGGAGGGCTGGCCGGGGGGAGGGAGTCCATGCCTCAGACGCCCTCGTAGACCACTTCGAGGGAAGGCTTGTTCAGCACGTTGGTGCCGCACATGTCCTCCATCGTCGCCGGCTGCAGCGTGACGCCGCGGCCCACCGCATCGCCCTTGAAGAGGTTCAGCAGGTTCTCGTGGCTGAGCGGCGTGGGGCGCAACGGCGGCGCCTCGGCCACCTGGATGCCCAGCGCCTCGAAGAGCGGCGCCCATTGGCCGCCCGGCATGCCCACGATCTCGTAATTGGCGCTCTTGCGGCGGATATCCTCATCGGCCGGGATGGCGGCCAGCACGGGGATCCCCACGGCCTGGGCGAAGGCCTGCGCCTCGCCCGTGCCGTCATCCTTGTTGATGACCAGGCCCGCGACGCCGACATTGCCGCCGAGCTTGCGGAAGTAATCCACCGCCGAGCAGACATTGTTCGCCACATAGAGCGACTGCAGGTCGTTCGAGCCGACGACGATGACCTTCTGGCACATGTCGCGCGCGATCGGCAGGCCGAAGCCGCCGCAGACCACGTCGCCCAGGAAGTCGAGCAGGACGTAGTCGAAATCCCACTGATGGAAGCCCAGCTTCTCCAGCAGCTCGAAGCCGTGGATGATGCCGCGCCCGCCGCAACCGCGGCCGACCTCGGGGCCGCCCAGCTCCATGGCGAAGACGCCATCGCGCTTGAAGCAGACATCGCCGATCGTCACCTGCTCGCCCGCCGCCTTCTTGCGGGAGGAGGTCTCGATGATGGTGGGGCAGGAACGGCCGCCGAAGAGGAGCGAGGTGGTGTCGCTCTTCGGATCGCAGCCGATCAGCAGGACGCGCTTGCCCTGGGCCGCCATCATGTAGCTGAGATTGGCCAGCGTGAAGGACTTGCCGATGCCCCCCTTGCCGTAGATCGCGATGATCTGCGTCTCCTTCTTCGCCGGAATCACCTCCATGGAGGCGGCGTCGTCGGAGGGCTGCATGTTCCCGGGCACAGCGTTCATGCGTGTTTTCTCCAATCGAGGACCATCTTGAGGCAGCGCGCATCGCCGAAGGCGGTGCGGTAGGCGTCGGGCGCGTCGCCGGCGTGCTGGCGATGCGTGATCAGGTGGTCGAGCGAGAGCTTGCCCTCGGTGAGGAGCAGGTTCAGCGCGGCCATGTCCTGCGCCTGCCATTCGGCGGCGATGCGCAGGCGCATCTCCCGCATGAAGGCCGGGGCGAAGGCGAAGGAGAGGCGGTCGTAGAAGCCGGCCAGCGTGATCTCGCCGCCGGGCGCCAGGCGCGCCACGAGCTGGTCGAGGATGTTCTGATCACCGCTCGCATCGCAGATGCGGCGATAATCGCGGCGTGCATCCGTCTCGGGCGAGAGCACGGCGTAGCCCTCGGCACCCTCGGCGCGTTCGGGGCTGAGCTCCCAGACGGTGGGCGCCGGCTGGCCCATGGCGATGGTGATACGCGCCAGGAGGCGGCCCAGCACGCCATGGCCGATGATCAACTCCGGCGGGTGGTCCACGATCGCGTGGTACGCCGTGGCGGCCAGTGCCAGCAGGATCGCTGTGTCGCCCAGCGACTCGTCCACCGGGATGACGCGGGCCCCCGGCGTGACCAGGCGACCAGCGGCGCCGCCAAACAGGCCCCGCACATCACGAAATCCGCGGGAGCCGGGAATGAAGACGCGCCGGCCGACGGCCTGGCCCGACGCCGGGCCGGCCTGGACGATGCGGCCCACGCTCTCATAGCCGGGGACGAGGGGGTAACCCATGCCGGGGAAATTCGGCATGCGGCCCAGCCAGAGCAGCTTTTCCGTGCCCGTGCTGATGCCGGACCACTCGACGTGGACCACCACATCTTCCTCGCCGGGGGGCAGGAGGTCGACACGCTGGAGCTGCAACTGCTCCGGCTGGGTCATCAGGACCGCGATGGTGTCCACGTGTGGTCGAACTCCCTTTCAGGGACGGGTCGTCAATCTAGACCGACAGTCAAAAGTGTCAAGTGAAATGGACATTCGCGCCATGCCTATGTCACGCAGACGCAACAAGCACGCGGGTGAGAAGCGGTGTCGCAGTGGGGAGCAGGCGGGGTTGTCGGAAGCCCGCCGCTTCCAGCATTTCGCAAAGCCTTCGTGGCGTGCGCGGGCGCCCCGTGCCCATGGCGCGCAGGTAGAAGCCGAAATAGGCGGCCCCCATGGCCTCCGCGCCTGGCGTCTCGGCCATCGGCTCGGCCACCAGCAGCGTGCCGCCGGGGGGCAGGGCCGCATGGGCGGCACGCAGCATGCCGGCCACATCTGCCTCGTCATGGTCGTGCAGGACGCGGACGAAACTGATGATGTCGGCGCCTTGAGGGAGGATTCCGGCGTGGAAGTCGCCCCCCACGGTGCGGGCGCGATCGGCCATGCCAGCCGCCGCGAAGCGCGACTCCGCACGCGCGGCAACGGCAGGAAGGTCGAAGAGGATGACGTTCAGTGCAGGGTGTGCGGCGGCCACCGCGCGCAGGAAGGAGCCATCGCCGCCGCCCACGTCGAGCAGACAGCGATGTTTAGAAAAATCATAAGCATCAAGCACTTCGCTCGAGATCATCGGCTGCGAGGCGGCCATGAGCGCCGTGTAGGGGGCGACCTCGGCATCGCCCAGCGCCTCGGGCCGCTCCACGCCGGCATAGGGCCAATAGGCGGCGAGCTTGCCGCCGCCGCGCTCGCCGCGCAGCAGGGCCACCGGATCGGTCAGGTCGGCGTAGAGCATCGCATGGTGGGTCACCATGGATTCGATGGCGGCATTGCCCACCATCACCGCCCCCAGCTGCCCCAACGCCCAGCGGCCGTTGCGGCGCTTGGTCAGGCCCAGCGACTCGGCCGCCTCGAGCAGCTGCGCCGCCGCATCGGCGGGCAGGCCGAGGCGATGCGCCAGCGTGCGCTCCTCCTGCGGGCCTTCGGCCAGGATGGTGAAGAGATCCAGCCGCACGCAGGCATAGAGCACCTGCGAGTAGACGAAGCCGGCCGCGAGATCGAAGAGCGAGCGCGCCCTTCGCCGCGCCATGCCGCGCGTCAGCGGAAAGCGGCCGGCCCAGCGGCGGAAATCGGCGCTGGCCACGAGCCGGTCATGCCAGGCGGCCAGGCGGTCGCGCCAGTTCAGGGGGGAGGTCAGGGCGAGGCTTTTCAAAGGCGGGGGCTCAGAGCGCGTGGGCGGGCAGGGTCTTGGGCACCAGGCGCCGAGCCTCGTGGCGCATGAGCGCGCCGAGTTCCGCGCGGCCGGGGCAGGGCGGGATCGCCTCCACCGCCAGATCCGCCAATTCTTCCAGGCGCTTGACGGCGCCCTTCAGGCCCAGCTCGCGCACCGCGCTCGGCCGGTCATGCGCCGCGTCCTGGCCGACCGGCTTGCCCAGCTGCTCCGCGTCGGAAATCGCATCGCCGATGTCATCGGCCACCTGATAGGCCTCGCCCAGGCGAAGCCCGACTGCGTTCCAGGCCTCGATGGGCCCGCCGGCCGCGGCCGCACCCGCCATGGTGGCGCCGGCGAAGAGGGCGGCGGTCTTGGCGCGGTGATAGGCCGCGACATCCACGCGCTTCTCACATTCCCAGGCCTGGCCGGCCACGATGCCGAGCGGCGTGCCGACCGAATCCCCCACGATCCGCATCACATCGCCGAGCCGCTCCGGATGGGCGCAGTGCGCGGCGGCGCGGGCGATGGTCTGGAAGGCGAGGACGATCAGCGCATCGCCGGCCAGCAGCGCCAAGGGCTCGCTGAAGGCACGATGGACGGTGAGCCGGCCGCGCCGCGTCGCCGCGTCGTCGAAGCAGGGCATGTCGTCATGCACGAGGGAGGCGCAGTGCAGCATCTCGATCGCGGCGGCGGTCGCTTCCACCAGCACCGGGTCATCCATGCCGCAGGCGGCGGCGGCGGCCATGCAAAGCCGCGGGCGCACCCGCGCGCCGCCGGGGAAGACGGCGTGGTGCATGGCGAGCGAGAGCAGGGGCGGCGTGGCCCCGGGCGCCAGGGCCTCGGTCAATTGCCGTTCGATGCGACGGTTCGCGTCCATGGAAGTGCTCCCTTCGGAACGGCGAAGATGGCACTCTCCTCATTGACTGTCACGTTCAATTGACAGCAATCTCGCGTCGGACCGAAAAAACTGTCAACTGATCCTGACCATGCTGGTCAGGCAACGAGCGACCCGCAGGGTCCAGGAGATGCGCCCTTGCCCTTGGACGATCCCTCGAACGGCCTCGGCCCCGGCTTCCACCACACGCCCCCGAAAGACGGCTATGCCTGGTGGTATCTGGATGCGCTGAGCGAGGATCACCGCCACGGGCTGACCATCATCGTCTTCCTGGGCTCGGTCTTCTCGCCCTACTACGCGATCGCGCGCCGCCAGGGCCCGGCGGACCCGATGAATCATTGCTGCATCAACGTGGCGCTCTATGGCAGCCCGGCCCGCTTCGCGATGACCGACCGCCCGGCCCGCGCGCTGAAGCGCGACGATGTCAGCATCACCATCGGGCCGTCGGCCATGCGCTGGGACGGGAAGGTGCTGACGCTGGACCTGGATGAGGTGGCCGTGCCGCTGCCGCGCCGCATCCGGGGCCAGGTGCGCCTCACGCCGGGGCCGATGAACCGCCGCGTCTTCACGCTCGATGCGGCCGGCCACCACCATTGGCGGCCGATGAGTGCGGCGGCCAAGGTGGAGGTGGAACTCGAGCATCCGGGCCTCTCCTGGAAAGGCCATGGCTATTTCGACAGCAACTGGGGCTCGGCGCCGCTGGAGCGCGATTTCCAGGAGTGGGACTGGTGCCGCGTGCCGCTGAAGGAGGGGGCCGCCATCCTCTATGATGCGCGCCGCCGTGACGGCACGCGCCAGCAATTGGCTCTCCGCTTCCACGAGGATGGCCGCATCGAGGAGATGCCCGTGCCCCCCGACGTCAGCATGCGCCGCTCCCTCTGGGGCATCCGCCGCGCCACGCAGAGCGAGAAGGGGGCGCGCATCGTGAAGACGCTGCTGGACACGCCCTTCTATGCGCGCTCCGTGCTGGAGACGACGCTCTGCGGCGAGACCGCCATGGGCGTGCATGAAAGCCTGGATTGCGACCGCTTCGCCGCCCTGCCCATCCAGCTGATCCTGCCATTTCGGGTTCCGCGGCGCTGGGTCTAGGATACCCGAAACGCCCCGGAGGACTGACCATGCTCGAACAATCCCCCATGCCCGTCCTGGACATCCCCTCGCTGCGCGACAAGGTCTCGCCCGCGGAGTGGCAGGCCCGCGTGAACCTCGCCGCCTGCTATCGCCTCATCGCGCTCTACGGCATGAGCGACATGATCGCGAACCACATCTCGGCCCGCGTGCCGGGCGAGGAGGGCGCCTTCCTCATCAACGCCTATGGGCTGCTCTATGAGGAGATCACCGCCTCCTCCCTCATCAAGATCGACGTGAAGGGCAATATCCTGCTCAAGCCCGATTTCGGCGAGCTGAACTACGGCGTGAACCGCGCGGGCTTCGTCATCCATGGCGCGATCCATGAGGCGAGCCACGAGATCGACTGCGTGATCCACACGCACACCTGGCCGGGCATGGCCGTCTCCTCGCTGGAATGCGGCCTGCTGCCGATGAACCAGACGGCGATGCGCTTCCTCAAGATCGGCTATCACGACTATGCGGGTGTCGTGCTCGACACCGCGATGCAGGCGAAGCTGGTCGAGGATCTCGGCAGCAACAACGCGCTGATCCTGCGCAACCACGGGCTGCTGACGGTGGGCAAGACCATCGCGGAGGCCTTCAACGCCATGCACCGGCTCGAGCTCTCCTGCCGGGCGCAGCTCGCGGCACTCGCCTGCAATGCGAAGATCATCCAGGTGCCCCAGCATGTGCTGGAGGAGACCTACATGAACTACCAGCCGCAGACGCGCCGCCCCTATGGCGTGATGGAATGGCCCGCGCTGCTGCGCCGTCTCGACCGGATCGATCCTTCTTTCCGGAACTGATCCCAAGCGCACGAAGTTCCGCCCTGCGGCCCGAAGGGCCGAGCGCGCGCATGCGTGCCGCGGGAAATGCCGCGAAGCCGAGGGCCGCGGAGGCGGCCCGCCCGGCGTCTGAGGGGCACGAAGGTGAAACCTTCGTGCGGTTGGTATGAGGGGCTCAGGGGAAGGGCAGGCGGATCCGCTCACGGAACCAGAAGGCGCCCTCGGCCACCAGGCTCGCGTGATAGGGCGGCTGCAGGTCGCCCCGCGGAAACTCCCCGGTGATGGTCACGCCCTCGCCGGGGGGCACGTCGCGCCCCAGCGTGCCGCGCGCCATCAGCTCCATCTCGCCCGCGCCGGAGGCGAGGCTGCCGGTGGCGCCCATCGTCACCAGTCCTTCCTCCCGCTCGGCCTGCGCGCGCCAGGTGGTCTCGCCGGTGTTCTCGGCGCGCAGCACCACGCGCAGCGTGCCGGGGCTGGGTTCGCTCGCCTCGATCACGGTGAAGCGGGCTGAGGTCCGGTCGGGGTCGAGCCCGCCCGGGCGCAGCGCGCGCGGCCGCCGCGCGAGGCAGGTGTTCCAGCCGCGCTCATGCCCGTCGCCCGCCGCCTCTTCGATGGTCCGGCGGCCCTGGCCGGCGGGGAAGAAGCCGTTCACGCTGTGCAGGAACTGGATCTCGGTGAAGCCCGTCTCGCGCAGCAGATGCGTCAGGTAGTCGCGCGCGAAGGGGCTCTCCAACGTGCCGTAGCGCGCCATCTCGGCGTCCAGCTCGGCCTCCAGCGCGCGGTCGCCGGGGTTCCAGCGGCTCTCGCCCAGCACGGCCATCTGCCCGCCCGGCGCCAGCAGGCCCAGCACGTTGCGCGCGGCCTTCGCCTCGTCGATCACGTGGTGCCACGCCTCATAGAACACCACCGCATCGGCGCGGCCCGAGCCTTCGAGGTCCGGCGGCAGGCTTTCCATCGTGCCGCGCACGAATTCCGCGCGCGCCAGCATGTCGATCTCCCACTTGGCCGAGGCGCGCTCGATCCGCTTGCGCGCGATGTCGAGCATGTCCTGGCTCGGCTCCAGCAGGATGACGCGATAGCCGATCATCAGGAACTGCTCGGCGAGCCAGCCGGGGCCCGCCCCCGCATCCACGATGGTGCCGCCGGGCAGGTCGAGCTTCTGGATGATGTTCAGCGCATTGTAGATGGCGCGGAAATAATGGGCATGGCCGCGCGTCGCATCGAGCGGCTTGAGCAGCAGGCTCTCGCGATGTTCGGGCGGGATCTTCCAGGTATAGGCCTCGGCCGCCGCCACCAGTTCCTCGTAGCGGCCATCGGCGGCGGTCACGTAGCGCCGCGGGCCGGTGAAGCCCGGTTGTTCCGGCGCAGGCGCGGGCGTGGGCGCGCGGCCCAGCACGCGCCGCAACCAGCCCGGCGGTTCAGCGGGCATCAGGGGAGATCGAAGGCATGGCTACTCGCGTAGCACGATCACATCCCCGGGCGAGAGGCCTTCGCGGACCTCCACGCCCTCGGGCGTGCTGATCCCGAGCGTCACGGGGCGTGAGACCACGCGCCCGCCCTCGCGCACGCGCACCACGCGGCTTCCGTTCTCGTCGCGGATCGCGTTGGGCGGGAGCACCACCGCATCCTCGCGCTCATGCGTGATGATGGCGAGGCTGGCCGACATGCCGACGGCAAGGCGCGCACGCTGCTCCGGCGTCAGGTCGGTGATGGCGATGCTGACGGCGAAATTGGGCATGCCACGCCCCATGCCGCCCTGGTCGGAGCTGGCCTGCGCGGCCACGGAGGCGACGCGGCCCGTCAGCACCTCGCCTGCGAAGGCATCGCCGGTCACGGTCACGTTCTGGCCGGGGCGCACCTGGTTCACGTCGATCTCGTCCACCTGCCCGCGCACCAGGAAGCCCGCGAGATCGCCGATGCCGAACATGGTCTGCCCGCGGGAGACGCGGGTGCCGACCTCGATGGTCTCGGCGCGGCCCTGGCCGGCGCCCCGCTCGGGCGGCATGAGCACGACGCCGGAGACGGGCGCGCGCACCTCGGCATTCTGCAGGTCGGTCTCGATCTCGCGCAGCTTGGTCTCGGCATTGGCGAGCTCGAGTTCCGCCGTGCGCAGGTGCAGTTCGCTGCCGCGGTCGAGCGTCGCGGCGAGGTCCTGCTGCGCCGCCTGCAACTGCAGCTCCTGGTTGCGCTGCTGCTGGATGAGGTTGCGATGCTCCTCGGCCGGGATGATGCCGCGGCTGAGCAGCATCTGGCTCTGCTGCAGGCGGGCGCGCAGGTTGCTGGTCTCGAGCTCGGCGGCGGCGAGCTGCCGGCGGGCGCGGGCGACCTCGAAGCCGTTCGCCCAGCCGCGGAGCTCCTCGACGCGCTGGCGCGCACGGATCTCGGCCGCGCGGGCTTCGCGCAGGCGCGTCTCCACCTCGCCGCGATCCATCCGCAGCAGGACTTCGCCCTGGGTGACCGCGCCGCCGTAGCGGAAGAGGCGTTCGCGCACCGTGCCGTCATAGGGAGCGACGACGCTGACATTGGCGCCCGGCTCCAGCACGCCCACCACGGCGATGCGCGCGCTGACCGGCTGGGCCGTGGCCGTCATGGTGATGGCGCCACCTGCGCCGGCCGCGAAGACATCGGGTTCGGCCGGCGAGAACCAGGTCCAGGCGGCGACACCGAAGACGCCGAGGAAGGCCGCCGCCACGGCCGCGATGCGCAGGGCCGCGATGCGCCGCGCGATGCGGGCCGAGCGCGTGGCGGAATCCTCGAGCTTGAGGAAGGCGTCCTGCAGCTGCGTGTATTGCGAGGCGAGCTCGGCCTGCAGGCGCTCGGTCTCGGTCACATCGGTGAAGACGGCGGTGATGGCCGGGCGTCCGGCATGGGGGCCGGTCTGCACGCGCCAGCTTGTGGCCTCGACCGAGAGGCGACGCTCGCCCGGGAAGTCGAGCACGCGGCGGCCCTGCGGGGCCTCCTCCTCCTGGAGGGGGGCGAGGACGGCGTCGATGAAGTCATCCGTGCCGTCACGCTCGCTGAGCAGGAGGGCGAGGCTCTGGCCGATCGCCTCCTCGGCATTGATCTCCAGGATGCGGGCCGCGGCGGGGTTGACGGTCATCACCCGCGCATCGGGGCCGATGGCGAGCACGCCATCCGTCATCACATCCAGCGCGCGGCGATAATCGAGGGAGAGGCTCTCGTCCCGCCCGCGCCGCGCCTCCTCGCGCTCGGCCAGCTCAAGCTCGGCGGCGCAGCGGGCAGCGAGGCGATGCAGGCCCTCGCGCTCGGCCTCGGTGAGGTCGCGCGGCTTGCGGTCCAGCACCAGCAGTGCGCCGCGGCGGCCCGGCAGGGGCGCCGCGGCCGCGAAACGCAGCGCATCCGCGCCCGTGACCAGCGCATGCGCGGCGAAGCGCGGATCGGCCGTGAGGTCGGGGAAGGTGCCGAAGGCGTCGCCGGAAGCCGCCGTGAAGGGCTCCGTCTCCAGCGTCGCACCGATCGCGGCGACCACGCCCCGCTCGCCCAGCACGACGGCGCCGATGGGCGCGTGGCAGAGCAGGGCGGCGAGCCGTGCGATGTCCTCGAAGCCCGGCGCGACGTGGCCGGCAGGCGCGTCAGTCATTCAGCGAAATCCGCCATGTGTCGAGCGTGGTGCCGAGCACCTGGTCAAGCTGCGTGAGCGCGTTGGAATAGGCGATCACCGCCGAAAGCTCGGCGCTCTCCGCCGATTGCAGCGACCCCTGGAAGGAGACGACCTGGAAGTTGGAGGAGCGCCCGGCCTGGAGCTTCACCAGCTCCGCCTCCAGCTGCTGGCCGGCCAGTTCGCGGGCGCGGCGGGCCAGCTCCGCCTGGCGGCGCAGCGTGTCGATGTTGCGGACGATGTCCTCCACCGCCTGGCGCAGCCGGTCGCGCGCCTGCTCGATCGCGAGCTCGGACTGGCGGAGCGCGATGGTGGCGTTCACCTCCGGCTGCTCGCGCGCGATCTGGCCGAGCGGGATGTTGAACTGCAGCCCGACGTTGAAGTCGTTGCGGACCTCGGCCAGGGCGCCCAGCGTGCGCGCGAGTTCCGCGCGCTGCGCCGCCCAGCCGGTGCCGGCGACGAGGGAGACGTCCCAGAGGCGCTGGTTGCGCGCGACATCGAGGTTGATGCGGTTGATCTCCACCGCCAGCAGGGTGCGCAGGTAGTCCGGCTGGTTGGCGGCTGCGACCTCGAGCGCGCGCTGCGGGTTGACCCGGGCGGATTCCGCGGCTGGCCGCTCCACCGCCCAGATCCTCTGATTCTGGTTCACCGCCAGCAGGGTGAGGAGGGCGAGGCGCGCCGCCTCATGCTGGTTGCGCGCACCGACGAGCTGGAGCTCCTGCTGCGCGATGCTGGTCTCGGCCTGGATGAGTTCGACCTGGGCGAGGCGGCCCGCCGTGAAGAGCGCCTGGTTCACGCTGGCCAGTTCCCGCGCGCGGCGCAGCGCCTCGGTGGCGATGCGCAGCTGCTCCTGTGCCTGCAGCAGCGTCCGGTAGCTCGTGATGGTCTGGGTGATCTGGTCCGAGACCAGCGCCTTGAGCTGGAGCTTGCTGTTCTCCTCCTGGATGCGCGCGATGCGCACCGGGGCCATGGCGAAGTCCACGCCACCGCCGGCCAGCAGCGGCTGGATCACCTGGAAGGTGGCGCGCCCCTGGCCGCTCGGGTTCTGGCCGCGCGTGTTGCTCTGCACGCCGAGCCAGCCGAACTGGAACTGCGCGCCGGTGGGGGCCGCGATGTTCACGACGGGGCCGAGCGTTGCCTGCGTCAGATTCACACCATTGCTGCGCGAGCGGGTGACGCCGCCGGTGACGCCGAAGCGCGGGTCGAAGGTCGCCTCCGCCACGCGGAGCGAGAAGCGGTCGGCCACGCGCTGCAGGTACTGGCTGCGGATGGCGCGGTTGCTGCGCAGCGCGAGGAAGACGGCCTCGGGCAGGGTCAGCGGGATGCTGCCCTCCGGCATGTTGGCCGTGGGCATGGTGGTGTTGGCGCGGGGGGCGGGCCGCTCCCGCGCCTGCTGCGCCCAGCCGGGCGCGGGGATGAGGGGAAGCGCGCAAAGGGCCAGCGCCACGCCCAGGATCGCCCTGCCTCCCTGCATCGCACCGTCTCCTTTTTCGCTCTGACGCAAACTATCCCACTCTCCGGGCTTTCGCCGCAAGCCACCACGCCCATGGGTTTTCCCGATGGGCCCCATCGCCCCTCTCGACCGCGCGCGCCGGGTGGTGTTCCCTGAGCGCATGATCCGCGTGGCGCCCCTGCTGCTTCTGTTGGCTTCGGCCTGCGCCCCGCCGGCGACGCTGCGCCAGCCGGTGATCGGCGCGAGCTACGAGCCGGTGAACGCACCGCTGCCGCCGCTGCCGGCCGTGATGGAGCTGACGGGGGACCCACCCATCGCGCTGCCCGACCCCTCGACCTTCACTCCGATCTTAGCGCCTCGATCGGGTCCAGGCGGGCGGCCATGACGGCCGGGTAGAAGCCGAAGAAGACGCCGACGGCGAGCGAGACGCCCGCGCCCAATGGCGCCGCGATGGGCGAGAAATGCACGGGCCAGCCGGACATCCAGGCGAAGCCCACGCCGCCGGCATAGCCGAGCGCCACCCCCAGCGCCGCGCCCAGCACCGAGAGGATCAGCGCCTCGCTCAGGAACAGCCGCCGCACATCCCGCCGGCGGGCGCCGATGGCGAGCCGGATGCCGATCTCGCGTTTCCGCTCGGAGACGGACATCAGCATGATGTTCATGACGCCGACGCCGCCCAGCACCAGCGCGATGCTGCCAACGGCACCCAGCAGCAGCGCCACCAGGCGCACCTGGCTGTTCATGCCGGCGATGAGCTGCCGGGCGGACAGCACGTTCAGCGTGGCATCGCGCAGCCCCGGGCCCAGATGCTGCTGCAATTGCTGGGTCGCGACTTCGGGGTCCGCATCGCCGCGCAGGCGCGCCACCGCCATGGAGAGGGCGGGTGCTGCCATCACGCGCCGCGCATTGGGCAGGGAGAGGAAGAGCGTCCCGTTCACGTCCATCGGCAGCATGGGGTTCATCAGCACCGGCTCGATGATGCCGATGACGGTGAAGATGTAGCGGCTGACCCGGATCTGCGAGCCGACGCGGATGGGCGAGAAGGGAGTGGAGAGCTGCTGCGCCAGATCCGAGCCGAGGACGGCGTGCAGCTCGAAACGGTCATGCGGCGAGAGGAAGCGGCCTTCGGCCATGGGCAGGCGGCCCACATCGGCGAAGCTGCCGGTGGCGCCGATGAAGCCGGCATTGCGGGTCTGCCCCTCGAAGCTGATGGGGCCGCCGCCGATCATGAAGGGCGCGATCTCGCCCACCGTCGGCACCATCATGGGCACGCTCTCGATGTCGCCCAGGCGGAAATTGCCGAGGCCCGTCGGGCTGTCGGCCCGCAGCACCAGCGTGTCGGTCCCCATCTGGCGGAACTGCCGGATGGTCTCCTGCCGGGCCATGGTGCCGGCATGCAGCATGGAGATGACGGCGCCCGCGCCGACGACGATGCCGATCAGGGCGAGGAGGCTGCGCTGCCAGGCGGCGAGCAGGTTGCCGGCGGCCTCCATCAAGGTCTGGCGGATCATGGCTGCGCCACCGATTCACGCCTCCGGGCATTCGCCCTCCGTCGATCGGGGGCGGGCTGCGCCACCGATTCACGCCTCCGGGCATTCGCCCTCCGTCGATCGGGGGCGGTCATGCGTGCTCCAGCGCCATCTGGTTCTCGAGGCGCCCCTGCTTCAGCACGAGCCGGCGGCGGCAGCGGGCGGCGACCCCGGGATCATGCGTGATGATGAGCACCAGGACGCCCAGCTCCCGGTTGATCTCCTCGAAGAGGCCCATGATCTCGCGGCTCACGGTCGGGTCCAGCGCGCCGGTGGGTTCGTCGGCCAGCAGGATGGCGGGCTCGCCCACCAGGGCGCGGGCGATGGCGACGCGCTGCTTCTGCCCGCCCGAGAGCATGTTGGGCACATGGTTCAGATGCTGGCCGAGGCCCACGCGTTCCAGCATCGCCTCGGCGCGGCGGCGCGCCTCGCTCTCGGGCGTGCCGCGATACATCAGCGGCAGGGCCACGTTCCGCCAGGCATTGAGGCGCGGCATCAGGAAGAATTGCTGGAAGACGAAGCCGATCATCTTGTTGCGCATGGCCGATTGCGCATCCGCCTCGGCTGCCAGCACATTCTCGCCGCGGATGCGGTAGGTGCCCGAGCTTGGGCGATCCAGCAGGCCCACGATGTTCATGAAGGTCGTCTTGCCCGAGCCAGAGCCGCCCATGAGCGAAACCAGCTCGCCGCCGGCAAGGTCGAGATCGATGCCGTGCAGCACCGTGCGCTCGGTCGGGCCGATCTTGAATTTTCGGGTGATGCCGCGGAGTTCAAGCATCCGGGAAGGCTAGCCGAGCGCGCGGCCGCGTCAAAGCTGTCTCAGGACCGCCTCGGCCGCCGCCTCGCTCGGCAGCCCGTGTTCGGGGCGCAGGCGAGCGAGCGCCCGGGCGAAGCCGTCCCTCTGCCGGGCCACGGCTTCGTCCTCCTCGAAGAGCTGGGTGAGCCCGGCCGAGATCCGCACCGGCTCGCAATGCGGCAGCAGGAATTCGGGCACCACCGGCTCGTCCAGCAGCAGGTTCACGAGGCTCGCATATTTCAGCCGGAACAGGCGGCGGATGATGAAGTTGGAGACCGGGTTGAAGGTATAGGCGATGACATGCGGCAGGCCGGCGACGGCGGCCTCGAGCGAGGAGGTGCCGGATTTGATGAGGCCCGCCCGGGCGGCGGCGAAGGCATCCGCCTTCTCCTGCGGGCTGCGCACCATGCTGACCGGGCGTCCCCATTCCGCCGCCCGCGCCCGCACCGTCTCCTCCACCGTGCCGGCGAGCCCGATGATGGGGTGGATGTCCTCCGGCAGGCGCTTCAGCGATTCGGCGAAGATGGGCAGCAGGCGCTTCACCTCGCCGCGCCGGCTGCCGGGCATGATGACGAGGCGGCGGCCGTGGCCTGGGGCGTGTTCGGCCACGCCATGCGCGGCCTCGCTCTCCAGGATGGGGTGGCCCACGAAATCCACCGGGATGCCGGCCGCCTCGAAGATCGGCGCCTCGAAGGGCAGAAGGGCCAAGATGCGGTCCACCTGGCGCGCGATCTTCTTCACCCGGCCCGGCCGCCAGGCCCAGACCTGGGGGGCGACGTAATGGATCACCGGAATGCCCAGGTGCCGGACGCGCTCGGCGAGGCGGAGCGTGAAGCCCGGGCTGTCGATGGTGATGATGAGGCGCGGGCGGCGGGCCGTGACGTCGGCCACCGCCTCCTCCATGCGCCGCTTGAGGCGGAAGATGCTGGGCAGCACCTCGGCCAGCCCCATCAGCGCCAGCTCGCGGATGTCGAAGAGGGACGAAAAACCCTGCTCGGCCATGCGCTCGCCGCCGATCCCGGCGAATTCCAGCGAGGCATCGCGGATGCGCAGCGCCTTGATGAGGCGCGCCCCCAGAATGTCGCCCGAAGCCTCGCCGGCGGCAATGTAGAGCAGGGTCATGCGAAAACGGCGGGGGCTGGGCGCGGGATGGGTGCGCGCGGCCAATCGCGGTGGTTGCGGACCGCGCCATCGGCGCGCACGGCATCCAGCCGAGATGCGTCGAGATCGGTGAAGAGAAGGCCCGGCGCATCGAGCGGATTGGCCGCCACCAAGCCATCTTCCGCGAAACCGCGATCCACCGGGCCGAAGACGCTGGCCGCGCCGTGGTTTTCGTCCAGCGCCACCGAGGCCGCGAAGCCGCCGACGGTCGGCGCCAGGGCCACGAAGCACTGGTTCTCCATGGCGCGGGCGGCGGCGCCGATCCGCACACGGTGGAAGCCGTGCAGCGTGTCGGTGCAGGTGGGCACCAGGATGAGCCAGGCGCCCGCTTCCACCTGGGCGCGGACGAGCTTGGGGAATTCCGCATCATAGCAGATGGCGATGCCGAGCAGACCCCAGGGGGTCTCGAAGACCAAAGGCGGCGCGCCGGAGGAGACGCCCCAGCGCTCATCCTCGAAGCGCGTCATCATGCGCTTGTCCTGGAAGGCGAGGCGACCATCGGGCGCGATCAGTGGCGCACGATTGATGATGCGGGCACCGTCCCGCATCGGCAGCGTGCCGGGCTGCAGCCAGAGGGCATGGCGGCGGGCCGCCTCGCGCATCGCGGCCAGGATGGCGTCGGCCTGCTCGACCATGGCGCGCAATTCGGTCGCCGCATCCGGCGCGCCCCCGGCCAGAGCGGCGCCGAGTTCGACGCAGGCATATTCGGGCATGTGCAGCAGGTCGGCGCCCGCGCGCTTCGCCTCGGCGGCCCAGTGGTCGAGCTTCGCCGCATAGGCCGCGAGGTCCGGCGTCGGCTCGACCGGCCAGGCCAAGGTGGCGAGCCTCATGTCAGCGACTTCACCCAGAAAGAAAGGGAATGCGGCGACGGCCGCTCATCGCCGATCTCGGTCCAGTCGAAGATGCAGGAGAGCTCCGGGTGATGCGTGTAGCCGCGCTTGCGCCAGAAACCGTCGAGTGGCGTGTAGCTGGCCGGGCGGCGTGGGTCGTTCATGTTGCGGACCACGGCGCAGAAGGTCGCCCAGGGGAGGCCCAGGCTTCGCGCATGCGCCTCGCGCGCCGCGAAGAAGGCGACGCCCAGGCCCTGGCCGCGATAGGGCTGGAGCAGGACGGACTCGCCGAAATAGGCATATTCCAGCGGGTTCCGGCCCGCCGCCTCGAAGCAGGCGCGCACCGGGCCATGCGTGGCCGCCATGGGCTGGCAGGTGGCCGCCCCCACGATGTCGGTGCCGTCGAACGCCAGGATCACCGCCGCGCCCTGGTCCTCGGCATAGTGGCGGAGATAGCGCGCTTCCTCGCCCTCCGGCGCCTGATAGAGGTAGGGCCATTCGGCGAAGACGGCGGCCCGCAGCCGGGCCAGTGCGGGCACATGCGGCAGCAGGGCCGCGCCCGTGACGGTCTCGATCTTCATGCGGCGGCCTCCAGGAAGGCGCGCAGCCCATCCTCCACCACGCGCGGCTCCAGGTCGCGCAGGATGAAGACGAGGCGGCTCGAGCGGTCATCGCCCTCGGGCCAGGATTCCAGCATGCGGGGCGGGTGGAAGCTGTGCTGCACGCCATGCATCACCACGGGGCCCCGCTGGCCGGCGAGGTTCAGCACGGCCTTCATGCGCAGCATGTGGGCGCCTTGGGTCATCGCCATCATCTCGAGATAGCTGGCCACACCCTCCCAGGGGAGCGGCGCTTCGAAGCGCAGGCAGAGGGCCCGGATGCGGGAGTCATGCCGATTCACGTCATGGTGGTGGTGATGGTGGTGATGCCCGGCGGCGGCGATCCAGTCGCTGATCTGCGGCAGCTTGCCATCGGCGGAGAAAGGCCCCGCGTTGATGAGCTGCGCGGCCGACACCTCACCTGTCAGGATGGGCGCCATGGGGTTCAGCGCGGCGAGGCGCGCGACCAGCGGCGTGGGGTCGGCGAGGTCGGTCTTGGTGATGACGAGGCGGTCCGCGACCGCGGCCTGGCGCAGCGCCTCGGGCTGTTCGTCCAGCGTGGCCATGCCATGCACGGCGTCCACCAGCGTCACCACGCCATCCAGGCGGTAGTCGCGCAGCAGCAGCGGGTCGCCCATCAGGGTCTGCAGGATGGGGGCGGGGTCGGCCAGGCCCGTGGTCTCGATCACGACACGCGCGATGGGCTGGGGGCGGGCGGCCAGGTCCCTGAGCGCGCGGGAAAGGTCGCCCCGGATGGTGCAGCAGAGGCAGCCGGCGGCGAGCAGCACCGTGTCCTCGTCCAGGCGTTCCACCAGCAGGTGGTCAAGGCCGATCTCGCCGAATTCATTGATCAGCACGGCGGTGCCGGCCATCTCGGGCTGGCGGAGCAGCCGGTTGAGCAGCGTGGTCTTGCCGGCGCCGAGGAAGCCGGTGAGCAGGGTGACGGGGATCTGGTTCATGTGCCGTAGAGGCTTTCGGGGCTGACGAGCGGGGCCGCGATCTCGGTGAGTTCGCCGCCGCGCGGGGCAAGGAAGAAGCAGTTGCGCCGGCCGGTGTGGCAGGCCACGCCCTTCTGGTCCACCAGGAGGAGCAGCGTGTCGCCATCGCAGTCGAGGCGGAGATCCACCACGCTCTGCACCTGGCCCGAGCTCTCGCCCTTGCGCCAGAGGCCGCCGCGGCTGCGGCTGTAGTAGCAGGCGCGGCCGGTGGCGAGTGTCTCGTTCAGGGCTTCCGCATTCATCCAGGCCATCATCAGCACCTCGCCCGTGTCATGCTGCTGGGCGATGGCGGGCACCAGGCCGCGCTTGTCGAAGCGCACGGCGGCGAGGAGGCGGGCGCGGGCATGCGGATCGGGGATCGGAAGGGGAGGGGTGCCGGTCATCAGGATGCACTATATGGCATTGCGGAACCGCGAGTGAGGCCCCGATGGAGATCGAAGCGACCCTGGACCGAGCGGCTGAGCAATGCGCGGCGCGCGGGGCGCAGTTGACGCCGTTGCGCCGGCAGGTGCTGCGCCTCGTGCTCGCGGCCGGGCAGCCCATGGGCGCCTATGCGCTGCTGGACAAGCTGCGGGAGGAGCGCGGCGTGGCCGCCCCGCCCACGGTGTATCGCGCGCTGGATTTCCTGCTGGAGCAGGGGCTGATCCACAAGCTGGAGCGGCTGAACGCCTTCCTCCCCTGCATCGAGGCCGGCCATGCGCATGCCGGGCATGAGCACCAGCACCAGTTCCTGATCTGCGGCCGGTGCGGCGGCACAACGGAGCTGACCGATCATGCCGTGGCCCATGCGCTGGAGGCGGCGGCGGCGCGGGCCGGCTTCAAGCCCGGGCGGATGACGGTGGAGGTGGAGGGCACCTGCGCCAAGTGCCAGGCGGGGTAGGGCCTACCCCTTCTTGCCAGAGCCCCCCTTGGTGAAGCCGGGCGCCGTCTTCAGCGAATCCACCGTGTCGAAGTCGCGCAGCACGCCGTCATCGGCGACCTCCACCTCGATCAGCCGGTCGGCATGCTTGCCCACCAGTTGCCGGGCGCCGACATCGCCGGTGATGGCCATCATCTCGGGCAGGAACTCCCGGCCCCAGAGCACCGGGTTGCCCTGCTTGCCGCGGAAGGTGGGCTGGACGATGGCGCGGCCCTCCTCCGGGTCGAAGGCGGCGAGAAGCCGGGCCATCACGGCGCCGTCCACCAGCGGCATGTCGCCCAGCGCCACCAGCACGCCCTCGGGCTCGGGCGGCAGGGCGGCGAGGCCGGCCTTGAGGCTGGCGGAGAGGCCCTCGGCGTAATCCTCGGCATGGACGAACTGGATCGGGCGGCCGGACAGCGCTTCCTCCACCCGCTCGCGCTCATGCCCGGTGACCACGAGGACGGGCCGCACGCCGGAGGCGATGACGTTGTCCACCACGCGCGTCACCATCGCGACGCCTTGGGAATCAGCCACCAGCAGCTTGTTGAGGGGCGCCATGCGGCGCGAGCGGCCGGCGGCCAGCACCAGGCCCGCCACCTGGCGCGGGCGGCGCGGCGCATTGGCCACGGGGGCTGATTGCGGCGCCTTGGCGCGGGGCAGGGGCCGTGTCTCGATCTCCTTCAGAAGGCCGCCGACACCCATGCCCATCACGTCCCGCGCGCGGACGGAGAGCCCGGCGAAGAGGCGCTGCAAGACCCAGTCGAAGCCGTTGAGCTTGGGGCTCCGCGCGCAGCCGGGCAGGACCATGGCCGGCACTTCGCTCCCCATGGGGCCCACCGCGCCCAAGCAGATGAGGTTCCCCGGGTCCACCGGCATGCCGAAATGCTCGATGCGTCCGCCCGCCTTCACGATGGCGGCGGGCCCGACATCGCGCCGGTCCACGGTCGCCGAGGCGCCGGCGATGAGCAGCATCTCCGCCCCCTGGCGCAGCAGGCGGCGCAGGGCTTCGGCCGTGGCACCCGTCTCGTGGCGCACACGCTCCACCGGCAGCAACCGGCCCATCAGCGCCTCGATGCGGGCACCCGTGACCTCGACAGCGCCTTCCATCACGCTTTCCTTCACGCCGGGCAGTTCGGTGAGCACGAGGCCCACCTTGAGCGGGCGGAAGGGATGCAGCGTCAGCAGCGGTTGCTGCCGCAGCAGCACCTCGGCCACGCCCAGGGCGGGGCCCGGCACGGCGAAGGGGATGATCTTCAGCGTGGCCAGCATCTCCTTGGGCTGGACCACGCTGAAATTGGGCAGCGTCGCCAGCGTGATGCTTTCATCCAGCGCGTTCAGCCGATCGACCAGCGCGGCATCCACGGTGAGCAGGCCGGTGGTCTCGGCCAGCAGGTTCACGCGCCCCGTGGCGGCCCGGCTGCGGGCGATGAGGGGGGAGAGCAGGGCATCGGCCAGGCGGCTGGCCGCTTCATCTTCCGGCACGTCACCCTGGCCGAGGCGCGCCGCGATCACCTCGCCGTGATTGGCGGCCCGCAGGGCGGCCACGGCATCGGCGTCCAGCACCGTGCCCTTCTTCAGCACGCGATCCTTCAGGCGGACACTATGCGCGAGGATGGCGCCCTCGGCCTCGTCCAGCGGGGTTGGGCCGAAGATCAAGCCTTTGCCCCCTTTTGGCCGCGCCGCCGCGCCACGATCTGCGCGATGATGGAAAGCGCGATCTCGGGCGCCGTCACCGCGCCGATATCGAGGCCCACGGGGGCCGCGATGCGCGCGATGGCAGCCTCGTCATGGCCGAGTTCCCTCAGCCGCTCGACACGCTTCGCGTGCGTCCGCTTGCTGCCGAGCGCGCCGATGTAGAAGGCCGGGCTCTTCAGCGCGACATCGAGGGCCGGGTCGTCGAGCTTGGGGTCATGCGTCAGCGTGACCACGGCCGTGCGGGCATCGGGCGCAAGCGCGGCCATCGCCTCGTCCGGCCAGTCATGGTTCAGCGTCACGCCCGGGAAGCGTTCCTCCGTCGCGAAGCTGCCGCGCGGGTCGATGACGGTCACCGCGAAGCCCATGGCCGCACCCAGCGGCGCCAGCGCCTGCCCCGCATGGACCGCGCCCACGATGATGAGGCGCAGCGGCGGGTTGAAAGGCTGGATGAACCAGCTCTCGCCATCCTGCGCCAGCGTCGCCGTCCGGTCGGAGTTCAGCGCCTGCTGCGCGGCATCGGCCAGGGCGCCGGGCAGCGCATCCTCGGGCCAGAGATGCTGCTCTCCATCGGAAAGCCGCGTCAGCAGCACGACGGAGCGCTGCGCGGCGCGTGCCGCCTGCAGGCGGGAGAGAAGTTCCGGTGTCATCCGAGCTTTTCCACGAAGACCTTGAGCTTGCCGCCGCAGGCCAGGCCCACCTCCCAGGCGCGCTCATCCGAGATGCCGAAATCGAGCAGTTGCGGCTTGCCGTCGCGCATGGCCTGCATCGCGACATCGGCGACGGCGCCCTCGATGCAGCCGCCCGAGACGGAGCCCGCCATGCGGCCCGAGGCGGTGATGGCCAGCATGGAGCCGGCCGGGCGCGGGCTGCTGCCCCAGGTCTCCACCACCGTTGCCAGGGCCACTTGTTCGCCGGCTGCGGCCCATTCGGCGGCGGTGGTCAGGATATCCTCGCTCATCGGCGCTTCCTCTCTCCCAAGGCCTCGATCAGCTCGCGCAGGCTCGCGAGGTTATGGACCGGGCGGAATTCGTGGACATGCGGCAGCATGGCCTTGATGCCCTGGGATTTGGGTTGGAACCCGGCATATCTCAACAGGGGGTTCAGCCAGATCAGCCGCCGGCAGGAGCGTTTCAGCCGGTCGGTCGCTTCGGCGAGGCCCCGCCCGCCCTCGCGGTCGAGGCCGTCGGTGATCAGCAGAACCACCGCACCCTGGCCCAGCACGCGTCGGCCCCAGTCATGGTTGAAGCGTTCCAGCGCCTCGCCGATGCGCGTGCCGCCGGACCAGTCGGGCACCATGTGCGAGACCATCTCGAAGGCGATCTCCGGGTCGCGGTGCTTGAGCTGGCGCGTGATGTTGGAGAGCCGCGTGCCGAACAGGAAGGAATGCACGCGCTCACGGTCATTGGTGACCGCATGCAGGAAGTGCAGCAGGACCTGGGCGTAGCGCGCCATGCTGCCCGAGATGTCGCAGATGGCGACGAGCGGCGGCGGGCGGGTGATGCGGCGGCGGCGCAGGATGCTCCGGAACTCGCCGCCCTGGCGGGTGGTGGCGCGCAGCGTCGCGCGCATGTCCACGCGGGGGCCGAGGGGGTCGGTGCGGAAGCGTCGGGTGGGGCGCTCATCCAGCGGCAGGACGAGGCGGCGGATCTCCTGCTTGGCGGCGGCGATCTCGGTGGCGCTCATCGCCTCGAAATCCATGGTCTGCAGGCGTTCGCGCTCGGAGACGGTCATCGCCGCGTCGAGCTGACGGGGCTGCTCCTCCGGCTTGGGCGGCGGAGGCTTGGGGCGGTCACCCGCCATGGCCTCCGCGATGCGCCGGCCGCCGGGCTTGGACTTCTCCTCGGGCTTCTGCGCCTCCATCAGGGCAAAGGCCGCCGCGGCGGCCGCGCGCTCCGGATCACGCCAGAAGAGGTCGAAGGCGGCGTCGAAGATCTCGGCCTGCTCGTGGCGGCGGAGCAGCGTGGCCTTCAGCGCCGCGCGGACGCTGGCCTTGTCGCCGAGTTCGATGAGTGTCAGCGCCTCGGCCGCCCCCAGCGCATCGCCGGGGCCGACCTGCATCCCCGCCCGCCGCAGGAGGCGCACGAAGGCGAGCAGGTTGGGCGCCAGCGCCGCCGATGCCTCGACGGAACGTTCCGCACCCCTTGCGCCTGGAATCATCACGGCCCTAGGCTCCGCTCAAGGTTGAGGAGCCAACATGAAAACTGTTCTGTCCGCGCTCGGTGCAGCGCTGCTGTCCTGCGCCCTGATGGCGCCCACCGCCCAGGCCCAGCGCCGCGACGAGAAGGTCGGCCGCGTCGGCAATGTGGATATCGTGCGCGTCTGGGAGGGTGGGCGCTTCGACCGCTGCTACGGCCTGGTGCCAGGCATCGAGGGCGGCTTCCGCGTCTTCTGGAATGTGGGGCGCAACTACATCATCACCGCACCCGGCGTCGGCACCGGGCAGGCGCTGGCGGTCGCGGTCACCACGCCGCGCGGCATGGTCCAGACGCGCGGCCAGATCGCGGGCGGGCGCACCGTCGTCACCCTCAACAACCAGGAGGCGCAGCAGATCATGTCCCTGCGCGGCCGCTTCGAGGTGGATGTGCAAGGGACGATCTTTCCCTACCAGCTTCAAGGCACGACGATGGAGCAGGTTTTCGTCGCGGTCGAGAACTGCGCCCATCGGAACCGGACCTAGCCCGGCGGCCCCCGTCACGCGGGGGCGCGGCTTTCCTCGATCAGGCGCGCCGCCTCCTCGCCCTTCAGCTTGGCGATGTCGTCCTGGTATTTGAGCAGGACGCCGAGCGTCGCATCCACCGAAGCCGGCTCCAGCTCGCGCGCGTTGAGCGCCGAGAGGGCGTTGGCCCAGTCGATGGTCTCGGCCACGCCGGGCAGCTTGAAGTAGTCGCCCTCACGCAGCTTCTGCACGAAGGCGACGACCTGGGCCGAGAGCGTCTCGGCCACCTGGGGCGCGCGGAGCGCCAGGATGGCGCGCTCCCGCGCCGCATCGGGGTAGTCCACCCAGTGGTAGAGGCAGCGCCGGCGGATGGCGTCATGCACCTCGCGCGTGCGGTTCGAGGTGATGATCACGACCGGCGGCGTCGCCGCGCGCAAGGTCCCGAGTTCGGGCACGGTGATCTGGAAATCGGCCAGGACCTCGAGCAGGAAGGCCTCGAAGGGCTCATCCGCGCGGTCCAGCTCATCGATCAGCAGGACGGCGGGCTCACCTTCGAGCGCCTGGAGCAGCGGGCGCGATTCGAGATAGCGCCGGTCATAGATCGAGCGCTCGATATCCGCGACATTCCCCGCGACCTCCGCCAGGCGGATGGCCATGAGCTGGCGCGCATGGTTCCACTCATAGGCCGCGGCCGAGAGATCGAGCCCGTCATAGCATTGCAGCCGCACCAGCTTGCGCGGGAGCTGCGCCGCCAGGACCTTGGCGATCTCCGTCTTGCCGGTGCCGGGCTCCCCTTCCAGGAAGAGGGGCCGGCCCATGCGCAGCGCCAGATGGACCGTGGTGGCGAGGGCCGTATCCGCGACATAGCCGCCCGCCGCGAGCAGCCCCGCGGTGGCCGCCACGTCGGCGGGCAGGTTCTGGCTCACGTGGAGAGGAAGATCAGGTAGAGCACCCAAAGCATCGCGCCGCTGCCGAGCCAGAAGAAGAGAGGCATGCCCATGAACTCCGTGGGGATGAGAGAGAAGATGGAAAGCGCGGCCGGCGCGGGGGCCGGGGCGGGTGCGGTGCCGGGTGCCGCGTCAGCCTTCGGGGCCAGGCTTGCCGCGAAGCGGTCGAAGAACTGGTCGGCCATCTGCTTGGCGGTGCTGTCGATCAGGCGGGCGCCGAGCTGCGCCATCTTGCCGCCGACCTGCGCCTTCACGCTGTATTTCAGCAGGGTCTCGGTGGGGCTCACCGCCTCCAGCGCCACATCCGCGCCGCCCTTGGCGAAGCCCATGGCACCGCCATTGCCCTCGCCGCTGATGGTATAGCTGGCGGGCGGGTTGAGGTTCTCAAGCTTCACCTTGGCCGAGAACTTCGCCGCCATGGGGCCGATCTTGATGGCGAGCTTCGCCGTCAGCTCGGTGTCCGAGAGCTTTTCAATGGATTCGCAGCCGGGAATGGCGGCCTTCAGCGCCTCGGGGTCGTTCAGCGCTTGCCAGACCAGCTCGCGCGGCGCGGCAATCTGCCGCTCGCCATGCATTTCCATGTGGATACTCCGCCAATTCGCCCCGTTATTAGGGGCGGGGGGGCCGGCGCGCAAACCCCCCTCCCGTGCTCCCTTCGCCAATTGACGGCGCCCGGCAATCCGGGAAAAGACCTTAACGGTCCTGACGGGAGCTTCATCTTGCGCGCTGCGATCCTCGCCCTCCTGCTCGCCAGCCTGGCCGCTCCGGCCGAGGCGGCCGCGATCGACGGGCGGCAGCTCGGTCTCATCTGGACGCTGCCCTTCGTGGGCATCCTGCTGTCCATCGCGCTCATGCCCATCCTGACGCCGGGCTTCTGGCACCACCATTACGGCAAGGTGGCGGCCTTCTGGGGGGCGATCTTCCTGCTGCCCTTCCTGATCGTCTTCGGGCCCGCGATGGCGGGGCAGGAGGTCGTCTTCGTCCTGGTGCAGGAATACATCCCCTTCATCGTCCTGCTGCTGGCGCTCTACACCACGGGGGGCGGCGTGCTGCTGCGCGGCACGCTGGTCGGCACGCCGCTGACCAACACGGCGCTGCTCGCGATCGGGACGGTGCTGGCGAGCTTCATGGGCACGACCGGCGCCTCCATGCTGCTGATCCGGCCCGTGCTGCGGGCCAATCAGCACCGCACGCGCAAGGTGCATATCTTCGTCTTCTTCATCTTCCTGGTCTCCAACATCGGCGGCAGCCTGACGCCGATCGGCGACCCGCCGCTCTATCTGGGCTTCCTCAAGGGCGTCTCCTTCTTCTGGCCGACGACGCACCTCTTCCTGCCCTTCCTCTTCTGCGCCGTGATCCTGCTGGCGATCTTCTACACGCTGGACAGCATCCTCTACGCCCGCGAGCCCAAGCGCCCGGCGGACACCGCGCCCCGCGAAAAGCTCAGCATCGAGGGCTGGCCCAATGTCTGGCTGATCGGCGTGGTGGTGCTGGGGGTGCTGCTGCAGGGCATCTGGAAGCCGGGCGACGTGCAGATCCTCACCGAAAGCGTGGGGCTGGAGCGGATCGTCGCCATCGGGATCTTCCTCGGCGTCACGCTGGTCTCGATGCTGATCACCTCCAACGCGCTGCGCGAGGCCAATGGCTTCGCCTGGGGGGCGATGGCGGAGGTGGCGAAGCTCTTTGCCGCCATCTTCCTGTGCATGGGGCCGGTGCTGGCCATCCTGAAGGCGGGCCCGGAAGGCTCGGCCGCCGGCTTGGTGGCGCTCACCTCCGACGGTTCGGGCGCGCCCATCCCCTGGGTCTATTTCTGGATGTCGGGCGTGCTGTCGAGCTTCCTCGACAATGCGCCGACCTACCTTGTCTTCTTCAATCTGGCGGGCGGCGACCCGAACCACCTGATGACGCAGGGGGCGGCGACACTGACCGCCATTTCCGCAGGCTCGGTCTTCATGGGGGCCAACTCCTATATCGGCAATGCGCCCAACTTCATGGTGAAGGCCATCGTTGAGGAGAATGGCGTGCGCATGCCGTCTTTCTTCGGCTATTGCGCCTGGGCCTTGATCTTCCTCGTGCCGCTCTTCGTGCTGGTGACCCTCATCTTCTTCTGAGGGCGGGCTCGGTCTAAACTGTGGCCAACCGTTAGAGGAAGGCCACAAAGATGCCCTATGTGATCGGCGCCGATCTGCCCCGTGAACCCGCCGGGGAGCGCTTCCGCGCCCTGCTCGACCGCCCCGAGATCCTGGGCATGCCTGGCGCGCATCTCGGCCTCGCCGGGCTGCTCGCGAAGAAGCATGGCTTCGAGGCGCTGTATCTCTCGGGGGCGGCCATGTCCGCCTCCATGGGCCTGCCCGACCTCGGCATGATCACCATC
Source organism: Roseococcus sp. SDR (assembly GCF_019083995.1). GTDB lineage: Bacteria > Pseudomonadota > Alphaproteobacteria > Acetobacterales > Acetobacteraceae > Roseococcus. Next base: position 230,619 of record NZ_JAHRCU010000005.1, read on the forward strand.
GAGGATGTGTGCTTCTTCATCCGCCAGGTGGCGCGCTCCACCGGCCTGCCGCTGCTGGTGGATGGCGATACCGGCTATGGCGAGGCGCTGAACGTCATGCACATGGTGCGCAGCTTCGAGGATGCGGGGGCGGGGGCGGTCCATCTGGAAGACCAGCTGCTGCCCAAGAAATGCGGCCACCTGAACGACAAGAAGCTCGCCAGCGCCGATGAGATGTGCGCGAAGGTGGCCGCCGCCCATCGCGCCCGCCGGCATCTCTACATCATCGCCCGCACGGATGCGGTGGCGAGCGAGGGGATGGACGCCGCGGTCGCCCGTGCCCAGCGCTACCTCGATGCCGGCGCGGATGCGATCTTCCCCGAGGCGCTGACCACGGTGGAGATGTTCCGCGAGTTCCGCGCCCGCATGCCCGGCGTGAAGCTCCTGGCCAACATGACCGAATTCGGCCGCACGCCCTTCCTGACCAAGGAGGAGTTCCAGGCGCTGGGCTATGACATGGTGATCTGGCCGGTGACGCATCTGCGCGTGGCCGCCAAGGCCTGGGACCAGCTCTATGCGCAGATCGCGGCCGAGGGTGGCGCGCAGGGGGCGGTGGACCGCATGCAGACCCGCGCCGAGCTGTATGAGACCATCGGCTACCACAAGTATGAGGAGCTGGATGCGAGCCTGGTGCGGACCATCATCCCGACGGCGATGCCGCAGTAAGGCCGGGCCGGCGCCCATGAAAGGGGTCTGGGGCCAATGGCCCCAGCCGCCGGAGGCCCTTTTTCTTGCCTGACCCTCTCCTGATCGGCTCGGAGATCTACCGCCGTTCCACCTACGGCCCGAAGCATCCGCTGGCGATCCCGCGCGTCTCCACGACGCTGGACCTGATCCGCGCGCTGGGCTGGCTCCATCCCGCGCAATATCGGGACAGCCCGATGGCGAGCGTCGAGCAGCTCACGCGGTTCCACGATCCGGGCTATATCGCCGCCCTCCAGCGGGCCGAGGCGGCGCAGGGCGTGGATCCGGAGGATCGCGAGCGTTACCGCATCGGCGCCGATGGCAACCCCGTCTATCGCGAGGTCTTCCGCCGCCCGGCGACCAGTGCGGGCGGCGTGATCCTGGCGGCGCAGATCACGGCGCCAGGCGGCGTGGTGCATGTGCCGGGTGGCGGCACGCATCACGGCATGCGTGATCGCGCCAGCGGCTTCTGCTACGTGAATGACGCTGTGCTCGGGCTGATGGAATGGCTGGGGCAGGGGCTGACGCGCATCCTCTACCTCGACATTGACGCGCATCACGGCGATGGCGTGGAAGTCGCATTCCGCGACGAGCCGCGCGTGACGACGCTCTCCATTCATGAGGCGGGGCGCTGGCCCTTCAGTGGCAGCGCGCATGCCGCGCCCCATGCGCTGAACCTGCCCGTGCCGCCGGGCTTCAACGACAGCGAGCTGCGCGCCCTGCTGCACCAGCTGGTGCTGCCGCTCATCGCGCGGCTGCGGCCTGAGGCGATCATGCTCCAATGCGGGGCCGATGCGCTGGAGGAGGACCCGCTGGCGCGGCTCTCGCTGTCGAACAATGCGCATGCGGAGTTCATCGCCGCGGTGATGCACGGGGCGCCGCGCTTCATCCTGCTGGGTGGCGGCGGCTACAATCCCTGGACAGTCGCGCGCTGCTGGGCGCGGGGCTGGGCGGTGCTGAACGGCTTGCCGGTGCCCGCGCGCCTGCCGGCGGCGGCGGAGGCGGTGCTGCGGGCGCTGACCTTCCACCGCGCCGCCGGCCGGAACCCGCCGGAGCACTGGTTCACCACCCTGGCGGACGAACCGCGCGAGGGGCCGATCCGCGACGAGGTCCGGGCCCTTCTCGCGCTCGGGCTCGAAGCTGTGGCATGATGCCCGGCATGAAGCGCCTCCTCCTTGCCCTGATCCTCCTGATCCCCGGTCTGGCGTCCGCCCAGCCCGGCGTGGACCGCCCGCAGCCACGCCTGGCGGAGGAACCGATGGTGATCGTGACCCGCGACGGCACGCGCCACGCCTTCCGCGCCGAGATGGCGATCCAGTCGCCCGAGCAGATGATCGGCATGATGTTCCGCACCAGCATGGCGCCGGACGAGGCGATGATCTTCGATTGGGGCGCCCCGCGCGAAAGCAGCATGTGGATGCGCAACACGCTGATCCCTCTCGACATGCTCTTCGTCGCCGCCGATGGCCGGATCCATCGCATCCATGAGCGCGCGGTGCCGCAGAGCCTCGCCACGATTGACAGCCGAGGCCCGGTGCGGGCCACGATCGAGGTGCCGGGCGGCACGGCGGAGCGGCTGAACCTGCGCGTGGGCGACCGCGTGCTGCAGCGGATCTTCGGCAACGCGCCGTAGCTTACAGGCGGCTGATTCACGTCCTTGGCGATGCCGCCAAGGACGATCAGACGCCACGATCTATCGCGGCAGCCGCGAGGAGTGATGGTCGGCGATGCGCCAGAGGCCATCGCCGCCCCGCACCATCACCATGCTGAAGCGGGATGGCTCCTCGCTCATCGCGCCATCCGCCGCGCGGCGCAGGAAGGTGTCGTGGCCCGAGGCGACCGCGACGCCAGGCGCCAACTCGCGTAGCGCGAACTCCCCGAAGCGCACGTCAATGCCCGCGGCCCCGGGTCGGATGCGCGCGAACTACGCGGTGATGGCGGCGCTGCCCACGGTCTGCTCGCGGCTGACCGAGCTCCACAGCCGCGCATCCTCCGTGTACGGCGCAGCCGCGCGGGCACCGTCATTCGTCGCATAGGCGAGCGCCCATTCGCGCGGCAGCGCGGCCGGATCCGGGGCGGCGGCCTGCGCCGTCCCGATGCCGGCCAGCAGCAGGGCGAGGGCGGCACGCATCACGCCGCCGCCCGCAGCACCTGGCGCCAGACGCGGAGAAAGTTGCCGGACCAGAGCAGGCCGATCTCCCGCGGGCCATAGCCGCGCTTCTCCAGTTCCGCCGTGATGTTCTGCGTTTCTGCCGCGCTGGACCAGCCGGCGACGCTGCCGCCTCCGTCGAAGTCCGACGAGATGCCGACGTGATCCAGGCCGATGCGGCGGATCGCATGCTCCACATGATCCACCAGGTCGGCGACGCTCGCCTGGGTCACGCCGTTCGCACCGGGTGCCTTGAGGAAGGAGGCAACGGCGGTGATCTGCGCCACGCCGCCCACGGCGCGGATCATGTCGAGCTGCTCGTCATCGAGGTTGCGCGGATGGGCACAGAGGGCGGCGCAGGCGGTGTGGGTGACGGCGATGGGCGTGCGGGAGAGTTCCGCCGCCTGCATCATCCCGGCCTTGGAGACGTGGGAGCAGTCGAGCATCAGCCCCACGCGGTTCATCTCCGCGATGGCGGCGCGGCCCAGCGCCGAGAGGCCGCCATGCTCTTTCTCGGCATCATTCAGGTTCTTGCGCGGGCGTGCGCTGTCGGCCAGCGCATTGTGCCCGTCATGGGTGAGCGTGAGGTAGATGGCGCCCAGCCGCCGCCAGGCCGCGATGCGCGCCAAGTCATGCCCCATGGCATAGCCGTTCTCGACGGCCGAGAGCACGGCGGGGATGCCGGCGGCGAAGCTCGCCTCCAGCTCATCCGGCGTCGCGCAGAAGCGGGAGGCCACGCCATCGGCGCGGGCGCGGATATGGCGCAGCATGGCCTCGGCGCGGGCGCTGGCCGCGGCGTGGCCTGCCAGGTCGCGCGCGCCCTGGCCGACATAGGCGATGAAGACCGCCCCACTCATCCCGCCGCGGCGCATCTTGGGCAGGTCCACGCATTGGTTGGTCTCGCTGAGCCAATCCGGCGTCTCGGGCCAGCGGATGTCGATATGCGTGTCGAGCACGAGGGGGGTCATCGCGCGTCTCCGAAGCCGGTCAGGAAGCGTTCAAGCAGGCTCCCCAGGATGTCCACATTGTAGCCGCCCTCCTGGCAGATGGCGGTGGGCAGCCGGAGCGCGCCGATCGCGGCCCCGGCGCGGGCGAAGCCATCGGCCGTGACCTTCAGCGCGGCCAGCGGCTCGAACTCGCTGGCGTCGAAGCCGAGCGGGACGACCAGCGCCTCGGCACCGAAATCGCGGATGGCGGCGATGCCTTGGGCGAGCGCGGCCAGCCAGCCCGCATCGCCCGTGCCGAAGGGCTGCGGCAGGTTGAGGTTGGCGGCACCCGTCTCCTCCGCGAAGCCGACATACCAGGGGTAGTAGCGGCCCGGGTCGGCATGCAGCGAGACGGTCAGCACATCCTCGCGCTCCCAGAAAATGCCCTGGGTGCCGTTGCCGTGGTGGCTGTCGATGTCGAGCACGGCGACGCGCTTCGCCCCCGCATCGCGCAGGCGCTGGGCGGCCAGCGCGCTGTTGTTGATGTAGCAATGCCCGCCGGCGCGGCCCGCATAGGCGTGGTGGCCGGGCGGGCGGCAGAGGGCATAGGCGCTGCCACCCGTTGCCGCCACATCGGCCGCGGCGAGTGCGCAGCCGGCAGCGCCGATCGCGGCCGTCCAGGTGCCGGGGCCGATGGGGCAGGCGGTGTCGGCCGTATGCGCGCCGGCGCGGGCAATGACATGCGCGGGCTTGCGGCTGGACTGCGCCAGCATCTCGGGCGTGGGGTGGATGTTGGCGACGATCTCGCGCCCCGCTTCCGGCAACGCCGCCCATTCGGCGGCCGCGTGTTCCAGGAAGTCGAGGTAATCGGCCGTGTGCAGGGTGAGCAGCGCGGCTTGGGTCGCGGGCGGCGGGATCTCCGGCTTGAGGCCGAGCGTGTCCAGCCCCGCCCGCAGCGAGGCGGCGCGGGCGGGCACCTCGTAATTGGCGCGGACCTGGCCGCGCATGAGGAAGAATTCCGGCGCGTGTCGCGCCTCGTCCGGGTGATGAAAGGCCTTCATGCGCAGGATTGAAGCCTGCCGGCGGGGCCTCGACAACCTCGCGCGGCCCCGCCCATTCTGCAGGGCATGACCTCCCTCGATGCCGGCGCGCGACGCGCCATTCTGGACGCCTGCGATTCGCTGCGTGACGAAAGCCTGGACTGGCTGTTCCGCCTGGTCCGCTGCCCCTCCACCCTGGGCAATGAGGCCTCGGCGCTGAACGAGATGGAGCGGCTGTACCGGCATCTGGGCCTGACCCCCCAGCGCATCCCCACCGACCCCGCGAAGCTGGCCGACCACCCGGGCTTCTCGCCGCCGCTGATCGATTATGCGGGCCGCGACAATGTGGCGGCGATCCATCGCCCCAAGGCCGCCAAGGGCCGCAGCCTGGTGCTGCAGGGCCATGTGGATGTGGTGCCCGAAGGGGCGGCCGACATGTGGGAGACACCGCCCTATGCGCCGACCATCCGGGGCGGCCGCGTCTATGGCCGCGGCGCGGGCGACATGAAGGCCGGCATCGTGAGCTACGCCATGGCCTTCGCCGCCTTGAAGCGCGCGGGTCTGCAGCCGGCCGCCGAGGTGCAGATGCAGGCGGTGATCGAGGAGGAATGCACCGGCAATGGCGCGCTCGCCACCATGCTGGCGCTGCCCAAGGCCGATGGAGTGATCATCCCCGAACCCGGGCCGGGGCTGGATGCTCTCTACACGGCCGAGGTCGGCGTGGTCTGGGCCTGGGTGACGGTGAGCGGCCGGCCCGCCCATGTGCGGGACATGCAGGCCGGCATCAACGCGATCGAGGCCGCCAACATCATCGCCGGCGCCTTCAAGGATTACGAGGCCGAGCGCAACCGGGGCGAGAACATCCACGCCGCCTTCCATGGCGTGAACCATCCGGTGAATGTGAACCTCGGTACCATCACGGGCGGCGAGTGGAATTCCTCGGTCGCGACCCGCTGCCGCATCGGGCTGCGGGTGGGCGTGATGCTCGGCTATTCGGCGCGGCAGACCAAGGCGGATATCGAGGCGCTGGTGGCCAAGGCGGCCACGCATGAGCGGCTGCGCGGCGCGCAGGTGAAGCTGGAGTTCAAGGGCTTTCTCGCCGATGCCTGCGTCTTCCCGAAGGACACGGCGATCAGCGCGCTCGCCCAGCGCAGCTATGCCGAGGCGACCGGCGGCACGCTGCGGGACTATCCGGCGACGGGGCTCACCGATGGCCGGCACTTCGTGCTTTACCAGGGCACGCCCTGCGCGGTGTTCGGGCCGGATGCGCAGGACATTCACGGCATTGACGAGAGCGTGGGCGTGGAGAGCATCCACGGCATCACGCGCAGCATCGCGCTGACCATGGCGGAATGGTGTGGGGTCGAACATGCATAATTTGCCGCTGAGTGGCCCCCGCCTCTGGGACAGCCTGATGGAAATGGCGAAGATCGGCGGCACGGCGAAGGGCGGCTGCAACCGCCAGACGCTGACCGATGTGGATGCGCAAGGCCGCGCGTTGTTCCAGCGCTGGGCGGAGGCGGCGGGCCTGACGATGACGGTGGACCGCCTGGGCAACATGATCTTCCGGCGCGAGGGGCGGAACCCCAGCCTGCCGCCGGTCGCCATCGGCAGCCATCTCGACACCCAGCCCACGGGCGGGAAATTCGACGGCGTGCTGGGCGTGCTGGCGGGGCTTGAGATCATGCGCGCGCTGCACGAGGCGGGGGCCGAGACCGAGGCGCCGCTTCTGCTGATCAACTGGACCAATGAGGAAGGCTCGCGCTTCTCGCCGCCCATGATGGGCAGCGGCGGCGCCATGGGCATCTTCACCGAGGCCGAGATCCTGGCGAAGCGGAGCCCGGACGGCGCCGTCTTCGGCGAGGAGCTGCGCCGCATCGGCTGGCAGGGAGCTGCGGACCCCGCGGAGCTCCAGAAGGTCGGCCATTACCTCGAACTCCATATCGAGCAGGGCAAGCTGCTGGAGGATGAGGGTTTCGACGTGGGCGTCGTCACCCACGCGCTGGGCCAGACCTGGTTCGAGGTGGTGGTGGAGGGCGAGGAGGCGCATGGCGGCTCGCCCATGGCCGGGCGGCGCGATGCGCTGATGGCGGCCGCCCCCCTGATGAGCGCCGTCGAGGAGATCGCGCTCACCACCCTCGCCCCCTCCGGCGAGAAGGGGCGCGGCACGGTGGGCGTCGTCGATATCTACCCCTCCAGCCGCAATATCGCGCCCAGCCGCGTCTTCTTCACCATCGACATGCGCCATGGCGACCCCGCCGCGCTGGAGGCGATGGAGACGAGGCTGCGCGCCCGCGCCGAGGAGATCGCGCTGGCGCGCGGCGTGACCATCACCGTCACGCGCTTCTGGCACTCGCCGCTCACGCCCTTCGACCCCGCGCTCATCCAGCGCGCACGCGACAGCGCCACGGCGCGCGGCTTCAAGTGGCGCGACATTCCGACCGGCATCGGGCATGACGCGGTCTATATGGCGCGGCGCGTACCCACCGTGATGGTCTTCTGCCCCTGCCATGGCGGCCTCAGCCACAACGAGGCCGAGAGCATCACGCCCGAATGGGCGACGGCGGGGATGCTGGTTCTGGCCGATGCGGCGCTGGCCACCGCGGGGCTGGTGCGGACGTGAACCTGCCGCTCTCCACCGAGCGCCTCTGGGCGCGGCTGATGGAGATGGCGGCGATCGGCCCCATTCCGGGCGGCGGCAACAACCGCCCGGCGCTCTCCGCGCTGGATGGAGAGGCGCGGGCGCTGCTGGCGCGCTGGGGTGCCGAGATCGGGCTGACGCTCTCCGTGGATCGCCTCGGCAACATGGCGCTGCGGCGCGAGGGCAGGGACCCGACGCGCAAGCCCGTGCTGGTGGGCAGCCATCTGGACACCCAGCCCACCGGCGGCAAGTTCGATGGGCCCTATGGCGTGCTGGCTGGCCTCGAGATCCTGCACGCTTTGCACGAAAGCGGCACGGAGACCGAGGCGCCCATCATCCTGGTGAACTGGACCAGCGAGGAGGGCTGCCGCTTCAGCCCCTCCATGATCGGCGCCGCCGGCGCCATGGGCGTGCTGAGCGAGGCGGAGGTGCTGGCCCGCCCCGCGCTGGATGACGGGCAGCCCTATGGCGAAGCGCTCGCCGCCACCGGTTGGGCCGGCCCGGCCGACCCCGCAGGCTTGCAGGACGCCGCCGCCTATTTCGAAGCGCATATCGAGCAAGGCCCGGTGCTGGAGGCCGAAGGGTTTGACCTCGGCATCGTCACCGGCGGCTTCGCCACCGAGCGTGCGCTGGTCACCGTCACCGGCGAGACCAGCCATGCCGGCACCACGCCCATGGAGATGCGGCGCGACGCCGTGCTGGCCGCGGCCGAGATGATCACGGCGGGCGAGGGCGTGCTGCACCGCATCGCCCCCGAGGCGCGCATGACGATCTGCCGCTTCCTGGTGGAGCCCGGCGCGGATGGCGTGGTGCCGGGCCAGGTGCGCTTCGCCTTTGAATACCGCCACCCCTCGGACGCCGTGCTGGCGCAATTGCTCGGCGAGGCCGACGCCGCCATGGCGGCCATCGCCACGCGCCGTGGCCTCTCCGTGAAGCGCGAGCCCTATTGGAGCTTCGCCGCCGTGCATTTCGACGCGGGCCTGGCGCAGCGCCTGCGCGCCAGCGCCGATCGCCACGGCTTCCGCCACCGGGACATCCTCTCGGGCGCGGGGCATGATGCCTATCACGCGGCGGCGTGCATGCCTGCCGTCATGCTCTTCATCCCCTGCCATGGCGGCATCAGCCACCATCCGAGTGAATCCATCTCCCGCGACTGGGCGGAGAAGGGGCTGCGGGTGCTGGCCGATTCCGTGCTGGAGACGGCGCGGTGACGCCCATCCTGACCAGCGAACGCCTGACACTGCGCGAATTCCGCGCCGAGGATTTTGCGCCCTTCGCCGATTTCTGGGCCAGCGAGGCCTCGCGCTTCGTGGGCGGACCCTGCGGCCGCGCCGATGCCTGGCGCCGCATGGCCATGTATGCCGGGCACCGCGTGCTGCGCGGCTATGGCATCTGGGTGCTGGAACTCACGGGCGAGGGAAGCGTGGTCGGCCAGGCGGGCCTCTGGTTCCCCGAAGGCTGGCCCGAGCCCGAGATCCATTGGACGCTCTTCCCCGCCCATCAGGGCCGCGGCTACGCCACCGAGGCGGCGCGCGCCATCCGCCGCCACGCCCGCGATGACCTCGGCTTCACGCGCCTCGTCAGCTGCATCGAACCCGCGAATGATGCCTCCGTCCGGGTCGCGCGCCGGCTGGGCGCGACGCGCGAGGGCAGCGTGACGGTCCCGCCGCGGGTCATGGATCTCTATCGCCACAACATGGATTTCTGAACATGCGCATCGCCGTCGCCGGCTTCCTGCACGAAAGCCATTCCTTCGCCCCGCGCCCGACCGAATGGGCGAATTTCCTGACGCCCGGTGGGCTGCCTGCGCTGCAACGCCCGGCCGCGATGATGGAGGGCCTGAAGGGCACCTCCACCTGCGCCTGGGGCGGCATCAGCGAGGCGATGAAACACGGCGCCAGCATCGCCCCGCTCGGCTGGTGCTTCGCCAACCCAGCCGGCCCCGTGACGCGCGAGGCCTTCGAGCGGATCAGCGCGATGATTGTGGATGCGCTCTCGGTCGCGATGGAGGAAGCGACCGTGGACGGGGTCTTCCTTGACCTGCATGGCGCCATGGTGAGCGATGACTATCCGGATGCGGAGGGCGAACTCATGCGCCGCGTGCGCGCGGTGGTGGGGCCGGCCATGCCGCTCGCCATCACGCTCGACCCGCATGCCAACATGACGCGGCAGATGGCGGAGCTGGCCGATGTCATCGTGCCCTATCGCACCTATCCGCATGTGGACATGCTGGCGGTGGGCCAGCGCGCCATGGCGCTGCTGATCCGGCGCATCCAGCGCGGCCAGCCCTGGGCCATGGCCTTCCGGGAGCTCGATTTCCTCATCCCCATCACCAGCCAATGCACGATGGTGGAGCCGATGGCGGGTGTGATGGCGCAGCGCGCGGAGATCGAGGCCGGCGTGGTCGAGCTCGCCTATTGCTTCGGCTTCCCCTACGCGGATTTCGCGGGCTGCGGCCAGGCCATCGCCGCCTATGCCGAGACGCCGGAAGCCGCCGCAGCCGCGGCAGAGGCGCTGGCCAAGGCGATCCGCGCGCGCGAGGCGAGCTTCGCCGGCGCGGTGCAGCCGGCGGCGGAAGCCGTCGCGGAGGCGATCCGCTCCTCCGGCGGCAAGCCCATCATCATCGCCGACACGCAGGACAATCCGGGCGGCGGCGGACATGGCGACACCACCGGCCTGCTGGCGGAACTCATCGCGCAGGATGCGCAGGGCGCCGTGCTGGCGCCCATGAACGACGCCGAGAGTGCGGCCGCCTGCCACGCGGCGGGCGAGGGGGCGACCATCACCCTGGCACTGGGCGGCAAGAGCGATGGCGTGCCGCTCACCGTGACCGGCGTGATCGAGAAGCTGGGCGATGGCCGCTTCACCCTGACCGGCCCCATGGGCAAGGGCAACCCGGCCGATCTCGGCCCCTCGGCGCTGCTGCGCATCGGCGGCGTGCGCGTCGTCATCGTCAGCCGCAAGATGCAGGCGCATGACCAGTCCATCTTCCTGCAACTCGGCGTGGACCCGGCGCAGGAAAAGATCGTGGCGGTGAAGTCCAGCGTGCACTTCCGCGCGCATTTCCAGCCGATCGCGGCCAGCGTGCTGGTGGCCGCGGCACCCGGCCCGGTGGTGGCGGACCCCGCCACGCTGCCCTTCACCGCGCTGCGCGAGGATATGCGCCTGCGCCCGGGCGATAATCGCCGCTTCGGCTGGCAGAAGTATCGCCAGCCGAAGAAGGGGCCGCAATCGGTGCTGGAGATTCCGGAGAAGGAAGAAGAGGCTTGAGGGCGCCTCAGGGGCAGGTGATCTGCAGGTAGCGCAGCACATGGGGCACCGAGGGGCCGGTGCCCCTGATCGGCTCCTGCCCCAGGGTGGCGGGGATTACGCTGCTCATGTTGGTGACGGAAAGCTGCGCGGAAGCGGCCGGCAGGGTCCCGGGGGGCGGAACGAACTGGACCGTCAGGGTGACTTGGGGGGCACCTGGCGTCCATTGGGCGAAGTTTGCGAAGACGTCGTAGCGATAGGTCGGGCCCCCGCTCCCCATGCCGAACCCGATGCTGGTGGTGACGACGATCGTGTTGTTGCAGACGAAAGCCTGGGCGGTCTGGGCGGATGCGGGGCCGCCTGGCAGCAGCAAGGCGGCAAGGGCGAGGGCAAGACGCATGTCGGTTCACTCCTGTTCCCGCTCATCTGGCCCGAGCCTCCGGGGCGCGCCAATCGGACCGGCGGATGGCGGCGATCCGCGAGGCCGATGACCGCCGATCACGCCGCGCTCGCCATCTCCCGCCCGCGGATGAAGTCGCTGGCCTTCTCGGCGATCATCAGCGTCGTCGCATAGGTATTGGCGCTGACCATGGCCGGCATGATGGAGGCGTCCACCACGCGCAGCCCCGTCATGCCATGCACGCGCAGGCGGTCATCCACCACCGAGGTCGGGTCATCGGCCGGGCCCATCCGCGCGGTGCCGATCAGGTGGTAGGTCGTGCTGCCATTCTTGAAGGCGAAGTCCAGCAGCTCGTCATCCGTCTGCACATCGGGGCCGGGCAGGGTTTCGCGATCCACGAAGGGGGCGAGCTCGGGCGTCGAGAGCATCCGCCGCAGCAGGCGCATGCCGCCGATATGCACGCGGCGATCCATCTCGTCCGAGAGGTAATTGGGCTGGATCTCCGGGTCCTCGAAGACGTCGGTGCTGCGGGCGCGGACCCAGCCCTTGCTCTCGGGCCGGTGCTGCCAGGCGCCGGCGGTCATGCCGGGATAATCGTCCAGCACATAGACCATGCCCTCCTTGTAGGAGCCGGGCGTGAAGACGCATTGCAGGTCGGGCTGGTCGAGGCCTTCGAAGCTTTTCCAGAAGACATGCGCGTGGCTGGGTGCGGTGGCGAGGATATTGGGCTGGCCGGTGCCCCAGCGCAGCAGCTGCTTGCCAAGGTTGAGGCCCTTGGAGAGCTCGTTCAGCGTCTGCGTGCCGGGCTTGGCGCGCATCACGAAGCGGCTCGCGTAGTGGTCGCGGAAATTCTCGCCGACGCCGGCGAGTTCGTGCCGGACCGCGACGCCCAGCTTCTGCAGCAGCCAGCCGGGCCCGATGCCGGAGACCTGCATCAGGCGCGCGGTATTGGCCGTGCCGCCCGAGAGGATCACCTCGCGCCGCGCACGCACCTCGACGGGCTTGCCGCCGCGCTCCGAGAGGTAGCGCACGCCGACGGCGCGCTTGCCCTCCAGGATGATCTCGCACGCCCTCGCATTGGTGCGCAGCGAGAGGTTGGGGCGGTTCAGCGCATTGTGCAGGAAGGCGCGATAGGCGCTGACGCGGCGGCCGTTCAGGATCGCGCGCTGGAAATAGCCGACTCCCGCCTGGTCACCGCTGTTGTAGTCGGGATTGCGGGGGATGCCCAAGCCCACGCAGCCGGCGATGAAGGCTTCGGTCACCGGATGGATCCAGTCCATGTCGGTGACGGGAATGCCCTCGGTGCGGCCGCGCCGCTCGGGGTCACCATAGCCGATGCGGCGCTCGGTGCGCATGAAATAGGGCAGGCAATCCGCATAGCCCCAGCCGCGATTGCCGCGCTGCGCCCAGTGGTCCAGGTCGTTCGGCTGGCCGCGATTGTAGATCATGCCGTTGACGGAGGAGGAGCCGCCCAACGTGCGCCCCTGCACGGTCGCGATGCGCCGCCCGCCGGTGCGCTCGGTGGGTTCGGTGCTGAACTGCCAGGTCACACCCGGGTCCTTCAGTGTCTTGATGAAGCCGGCCGGGATATGGATGAAGGGGTTGCGGTCCTTCGGGCCGGCCTCCAGCACGCAGACGCTGGATTGGGCATCCTCGCTGAGCCGTGCCGCGAGCAGCGACCCCGCCGCCCCGCAGCCTACGATCACATAATCGAACTCATCCGCCATGGCGCTTCCCCCGGTGTTGGCGAAGCCTAGCAAGGGGAATGCGGCCGAGCCAACACGGGGCCGGCCACCGCCCCTTGCCGTTCGTTTCGTCTCTGCTCAAGATTTATATCAGGCAAGGCAAAGGTGGGATGGCACGGGGCGGTGTTGGATGCCGCTCCTGGCCGCTCGCGTCGGAGAAGGTGATCGGGCGATGCGGATCGGAAGGGCGGCGCTCGCCGCATGGGCCTGGGCCATGCTCCTTGCCTTTCCGGCCTTCGCGCAGCAGAGCAGCTGGGTCTGCTTCATCGAGGGCGGCAAGCGGGAGCCCGCGCATTTCGAGCCGAACGGCAATGTCTATGTCGGCCGTCACGCGACGACGGAGGGGCTGGCCTTCAACGAGGCGATCGAGGCCTGCGAGCGGGGCGAGGGCAACCGCAACGCCTGCCAGGGCTCGATGACGCCGGGCGCGATCTGCCGGGAGATGGATGCGCAGCGCGCCGCCGCCTATCAGCCCGTGTTCCGTCGCCCGATGAACGTGACGCCCGGCGACTACCAGTGCGAGGCGCGCGGCACGGCGCCGATCGGCTATGGGGTGGGTTGGAACGGCCAGTTCCATTCCACCACCAACCCGGACTACCAGGCGGCGCGCCGCGCCATGGAGGCGCTCTGCACCAGTTCCACCTGCGAGCCGATGCGCTGCTTCCGGCGATCCGGCACGCCGCCCCAGCAGACGCAGGCCCAGCAGACGCAGCCCCAACCGGCGGCTGGCGGCGGTGGTGGGGGTGGCGGCACGGCCGCGCAGAGCTTCCAGCCGGGCCAGGTGCAGTATTTCTGGCGAGAGCTGGGCGGCAATTGGCGCAGCGCGACGACGCAGAGCAATGTGCAGGCCTGCAACTACGCGAGTGCCGAGGCCTGCGACGCCGGGAATGTCCGCGCCTATGCCCCCGGCGCCACGCAGGCGCTGCACCTCAATGGCTGCAACGCGCCGCCCATCCAGATCCAATGCGTGGTCGAGGCGCGGAGTGCGCCGCCACCGCCCCCTCGGCCGGTGACGCCCCCTTCGGCGGGCGCGCCCCCGCCGCCATCGCCCGACACCTTGGCCCAGCCGGGCCGCCCGGGCTGGACGGTGGATGCGCGCAACGGCTGCTGGGTGTGGAATGCCAACCCACGGGCGGATTCGAGGGTCACCTGGGACGGCGCCTGCCCGCGCGGCCCAGCGGAGGGGCCCGGCAGCGGCGACTGGCGCTGGACGGAAGACGGCCAGGCGCGCCTCGCCCGCTTCGAGGGGCCGCGGCGCGAGGGGCGCGCGCACGGCCAGGGCACCTATATCTACGCCAATGGCAACCGCTATGAGGGGATGTACCAGGATGGCCGCCAACAGGGGCGCGGCGTCTACACCTGGGCCAATGGCGACCAGTATGAGGGCGAGTTCCGCGATGGGCAGCGCACCGGCCGCGCCACCATGAGCTGGGCCAATGGCAACCGTTATGTCGGCGAGTTCCTGGATGGCCTGCGCAGCGGCCAGGGCCGACAGACCTTTGCGAGCGGCGACAGTTACGAGGGCAGGTTCCTGGCCAACAAGTTTCATGGCCAGGGCGTCTATGTGTGGCGCAGCGGCACGCGCTATTCGGGCGAGTGGAAGGCGGATCGGCCCGATGGCCAGGGCGAATACTATGTCGCCTCGACACGCACCACCTATCGCGGCACCTGGGTCGATGGCTGCTATCGCGGCGCCGATGGCCGCCGCGCCTCGGCGACGCGTCCCTTGAGCGAGTGCCGGTAACCGCCCGCAGCCATCCTCAGAAGGGCGAGATGATGTCGAGCAGCTGCTGCCCGAGCCGCGGCTGCTGGATGTCCGAGAGCGAGCCGCGCCCGCCATAGGAGATGCGCGCCTCGGCCAGCCGGTCATGCCGCACCGTGTTGTCGGAGGCGATGTCCTGCGGGCGGAGAATGCCTTGCAGCGAAAGCTCGCGCATCTCGTTGTTCACCCGCACCTCCTGCCGCGCCATCACCACCATGTTGCCGTTGGGCAGGGTCTGCGTGACGGTGCCGGCGAGGCGCAGGTTGACCGTCTCGTTGCGCCGGACATTGCCGTTGCCGTCGCTGTTGCCGGCGCTGTCGGTGTTGAGCAGCGCGGAGGGCACGGCGCCCGGCGGATAGAGCCGCCGCGGCGCGCGCTCCTGCCCGTAGAGATTGACGGCGGCGGCCGTCTCGCTGCCGGTGCGGCTGCGCTGCGTGCGGTTGGCGAGCTGCGCGTCGTCATCGATGGTGACGAGGATGGTGATGAGGTCCCCCACCTGCGCCGCGCGCTGGTCGCGCAGGAAGGTGCGGCTGCCGGGGCGCCAGAGCGAATTGGCGAGCGGCGGCGCCTCATAGGGGGCGGGCATGGGCATGGAGACGGGGCGGTAACGGGGGTCCTGCGTCGGGTCCGTCACCGGCGAGAAATCGGGCGCGCGGCCGATGCGTGAGAGGCGCTCGGCCTGGCCGCAGGCGGCCAGGGCCAGCGGCAGGAGGAGAAGCGCGGCCTTCATCGCGCGGCCACCGGGATGGCGCCCATGGCCACGCGCACCCGGCCGGGTGCCACGGCCACCCCCTCGACGATGTTGCGGCTGGCGAGGTTCATCACCGGCACCGTGGCGCCGCGCGCGGCGGCTTCCAGCGCGCGGCCCTGGGCGGTGAGCTGAAGCCCGCCCGCATCCAGCAGCAGCGTCACCAGCGCGTTCTTCTGCACGATGGAGGGCGGGCCGAGATCCACCAGCGCGAAGCCCTGTTCGGCGGCCATGGGCCGGCGCAGCTCCTGGCCCACCACCTGGGCGAGCTGCTGCGCCTGGCCGGGCCGCACGCGCTCGGCGCGCAGGCGGGCGAGGCGGGCATCATTCGGGCCGATCACCTCGCCCAGCGCCAGGCGCCGCGTGGCGACGACGACGGGCACCGTGACGACGGCCCGGCCGGCGAGGCGCATGCGCTGCGTGCCCGCGCCATCGGCCAGCACGACGAGCGTGGCCTGGAAGCGCGCACCGGGCTGCTCGACGCTCACCCCTTCGAGGGCGAGCTGGAACCAGGCCTGGGCGGGGATCATGGGCGGGATCAGGCCGGGGAGTTCGATCTCCATCTCGGGCTCGATGCCGTGGCGCGTGAGTTCGTCGCGCAGCAGCGCCTCGATCTCGGCGCGTGGCACGGTGCGGCCGGGACGCTCGATGACGACGCGCTCGGTGCCGGTCAGGGGCCGCCAGTTCACGCCGTTCTGGCGTGCGATGTTCACGATGTTCTGGACCTCCAGCACCATCCGGCGCCCGGGCTGGGGGCTGGCGGCGATGACCCGCTCCGCATGCGGGCCCGCCTGGTCGAAGAGGTCGCCGACGCGCAGCACCTCGCCATCGAGCAGCGCGTGTGGGCGCAGGATGGCGGGCGGCGGCGCGTTCTGCGCTTGCGCGCGGGCGGGCAGAGCGAGGGCGGCCAGCGCCAGGAGAGGGCGGCGCTGCATTAACGCAGCCTCGTCAGCGTGCTGAGCATCTCATCGCTTGCGGTGATGACGCGGCTGTTCATCTCATAGGCGCGCTGCGCGGTGATGAGCGAGGTGATCTCCTGCACCGTGTTCACATTGCTGGTCTCGATGAAGCCCTGCATGACCGAGCCATGGCCCGGCTGGCCGGGGGCTGCCGCCTGCGGCTGGCCGGAGGCCGGCGTGGCGAGGAAGAGGTTGTCGCCCACCGCTTCCAGCCCGCCCTCATTGGCGAAGATCGCGGTCTGGATCTGCCCCACATTCTGCGGCGCCACCTGGCCGTCGAGGCGCGCCAGCACCTCGCCGCTCGCGTTGATCGTGACATCCCGCGCGGCGGCGGGGATGGTGATGCCGGGCTGCACCACGAAGCCCTCGGCCGTCACCAGCACGCCTTCGGGGCTGAGGGCGAAGGTGCCGTCGCGGGTATAGGCGATCTCGCCCGAGGGCATCTGGATCTGGAAATAGCCATTGCCGCGGATGGCGAGGTCGAAGCGGTTTTCCGTCTGCTGCAGGTTGCCCTGCTCGGAAATGCGGTAGACGGCGGCGGTGCGGACACCGAGGCCCACCTGCGCGCCGGAGGGCAGCACGCTGCCCGTGTCGTTGCTCTGCGAGCCGACGCGGCGGAGGTTCTGGTAGATCAGGTCCTGGAACTCGGCGCGGCGGCGCTTGTAGCCGGTGGTGCCCATATTCGCGAGGTTGTTGGAGATGACCTCGACATTGGTCTGCTGGGCGAGCATTCCGGTCGCGGCGATGGCGAGGGAGCGCATGATTCAGGTTCTCCGATCAGCTGCGGCGGCGGAGCAGGCGGTCCACGGCGCTCTGCTGCCGCTCCCCCTCGCGCTCCAGGAATTGCGTGGCGAACTGGAATTCGCGCAGCTCGGCCATCATGCGTGTCATCTCCAGGACGGATTGCACGTTGCTGCCCTCCAGCGCGCCCTGGACGAGCTGCGGGCGGGCGATCTCCTCCGGCGCCTGGCCCGCGGCATCAAGGTGCCGGTCGCCCTCGGCGCGGAGCTGCTGTTCATTGGCGAAGCGCACGATGCGCAGCCGGCCGATCACGCCATTCTCGGAGCGGATGGTGCCGTCGCCCTGCACCTCGATGCGCGTATCGCCCGGGGACACGGCGATGGGGCGTGAATCCGTGTTGAGGACCGGCGCGCCGGTCACATCCACGATCTGCCCGTCGGCGCCGATGGCAAACCGTCCGGCCCGCGTGTAGCGCTCGCCACGCGGCGTCTCGACGACGAAGAAGCCCTGGCCCGAGATCGCGATGTCGAGCGGATTGCCCGTTGCGCTGATGGCGCCGGGCTGGGTTTCCCGCCAGCTCGCGCGGTCCCAGGTGTAGCCGACCTGGGCCGCGCCGTTCGGTCCGTGGACGCGGCCCTGGCGCTCCACATGCTCGGCGAAGATCGGGCGTGCGGCGCGGTAGCCGGGCGTGTCGGCATTGGCGAGGTTGTGTGCCGTGAACTGACTCGCGCGCTGCTGGGCGGTGAGGCGCGAGAGCACGATGTAGCCTGGGCTGTCCATGATCCCTCCGCGGTGGTGCTTCGGAAGCGGTTGGGCAAGCGGCATGCCAGGGCGGTGCGCGCCGAAATGGCATGGCCTGCCGCCTCGGCCGGGCAAGACCTGCCCGGTCCCGGCAAGTCGCGCCGGCTCAAGGCTTCGTTAACCCCGATGCGCCAGAGATCGAGTCTCCGATCACCAGAAGGGTGCTTGAAGGCGATGGCCGCGGCGAAGGGCGAAGAGGCGGCGGGGGAGGCGGAAGCCAAGCCCCGCGGGTCGAAGAAGAAACTGTTGTTGCTGGCGCTGCCGCTGCTGCTCGGCGGCGTGGGCGCCGGCGTGTGGTTCAGCGGCATCCTCTCGCCGGCACCGCCACCCGCACCCGCCGCCGAGGCGGAGCCGCAGCCGGTGAACCGCCAGCCGGTCTTCGTGAACATGCCCGACATCACGGCCAACCTGAACGCGCCCGGCCGGCGCGCCTTCATCCGCGTGAAGAGCCAGGTGGAGGTGGCGGGCCCGGCCGATGCGGCGGCGCTGCAGGCCGCCATGCCACGCCTCGTGGACCTCTTCACCACCTATCTGCGCGAGGTGCGCCCCGAGGAACTGCGCGGGAGCGCCGGCACGCACCGCCTGCGCGAGGAGCTGATCGCGCGCGCCAATGTCGCCGCCGCGCCGGTGCGCGTGACGGACGTGCTCTTCACCGAGATCCTCGTCCAGTGAGCGGCACATCCGAAGAAGACGACATGGCGGCCGCCTGGGGGGCGGCGCTGGCGGAGGAAGGCAGCGCGCCCGCCGAGGCGGCGGCCGAGGCGCCCGCCGAAGCCCCGGCCGACGCCGCGCGCGTGCTGAGCCAGGCCGAGATCGACAGCCTCATGGGCTTCGACGGCGGCGCAGGCGGCGATGCGGTCAAGAGCGGCATCGAGCAGGTGATCCATTCGGGCCTCGTCTCCTATGAGCGCCTGCCCATGCTGGAGATCATCTTCGACCGGCTGGTGCGCATCCTCTCCACTTCCTTGCGCAACTTCACCTCAGACAATGTCGAGGTCTCGATCGAGCGGCTCGCGAGCCAGCGCTTCGGCGACTACCTGAACTCGGTGCCGCTGCCCGCCATGCTCGCCGTCTTCAAGGTGGCCGAGTGGGACAATTTCGGCCTGATCGTGGTGGATTCCGCGATGATCTATTCGGTGGTGGACGTGCTGCTGGGCGGGCGGCGCGGCACGGCGGCCATGCGCATCGAGGGCCGGCCCTACACCACGATCGAGCGCACGCTGGTCGAGCGGCTGATCGGCGTGGTGCTGAATGACCTGGGCGACGCCTTCGCGCCGCTGACCGATGTGCGCTTCGAGTTCGAGCGGCTGGAGGTGAACCCGCGCTTCGCCGCCATCTCGCGCCTCTCCAATGCCTGCGTGCTGACGCGGCTGCGCGTGGAGATGGAGGATCGCGGCGGGCGGCTTGAGCTGCTGCTGCCCTATGCGACGCTGGAGCCGGTGCGTGAATTGCTGCTGCAGCAGTTCATGGGCGAGAAATTCGGCCGCGACAGCATCTGGGAGCGCCACCTGGCCGAGCAGCTGCGCCACACCGACATCAGCCTCGATGTGGTGCTGGACGAGCAGGTGATGCCGCTCTCCTCCGTCATCGCGCTCAAGCCGGGCGATCGCATCCTGCTGAACGCGCCGCCGGGCGCGCCGGTGCGGCTGCAATGCGGCACGGTGCCGCTCTTCGCGGCCGAATGGGGCCGCCGCGAGAACAAGCCCGCCGTGCGGATTTCCGACCCTCTGCGTCCCCTCTGGGAGGTCCTGCCATGAATGCTCTCGAATGGGCGGTCCAGGTCACCGTCATCGGCCTGCTGGCGGCCACGCTGCCCATGGCGTGGCGGCTGGACCGCATGCTGCGGGCCGTGCGCGCCGATCGCGCCGCGCTGCAGCAGGGCGCGGAAGGGCTGGGGGAGGCCTCGCGCACGGCGGAGGCCGCGCTGATGCGGCTGCGCGCCACCACCGAACTCGCCGGGCGGCAGGTGGGTGAGCGCGTCACCGCCGCCGAGACGGTGCGGGAGGATCTGCGCTACCTCGTCGAGCGCGCGGAGAGCCTGGCCGACCGGCTGGAAGCCGCGGTGCAGCAGGCGCGTCCTCTGGCGGGCGCGGCGCCGGCCGCGGCCCCGCAGGTCCGCAGCGAGGCCGAGCGCGAGCTGATCCGCGCGCTCGGCATGAAGTGAGGGGGATGCGGTGATGCGCTGGCCCACCCCGCGCCTGCTGCCGCTGGCGTTGCTCGGCATGGCGGCACTGGCAGGCGTGAAGCTGGAGGCGTTGCTGCGCGGAGAGGGCGCATCGGGCATCGTTGCCCCGGCGGTGGCCCAGGCACCCGCCGCCCAGCCCACGGCGCCGGCGGCCGGCCCGCCCGTCGCCGCCGCGCCGGTGCCCCCCGCCGCCGCCGCGCCGCCCGCGCCCGACCAGGCCGCCGAACGCGCTGTGCTGGAGGCGCTGCGTGCCCGCCGCGCCGAAATCGAGACGCGCGAGGCGGCGCTGGCCCAGCGCGAGATGCTCATGGCCGCGGCTGAACGCCGCCTCGCCGACCGCCTGGAGGAGCTGAACGCGCTGCGCCAGCGCCTGGAGGCCGAGGGCCGGCAGCGCGACGAGCGCACGGAGCAGGGCTGGCGCCAGATGGTGCGCCTCTATGAGGGCATGCGCCCGCGCGATGCGGCCGGCATCTTCGATGAGCTGGAGATGCCCGTGCTGCTGCAGGTGGTGGACCGTATGCGCGAGGCGAAGGCGGCCCCGGTGCTGGCGGCGATGCGGCCCGAGCGCGCCCGGGCGCTGACGACCGAGCTCGCGCGCCACCGGTCACGCCCGCTCGAATAACCGCATCTTAACCCCGGGTGGCGCAACAGGAAGCGCCGCAGCAAGGAGCAACCGCCGATGGCCCTGGACAAGAACATGAACGTCCTGATCGTGGACGACTACAAGACGATGTTGCGCATCATCCGCAACCTGCTGAAGCAGCTCGAATTCGACAATGTCGAGGAAGCGACGGACGGCGCCGAGGCGCTGGCCAAGCTGCGCGCGGGGAATTTCGGCCTCGTCATCAGCGACTGGAACATGGAGCCGATGACCGGCCTCGACCTCCTGAAGGAGGTGCGCGCCGATGCGCGGCTGAAGAACCTCCCCTTCATCATGATCACGGCCGAGAGCAAGACCGAGAACGTGATTGCGGCCAAGGCGGCGGGTGTCTCCAACTACATCGTGAAGCCCTTCAATGCGGAGACGCTGCGCGAGAAGATCGAGAAGGTGCTGGTCCATGCCTGACGGGAGCGGGCAGGACCCGATCGAGCAGGCGGTGCGGCAGGTGCTGGGCAGCCTCGCGGGCGACATGACGACCACCGAGGCCGCCCTGCTGGCCGAGCTGGAGGCGCTGGGCCGCGAGGTGCAGCGCGCCAAGTCCGAGATGGCGGCGCTGCGCGTGGACGACATCAACGCGCGCCACATCCCCTGCGCCACGGATGAACTGGACGCGGTGGTGGAGCACACCGCGAATGCGACGAACGAGATCCTCGATGTCTGCGAGGGATTGGAGGCGATGCAGACGCGCCTGCCACCCAGCGATGCGGAGGCGCTCGGCACCGCCGTCACGCGCATCTACGAGGCCTGCTCCTTCCAGGACATCACGGGCCAGCGCATCAGCAAGGTGGTGACGGCGCTGAAGGCGATCGAATCCCGGGTCGCCACCGTCACGGCCCGGTTCGGCTCGGGCGAGGCGCCGCCGCCGCCGGAGGATGAGGCGCCGGCCGCGCCGGTGACGGAAGGCCGCGCCCTCGCCAACGGCCCACAGATGCCGGGTGCGGGCACCAGTCAGGAAGAGATCGACAAGCTGCTGGCGAGCTTCGACTGATGCGGCCCGCCGCGCGCGCCCTCACACTGGCTGGCCTGGGGCTGGCCCTCCTTGCGCTGCCGGCGGCGGCGCAGGAGAGGGTTGGCGTGCGCACGGGTGATCATCCCGGCCATGGCCGCATCGTCTTCGATTGGGCGGCGGCCCCGGCCTATCAGGTGGAGCAGCAAGGCGATCGCGTCATCCTGCGCTTCCCCAGTGCCGATGCGATCGACCTGGCGGGGGCGCGGCGGCTGCCACGCAACATCCTGGCCGTGACCAAGGTGGCGGGCGGCATCGAGCTGACGCTGCGGCCGGGTTCCAGGATCCGGCATTTCCGCAACGGGCCCAAGGTGGCGCTGGACGCGCTCGACCCCACGGAAACGCGCGAGGCGGAGGCGCCGCGCCCGCCGGCCGAGCGGTCGCGCCCGGCGCGTGAGGTGGCGGCGCGGCCCGCGCCCGGCCAGACCCCCGCCATCGCACCGCCCCGCGCGGAGGCTGCACGGGCCGAGCCGACGGCCCAGGCAACGGCGCGCCCCGAGGTCGCGCGCCTGGAGCCGCCGCGCGGGGAGGCGCCCCGTGTGGAGGCGCCCCGTGTGGAGGCGCCGCGTGTGGA
>NZ_JAHRCU010000006.1 GCF_019083995.1 Roseococcus sp. SDR
GCGCCTGAGCCGGCGGAGGCCGCACCGGTCGCCGAGGCGCCCGCCGCGGAAGCACCCGCCGAGCCCGTGGCCCCGGCCCCCGAGCCCGCCCCGGCCGCCGCCGCCGAGCCCATGCCGGAACCGGCCCCCGAGCCGGCACCCGCCCCGCCTGAGCCGGTGATCGGCCCGGCCATCCTCCCCAAGACGGTCGAGGAAGTGGCCGCCGCCGCACCGCGTCGTGGCGGCTGGTGGAAGCGGTGAGCCAGGCCGAACCTCCGGTCCTCGTCCGCCGCGAGGGCCCGGTGGTTCACGTCACGCTGAACCGCCCCGCCCGCCGCAACGCCATCGGCGGCGGGATGGGCGAGGCGCTGGACGAATTGCTGGACGAGCTGCGCGGCCATGCCACGGCGCGCGTGGTCGTGCTGCGCGGCGCGGGCGGCCATTTCTGCGCGGGGCTCGACCTCACGGAGGTCGTCACCGGCACGCCGGAGGAGCGGCTGGCCGCCATGCAGGCCCGCAACCGCCGCCTGGGCGCGCGCTATGAGGAGTTCTCCCTCCTGCCGCAGGTGGTGATCGCGGCCGTCGAGGGCGCCGCGCATGCCGGCGGCCTGGGCTTCCTCTGCAGCGCCGACATCGCCTTTGCCAGCGCCGATGCGCGATTCGCGGCCCCCGAAGCGCGGCGCGGCCTGGTGCCCGCCCAGATCCTCCCCTGGCTTGCCCGCCGCATGGGCCGCCCCAATGCGGCGCGGATGGTGCTGGAAGGCGGCGTGATCACCGCAGCCGAAGCCGCCCGCCGTGGCCTGGTGCATGAGGTGGCGGCCGATCGCGCTGGCCTCGACGCCCTGGTCGAGGCCAGCATCGCACAGGTGCTGGAGGGTGCCCCCGGCGCGCTGGCCGAGACGAAGAAGCTGCTCGCGGCCTTGGGCCCGCTCTCGCCCGAGGGCTATGCCGAAGCCGGCGCCGCCGCCTTCGGCCGCACCGCAGCCGGCCCCGAGGCGACGGAAGGCATCGCCGCCTTCCGCGAGAAGCGCAAGCCGGGCTGGTCCGTGGGGTAGGACGGGCCGTCCGCACCGCCCTCAAGGCGCGACCCGCCCCCGGAGAATCCGGCCGCACGGCGGCCGGCGCGCCCAGACCACCCCGACCGCCAGCGCACCCGTCGCGCGGCGAAGCCAAGCACGCGGAGCGCGCGCGTCGTGCCGAAGGCGCGCCTCCGGCGCGACGCGCCTGAGGGCGTTCACAATCCCATCCGGCCGCACGGCGGCCGGCGCCGCCCAACTGACCTGATGGCCCGGCGCACCCGTCGCGCGGCGAAGCCAAGCACGCGGCAAAATCACCTCGGCGTTGCGGTCTCGGTCCCGGCGGCGAAGGCACCGATCGTGGTCCATTGGCCCACCAGCTGCCCGTTCGGGCGCAGCTCATAGACGCCCATGCTCGGGGTGCTGCCCTGGCCCAGGCTGAAGGCGGTCGCGAAGCTCAGGCCGCTCACCATCCCCACCCCCTCGATCACATCCGGCCCGATGGTCCATTGCAGGCGGAAGCTGAGCAGGCCGATCTGCTCCAGCACCAGCGTGCCGGTATAGGCGGTGCCATCCGGATTCGTGCCCGTGACGTCATAGGTGCCGCTGCGCTGCGCCTGGGCAGGCGCGGCAGCCAGCGAGAGGGCGAGGCCGGCGGCCAGGAAGATACGCGTCATCAGGCTCGTCTCCGTTGGGGCGGCTCACTTCACCGTGGCCACCCTGAGCGCATTGGTCGTGCCCGGTGTGCCAAAGGGCACGCCCGCTGTCACCACCAGTTCCTCGCCGAGACGCGCGAAACCCTCCTGCTGCGCGGCCCGGCTGGCGCGGGCCACCATCTCCGTCATGGAATGGATGTCCTGCACCACCAGCGGATGCACCCCCCAGACCACGCCGAGCCGCCGGGCCGAGCTGAGCTCGGGCGTCAGGCCGAGGATGGGGCAGTCCGGCCGCTCCCGCGCCACGCGCAGCGTGGTGGAGGCGGTGCTGGTGAAGGTCGCGATCACCTGGGCATGCACCGTATGCGCCACCTGCGCGGCGGCGGCCGCGATGGCGCCGGCGCTGGAGGGCTCGGGCGCCGGGCGGTTCGCGTCCGTCTGGGCGCGCCAGCCCGGGTCCTGCTCCACCCGGCCGACGATGCGGTCCATGATGTTCACGGCTTCCAGCGGGTATTGCCCGGCCGCCGTCTCGGCCGAGAGCATCACCGCATCCGCGCCGTCGAACACGGCGTTGGAGACGTCGCTTGCCTCGGCCCGCGTGGGCGAGGGGGCGGTGATCATGCTCTCCAGCATCTGGGTGGCCACCACCACCGGCTTGCCGAGCTGCCGGGCGGCGCGGACGATGCGCTTCTGCACCAGCGGCACCTCCTCCGGCGGCATCTCCACGCCGAGATCGCCGCGCGCCACCATCACGCAGTCGCAGAGCTCCAGGATGCCATCCAGGTTCTCGACCGCCTGGGGCTTCTCCATCTTCACCATGATCCAGGCGCGGCCATCGGCGATCGCCTTGGCTTCGGCCACATCCTCCGGCCGCTGCACGAAGGAGAGGCCGATATATTCGATGCCGAGCGGCAGCACGAAATCGAGATCCGCCCGGTCCTTCTCGGTCAGCGCCGGGATGGGCAGGGCCACATCGGGCACGTTCACGCCCTTGCGATCGGACAGCGCGCCACCGACGACGACCTCGGTCTCCAGATGGTCGTTCTCCACCTGGCGCACCACGCGCAGCTTCAGCTTGCCGTCATCCAGCAGCAGCGTCGTGCCGATCCGCGCCGCGCTGATGATCTCGGGGTGCGGCAGGTTGACGCGCTTCACATCGCCCGGCGTCGGGTTGAGGTCGAGGCGGAAGCGTGCCCCGGTGGCGAGCTGCACCCGCCCGGCCGCGAACTTGCCGACGCGCAGCTTGGGCCCCTGCACATCGGCCAGGATGCCGATGGGCCGGCCGGTCTTGCGCTCCACCTCGCGGATCATGGCGATGCGCGCGGCGTGGTCCTCATGGCTGCCATGGCTGAAATTGAGCCGGAACACATCCGCGCCCTGGCGGAACAGCTTCTCGATCATCTCCACCGTGGCGCTGGCCGGGCCAAGGGTGGCGATGATCTTGGTGCGGCGGTGGCGGCGCAGCGCGATGCGGGGGGCCATGCGGGGCATTCCTTCGGGGGCCGGGGCGGGCTTGGCGCCCGGCGCGGCCAGCCGCTCAGGCGGCAGGTTGAAGAGACGCGCGATGTCGGCCACGCGATCCGGCGGGATGCGCTTCCATTGGCTGACGGCGGCGGTGGAGATGTTCAGCGCGGCGGCGATCCGGGTGACGGCGCCGCGGCGGGCGAGGATATCCTCGAGGGTGGGGTCACGCATGGGCTTAACTTACACAAGTTAAGACCCGACGCCAATGACGCTTTCGTTGCTTAGCGTTGCTAAGTCACCAGGATCGCCCGCACATCATTCACATTGGTCAGGGTCGGCCCGGGCGTCAGCAGCCCCTCGGCCGCGGCGAAGACATCGAGGCTGCGATGCGCCGCCAGCAGCCCCTGCGGGTCGAGCCCCTTGGCCCGCGCCGCCGCCAGCGTGCCCGGCCCGGCGATGGCGCCGGCATGCTCCGACTTGCCGTCGATCCCGTCCGTATCGGCACACATCGCCCAGATGCCCGGCGCGGCGTTCAGCGCCAGCGTGATGCCCAGCAGGCATTCCGTGTTGCGCCCGCCCGCCCCCTGCGTGCCCTTGGCCAGCGTCACCGTGCATTCGCCCCCCGAGAGCAGCAGGCAGGGCGCCGGGATCGGCAGGCCATGCGCCGCCACGCTGCGCGCCATGCCGCCCAGCACCGTGCCGACATGCCGCGCCTCGCCCTCCAGCGCATCGCCCAGGATGAGGGGGGTGAGGCCCATGCCCCGCGCCGCCTCGGCCATGGCCTGCAGCGCCATCATGGGTGTGGCGATCATCCGGAACTCGGCCCGCTTGAGGCGCGCATCTCCCGGCTTGGGCGATTCCTCCGCACCCGCCGCCAGATGCGCCGCCACGGAAGGCGGCAATTCCATCCCGTAGCGGGCGACGATCGCCCGCGCCTCGGCGAAGCTCGTCGGGTCCGCGACCGTGGGGCCGGAGGCGATCACCTCCGGGTCATCCCCCGGCACGTCGGAGATCGCGAGCGTCACCACCCGCGCCGGATGCGCCGCCGCCGCCAGCCTTCCGCCCGAAAAGGCCGAGAGATGCTTGCGGATGCAGTTCATCTCGCCGATCACCGCGCCCGAGGCGAGCAGCGCCTGGTTGGTCGCGATCAGGTCTTCCAGCGAAAGCCCCGGCGCCGGCAGGGTGGAGAGCGAGGAA
Source organism: Roseococcus sp. SDR (assembly GCF_019083995.1). Taxonomy (GTDB): domain Bacteria; phylum Pseudomonadota; class Alphaproteobacteria; order Acetobacterales; family Acetobacteraceae; genus Roseococcus. The sequence continues at coordinate 4,313 of NZ_JAHRCU010000006.1, forward strand.
CCGCCGCCCGAGATCAGCGCCAGCACGAGGTCGTCCGGCGTCAGCCCCTGGACCATCGCCAGCATCTCGGCCGCCGCCGCGGCGCCCCCGGCATCCGGCGTCGGGTGCTTGCCGTAGCGCAGCGCGATCCGCTGCAGCGGCAGCCCCGCGCCATGCGGCGCGATGACCAGGCCGGTCAGCGGCACATCCGCCCAGGCCGCCTCGACCGCCTGCGCCATCTTCGCCGCGGCCTTGCCCACGCCCACCACGATGACGCGGCCCTGCCTCGGCACCTCCGGCAGATGCGCGGCCAGCACGGCCAGCGGATCGGCCGCGCGCACGCCGGCGGCGTAGAGGTCGCGCAAAGCCTGGGTGGCGGTGGTGTCGGTCCAATGGGTCATGGGCGTGTCCTTTGCGCCATCATGGCGGGAAAGCGGGAGAAGAACAGGCCTCCGGCGGCTGGGGGCACGGCCCCCAGACCCCTTCCATGGAATGGGGTCCGGGGCCTGAGGCCCCGGCCGCCGGAGGCCCTTTCTCATTCACCCCCTCAACACTGACAGGATCTCGGCACTCGCCCGCGCGCGATGCCGGGCCGTGGCGGCCCGTGCGGCTTCGGAATCGCCGGCGCGCAGCGCGGCCAGAATGGCACCATGCTCCTCGGCCGAAAGCACGGGCTCCGGCCGGCGGGCCGCCGTGAGCGCCCGGGCGCGCTGCGCCTGGTCCGTCGCCGTCGCGGCCAGGCGCGCGAGCTTGGGGTTGCCGCAGCCCTCCACCAGCGCCCGATGGAAGCGATCATCCGCCGCCGCCCAGGCCGCGCGGTCGCCGGCGGCCAGCGCCTGGCCCATCTCCGCCGTGGCGCGCTCCATCGCGGCCAGCGCGGCCGGGTGTGCCTGGGCCGCCAGCAGCGCCGCCGCCGCGCCCTCCAGCGCGATCAGCACCTCATAGGTCTGGCGCAGGTCCTCGGGGTCGAGCGGCAGAACGCGCACGCCCTTGCGCGGCAGCACCTGCAGCATCCCCTCATGCTGCAAGCGCAGCGCAGCCTCATGCACCGGCGTCCGGCTCATGCCGAGCTGGTCCGCGATGGCCTGCTCCGCCGTCTCCACGCCGGGCGGCAGCAGCCCCTCCAGGATGCTGGCCTTCAGCGCGGCATAGGCCGCATCCGCCAGCTTTTCCCGCGCCGGCGGCGGAGCGGCGGCGGTGACGCGCAAGGGCGGGGGCTTGACTTCCATACCACCTTCCATACCAGTATCCCCAGCAGAAGGAAACCGACCATGCGCACGCACAAGATCGCCGCCATTCCGGGGGACGGCATCGGCCAGGAAGTCATCCCCGCGGGCCTCGAAGTCCTGCGCGCGCTGACCGACCGCGCGGGCGATTTCCAGCTGGAGGTGGAGGAATTCCCCTGGGGCAGCGATTTCTACCGCGCCACCGGCCGCATGATGCCCGAGGACGGGCTGAAGACCCTCGAAGCCTTCGACGCGATCTATTTCGGCGCCGTGGGTGACCCGCATCTGCCCGACAGCCTCACCCTCTGGGGCCTGCGCCTCAACATCTGCCAGGGCTTCGACCAATACGCGAATATCCGCCCCACCCGCGTCCTCCCCGGCCTCGAATCCCCGCTCCGCCACCTGGCCCCCGGCGGCCTGGACTGGGTGATCGTCCGTGAGAACAGCGAGGGCGAATATGCCGGCCATGGCGGCCGCGCCCATCGCGGCCATTCGATCGAGATCGCCACCGAGACCTCGATCTTCACCCGCACGGGCGTCGAGCGGATCATGCGCACCGCCTTCCAGATCGCGCAGTCCCGCCCGCGCAAGCTGCTGACCGTCGTCACCAAGTCCAACGCGCAGCGCCACGGCATGGTCTTCTGGGACGAGATCGCCGCCGAGGTGGCGAAGGACTTCCCCGATGTGACCATGGAGAAGGAGCTGGTGGACGCCATGGCCGCCCGCATGGTCCGCAAGCCCGCCAGCATCGACACCGTGGTCGCCACCAACCTCCACGCCGACATCCTGAGCGACCTGGCCGGCGCGCTGGCCGGCTCGCTCGGCGTGGCGCCCACCGCGAATCTCGACCCCTCCCGCCATCGTCCTTCGATGTTCGAGCCCATCCATGGCTCGGCCTTCGACATCACGGGCAAGGGCATCGCCAATCCCATCGCCACCTTCTGGACCGCCTGCATGATGCTGGAGCACCTCGGCGAGAAACCCGCCGCCGCCCGCCTGATGCGCGCGATCGAGATGGCCACCGCCAAGGGCGTGCTGACGCCCGATCTCGGCGGCACGGCGACCACAAAGGACGTGACGGCGGCGGTGGTCGAGGCTATCCGTGCGGATAACCAATAATCCACTTTCGAGGAACACGTTCATGCTGACCCGCCGCGCCACGCTGGCCCTGCCTTTGCTCGCCACGCCCGCGCTGGCGCAAGGCAGCTTCCCCAACCGCCCGCTGACCATCCTGATCCCCTTCGCCGCGGGCGGCCCGACCGACATGATCGCCCGCCTCATGGCCGAGGGCATGTCCAAGGAACTCGGCCAGCCCGTCGCAGCCGAGAACGTGACCGGCGCGGGCGGCACCATCGCCGCGGCCCGCGTGGCGGCCTCCCGCCCCGATGGCCACACGCTGCTGATCCACCATATCGGCCTGGCCGCCGCCGCCACCCTCTACCGCCAGCTCCCCTTCTCCATCGAGCGCGGCCTGGCGCCGCTCGGCCTCGTCTCCCACACCGGCATGACGCTGGTGGCCCGCCCGGATTTCCCGGCGAATGACCTGCGTGGCTACATCGCGCAGCTCCGCGAGCGCGGCGATGCGCTGAACCTCGGCCATAGCGGCCTCGGCGGCTCCAACCAGCTTTGCGGCATGCTGCTGCAGCACGCGGCCGGGCGCAGCGCCACCACCATCGTCTTCCGCGGCTCGGCGCCGGCCATGACCGAGATGATGGCCGGCCGCCTCGACATCAGCTGCGAACAGGCGACCGTCGCCGCCCCCTTCGTGCGCGACAACCGCATCAAGGGCTTCGCCGTGACCCTGCCCGAGCGCATCCCGGGCCTCGACCTGCCCACCGCGCGGGAACAGGGCGTGGACCTCATCATGTCCGCCTGGCACGGCCTCTACGCCGCCGCCGGCACGCCGCCCGAAATCCAGATGCGCCTCGCCCAGGCCATGCGCGCCGCCCTGCGCGAGGAACGCCTGCGCGCCCGCTACGCCGAAACACTCACCACCGTGGCCGCCGAGAACGAAGTGAACCCGGATTTCCACGCGAGCTTCCTGGCGAGCGAAATCACGCGGCTGCGTCCGCTCATCGTCGCGGCGGGGCAATACGCGGATTGAAGAATCCAGGGCTCCGCCCTGGACCCGCCGGGGCCGAGAGGCCCCGGACCCCGGCTATCGCCCGAGCCAGCCGGACAGGCGGCCCGGGGCTTCCGCCATCGCGGCCTCATCCCCGCAATAGCTGAAGCGCAAAAACCGCGCGCCGCGCGTGCGGTCGAAATCCACGCCGGGCGTCGCCGCGATGCCGGCACCCTCCAGCATCCGCGCCGCGAATTCCACGCTGTCATTCGTCAGGTGCGAGACGTCGCACCACAGGTAGAACGCCCCATCCGCCGCCGCGATCCGGTCGAACCCGGCCCCCGGCAGCCCTTCCAGCAGGCGCGCGCGGCTGCGGGCATAGGCGGCCTTCTTCGCCTCCAATTCCGCCACGCAATCCATCGCCGCCCTTGCGGCCACCTGCGCCACATGCGGCGCCGAGATGAACATGTTCTGCGCCAGGCACTCCACCGGCCGCACCAGATCCTCCGGCAGCACCAGCCAGCCGATGCGCCAGCCCGTCATGCACCAGTATTTGCTGAAGCTGTTGACGATGACGGCACTCTCGGAAAACGCCGCGGCGCTGCTTTCCGGGACACTCCCCCAGGAGAGCCCGTGATAGATCTCGTCCGAGATCAGCCGCACCCCCTTCGCATGGCACCAGCGCGCGATCGCGGCCAGTTCCTCCGGCGCCAGCATGGTCCCGGCCGGGTTGCAGGGGCTTGCGATCACGAGACCATCCGGCAGCGGGTCGAGCGTCTCCAGCATGGCGAGGCTCGGCTGGAAGCGCGTCTCCGGCCCGCATTCCAGCAGCACCGGCTCCATGCCCAGCGCGGTCAGGATATTCGCATAGGGCGGGTAGAAGGGGGCTGCCATCGCCACCCGGTCGCCCCGGTCGAAGGCCGCCAGGAAGGCCAAGGGAAAGGCGCCCGACGCCCCCACCGTCACCGCGATGCGCGAAGCCGGCACGGAAAGCCCGTAATGATCGAGGTAATGGCGCGAAATCCGCTCGCGCAGATCGGGCAGCCCGAAGGCTTCGGTATAGCCCAGCGGCGCGCCTGATTGCAGCGCGGTCATGGCGGCGGCCACCGCCCCGGCCGGTGCGGCCGTCCCTGGCTGCCCCACCTCCATGCGGAGAATCCCCGGCGCGCCCGGGGCCAGGCTCGCGGCGCGCGCATTGGCCGCCGCGATCACATCCATCACCAGGAAGGGCGGCGCCTCCGCCCCCCGGCCGATTTTCAGGCTCACCGGTCGGTGGCGCCCATCGCGACACCCGTCCCGCGCGGATCGGACAGCGTGGTGCAGAGCGAGGGCCAGCCCGGCAGGTAGCGCGGGCACATCCCCAGCTGCGCGCGCCCCGGCTCGGGCACGATCTGCACCGCCGCCTCGGCCCCGGCATCGCGCAGCATCTGCGCCGCCATCGGCCCGGCCACCGCCATCGGCGCCCCTTCCTGGCCCGAGCCCGCCGCCGCCATGCGGAAGGCGCGGAGATTGGGGTTCCAGCCCACGGCGGCAGAGAGCAGCGGCGGCTGCACGCGGCCGATATTCGGCGCGGCCGCCATCAGGAAGCCCATGCCCGGCGCGATGCGCCCCGTGCCGAAGAGGTTGTTCATGGTGAAGGCGCAGCTCACCGCATTGCCCTCGCGGTCGAACACCATCAGCCCCGCGCTGGCCGGCAGGTTGCCCGGCAGCCCACCGGGCAGCCCGGCATCGGCGAGCAGCGCCTGAGGATCGCCCCCGCGCTGGCGCCAGGCGGCGGCGACGGCCAGTGAGCGCGCCTGCGCCTCTTCCAGCCTCTGATTCGCCTGCAGCGCCTGGAAAGCCGCGGCGGCGGCCAGCCCGCCATCGGCCGGCGGCGGCAGGAAGGCGATCCGGTCGCCCCCGCGCGCATTGACGAAGACGGGCCGCACCACCTCGGGCAGGGCCGCGCGCATCTCGCCCACGCTGATCGTGCCCACGCCGATCTGGCCCGTCGCCTCCTCGATGCGCCGCGCCAGGGCACCCTGGTGCAGATCGCCCACGCCGGCCACGCGCAGCGCCGTCAGCGTGCCGCCCAGCGCCGGGTTCTGGAACCGGTCGCCCACCGCGATGGGGCGGCCATCCGGCGTCGCGAACACCGCACGCGCCTGCGGGTCGGCAAAGAGCGGGGCCGAGACCGCCACCAGGTCATTGTAGAGCGCGCGCGACATGGGCGCGCCGAAGCGGGCCAGCTGCTCGGCCGGCGCGATGAGTTCCTCGAAGGGCCGGCTGCGCGGCATGCGCGCCTGCACGGCGAACAGCCCGCGCGCCATCAGCGGCACGGCGGCCGGTCGGTCGGCATTGGGCGGGATGCCGGCGCGCGCGCCGGGCAGGAAGACCAGCGCCTCGGGGTCGTTGCGGCGCGCGTCATAGAGGATGCAGGCGCCGCCGCCGCCCAGGCCGACGCGCGAAGGCAGCGTCACCGTCATGGTGAAGGCCGCCGCCACCGCCGCATCCGCCGCATTGCCGCCGGCCGAGAGGATGTCCCGCGCGACGGCGACCGCCACCGGCTCCTCGCCCGCCACGCCGCCCAGGAAGCCGCTCACATGCCCCGGCGTGCCCGCCGGCACGGAGGGGCCGCCCAGCAGCGAATTGGTCACGTTGCGCGTCGCCTGGCAGCCGGCGAGCGTGAGGCCGCCCAGCATCAGGGCAAGCAAACGGATCGGACGGGTGAGGGGCCGCGCGGTGTTGCTCATGCGATGGAGGCTCTGTTCCTCAAGCTGCCGGACCCTGCCGGCGGGTCACCTGGGATAGACGCCTTCGCCCCCCCAAGCAACGCCGGGCCGGTTTTTTCACCCCGGCTTCGTGACCCCGGGCGCGACGCCGCCGCCCGGATCGGCTATATCATGCGCCGGAAGAGGAGCCGGAACGGGCATGACAGAAACGACGAAGCGGCGCGGCCTGCTGGCCCTCGCCGCCCTGGTCCCGGGCGCGGCCGCCGCGCAGGGCCAGATGGGGGGCCTGACGGCCGAGCAGCGGGCCGAGGTGTTGCAGATCCTGCGCGAATCGCTCCGCCAGGACCCCTCCATCCTGCGCGACGCCCTCGCCAGCCTCGAACTCGCCGAGGAGACCGAGCGCGCCAACGCCCAGACCCGCGCCATCGCGCAGAATGCCGATGCCCTGTTCCGCGACGCGCAGGACGCGGTGAAGGGCAACCCCCAGGGCCGCGTCACCATCGTCGAGTTCTTCGACGCGCGCTGCGGCTACTGCAAGCAGCTCCATCCCACCATGGAGCAGCTGATCCAGCGCGAGCGCGACGTGCGCGTGGTGATGAAGGACCTGCCGATCCTCGGCCCCAATTCCATCGCCGCCTCCCGCGCGCTGATCGCGGCCCAGCGCCAGAACCAGTATGGCGCGCTCTATGACGCGCTGATGCGCCTGCGCGAGGAACCGACCGAACCCGTGCTGCGCCGCGAGGCCGATCGCCTGCGCCTCGACTGGGCCCGGCTGCGCCGCGACATGGACGACGCCGCCACCACCGCCCGCATCGAGCGCAACCTCGGCCTCGCCCGCGCGCTCAACATCCAGGGGACGCCCGCGCTGATCGCCGGCACCACCCTCATCCCCGGCGCGGTGGACCTCGCCACCCTCCAGCGGCTGACCGCCGCGCAGCGGAGCTGACCGCCATGGCAAACGGCTACATGAGCGGCTTCGGCAACGGCTTCGAGACGGAGGCGCTGCCCGGCGCGCTCCCCATCGGCCGCAACTCCCCCCAGCGCTGCGCCTATGGCCTCTATGCCGAGCAGCTCTCCGGCTCGCCCTTCACCGCGCCGCGCGCGACGAATGAGCGCTCCTGGCTCTACCGCATCCGCCCGACCGTGGCGCATTGGGGCCGCTTCCAGCCGATGGATGCGCGCCACTGGCGCACCGCGCCGGCGGCCGAACCGCCCATGCCGCCCGCGCCGCTGCGCTGGGATCCGCTGCCCATCCCCGCCGCCAGCCTCTCCTTCATCGAGGGCATGCACACCATCACGACGGCCGGCGATGCGGGCGCGATGGCGGGCATGGCCGCGCATGTCTATCTCGCCACCCGCTCCATGACGGATGAGGTCTTCTACAACGCCGATGGCGAGATGCTCATCGTCCCCCAGCAGGGCGCGCTTCGCCTCGTCACCGAATTCGGCGTGATCGAGGTCGCTCCGGGCGAGATCGCCGTGCTGCCGCGCGGCGTGAAGTTCCGCGCCGAGCTGCCCGACGGGCCCGCGCGCGGCTATGTCTGCGAGAATTACGGCGGCGGGCTGACGCTCCCCGAGCGCGGCCCGATCGGCGCCAATTGCCTGGCCAATCCGCGCGATTTCCTCACACCCGTCGCGGCCTATGAGGATCGCGACGCGCCCACGAAGCTGATGGTGAAGTGGGGCGGCAACCTCTGGGCGACGGAGATCGCGCATTCGCCGCTCGATGTCGTCGCCTGGCACGGCAATTACGCGCCCTACAAATACGACCTCCGGCGCTACTCGCCCGTCGGGCCCCTGCTGTTCGACCATGCGGACCCCAGCATCTTCACCGTGCTCACCTCGGCCTCCGAGACGCCGGGCACGGCGAACATCGATTTCGTGATCTTCCCCGAGCGCTGGATGGTGGCGGAAAACACCTTCCGCCCGCCCTGGTACCACATGAACGTGATGAGCGAGTTCATGGGCCTGATCTATGGCGTGTATGACGCGAAGACCGGCGGCGGCTTCGCGCCGGGCGGCTTCTCGCTGCACAACACCATGCTGCCGCACGGCCCCGACATGGACGCCTTCGAGGCCGCGAGCCGCGTCGAGCTCAAGCCGCACAAGCTGACCGGCACGCTGGCCTTCATGTTCGAGACGCGCTTCCCGCAGCGCGTGACGGCCTTCGCCGCCGGCATCGCGCAATTGCAGCAGGATTATCCGAGCTACGGCGCCGCGCTGAAGCGCAACTTCGACCCGTCAAAACCCTGAGGGCGGAGACATCCGCGCGCAAGGCGCGCGGCGCCGCCCAACAGCGCCATGGGCCCAGCGCACCCGCGGCACGGCGAAGCCAAGCGGCCGGAGGCCGCGCCCGGCGTTTGAGGGCGGAGACATCCGCGCGCAAGGCGCGCGGCGCCGCCCAACCGGGCTAATGGCCCAGCGCACCCGCGGCGCGGCGAAGCCAAGCGGCCGGAGGCCGCGCCCGGCGCCTGAGGGCGGAGACATCCGCGCGCAAGGCGCGCGGCGCCGCCCAACCGGGCTAATGGCCCAGCGCACCCGCGGCGCGGCGAAGCCAAGCGGCCGGAGGCCGCGCCCGGCGCCTGAGGGCGCCAACAAACCGGCCGCACAGCGGCCGAAGGCCGCGCCCGGCGTTTGAGGGCGTCAAGAAACCGGCCGCAGCACAGGCGCTGCGGCCGGTAGACAGAGTGTGAAGATCGCGCCCTCGGGCCCGTTGCGTGCCTCGATCGTCCCGCCCATCGCCTTGATCAGCCCGTGCGAGATGGAAAGGCCGAGGCCCGTGCCGCTCTCCGGTCCCTTGGTGGTCACGAAGGGCTCGAAGATGCGCGCCAGCACATCGGCCGGAATGCCGCCGCCGGTATCGGCCACGATGAGCGCCACGCGCTCATGCCCCAGCGGCTCCGCCGAGATGCGGATGCGCCGCGTCATGCCCAGGGGCCGGTCCCGCATGGCGTCGCGCGCATTGACCAGCAGGTTCAGCAGAGTCTGCTCGATGCCGACGGCATGGCCCATCACCACCGGCGCGGGCTCGCCCAGCGCCACCTCCACCCGCACCGCGGCCTCGCGCAGCGCGGCATCGGCCAGCGCCAGCGTCTGCCGCACGACATGCGCGAGGTCCACCGGCCGCACCGCCGCCCCCTCGGGCGTGCCGCGCGCGAAGCGGCGCAGATTCTCGATGATGTCGCTGGCATGGGAGACCTGCTCGACGATGCGGTCCAGCCGCTCCCCGACCGGCTCGCCATGCGCGGCCGAGATCTGCGCATTCTCCGCGAGCAGCGAGACGGATTGCAGCGGCTGCTTGAGTTCATGCGCGATGCCCGCCGCCATCTCGCCCAGCGAGGCGAGGCGCCCCGCCGCCGCCGCGCGCGCGGCGGCCTTCAGCTCGGCCTCCACATTCAGCAGATAACCCACCAGGTCGCCGCTGCCATCGGGGCGCAGCGTGAGGCGGCGGGCCTGGGTGCGCATGGCGCGGAGGCTGCCATCGGGCTGGATCATCTGCCAGTCCTGCGTCGCGCTGCCGTGGTGCATCACCTCGGCGAAGAACGGCGCATGGGAAATGCCGGGGGCGTAGAGCGGGCTCCAATCCTCCTGGTCGCGCAGCCGCTCCTCCGGCCATCCTGTCACCGCCTGGATGTCGCCCGCGCGGTAGATCACGCGCGAACGGCCATCGGGCGTGAAGTCGCGCAGGAAGACCACGGCCGGCAGCCCGCCCAGCAGGCGTTCGATCTCGTCGCGCCCCGCGCGCAGCGCCGCCGCCTCCTGTTGCGCCATGCGCAGCGCCTCGCGCCGATGCGCGAGGCCCAGCAGGCCGATGGCCAGGCCCAGCGCCATCACCGCGGCCAGCGCCCAGCCGATGATGACGCTGGCCGCCGCCACCTGCCCCGCCCGGGTGCGGCCGACGAAGACCATCCAGTCCGGCACCTCGGTCAGGCGCTCATAGGCGAAGGTGGTCGCCTGCCCATCCACCCGCGCGGCGGTGGTGATGCCGCGCTGCCGCCCCACCGTGCTGGCCATCAACTCGGGCGGGCCCGGCGTGCCGAGCGGCGGGCCCATGGCGCCCCGCGTGTGCATCGCGATCCGCCCCCGGCTGTCCGTGACGGTGACGAACTCCCCCTCCGCGCCCGCGAAGGGGATGATGGCCTGCAGCAGGTTCTCCGGCGCGAAGCGGAGCACCACCAGGAAGGCCACGCGCTCACCGCTCATCACCGGCGTCACCACGGCGAGGCTCTGCTGGTTGGCATGGTTGAGGAACAGGTCGGAGATCACCGGCCGCCGCTCCGCCACCGCGCGCGCCGCCGCGCGCTCCAGCGTCTCCCGCTCCGCGGGCCGCGAATGCCGCGGCAGCGGGGTGTGGAGCGGAACGTTGCTCGCCGCCAGCAACGCGAAATCGGGGGGCGGGCCGAGCAGCGCGACATCGCCATGCAGCAGTTGCGCCGTGGCGACGGCGCGGCGATGGAAGCTCGCATGATCGTCGTCGCGCAGGACCGAGGGCGCCATCGAAAGCGTGGTCATCGCCGCGGCATAGGCGGCCAGCCGCGCATCCACCGCCGCCGCGACCAGCGCCGCTGCGTCGCGCAGCCTCTCGTTCTCGGCGTTGCGAAAGCCGCGCACCGCCTCGGTCACCGCCAGGCCGGCCAGCAGCAGCAGGGGCAGCAGCGCCAGCAGCGCCAGGCCCGTCGCGCCAAGGCCCCGTGGCTGGCGCGGTGCCGTCGGCGGCATGGATGAGAGGGCAGACACGCGCGGTCAATCCCCTGGGATCGGAAGGTTTAACACGGATCATCCGCACTGGGCAGATGGCGCGTGGCGTGACTCATGCCCCCCGCTGTGATTGATTGCCCGGTGGTGAGGATCTCTCAGGCCACCGCCAGAACAAGCCCGTAGGAGGGGGAGCCCATGTCGCACGCCACCAACCCGGGCTCCGTGACCTGGGCCGATGGCACGGCGATCGGCGTTCTCGTCGTGGATGACGAGCCGGTGGTGGCCGAGCAGCTCGCCCAGGGCCTCGCCGCGCACGGCATGTGCACCGGCTTCGTCCACAACGCGACCGACGCGCTGGCCCGCCTGGATGCCGACCCCGCGATCGGCGTGGTGGTGACCGATATCCGCATGCCCGGCGGCGACGGCCTCGGCCTGGCCCAGCGCATCCTCTCCCAGCGCCCCGCCAGCGCGGCGGTCGAAGTCATCATCATCACCGGCCACGCGACGATCGAGGACGCGACGGCCGCCGTCCGCACCGGCGTCGCCGATTTCCTCCGCAAGCCCTTCCGCCTGGCCGAGGCGGTGCAGGCCGTCACCAAGGCCATGGGCCGCGTCGTCACCCAGCGCGCGCTAGCGAGCGAGCGCGCGGCGGTGAGCGACCGCCTGGCCCGCATGGAGCAGGAACGCGCCGCCCTGCAGGGCCAGATGCGCGAATTGGGCGCACGGCTGGCCGCGCAATCCGCCCCCGCCGCCGCCACCGCCGCGATCGAGCGCGACATGGCCGCCATCTCCCACGCGCTGCGCACGCCGCTCATCGCCATCTCGGGCGGGGCGGAGCTGCTGGCCCATGGCGGCCTCTCGCGGGGGGATGAGGCCGAGTATCATGACCTGCTGCGCGGCGGGGTGCAGCGTGTGGTCCAGGCGGTGGAGCTGGTCGAGGAACTCCATCGCATCGAGCGCCCGGCGAGCGACGAGGAGCCCGCCGCCGTGCCCTTGGCGCCCGCGCTGCGGGCGGCAGTGGCGGCGGCCCGCCCGCTGGCGGATGCGAAGCGCCTGCGCCTGGGCGCCACGCCCGTCCTGCCCGAGCTCGCCGCGACCGGCACCCCGTCCCGCCTGCGCCGCGCCGTCGAGCAATGCGTGCTCGCGGCCGCGGACTGGTGCGCCGAGGGCGGCGACGTGCTCGCCCTGCTCGAACCGCATGAGGAAGCCGGCGCCGGCTGGGCGCTGGTCACCCTGCTGGCCGGCCCGGCCGACGGCCTGGATACGCCGCCCCCCGGCATCGCCTTCCCCCTGGCCGGCTCGGCCCATGCGCGCACGCAGGAATCGCTGCATTTCGCCATCGCACGCCGCATCGCCGAGCAGCATGGCGGGCAGGTCACCTCCTGGAATGGCGGTCCGGGCCGCATGGCGATCCGGCTCGCCCTCCGACAGTGACGGCGGCCGCCAGCCGCCACCGGCGCGGACGGGCCTATGCGCTGCTGCTGGCCGGCCTGCTCGTGCCGGCCGCTTTCGGCTTCCTGCTGGTGCGGGGCGAGACGGCACGGCTGCGCCAGGCGGCCGAGGCCGAGAGCCTGCGCCTCGTCTCGGCGGGCGCCCAGGCCGCGACGCATGGACTGCGCCAGACGCTCGACGCCGTCACCCTCCTGCACAGCCTCACGGCCTCGCTCGCGCTCAGCCACACCGAGGCCGGCGCGCCGGAACGCCGCGTCATCGAGGGCATGCTGACCGAGGTCGCGCGGCGCGAGCGCTTCGGCATCCTGCAGGTGGCACTGATCGGCACGGATGGCCGCCTCGCCTGGTCCACCACGCCCGGCTTCACCCCCGTGGACCTCTCCGACCGCGAGCATTTCCGCGCGCAGCTGGAGGGGGCGCGCGGCGTCTTCGTCAGCGCGCCGCTGATCGGCCGCGCCTCGGGCCGCTGGAGCCTGAACATCAGCAGCGCCATCCGTGAGGCGGATGGCAGCTTCGCCGGCGTCTCCGTCGTCTCGGTGGACCCCATCCTGCTCTCCGCCAGCCTGGGCGAGCTGCAATTCGCGGCAGGCGTGACGGTCAACCTGCTGCGGGAGGACGGCGTGATCCTCGCCCGCAGCCGCGAGACGGACCAACGCCTCGGCGCGCTGCGCGGCGGACCGGACCTGCTGCGCATCAGGGGCCAGCCGGTCGGCCAGATGATCACCATCGGCCCGCTCTCGGGGCGGGAGATCTTCCTGGCCTGGCGGCAGCTGGCCGGATGGCCGCTGGCCGTGACCTTCGCCGTGGACGCCGAGGCCGCGATGCAGGATTCGGCCCGGCACGCGAAGGATCTCCATGTGCTGCTGCTGCTGGGGCTCTGCGCCCTGGCGGTCGGCGGCATGCTGCTGGTCGAGCTGCGCGCCCGCCTCGCCGCCCGTGCCGCCATGGAGGCGGCCGAAGCCTCGCGCGCCGAGACCAGCCGCCTGCTGAACGCGCTTCCGGGCGCCGCCTATCGCGGCCACCTCTCGACAGGGGGCGAGGTGACGCGGCTGCACCTCTCGCCCGCCATCGCCCGCATCACGGGCTGGCCGGTGGAACGCTTCGCCGCCGCCGGCTCCTACGGGGCCATCATCGAGGCCGAGTTCCGCCCCGAGCGGCGCGGCTTCTTCCTGCAGGTGCGCGAGGCCGGGCACGGCAGCATGGAATACCGCATCCACGGCGCCGAAGGCCCGATCTGGGTGCGCGACGATTGCCGTGTCGTCAGCACGCTGGAGGATGGCCGCGTCGAGGTGGTGGGCCTGATCACCGACATCACGGCCGAGCGCCAGCTCAAGGCGCAGGCGCTCTCTGCCGCGCGGCTGGCGACGCTGGGCGAGATGGCGGCAGGCGTGGCGCACGAGCTGAACCAGCCCTGCGCCGCCATCACCCTCGCCGCGGACCTTGCGGCGCTGGAGCTCGGCCGGGGCGACGCCGCGCACCTCGCCTCCGCCGGGCGGAGGCTGGACGAGATCGCCCGCCAGGCGCTGCGCATGCGCAGCGTGATCGACCATTTCCGCCTCTTCGCCCGCGTGGACCCGGGCGGCGAGACGGCGGTGGACTGGGCCGAGGCGGTGGCCGGCGCGCTCTCCATCGCGGGCGGCACCATGGCGGCCTCCGACGTGCGGATCGAGACGGACCTGCCCCCCGGCCTGCCCCCGGTGCGCGGCAGCCTCGTCGGGCTGGAGCAGGTGCTGGTGAACCTGCTGATCAATGCGCGCGATGCCATGGAGGAGGTGCCCGGCGAGGAGCGCCTGGTCCGCATCTCGGCCGCGGTGAAGCCGGACGGCGCCGCGGTGGTGCTGCGCCTGCGCGACCACGGCATGGGTCTGCCGCGCGCGGCGCTGGAACGCAGCTTCGAGCCCTTCTTCACCACCAAGCCGGTGGGCAAGGGCACCGGCCTCGGCCTGTCCATCGCGCATGGCACGATCACCGGCTTCGGCGGCACGATCACGCTCCGCAACCACCCGGAGGGCGGGGCGGTGGCCGAGATCCACCTGCCCCTGGCCCGCGCGCCCGCGGGCATCCTTCCCGGGTAGCCGCGCGCCGCGAAGCCCGCCAGACTCGCAGCCCCGCCGGAGGAGACGCCCATGCCCGATGCCACCCATGACCCTGCCCGCCTGAGCTGGGTCGCCTCGGCCAACGGCCACCCGGACTTCCCGATCCAGAACCTGCCGCTCGGCCTCTTCACGCCGCCCGGCGGCGGCGCGCCCCGCGCCGGTGTCGCCATCGGCGACGCGATCCTGGAGCTGGAGGAGGCGCTGCCCGACGGCACGCTGAACGCCTTGCTGGCGCAGGGGGCCACCTTCCGCCGCGCGCTGCGCGCCCGCCTCTCGGAGGAGCTTTCAGCGGGCAGCGGGGCGCAATCCCGCCTCGCCGCGCGGCTGCATGATGCGGCCGCCTGCACGCTGCATGTGCCCGCCCGCATCGGCGACTACACGGATTTCTATGTGGGGATCCATCACGCGACGGCGGTGGGCAAGCTGTTCCGGCCGGACAACCCGCTGCTGCCGAACTACAAGCACGTGCCCATCGCCTATCACGGCCGTGCCTCCTCCATCCTGCCCTCCGGCACGCCCTTCCGCCGCCCCACGGGCCAGTTGCCCCGGCCGGACGGCCCCGCCTTCGGCCCCTGCGAGAAGCTGGATTACGAGCTGGAGCTGGGCATCTGGATCGGGCCCGGCAATGCCCAGGGCGCGCCCATCCCGATCGCCGAGGCGGCCGATCACATCGCCGGCTTCTGCCTGCTGAACGACTGGTCGGCGCGCGACATCCAGGCCTGGGAGTACCAGCCGCTCGGCCCCTTCCTGGGCAAGAGCTTCGCCACCAGCATCAGCCCCTGGATCATCACCCCCGAGGCGCTGGAGCCCTTCCGCATCCCCCAGCCGCCCCGCCCGAATGGCGACCCCGCCCCCCTGCCCTATCTGCTGGACGCGGCGGACCAAGCCGCGGGCGGCCTCGGCCTCGCCCTCGAGGCCTGGCTGGTCACGCCCGGCCTCACGGCGCGGGGCCTGCCGCCGCACCGCATCGCCGACAGCCATGCGCGCCACATGTACTGGACCGTGGCACAGATGGTGGCGCATCACAGCTCGAATGGCTGCAACCTGAACCCGGGCGACCTCTTCGGCTCCGGCACCATCTCCGGCCCTGGGCGGGAGGGCTATGCGAGCCTGCTGGAAGCCACGCAGGGCGGGCGCGAACCGCTGACCCTCGCCTCCGGGGAGGAGCGCCGCTTCCTGGAGGATGGCGACGAGGTGATCCTGCGCGCCATCGCCCGGCGCGAGGGATTCGTGTCCATCGGCTTCGGCGAATGCCGGGGGCGGGTGCTGCCGGCGGGGTGACGCGCGGTCCGGCCCGGTGGGCCGGGGCCGTCACACCCGTTGCAGCAGCCTGGCTTTCTCGGCCTCGGCGAGCCCGGTCTGCGCCCAGATCGCCTCGGACCAGGCGGGCGCCTCCTCCAGGATGGCGACGACCTCCGCCGTCTCCAGCGTCTCGGCATACTCATTGGCGGTCATCGCCACCGCATCCCAGCGCGCGGCGATGGGCAGGATGACGCCCGCCGGAGGCGACCCCTCCAGCCCGCCGGTTTCAGCCAGCAGCGCCACGCGCCGCGCGGTCACGATGATCCGCGCCGCGGCCTCGATGCGCATCTTCTCCCAGAAGGTGCCCCCCACCAGCGAGGCCAGGGTCTCCAGCGCCCGCTGGCGCATGGCTTCAGGTGAGAGCGAGAGGCCCGCATCGGGCATGGTTTCCTCCGGTGTCGTGGCGGACCCTCAAACCTTGAGCATGGGGCCCGGCCAGCATGCTCCGCCGCGCCTTGCTCCAGGGTCAACCTTTTCGATTCCGACCCGATATGCACCAAGATGAAGAAAATGCAAGAATTTAACGCCCGGCGTTTCCCCGCCCGCACGCTTTGCTCTAGACGCAGCGCGTGTCGAGCTTCCTTGCCCTGATCCCGCCCCCCGTCATGTTCTTCGCCCTCGGCTTCGGAGCCGGCGCCGTGCGCGCCGAGCTTTCCGTGCCGGAGGCGCTGGCGCGCAGCCTCTCGCTCTATCTGATGGTCGCCATCGGGCTGAAGGGCGGCGCCGCACTCGCCATGCCCGGCGCCTCCGAGGGGCTCTGGGCCGCGCTCATCGCCGGCATCCTGCTCTCCTTCCTGCTGCCGCTGCCCGCCTTCCTGCTGCTGCGCCTGGGCACGAAGCTGGACCGCGAGACGGCCGCCGCGGTCTCCGGCCATTACGGCTCGGTCAGCGTGGTCACCTTCGCCGCCGCCTCGGGCACGCTGGTCACCCTGGGCGTCCCGCAGGAGGGCTTCATGCCCGCCGTGCTGGCCGTGATGGAAACGCCCGCCATCCTGACCGCCCTGTTGCTGGCGCGCCTGGGCGGCAGCGCCGACGCCCCCAAGCTCAACGCCCGGAAACTCGCGCGCGAGGTGCTGCTGAACGGCCCGGTCGTGCTGCTCATGGGCAGCTTCCTGATCGGCTACCTGGCCGGCGAGCCCGGCAAGCGGCAACTCGCCCCCTTCACCGAGGCGCTCTTCCCCGGCGCCCTCTGCCTCTTCCTGCTGGAGATGGGGCTGATGGCCGTCCGCCAGCTTCGCGCCAGCGGCAAGGGGTTGCCGCCCGTGCTGATCGGCTTCGGCCTGCTCATGCCGCTGATCGGCGGGGCGGCCGGCCTCGTCACCGGCCAGTTCATCGGGCTGTCCACCGGCGGCGTGGCGCTGCTGGCGGTGCTCGCCGGCTCGGCCAGCTACATCGCGGTGCCGGCCGCCATGCGCCTTGCCTTGCCGCGCGCCGATGCGGGCATCTACGTCACCCTTTCCGTCGCCATCTCCTTCCCCTTCAATATCCTGGTGGGCATCCCGCTGTGGATTCGCCTCGCCGGGGTGGGAACATGACGCATCAGCGCAAGCGCATCGAAATCGTGGTGGAGGCCGTCCGCGCCGCCGAGGTGACGGACCTGCTGGACCGCCTCGGCGCCACCGGCTGGACGCAGTTGCCCGTCCTCGCCGGGCGCGGCCGCCAGGGCGTGCGCCGCGGCGGCGACCTCTCGGGCGTGCTGGATAACGTCGTCATCATCTGCATCTGCGGCGCGGCCGTGGCCGAGCGCGTGATCGAGGCGCGGGAGGAACTGCTCGGCGCCCGCCCCGCCATCGTGAACATCACCGATTGCCAGGTGCTCCGCGCCGAGCATTTCTGAGCGGGCGAGCCGGACGACCACCCGGCCGCGGCGTGGCCCTGAGGCATGTCCGCTCCGCTGTCCGGATTTTGCACATTCATGACATTCGCACGGCGCGTTTCATCACGCATCGCAACATGCTATAGAATGAAGCCTGTCAACGGACTGGCTCACGCATGCCCGATGCCACCGCGGATTCCAGCGAGCCGCCGCCCCCGGCGGGTTTTCTCAACTTCATCGACTTCGGGTGCGGCACGGGCGCGTCCATCGAGGCGGCGCGGCAATTGCTCGGCGGCCGTGGCCTCGGCATCGACATCTCGGCGGAGGCGGTCGCCCGGTGCCGCGCCGCCGGCCTCCCGGCGGAAACCGGAGACCTGCTGCGCTACGAGGGCCGCAACACCGCGCTGGCCGCCACCGCCTTCGACCTGCTGCCCGAAATCGGCGACCGCGCGGATTTCGAGCAGGCCGTCGCGCGCATGATCCTGGCCGCACGCAACTTCGTCCTCATCCAGCACGCCTATTTCGACGCCGACAGCGCGCTGGCGCTGAACGGGCAGCACATCCCCGGGCATTTCGGCAAGCGCATCCGCTTCAAGCCGACCATGGCCGACCACATGGCGCTGCTGCTGCGCCTGGCGCCGGCGCATGCGATCTGCGGCTTCGCCTTCTTCGGCCTGGGCGAGGCCCGCTCCGTCCCACTTGGCCTGGAGAACGGCGTGGCGGATCGCGGATCGCCCCCCGCCATGCCCGAGCTGCACCGCAGCCTGCGCGTGATCATCGGCCGCAAGGAGCAGGACCGCTTCCGCCAGGCCTTGCGCCGCTGCAAGGCGGGGCGCGAGCTGTTCCGCTGGGAAGGCCCGGACACCGAGCCGTGAGCGACGTTCCCGCCGGGCCGCACATGGCCTAGCCTCGCCGGGCACAGCACCCGAGGAGCCCATGGCCCGCCACATCTTCCGCCCGACCCGCTACCACAACACCCTCGGCACCGCCGAACCCTGCCTGCGCGTGGCGGATGGCGACATCGTGGTGGCCGAGACGGTGGACGCCTCCGGCCTCGACGCGCACGAAAAGCCGGTGGCAAGCCGCCCCAACCCGATGACCGGCCCCTTCTTCGTGGAAGGTGCGGAGCCCGGCGACACGCTGGCCGTGGAGATCCTGCGCCTCACCCCCAACCGCCGCACCGGCTGGACCTATTCGCCGCTCGCGCTGACCGTGCTCGACCCCGCCGCCATCCTGGAGCGCCCGAAGCAGGAGCGCGCGATCTGGGAGATCAACGCCAATGAGGGCACGGTCCGCCTGCAGGACGCGCCCGCCGCGCTCGCCGGCTTCACGCCCCCGCTGGCGCCGATGATCGGCTGCTTCGGCGTGGCACCCGCGGGCGGGGAGGCGATCTCGACCGCGACCAGCGGCCCGCATGGCGGCAACATGGATTATCGCCGCTGCGCCCCGGGCACGACCATGTGGTTCCCCGTCGCGGTCCCCGGCGCGCTCTTCTACCTGGGCGATGGCCATGCCGCGCAGGGCGATGGCGAGATCACCGGCACGGGCATCGAGACCTCCTTCGAGATGGAGGTCCGCCTCTCCGTCCTGAAGCGCAGGATCACCTGGCCCCGCGCCGAAACGGCCGAGGAGATCATCACCATCGGCAATGCCCGCCCGCTGGACCAGGCGCTGCAGCACGCGACGACGGAGATGCAGCGCTGGCTGGGCGAGGATTACGGCCTCGATCCCCGCGCGGCGGCGCATCTGATGGGCATGGTGGTGGAGTATGACGTCGGCAACGTCTTCAACCCGGCCTATACTGTGGCGTGCCGGGTGGCGAAGAAGTGGCTGACGCGGGCCGGCGTCTGATCGCCTTTGGCGCTTTGCCAAAGGCGTGAATCAGCCGCCCAGCGAACTACAGGATCATCAGCGTGGAGGTGCCATGGGCGTAGAGCTTGGCACCGCCATCCCCCGTCAGCCGTGCCTCCGCGATGGCGGTGCGGCCGCCGCGATGCACCACGCGCCCCTCGCAGGAGACGCGGCCGCTCGCCACTGTCAGCGGGCGGGCATAATTCACCTTGAGGTCGAGCGTGGTGTGGGCCTTTCCGGCCTCCATCACCGTGCGCACCGCGTTCCACAGCGCCGCATCCAGGATGGTCGCCGCATAGCCGCCATGGGCGATGCCGATGCCGTTGTAGAACTGCTCGCCGATCTCGCCCTCCATGACGGCGAGGCCCTCCTCCGCGCGCACCAGGCGGATGCCCATCAGGGCGAACATCGGGCTGCGCTGGATGCCATCCGCGATGGAACGTTGCATCGCCTCCAGCCCCGGCAGCCCGGCATAGGGCGAGGGGCCGTCCAGGCTCTCCCAGGTGACGGTGTGGGTCCGGGTCGTCATGCGCGTGGCCCCCTCACCCCGGCTTCCGCAGCACCAGCGTCGCCCAGGGGTCGAGGCTGATCCGCCGCTCCAGCACCAGCCCCGCATGGCGATGCGCCGACAGCACCATCCGCACCTGCTTGCCGAGCAAGCCGGCCAGGATGGCCCGCCCGCCGGGGCGCAGATGCGCGGCCAGGTCCTTCGCCATGGCGCAAAGCGGCCGCGCCAGGATATTCGCGAAGATCAGGTCATAGGGCGCGCCGCGCGTGATGGCCTGGTGGGCATAGCCCGTCGCCAGCACGGCCTTGAGTCGGGGCGCCAGCCCGTTCAGCACCGCATTCTCCCGCGTCACGCGCACCGACCACGGGTCGATGTCGCTCGCCAAGGCGCCGACATGCCAGAGCTTGGCCGCACCCATCGCCAGGATGCCGCTGCCCGTCCCCACATCCAGCACGCGCCTTGCCTTGCGCGGCAGGCCCTCCAGCGCCATCAGGCAGCCCTGGGTCGAGGCATGCTCGCCCGAGCCGAAGGCCAGCCCCGCATCCAGCGTCAGCGCGATGCGCCCATAGGTCGGGCGCGGTTCCACATGCGTCGGCCGGATCAGGAAGCGGCGGCCGATCTCCTGCTCGGGGAAGGCCTCCACCGTGCGGGCGAGCCAGCCCTCGGATTCCGTCGCATGCCGGCTCAACACCGCCTCATGCCCCGTCAGCCCCGCAGCCAACGCCAGCGCGGCCTGCAAGGCGTTCTGGTCGGCCAGCGCCTCGCGCACCGCCTCGATGCGCCAGTTCCCCGTCTCCTCATCCAGGAACAGCGCGACGGTGGCGCTGACGGAGACCAGCGCCGCCTCATAGGCCGGCATCGCGTCATCCGGCAGCTGGTCCAGCACCAGGGTCTCGAGCGGCGCGGGCTGTTTCTTCATGGGCATTCCAGGGACAGAAGGAGCGTCCTCGCTACACCGGTTTGCCGCGAGGCCCAACCGGGCGCTCGGCTTTGTGGAGTTTTGCCGGTGCATGAAGCGGCGGACATATGCCGCCGCGCGGTATCCTGCCCATGACACGCGGTGCCGGCGCCTTCCTGACGCGCCCGTCATGCGACGCATCGCAGGCGACGGTTGCGCGGCGCGCGCCGCAAGACCTAGCCTCAAGCCCCAACGCCAGAACGGTCGAAGGAGCACCGCCATGTGCCGCGCCTGCGTCAGCTCGCTCATCGCCCACCCCTCGCTCTTCGCGCAGCCCGGCGGCTATGCCGGCGTGGCGCGCCGGCCGAACCGCCGCGAGTTCATGGCCGTCGCCGTCGCGGGGGCGACCGCCGGCGCGGCCGGCCTGCCCGGCACCGGCCAGGCCCAGGGCAGCGCGCCCGCCGCCGCCGCCCCGACGGGTGCGGAGACCATCTTCCGCGGCGGCCGGATCGTGACCATGGCCGGCGAGGCGATGCCCGAGGCCATCGCCGTCAGCGGCGGCCGCATCACGCGCATCGGCGCCGCGGCCGATGTCATGCCGCTCGCCACGCGCGACACGCGGATCGTGAACCTGCAGGGCCGCACGCTGCTGCCGGGGCTGATCGACCCGCACAACCACACCGCCCTCTCCTCGCTCTATCTCGAGCTGCTGACCGACATCGGCTATCTGCGCAACCGCACCCGCGCGGACCTGATGGCCAATCTCCGCCAGCTCGCCGCCGCCACGCCGGAGGGCCAATGGGTGCTGGTCTCCAACTTCGACAACCTGCTCCAGGGCGGCGATCTCTCGCGCACGGAGCTGGACGGCATCTCCACCACCAAGCCCATCTTCGTCTGGTACACCAATGGCCATGACGCGGCGGTGAACAGCGCCGCGCTCACGGCCGCGAACATCCCCGAGGATATCGGCACGCTGCCCGGCGGCGGGCATTTCGGCCGTGGCCCGGATGGCAGGCTGGATGGCCGCGTCTATGAGATCAGCGCCATGCTGAAGATCGTCCAGGTCGGCCTGCCGCGCATCACGCCGCGGCTCGCGACGCAGGCGGTCAACCGCTACATGCAGGCGGCGGCGGCCACGGGCAACACGCTGCTGCACGAGCCGGGCACGATGAAGTCCGAGTGGATCGAGGCCTTCGCCCAGATCTCGGCCACCGCCCCGCTGCGCCTCAGCGCGAGCCTGATGTACGAGGACATGGCGGGCTTCGCCCCCTATCGCCATCTCGGCCTCGGCGCGCGCGCGGCGCAGCTGCCCAACTCGCTCCTCATGCTCTACGGCGTGAAGATCGTGGGCGACGGCTCGAACCAGACGCTCACCGGCGGCCAGACGCAGCCCTATCTGAACACCACCGCGACCGGCACGCCCAATTTCAACGCCGACCAGATGAAGCAGATGGTGGCGGCGGTGAAGGCGGCCGGCCTGCCCGTGCTGATCCATTGCAACGGCGACAAGACCATTGATTTCGCGCTCGACGCGATCGAGGCCGCCTACGGCAATTCCACCGCCACCGGCATCAACCGCATCGAGCACTCGACGATGGTCCGCCAGGACCAGATCCAGCGCATGAAGCGCCTCAATGTCGAACCCAGCTTCCTGATGAACCACGTGACGCTCTATGGCGCCGCCTATCGCGACCAGATCTTCGGCCCCGCCCGCGCCGCCTTCACCGACCCTGCCGGCGCCTGCGCGAAGGAGGGCGTGCGCTTCACGCTCCACACCGACAGCCCCTGCTCGCCCCTCGGCCCGCTGCGCCTGGTGCAGACGGCGGTGACGCGCATCTGCGAGGTGGACAATTCCGTCATCGGCGCCGACCAGGCCGTGCCCGTGCGCCGCGCGCTGGAGGCGGTGACGGTGGACGCCGCCCGCCAGCTCGGCCTCGCCGATCGCCTGGGCACGCTGGAAGCCGGCAAGGAGGCCGACTTCACGATCCTGGAGGACAACCCGCTGACCGTGGACGCGACGAGGATCGCCGCCATCAAGGTGAGCGAGACCTGGGTGGCCGGGCAGAAGAAGACGGGCGGGCCGGGGTGAGCGCGGTCCGCGGCGGCCAATCAGGCTCCGCGCAAAGCCCCGCTCAGGCCGGCTCCACGAAGCGGTCCAGCACGCGCTTCACGCCCGCCTTCTCGAACTCGATCTCCAGCTTGTCGTCATCCACGTCCAGCACGCGGCCATAGCCGAATTTCTGATGGAAGACGCGCGCGCCGCGTGCGAAGGCGCGCTCGCGCTCCGGCCGCTGGTCCACCTCCCAGGCGCCGGCCTCGATCACGCGCGGCCGGCGCTGCGAACTGAGCGGCAGGCCGGCCGAGAACACGCTGGAGGGCATGCGGGGCTGCTGCGTCACGCCGCCCTCGCGCAGCACCTCGCCCTCCGGCAGCTCGTCCAGGAAGCGCGAGGGGATGGAGCTGACCCAATTGCCGTAGATGCGCCGGTTCGCCGCATGGCTGATCACGCAATGCTTCCGCGCCCGCGTGATGCCGACATAGGCGAGACGCCGCTCCTCCTCCAGCGACTTCGCGCCCCCCTCATCCAGGCTGCGCTGCGAGGGGAACAGCCCCTCCTCCCAGCCCGGCAGGAAGACCATGTCGAATTCCAGCCCCTTCGCCGCATGCAGCGTCATGATGCTGACCTTCTGGCCCTCCGCATTGTCGTCATTCTCCATGACCAGGGCGATGTGCTCCAGGAAGGCGCCGAGCGTCGCGAAATCGCCCATCGCGCGCACCAGCTCCTTCAGATTGTCGAGGCGGCCGGCGGATTCGATGCTGCGGTCATTCTTCCACATCTCGATATAGCCGCTCTCCTCCAGCACCTGGGCGGCGATGACGACATGGCCCTCCTTCTCAAGGCCCGCATTCCAGCGCGTCAGGTTCTCCAGCAATTCGCGCAGCGCGGCACGTGGGCGCGGCCGCAGCGCATCCGTCTGGCACAGCCGTTCGGCCGCGATGCGCAGCGGCATCTGCTGCTCCCGCGCCAGCTTGTGCAGCGAAGCCAGCGCCGTATCCCCCAGCCCGCGCTTGGGCGTATTCACGATGCGCTCGAAGGCCAGGTCATCCGCCGGCTGCGACATCGCGCGGAAATAGGCGATGGCATCGCGGATCTCGGCCCGCTCGTAGAACTTGGCCCCGCCGAAGACGCGGTACGGGATGGCCAGCGTGATCAGCCGCTCCTCGAAGGCGCGGGTCTGGAAACCGGCGCGCACGAGCACCGCGATCTCGCCCAGTTGCACGCCATCCCGCCGCGCCTCCTCGATGCGCCCGCCCACCATGCGGGCCTCCTCCTCGCTGTCCCAAAGGGAAACCACGCGCACGCGCTCGCCGGACGCATCCGCGCGCCCCGGCCGCAACGTCTTGCCGAGCCGCCCCTCATTGCGCGCGATCAGCCCCGCGGCGGCGGCGAGGATGGGCCGCGTCGAGCGGTAATTGCTCTCCAGCCGCACCACCTGCGCCCCCGGAAAATCCCGCTCGAAGCGCAGGATGTTCTCGATCTCGGCGCCGCGCCAGGAATAGATGGACTGGTCATCATCGCCCACGCAGCAGATGTTCTTGTGCCCCTGCGCGAGCAGCCGGAGCCAGAGATACTGCACCAGGTTCGTGTCCTGATACTCATCCACCAGGATGTAGCGGAACAGGCGATGGTAGCTCGCCAGCACTTCAGGATTGGTCCGCAGGATCTCGGTCACATGCAGCAGCAGGTCGCCGAAGTCGCAGGCGTTGAGCGCGATCAGCCGCGCCTGGTAGGCGGCGTAGAGCTTCTCCGCGCGGTTGTTGGCGTAGTCCGAACTCTCCGCCACCGGGATGCGGTCCGGCGTCAGCCCGCGATCCTTCCAGCGCTGGATGATGCCCATCAGCCCGTTGGGCGGCCAGCGCTTGAGGTCCACGCCTTCCGCTTCCATCACCTGCTTCAGCAGCCGCGTCTGGTCATCCGTGTCGAGGATGGTGAAGCTCGCGGTCAGCCCCACCAGCTCCGCATGGCGCCGCAGCATGCGCGCCGCCAGCGCATGGAAGGTGCCGAGCCACAGCCCCTCCACCGGCCGGTTGAGGATCGCCCCCAGCCGCTCGCGCATCTCGCGCGCCGCCTTGTTGGTGAAGGTCACGGCCAGCACCTGATGCGGCTGGGCGCGGCCCGTCATCAAGAGATGCGCGAATCGCGTGGTCAGCACGCGCGTCTTGCCGGTGCCGGCGCCGGCCAGCACCAGCAGCGGCCCGTCCAGCGTCTCGACGGCGGCGCGTTGCTCCGGGTTCAGCCGGGCGAGATATTCGGGCGAGGGGGTGGATGGCAGGGACACGCCAAGGGCTATAGAACATCCGGCGAACGCCACCAACCACGGCCTGCCCCTTGGATCTGACGCGCCGCTTCCTGGAATGGTCCGCCCTGCACGGGGCGGCGCTGCTGGCCGGCAGCATCTTCGCGGGGCTGTTCCTGCCCCCGCTCGCCGCCCTCTTCCGGGACGTGATCACGCCCGTGGTCTTCATCCTGATGGTGCTGGTTCTGCTGCGGGTGGACCCGGCGCAGGTCATCGCCTATCTGCGCCGCCCGCTGCTGGTCGCCGCCCTGCTCGCCTGGCTGCTGATCGCGACACCTCTGCTCGCCTGGGCGCTGCTCACCGCACTGGGCATCCACGGGCCGCTGGCGAATGGCCTCGTCATCGTCGCGACGGGTTGCGCCGCCACCTCATCCCCCGCCTTCGCCCGCATGGTGGGGCTGGATGGCGAGATCGCCTTCGTCGTCGCCGTGCTCTCCATCCTGCTGATCCCGCTGACGGCGCCGCCGCTGGCCCTCGGCCTGCTGGGCATTGATCTGGCGATCTCCATGACCGGGCTGATGCTGCGCCTCGGCCTCGTCGTCCTGCTGCCGCTGCTGATCTCCATGGTGATCCGCCGCGTCGTGGCGCCCGCGAAGCTCGACCATTGGGGCCGTGCGGTGGATGGCGCCGTGGTGCTGCTGGTGGTGTTCTACGGCTTCGGCGTGATGGATGGCGTGCTGGACCGGCTGCTGCGCGAGCCGGGCTTCATCCTCACCGGCGTCGCCATGGCCTTCGGCGGCATGCTGGCGATGAACGCCGTGACGGCGCTCGCCTTCACCGGCTTCGGGCAGAAGCTGGCGCTTTCCGCCGGGCTGCTGGCTGGCAACCGCAACATGGCGCTCTACCTCGCCGTGCTGCCGGCCAACACCGATCCTGGCATCCTGCTCTTCTGCGTGCTCTGCCAGTTTCCGTTGTTCCTCAGCCCCTTCCTCCTGAAGCCGCTCTATGAGCGGATCAGGAGCTGGTAGGGCCGCGGAGACTTTTCTGCGAGCATCTTCACCCGATCGGATGAGGCCCTCCGATCGGGATCTGCTCTCGTCAGGGCGCGCAGGTCACCATGGTGAAGTGCGGCAGGCCGGTCTGCGGGTCGGTGGCCGGGATGGCCCCGGTGCCCGACGGGTTGTTCAGCCGCTGCGTCGCCAGCTGCACGGTGATGAAGCCCTGGTTGGCGATGGCGATGTCGCTGGTCGAGGCCGGTGCCACACCCGCATGTACCGGGTAGTTCCCGCCGCCGCGCGTCAGCCCGGGCTCGCTGCTGAAGAAGGCGATGCGGATATGCCGCGGGGCACCCATGTTCTGCAGCTGCACGAAATGCACGGCGGTGGAGCTGCGGCCGTCCGAATTGATGTTCGTGTAGAAGGCGACGGCGTTCAGCGTGCCGCCGCAGTAGCGCGCCACCTGGGCGGAGGCCTCCTGCATCGGCAGCAGGCCGGCCAGGGCGAGGCCGGTGGCGGCGGCGAGAAGGGTGCGGGGGCTCGGCATGGGATGATCTCTCCGTGGAGGGGCCACCATGGCCCCGGTGGAGACATCATCGCCGAAATCCGGCCCACCGCCATTTGGCGCTTTCGATCCGGAAGATCGGGCGTCCCGATCAGCCGCCGCGGCGCAGCGCCTCGGTGATGTCGCGGATGAAGGCGCGCGGATCGGCCGCCGGCGGGTCACGCCGCGGCATGGAGACGCGCAGCCGCAGCAATTGCCCGCCCGCGGCGCCCACGCAGGTGGTGCTGGTCACCGCCGTGCGGCCATAGGCGCCCTCGAGGTCGGCGCAGCGGAACAGCGGCGCGCCCGGCGGCTGTTCGCTCTCCTGCACCAGGCGCAGCCGGCGGTGCGGGCCGGAGCCACGCTGCGCCGCCGCCACCACGCGCTGATACTCATCCTGCACCACCAGGCTGCCCGGCCCATCCGGCGGCGTGACGGAAGGCGGACGCAGCACCTGGACGAAGCCCGCCGCCGTGCGCCCGGAGGTCGCATAGGGCACTTCGACGCCCGGCAGCGGCTGGTCGATATTCGCCGTCGTGCCGCGCTGGAAGCTGCCCGCCTGCGCCGGCAGGCGCTCGGCCAGGCGTTGCGGCGCGGAGACGACGGGCACCGCGGGCGCGGTCCCCGGCGCATCGGCGCCCTCGGTCGCGCAGGCCGCGAGGCCCGCTAGCATCAGGAGAGAGAGTTTGCGCATCAACCCATCCGTACCAGTGGCGTCGGTGCCTCGCGATACTCACCATGCGCTGCACCCCCGCTCATGAAGCGATGGACATCCTCATAGACCATCTCGACGCCGATGTAGACGATGAGCGCGACGCCGATATAGGCGACGACCGGAAAGCTCTCGAGCAGCCGCGCGATCAGCGTGGCGGCGACACCCATCAGCAGGATGGAGATGAGCAGGCCGATCATCAGCATGGACATGTTGCCATGCGCCGCCCCGGCCACGGCCAGCACGTTGTCGAGGCTCATGGAGACATCGGCGATGACGATCTGCCGCAGCGCCACGGCCATGGTCTTGGGCTCGACCTCGGCCTCATGGCCGGCGGCCTCTTCCTTGTCCTTGTGCCGCAGCTCCTTGAAGAAGCCATAGGCGATCCAGAGCAGCACCAGGCCGCCGGCCAGCATGATGCCGGGAATTGCGAGGAGATAGACGGCGCCCAGGCTGAGCACGATGCGCAGGACCACCGCCAGCACCATGCCGAAGAGAATGGCCTTGGAGCGCTGCTCGGCGGGCAAGCCCGCCGCGGCGAGTGCGATCAGCACGGCGTTGTCGCCGGAGAGGATGAGATTGACGCCGAGGATCTCGGTCAGGACGACCCAGTTCCAATCGGCCATGAAGGCGGCGAAATCCATGTTTTCGTGCTTTCCTCAACGGGGATTGCACGAAAACTAGACTGCCCGACCTATGCCTGTCTTTGCGGAATGGTCATTCCCACTTCATGCCATCCGCGTCATTCCGCAGCCATCATTCGTGCTTCGGATGCGCGTGCCCCTCGGCCGGGGCGCCGCTGCGCCGGGCGCGCAGCACCGCCTCGACGATCAGCGCCGCCAAGGCCGCGATCACCGCCACATGCAGCAGCGTCGCGCCGGCCCAGATCCAGGCCGGGAAGACGCCCGGCAGGGCAAGATAGCCGAGCGGCAGCAGAAGGAAGGCGTAGGAGCCGGGCACCTTGTCCGCCACCTCATGCGTGCCAGACCAGATCATGTCGCCCGCGACATAGACGATGATGAGCAGGCCGACCCAGGCGATCCAGCGATGCTTGTTCAGCAGGTTCGCGATGAAGGTCGCCGCCACGCCCATCAGGATGACCGAGATGGCGAGGCCGACAATGAGAACGTAAGGATGGTCCTTCGCCGCACCGGCCACGGCCAGCACGTTGTCGAGGCTCATGGACACATCGGCGATCAGGATCTGCGTGATGGCCTGGCGCATGGTCTTCTTCGGCGAGCCGTCGGGATTGGTCGTCGTCTCGTCGAAGCCCTCGGGCGGCGCCTCATGGCTGCCGCCCTCGCGCAGCTCGCGATACATCTTCCAGCACACCCAGGCGAGCAGCACGCCGCCCGCCAGCGTGATGCCCGTGATGGCGAGCAGCTGCACCGTGATGCTGGCAAAGGCGATGCGCATCAGCGTCGCGGCGGCGATGCCCCAGAGCACGGCCTTCTTGCGCTGGTCGGGCGGCAGGCCGGCGGCGGCCATGCCGACCACGATCGCATTGTCCCCCGCGAGGACAATGTCGATCATCAGGACCTGCATGAGTGGTACAAACCAATCCGGCATGGGCGAGGCCTTCCACATAAATTATCTGTAATCCAAGGATTTCCTTGGCATTCCCGGCTTTGTGGCAGAGGACGCGCCCTGCGCCAAGCCCGCTTGTCCGGATTGGCGGCAGGCGGCAAACACCGCCCAGCGTTGTTGAGAGGCTCCGATGGTCCCCCGTTACTCCCGCCCCGCCATGGCCGAGATCTGGTCGCCCGAGACGCGGTATCGCATCTGGTTCGAGATCGAGGCGCTGGCCGCCGAAGCCATGGCCGAGATCGGCACGATCCCGGCCAGTGCGGCCGTTTCCATCCGCAAGGGCGGCGCGCCCCGCGTGGCCGCGATGGGCCCAGCCGATGTCGAGCGGATCGATGAGATCGAGCGCGTCACGCGGCATGACGTGATCGCCTTCCTCACCTGGCTTGGCGAGGGCATCGGCGAGGATGCGCGCTACATGCACCAGGGCCTCACCAGCAGCGATGTGCTCGACACCTGCCTCGCCGTCCAGATGACACGCGCGGCAGATTTGCTCATCGCGGATGTCGAAGCCGTCATGGCGGCGTTGCGAATGCGCGCCATGGAGCACAAGTTCACCCCCACCATCGGCCGCAGCCACGGCATCCATGCCGAGCCCACCAGCTTCGGCCTGAAGCTCGCCGGCCATTACTGCGAATTCGCCCGCAACCGCGAGCGCCTGATCGCCGCCCGCGCGGAAGTCGCCACCTGCGCCATCTCCGGTCCTGTCGGCACCTTCGCCAGCGTGGACCCGCGCGTGGAGGCGCATGTGGCGAAGTCCCTCGGCCTCGCCATCGAGCCGGTCAGCACGCAGGTCATCCCGCGCGACCGCCACGCGGCCTTCTTCGCGACACTCGCCGTCGTCGCCGGCGCCATCGAGCGGCTGGCGACCGAAGTGCGCCATCTGCAGCGCTCCGAAGTGCGCGAGGCGGAGGAGTTCTTCCACGCCGGGCAGAAGGGCAGCAGCTCCATGCCGCACAAGCGCAACCCGGTGCTCTCCGAGAACATCACCGGCCTCGCGCGCCTGGTGCGCGGCTATGCCATGCCCGCGCTCGAGAACATCACCCTCTGGCACGAGCGCGACATCAGCCATTCGAGCGTGGAGCGCGTGATCGGGCCTGACGCCACCATCGCGCTCGACTTCGCGCTGATGCGCCTCGCCGGCATGATGGAGAAGCTGACGGTCTATCCGGTGCGCATGACGGAGAACCTGGAAGGCCTCGGCGGCGTCGTGCATTCGCAAAAAGTGCTGCTGGCGCTGACCCAGGCCGGCCTCTCGCGCGAGGACAGCTACGCCGCCGTCCAGCAGGCCGCGATGGCGACCTGGCTCAAGCTCGGCCAGCCCGATGTGAAGAGCTTCGCGGAAAACCTGCTGGCGCGGCCCGAGGTGGCGGCGGTGATGGATGCGGCCACGCTCTCCCGCGTCATGGACCCGCAGCTCGACTTCCGCCATGTCGAGACCATCTTCGCGCGCGTGTTTGGACCCCGGGAATCTGAAGGGGCGTGACCGCGCTCTACATTGATGCCGATGCCTGCCCGGTGCGCGAGGAAGCGTTCCGGGTGGCCGCGCGGCTGCAGGTCCACACGCATGTCGTCTCCAACGGCGCGCGTGGAATCCTGCTGCCCGAGAGCCCGCTCATCCACCGCGTCATCGTCACCGAGGGCGCGGATGTGGCGGATGACTGGATCGCCGAGCGCATCACCGCCCAGGATGTCTGCGTGACGCAGGACATCCCGCTCGCCGCGCGCTGCCTGGAGAAGGGCGCCCGCGCGCTCAACGCCAAGGGCCATCGCTGGACCACCGAGAATATCGGCAATGCCTTGGCCGGCCGTGCCGTGGCGGAGCATCTGCGCTCCACCGGCGCGCGCACCGGCGGGCCGGCCGGCATGACCCAGCAGGACCGATCGCGCTTCCTCTCGGAACTGGACACGCTGCTGCGCGCCGCGATGCGGCCGGAGCCACCGCGGATGAGGGTGCCCCCAGGCGGTTTCTGAGATCCATCGCACACAGGTTTCACCTCTGTGCCCTCAAACGCCGGGCGCGGCGCGTCCGCTCGGCTTGGCGTCAGGGCATAAGCCGCGGGCCGGAATTCGGGACTTGCCGCGCTTGGCATGAGGGGCCCGAAATCACCCCGCTTTCGCCTTGCTTCCGCCATGAGCCGGGTGCCTGATCAGGCCTGGTCGCAACCGGACGCCGCAAGACACGCCGTCCGGTCGCCCCACATCCCATGTTGGCCGTGGCCCCCGCTACGGCGGAGGAACTTGCCATGCGATGGCTCAAGCCGGGCGTGATGCTGGGGGCGGTGGTGTCGCTGGCCGCCTGCGCCCCGGTTTATGGCGGCGGCTATGTCGGCCCTGCCTATGTGGCCCCCGCACCGCGCTACTACGCGCCGGTCCCGCGCTATTATGTCGCGCCGCCCCCGCCGCGGGTCTATGTCGCGCCGCCGCCGCGCTATTACGCCCCACCCCCGCGCGTCTACGCGCCGCCGCCGCGCTATTATGGCGGGCCCTATCGTGGCCCTTATCGCGGCCCCTATTGGCGCTGACGACGCGGCCATGAAGCCGCCATGCTTCGGCCATGGTGGCTTGGTTCCATGTGACGAGTGAAGGAGGTCTCTCCGATGCGTCCGTTCCACAAGCTTTTCATGGCCGGCGCCCTGGCTTTCGGCACGTTGCTGCCGGGCGGCGCCCAGGCGCAGTACTGGGACAAGCCGGGCTACGCCTATGCCCCGCCGCCGCCGGTCTATTACGCGCCGCCGCGCCCGCTCTTCGTGCCGCCACCGGTGGTCTTCGTGCCGCCGCCGCCGCCGCGCTTCTACGCGCCGCCGGTCTATTACGGCCCGCCGCGCGGCTATTACCACCGGCCCTGGCGCGGCGGCCCGTACCGTCGCTGGTAGCCTCAGGCGACGGCCGCCATCCGCTCCGGCGGCAGGGAAAGGAAGGCGCGCGCCCCGATGCCCGGCGCCGCCTCGATCACCAGCTCGCCGCCATGGGCCCGCAGCAGCGAGCGCGCCAGGGAAAGCCCGAAGCCGAGCCCGCGTGAGCGGTCCGACGCGCCATCATGGGCGATGGGCGCCAGATCCTCGATGGCGAGGCCCACCCCCTCATCCTCGACAATGATGGAGGCGGCATGCGGCCGGAGATCGGCCCGGATGTCGATCACGTCGGCCTCGGCCGTCGCGCGGGCGGCCCGGCCCAGCACCTGCACCAGAGCGCCGCGCAGAGCGCGCCGGTCCGCCGTCACGGCCAGGTTCTCGATCGCGGGCGAGATGCGCCAGTGCCGCTTGCCGGGGCCCAGCTGGGCGCTGGCGATGGCCACCGCCTCGCGCAGGATGGGGGCCAGCGGGAAGCGCTCCTCCTGCAGCCCGCGCGCGGGAACGGCGCCGCCCGCCTCCTCGGCGGCGGCATCCGCCAGGGCGAGAAGATGCCGCGCCTCCCCCTCGAAGGCGCGGCCGGCTTCCTCTCCCCCGGACTGCGTGGCGAGAAGCTGGGCGCGGCCCAGCAGGCCCAGGCCCAGGCTGTTCAGATCGCGCGAGAGCAGGCCGAAGCTGCGGCGCCGGCTCTCGGCCAGGCTGCGCAGCGTGGTGAGTTCCGCCGCCAGGCGCGACGCCCGGCCCAGCCCGGCGATGGCAGCCAGCCCACCCGCGGCCGCGAGGACGGCCAGGGCGGCGGGGAGGGCGGAGGTGAGGACTTCGGGGAGGGGGTCGGTCATCATGCGAACGATTCTCGCCCGATTCGGTTAACACCCGGTTAAAACGACCCTGCGACGAATCCCGAAAAACAAGCCTGAGTCTGGAACCCGGCCTTTATGATCCGGAAACATAACGATTTACCGGCGTCTCACCCAGATGCCGAACCGGCCGCCCCCGGAAACACAAATGCCGCGAATCGGGCAGATGCTCGATTCGCGGCATTGTGAACCTCAAGGCCTGGGGCGCCGCCCCGGCCCGGCAACTCAGGCCGCGGCGGCCTTCTTCGCCTGGGCGCGCAGGATGCGGCGCTTCAGCACCGCGGCCTCGGGCGGCAGGTTGCGCGGCTTGGTGGTGAGCAGGAAGGCGTCAATGCCGCCATTGTGCTCGATGGTGCGGATGCCCGCGGTGGTCAGCCGCAGCTGGATCGAAGTCGCCAGCACGTCGGAATAGAAGGAGGTTTCCTGCAGGTTGGGCAGGAAGCGCCGACGGGTCTTGTTGTTCGCGTGGCTGACATTGTTGCCAGACTGAACGCCCTTGCCGGTGATGCCGCAGCGGCGAGCCATGGTGATGATCCTGCAAACTGGGCGCGCAAGGGTTCCCCCGGGCGCGGCGGTAAATCGGAGCGCGGCTTTTGCGGCAGCCGGGCGCACGAGTCAAGCGCGCGCGCCATGCCCTGCGGGCGATTCAGCCCTTCGGCAGCGTCGGCAGCTGGCGCAGCTCGCCCGCTTCCACACTCGCCAGCGCCTGGCGGAGCACGCCGGCGATCGAGCGGTCATCCATGCTGCGAGAGAGCAACCCCAGCGCGCCGCCCAACAGGGCGGAAGCAGCGGAAATGGGCGCGATCTGCTGCTCGAGCATGTACTCGATCGCCTTGTCCACCACCGAGCCCGCGTGGCTCAGATCCTCGGGGGCATCCCCGTGCGCAGCTTGCATTGTCCGGCAACTCCAGTCTTTCGAGCCAGATGGGGCCGAAAGCGCGGCCAGGGAAGAGTGCCGAGATTAAGGCTTTGTCATGCGGGCCGGCGGGCAGCGCTCAGCCCCTTTCGCCCGCCGCCCGCGCGCTGACGCCGCTGCCGAATTCCGCCTGGGCCTGCGCCAGCGCCGCGGCTTCCGCCGCCGCCACGGCTTCCGACTGCCGCCGCCACATCTCGGCATAGAGCCCATCGGCCGCGATCAGCGCCGCATGCGTGCCGCGTTCGGCGATGCGCCCTTCCTCCAGCACGATGATCTCATCCGCCTCCACCACGGTGGAAAGCCGGTGCGCGATGACCAGCGTGGTCCGCCCGCGCGAGACGTCGCGCAGCGCCGCCTGGATCTCCTGCTCCGTCCGCGTGTCCAGCGCGCTGGTCGCCTCGTCCAGGATGAGGATGCGCGGGTCCTTCAGGATGGTCCGCGCGATGGCGACGCGCTGCTTCTCGCCGCCCGAGAGCTTGAGGCCCCGCTCGCCCACCCGCGTCCTGTAGCCCTCGGGCATCTTCAGCACGAAGTCATGCACCTGGGCGAGCTTCGCGGCCTCCTCCACCTCCGCATCCGTGGCGCCGGGCCGGCCATAGGCGATGTTGTAGCGGATGGTGTCGTTGAACAGCACCGTATCCTGCGGCACCACGCCGATGGCGCGGCGCACGCTGTCCTGCGTCACGCTGCGCACATCCTGCCCGTCAATGCGCACCGCGCCGCCCGTCACGTCATAGAAGCGGAACAACAGGCGCGAGATGGTGGATTTCCCCGCGCCCGTGGGACCCACGATGGCGAGCATGCGCCCCGGCGGCACCTCGAAGCTGACACCCTTCAGGATCTCGCGGTCCGGCCGATAGGCGAAGCGCACATCGTCGAACACCACGGCGCCCTCGCGCACGACGAGGTCGGCCGCATGGGGCGCATCCGCGATCTCAGCCGGCACGTCCAACAGAAGAAACATCTCCTCCATGTCGGTCAGGCCCTGCTTGATCTCGCGATAGGCGAAACCGAGGATGTTCAGCGGCAGATAGAGCTGGATGAGATAGGCGTTCACCATGACGAAATCGCCCACCGTCATCTCGCCCGCCGCGATCCCGCGCCCGGCCAGCAGCATGACGATGGTGAGGCCCGCCGCCATGATCGTCGCCTGGCCGGCATTGAGCATGTTCAGCGTGGTCTCGGAGCGCACATAGGCGCCCTCGTAGCGCGTCAGGCTCTCATCATAGCGCCGCGCCTCATGCCGCTCATTGTTGAAATACTTCACCGTCTCGTAGTTCAGCAGGCTGTCCACCGCCTTGGTGTTCGCCTCCTGGTCCGTGTCGTTCATCACGCGGCGGAAGGCGAGGCGCCAATTGGTGAAGAGCAGCGTGAAGGTGATGTAGCCGCCGATGGTGATCAGGATGGTCAGCGCGAAACTCAGCGCGAACATCCACCACAGGATCGCGGCGACCAGGAAGATCTCCACGATGGTCGGCAGGATGTTGAACAGCATGAAGTTCAGCACGACGGCGATGCCCCGCGTGCCGCGCTCGATCACGCGCGAGAGCCCGCCCGTCGCCCGGTCCATGTGGAACCGCATCGAGAGCGCATGCATGTGGCGGAACACGCTGAGCGCCACACGCCGCGCCGCCCGCGCCTGCACCTTGGCGAAGACCGCGTTGCGCAATTCCGCCAGCGCCGAGGCCATGACGCGCAGCAGCCCGTAGCCAATGACCAGCGCCACCGGGATGGCGAGCATCGCCCCCACCCCCTCCTTCGGCGCCAGCGCATCCACCGCGCGGGCATAGATGATCGGCACCAGCACATTGGCCGCCTTGGCCGCGATCAGGCAGAGCACCGCCAGCACCACGCGGATCTTCAGCTCGCGCTCCCCCTCCGGCCAGAGATAGGGGAGGATGGTCCGCACGGTGCGGAGATGGTTCGTCGGCTGCTTCGCGCTCATGGTCCATCATGTGGCGCGTGCCGCGCGTTTTGGGAACCACGGGCTTCCCGCCCGGCCTCGTCCCTGCCACATGCCAGCGATGAGCAAACCGCTGTATCGCCACATCGAGGCCTGCAACAACACGCCCTCCCCCGCGCATCTCCTGCCCTTCCGCTTCGGCGAGGAACAGGTGGGCTGGGTGACGGCCGACCTCGCCCAGGCGCTGACCTTCCTGCCGCGCGACTTCCACTTCGACGGGCGCGGCGTCGCCATGGCCGGGCGCCTGCGCGGCGCGGCGCAGCGCAGCGATGCGCTCGCCGCCGCCGCCCGCGTGCTGGCCCGGCAGGGCTTCGGCCGCGTGCGGGGCGAGCTCTTCGACATCCGCGCCACCGCGGAAGGCCCCGTGCTCGGCACGCTCGACCGGGGCATGATCCCGCAATTCGGCGTGATCGGGCAGGGCGTGCACCTGAACGGCCTGGTCCGCCGAAGCGACGGCCTTCACGTCTGGGTCGGCATCCGCTCCCGCAGCAAGGCCGTGGCGCCGGGCCAGCTCGACAATCTCGTCGCCGGCGGCATCCCGGCCGGGCTGGATGCCGAGGAATGCCTGATGAAGGAGGCGGGCGAGGAAGCCTCGCTGCCCGCCGAGCTCGTCGCGGCGGCCCGCCGCACCGCCCGCATCTCCTACATCCTGACCGCCGAGGAAGGCCTCCGGCGGGACGTGTTGCACGTCTTCGACCTCGACCTGCCCGAGAGCTTCACCCCCCGGCCCAATGATGACGAGGTGGAGGCCTTCGAGCTCTGGCCCGCGCCGCGCCTGCTGGAGGCGCTGCGCGAGACCGAGAGCATCAAGTTCAACGTGAACCTGGTGCTGATCGACCTCTTCCTCCGCGAAGGGCTGATCGACCCGGAAAGCGACGAAGGCCGCGCCTTGCGCGCGGGCCTGAACCAGGGCCCTTGAGGCGGGAACCTGCGACCCTCAGCGCCGCAGGGGCTGCGCCGCCAGCGGCAATTCCAGGTTCTGCTCGCGACAGGCATCCACCCGCCGGCAGGGTGAAGGCGCGCGTGGCACCCGCCCGCAGCGCCTCGGTCTGGCCGAGCTGGTCCCGCCCCCAATTCTGCTGCGAGGTCAGCGAGACATAGACATTGTTGATCACATGCGGCGCGCCGTTGCGGATGCTCAGCGCCGGCTGCCCCGCGGGCGGCGCCCCGGCAGCAACGCCAAAGCCCAGATCACGCGACGCAACATCCTGCCCTCCCCCGTTTTTCTCGCGTCACTTCAGGCCCGTTTCGTTGCGATGGCGAGCGGAAAGGCGCACCAACCGTCTGGCCGGTACAGTGATTTCTTGACAAACCGTCCAGACGGTATAGTTGTCAGCCCATGCCCGATGACGCCCCCCAGGCGGCGCCCCTCCCGGATGTCCGCACCCGCATCCTCGACGCCGCCGAGCGGATCGTGCAGGCCAAGGGCGTGCCGGCCCTGACGCTGGAGGCCGCGGCCCGCGCGGCCGGCATTTCCAAGGGCGGGCTGCTCTATCACTTCGCCTCCAAGGAGGCGATGCTGCACGGCCTGGTCGCGCGCCTCGCGGAATCCGTGGAGCGGGACTTCCAGGCGGTGCTCGCCGCCCAGACCGGCCCGGCCCCCGCCAGCCGCGCCATCCTCTCCTGGGTCTTCGACCACCCCGAGCAGATCTGCGACGAGCATCAGCGCGCCGGCGCCGTCTTCCTCGCCGTCTTCCACCATGACCCGGCGATGCTCGCCCCCATCCGCGCCGTCTTCGCCCGCATCCGCGACCATCTGCGCGCCGACAAGCTGCCCCCCGGCCATGCACTGGCCATCATGGCCGCCAGCGACGGCCTCTTCTTCGGCCAGCTCTTCGGCATGTACCAGCAGACGCCGGAGGATCAGGCCGCCATCCGCGCCGCGCTCGAAACCCTGGCGCGGGGAGAGGCCGCATGAAGGGCAAGCTCCTCCTCGGCGTCGCCCTGCTCGCCGCCGGCGCGGGCTACTATGTCTATGCCAACCAGGCGCCGCCGCCCGCCCCCGCCCCAATCGTCACCGCCCCCGCCGTGCCGCTGGGCGTCGGCGCGCTGGGCCGCGTCGAGCCCGCCTCGCGCATCCGCAAGCTGAACCAGCCGGGCGGCATGGCCGTCACGCGCCTCTCGCGCGTGCTGGTCACCGAGGGCGATCTCGTCACCGAGGGCCAGCTCCTCGCCGAATTCGCCGATGCCGAGATGAAGGACGCCGCCGCCCAGCAGGCCGAGGCGAGCCTCGCCGAACTCCGCGCCGCACTCGCCCGCGTCCGCGAGGCGGGCCGGCCCACCGAAATCGCCGCCCAGCGCGCCCGCATCGCCGCGCTCGCCGCCCAGGAGGAGATCGCCCGGCGCGACGCCAACCGCACCGACCGGCTCGTCCCCTCCGGCGCCGGTTCCGAGGCGCAGGCCGAGCGCAACCGCTTCCTGCTGCTGCGCCTCTCCGCCGAGCGCGCCCAGGCCGAGGCCGATCTGCAGACCCTCTCCACCCCGCGCGAGGAGGACCTCCGCCTCGCCGAGGCGCGCGTCGCCGGCGCCGAAGCGGCCCTCGCCAAGGCCCGCGCCGATGCGGAACTCGCCCGCGTCCGCGCCCCCATCGCCGGCACCATCCTGCGCATCTTCGCCCGCCCCGGTGACCAGGTGGGCAATGACGGCGTGATGGAACTGGCCGACCTGACCCGCATGGACGTGGTGGCCGATGTCTTCGAGACCGACCTGCCCCGCCTGCGCCCCGGCATGACGGCCGAGATCCTCATCCCCGGCGAACGCCAGCGCGTCATGGCCACGCTGCGCGAGATCGGCTGGCAGGTGCGCCGCACCACCCAGGCGGGGACAGACCCGGTGGCCGCGGTGGACAGCCGCACCGTGGAAGTCCGCCTTACCCTCTCCGAAGACGGCGCGGCCCTGCTGCGCCGCCGCACCGGCATGCAGGTGCAGGTCGCGATCCGCGCCCAGGAGCCCGCGGTGGCCGCCCGATGAACCAGATCAGCAGCACCGAGAACCTGCTCCCCTGGGCGCCGGAACTGACCGGCGAGCCCATTCCGCCCCGCCCGCGCGTGGCGCCCGGCCCGGCCGCCTTCCTGCTGCTGCCGCTGCGCCTCGCCTGGCGGCAGCTGCGCGCCGAGAAATCCCGCCTGCTCGCCGCCATGGCCGGCGTCATGTTCGCCTGCGTGCTGGTTTTCATGCAGCTCGGCTTCCGTGGCGCGCTCTTCGACAGCGCGACCAACATGCTGGGCGCCATGCGGGCCGACCTCTTCCTCATGCACCCCATGACGGATGCGAGCTTCCGCCCCGAGCCCCTGCCCCGCGCCCGCGCCTTCCAGACGCTGGCCGACCCCGATGTCGCCGTCGCCGTGCCGA
Source organism: Roseococcus sp. SDR (assembly GCF_019083995.1). Classification (GTDB taxonomy): domain Bacteria; phylum Pseudomonadota; class Alphaproteobacteria; order Acetobacterales; family Acetobacteraceae; genus Roseococcus. Next base: position 42,984 of record NZ_JAHRCU010000006.1, read on the forward strand.
TCTACCTGGCCCAGGCCACCTGGCGGAACCCCGAGACCGGCCGCCGCCGCGCCGTGCAGCTCATCGGCCTGGATGCCGAGGCGGGTGCGGTCGGCTTCACCGGCTTGGCACCCCTGGTCGAGGCGCTGAAGCAGCCGGACACCGTCGCCTTCGACGTGCGCTCCCGCCCCGAATTCGGCCCCATCGGCCAGCTCTTCGCCGAGCGCGGCCCCTTCCAGGTGCAGGTGGGGCATCGCGAGATGCGCCTCGTCGGCCTGGTCGAGATCGGCCCCAGCTTCGGCGCGGATGGCAATGTGGTCCTCAGCGAGACGAATTTCCGCCGCGTCTTCGAACGCCGCGTCTCCAACACCGACCTCGTGGCCCTCAAGCTGCATGAGGGTGCCGACCCGCGCGCCGTCCAGGCCCGCCTGCGCGAGTTGCTGCCCGGCGACGTCATGGTGATGACCCATGCCGAGCTGGTCGCGCATGAGCGCGCCTATTGGGAGAACGGCACGCCGATCGGCTTCATCTTCGTCTTCGGCAGCCTGATGGGCCTCGTGGTGGGCATGGTGATCGTCTACCAGATCCTCTTCTCCGACATCGCGAGCCATATCTCGGAATACGCCACGCTCAAGGCCATGGGCTATTCCAACGGCTATCTCTCGCGCGTCGTGATGAGCGAGGCCTTCATCCTCGCCATCATCGGCTTTATCCCGGGCCTGCTGCTTTCCGCCTGGCTCTACAACTGGGTGGGGGCTGCGACCTTCCTGCCGCTCGCCATGTATCCCGAGCGCGCGGTCACGGTGTTCCTGATGATCTTCACCATGTGCGCCGTCGCTGGCCTGCTCGCCATGCGCAAGCTGAGGGACGCCAATCCGGCGGATATGTTTTGAAGCTCCCCACGAAATCGCTGCGCGCTTTCGCGGGGGCCCCGATCGTGTTCCCCACGACGCCGCTTTGCGTCGCCGCGGGGGCCCCGGTTGGCGCTGCTTCTGGGGGCGTCGGCTGGTTGGCGTGGCGAAGCCACGCCGCCCATCGGGGGGCGGCCAGTGGGCAGGGCACGGGCCGTTCTGCTCGGGTGGTTTCGCTGCGAGGTGCGTTGTGAACCCTGTTGAGCTTTCCGGGATCACCTTCGCCTATGGCGAGGGCGCGCTGCGGCGGGAGGTGCTGCGGGAGGTGGATCTGTCCATCTCGCCCGGGGAAATCGTGCTGCTGACGGGACCATCCGGCTCGGGCAAGACGACGCTGCTGACGCTGATCGGCGCGCTGCGGGCCATGCAGTTGGGCAAGGCGCGCGTGCTGGGGCAGGAACTCGCGGGCGCATCGGAGAGCGACCGCGTGCGCCTGCGCGGGCGGATCGGCTTCATCTTCCAGAACCACAATCTGCTGGGCTTCCTCACCGCGCGGCAGAATGTCGCCATGTCGCTCGAACTGCATGGCGGCATGAGCGAGGCCGAGCGCCTCACGCGCGCGGGCGAGATGCTGGCGGCGGTCGGCCTCGCCGATCACGCGGAAAAGCCGCCCTCACGCCTCTCGGGCGGGCAGCGGCAGCGCGTGGCCGTGGCACGCGCGCTGGCCGGCGAACCCGGCCTGATCCTGGCCGATGAGCCCACCGCCGCGCTGGACAAGGTCAGCGGCCAGGAAGTGGTGCGCCTCCTGCGGGACCTCGCGAAGACGCGCGGCGTTCCCATCCTGCTGGTCACGCATGACCCCCGCATCCTCGACATAGCCGACCGGATCGTGGCGATGGAGGATGGGCGCATCGTGCAGCCGGCGAAGGCCGCGTGACCCAGAGTCTGATCCGCTGAGGCGCAGCCGAAGCGGTGAATCAGCCTCTCAGCGCATCAATGCGCGTCCTTCGCGTCGTAGTGGCGCTTGACGACGCTGAAGGCCATCCAGAGCCCGAAGGCCATCAGCAGCAGCGAGAAGATATAGAGATACCCATCCGCCCGCGCCGCGCCGAACAGGCCGACCAGCGCAAAGACCAGATACAGGGCGATGAAAAAGCCGGAAGAGATCGGCATGGGGTCAGCCTCCTTTCTTGAGGTCGTCATCGAAGAGGATGCGGGCGGCCGCGCCGTCCAGATCCTCGTATTGGCCGGAGCGCATCGCCCAGATGAAGGCGATGAGGGCGAGGCCGCCCAGCAGCAGCGCCAGCGGAATCAGCCAAACGAGCGTGTCCATCTATCGTCCCACCCGCAATGCGTTGCCGATGACGGCGAGCGAGGAGGTCGCCATCACCAGGGCCGCGATGAGCGGCGTGGCGAAGCCCGCCACCGCCACCGGCACCGCGATGATGTTGTAGCCGAAAGCCAGCGCGATGTTTTGACGTGCCGCAAGCTGCGCCCGGCGCGCGCGCTCCACCGCCTCGGCCAGCGGCAGCAGCCCGCCGCCCATCAGCACGAAGTCGCTCGCCGCCTGGGCGAGGTCCGTGCCCTCGGCGGGTGCGGCCGAGACATGCGCCGCCGCCAGCGCCGCCGCGTCATTGATGCCGTCGCCCACCATCAGCACCCGGCGGCCCTGCGCGGTGAGCGCGGCGATCCGCGCCGCCTTGGCCTCGGGCGTCGCGCGCGCGGTGAAGACGCTGATCCCCGCCTCCCGCGCCAGCCGCTCCACCACCTCGGGCGCATCGCCCGAGAGCAGCTCCACGCCGAGCCCCGCGCGCTGGAAGGCCTGCACGGCGGCGGCCGCATCGGCCCGCAGCGAATCCTCGAAGCGGAAGGTGACCGGCGCATGGCCCGGCCGCGTCAGGTGCAGCGCCATGCCGGCATCCTCGGCCAAGCCCAGGAAGGCGGCCGAACCCAGCCGCGTCTCGCCCCGCACCAATCCCGCGCCCGGCACCTCCACCACGCCCGCATCCGGCGCCACCTCTGGGCAGGCCCGCGTCAGCGCGCGCGCCAAGGGGTGACGGCTGGTGGCGGCCAGGCTCGCGGCAACCCGCAGATCCTCGTCATTCCAAGCACCGGGCAGCAGGCGCGGGCGGCCTTCCGTCAACGTGCCGGTCTTGTCCAGCACCACATGATCGGCACTCGCCAGCCGCTCCAGCCCGGTCGGCGAGGAGAGCAGCACCCCGCGCCGGAACAGCGCGCCGGAGGCCACGACCTGCACCGCCGGCACGGCGATCGCCAGGCCGCAGGGGCAGGTGATGATCAGCGCCGCCACCGCCGGCACCAGCGCCGCCTGCCACGTCACGCCAGCCAGCAGCCACCAGCCCAGGAAGGTGCAGAATGCGACCACATGCGCGACGGGCACATAGATCCGCGCCGCGCGATCGGCGAGCGAGGTGTAGCGCCCGCGCGCCTGCTCCGCCCGCTCCAGCATGCGGGCCATGGCGGCCAGCGAGCCATCGCGCGCCGCGGCCGTGACGCGCGCCGTGAAGGGGGCGCCCATGTTCACGCCGCCCGCCGCCAGCGCCTCACCGCGCGCGAAGGATCGCGGCAGGCTCTCGCCCGTGGTGGCGGCGGTGTCGAGCAGCGCCGTCTCATCCTCCAGCACCGCATCCAGGCGCAACCGCTCGCCGCTCGCCACCAGGATGCGCGCCCCCACCGGCACGCGCTCCATCGGGACCGGATGCGCCTCGCCCAGCACGGTGACGCTGCCTTCCTGCAAGGCCAGCAATTCGGCCGCACTCTGCCGCGCCCGCCGCCGCGCCGCGCGGTCGAGCACGCGCCCCGCCAGCATCAGCGCCAGCAGCGCCGTCGCGCCATCGAACCAGGTGAAGTCGCCATTGCGCATCGTCTCGCTCAGCGACATCGCCGTGGTGGCGAGGATGCCGAGCGAAACGGCGCAATCCATGTTCAGCCGCCCCGCGCGCAGCCCACGCCAGGCCGAGCGGAACAGCGGCATGCCCGCATAGGCCACCGTCGGCATGCCGATCAGCGCCGCCAGCCAATGCATCATGTGGCGCGTGTCGGGCCCCATGTCGCTGCCCGCCCAGACGGCGACGGAGACGAGCATGACATTCATCGCGCCGAAGCTGGCGATGCCGAGCGCGCGCGTCAGTTCGCGCCCCTCCGCATCCTCGCTCGCGCGCAGGCAGGCGGGCGAGAAGGGCGCCACCCGGAACCCCAGCCGCGCGACCACCGCCGCCAGATCATTCCCGCGCGAGGCCTCGCCCCGCCAGGTCACGGAGAGGCGCCGCGTCGAGAGATTGGCCCGCGCCCGCGTCACGTCGGGCTCGGCGGCCAGCGCCTGCTCCACCAGCCAGATGCAGGCGCCGCAGGTCAGCCCCGCCACCATCAGCTCCAGCGTGTGCGTGCCATCGCGGTTGAGCTGCGCGAGGCCGGTGAAATCGGCACTCGGCGGCCCCTCCGGCTTGAGCATGCCCTCCGCCCCCTCGCGCCGGCGGTAGAAGGCATCGAGGCCGAGCCCCTGCACCAGCGCATGCGCGCCCTCGCAGCCCGTGCAGCAGAAGCGGGTGGCGCTCGGCGCGCCGCAATGCGCGCAGACAGGGCGGCCGATATGGCTCATGGAAGCGTGAAGCGCTGCCGGATGTCGTGCCGCGCACCCTGCTCGGAGACCAGCAGGCCGCGGAACTCCCAGAGGCCGGCGCGCAACTCCGGCAGCTCGATGGTGAAGCGGCCCGTCCCGGCGGTGTCCGGCAGGGCCACGCGCTCGCCATCCAGCGGGCGCAGCATGTGGCCCTCCAGCACGCCGCGCACCGACGCGCCGCTGTTCTCCCGCGCGTTCACCGTCAGCCGGCCGCCTTCCAGCCGCGTGTTCAGCGTCCAGCCCAGCGCATCCTGGCGCGCGGCCTCGGCCAGCACATGATTGTAGGTGCGGCCGCGATCATAGGACTGCCCCACGGTCACGCCGGTGAAGGTGCCGATCGCCTGGGTGATCAGCACCGCGTTCACCGCCACCACCACCGCCATGCCGCCGACGAAGACCCAGGGGATCCAGCGGCCGCGGTTCGGGTCATGCGCTTGGATGTCTCTCATCGGTCGGGTCCCAAGAAGACGGTGGAATGGCGCAGGATTGTGCGGCCCTGCGCATCGAGCAGACGGAAGGTGATGGGTGTGCTGCCGCGCAGCCGGAGCCCCTCGGGCGCGGTCACGAAGGCGCGCCACTGCGTGATGCCGTCATCGCGTGTCGTCAGCAGCGGGCGCCCTTCGGCATCCAGCGCGGCATCCTGCACGGTGAGGCGCAGGCCGGCCGGGCCTTCCAGCACCATCGGCAGCGAGAGCTCGCCGCGCAGCTTGTTCGCGAGCTTCAGCGTGTATCCGTTGCGCAACCCGCCGTCGGAGAGCTGCACATAGAGCGGCGCGCGGTCACGCAGCACGGTCAGCGTCAGCGTCTCGCGCATCAGCCAGGCGCCCAGCATCACGACGATCACGGCGGTGAGAACGCCGGCATAGACCAGCGTGCGCGGGCGGACGACCTTCTGCCGCGTGCGCACCGCCATGCCGCGCGCCAGCCGCTCCGCCCCCGGCGCCATGCCCTTGGTCGCGGCCTGGCTGGCGGCGAGGTTCTTCAGGGTCTCGAAGGCGATCAGCCCGGTGGGGCGGTCCAGCTTCTTCATCACGTCGTCGCAGGCATCCACGCAAAGCCCGCAGCCGATGCATTCCAGCTGCTGCCCGTCGCGGATGTCGATCCCCGTGGGGCAGACATGCACGCAGGCCTTGCAATCCACGCAATCGCCCGCGGTCGGGTCGTTCGGCTTGCCACGCGGCTCACCCCGCCAGTCGCGATAGGTCACGACCAGGCTGTTCTCGTCCAGCATCGCGCCCTGGAAGCGCGGCCAGGGGCACATATAGGTGCAGACCTGCTCCCGCGCCGCGCCCGCCAGCACATAGGTCGTCGCCGTGAAGAGCGCGAAGAACCCATAGACCGAGAGGCTTGCCTGGCCCGTCAGCATCGCCCAGGTGACGGTCGGCGCATCGTTGAAATACATGATCCAGGCGCCGCCCGTGGCCATCGCGATGGCGAACCAGGCCGCGTGCTTGAAGAGCTTCGCCCGCCACCAGGCGCCATTGCGCGGCCCCTGGTCCAGCTTGATGCGGGCGTTGCGGTCACCCTCGATCTTGCGCTCGATCCATAGGAAGAGATCGGTCCAGACCGTCTGCGGGCAGGTGAAGCCGCACCAGATGCGGCCGAACAGCGACGTCACGGCGAAGAGGCCGATGGCACCGAGCACCAGGATCCCCGTCAGGAAGTAGATCTCCTGCGGCCAGAGCTCGAACCAGAAGAAGAAGAGACGGGCATTGGCCATATCCGCCAGCACCGCCTGGTTCGGCGCATTCGGCCCGCGATCCCAGCGCAGCCAGGGCACGATGTAGTAGAGCCCCAGCAGCAGGATGAGCACGGCCCATTTCACCCGCCGCACTGCGCCCTGCACCGCGCGCGGATAGACCTTCTGGTGGGAGGCGTAGAGCGAGGCCTCCTCGGGCTGCGGCGCGCGCGGCGGGATCACGGACATGGCGGAACCTTACTCCCCCCCGCCCAGCGCATGCACATAGACGGTGAGCATGTTGATGGTGGCGGGGTCGAGGCGGCCCTGCCAGGAGGGCATCACGCCCGCGCGGCTATTGGCGATGCTGCGCATGATGTCCGCCTTCTCGCCGCCATAGAGCCAGATGCGGTCATTCAGCCTGGGCGCGCCGAGGTCGCGATTGCCCTCGCCGCGATCGCCATGGCAGCTCGCGCAGTTCTCGGCGTAGAGCGCCTCGCCGCGCGTCACGGCGGCAGGATCGGTGCTGCGGCCGGTCAGGCTCAGCACGAATTCCGCCGTGTCGCTCACCTGCGCCGCATTGAGCATGCCGGTCGCCTGGAAGGCCGGCATGGCCACGCCGCGCTGGTCATCGCTCTCATTCGCGCGCACGCCGTGCCGGATGGTGTGCTGGATGGCGTCGAAGCTGCCGCCATAGATCCAGTCATCATCGGCGAGGCTCGGGAAGCCGCCCGCCGCCCCCTGCCCGCCCGCGCCATGGCAGCCCGCGCAATTATTGGCGAAGGCGACGCGCCCGCCGGCCAGGGCGAAGGCGCGCAGCTCCGGATCGGCCGCGATCTGCTCGGGCGTCGCCGCGCGCAGCCGCGCCATCATCGGTTCGATCCGCGCGCGTTCCGCCGCCTGCTGGGCCGGCAAGGCGCCGCGCGCCGTCCAGCCGAGCAGCCCGGTCGCGCCGCTGATCGGCAGCGCGGGATAGAGCACCACCCAGACCAGCGAGAAGGCGATGCAGGCATAGAAGGTGTACAGCCACCACTTGGGCAGCGGCGTGTTCAGCTCCTTCAGCCCATCCCACTCATGGCCCGTGGTCATCTGGCCGGAGACGCTGTCCTTTTCGATCTTGGTGGGCATGTCTCAGCGCCTCCTGCTTTCGTCATCCTGGAAGATCATGCTTCCGCGTTGTTGCCATTCCGCCCGCTTGGAGGGGCGCAGCGTCCAGATCAGGATCCCGCCGAAGAGCAGGAAGAACCAGGCGACCCAGAGCGAGTTGAAGAGGGATTGCCACTCATGCATCGCGCATCCTCCTCATTGCTGCCGCAGCTGTTCGGGCGTCACGTCGCGGAACTGCACCAGCGTGCCCAGCATCTGCATATAGGCGACCAGCGCATCCATCTCCGTGATCACGGCGGGGTTGCCGTCGAAGGCACCCTGGCGTGCCCGGGCGTAGCGGCCCGAGAAGCCCGCCGCATCCGCATCCGGCCGCGCCTGCGTCTCGAGGTCCGAGCGCGCATTGGCGATCATCTCCTCGCTGTAGGGCACGCCCAGCGCCCGCTGCGTGCGCAGGTGCGACTGGATGTTCCGGTAGTCGAGCGGACGGTCGAGGAAGCTGTAGGGCGGCATGATGCTCTCGGGCACCAGCGAGCGCGGGTCACGCAGGTGCTGCGCCTGCCAGTCATCCGAATACTTGCCGCCGACGCGCGCCAGGTCCGGGCCGGTGCGCTTGCTGCCCCACTGGAAGGGGCGGTCATACATGCTCTCGGCCGCGAGGCTGAAATGGCCGTAGCGCTCCGCCTCGTCGCGGAAGGGGCGCACCATCTGGCTGTGGCAGGCGTAGCAGCCCTCGCGCACATAGATGTTGCGGCCCATCAGCTCGAGCGGCGTGTAGGGGCGCACCCCCTGCACGCGCTCGATCGTGCTCTCCACCGTGAAGAGCGGCACCACCTGCGCGAGACCGCCGATGGAAATGGTGATCAGGGTGAGCACGCCGAGCAGGATGACGTTCCGCTCGATCATGCCATGGGAGAATTTCTTGAGCATGGGAGCCTCCTTCACTCAGCGGCCACGGCGCCGGCCGGCACGCTCGCCGGGGCGGGCGCACGCAGCTCTTCGCTCGTGATGGTCTTGAACATGTTCCACGCCATCAGCAGCGCGCCGGTCAGGTAGAGCAGGCCGCCCAGCATGCGGATGACGTAGTAGGGGTGCATCGCCGCCACGGTCTCGACGAAGCTGTATTGCAGGAAGCCCAGCTCGTCATAGGCGCGCCACATGAGGCCCTGCATGATGCCCGAGACCCACATCGCCGTGATGTAGAGAACGATGCCGAGCGTCGCCAACCAGAAGTGCCACTCGATCAGCCGCGCGCTGAACATGGCGCGCTTGCGCCACAGCACCGGCACCAGCCAGTAGAGCGCGCCGAAGGTGATGAAGCCGTTCCAGCCGAGCGCGCCGGAATGCACGTGGCCGATCGTCCAGTCGGTGTAGTGCGACAGGCTGTTCACCGCCTTGATGGACATGACGGGGCCTTCGAAGGTGGACATGCCGTAGAAGGCGACGGCGGTGACCGAGAAGCGCAGGCCGGGGTCGGTGCGCAGCTTGTCCCAGGCGCCGCTCAGCGTCATGATTCCGTTGATCATCCCGCCCCAGCTCGGCATCCACAGCATCACCGAGAACACCATGCCGAGCGTCTGCGCCCAGTCGGGCAGCGCGGTGTAGTGCAGGTGGTGCGGGCCGGCCCAGATGTAGAGGAAGATGATGGACCAGAAATGCACGATGGAGAGGCGGTAGGAATAGACCGGCCGGTCCGCCTGCTTGGGGATGAAGTAGTACATCATCCCCAGGAAGCCCGCGGTCAGGAAGAAGCCCACCGCGTTGTGGCCGTACCACCACTGGATCATCGCCCCCTGCACGCCCGCGGGTGCCGCGTAGGAGAAGGTGCTGCCCCAGGCCAGCGGCAGCGAGATGTTGTTGCCGATATGCAGCACCGCCACCGTGATGATGAAGGCGAGCAGGAACCAGTTGGCGACATAGATGTGCGGCTCCTCGCGCCGCACCAGCGTGCCGCCGAAGGCCACCAGGTAGATCACCCAGAGCACCGTCAGGAACAGGTCGGAGAACCATTCGGGCTCCGCGTATTCCTTGCCCTGCGTGACGCCCAGCACGTAGCCCAGCGCCGCCGTGACGATGAAGAACTGGTAGCCCCAGAAGATGAACCAGCCCATCTCCTCGCCGCCGAAGAGCCGCGCGCGACAGGTGCGCTGCACGATGTAGAGGCTGGTGCCGATCAGCGCGTTGCCGCCGAAGGCGAAGATGACGGCACTGGTATGCACCGGGCGCAGCCGGCCGAAGCTGGTCCATTCCAGGTCCAGGTTCAGCAGGGGAAAGGCGAGCTGGGAGGCGATGACCACGCCCACCAGGAAGCCCACCACGCCCCAGAACATGGTGGCGATGGCAAAGGCGCGGATCGGCGCCTCGACATAGTCCGGAGGGCTGCGCACAGCCATTGCGCCTGATGGGGCGGCACCTGCCAGGGCCATCGGTTCTTGTCCTTCCTTTTGCGCGCGCAACGGCGCGCCTTGCCTATCCACGCCGGGACGGAAGCATCCCAAGGGGGCAACGTCCTTGATCAGGATCAATGCGCGTTGCGCGGAATGCGGTGCTCAGTTGCGCGGGCCGCATCGGGCGGTGCTATGGTCGGCGCAAAACGCGGGAGGTCACGCATGAACACCGAAACGATCGGCGAAGGCACCGGTTTCGGGCGGAGTCGCATCCGCCATGTCAGCACCGACCGCCCCTGGACCTGGCTGACGCTGGGCTGGCAGGACATGATGGCGAACAAGGCCGTCAGCCTTTCCTATGGCGCGGTGCTGGCTCTCGCCGGCTGGATCTTCGCCTGGCTCATGTTCGAGGTCGGCACCGCCTGGGCCATCCTGCCCGCCACGGCCGGCTTCTTCATCCTCGCCCCGCTGCTGGCCACCGGCCTCTATGAGACGAGCCGTCGCCGCGCCCTCGGCGAGAGCACCACGCTGGCCGAGGCCATGGCCGGTTTCCGCCGCAACCCGACGCAGATCGCCATGATCGGCGTGCTGCTGCTGGTGCTGCACCTGTTCTGGGTGCGCGTGGCGGGCCTGCTCTTCGCGCTCTTCTTCGGCATCAACTTCGCGCCATCCCTCGCCGAGCTGCCCATCGCCCTGCTGCGCAGCGATGATCTGTTTCCCTTCCTGGTGATCGGCACCGGCCTCGGTTTCATCCTGGCCTCGGTCACCTTCTCGGTCGCCGCCGTCTCGGTCCCCATGCTGCTCGACCGGCCGGATTGCAGCTTCCTGGAGGCGGTGACGGTCTCGATCCAGGCGGTGATGGAGAACTGGCGCGCCATGGCGCTCTGGGCCGGGTTGATCGTGGTCTTCACCGGCCTGGCGCTGGTGCCCTTCTTCCTGGGCCTCGTGATCGCACTGCCGCTGATCGGCCACGCCACCTGGCACGCCTACAAGGACCTCGTGGCGCGCTGACGAACGCTACCAGCCCGCCTGGAAGGCGATTCCCTGCGGGAGCATATGCGCCTGCGTCTCCTCAAGATTGAGGCCACGCACGAAGTCGCTCAGATAGTCGGCGGGCGACATGCCGCGCTTCAGCAGCTCCTCCCCCAGCGCCTCGGCCCAGCGCGAGGCGGCCGGTGCGGCGCTGGTCGTCATGAAGAGGCGCTCGAGCTGGCTGCCGAAGAGCGTGAGTTGCGGCTGCGGGCCCATCACCTGGTTGAACACGTCCGGCATGTCGCGCATGCGGGTGTCGCCCGCGAGGATCTGGTTCGCCCACCAGTTTCCGATGGCCATGGCGTCGAGCTGACGGTCGGTCAGCTCATCCAGGCGGTCCACCCAGTCGCGCGGCACGAAGATGCCGCCATTCTCCGCGCGCTGCCGGGCATGATCGAGCGATTCGACGCGCCATTTCACGAAATCCTCCACCAGATCCACGCGGCTGCGGCCCTGGTCGAGGCGCCCGGCGTGGAAGCTGATGCCGCCGGCATCCGTCCAGCCGACGCTGTTGGTGTACATCAGCTCGGCGAAGCCGGTATTGCTGCGCGCGCCGAAGCGGCTCGCGAATTCCGCGCTGCCCAGCAGGTCGCTCACCAGGGCCTGGGTGGTCCCGCCGGCCGCGAGCCGCGCCACGGCGGCCGCCATCTCGCCATGCCGCGGGTCGCGGTTCAGCACCGTCTCGTAGATGGCCCAGACCCGGCCGGGCAGCCCGTCGCCGGAGAAGGTGATGTAGCCATCCATCAGGTCGATCACCGCGGGCTGCTCCACCGTCACGCCGCTGCCGTCGCGCATCTGCAGGTGGATGATGGAGCCGAAGTCTCGGATCGAGGCGATCTCATGGCTCATCCGCATGGAGAAGAGGTTGCCCGGCGCGGCCCAGCGGAAGCCATTGGCCGATTCATGGCTCTCCAGCAGGTCCACCGTGCCGCCATTGTTGATGCCGAGCGCTGTGACGCCGATCGAGAGGGTGAGGGCGGCGGACTGGGTCCCGTCCGAGACGGTGATCACCAGCTCGCGCTGCGGCCCGTCGGCCAGCGGAATGGAAAGGCCGGGGCGCAGGCGCAGCGTGTCCCCCACCACCATGAAGAGCCAGTCGTCATCCTCGCGGATGGTGAAGGTGAAGCCCGTGCTCGTATCGGGATCGGTGACCTGGAGGCGCCCGATGGTGGCCCCCGCCGCCCCCGCCGCGACCGTGCCGCCGGTCAGGAAGCGCAGCCCCTGCGGCGGCGTATCGTCCAGGTTGAGGACCGTGACGGCGTAGCTGCCGCTGCTCTCCAGGATGCTGCCATCCATCATGAAGAAGCGCAGCGCGAAGGTGATGTTCGCCGAGATGTTGTTGGTCACGAACCATTCATGATCGGCGCGTGCCAGTGGCGTGATGGTGAGGACGCCGGTGCTGCGGTTCAGCGACACATCGAAGAAGTTCGCGCCGAAGCCGGAGACCTCGACGAAGCGGATCAGCGCGGGGTCGATGCTGATGCGCAGATGACCGATCCAGTCCCAGAGGGGCGTGTTCTCGTTGATCGAGCCGGGCAGCGAGCCCGTGACCGCGATGCGCGACATCCTGTCCCAAGCCTCCTGCTTCAGGCCGCGCCTGGCCGGCCCCAGCGGGACCTTGCCACGCGGATGGTGAAGCAAGCGTGAAGCGGCCTCAGGCGATCATCTGCACCGCGAGGCCCATCAGCACGGCCGCATTCAGCAGGAAGAGCACCCCGCCCAGCGCGCGCCAGCGCGGCCCGATGGCATGCCCGAAGAAGCGGCCGAGCAGGGCCACGCCCGCCAGCGCCGGCACGGTGCCGAGCACGAAGGCCAGCATGGCGAGCCCGCCCGCGAGCGCGCTGCCCGAGCCCGCCGCCGCCGCCAGCGCCGCATAGAGCAGCCCGCAGGGCAGCGCCGAGAGCAGCAGGCCGAGCCGCACGCCGCGCCAGCCGGTGGGCGCCGCCAGCAGCCCGCCCAGCTGCGCCTCCAGCGCGCGCGGCAGGCGCGGCGCGGGCAGCTTGGGCAGCCATGCCGCGAGGCGCGTGGAGGCCTGGGCCAGCATGAGCAGCGCCGCCAGCCCCAGCAGGATGGCCGCCAGCCAGCGCAGCCCGCTCGCCTGCGCCAGCAGCGCCCCCGCGCCGCCCGCCACCGCGCCCAGAGCCGCGTAGCCAAGCGCGCGCCCCAGGTGATAGGGCACCAGCGCCGCGCCCCCGAGCCGCCGCAGCATGCCGCCGCCGAGGCTCTGATCCGCCGTCGCCGCCGCCTGGGCCAGCACGAAGGGCCCGCACATCACCGCGCAATGCGCGAGCCCCCCCGCGAGCCCCGCGAGGAAGAGCGCGCCCATCAGCGCGGGAAGCCCGGCCGGACCGAGCGCGGCCAGATCATGAAGGCAATTGGCGAGCACGCGCCCTTCTATCCCCTGCGCTGATTCGCGGCCTTGCGCCGCCGCAAGCCCATCATGCGGCAGCCGCGCCCCTCGTGCCCAGCGCGGCCCTCTGCTACAGCGTCGCCATGCTCGCACTCACCATGGGCGAACCCGCCGGCATCGGCGCCGAGATCGCCGTGAAGGCCTGGCACGCGCTGCGCGCCACCGGCCCCGCCTTCCTGCTGATCGACGACGCCGATCGCATCACGGGTGCCCCCGTCCAGCGCATCACAGATGCGGGCGAGGCGCGCTTCGCCGACGCCCTGCCGGTCCTGCACCGCCCGCTGCCCGTGCCGGCCACGCCCGGCCGGCCCGGCACCGCCACCGCGCCCGCCGTCATCGCCGCGATCCGCGAGGCGGTGGCACTGGCACAGTCCGGCGCGGTGGAGGGCATCGTCACCAACCCGATCCAGAAATCCGTCCTCACCGCCGCGGGATTCGCCCATCCGGGCCACACCGAATTCCTGGGCGAGCTGGCGGGCACCGGCGTGCCGCCCGTGATGATGCTGGCCTGCCCGGAACTGCGCGTGGTGCCCGTCACGGTGCATGAGCCGCTGGCCCACGCCATCGCACGCCTCACGCCCGAACTCATCGTCGAACACGCGCGCATCACGCATGACGCGCTGCGGCGGGATTTCGGCATCGCGGCACCCCGCCTCGCCATCGCCGGCCTGAACCCCCATGCGGGGGAGGCCGGCACGCTCGGCCATGAGGATGACGCGATCGTGGCGCCCGCCGTGGCCCAACTGAAGGCACAAGGCATCGCCGCCACCGGCCCCTGGCCGCCGGACACGATGTTCACGGCCCAGGCCCGGCCGCGCTACGATGCCGCCATCTGCCTCTACCACGACCAGGCCCTCATCCCGATCAAGACGCTGGACATGGCGGGCGGCGTGAACGTCACCCTCGGCCTCTCCATCATCCGCACCAGCCCCGACCACGGCACCGCGCTCGACATCGCGGGGCAGGGCGTGGCCAGCGCGGACAGCCTGATCGCGGCGATCCGCCTCGCCGCCCAACTCGCCGATCATCGAAGGAACCGCCACTGATGCGCCTCTCCGTGAACGTGGACCATGTGGCGACGCTGCGGAACGCCCGCGGCGGCCACTTCCCCTGCCCGGTCGAGGCGGCGCGCGTGGCCATGGCCGCCGGCGCCGATGGCGTGACCATGCATCTGCGCGAGGATCGCCGCCACATCCGCGACCGGGACCTGGAGCGCGTGGCGACCGAGGTCGAGACCCGCCTGAACTTCGAAATGGCCGCGACGGAGGAGATGGTGGCCCTGGCCGAGCGCCTGCGCCCGCCCGCCGTCTGCATCGTCCCCGAGAAGCGCGCCGAACTCACCACCGAGGGCGGGCTCGATGTGCTGCGCGCCGGCCCCTTCCTGGCCGAGGCGATACGGCGCCTGGCCGGCCTCGGCATCGAGGTCTCGCTTTTTGTCGAACCCGATGCATTGCAAATTGCAAGGATCGCCGAGCTGGGCGCCCAGGCGATCGAGCTGCACACCGGCACCTATGCCGATGCCCCGGCCGCGGCGCGCGCAGCGCTGGCGGCGAAGCTGGCCGAGGCCGCGCGTTACGCCAAAACCCTGAATCTTCAATGCCATGCCGGGCATGGCCTGAGCTATGAGACCATCACGCCCATCGCCGCCATCCCTGAAATCAGCGAGGTCTCGATCGGCCATTTCCTGATTTCGGCGTCGGTGTTCGAGGGTCTGCCGGCTGCCATCGCCCGCATGAAGGGGCTGATCGCCGCTGCCCGGGGCTGATCATCGGCTGGCACGGCGGCTGCAAAGAACTGGACACGAACCGAACGAAACAGGAGTTCGATCATGTCCCAGAGCTACGTCGCCCCCCGCCGCAACCGCAACCAGGATGAGCCGCAATCGGCGCTCTCCTACTGGGGCACGGGCATCGCCTGCCTGAGCTTCCTGATGTTCGTCTTCTGGCTGGCCGGCCTGAAGTTCTGAGCCGGCCCCGTCACCCCCGCGGCACACAGAATGCCGCGGGCCGGACGGATCAGGCCGCGGCGACCGGCCGCGCGCCCAGGATATGCGCGATGGCGTAGGTCAGGTCCGGCCGGTTCAGCGTGTAGAAGTGGAACTCGTCCACGCCATTGGCCTGCAGGATCCGCACCTGCTCGGCCGCCACCGTCGCGGCCACCATGCGCCGCGTGCCCTCATCCTCGTCCAGCCCCTCGAAGAGCTTTTCCAGCCAGGCCGGCACCGAGGCGCCGCACATGGCCGAGAAGCGCTTCACGCTGGCGAAATTCGTCACCGGCATGATGCCGGGCACGATGGGCAGCGTGATCCCCGCCGCGTGGCAGCGGTCCAGGAAGCGCAGATAGACGTCGGTGTCGAAGAAATACTGCGTGATGGCGCGGTTGGCGCCCGCATCCATCTTGCGCTTGAAGAAATCGAGGTCCGCATCGGCCGAGAGCGCGGCCGGGTGCACCTCGGGATAGGCGCCCACGCTGATGTCGAAATCGGCGATCTTCCGGAGGCCGCGCACCAGATCCTCCGCCTGGGCATAGCCGCCCGGATGCGGCGTGTACTGGCTGGCCCCAGCCGGCGGGTCGCCGCGCAGGGCCACGATGTGGCGCACCCCGGCCTCCCAATAGGCCCGGGCCACCTCGTCCACCTCCTCACGCGTGGCACCCACGCAGGTCAGGTGGGCGGCGGGCGTGAGGCTCGTCTCGCGCACCAGGCGGGCCACCGTGTCATGCGTGCGGGCCCGGGTGGAGCCGCCCGCGCCATAGGTGACGGAGACGAAGCGCGGGCCCAGCGGCTCCAGCCGGCGGATGCAGGTCCAGAGGTCCGCCTCCAGCTTCTCGTTCTTCGGTGGGAAGAACTCGAAAGAGAGCTTCGGCGCCGGCATGCTGCTCGGTGAAGGGAGCGTACCGACGCGCGGGCCGGTCAGCCAGCGTTCCAGCGTGTTGTTCGGGGCGGTGTCCATGGGGCAGGGTTTGGCGTCGCCCGGCGGTTTTCGCAAGGGTCTCGCCGCACCCCTGGTGACTTTTCGTGACACGCCAGGAACTTGCCCGAAGCGGGTAGGTTGTGCTTCACAGGGGCGGCTATCTTGCGCTGCGGCATGCGCCGTCGCCCGCTTGGCCCCGACGTGAAAGGTCCGGTTCCACCCATGCGCTTCGGCCCTCTCCTGGCTACTGCCCTGATCGTGATCGGGCTTTCGGGTTGCGCGACCCGCCCCGACGCCTCCGATCCCGAGGCCCTGGCCGAATACGAGGCGAACAACGACCCGCTGGAGCCGCTGAACCGCGGCATGTATGACGTGAACAACGTCATCGACGCGGCCGTGCTGCGCCCGGCCGCCGTGGTCTATCGCGCCGCCGTGCCGCCGCCGGTGCGTGAGGGCGTGCGCAATGTCCTGGGCAACCTGCGCGGCCCCACCATCCTGATGAACGACATCCTGCAGGGCGAGATGGACCGCGCCGGGCGCACCGCCGCGCGGTTCCTCATCAACTCCACCCTCGGCATCGGCGGCCTCGTGGATGTCGCCGCCTGGCAGTTCGGCATCCCCGGCCATGGCGAGGATTTCGGCCAGACGCTGGCGACCTGGGGCGTGGGTGAGGGCCCCTACCTCTTCATCCCCGTCCTCGGCCCTTCCAATTTCCGGGATCTGACGGGCGCGGGCGTGGATGCCGTCTCCAGCCCCTGGTTCTGGTTCGGCCAGGGCGAGATCGTCGAGGCGCTGCGCTGGGTGCGCGCGGGCATGACGATCCTGGATGCGCGCGAAGGCGTGCTCGACACGCTGGACACGCTCTATGCCACCTCTCTCGATCCCTATTCGACGCTGCGCAGCGCCTATCGCCAGCGGCGACAGAACGAGATCAGCAACACCGGCCAGGTGGCGCCCGACGCCGCCGGCAGCACGGGCTTCGGCGTGGGTATCGGCGTGACGCTGCCGCCCACGACCACGCCCCAACCCCCCCGCTGAGTGATCCCTCGATGATGACGTTTCCCGCGGCCCGCCGCGCCGCCCTCCTGGCCGGCCTCTCGCTCGCCCTGCCCCTCGCCCTGCCGCGCGAGGCCGCCGCGCAGATGGATGCCACGCGCGCCGTGGCCTTCATCCAGACCACCGGCAATGCGCTGGTGGAGGCGCTGAACAGCACCACGATGAGCCCCGCCCAGCGGCGCGAGCGCGTGGCGAATGTCCTGCGCCAGGCGGTGGACATGGAGGGCACGGGCCGCTTCATCCTCGGCCGCTGGTGGCGCGTCGCCACCCCGGCCGAGCAGCAGGAATATCTCCGCCTCTTCGAGGAGACGCTGATCCGCAACCTGGCCACCCGCCTGGGCGAGTATCAGGGCGTGCGCTTCACGCTGGGCCGCAGCCAGCAGCGCACCGAGGAGGACGTGCTGGTGACGACCATCGTCGAGCGCCCGGGCACGCCCACGGTCAATCTCGACTGGCGCGTGGCCGATGTGAACGGCCAGCCCCGCGTGGTGGATCTGGTGGCGGAGGGCACCTCGCTGCGCCTCACCCAGCGCAGCGAATACAGCGCGGTGGTGCAGCGCGGCGGCAACCAGGTCTCCGCCCTGCTGACCGCGATGCGCGGCCAGCTCCAGCAGATGCAGGCACGGCAGTAAGGGTTACTTCAGCGCCAGCTCGCCCGGCAGCGTCGCGCTGCCGCGCAGTTGCGCCAGGAAGGCCTTGGCCTCGGCCGCGCCCAGGACCGGGCCGGTCAGCTCCAGAAACTTCTCGTCCAGTTCCACATCCGAAAGCGGCGCGTCCGGATCGCCCTTGCGCGTCGGCTGGTGGCGATACAGCTCCCGCCCGTCCCGCAGCCTGATCGTCACCTTCGCGCTGCGCCGGCCCGGGAAGGCCGCCTCGCATTCCTCATCCAGGCTGACGCTGATGCGCGGCATCACGGCGCGGATCGCGGGGTCCGCGAGCCGCGCGGGCTGGAAGGCATCGAGCCGCACGCCACCGTAAAGCATGATGCTGGCGATGGTGAATTGCGTGGAGAAGCGCGCCTCCTGCTCCGTCTGCGCATGCGGGCGGTCACAGACATTCTTGGTGGCCGCATAGCCGCCGACATGCAGGCTCGCCACGTCATCGGCGGTGAAGCCGTGCTCGCGCTGCAGATCGCGCGTGGCGTCCAGCGCCGCGAAGATATGCCCGCAGCAGCCGTGATTCTTCACCGTCATCTGCGTGATGGCGAGCGGCTGGCCGATGGCGGCGATCGCCTTCTCCCACTTCCCCGTGTCCTCGCTCGTCGCCGCCGCGAAGCCGGCCGGGCCGTGCAGCACATCCAGCGCGCCGGTCATCCCCTCGCGCGCGGCCATGGCGGCCAGGGCGCCGGCCTCGGCCGCATGACCGGGATGCAGCGGCTTGCTCATCCCATCGCCGCGAAAGGCCTGCTGCAAGCCACCCGCCATGGTGGCGGCGGTCGCGATGGCATGCGCGGTCTGATCCGCGTCGCAATCCAGCAGCACGGCGACGGCCGCCGCCGCGCCGAAGGTGCCGACCGTGCCCGTGGTGTGCCAGTAATCGTAATGCGAAGGCTGCACCGCCTGCGCGATCCGGCAGGAGACCTCATAGCCCGCCACCAGCGCGCGCAGCAGCGCCGCCATGTCCCGCCCGCGCGCCTGTGCGGCGGCGAGTGCGGCCGCCACCGTCGGGCAGCCCGGGTGATAGACGCCCCAGCGCCAGATGTCGTCGAACTCGACGATATGGCTCGCCGTGCCGTTGATCAGCGCCGCATGGCGCAGCCCTGTCCGCGCACCATCCACATAGGAGACGGCGCGGCCCGAACCCCGCTCATCGGCCAGCGCGCGGGCCATCAGCGTGGCGGGCGGCAGGCGGCAGCCAGGCAGCAGGGCCGCGAACCAGTCGATCAGCGCGCGGCGCGCCGCATGCTCCACCTCGGGCGTGAGCGGCGCCGTCCGCCAGGAGGCCGCGTGCCCGGCCAGGATGGGCAGTGGGTTCAACGATTGCTCCGCAGCACTTCCTTGTTGATCACCATGTCCACATCGATCTCGCCCTTGAAGTGGCGGATGATGGAATCGACGCAGGAAAGCCCCATGCGCCGCATCCCCTGCACGGTGGCCGCCGCCGTGTGCGGCGTCATCACCACATTGGGCACGCCGAGCAGCGGGTTGTCCTTCACCACGGGCTCATCCCAGAACACATCCAGGCCCGCCGCCGCCACATGCCCGCTGCGGAGTGCCGCGGCCAGCGCCTGCTCCTGCACCAGCGTGCCGCGGGCGGTGTTCACGAAGCGCGCGCCGGGCTTCATGGCGGCGAGGAATTCCGCATTCACCATGCCGCGATTCTCGGCATTGGAGGGGCAATGCATCGTCACCCAATCCGCCTGCGCCAGGCCTTCCTGCATGGTCTTGGCGTAGCGGAAGCCGGCGCCCTTCACCGTGTTCATGGCGACGTACGGATCGTGCACCACCACATCCATGCCGAAGGCCGCGGCCAAGCGCGCGACGCGCCCGCCGATGCGGCCGAAGCCCACCACCAGCAGCGTCATCCCGGCCAGATCAAACGTCACCGGCGCATCCACGCTGCTCCATTTGAAGGCGCGGGTGTTCGCGTCATAGGTCTGCACCTGGCGTGCGATGGTCAGCATCAGCATCATCGCGTGCTCGGCGACGCTCAGCGCATTCGCATCGGCCGTGACGGTCAGCGGAATGCCGCGCTTGGTCAGCTCCGGCACGTCCACCTGATCATAGCCCACGCCATGCCGCGCCACGATGGCGAGCTTGGGCGAGAAGCTGAGGAAATCCGCGTTGATCGGCGTGGCGCGGACGATGATCGCCTCGCCGCGCTCCATCGCCTTCACCAGATTCTCGCGGCTGGTGTCATGCACCGTCTCGACGGTGAAGCCGGGCTCGGCCCTCAACGCCGCTTCGGCGTCGGGATGGAGGGAGCGCAGCAGGACGACGTGTGGCATTTTGTTTTCCTTTCTCGAAGGGGCTCCGCCCCTTCACCCCGGCAGGAAACTCAGTTTCCTGCACCTTCGATCAAATAGGGGTGCAGGGAACCTGTTCCCTGCTGGGGAGCGCGAGGGGCAAAGCCCCTCGCCACTCAAGCGAGATGCGCCGCCGGCCCCATCAGATGCTCGCGCATCCGCGCCTGCAGGATCGCGCCCTCGCGCGGCGGCAGCACCAGCGGCTTGCTGGCCGGGTCGATCTTCACCACCGCGAAGAAGGGCCCCTCGCCCTTGTGGATCGCGGCCTTCAGCGCCGCCACCTGACCCGGCTCCGTCACCAGCATGGTGCGCCTGATGCCGGCGCCCTCGGCCATCTTCACGAGATCCGTGCCGTGCCGCGTCGCCGTCTCCTGCATGCCGGTCTCGCCGTAATGCTCATTGTCCTGCACGACGATGGCGAGGTTCTTCGGCGCCTGGTGCGCCACGGTGGCGAGGCTGCCCACGCCCATCAGCATCTCGCCATCGCCGGTCAGCACCAGCACCTGCCGCTCCGGCTGCGCGATGGCGAGGCCGAGGCCGATCATGGCCGCACCCCCCATGCCGCCCCAGAGCGGGAAATTCTGCGGCCCGTCGCCCACCGCCGTGATGTCCCAGGCGGGGGCACCCAGCCCCGCCACCACCAGCATGCCGCCGCGATCCTCCAGCAGCACGCGCGCCAGATCCCGGCGATCAATCTTCCCGGAAGCGCCCACACCCACCATGGCGATCAATCCTTCCCGAAGGTCTTGGCGCCGAGCAGGCGCTGGCCGAGCAGCGTCGCAGTCGGCCGGAACGTGTTGAAGGCGAGCTTGAGCGTGGCTTCCACGGTGGAAGCCACGTCTTCCGCCGCGTCGGCGCGATGGACGATGGTGCCCATCGCCTCCAGCACCGCCTGGGTCGCCTGGCCCATCGGGATCTGCGCCGGATTGAACTCGCCATAATCGCCGCGCATCGTGATGATCATCGGCATCGGCGTGCGATGAATGCCCGAGAGCGAGAGCATGTTGATGCAATTGCCCACGCCCGAGGACTGCATGAGCAGGATGGAGCGGTCGCCGCCCAGCCAGGCGCCCTGCATGAGGGCGATGCCCTCCTCCTCCGTCGTCAGCGTCACCACGCGCAGCGTGTTGTCGGCGAGGCAGCGCTTGATGAGGCGCGAATGCCCCGCATCGGGGACGAGTGCGACCTGACGAACATTGTACTGCTTCAACAGGTCATAGATGCGATCCGGCCAATCGGCCGCCGCATCCGGCGCGCTTTCCACTTGGTGCTGAGCCATGAACATCCTCCGTTGCGGGAAGTTTCCGCCGCGATCCCGCGTCTGACAAGAGATGCACCCTTGATTTCCGCGCATCCCCCGTGATGGAAAGGCGCATGCCCTTCCGCCACGCCATCGCCGGCACCACCCACGTCTTCGCGGATCTCAGGACGCTGCTGGCCCGCGCCACCCCCTTCCGCTCGGGCGATGCCCTGGCCGGCGTCGCCGCCACCAGCGCGGCCGAGCGCGTGGCTGCCCAACGGGCCCTCGCCGACCTGCCGCTCAAGCACTTCCTGAACGAGACGGTCATCCCCTACGAGGCGGATGACGTGACGCGCCTGATCCAGGACAGCCACGACGCCGCCGCCTTCGCGCCCGTCTCGCACCTCACCGTCGGCGGCTTCCGCGACTGGCTGCTGGCCGCCGAGCCCGAGGCTCTGGCCCCGCTGCGCCGCGGCCTGACGCCCGAGATGGTGGCCGCCGTCTCCAAGATCATGCGCATCAGCGACCTGATCGCGGTGGCGCAGAAATGCCGCGTGGTGACGCGCTTCCGCAACACGATCGGGCTTCCAGGGACGCTGTCCATCCGCCTGCAGCCCAACCACCCGACGGATGATTTGCGCGGCGTGGCCGCCAGCACGCTGGATGGGCTGCTGATGGGCGCGGGCGATGCCGTGATCGGCGTGAATCCGGCCACCGACAATATCGAGCAGGTGCTGGGCCTGCTCACCATGCTGGACGAGGTCCGCACGCGCTTCGACATCCCGACGCAAAGCTGCGTCCTGTGCCACGTCACCACCGCGCTGCTGGCGATGGAGCGCGGCGCGCCGGTGGACCTGGTGTTCCAGTCCATCGGCGGCACCCAGGGCGTGAATGAAAGCTTCGGCGTGACGCAAGCCTTGCTGCGCGAGGCGGAGGATGCGGCGCTGTCGCTGAAGCGCGGCACGCTCGGCGAGGACGTGATGTATTTCGAAACCGGCCAAGGCAGCGCGCTGAGTGCCGAGGCGCATCACGGCGTGGACCAGCAAACCATCGAGGCGCGGGCCTATGGCGTGGCGCGCGCCTTCGCGCCGCTTTTGGTGAATTCCGTGGTCGGCTTCATCGGCCCGGAATATCTCTTCGACGGCAAGCAGATCATCCGCGCCGGGCTCGAGGACCATTTCTGCGGCAAGCTGCTCGGCCTGCCGATGGGGGTGGACATTTGCTACACCAACCACGCCGAAGCCGACCAGGACGACATGGACACGCTGCTCACCAGCCTGGGCGTGGCGGGCGTCACCTACATCATGGGCGTGCCGGGTGCCGATGATGTGATGCTGGCCTATCAATCCACCTCCTTCCATGACGGGCTCTATGCCCGCGCGGCCCTCGGCAAGACGCCCGCGCCCGAATTCGCCGCCTGGCTGGAGCGCATGGGCATCGGCCCTGGCGAGGCGATTCCGGCCAGCATGGCGCCCGCGCTGATCGGCCTGACATGAGCATCACCAAGTGGTCCGATCTCCGCCGCTTCACCCAGGCCCGCGTCGGCCTCGGCCGCTCCGGCAATGCGGTGCCGACCGGCGCGCATCTCGACTTCCAGGAGGCGCACGCGGCGGCGCGCGACGCCGTCTGGTCCGCGCTCGACGTCGAGGCGCTGCGCGCCGAACTCGGCCCCGTGCCCGTGCTGCACAGCGAGGCCGCGGACCGCAAGACCTACCTGCTGCGCCCCGATCTCGGCCGCCGCCTCCGCGCCACCGACCGGGATTCGCTGCCCAGGACCGGCGGCACGGTGATCGTGGTGGCGGACGGCCTCTGTGCTTCCGGCGTGCAGCGCCAGGCCGCGGCCATGGTGCGCGCGCTCAACGCGGGCTGGCCCGTGGTGATCGTGGAACAGGCCCGCGTGGCCATCGGCGACGATATCGGCGAGGCGATGGGCGCGGAGGCCGTGGTGGTGCTGATCGGCGAGCGGCCGGGGCTTTCCGCGCAGGACAGCATGGGCATCTACCTCACCTGGCAGCCCCGCCGCGGCCGCACTGATGCCGAGCGGAATTGCATCAGCAATGTCCGCCCCGAGGGCATCAGCCTGCAGGACGCGGCGGCCAAGGTGCATTGGCTGCTGCGCGGCGCCCGCGCGCTGGGCGCCACCGGCGTCGCACTGAAGGACGACATGACGAGCGCGCCGCTTCTGCGCTAGCCTCTCCGCAAAGAACCATACGGGAGGCACGAATGCGCTGGATCACCCTCATGCTGGCGGCCTTGCTGGCGCTGCCGGCCACCGCGCAAGACTACCCGAACCGCGCCATCCAGCTCATCATCCCCTTCCCGCCCGGCGGCAACACGGACCTCATGGCTCGCGCCCTCCAGGCCGAGCTTTCCAAGGCGCTGGGCCAGCAGGTGGTGGCCGTCAATCGCGGCGGCGCGGCCGGCGCCATCGGCAATGCGGAGCTCGCCCGCGCACGGCCGGATGGCTACACCATCGGCATCTCGCCCAACAACGCCATCACCACGCAGCCCTTCCTGCAGAGCGTGACCTATACGCCCGAGAGCTTCCGCTATCTCTGCCTGGTCTATGACAACCCGCAGGTGCTCATCCTCGGCCGGAACGCGCCCTTCCGCGACTTCGCCGGCATGATCGCCCATGCGCGCACGGGGCGGGAGGCGCTGGTCTTCGGCTCGCCCGGCGTGGGCAGCACGCAGCACATCCTGATCGCGCAACTGCTGCGCGCCGCTGGCGTGGATGGCCTCAACGTGCCCTTCACCGGCGCCGGCCCCATGTCTCAGGCGGCACTCGCCGGCCAGATCATGGCCTTTGTCGAGGCCGCCTCCATCCCCGCCTCCACCGGCCTTCCCGTGCTGGCCGTCCTCGGCAGCCAGCGCATGGCCGCGCTCCCCGACGTGCCCAGCACCGGCGAGCTCGGCTACCCCATGGCCGGCACCACCTATGGCGGGCTGCTCGCGCCGCGCGACCTGCCCGACGCCATTGCCGAGACCATCGAGCGCGCCTGCCGCACCGCCGTCACCAGCGAGGGCTTCCGCACCATCGCCGAACGCCTGAACGCCGTGCCCAGCTTCCAGACAGGCGCCGAATTCCGCGCCCGCTTCCTCGCCGAAGCCCAGGTGAACCGCGCCCTCCTCGCCGATCTCGGCATCCAACGGCAATGAGCGGCGACCCGCTCGACCCCGCGCTGCTGGAGGAGGATTTCCTCCGCGCCTCGGGCCCGGGCGGGCAGAACGTCAACAAGCTGGAGACGGCCGTGCAGCTCCGCTGGCGCGCCGCGGAAGCGGGCCTGGATGAGCGCGTCTTCGCCCGGCTGAAAGCGCTGGCCGGGCGGCGCATGACGAAGGAGGGCGTGGTCATCATCGCGGCCCAGGCCCACCGCACGCGCGAACGCAACCGCGAGGACGCGCTGGCCCGCATGCGCGAACTCCTGGCCGAGGCCGCCAAGCCGCCACCGCCCAAGCGCCGCAAGACCAAGCCCACGCGCGGCTCGCAGATCCGCCGCATGGACAGCAAGACCAAGCGCGGCGCCACCAAGAAACTGCGCTCCGGCCCTATTTCCGATTAGGGCCGCTTCGCCCAAACTCGACCGACATCCAAAGGGGAAACGCATCATGGCCAAGCCGCGCCGCGTCATCATCACCTGCGCCGTCACGGGCGCCATCCACACGCCCAGCATGTCGCCGCATCTGCCGATCACCGCGGCCGAGATCGCGGAGGCCGCCATCGGCGCGGCCGAGGCCGGGGCCGCCATCGTCCACCTGCACGCCCGCAACCCCGAGGATGGTCGCCCCGACCAGTCGCCCGAGGCCTTCGCGCCCTTCCTCGGCATCATCAAGCAGGCGAGCAATTGCGTGGTGAACATCACCACCGGCGGCGCGCCGACCATGACCATCGAGGAGCGCGTGCGCCCCGCCGCCCTGCACAAGCCGGAAGTGGCCTCGCTCAACCTGGGTTCGATGAATTTCGGCCTCTTCGGCATGCTCAACCGCTTCAAGAGCTTCAAGCATGACTGGGAGCCCGCCTATCTGGCGAACAAGGACATCATCTTCCGCAATTCCTTCCAGGACATCGAGTACATCCTGACCACCTGCGCCGGGAACAACACGCGCTTCGAGTTCGAGTGCTACGACACCTCGCACCTCTACAACCTGAAGTATTTCTTCGATCAGGGCCTCGTGCGCGCGCCGCTCTTCATCCAGACGGTGTTCGGCCTGCAGGGCGGCATCGGCGCGCATCCGGACGACGTGATGCACATGAAGCGCACGGCGGATCGCCTCTTCGGCGACAACTACCAGTGGTCGGTGCTGGGCGCGGGTGCCAACCAGCTCAAGATCGCGGCCATGGCGGCGGCGATGGGCGGCAATGTCCGCGTGGGGTTGGAGGACAGCCTCTGGGCCGGGCCGGGGCGGCTCGCCACCAGCAATGCCGAGCAGGTGCGCCTGGTGCGCCAGATCATCGAGGGCCTGGGCCTGGAAATCGCGAGCCCGGACGAGGCGCGCGAGATGCTCCAGCTCAAGGGCGGCGACCAGGTCGCCTTCTGACCATCAAGGGGGCGCTCGGAGCGCCCCCCCAGCGGCCCGCAGGGCCGAGCGGCCAAATGGCCGCCGCGGCTTATGCCGCGAAGCCAAGGGCCGCGGACGCGGCCCGCCCGGCGTCTGAGGGCGGCAAAATCACTTGCCGGCCCATTGGGCCGGCCGCTTCGCCAGAAAGCTCGACACGCCCTCCGCGAAATCGGCGCTGGTGAAGCACATCTCCACCAGGTCATCGCCATGGATCTCGCGCAGCGGCGCGCGCAGGCGGCGCATCGCCTCCTTCGTCGCGCGCATGGTCAGCGGCGCGTGGCGCGTCAGCGTCTCGGCCAGCTCCGCCGCGCGCGCCTGCAGCGCCGCGTGGTCCGGCAGGATTTCGCTGAGCAGGCCCACCGCCTTCATCTCCTGCGCGTCCAGCAGCCGCGCGGTGTAGACCAGGTCCATCACCCGCGTCGGCCCCATCATCGTCGCCAGCCGCGCGTAATTCGCCATGGAGAGGCAGTTCCCCAGCGTCTTCGCGATGGGGAAGCCGAAGCGCGCATTGGCCGCGCCGATGCGCAGGTCACAGACCGAGGCGATGCCCGCGCCCCCGCCCGTGCAGGCGCCCGCGATGGCCGCGATGGTCGGCTTCACGCAGGTCTCGAGCGCGGTCATGATCCGGTCGATCTTTTCCTCATAGGCCAGCGCATCCGCGGCCGTGCGGAAATTGGTGAACTGGCTGATGTCGGTGCCCGCCGCGAAGGCTTTCTCGCCGGCGCCAGTGATGACGATGACCTTCACGCTGTCATCCGTGTTCGCCTCGGTGGCGAGCTTCGCCAGCCCCTCATACATCGGGAAGGTCAGCGCATTGCGCGCCTGCGGGCGGTTGAGCGTGACGAAGACGATGCCGTCCCGGCGCTCGATCAGAAGTTCATCGGACATGGCGGTTCCCCCCCTCAAGTTCCTGTCCCGGGGAGGGTTGCAGCGAAACCGCTCCGGTGGAAGATGCCCTCCAAAATTCGGAGACCTCCCGCCATGATGCCGCTCAGCCGCTTCACCGTCCTCGACCTCACCCGCGTGCGCTCCGGCCCCACCTGCGTGCGGCAGCTGGCCGATTGGGGGGCGAACGTCATCAAGATCGAGGCGACGGACGAGGTGGACACCAGCAAGGGCATGGGCGGCGAGCGCCATGGCCCCGATTTCCAGCTGGTCCATCGCAACAAGCGCGGCATGACGCTGAACCTGAAATCCGCCGAGGGCCGCGCCACCTTCCACCGCATGGTCGAGAAGGCGGATGTGGTGGTGGAAAACTATCGCCCCGACGTGAAGAACCGCCTCGGCCTCGACTACGAGACGCTGTCGAAGATCAACCCGCGCATCGTGCTGGGCTCCATCTCCGGCTTCGGTCAGACAGGCCCCTATGCCAAGCGCCCCGGCTTCGACCAGATCGCCCAGGGCATGGGCGGGCTGATGTCCGTCACCGGCCTGCCCGGCCAGGGCCCGGTGCGCGTCGGCATCCCGGTGGCGGACCTCACCTCCGGCCTTTATTGCGCGCTCGGCATCATGGTCGCGCTGCTGGAGCGCGAGGTGACGGGCAAGGGCCGCTGGGTCCATGTCAGCCTGCTGGAAGCCATGATCGGCATGATGGATTTCCAGGCCACCCGCTGGACCATGAAGGGCGAGGTGCCGAAGCAGGCCGGCAATGACCACCCCACCACCACCCCGACCGGCCTGTTCACCACCACGGATGGCGTGGTGAATCTCGCCGGCGGCGGCCAGAACATGTGGGAGCGCATCGTCGCCGTCCTCGGCATCGAGGAGCAGGCGAAGGACCCGGACGTGGCGAATGACAAGCTGCGCACCAAGAACCGCGCCAAGACCAACGCCATGCTCCAGGCCGTGATCGGCACCAACACCAGCGAATACTGGGTGACGCGCTTCAACGAGGCCGGCGTGCCCTGCGGCCCCGTCTATTCGATGGACCAGGTCTTCGCCGACCGCCAGGTGCAGCATCTCGGCATGGAGATGGCCGTCGAGCATCCGGTCCTCGGCACCATCAACACGGTGCGCGCGCCCATGCAGATCGAGGGCGTGCAATGCGCCCGCCGCCCGACGCCGGAGCAGGGCCAGCACACGGATGAGGTGCTGGCGGAATTCGGCTTCTCCGCCGAGGAGATCGCGACGCTGCGCGCGCAGAAGGCGATCTGACCCGTGAAGATCACCTCCATCCGCCAGGGCGTGGTGCCCATCATGAGCGCCATCGCCAATGCCTATATCGACTTCTCGAAGATGACGGCGAGCGTCGTCGCCGTCACCGTCGAATCCGGCGATGGCCGCAAGGCCACCGGCTATGGCTTCAACAGCAATGGCCGCTACGCCCAGCCCGGCCTGCTGACCGAGCGCTTCATCCCCCGCCTGGAAGAGGCCGGCGAACTCCCCGCCCATGAGGATGGCGGCTTCGACCCCACGCCGGCCTGGACGGCGATGATGAAGAACGAGAAGCCGGGCGGCCATGGCGACCGCTCGGTGGCCGTCGGCGTGCTCGACATGGCGCTCTGGGATGCGGCGGCCAAGCTCGCGGGCCTGCCGCTGTGGAAGCTGCTCTCCAACCGCTTCAATGGCGGCCGGCATGACGCCACCGCCTGGGTCTATGCGGCGGGCGGCTACTACCATCCCGGCAAGGATGTGGATGGCCTGGTCGAGGAGATGAAGCGCTACCTGGGCCAGGGCTATTCGGTCGTGAAGATGAAGATCGGCGGCTCGCCCGGCATGCCGCTGCGCGAGGCCCTGCTGCTCGATCTCAGCCGCATCGAGGCGGTGCTGAAGCTGCTGGATGGCGACGGCTCGCGCCTCTGCGTGGATGTGAATGGCCGCTTCGGGCTGCATGCGGCGCTGAGCTACGGCGCCGCCATCCAGAATTTCGGCCTGCGCTGGTATGAGGAGCCGCTGGACCCGCTGGATTACGCCACCCACGCGACGCTGGCCGAGCATTACCAGCCGCCGCTCGCCACCGGCGAGAACCTGTTCAGCATGCTGGATGCGCGCAACCTGATCCGCCATGGCGGCCTGCGCCCGGACCGCGACATCCTGCAATTCGACCCGGCCCTCTCCTACGGCCTGGTCGAATATCTCCGCACGCTGACCATGCTGCGCGAACACGGCTGGTCCCCCCGCCGCTGCGTGCCGCATGGCGGCCACCAATTCGCGCTGAATATCGCGACCGGCCTCGGCCTCGGCGGCAATGAAAGCTACCCGGAGGTCTTCGCGCCCTTCGGCGGCTTCGCCAGCGGCGTGCCGGTGGTGGACAGCCGGGTCGCCATGCCGGACGTGCCGGGGATCGGCTTCGAGGTGAAGAACGACCTCTGGGCCGTGCTGAAGGACCTCTGAGGCCCCGAAAGGCCGGGGGCATGCTTGCATCCGGCGCCGCTCTGGCCAGATGATGCGGCATGTCATCTTGCCGCCCGCCCCGATTCGCAGGCGGCCTCTGGCCAAGGAACCGCCGGACCCGCCGATGCCGCCGCTGTCCACCCCCTTCCTGAGCCGCCGCCGGGCCGTGCTGGGCGCGCTGCTGCTGCCGCCCGCGCTCGCGGGCTGCGGCAGCGGGCCGGCCGTGGCGCAACGCGGCCTCCTGCCCGATTTCGCCGACCTCGCCGAGCGCGTGCTGCCCGCCGTGGTCAATATCGCCGTCAGCGGCGAGCAGACCGTGACCGCGCCGCCCGAATTCCGCGGCACGCCCTTCGAGCGCTATTTCCGCGGCCGGCGCGAGCGCGTGCAGGGTGCGGGCTCGGGCTTCGTGATTGACCCTTCCGGCCTCGTCGTCACCAACAACCACGTGGTCGGCCAGGCGCAGCGCGTCACGGTCGGCGTGCAGGGCGGGCAGGAGCTGAACGCCCGCGTCATCGGCGGCGACGAGCTGACCGACCTCGCCCTGCTGCGTGTCGAGAGCCGCACGCCGCTGGTGGCCGTGGCCTTCGGCAGCAGCGCCTCCCTGCGCATCGGCCAATGGGTGCTGGCCGCCGGCAATCCCTTCGGCCTTGGCGGCAGCGTCACCTCGGGCATCGTCTCCGCCCGCGGCCGCGACATCGGCGCCGGCCCCTTCGACGACTTCATCCAGACCGACGCCGCCATCAACCCCGGCAATTCCGGCGGCCCGCTCTTCAACATGGCGGGCGAGGTGATCGGCATCAACACGGCCATCTACTCGCCCTCCGGCGCCAGCGCCGGCATCGGCTTCGCCACGCCGTCGGACCTCGCGCGCCCGGTGATCGAGACGCTGCGCCGCGAAGGCCGCGTCGAGCGCGGCTGGCTCGGCGTCTCCGTGCAGGACCTGGTCGCGGAAGACCCGCGCGCCAGCCGCCGCGCCGTGCTGATCGCGGGCGTGGAACGCACCGGCCCCGCCGGCCGCGGCGGGCTGCGCGTGGGCGATGTGGTGCTGGCCATCAATGGCGAGCGCACCGAAACCTCGCGGGGGCTGATCCGCAGCGTCGCCGCCGTGCCGCCCGGGCAGAATGTCCGCTTGACGGTGCTGCGCGATGGCCGCACGCAGGACGTCACATTGCAGGTGGGGCGCCGGCCCCCCGGTCCGGGGTGAGGAAGCCCGGGCCAGAACGAAGGACAAGAACAGATGATGCGCATCCTTCTGGTGGAAGACGATGTCGAGGTCGCCCGTTTCGTGAAGAAGGGCCTCCAGGAGGCCGGCCACACCGTCGAGCACGCGGCGAACGGGCGGGATGGCCTGTTCCTCGCCGCCTCGGAATCCTTCGACATGCTGGTGCTGGACCGCATGCTCCCTGGCGGGGTGGACGGCGTCCGCCTTGTCGAAACCCTGCGCCAGCAGGGCAACCGCACGCCGGTGCTCTTCCTCTCCGCCCTCTCGGGCGTGGATGAGCGGGTGAAGGGCCTCAAGGCCGGTGGCGACGACTACCTGGTCAAGCCCTTCGCCTTCGCCGAGCTGCTGGCCCGCGTCGAGGCGCTGGGCCGCCGCCCCTCCTCCGAGGCGCCGGTCACCAAGCTGCGCGTGGCCGATCTCGAACTCGACCTGCTGAGCCGCACCGTGATGCGCGGCAGCCGCAAGATCGACGTCCAGCCGCGCGAATTCCGCCTGCTGGAGCACCTGATGCGCCATGCCGGCCAGGTGGTGACGCGCACCATGCTGCTCGAGAAGGTCTGGGACTACCATTTCGACCCGCAGACCAACGTGATCGACGTGCATGTCAGCCGCCTGCGCCAGAAGCTCGACAAGGGCTTCGACAAGCCGCTGATCCACACGGTGCGCAACGCCGGCTACATGATCCGGGCCGAGGCCTGAGCGTCCCGGCCAGGGACCGTCCAATGCCGCGCACGGCACAAGCACCGCGCCTGCTGCAATCGGCCGGCTTCCGCTTCGCGCTGCTCTTCGTCGGCATCTTCTCCGTCGCCGCCGCCTTCCTGGTGGCGGTGCTCTGGTGGGCGACCGCCGGCGCGCTGGACCGGCAGACCATCGCCGCCATCCGCACCGATGCCTCCGCCCTGGTGGAACGCTACCGCGACGCCGGCGCCCAGGGCCTGATCGAGGCGATCGAGGAGCGCCTCGCCCTCGATGCCGAGGCCGAGACCATCTACCTGCTGGTGAACGCCCAGGGTGTGAAGCTCGCCGGCAACCTGACCAGCTGGCCCACCGCCATCGGCGAGGAAGGCGTCTGGTTCCGCACCCGCATCCTGCATGATGGCGCGACGGCCGAGGCGCGCGTGCACCGCCGCGACCTGCCGGGGCTGCGCCTGCTGGTGGGCCGTGACGAGAGCGAGCGCGTGCAGCTCCGCCTGCTGCTGACCGAGGGCGTCGCCTGGTCGCTCGGCGCCGTGCTGCTCTTTGCCGTCATGGGCGCGGCGGTGATCCGCCGCGCGCTGCAGAACCGCATGCGCCCCGCCGTCGCCACCGCGCAGGGCATCGCGGCGGGGGATTTCTCCCAGCGCGTGCCGATCTCCCCGCAAGGCGATGAGTTCGACCGGCTGGGCGCGACGATGAACGCGATGCTGGACCGCATCGCGGCGCTGATGGCCGGCATGCGCGGCGTGGCGGATGCCATCGCGCATGACCTGCGCACCCCCATCGCCCGCGCCCGTGGCAAGCTGGAAGGAAGCCTCGCCACCGCCGCGACGGAGGAGGAGCTGCGCGCGGCGGTGGAGGAAGGCATCGCCGACCTCGACAACATCACCCGCATCTTCCAGGCCCTGCTGCGCATCGCCGAGGCCGAGGCCGGCGCCCGCCGCGCCGCCTTCGCGCCGCTCGACCTGCCCGAGGTGCTGCGCGACGCGGCCGAGTTCTACGAGGCGATGGCCGAGGCGCGCGAGCAGACGCTCGAGACCGAGATGCCCGATCACCTGCCCCTGCTCGGCGACCGCGACCTGCTGCTGCAGGCGGTCGCGAACCTGCTGGACAATGCCATCAAGTTCACGCCCCAGGGCGGTGTCGTGCGCCTCACCGCCCGGCAGGATGAGCAGGGCATCGAGATCGCGGTGAGTGATTCCGGCCCCGGCCTCTCGCCCGAGGACCGGGCGCGCGCGATGGACCGCTTCTTCCGCGCCGATGCCTCCCGCAACCTGCCCGGCTCCGGCCTCGGCCTCGCGCTGGTGCGGGCGGTGGCGCAATTGCATGCGGGCGAGGTGATGCTGGGCGATGCCATGCCCGGCGCCAGCCCGCCCGGCCTCAAGGTGGCGCTGCTTCTGCCCGGGGCCGGGCTGGAGGCCGCGGCCGAGTGATGCGCAGGTCATGACCAAGGCTTCACGGCCGGCCCATCGCCCTGAGACGCAGCCCAGCGCATCTATGGCCCATGCGCCGCCTCGCCGCCCTGGCCGTGATCCTGCCGCTGTTCAGCTCCGCGCCCGGCCCCGCCCGGGCCGATGAGGGGCCGTCGCGCACCACCACCGACAATGCCGAATATTGCGAGGCGCTGGCCGCCCGCCTCGCCGCCAGCCCCACGCCCGTCAGCGCCGCCCCGCGCGAACTGGCCGAGGAGGGCCAGCGCCTCTGCGCCTCCGGCCATGTGCGGACCGGCATCGCCAAGCTGCGCCGCGCGCTGCGCGCCACGCGGGCCGAGGCGCGCACCGAATAGGAGATGCGGCCCCGCGGCGATCTCGCCGAGCCGCTGGCGAGGGGCCGCAGGGTGAACCGGGGCTTCCTGCCCCTCGCGCTGGCCGGCGCCGCGGCCACCTGCGTCGGCATCGGGCTGGCGCGCTTCGCCTTCGTGCCGCTTTTTCCCGCTCTGGTGAAGGCCGGCTGGGTGACGGGGGCGGAGGCCGGGCTGCTCGGCGCGGCGGCGCTGGCGGGCTATGTCGGCGGCGCCATGGGCGCGCAGGCGCTGGGCCGGCGCATCGGCACGCGCCCGGCGCTCGCCCTCGGCATGGCGGGAGCGCTTGTCTCCCTGCTGGCCTCGGCCCTGCCCGGTGGGCTGGCCTGGCTGCTGCCCTGGCGGCTGCTCGCGGGCCTCGCCGGCGGGGTGCTGATGTCGCTGGCCGGCCCCGCCATCCAGCGCGCCGTCCCGCCCGAGCGGCGGGGTGCCGCCTCAGGCATCGTCGTCAGCGGGGTGGGCGGCGGCATCGCGCTGGGGGCGGCGCTGCTGCCGCCCTTGCTGGCCTGGGGGCCGAGTGCCGGCTGGCTCGGCCTGGCCGCCCTCACCGCGCTGCTCTGGGCCTTCGCGCAGCCGCGCTTCCCGGCCGATCCGGGCGGGCAGGCGGCGCCAGGACCGGTGCCGCGCGTGCCGGGGCTCATGCTCGCCTATGCGCTCTCCGGCGCGGGGATGGTGCCGCACATGGTCTATCTGGCGGATCTCGCGGCGCGCGGCTTCGGCCTCGGCGTCTTCGCGGGCAGCGGGATGTGGCTGGTCTTCGGGCTCGGCGCGCTCTGCGGCACGCTGCTCGGCGGCCGCCTGGCCGACCGGCTGGGCGGCGCGCGGGCGGCGCGGCTCTGGCTCGCTGTGCAGGTGGCCGCGCTGGCCCTGGCGCTGCTCCCCTGGTGGCCCGTGCTGATCCTCGCCGCCGCGCTGGGCGGCTTCGCAGGCGTCGGCGTTTCGGCCGTGACACTGGCCTGGGCGCGGGAGGCGGCGGGCAGCGCGGCC
Source organism: Roseococcus sp. SDR (assembly GCF_019083995.1). Lineage (GTDB taxonomy): Bacteria > Pseudomonadota > Alphaproteobacteria > Acetobacterales > Acetobacteraceae > Roseococcus. The sequence goes on from NZ_JAHRCU010000006.1 coordinate 76,837, forward strand.
GGCGGCCTCTGGGTCAAGGCCACCATCGCCTATGCCCTGGCCCAGGCGGGCGCCGCCTTCGCCCTGGCGGCGGTCTTCGGCTGGAGCGGTGAGAGCCACGCCCTGGTCTTCGCCCTCGGCCTGCTGCTGTCCGGGCTGGCCATCCTGGCGGCCCGGCGGCCCTGAACCGCGCCCCCGGGGGCGGCGTTACGGCTCCTGGAAGGCGCGGTGGAAGCTGTCCACCACGGGCTGCGTGATGTAGCGCCAGAAGGTCCGGCTGCCGAGCTGGATATGCGCCTCCACCGGCATGCCGGGCGTGAGGAACACGGCCGGCAGCCGCGCCAGCTGCTCGGCATCGATGCGGATATGCGCGCGGTAATGGCTGGCGCGCGTCTGCGGATCGATGGTGATGTCGGGTGCCACGAAGCTCACCTCGCCATGCAGGAAGGGCACGAGGCGCTGCTTGAAGGCCGGCAGACGGATCTCCGCCGGCAGCCCGGTGAAGACCACGTCGATGTCCATGGGCTGCACCTGCACCTCGGCGATCAGCCGGTCCCGCACGGGGACCAGCTCCATCGCCGGGTCGCCGGGGCGGAGCACGGCGCCCAGGTTGAAGACGCGGAGATTCACGATGGTGCCGTCCTCGGGGGCGACGATGTCGCGCCGCGTCGAGATGTCGGCCGCGGCGCGCAGCCGCTCCTCCACCTCGGCGAGGCGGCCCACCACCTCGCGCATCTCGGTGCCGACCTCCTGCAGGCGCTGGTCCACCGTCTGGCGCGTCTGGCTCTCGGCCTCCTCCACCGCGGCATTGGCGCGGCGGATCTGGCCGGTCAGGTCGGCGATCAGACCCTCGGTCGCGGCGAGCTGACGCTGCAGCGCGAGCAGTTCGGGCAGGCGGGCCAGGCCCTGCTGCACCAGGCCCCGGCGCATCGCCTCCTCCTGCACCAGCAGCGTGAGCTGGCGGCGCGCCGCCTCGATCTGCCCCTCGGCCGAGGCGATGGTGCCCCGCGCCTGGTCGCGCCGGTTCGTCAGCACGCTGAGCTGGCTCGACAGGCTCGCCTGCCGCGCCTGGAACAGGGCGCGCTGGCCCGCCACCGCCTCGGCCGCGCGCGGATCGCGCGAGGCGAGCAGCGCCGGCGGGAAATTGATGTTCTCCGCGCGCTCCAGCTCGGCCGTCAGCCGCGCCTGCTGCGCCATGAGCGCATCCCGCTGCGCGACGAGCCCGGCCACGGCCGAGCCCGACTGCACGTCATCGAGGCGCATCAGCACCTGGCCCTCGCGCACCTGGTCGCCATCGCGCACCATGATCTCGCGCACCATGCCGCCTTCGAGGTGCTGCAAGGTGCGGCGCGTTCCCTCCACCTTGATCATGCCCGGCGCGATCGCCGCCTCGGAGAGGGGGGCGAAGACGGCCCAGGCCATGAAGCCGCCGAAGAAGCCGAACATCACCAGCAGGCCGAAGAGCATGACGCCCCGCGTGCGCGGCGCCTCGGCCTCGATCACCGGCGGCGGCCGCTCGGGCAGGACGGCGGGGCGCGGCGCGGGGACGCTGCGGTCGGTCGTGTCCAGCATCAGGTGGCACCCCCGGCGGCGGAGGCGAGCTGCACCGGGCGCGGCGGGCCGGCGAGGCGCTTCAGCACCTCGGCACGCGGCCCGAAGAGCTCCGCCGCGCCATCCTTCATCACCAGCACCTTGTCCACCTCCTGCACCAAGGCGGGCCGGTGCGAGACGAGGACGACGGTGACGCCGCGGGCCTTCAGCTGCTGCAGGGCGCGGCCCAGCGCGGCCTCGCTGTCGCCATCGAGGTTGCTGTTGGGCTCATCCAGCACGACGAGGCGCGGCCCGCCGAACAGCGCGCGCGCAAGGCCCACGAGCTGCCGCTGCCCGCCCGAGAGATGCTGGCCAGCCTCACCGATCTCGGTCTCATAGCCGCCCGGCAGGCGCAGGATCATCTCGTGGCAGCCGGCGAGCTTCGCGGCCTCGAACACCGCCTCGGGCTCGGCCTCGGAAAGGCGGGCGATATTGTCGAAGACCGTGCCCTCGAACAGCTCCACATCCTGCGGCAGGTAGCCGAGGTAGCGGCCGAAATCCTCGCGCTGCCAGAGGAAGACATCGGCGCCGTCCAGCCGCACCGCGCCCGCGGTCGGCGGCAGCGTGCCGATCAGCATGCGCACCAGTGTGGTCTTGCCCGCCGCCGAGGGGCCGATGATGGCGAGGCTCTCGCCCGCCGCCAGCCCGAAGGTCACGCCCTTGATCATCGAGACGGCCTGGCCGGGGAAATTGTAGCTGACGCGCTCCACCGCGAGGTTGCCGCGCGGCGCGGGCAGCGGCATGCCGGCCGGGCGCAGGCGGGGCATGGTGAGGAAGAGCTTGAGGCGCCGCAGCGCCGCGCGCGCCTGCACCAGCTGCTTCCAGGAGCCGACCACCTGCTCGACCGGCGCCAGCGCGCGGCCCATCACGATGGAGGCGGCGATGGAAGCGCCCGAGGTCAGCTCCTGCTGCAGCACCAGCCAGGCGCCGAGGCCCAGAACGGCGAGCTGCACGGCCAGGCGGAAAAACTTGATGAGCGCCAGGATGATGGCCGCGCGATCCGCCGCCGTTTCCTGCGGCGCCTGGGCATTGGCCAGCACGCCGCGCCAGCGCCGCAGCACGGCGGGCATCATGCCCATGCTGTCGATCACCTCGGCGTTGCGCGCGATGGCCTCGGCCCGGCGATGGCCCTGCATCGCGGCGACGCCGGCCGTCTGCAGCGCCTTGGCCGTGATCGCCTCATTCGTCAGCGTGAGGATGAAGAGGATGATGGCGCCACCCAGCGCCAGCCAGCCCAGCATCGGGTGCAGCAGGAAAACGAGGCCGATATAGACCGGCACCCAGGGCAGGTCGAAGAGCGCCAGCATGCCGGGCGAGCCCAGGAAGGCCCGGCAGACGCCGAGGTCGCGCAGCGCCTCCATGCGGTAATTGCCGCCACGCAGCTGGCCTTCCACCGCGCGCATGAAGCCCTCGGGCGCCACGCGGTGCTCCACCCAGGCGGCCACGCGCTGCATGATGACGCTGCGCACCGCCTCCAGCATGGCGAGGATCATCAGCGCGAAGATCGCGACCAGCGTCAGGTAGAGCAGCGTGTCGGTGTTGCGCGTGGCCAGCACGCGGTCAAACACCTGCATCATGTAGATCGAGACGGTGAGCTGGAGCAGGTTCACCACGCCCGAGAAGGCGGCGACCAGCCAGAACTGCTTGCGGCAGACGGCGAGCGCCTTGCCGAGGGGCGTCTCGGCCAGCGGCACCGCGCCGCGGGCGGCCTGGGTGCCGCTCATGCCGACAGGCCCGGCATCTTGGCCTTCGGTTCCAGACGAGACATCACTTCCGCACCTTCTTCCACCAGCCGTGGAACCGAAAGCCCTTGGGCCATGACAATTCAGCGACCTGCAACGCCGCCCGCCCTCGAGGGTCCGCCGGCCGCGCCGCCCGGCCCCACGGGAACACGCCAGAGCTCCCGGAGGGCGCGATCACGCCCCGCCATCGCGCGGGGAATGTCCCTTGGGACAGCCTTGAGGTGATGCAGAACACGTCATGAATTAAGCTATTTACAGGCCGCTTGTCCAGGAAATCCCCCTGAACTCCCGGCATGGGACGCCGTGTCAGAACATCAGCCACTCAGGTGGCGGCAGGCGGGCGGGCATGGGTGCCAGCCACCCCTCCCGCTCGGGATCGGGCATCGGCGGCGCGGCCGGCAGATCCTCGAGGGGGGGCGGCGCGATCACATCCAGCAGGGGGAGAAAGCCGCTTTCGACCGGCTGCAGGCTGACGAGCACCGCCGCGAGCTCAGCCCCATGGCGTGCGCTGTCCCGCGGCTCGCTCGTCCAGGACCAGGCGCCGAAGGGGGCACCGAGGGGTTCGCGAGGGGGCTCCATGGGGGGCTCCAGCGCGAAGCCCAGCTGCAACGAGAGATCCGCACCGGGCATCAGCGGGCCGGCCCCGATCCAGGGCACACGGCCGGCGGCCATATTGGCCAGGTTCATGCCGGAAATCCTTTCCTGACACACCGCGAAGCCGGCCAGGAACACCCTGCGCCAGCACGAGGGGACGGACCCCCGCACAGCCAGGATGCGATGGTGCTGGTTGCGAAACCGTGAACGGAAGAGCGGCGATCAGCCGCGGATGAAGCCGCCCGCCAGCACGCGCGCGCCGTCATACAGCACCGCCGCCTGGCCGGGTGCGGCGATGGCCGGCTCATCGGGCATCAGGGTCAGCGTTCCGCCATCCCATGCGGCGCGCATCGCCGCCGGCTGCTCGCGCCCGCGCAGCTTCGCCTCGCAGCGGAATTCGCCCTCGGGCGGCGCGATCAGCCAGTTCACCTCGCCCACGGAAATCCGCGCGCGGGCCAGCGCGGGCCGGTGCGCCACCACCACCCGGCGGCGCGGCGCATCGAGTTGCGCCACATAGAGCGCCTCCTCATCCTCGCGCCGCGAAAGCCCAAGCCCCCGCCCCTGCCCCACCGTGTAGCGCGCGAGGCCGCGATGCTGGCCCAGCACGCGGCCTTCCGTGTCCACGATCTCGCCCGGCTCCAGCGCCTCGGGGCGGAATTTCTGCACCACATCGGCATAGCTGCCGGTCGGCACGAAGCAGATGTCCTGGCTGTCCGGCTTCTCGGCCACCGCGACGCCGAGCCGCGCCGCATGTGCCCGCACCTCCGCCTTGCTGGCGAAGCCGCCGAGCGGAAACAGCGTGCGTTCCAACTGCGCGCGGGTGGTGTGGGCGAGGAAGTAGCTCTGGTCCCGCACCGGATCCACCGCCTGGTGCAGTTCGGCGCCCTCCGGCCCATCCAGCCGCCGCGCGTAATGGCCCGTCGCCAGCATCTCGCAGCCGAGATCGGCGGCGAGTTCCGTGAGGTCGTGGAACTTCACCGTCTGGTTGCAGCGGATGCAGGGGATGGGCGTCTCGCCGCGCGCGTAGCTGTCGGCGAAATCCTGGATCACCGCGTCGCGGAAGCGCTGCTCGCGGTCCAGCACGTAATGCGGGATGCCAAGGTGCTCGGCCACATTGCGCGCGTCATGAATGTCCTGCCCCGCGCAGCAGGCGCCCTTCTTCTGCACGGCGGCGCCATGGTCATAGAGCTGCAGCGTGGCGCCGACGACCTCGTGCCCCTGTTCGTGCAGCAAGGCCGCGACGACCGAGGAGTCCACGCCGCCCGACATGGCGACGAGGATTTTCATGGGGCCTTGGGAAGCCCTGCGGCATCCAGCCCCTGCTGCCAGAATCCCTGCTCCAGCCGCGCCGCCATCGAGAAGTCGCGCAGCAGGGTCGCGAAGCGCGCCTCGCCGCCATGGCTTTCGCCCAGCGCGTCAATCCGCCGCGCCGCCGCCTCGGCCATGCTCTGGTAGCCCGCACCCGCATAGCTCTCGATCCAGGACTGGTAGGGGTTGCCCGCGGCCATCCGCTGCGGATCGGCCATGATGCGCCGCGCCACCTCGGCATAGCCCACGGTGCAGGGCACCAGCGCGATCTCGAGGTCCAGGATGTCGCCCGCAAGCCCACGGTCCAGCACCCAGCGGGTGTAGGACACGGTCTCCAGCGTCTCCGGAATCTGCGTGACCTGCGCCTCGGAGAGGCCCCATTCGGCGCAATATTTCAGGTGCAGCAGCGTCTCATCCAGGATGGCGAGCACGGCCGCCGCCTTGTCGCGCATGGCGGCAAGGCTCTCGCCCTTCACCACCGCCAGCGCCTTGGCGCGCGCGAAATGGATGAGGAAGAGGTAGTCCTGGATCAGGTAATGCTGGAACGCCTTCAGCGGCAGCGTGCCGGCCGAGAGCTGCCGCACGAAGGGATGCCAGGTGTAGCCCGTCCAATCCGCGCCCGCGGCGTCGCGCAGCCGGCGGAACAACCCGCCCTCCGCGCCGAAGGCCAGGGGATCGGCCGTGGTCAGGTCAGCCGGCATTGCGGCTGCCGGCGGGCAGCTTGACCACCAGCCCGTCCAGCGCCTCGGTCATGATGAGCTGGCAGCCGAGGCGCGAGGTCTCCTGCAGGTCGAAGGCGAGGTCGAGCATGTCTTCCTCATCCTCGGTCGGCTCCGCCAGCTTGCCGAACCATTCCGCATCCACGATCACATGGCAGGTGGAGCAGGCGAGGCTGCCCTCGCAGGCGCCCTCGATGTCCACGCCATGGCGATGCGCGATCTCCAGCACGGAGAGGCCGAGCGCCGCTTCCACTTCGCGGCGCGTGCCGTCGCGCTCGATGAAGGTCATCTTCGGCATGGTTCGATACTACTCCGCGGCGTCCGGGGTTGAAGAACGAATGAGCGTTGAGGACAGGCGCTGCCAGGCGGCGCCGATCAGGGCGGCCGCCCGGTCCATCTCGGCGGGCGAGGTAAAACGCCCCAGCCCAATCCGCAAGGTGGCCCGAGCCTCGGAATCAGGAATTCCCATCGCCCCCAGCACATAGGAGGGGGTGATCTCGGCCGAGGAGCAGGCGGAACCGGTTGAAAGGCATACATCCGGCAAGGCCGCCAGCAGCGCCTGGGCCTCCACCCCCGGGAAGGTCAGGTTGAGATTGCCGGCGACCCGGCTCTCCATCGTGCCGTTGATGCGCAGCCCCGGAATGGCGGCCATCAGCCCATCCAGCAGGCGTTGGCGCTGGCCGGTGATGCGGCCGGAGTCCAGCATGCCCTCGGCGGCCGCGATCCGCGCCGCCTCCCCCAGGCCGACCAGCAGCGGCGCCGGCAGCGTGCCGCTGCGCAAGCCTCGCTCCTGCCCGCCACCGCTGAAGAGGGGCGCGAGACGCACGCGCGGCCGGCGGCGGACATAGAGCGCGCCCACCCCTTTCGGCCCATACATCTTATGGCCGGAGAGCGAGAGCAGGTCGGCCCGGATCTCCTCCACGTCGAGGGGGATGCGCCCGGCAGCCTGGGCGGCATCGGTGTGGAAGAGCGCGCCGGCCTCCTTCACCACGGCGCCGATGGCGGCCAGGTCCTGCACCACCCCCGTCTCATTGTTCACCGCCATGACGGAGACGAGCAGCGTGGGCGTCTCCAGCGCCGCCCGCAGCACGTCGAGATCGAGCAGCCCATCCGGCCGCACCGGCAGGATCACAGGCTCGAAGCCCTCGGGCGCCAGGTCGCGCACGGATTCGAGGACGCATTTATGCTCGGTGGCGAGGGTGATGATGCGGCGCGGGCCGTCCGTCCCCGCAAACCGGGCCGCGCCCTTGATGGCGATGTTGTTGGCTTCGGTGGCACCCGAGGTGAAGACGATCTCCCGCGCATCGGCGCCGATCAGCTCCGCCACATGCCCGCGCGCTTCCTCCACTGCCTCCTCCGCCGCGCGGCCGAGCGCGTGCTCGACGGAATGCGGGTTGGCGAAATTCTCCTCCCACCAGGGGCGCATGGCGGCCAGCACCCGCGGATCGAGCGGCGTGGTGGCGTGGTGGTCGAGATAGATGGGGCGGTTCGGGCGCATGATGCCCGAGAAGTGGCCCGCCGCGCCCGCTTCGGCAAGCCATCCGCCTTGCGGCCGATCAAGGCATGAGGGCCGCAGCCGTGGCATGAGGTGAGGCACCATGCCCAAGACCCGCCACGACCCGCTGACCCTTGGCCTGCATTGGCTGATCGCCCTGCTGATCCTGGGCGCCTATGCGACGAGCGAACTCGCCCAGGGGCGCGGGGGCCCGGGCACCAATCTGCACGGCTCGCTCGGCCTCGCCGTCTTCGGGCTGAGCCTGATCCGCATCCTCTGGCGTGGCTTCGCGCCGCACCCCACGCCGGTGCCGATGGGCGCCTGGATGGCGCGGGCCGCGCGCCTCGCCCATGTGGCGCTCTATGCGACGATGCTGCTGGCCCCGCTGCTGGGCCTCGCCGCCCTCTGGGCGCGGGGGACGGAGATGTCCTTCCTCGGCCTCGTCGCCCTGCCCTCGCCCATGACGCCGGATCGCGCCTTCTCCCGCACGCTGAAGGGCCTGCATGAACTGGCCTCCAACGCGCTGGTCCTCCTCGCGCTGCTGCACGCGGCGGCGGCGATCTTTCACCAATATGTGCTGCGGGACGGGCTGCTGGAGCGGATGATCCCGCGGCGGCGTTAGGCTTCGCTGAGGGGCCGATTCACGCCTTTGGCGATCGGACCCTAGAGTATTTTCAAGCCAGGCAGCTTTGCTTGGCGACTCGGAAAATGCGTGAAAACAATGTGCTGGAGCCGTTTCACCGTCTTTGCTTGCGGTGAAATGGCTCTAGCCGCGACCGGTGCTGCCGAAGCCGCCCGTGCCGCGCTGCGTCTCGGGCAGCACCACCACCTCTTCCCAGGTGGCGCGGGTCACCGGCGCGAAGACCGCCTGGGCGATGCGATCGCCCCGCGCGATGGAAAAGGGCTCGGCGCCCGTGTTCAGCAGGATCACGCCCACCTCGCCGCGATAATCGCTGTCCACCGTGCCGGGCGCGTTCAGCACCGTCACGCCATGCTTCAGCGCGAGGCCCGAGCGCGGCCGCACCTGCATCTCGAAGCCATCCGGGATGGCGACGGCCAACCCCGTCGGCACCAAAGCACGCCCGCCGGGCGGGATCACCATCTCGCGCGCCGCCAGCAAATCCATCCCGGCCGCGCCCTCGGTGGCATAGGCCGGCAGCGGCAGCCCCTCGGCATGCGGCAGGCGTTGCACCAGCACCTTCATGCGACATGCTCCGCGATACGGGCGGCGAGCCGCGCCGCGACCTCTTCCTTGGGCATTCTCGGCCAATCCTCCACACCGCTCCCGGTGACGAGATGCACGGCATTCTCCGCACCGCCCATCACGTCGCCCGAAACGTCATTCGCGACGATCCAGTCGCAGCCCTTCCGCGCGAGCTTGTCTCGCGCGTGCTCGACGACCTTCTCGGTCTCGGCCGCGAAACCCACCACGAGGGCGGGCCGCGACGCATGGCGCGAGATCGTGGCCAGGATGTCCGGGTTCAGCGCCATGTCGAGCGTAGGCGCCTCGGCCCCCGGCTGCTTCTTCAGCTTCTGCCCGGCCTCCCGCGCCACGCGCCAATCGGCGACGGCGGCGGCGAAGATGGCGATATCCGCCGGCAGCGCGGCCTCGCAGGCGGCCAGCATCTCCCGCGCCGTCTCCACGCGCCGGACGGTGACACCCGGCGGATCAGGCAGGGCCACCGGGCCGCTGACCAGCGTGACGCGCGCGCCGAGTGCCGCCAGCGCCGCCGCGATGGCATGCCCCTGCTTCCCGCTGCTGCGATTGGCGATGTAGCGCACCGGATCGATCGGCTCATGCGTCGGCCCGCTCGTCACCAGCGCATGCCGCCCCGAGAGCGGGCCGGAGGCGAGCAGGGTGCGGATGGCATAGGCGATGGCCTCGGGCTCGGAGAGGCGGCCGGGGCCGGATTCCGGCTCGGCCATCGGGCCATCCTCGGGGCCGATGAAATGCACGTCCCGCGCGGCCAGTGTCGCGATGTTCGCCCGCGTCGCGGGGTGCGCCCACATGGCCGGGTTCATGGCCGGCGCCACCAGCACCGGCGCGCGGGTGGCGAGCAGGATGCAGCCGGCCAGATCCTCCGCCAGGCCATGCGCCATCTGCGCCAGCCGGTTGGCGGAAGCGGGCGCGACGACCACCGCATCCGCCCAGCGCGCCAGCCGGATATGGCCGATCTCGGCCTCGGCGGCCCAGAGGTCGTCCTGCACCGCCTCGCCCGTGATCGCGGCCAGCGATTCCTTCGTCACGAAGCGGGCGCCACCCGCCGTCAGCACCGCGCGCACCGTGGCGCCCTCGGCCCGCAGCAGGCGCACCAGCATGAGCGCCTTGAAGGCGGCGACGCTGCCCGAGACGATCAGAAGGATTTTTCGGCCTTGGAGCATGGCGTGGAGGTTAAGCCGGGCGCGGCCGGAAGTCACCGCGCCCGATCATCGGGCCCTGAACATGAGCAGGAGCCCGGTGAGCGTGATCGTCCCGCCCAGCAGGTCGCCCCAGGCCAGGCGCTCCCCCATGAAGGCCCAGCCCAGCATGGCCGCGACCGGCGGCGCCATGAGCTGCAGCGCCGCCGCATTGGCCGCCCCGAAACGCCCGATCACCACGAAGAACAGCCCATAGCCCAGGATGCCGACCACCAGGCAGGAATAGATCATGCCGAGGATGAGTGTGGCGCTGGCGGTCTCCGGCGGCGGGCCGCCCAGCAGGCCGGCCAGCGCCACCAGCACCAGCCCCGCCACCGCCGTCTGGCCGAGATTGGCGGCCCAGGGGTCCACGCGCCCCCGCGCCGGCGCATAGGCCAGCACGCCCAGCGCCTGGGAGAAGGCGCCCAGCAGCGCGAGGCCAAGCCCCCAGGCCTCCGCCGCCGCCAGCCCATCTGCCGAGCGCAGCAGCCCGAGCGTGGCGACGCCCAGCCAGCCCAGGCCCAGCCCCGCCCAGCCCAGGCGGTTCAGCGCGCGGCCGCGCCAGGCCTCACCCAGCGCCACGAACAGCGGGGTGCAGGCGGAAAGCAGGGCCACCAGCCCCGAGGGCACATGCGCCGAGGCGACCCAGGCGCAGGCGAGGTAGCCGCCCATGCCGAAGGCGCCCATCAGCGCGAGCCGCCAGCGATCCTCGCCCGCCGGGAAGGGCGCACGCCGCCAGCGCCAGATCAGCCACAGCAGCGGGACCACCGCCACGAAGCGGATGGCCAAGGCCCAGAGCGGCGGCCATTCCAGCGCCACGAGCCGCGCCGCATTGAAGGCGGAGCCCCACATGAGCACGTAGAGCGTGGCGAGAAGGAGGTTGATGCGCGCCTAGCCCTGGCGCTCGCGCAGCAGCGCCTCGATCCGCGCCAGCGCCTGCTGCTGGCGCCGGAGCGCGATGCCGAGCCCGCCGATGGCGATCAGCGCCAGGGACGAAACGCCCCCCGCCCCCGCATAGAGCATCCGCGCGCGGGACCAGCCCTCACCCCCCCAGGGCGTGGCGCCCCAGGCGAGATGCAGGCAAGACAGCAGGGCGAGCCCGCCGAAGACCTGAAGCGCGCGGTGGAGAATCATGCGCGGCGCGCCAGCGCGGCCTCGAGCGTGTTCTCCAGCAGGCAGGCGATGGTCATCGGCCCCACGCCGCCCGGCACCGGGGTGATGGCGGCCGCCCGCGGCAGCGCCTCGGCATAGGCCACGTCACCCACCAGCTTGCCATCCGGCAGGCGGTTGATCCCCACGTCGATCACGATGGCGCCCTCACGCACCCAGTCGCCGCGGATCATCTCGGGCCGGCCGACGGCGGCGATCAGGATATCCGCGCGCCGGCATTCCTCCGGCAGGTCCCGCGTGCGGGAATGGGCGATGGTGACCGTGCAGTCGGCCGCCAGGAGAAGCTGCGCCATGGGCCGGCCGACGATCTGGCTGCGGCCCACCACCACGGCCCGCGCGCCGCGCAGCGTGGCCTTGGCCTCGGCCAGCAGGTGCATCGCGCCGCGCGGCGTGCAGGGCACGAGGCCGGGCAGCCCCGACGCCAGCCGCCCGGCATTGATCGGGTGGAAACCGTCCACATCCTTCGCCGGATCCACCGCCGCGATCGCCGCCTCGGCGCGGATATGCGCGGGCAGGGGCAGCTGGACCAGGATGCCATCCACCGAAGGGTCGGCGTTGAGTGCCGCGATCTCGGCCAGCAGCTCGGCCTCGGTGGTGCTCTCCGGCAAGTGCCGCGTGCGGGAGGCGAAGCCCGCCGCCGTCGCCGCCTTGTCCTTGTTGCGGACATAGACGCCGCTTGCCGGGTCCTCTCCCACACGGAGCACGACCAGGCCGGGCTTGAAGTCCAGCGCCGCGATGCGGGTGGCGAGCTGCCCGCGCAGCCGCTCAGCGACCGCCTTGCCGTCGAGGATCTGCGTCATGGCTCAGAAATACAGCCCGAATTCGATCATGTAGGACCGCACGGCGCCCACCAGCAGCATGGCGGCCTGGACCAGCAGCATGACGATGAGGGGCGAGATGTCGATGCCGCCCAGATTCGGAAGCCTGTTCCGCACCGGGCGCATGGCGGGCTCGGTCACGCGGTAGAAGAAGTCCGAGATGGTCCAGACCAGGCGGTTGCGCGTGTCGAGCACGTTGAAGCCGATGAGCAGCGAAAGCACGGCCGCGATCAGGATGGCCCAGAAGAACAGGGTGAGCCCCGCCTGGATCAGGAAGAACAAGGCGTCGAGGATCATGTCGGCGGCGCTCCGAAAAGGTCGGCGTGAGGGCTTCCTTGTCGCGGAAGGTCGCTGAACCGGCAAGGGGGAAGGAGATCGGTCCGGGGGGCGCTTGACACCCTGGCGCCCATCCCGCATGACGCGCCCCGCAATCGGTGCGATGGCGCCGGTCATGTGGTGCGGGGCTGTAGCTCAGTTGGTAGAGCGCGTCGTTCGCAATGACGAGGTCAGGGGTTCGATTCCCCTCAGCTCCACCACCCCCCGAATTGCAATCAATTGTTTTTATAAGATAACTTCTCCCGAGGCTGGGGGCCGACCCAACGTTGTTCCCAACGGGTAGGTTGCCTTGAGTTCCCCGCTACGGCTCCTAGTGCCCCCAGGTCCTCTGTTTGGGCGCTGCCTTTTCTCGGAGAGCCCCTGTCTCGTAGTTCATGCACATCTTGAGCGGCTCAGGAACCTAATTCTCCGTAGGCGCCGCGATCCGAGTGTTGCGAGCAGGACGCCTTGGCCCGCGGAGCATGTGCGGATCATCCGCCTGCTGGTCCGCCGGGTGAAGATAGGGGCCGAGGGTGCGGCGGTGCGGCTGCGTCTGGATGGGCTCGGCAGCCCGGTCCGAGACCTCGCCGCCCAGGCGCCCGAGGCTGGGAGGGCAGCAGCATGAGCGATACAGCGCAGACCCTGACCGTGGTCATTCCGCTCCGGGCGAAGCCCCGGGGTGGGCGGAAGGCGATGGTCACCTCCGGCGTTCTGGCGCTGGAGCGGCGGCAGGACGTCACCCCCATCAAGGCGGTCGCTCGGGCGTCCCGCTGGCGACGGATGATGGAGGCGGGCCGCTTCGCCACGATCGACGACATCGCGGCGGCCGAGAAGATCAACTCGTCCTACCTCTCGCGCGTGCTGCGGCTGACGCTGCTGGCGCTGGACGTGGTCGAGGCGATCCTGGACGGGCGTCAGCCGGAGGGCATGACGTTGCCGGCGCTGATGGGGAGCGTAAATGCAGAATGGGCGGCGCAGCGCCTAGCGTCGAGGCTCTGACGGAGCACTGGCGGCGGCACTACAAGACGATCAGGCCGCAAGGTGCGCTGGGCTACCCACCGCCCGCGCCGGAAGCGCTGTTGCGCTGGCCGTCTGGCCCAGCCTACGCTCAGCGCCGGCGGGGCCAGACGGCCAAGCTGAATCCCGGGCTAAGTCTCTCGTAGCCCGTGCATCCCTACTGAAGGGCGGCTCAGCAGTGCCCAAGCTCGCTTGGCGCATTTTTGGACGCCGTGGATATTCGAGCTGATGATGCAGGACATCACCCCACGAGAGGCGATCAAGCGGCTCGAGCAGCACTTTGGCTCCCGCGAGGGAATGCTAACCCACACGCTGACGATGCTTTCGATATCCGGGCAGCCAGCAGACGTTACCTTCTACAAGCGAAGGCCACTTATAGACGTTAAAATCAGCACGAAGATCGGCGCTGCGAAGCTCTATGGGCTCGAAAGCCACTTGCCACGCTTACTCAACCGTATTGAGTTTTCAAACGGCGTCGTCGCAAGCCTGGGGGAGATCTGGACGGTCAACCCGATGCCGATGGACGGCTTTTCCCCGGAGGAGTTGGCTGCGGTAGACCTTGCCCAAGGCGAGGAGCGACAAGGGCCACAAGGGGAAACGCTTCGGAAGATGATCCGAAAGACCTATCATTGCAAAAGCCGGAAAGAGACCGACTACTTTTTGCGGCGATGGATCGCATCCTAGTGAACCTAACCTATGTGGATGGCCCGCCGAGTTTGGGCGGCATCTGCCACTGCGGCGGCGGGGGATTATCCTTTAGATGGGCGACTAGCGCTCGTTGATTTCGTAATTCCCATTGGCCACGAGCGTCCAACCCGCTCTCATAGGGCACTAGCCGGGCCATCTCAGCATCGGCCGCATCGAACGCGCCGCAATAAGCGAGGACGACGGCGTATTGGCTGCGCAGAGGAATAACCCGGCCGGCGAGCTTCAAACCCATAATGGTCGGCATAAGGTTTCGCTCGATGACGTCGCGGGCACCGACGTAGTCGTTTCGACCGATGAAGTCGTCGACGAGCTCCTGGCCGACTCTCGCGAACGAATCTAGCGATTGAGCCATCGAGTAGAATTTCATCGCGTGGATTGGGGCTAGGCCCGGATTGTTTCCGGTCGCCTTCACCGCCTTAGATTGGAGATCGAGCGAGTCAGCGAGATGTTTCAAGTCGTCGGTGTGGTTCTCGCCCTTGAGCAGCGGGAAAATCTTGTCGGGGTTTTTTCCCATCACGTCGGCTAACCTGAGTCCAAGCAGATCATAGTATTCGGCGATCAGATCAAGGGTTGCAGAGACGCACTCGTCCATCATGCCGAGTTCGAAAAGGGCGTGTGCATAATTGTACTTTGCGACCCTGAGGTGTTGTGGTGTTTGCGGCAGCACGTGGCGCAGCTCGATCATAATTCTCTTCACGGTTGCGACGTCCTTGTCGCGCGCCGCAAAGACCATTCGTTTCATGGCGACGGCGAGGCGTTCGGACTGGCCGAGATTGTTGGCCTTGATCAGTTCATCCATGCGATCGAGCTTGCTACGGATTTCCGTATCGTCGCCGGCCTTGAAATGCGCGAAGACGAGCCCGTCGAGGGCCCAAAACCGATCTTCGGCCGCAATGTCGGGACACGCAGCCGCCTCGGTCAGAAAGGTGGAAATCTCATTCATGTAGCCGAGCTCGTGGAACAGCTCGTCTGTTGCCATTTCGACCAACGGCTTCACATTGCCCAATGCCACAAACATGCGCAGCAATAGGAATACTCGCTGACGATCGTGCTCTTTGGGTAGCGCGACCATCAAGAGGTCACGGATGGCCTCCTGCGCTGTCTTGACCGCGGCAGACCCGCAAGCGTTGAGGAACGCGCGTCCAAGCGGCCGGATAGCGTCGTGGATCTTGAAGCGGTCGACACCGAAGATCTGGATCGAGCCGCTAGAGCGCAGCCGGCGATATGCTGCCGCCGCGTCGGCGGGCGCTGTACCGAACGTCCGCTGTAGTACGGTGGTGGCTTCGGCCTGGGCGAGTGGGACATCACTTAGGCTAAGCGCCGCAACAGCACGCCGCTCATTTTCATTGAAGGTGTCGAACACGTCCGCGAGGATGAGTTCCTGCGCCGTCTCGACAATGTGCGTCCGCTCTTCAAGCGCCGTGCACAAACGGTCGACGCTTCCGTCATAGGAAGCAGCGGCAATCTTCAGCGCATTCTGAACATAGAGTGGCAGACCCGCGGTGAGCTTCAACAATCGCTCATAGTCTGCAAAGTTGCCGCGACATCCGAGCGATGCGCCTTCTGCCGCCGCAGTTTCGTTTGACCAACCGAGCAGTCGCTCTGCTGATATGCCGAGCGTGGCTTCAAGTTGCGCGATCGAGGGGCTCGGTTGAGCGAGCAGGACGAAGCGCAGTTGCTGGGACGCTCCAACGAGGGATGCGATGTCGCCAGGGGCGACACGGTGGGCGTTGTCGAGGACGACGGTCGCGGTGAGACCGTCATCTGCGAGGTGGCGACCAATTGCGAATAGGACCTCCGTTCCGCTAGCTCCAGGCAGGAGAATTTCCCCGAGGGTGCCGCCGCGCGAACCGAACATTCGGGCGGCCAACTCGCGCGCGACAGCGCTCGCCAGCGCAGGACCTGATATGTCCGCAACGTCGTAATAGGCCAGCCTGTCGGTGGCATGCAGAGCCATTTGCGACACCCATGACGTCTTGCCAGCGCCAGAGAAGCCGACAACGAGTCGCACGTGGTGCACGCTGGCGAGCGCCGGCTCCTGCTCCTGGGGCCGGTATCGCAGAGGCGGCGCGGGGAAGTCGTGAAGTTGCACGACAAGCTGTTCGAAGAGGTCAGGAAGGGCGCCGACCACGAATGTGTGGTTTGGGTTTGGCTCGATTCCCGCAGAAGCCGCTAAGATCCGGCCCGCGAGCTTCCAAACGAGCGTCTCCGGAGCCAAGACCGAGAACGGGAGCGTCTCTGCCGCTGCTCGGCATGCTTCGAAGGCCTCGCCAATGGTTTCCCACGGTTCGGGAAGCGCGGCGTCTGGGGAGGCACACCCCGGATGCACGAGAGTAACGTCGGCGGGCCACGCGGAATTCTTGGCGCGCTTGGCCAGGTCGGGGCCCAGTGCCGTATTTGAGACGATAACGAACTGGCAAGCGCCGCTTCGCCGGCCCGCGACGTGTTCTGCGCGAATTTCATTGAATCGCGTGAGCGCGCCCTCGACATCACTGAACATGAGGCGTGACCCGCGGGTTTTAACCTGAGCGTAGATGCGCCTGTCGGGCAGCACCACTTCAACGTCTTCGTCGTTCTCGACGACGATATGCGTGACGCCCGAACGTGCGGCGCGGAACAAGCAGGCCGCCGCATAGAGATGCTGGTAGAGGAAGCCACGATGAACAGCTTCAATCCGAGCGAGCTGGCGAGCGTCTAGGTTGAAGGTCTCCATTCCGCCCCGCATTACACCTGGAGAGGCTGGAACCGGAATTCCGCTGCCCAGGCAAGGCCCTTGAACTCAGCTGACGTTATTCCACCGTGGAGACACTTCAACGAATCGCTATCCGCAGGGTAGCATACCGCCTGGAAAAGGGGTGACAATCCGAAGGCTGCGCTCCCTCCCGATGAGGATTGGTAAAGTAGGCTCATGGCAATCGGCACGATAAAGCAGCTCTGTACTGCCAATGCGGTGGTAACCAGCGAAAGCTTGGTTGAGCAGGTGGCCCAGGTCGAAGACCTAGCGAAGGGAAAGATTGACGGCCGTGAATTCTTTCGCCGCAATCATTTCACCGCCGGCTTAGAACTGCTTGTCAGGAGGGGCTTCGAGCGTCTCGCCGGCAAGTCCGAGGACGGTGCTTTCTACTTGACCCAGGCAATGGGTGGCGGCAAGACGCACAGCCTGATAGCGTTCGGCCTGCTGGCCGCCGACCCCGCCCTGCGCCGTGAGATAGTGCCCAGGATCAGCAGCGGGAACGACTTCGGCGCCGCGAAGGTGGTGATCTTCAACGGTCACCAGAACCCTGAGACCCTCCTTTGGGGCTATATCGCCGACCAGCTCGGCCGATCAGACGTTATGGCCCCATTCTGGCGGAACGGGGCGAAGACACCCGGGGTAAACGAGTGGGTGCAGATTCTGGGCAACGAGCCCGCCCTGGTCCTTCTCGACGAGCTGCCGAGCTACCTTCAGATGGCGCAGGGCGAGAAGGTCGGCAACAGCACCCTGGGCGACCTCACCATCGGTGCCCTGGAGCGGCTCTTCAACGCGCTCCCGCAGTGCCCAAGGGCATGCGTCGTCGTCACTAACCTGAAGGATGACGTCTATCTCGAAGGCTCGGGGCAGCTGCGCACCCTCATCGAGAGCCTGACCAAGCATTACGACCGCAATGCCCAGGCGATCACGCCGGTGCAGCAGAACACGGGCGAGGTCTTCGCCATCGTTCGCAAGCGCCTGTTCGACGGCCTCCCGAACGCGGACCGGATCGACGAGATCGCCCAGGCCTATGTGGCGGCGCTGCAGAAGGCGAAGCGAGTCGATACGATCCCCACGACGCCAGAGACCTTCATCGAGCGGATCAGGGAGACCTATCCGTTCCATCCGTCAATTCGCGACATCGTCGCGCGCTTCGCCGAGAACCGAGGATATCAGAAGACTCGCGCCCTGATCCGACTTCTGCGCCTTGCCGTCCGCGGAGCGCTCAACAGCGACGGCAACGTCTTCCTCGTCGGCCTTCAGCACCTGAACTTCAACGATCAGGCGACGATCGAGGAAATCCGGAAGATCAATCCCGCCTACGGCAATGCTATCTCCCGCGACATCTCGGACCGCGGCAACGCGCTGGCCGAGAAGATCGACGCGGCTGACGGCAATGCCACGGCAACCGCCGTTGCGAAGCAGCTCCTCATGTCCTCGCTGTCGGCGGCGGAGTCCCCGCTGCGTGGTCTCACGGACGGCGAGCTGATCGAGACGTTGGTCGATCCCCTCCTCGAGGTCTCGGAGATCAAGACGGCGCTGAGCCGCCTTCAGGGGCAGGCCTGGTACCTCTTCCAGGGGATCGACCAGCGCGTTTTCTTCGGGCAGACGGCGAACGTCACCGCCGAGATCACCGAGATCTCGGCGAACATCGCCGAAGAGCAGGTTGACCAGACGCTGCGGGAGAAGTTGCGGGAGGTCTTCAAGCCACGTTCGGGCCTTCTCTACTCCGAGAAGATGGCGATTCTACCGGCGCTGGACGAAATCCAGCTCGACGACGATCGGCCAACGCTGATCATCCTCGAACGGCCCGCCGATCGCCTGCCACAGGATTTCGTGGACTGGTGGGACAAGCAGGATCTCCGGAACCGCGTCCTGGTCCTCACCGCTGATCCGAACGCGGTCACGACGCTGCGTCACAGTGCGCGGCGCATGCGCGCCATCGGCAAAGTCGAGGAGAGGATCAAGGCGCAGCACGGCCAAGGCTCACCACAGATGGCGGAACTCGATGGCGTCCGCGATCGAGAGGCCGCCAACTTCACCAGCGCCCTGCGGGAGACGTTCAAGACCATCGTCTTCCCCGTCAGCAAGACGCTGCGCCGCGTTGACGACTTCCGGATGGAGTTCGACCGCAACGACTACTCAGGCGAACAGCAGATCATCGATACGCTGACCAAGCGCGGCAAGTTCATCCCGGGCGACCAGTTCGACGCGCAGTTCGAGAACATCCGACTGGAAGCCGAGGACCTGCTGTTCGACGCCGACGCCGTCCAGGCCTCCTCGCTTCGCCGTAATGCCGCTGTCCGATCCGGATGGTTCTGGCTGCCCAAGGCCGGCCTGGATCACCTCATCCGCACGGCATGCCAGCGAGGCTTCTGGCGCGAGAAGGAAGGCCTGGTCGCCAAGAAATGGGAGCGCGTCACCCGCGTCTCAGCCCGGCAGGACGACTTCGCCCAGGACCCGATTGCCACAGGGCGCTTCCAGCTGAATGTCACGCCGGAGGACGCGGACATCGTCTACGTCTCCGAGAGCGGTCCGCCTGATCCGGCCAAGGCGACGAAACTCGACGGACGCGTTTATGAGACCGCGGCCCCAGCGGTGTGGTTCGTTGCCGTCGACTCGAAAGGCGTCGCGAAGACGGGCGAGCCGTTCGAGTGGCGTGCACCGCTACGCGTGAAGCCCGACGTCCGTCGCGTGTCCGGCGGGTACCGCGTCGCGCTGCTGGCCATTCCGCGCGCGGCGACCATTCGCGCGACCTTCGACGACACCGATCCGCGGCAGGGTCCCGAGGTCCCGCATGCCGAGATCGACGTCCCGGCCAAGGCGAAGAAGCTGCGCGTCATCGCCGAACTGGCCGGGCGCTTCAGCGAGGAGCAGTCGGCGCCGCTCGCCACCGGCATGGACGACGCGGGCGGTTGGAACGGCGGAGCGCAGAAGGCACAGCTCAAGCCCGATGCGCCGGTGACCATGACCTCCCGCTTCGAGCCGAAGGACACGGCTGCGGCCTTCTCGGCTCTGGAACGACTGGCAAAGATGCCGGACGCCAAGGTGCTCGGCGGTGCCGTGGACCTGAACGGGACCAGGTCCGAGAACGACTTCCTGACGCTGCGCCTCGGCCGAGACGTGCCGATCCCCGCGGCCGCGCTGGATCAGAAGGTGAAGGAGCTCCTGGCCCTGCTCGCGGCGGATGCGCCCACGGTGAAGCTCCGCCTCGACGGCATTGCCTTTCCGTCCGGAAGGGACCTCATGGCCTTCTGCGACGCGGCGGGCGAGGATTTCGATCGCGTCGCCTGGAAACAGGATGGATCGCCATGAGCACGGCCGCTGCGAACTTCGACTGCGCCGACATCTACCAGGAGCATGCCTATCTGGTGCGCCTGACCAAGGGGCGAGAGGCCAAGGTCCAGGTGTTCGAGGTCTTTGGCCGACCGCCCACGGAGCGGGAGCCGCAATGGGCGCCTGAGACCATTCTGCGCTGCGAGGCCGCGCGCGACGTGTGGGACGTGGCCGCGCCCGAAGCCCGTGCCGAGTTCAACCGGCGGCTAAAGGCTGAGCACAAGCTGGCTGGGCGCTGGGGGGCGGACGAAACGGCTGTGCAGAGGCTGTTCGGCAAGGAGCTTCTGGTCCTGCTCTGGGCGATCGAACTGCCTGACGTGAAGCCGGAGGAGATCGGCGTTGCCATCCGCAACTGGCTTGGCCTGAAGCCGGAGGAGCGCTGGTGGCTCTACACCATGACGGCGGCGGGCACTGGTCTCGCTCACCAGGCAGGGATGGGCTGGCGTGGCGCGCTGCGCCAGGCGCTGTGCTTCGGTACGCGCCATGATGCCTTTCACCTGGGGGCCGTGACCGGGCGCGGCACGCTCGAGCCGCGGGTGAACGAGCGGTTCGTGCAGCCGAAGCGAAAGGCCAGCCGAAAGAAGGCGGACGACACGGGGCTATTCTTCGCCCCGCCGCTGCCGGCGGAGTGATAGGACGAGCATGACAGGCGTAGTGGAAAGCTCTGCCAAGGTTGGCCTAGCGCCCTTCTCGCTGAAGGACGCGCCTGCGTTCATTGAGCGTCAGTTCCCGGTTGGGCGACTGTCGGCGGAGGCTTATGAGGAGCGCACGGCGGCCCAAAGCCAGACACTGACGCCGCTCAGCTCGTATTGGAAGGGACGTAAGCCCTTGATCATGGTCCGAGCTACGGTGCTCGGATGTCTGCTACCTGCGACCGAGGATCCCGCGTCCGATCTCGATATCTTCCTCAAGCTGATGGGGATGGATGACGGGGCTTTCGGCAGGCGTTTCGGCGGAAGCGCCGCGGAATTCAGCCGGCTGTTCCCGAGCTTCTCGGGCTTACTCACCGAGGTGCATGGCCGGCGTATTGTGTGGCGCGATGATTTGTCGCCAGCCGATCGAGCGGCTCGTATCGCTGAAGCGTTCGCAACGATGCCCTACGCGGAGCGGTTACGCCATGTGCGCCGACCCGAAGAGTGCGATGAGGTAGAGCTGCTTGCTTCAATATGGCCTGCCGTGAACGGGCATCTCGGCTCGCGCGCTTTCAGCGTAGCGCAGTTGGTTGAACAACTTGGTACCGCTCGCTTCGGCGACCGTCCGCGCCTCGCAGACACCTTCTGCGGCGGGGGTTCCATTCCGTTCGAGGCGGCGCGGATGGGCTGCGACGTTCATGCTTCGGACCTGAACCCGATCGCAGCAATGCTGACCTGGGGCGCCTTTAACATTATCGGTGCGAGCAAGGAGAGGCGGGCCGAGATCGAGGCGGCGCAGAAGCGCGTGGCCGCGGCGGTGGATGCCGAGATCACGCGGCTCGGTATCGAGCACGACAAAGAGGGGAACCGCGCCAAGGCGTTCCTCTACTGCCTCGAAACCCGCTGCCCACGCACCGGCTGGATGGTGCCGATGGCGCCCTCTTGGGTCATATCCAAGACGCGGAATGTGGTCGCAAAGCTCGTGCCCGAACAGGCGGCGAAGCGCTACCGCATCGAAGTCGTTAGCGGCGTTGACGCCGACACGATGGCCTTGGCCGAACAGGGCACGGTGCAGGGCGGCCGTCTGGTGCATCCGATGAACCCGGAGCGGTCGGGTGTAGAAATCCGGACGATCCGCGGCGACTATCGTGACGCCGACGGCGTGTCGCGCAATCGGCTGCGACTGTGGGAAAAGGGTGATTTTGTTCCCCACCGGGACGACATCTTCCAGGAGCGCCTCTACTGTATCCAATGGATCACGAAGGAGAGCCTGAACAAGGGGCGCCAAGAAACCTTCTTTCGGGAGGTGCTCCCAGAGGATGAGGCGCGGGAGCGACAGGTTGAGGCCATCGTTCGGGACAACCTGGCCGACTGGCAGGACACCGGCTTGGTGCCGGACATGGCGATCGCACCAGGAGACAAGACGGACGAGCCGATCCGCACGCGTGGCTGGACGCATTGGCATCATCTATTTGGAAAAAGGGAGCTTCTTCAATTTGCGCTCTTTAATGCAGAGGCGCACAAGACCGAGTTCGCAAATGTACTCGACTTGACGTTGTGCCGTGCTCTTGACTGGAATTCCCGGCTTTGTGGATGGCGCGGCCCGGCGGGAAAAGAAAACAACGCACATGTATTTCTTAATCAGGCACTCAACACGCTTTGGAACTATACATCCCGTTCATTCGAGACCATCGATACACTATTAATTAGCGTCAAAAAGACATACAAGATTCCGGCAAGTGTCAGCGTAGAGCCTCGTGCCGCGGTTGATTGCAAGTTTATTTCTGATATTTACGTGACAGATCCGCCCTATGCTGACGCCGTAAACTATCACGAGATTACCGAATTCTTCATCGCATGGCTCAGGAAGTATCCGCCTGTGCCCTTCGACGGGTGGACCTGGGATTCCCAGCGGACCAAGGCCATTAAGGGCACGGGCGAAGATTTCCGCCGCGACATGGTCGCTGCCTACGCTGCCATGACTCGACACATGCCCGACAACGGCATGCAGGTGGTGATGTTCACCCACCAGGATGCCGGCGTCTGGGCCGATCTCGCCAGTATCCTTTGGGCCGCTGGTCTGCGTGTCACCGCAGCGTGGAACATCGTCACCGAGACGGAAAGCGCGCTCAAGGAAGGCAATTACGTCCAGGGCACAGTCTGCCTCGTGCTGCGCAAACGCCTCGGCGCCACCAATGCCCGTCGCATGGAGATCGAAGCCGAGATCGAGGAGGCCGTGGCGGCGCAGCTCGCGCGCCTGAATGCCCTCGACGATGCCTGGCATGAGCGCGCCAACGCCGAGACCCTGTACACCGACGGCGATCTCACCCTGGCGGCCTATGCCGCCGCGCTGCAGGTCGTCACGGCCTATTCCAGCATCGACCGCCAACCCCTCGACCGCGACCTCTACCGCAAGCTCGGCAAGGGCGAGCGCACGATGCTGCGGGACTTGGTGGACTACGCCGCCCAGGTGGCGAACAGTCTGCTCGTCCCCGAAGGCTTCCCCCGCGAGATGTGGCGCGACCTGACCGCACCGGAGCGCTTCTATGTCCGCATGCTGGACATGGAAGCGAAAGGCTCCGCCAAGGTCGCCGACTTCCAGAACTTCGCGAAGAGCTTTGCCTTCGCTGATTACGCGGAGCTCATGGCCTCCACCACGGCCAATGCCGCCTCGCTCGCCGGCGCCTCGGACCTCAAGGGCCGCATGCTGGACGGCGACGGCTTCGCCGCGACGCCGCTCCGCCAGGTCCTCTTCGCGATCTGGAAAACCATGGAGGGGAAGGAGCGCGACCCGAAGCGCGGCGTGACCCTGCTGAAGGCGGAGTACACCGCCGACTACTGGCAGCGCCGGCAGAAGCTCATCGCGCTCGCCGAGTATGTCGAGAAGAAGACGGCGCGAACCCGTCCGGACGAGAGCGCGGCCGCGCAGGAGCTCGCGGAAGCGCTGAAGCTCGACAGGGTGTAGGGCGCGGCCGGCGAAGGGGGCAGGCAGGATGGCTGTAGAGCGCTTCTCGTCGCGCCGTGAAGCGCTCGGTCCCGTCCTGACGGCGAGGCTCACCGGGGCTTCACGCTATCTCCGCATCGCCGGCTACTTTCGATCGTCGCTGCTGGAAGTGGTTGGCGAGGCGCTGGAGACGGTCGGCGAGATCCGCGTCGTCTGCAACGGAGACCTGGACCCTCATGACGTGAAGGTCGCTCGCGCCGCGCGGGACGGCCAGGCCGCGCTGGCACGCACCCTCGTCTCCTCCTGGCAGGCGACCGAGGACGGGCTCGACCTGCTGCTGGCGCGGGAACGCTACCGTCGCCTGCACGAGTTCCTGGTCTCAGGGCGCCTCAAGGTCCGCGTGGTACCGCGCGACACGAACAACGTATTCGTGCACGGCAAGGCCGGCGTGATCGAGCATGCCGATGGCCGCGTCTATTCCTTCGTAGGCAGCGTGAACGACAGCGCATCCGGCTTCCGCCACGCCTACGAGATCCTGTGGGGCGATGAGGATCCGGGCGCCGCGACATGGGTGCGCGACGAGTTCGAGCATTTCTGGCGGCAGGGCGTGGACCTGCCGGACGCGGTGGTGAAGCACGTCGCGGCCATGGCGCAGCGGATCGAGTATCGCTCGATCGAAGATGCGCGAGACGCGGAAGGGGGCGTCCCGACCGAATCCGTCCTGGCGGAGCGGCCCATCTACAAGGGCGGCCAGATCCTGCGCTCCTGGCAGAAGCGATTCGTGCAGACCTGCGTCGAGGACCGCCGTCTGCATGGATCGGCGCGGTTCCTGATCGCGGACGATGTCGGCCTCGGCAAGACGCTGTCCATGGCCGCCGCCGCCCTCGTCCTGTCGCTGCTGGACGACAAGCCGGTGCTGATCCTGGCGCCGGCAACCCTCATCTGGCAGTGGCAGGAGGAGCTGGAGGACAAGCTTGGCGTCCCCGCGGCCGTCTGGTCCACGCAGAAGAAGTGCTGGCTGGATGGCGAGCGGCGGCCCCTGACGCAGAAGGGCGACCCGACGCTGGTGGCGAAGTGCCCGTGGCGCATCGGCATCATGTCCACCGGCCTGATCGTCAATGGTGATGATGCTGCCGAGCGTGGGGCGCTGGCGAAGAAGTCCTTCGGGGTGATCGTCCTCGACGAGGCGCATAAGGCGCGCGCTTCACGCGGGCAGAGTGGCCGGCAGATGCCGGAACCTAATCAGCTTCTGCGCTTCCTACGCGGTGCGGCGAGCAAGGCCACCAACGTGATCCTCGGGACGGCGACGCCGATCCAGCTCGACGCCGTGGAGCTCTGGGACCTTCTGCACGCTCTTGGTCAGGGAGCCGACCAGGTGCTTGGGCGACCGTTCGACGGCGGCGAATGGATGCGCGAAGAGTCGATCCAGTATCTGACCGGCGAGAAGGCCTGGCCGCGGAACGAGACCAACCGATGGGGCCTGTTTCGGAACCCCTTGCCCCCCGCCGCAGAGCATCCGGTGTTCCGAGATATCCGAAACGACGCGGGGCTCGCCTCACGTATCGTCTTGGGCCCACGGTATGACGACCTGAGCTCCGACATCCGCAACGACTTCCTCGGCGATTTCGAGGTGCTGGCCGAACGCCACAACCCGATCGTACGCCGGGTCATTCGCCGGACCAGGCCGATGCTGGAAGAGCGCGGGCTCCTGAAGCGGATCGGCGTGGTGACGCATGCGCGTCCCGATGACGGGCTCCCTGGGTCGCTGTTTAGTGGTGAAGGCTTGGAGATGAGCCTCGCCTTCAAGGCGGCGTATGAGGCAGCGGAGGCCTTCAGTCGGCTCTATGCGCAGCGCTTCCCGGCAGCCGGCTTCTTGAAGACGATCCTGCTACGGCGGATCGGCTCGTCTGCCAGGGCCGGCCTTGAGACAGCCCGACATCTCCTGGGGCGTTTGGACACGCCGTTGGTGCCCGAGGATGAGGCGGGGGACGAGAACATCCCCAGCGCCGTCCTCCCTCCCGACCCGCAGGAGATCCAGTTCCTCCGCGAGGTGGAGCGAAACCTGGCGGCCGTGGTGGCGGGCTCGGATGTGGATCCGAAGGTGCAGGTCGTCCTTCACTTTCTGCGCGAGCGGCGGTGGCTGGAAGACAATGGCGCCATCATCTTCAGCCAGTACCGCACCACCGCGGAGTGGGTCCTCGAGGCGCTTTGCGAGGCGTTCCCAGACGAGCCCGTGGCGCTCTACGCAGGCGGGGCGGCGTCCTTCGTGCAGCGCGGGCAGGAGCGACGGACCGCCGCCCGCGAACAGATCAAGAAGCGGATCCAGGACGGTGAGATACGCCTCGTCTGCGCGACCGACGCCGCCTGCGAGGGGCTGAACCTGCAGCGATTAGGCGCTCAGGTGAACGTCGACATGCCCTGGAATCCGTCACGGCTTGAGCAGCGGAAGGGGCGCGTCCAGCGCATCGGGCAGATCCGCGACAACGTCCACGTCCTCAATCTCCGATACGCTGGGACCGTGGAGGACCAGGTGTATGCGGCGCTGTCGCAGCGTTTCGGCGACATCTTCTCTGTCCTCGGCCAGCTGCCTGATGCCTTCGAGGACGATTGGATCGCGGCGGTGCTCCGCGACAGATCTGCGCTGCAGAACTTCTCGCAGCGAATCGAGACGACGAAGCCCCCGATGGAACTGAGATACCTTCGGGACGTGGCTGACGATCAGGGGTTGGACTGGGAGTACACGGAAAAAGTCCTATCCTCGCGAGACATCGACGAGTGGATGAGACAGGGCTGGTGATGGCCAGATGGCAAATGTCCTCGGTTATTGAGGCGATCCGCACTTACGAGATTGATCATTTCGCCCAAAAGGTACGGATTTCGGGCGAGTGATATGCGAACCAGAGGAAGTCCCGCTCGCGCAGAAGCCGGCCTTTTAGCCGGACTTCCGAGATCCGTACTAAATCGGCCAAGTCAGGAGGTCCGGAGAGAATTGGCCTCCGGAGAGCGAAATTCGGGCATCCCCAGGCCAGGTCAGTCAACAGGTCCGCCTCGAAAACCCCAGGAAACCTGCCACTCAGCGCGGCGCGCCGTGGGGCGGAGAGCACGTCTCGTATTGAAACTGGCGGGGGAAAAGGGATTCGAATCAAGGCTACGGAAGACCGAAGACGAGGCGCTCCCGCAGATCTCTATCGCGCTTCCTCCGCCTCCCCGTCCACGATCTGCACGGGCTTCAGGGCGCGACCCTGCACTTCTTGGATGAGCAAGGTCAGCGGGTTCTCGGCGCTGCCTCCGACCTCGACCTTCTCCCCATAGACCCTCGGCGCCAGCTTTGCCGCTCGCCATTGCCGCGCCCAAATGCGCAGCTTCACCACCTGCCAGTTCTCCGGCGTGGCGGCGTCGGCCATCTCGATGGTCTCATCAATCATCGCGTGCTGCTGGGCTTCGCGCGCGCGCGCGATAGTCGCTCGGAACCCCTCGTCCGCGGCCATCTTTGCATAGACCGCTGTGCGGGCGGGGCAGTCATCCTGCGCGCACGCCTCGGTCATGCTCATCCCGCCAATGAGAAGCTGGCACAGCCGATCGACGGCCTGGGGATCATCGGGTGAAGGCTTGACGGGCGGGCGCCCTATCGGGCGGCGCTCGCGCGCTGCCTGCTGCTTGGTGCGGTCCTTGATCGGCTTCGTTGTCTTGCGCTGCGCCATCGTGGGGTCCCTCCGGATCGATCGGACTGGACCGCACTCATGCGCGGCGGGTGAGTGCCTATACAGAACGGCCGCAGAAGCCTGTTCCGGATAGCAGTAGGAAAGGGCGGGGTGCCACCTCCAACGGTCCTGCTTGGAAGGCAGGTGAAGGAGATGGCGCCCGGCCTGCTGGAGGCGGGAGCGATCCAGCGTGGAAGG
The DNA here is from genome assembly GCF_019083995.1 of Roseococcus sp. SDR. Classification (GTDB taxonomy): domain Bacteria; phylum Pseudomonadota; class Alphaproteobacteria; order Acetobacterales; family Acetobacteraceae; genus Roseococcus. Next base: position 104,231 of record NZ_JAHRCU010000006.1, read on the forward strand.
CTGGGGCTGTGTCCTCCGGCATCAGTTGGCTCCGATGCTCGCCTCGATCCTCCCCGCTTGGAAGGCGGGCGATGGAGACGGGCGCCGGGAGCGCCGCCCGATAGAAACGCGCCTCGGCGCGCGAAGCAAGCGGAAAGGGGGCGTCGCTATCAAACGTCCACCGCCTTCGGCAGCAGCCGCGCCGCGCGGAGCTGGGCGGCCGGTGGATGGAGGCCGCTCCGGGAAGCGATGGGCGGGGGCGGGCCGACTTTGTCACCATTGTCGCTACACGCGCGCGCGCGCGAAGAAGCCTTGCTCGGGATATATGAAAAATCATCTGAGAATGGCTTCGATGTCTCACGCGCGCGTAGCGACATTGGTGACATGTGCGCCCTCACTGCCCGCGCTCGGCGCGGTAGCGGAGGATCGCTTCGCGCATTTCTTCCTGCGCGCGCTGCCGCCGTTCCCGTTCGGCCTGTGCTGCCATCGCAAAGGTGGTGTGCAGCTTCGGGTTCACGTGCCAGCCGGACGGATGCTTGGCGGCATTCTTCACCGGCTCCGCGCGAAGCCAGCCCATCAGTTCAAGCGTTGTCAGCACTTCAACCAGTTCTCGCCGATGCTCGGTCGCCCGCAAGGGTTGATATGCACGCATGATATCCCGGAGCGTGACCCGGCCCTTTTCGCGGGCTTCGTCGCTCGCGAGGATGAATCCCGCGATCCATCGCGCGTGCCCCGTCTGCCGCGTCAGGAACAGCAGGGCATCGGCCCGCAGCAGATGGGGCAGCAGCACCTCACGCATGTAGGCGGCGGCGCGGCGCGCGGTGTCCTCGCTCAGCACCGCCGCGACGGGCGGGTGCTCGCCTCGCGCATTGGCATCCGCGATGTTGATCAGGTGGAAGGTCAATGCCAGTCGGGCGAAGGTGCCGGGCCACTTCGCCAGCGCAGCCTTGAGTCGGGCCGAGCTATCCGGCATGGCGCCTTGCGCTTTGAGCAAGGCGTTGATGTCTTCCCGATGCCGATGCGCTTCGGCGTGGAAGACCACCGGTCGATGCTTCACCTCGGGCGCGAGTTCGACGAAGCCTGTGGAGGGCCTCAGGGTGGCCAGCGCAGGGAACAGGTCGCGATACCGCGCGAGGGCCGCCGCGTCGGGGCGTCGGTCCTCCCCGTCGCCTTGTCCGCACGGCAGGCAGTAGAGGAAGCGTTGCAGCAGCCCGTCATCCGCCGCATCCTTCGCGATGCGCTGGATGGGCTCAGGCTGGATGCCGCCGAGAACGCAGGCGGACCAGTTCGGGATGGCGAAGGTTCCACGCCCGATGCGATCCACCACGTAGCGGCCACCGTTGAAGAGCGTGAGATAGTGCGCTCGATCCGCGCCGCCTTTGCCCCCGGCCTTGTATTGATCCATGCCGGCCAGCCAACCGCTCATCTCATCCTGGCGGCACAGCACCTTGCCCGAGGGGGCGCGCTGCTTCGCGTCGTCGTCTCGGCGGAGCACTTCCGTCAGCGCTTCAACGGTCGTGCCCTCGATCAGGTACCGGTCCAGCTTCGGCGGCAGCGGCCCGATACCTGGCGGGGCCCTGTCCGCCTTGATTGCGGCCATTTCCTCCCGCCACTTCCGCATAGCTTCGGCGTGCCGATCCCGCGCCTCGGCGTCCAGGCGCTCAATGGGCGAGGTGGCGGTCTTGAGAACGGGGGTCTTCATGATGGACGGATCACCCACCACCGCGCCCCACAGCCGGGGGCTTTCCATCCAGGTGTCGTCATGCACGCGGGGCTGAATGCGCCAGTCATCGGGGATGACGGAGGCGGCGGCCACCACGGCGCAGAGAGCCACCGCTGCCGGGTCAACGCCCATGCGCGCAGCGGTGTCGAAGACGAAAGGCGCGAGGGCGTCGGGCAAATGATGCGGCCGCAGCACGGGCGCGCCGGTTAACTCGGTATCGCCGAGGAAGTCGACCGGGTCAGGCCAATCCCCGCCGGGAGCAGCGGCGCTTGCCTCAGTGCGCTCCCCAAGCTTTGCTCGAGCACTGGAGACAGCGCGCGGGATATCATCATAGCGGGCCTGCCAGCGGCCCGCCTGGAAACTGCCGTCCTTCAGGTCGCGGCTTTCGGGCGGGACGGCATTCATGAGTCCACGCAGGGTCAGGACTGCCTGGGCATCGGCCATGCCGCCCTTCAGATACCGCATAGCCAGCGCAGCCAGCGGCGCGTGATAGTCCTCCGCCGTCAGCACGACCCGGATCAGCTCGTCGGTTTCCCGCTCCTCTCCCGCGCCCATAGAGGCCCCTTCACCGCTCTTGGGGTGATCGTGCAGCCCAGCGGCAGCAGCGGCCTCCTGGAGCCTGTCCAGCGCGTCCTGAAGCTCGATCTCCCGGGCGTCGTCCATGGCAACGATGCGCGCAAGGCGGGGCGAGCCTTTTCGGTGCCAGCTACCAGGCCACCGGAGCGGATGAACAATCGGCGTGTTCGAGGCATCCGCGCCCACCAGCCGTTGCGCCACCTGCCTCGCCTGCTTCAGCCGCCCGTGATCCGCCGCTTCGCGCGTCGGTTCTGTCAGCCGCCAGTGGAGGTGCAGCTTGGGCTGCATCTCGCCCTTCTCGGGATCGAGCCACTCGCCTCCACTCGCCACCACCAACGTTGCCGGACCCAGCAGGCCTTCCAGCCGGGTGCGCGCTACCCGCGGGTTGGAATCGCATTCGACGGAGAGCACGAGGCCGTTGGCGAGGCTGGCCTCATCCGCCTTGTCAGGGTTGTTGAAGGTGGCCGGGGGCGGGCAGAAGGTCACCGGAAAAGGCGCATTCGCCGCTCGGTGAGCGGCCTGGGTTGCGGCCTGGATCAGGGTGTTGAGATGCGGGTTGATCGAGTGAGCGCTGATCTCGAACACCCCGCCGACATCGTCACGGAATGCCCGCAGGGAGACGAAGGTCCCAGAGTCGGCATAGCGAAACAGCGCGTCCACAAAGTGCGCAATCTCAGCGCTATCAACGGCAAGGGGCGCCACGGCATTCATCGTGCTCGCGACGTCCGGATGCTCGGAGGGCGAGGCGCCACCCTGCATGTCCATCACCGCTAATCCTCGCGGAAAGCGGGAGGCAGCGGGCCAAGCGGGAGCCCGCGGCGAAGGCTGTCGAACAGCCCTTGGGGCGAGGTCCGGCGCAACCCGCGCATAAGCGGGCGCAGGTCGCGCTGCGCGAGGTGGCCCTCGCGGAAAAGCCGCGCGGCGACGGCGGCGATGCGATCACTCTCCTTCGTCGTCAGGATCGTCACCTCGGCCAGCAAGCGGTCGTGCATGGCCACTGCCGCCGTGGCATCGCCGGCTGCCGCCTGCGTCGCTTTGAGCACATCCGCCCGCGCATTCGCCAGGGCGTGCACATCGCGCTCGCGGAGCCAGAAGTGCCCCGCCGGCAGGGCAGGGCGAGCCATAAAGCCCGCCAGCACCGCCGCAGCATTCAGCACGCTGCGGGCCGGGCTGCGCTGGGCGGGCAAGCGCAGGCGCCCGACCCAGCCAGCGTCCTCATGGTCATAGTCAAAGGAGCACTCGGGCGCCATGCCAAGCCAGCAGGCCGCCACGGTGGCGCCCGCCAGATCACGCGCCTCGATGTCAAAATTCGACCCCGGCGTGGGGACAACAGTGTTATTCATTTTCCGACTCCAATGAGATGGAGCCGGAGCGATTGGCCGTAGCGTTCAGCGCGGCAGGTCTGGTAGAAGGCGGGTGTCAACAACACCAACTACTAGACCGCGATGCTTTCCGCCGGGGCCGCAAGGCTCCGGCGTTTTGTTTAGGCGCGGTCGCGCTTCCAGGGCGGAATGCGGCCCGGCACCTCGATGCGCGACTTCGGCTCGGTCTCGGCGCTAGTAACATCGGGCTTCGACGAGACGTGGCCGACACCCGGCACGTAGCCGCACATCAAGCACTCGGTCGTGCGGCCCGACATGACCGGGTCGAGCGCGCCGCAGTCGTGGCAGACGGGGAACGGGAGATCGTCCGGGTAGTTGTCCACGGGACGGGGCGCGGGGCGCGGAGCGGTGATCTTGCTCATTGCGCGGCCTCCGCGCCGACGAGGCGCTTAAGATCGGCGGCGGGGATCAGCGTACGGCCGGCGATACGGACCACCTTGAGTTTGCCCTCGTTCGCGCGGCGGCGAAGGGAGGAAACGCTCAGGCCGGTGATATGCGCACCTTGCGCCCAGGAGTAGGCCAAAGCGTTGGTGGGCGGCTCGGCCGGTCGCTTTTCCGGTTTATTGCCGCGATTCTTCGCGGGGTTGGCTTGCATGGCGGATGCTCCTGCCCCCTGCTGGGAGCGCTTGAAGGACCGCGACGCACCCTGCGCCGCGTACCCTCAAAAGGAGCCATCAGAAATTCGCGGTCTATTTCGCGGTCTATTTCGCGGTCGGCGCAATGCGCGGCTCTCGCTTTGCCCCGCGCCTGTGCCATTTTTTCGATGTGGCCTCTCGACGGATTTTGCGGAGCTTGTCTCGCGAGATTTCTCCTGCGAAATGTTCCCGCGCAGCTTTGAGGTCTACAGCCTCGCTCGGAGTCTTTGCGTCACCGGGCCATGTGCCCTCGCGTAGCTTGAACCAAGCCCGCACGTTCCGCTCAGTCGGCTCGGGCCTAGGCTCCGCGCCGAGTTGTGCCCCAGGACGCGAAGGGAGGGTCGAAGCGCTGTGCTCGACAGGCGTTTCCTTTTGCTCAGATGCCTGTTGGGGAATGCCGGCGATATCGGATGGGGCGAGCGCAGGATTCGCGGTTGGGGTAGTTGGCCCGCCAGTGGCGACAGCTTCCTGTTGGGTTGTGCGCAAGTGCTCCGGGAGGCCGCGTATTGCTTTCTGTGCCCATCGTTCAACCTCGCCCCAACGAACCTCAATGGCGCTGCGATGGCCGCCAATATTCATGACGGTTCCGTCCGTCCAATCGACCTTGGCTAGAACCCAATCGTGAACGGAGACGCGGCCGCCACGCTCTTCCATGCTCGCCGGAAATCGCCTTTTAGCAGGGTCAGCAGATGACGCGGGGATGCCCAGGAAGTCCCACCGGCTCCGCCTCATGTTCCAACCGGCAATGCGGTGTACCACCGCATGGCGTTCAACGGCGTATTGAAGCTGCCGGCAGATACTATCCAATCCCTCGCGGGGAAAATCGGGGCCTCCCAGGAGTTCGCGTAGCAGGTTCATAGCCTTTGGCAGAGACACCCAACTCGGAATGGCTTCGTTCATCTGATCGCGCCTCCCCCCAACGCATCGCAAAAAAGCGCGCGGGCCAGCAGTTTGCGGCCACCGTGACTCCTGGTACGCCCTGCCCCACCGAAGATGCCTCAGCCTGCCTGCCGGGAGCGGGCTTGGTCCAGGCTCACAATGTCAGCGGCGGGCGCGGCGCAGAACGCTCCCCAAGCTTGCATCAACGGCCGGCGACGCTCCAGCAGGTCAGAGCGCGCGTAGGCGGCTTCGACGCCACGGACGACATGTGCCAATGCGCGCTCGGCCACCTCTCGCCCCTCCGGGCGGGTCTCGCCGCACCAGTCGCGGAACGCGCTACGAAAGCCATGGGGGACGATCACCCGCCCCGCCAGGTCGCGCCAGCGAGGCGGTTCGTCCTCATCCAGCCCATCCGTCGCCATGCCGCGCACCAGCATCGTCAGCGCCATGTCGGACAAGGGATTATTCTGGGTGTTCGGAAAGATCACGTCTTTCGCGCGCGGCTTCTCGACAGTCGCCCTGTTCAGCACATCCATGGCAGCGTCGGACAGCGGTACGCGGTGCATCTCCCCCGCCTTCATGCGCGCCGCTGGCACCGTCCAGACGCGGGCCGCCATGTCGATTTCACCCCAGGTCGCACCCCGGACCTCCCCGGTGCGCGCTGCCGTGAGGATGGCAAACTCCAGCGCCAAGGCTGCCATGCCACGCCGCCCCCTCAACGCCACTAGGAACTCGGGGACCTGGGGCCAGGGGAGGGCGGGCTGACGCTGTACTGGGGCGAGCTTCGAGGGGTTGGGCAGCAACTCGGATAGATGCCCCCGCCAGCGGGCAGGATTCTCCCCCTGACGCCATTTCAGGGCATGAGCGTGGTCAAGGACAGTCTCGATCCTCCCTCGCAGCCTGGAGGCAGTCTCCGGTGTCTTGGCCCAGATGGGGCGCAGCACCCGCATCACGTCGTCACCTGCGACCTCGGACACGGGTAGCTCGCCCAGGATCGGCAAGGCGTGCTTCTCCAGCGTCGCCCGCCACTGCCACTTATGCTTTTCGTTCTTCCAGACACCCTCGCGCGAGGCGATAGCGGATTCCATGGCGGCCTTGAAGGTTCGATCTTTGCTGGCCGACTCGGTCGCCTGATGCACCTCGCGCTGCCGCTCACGGATTGGATCACGCCCCGCCTTGATGGACTGCCGGGCGGCGTCGGCAGCTTCTCGCGCGGCCTTGAGGGAAACGTCCGGGTAGCCACCCAATGACATGTCCCGCTGGCGCCCATGAAGGCGATAGCGCAGAACCCAGCCGGCCCGACCGTCAGCGCGGATATGCAAATGCAGCCCGCCCCCATCGGTGTGTCGCCCGACCGTATGGCGATCCTTTGCGGTGAGGGCTTCGACCGTCTTTGCTGTGAGCTTTCCGGCCATGTCCCAACAACCTCCACACGCTCCGCCGAAACGGTAGGGCGTTGGGTCCGTTCCCAACGTCGTTCCCAACATGGGTGATGGATTGGGGTGATGCAAGCTGAAACGGCGTGAAGCAGACTTTCTTTCAAGTAGCTGTTTAAAGGGATATTTATTGGCCTATCGTGACGTTCGGTGAGGCACCCTGAAGTATCGTTTCGGTGGACCTCAGCTCCACCACTTTTCAAGGATTTCCGCGGGTTTGAAGGGGAGTCATCCTGGCTACCCCCAGCCCTACCCCCAACCCCTTTCTGGCCGGCTGTTGCCCGCTCTACGTGGCGGCCTCGTGATGAAGACGGTCGCGATAGGGTCCGTCGCTGCGCGGGGTGCGCACGCGACGGGCGGCACACCTCCCCATCGCCCCCCAAGCTAAGCGGTGCCGCACCACTGCATGTCGCCATCGTCTCGGCTGGGCCCTCCACAGGTATGCCGCGGCTTCCCACAGCCCGGCACCGTTAGCTGACCCCTCGGGCGGCACGGAGACCATCGCGTACCCATGGCCGGTACTCCGCGGTGCCGTCTCATGCGCAGTGGGGGCCTTTAAGCCGGTGCAAACGGTCAAGGTACACCAGGGACAACGGCGACATCACGGGCGTGAAGGCAACGCATCAGCTCGCCTCTTCCCGTGCCAAGCGGTTCAGGGTCTGCGCGCTCGCATTTGCATCAGCCAGGGTGCGTAGACCCGCGTTCTGTCGATGGGCGGCCAGCTGGTCCGGGGTGAGTTGTACCCGCCTACGACGCGCAGCCTTGTCCTCGCGCTCGCGCTGGTCCAGTTGCGCTCGCATAGCTTCGACCGCGCGGCGGTTGGCTTCCGCGTGGGACGCGCGTTCGGCCGACGTCTCTCTACGTTCCTCGGGCGAGCCTCTGCTGGGCTCCACGAACATCATTCGCTGCAGGGCTGCGCGCTGGTGGCGCAGGGGCTGGGCCGCTGGCGTAACCAGCTCGGCGATTTCCGCGACGCTGGGCCAGAACCTGAAGGTCCGCGCAGCCTGGCGTTGCGTCTCCGGCGTCCAGCAGCAGCGCGGCAGATCGGTGAGGGCGTGGGCCATGGCCTGGACGCGCACCCTGAGGGCCCGACCCTCGGGTGCCTTGCTGACCATCGAGGCGAGGGGCGCGATCCACCGCACGATGGTCGCCGCATCGGTGGGGGCGAGGGCATCGCCCAGCTTGGCATGCGCCGCGCGGATCTCGGGCATCATCCAGCGGGGCGGTGCATCGGGCAGTGCATCTGGGTGCGGCGTCCCGAAGGTGACAATCGCCTCGGCCAGCGGCTGCGACAGCGTTAGCGGCTGGAGGGCGGGCAGGTTCGTTGCGTCAGCCACGGTCGACGTCTCCCTCGAAATCGAAACTGGGTGGTAGCGTGGGGCTGCAGCCCAAGGGGTCGCGCATGATGTCCGCGATCGTGTCGTGCAGTTCCTCGCGCTCCGGCGCGCTTGGCGCTCCATGGCGCGGGTCGTCCTGCCATCGGCCCTGGGCCAGCCATGTGCGCGGGTGCGGGATGAAGCGCATCTCGTCGGGCCAGCGCTGGCGCTTCAGCGCCTCGACGAGCTGGTAGGGAGTGGCTCCTCGCCTCAGGGCCGCCGCATAGGCCGTACGGGCTGCATCCTTCCCAACCTTCCGGGGGTAGAGCGCCCACCAGGACGCGAAGCCGTCGGCAGGCGCGACCGACTGCGGAGAGAGCGTAAGCTCTCTTGCTTCAAATGGGGGTTCTGAGGGTTCCGGGTGAACGTGGTTCGGGGTTGAGCGAACGACGTTCGGGGTCGATGGTGAACGTGGTTCGGGGTTATCGAAACAGGGAGCTTGGAGTTCACCCCGAATGGGGTTCGGGGTCTGCGTCGGTTCAACGGTGAACGACGTTCGGGGTTCGGCGAGCGTCAGAATGTATCGGTTGGACCTTCGGCCAGCCGATCTTTCGACCCTCAGGAGCCCTGCCTCGACCATCACGGGGATCGCCTTTTGGATGCCGCGGTCGCTGAGCCCGGTCGCATCAGCGAGCGCCGACATTGAGGGCCAGCACTGCGAGCGCTTATTTGCCATATCAGCCAACGCCCAGAGGATCAGCTTGTGCGTCGGTGGTGCCTTCAGCGCGCGGACCCAGCGGAGCGCCTTGATACTCATTCGACGCCCCCAAAGAGAACCCGCCGCCGCGCCCGACAAGCGCGGTAAGGGCGCTGCACGCTAGACCTTGCCGCGAAGCAGAGCCTGGAGGCTCTCCATCACCACAAGCCGCCGACCGCCAACGCGGACCGTCGCCAGAAGGCCGTCCTTGGCGCGGCGTCGGAGCGTCGAGACCGACAATCCGGACAACGCCGCCGCCCGAGGAAGGGTAGCGGTGATGGGCTGCCCGAGACGGAACTCGTCGCCCGCCTTCCAGGGCAACATCGGGTTCGTGGGGGGATGTGACATGGGCTGCTCCGGTTTGACGCACAGGCATGCGAAGCACTCCCGGGGCCTACCGGGTCGAATGAAAATCAACGACTTTCGTTTAACCCTGTGCCGCCGATTCAACGCTTTGGGCCTGAGGCATCGCCTCGCCAGGCACGAGAGGGAGAACGCTAGCTTTCAGTCTTTAGCTGTCGCAGCCCAAGCGACCTCAGCCGGTCCGCGGCCTCATGAAGCTCTCGCTCGATGTGCTTGAGCCGGGTATCGGCGGACCGACGGTACTCAACAGCCCATTCTTGTCTCGCGATGGCGCCCCGCTCATCATTCTCCCGGCGCTTTGCGGGTGTGAGATCCCCAGTCTTCTGCCACAGGCGAAGGGTGGGTGTATCTATTCCGCATGCATCGAGGACCATGCCTTCGATGCGCTTGCGCCGCTCGCCCATGGTCACCCACATCTCAACGGACCCGACGATAAACTGCTCTTCAGACAGACGCAGGTCTGACCTTGCCCCGCGTCTCCAAGTGAAGTCGTCCGACAGGATGCCATCGTCGAGTTTCCTGAGCCCGCGGCGAAGGCGCTCGGCCAAGCTGTCGGGCCATCCATGCGGTATCTCTCGCAACGCCATCATGACGGCACGGCGAAAGTCCGTCGGGCTTATCGACATCTCGTGCGGCAACGGGCGCTCTCCCGATAGCCACGAGAACCCTTGCAACAAGATGACTCGACCGGCCAAGTGCACCAGATACTCACCGATCCTCTCCGGCGTGGTGACGCCTCTCAGTCGCAAAGCGCACTCCAAGAGGATGTGGAGCTCAGCGCTGGAAAGGCTCTTCTGTCGCAACTGGGCCTCGGTCGGCACCGAGGCTTTCCGGCGTCTGGGCGTCTTGCCATCCACTTCGGCGGGATAGCGCGTCGAGAGCAACTCCAGGATGACATCAGCTGGTGTTCCCCCACGGACGGGAAGCGGAACATCGCTCATCCCGAGAGCTGCATAGACCGTGACGCGCTGTGGCAGCGGGAGTGTGTCGAGGTAGCGGCGCACCTCATCGGGCACAGGCTCGACAGCAAGAAACGCGTCGCGCGAGGTGGGCAAGGCTGCGGTCGTCGAAGGCTCGTCCTTGCGTGCCCGCCTTCGGCTGTCCGCTGCCGGCGTGGCGGCGGCCTTTTGCTGCTTCCCAAGCATCGCTGGTCCCGCATGCTTCACGATGAAGCAGCGTGACGCGCCCGGGAAGGAGGATCAACCGACCTTGCGAGCCACCCATCTATCAGCCGGCAGCGATACCCATACCGCGGCCGCCGGTCCGTCCATCGGACTTGTACCGTCGCGCAGCGCCGACGCCCCATGAGCAAAAGCGCGTTGAGCTACTGCCACACGAACGGCTATCGTTGCGACGGCGCCCGGTAAGCCCCCGCCGTTGATGGCGGTGTCCCCCGCGAGAGCGGAGGGTGGTGGTCCGGGTGCCACCCTAAATCGCCACGGGCTGGGGCAGGCCCCGCGATCGGGTAAGCCTCCCAGCCCCCATGAATCCCGCGCGATGCGGTACCCCCTGCGAAACTGCGGCTACCGCCTCCGCGAGCACTCGTTCGCAAGCGTCAAGGCTCTGACCCTCGGCAATAACGAGGGGGGTGAGAGCAACAGTTCCGTGCTGGGCGACGATTGCCTGGGGCACAAAGGTTGACCGGAAGCTGCCAGTGACGAGCCCAATTCGCAGCCCACTCGCAAGGGTATCCGCTGAAAGGACACCCCTGCCCTCTCGGTCTCGGCAGCGTCTAGACTTGTCTTAACTGGACGCTCGACCAACGCCTCCGCATACTATTCACATGAACGACGCACCCTCCCTGACCGCCACCGGCCAATGGGATGCCCTCGCCGAGGCCGCGGCGCTTGCCTTCCGCCTTCACGCAGACCAGCGGCGCAAAGGGACCTCGATCCCCTACCTCGCCCACCTCATGGCCGTGTCCGCCCTCGTGCTGGAGCATGGCGGGGACCAGGACCAGGCCGTGGCCGCCCTTCTTCACGATGCCATCGAGGATTGCGGCGCCGAGCATGAGGCGACCATCGCCGAGCGTTTCGGCCCCCGGGTCGCCGGCATCGTCCGCGCCTGTACCGACGCCGAGGTCATCCCCAAGCCGCCCTGGCGCGCCCGCAAGGAAGCTTACCTCGCGCATCTCGACCACACCGGCGCCGACGCGCTTCTGGTCTCGGCGTGCGACAAGCTGCACAACGCCCGCGCCATCGTCGAAGACCTCCGCGAGCATGGCCCGGCAATGATGTCCCGCTTCAACGCCGGCCGCGACGGCACCCTCTGGTACTACCGCTCCCTCGCCGATGCCTTCACCCGCCTCCTCCCCGGGCGGCTCGCGGGTGAGCTCTCCCGCGCGGTGGACGAGATGGAACGGCTGGCCGCGTAACGACCCGCGCGGCCGCGTCACCGGGCTTGAGGCCGCCCCAGGCCCGGCCCCATCATCGCGGCAACCAAGGATCACGCCCCATCATGCCGGACACCGCCCAAGGCGAGTTGCTGCCCGCCGACGAGCCGAAGAAGCGCGGCCGCAAAGCCGCCGCCAAACCCGCCCCGCCGCCCGAGAAGCTCGAAGTCACCCTGTTCAAGTCCGCCGACAAGCTGCGCGGCGCGATGGACCCAGCCGAGTACAAGCACGTCGCCCTCGGGCTGGTCTTCCTTCGCTACATCGACGCCGCCTTCCAGCAGGCCCGCGCCCAGATCACCGCCACGCCCCACGCCGACCCCGAGGATGTGGAGGAGTACCGCGCGCTCAACGCCTTCTGGGTGCCGCCGGAAGCGCGCTGGTCCACCCTCCAGGCCGCGGCGCGCGAACCCCGCATCGGCGAGGTGGTGGACGCCGCCATGCGCGCGCTGGAGGATGCGAACCCCGGCACGCTGCGCGGCGCGCTGCCGAAGGACTATGCCCGCCCCGCCCTGCCCAAGGCCGCCCTCGGCCAGCTGGTGGACCTCTTCACCAACCTGCCGCTGACGGGCGGCAAGGGCGACTTCGACGTGCTGGGCCGCGTGTACGAGTACTTCCTCGGCGGCTTTGCCGGGAAGGAAGGCAAGCGCGGCGGCGACTTCTACACCCCGCCCAGCGTCGTCCGCCTGATGGTCGAGATCCTCCAGCCGCGCTCGGGCCGCGTGTACGACCCCTGTTGCGGCACCGGCGGCTTCTTCGTGCAGTCCGAGACCTTCCTCGAAGCCCATCAGGGCCGCGTGGGGGATATCGCCGTCTATGGGCAGGAGCGGAACCACACCACCTGGCGCCTGGCGCGGATGAACCTCGCCATCCGCGGCATCAGCGCGGAGATCGCCTGGAACGAGGGCGGCACGCTGGCGCGCGACGCCCTGCCCGATTTGCGCGCCGACACGGTGCTGGCCAACCCGCCCTTCAACATCAGCGACTGGGACGGCGCGGCGCTCGCCACCGATCCGCGCTGGCGCTTCGGCACGCCGCCGGTGGGGAACGCCAATTACGCCTGGCTCCAGCATTGCTGGCACCACCTCGCCCCCAATGGCCGGGCCGGCGTGGTGCTGGCCAATGGCTCGCTCTCTTCGAGCCAGGGCGGGGAGGATGCGATCCGCCGCGCGATGGTGGAGGCCGGCGTGGTGGAGGGCATCGTCGCCCTGCCCGCCCAGATGTTCTATGGCACCGGCATCCCGGCCTGCCTCTGGTTCCTGCGCCGCGCGCCGGATGCGCGGCGGCAGGTGCTCTTCGTGGATGCCCGCAATCTTGGCTTCATGGAGACCAGCACCTTTCGTACCTTCACCGCGGAAGAAATCGCTCGCGTGGCGGAAACCTTCACGGCGTGGCGGCAGGGTGAGGGATACACGGATGTCCCGGGCTTCTGCGCGTCTGTGGATGGCGAGACGATCCAGCAACACGGCTTCGTGCTGACTCCTGGGCGGTATGTCGGCTCGGCAACAACGACTGAGGAAGGGTTGCCCTTTTCGCAGCACTTTGCCGACCTTACCTCGCAACTCGACCGTCAGTTTGCGGATAGCAGGCGCCTAGAGGCGCTCATCCGCGCGAGCCTCTCCGCCATCGCCCATGACCGCGGGTAAGTGGCGCCGAACGACGCTGGGGGACTTTGTTCGGCTCCAGCGAGGACACGATCTGCCGGCCGATGCGCGTCGGCCAGGCACTATCCCTGTATTTGGTTCCGCCGGCCCGAATGGATGTCATGATACAGCTCTCGCCAAGGGGCCGGGCGTTGCGATCGGCCGCAGCGGAGTAGGGTCGGCGGGAGTCGTATCCTTTTCGCCGACTGACTTCTGGCCTCACAACACGGTTCTCTATGTGACCGATTTCCTCGGGAACAATGAGAGGTTCGCTTACTACTTGTTGAGGACCCTTGATCTCCGTCGTTTCGACTCTGGCAGCGCCCAGGCATCCATCAATCGAAACTTCCTCTATCCCATCCCCATAGAGGTCCCCGGCAGAGAGGAGCAGGATCGCATCGCGACCCTCCTCGGCGCTCTGGACGACAAGATCGCCCTCCATGCGAAGATGAACGCGACGCTGGAGGCGATGGCGCGGGCGGTGTTCGAGGACTGGTTCATCCGCTTCGGCCCGGTGCGCACCAAGGCCGAAGGCCGCGCCCCGCCCGGCCTCGCCCCCGACCTCGCCGCCCTCTTCCCCGACCGCCTCACCGAAACGGCGGATGGCGAGGTGCCGGGAGGGTGGCGCTGTTCCACGGTTGGGGAGGAGGTCGAATGCGTGGGCGGGTCCACGCCTTCCACCGATGCCGCGCATCTGTGGCACCCCGGGGAACACGCTTGGACCACACCGAAGGATCTCGCGCAGCGCCCCGAGCCCTTCCTTCTCACCACCAGCCGCAAGATCAGCGCGGCCGGCCTGGCGGGTATCTCCTCGGGCCTCCTCCCTGTCGGCAGCGTGCTGTTGTCTTCGCGCGCCCCCATCGGATACCGAGCCATCACCGCCATCCCCGTGGCCATCAACCAGGGCTACATCGGCTTGCGTTGCACCAGCGCGATTGGGCCAGAGTTCGTCTATCTCTGGCTCGGCGCCAACATGGATGGCATCCACGCCCGCGCGAACGGGTCCACATTCATGGAGATCAGCAAGGCGAGCTTCCGCCCCATCCCGATGCTCGTTCCTCCCCAAGGAATCATGGAAGGCTTCGTCTCTCTGGTGCGGCCCATGTTTGACCGCATCCGCACCAACCAGGAAGAAACCCGGACCCTCACCGAGCTCCGCGACCTGCTGCTCCCCCGCCTCATCTCCGGCCAACTTCGCCTACGGGGGGCCGAACATGCCCTGGAGGCCGTGCTGTGACCGACGCCCAAGGCGAACTCATCCTGTACCGGACGGAAGATGGGGCAACGGCCATCCATCTTCGCGCGGTGGATGGCACGGTCTGGCTCACCCAAGCCGAGATCGCCACGCTCTTCGACACCACCCCCCAGAACATCACCCTCCATATCCGCAACATCGGCCTGGAGGGGGAATTGGACCCGGCGGCAACTTGTAAGGAACTCTTACAAGTTCGCGTCGAGGGTGGGCGCGAGGTGCGCCGTGCCATGCGGCTCTATGCCCTCCCGATGATCCTGGCCATTGGCTATCGCGTACGTAGCCCGCGCGGCACCGAATTCCGCCAATGGGCGACGACGACACTGGCCGAGTATCTCCGCAAGGGCTTCGTGATGGACGATGCCCGGCTGAAGGAACCCGGCGGCCTCGACTATTTCGATGAACTGCTTGCCCGCATCCGGGACATCCGCGCGTCGGAAAAGCGATTCTACCAGAAGGTACGCGACCTCTTCGCGGCCACCAGCGCCGACTACGATGGCAGTACGGCGACGGCAAAGACCTTCTTCGCGACCATCCAGAACAAGCTGGTCTTCGCCGTCACCGGCCGCACCGCGGCCGAGTTGATCCTGGACCGCGCCGACCCCTCCAAGCCCAACATGGCCCTCACCAGCCATGCTGGCGCCAGGGTCCGAAAGGCGGACGTTACCGTCTCGAAGAACTACCTCGCGGCCGATGAGCTGACACAGCTGAACCGCCTCACGACGATGTTCCTGGACTTCGCCGAAGAGCGGGCCAGCCGCCGCCAGGTCACCCACATGGCGGACTGGATCAAACAGACGGACCGCTTTCTCACCTTCAATGAGCGGGAGGTGCTACAAGGCCCAGGGCGGGTCTCGCATGAGCGGATGGAAGCCATCGTTCACGAGCGCTTCGCCCAGTTCGATGAGGCTCGCCGCAAGGAAGAGGCCGCCCAGGCGGAAGCCGAAGCCATCGAGGAGATCGGCCGCATCGCCCAGCAGGGACGTGGCCGACGCCGCAAGGCCGACCCGTGAGCATCAGCGAGGCGGAACTGGAAGCCGGGCTGCTTGGCCTCCTCTGGGAGCAAGGCATCCCGCACCTCCCCGGTTCGGCCACCGCGCCGGATGCGCCCCTCGCCCTCCGGGCCGCCTGGCATGAGGCGGTGTTGCGCCCCCGCCTCCTCGCCGCCATCGCCCGCCTCAACCCGCATCTGCCGCCCCTCGCCCAGCGGGAAGCCGCCCAGCGCATCACCGATATCGTCTTCGCCGGGGACTTGCCGGCCGAGAACCGCCGCATTCATGAGGCCCTGGTCAATGGCCTGACCCTGGAATGGGAGGAAGGCGGCGAGGCTCGCGCCGGCCAGGTGCAGCTGGTGGATTGGGGCGATGCCGGGGCGGCGGTGAATGACTGGCTCGCCGTCAGCCAGTTCGAGATCGTGGGCCAGGAAGCCCGGCGCGCCGATGTGGTCCTGTTCCTCAACGGCATGCCGGTGGTGCTGGTCGAGCTGAAGTCCCCCTCGGCCGCCAATGCCGGCCTCACCGAAGCCTTCCAGCAGATCGAGACCTATCGCGCCCAGGTGCCGGAGCTGTTCCGCTGCCACGCCTTCTCGGTCATCTCGGATGGCTTCACGGCGCGCTATGGCAGCATGACGGCGGGGCTGGACCGCTTCCAACGCTGGCCGACGCTGGACGGCTCCACCCTGCCCAAGGGCGCCGCGAAAGAGGGGCTAGAGACGCTGGCCCGCGGCCTGTTGCGCCCCGAGGTGATGCTGCCGCTCATCCGCCGCTTCACCGTCTATGAGGCGGCGCGGCATGGGCTCATCAAGAAGGTGGCGTCCTACCGGCAGTTCTACGCGGGGCTGAAGGGGCGCGAGCAGGTGGCGCGCGCCGCGGCGGGCGATGGCCGCGCCGGCGTGGTGTGGCACACCACCGGCAGCGGCAAGTCCCTGCTGATGGCCTTCCTCGCCGGGCTTTGCATCCATGACCCGAGGCTGGCCAACCCGACCGTGCTGGTGCTGACGGACCGCGCGGACCTCGACGAGCAGCTCTGGTCCACCTTCGCGCAATCCTCCGCGCTTCTCGGCGGGCAGGCGCCGGAACGTGCGGAAACCCGGGCCGAGTTGCGCCGCCTCCTCTCGCGCCAGGCGGGCGGCGTGGTCTTCAGCACCATGCAGAAATTCGCCCCCGAGCCGGGCGAGGACCGCTTCCCGCAGTTGAGCGACCGCCGGAACATCGTGGTGCTGGTGGATGAGGCGCACCGCACCCAATACGGCTTCGCCGCCCGCGTCACCGCGAAGGGCGAGGTGGTGTACGGCTACGCCCACCATCTTCGGCAGGCCCTGCCCCACGCCGCCTTCGTCGGCTTCACCGGCACGCCGGTTTCCATGGGCGCGCGCGACACGGTGGAGGTCTTCGGCGAGGTCTTCGACAGCTACAACATCGCCGCCGCCATCGAGGATGGCGCCACGGTGCCGATCTACTACGAAGCCCGCGTCGCGCGGCTGGCGCTGGACGAGGCATCGCAAGAGAAGCTCGACGCCGGCTACGCGGAAATCACCGAAGACACGGAGGAAAGCGAGGCCGAGGCCGCCAAGCGCCGCTGGTCCCGCATGGAGGCCCTGGTCGGTGCCGACCGGCGGCTGGACCGCCTCGCCGAGGACTTGCTGGCGCATCTGGACGAGCGGCTCGCCGGGCAGGACGGCAAGGCCATGATGGTGTGCATGAGCCGGCGCATCTGCGTGGACCTGCACGCGCGCATCGCCCGACTTCGGCCTGATTGGGTGACGGGGGATGACGCGACGGGCGCCGTGAAGGTGGTGATGACCGGCAGCGCGGCGGACCCGCTGGACTTCCAGCCCCATATCCGCCCGCGCCGCCGCCTGGAGGAGTTGGCCGAGCGTGTCCGGAACCCGGCCGACCCGCTGAAGCTCGTCATCGTGCAGAGCATGTGGCTCACCGGCTTTGACGCGCCGCCGCTGCACACGCTGTACATCGACAAGCCGATGCGCGGGCACACCCTGATCCAGGCCATCGCGCGGGTGAACCGCGTCTTTGGCAGCAAGCCGGGCGGCCTGGTGGTGGACTATATCGGCCTCGCGGCCGACCTGAAGGCGGCCCTCTCCCATTATGCCGAGGGCGACCGCCAGCACGCCGGGCTGGACCGCAGCGAGGCGGTGGCGGCCTTCCTGGAGCGGCTCGACGTGCTGCGGGCCATGTTCCACGGCTTCGACATCAGCGCCTTCTTCACCGCGCCCAGCGGCATGGCCCGGCTGGCGGTGCTGGCCTCGGCCGTGGACTTCGTGTTGCGGCTGGAGGGCGAAGGCGAGGACCGGCTGGCGGCCGGGCGGCGGCGCTTCCTGGATGCGGTGGCGGGGCTGGTCGCGGCGTTCCGGCTTTCCGTCACCAGCGCGGAAGCCCAGGCCGCGAAGGAGGAAGTCGCCTTCTTCGTCTCCACGCGCACCGCGCTGTTGAAGATCATCGAGGCGCCCTCGCGCCAGGGGCGTGGCGCCGAGGATATGGACCTCGCGCTGCGCCAGCTCGTGAACGGGGCGGTGGCCTCGACCGAGGTGATGGACATCCTGGCGGCTTCTGGCGTCGGCAAGACGGATATCTCCGTCCTGTCCGAGGAGTTCCTCTTGGGCCTTCGCGGCATCGAGCGCCAGGACCTCGCGGCCGAGGCATTGCGGAAGCTGTTGAACGACGAGATCGCGGCGCGGACGCGGACGAACATCGTCCAGCAGCGCAGCTTCAGCGCCCGCCTGGTGGAGGCGATGACGCGCTACCACAACCGGGCGGTGGATGCGGTGCAGGTCATCGAGGAGCTGATCGCCATCGCCCGCGCCCTTCGGGAACAGCCCGAGGACGGCCTGAGCCGGCAGGAAGCGGCCTTCTATGACGCGCTCGCCGAGAACGAGAGCGCCGCCGAGGTCATGAAGAACGAGGACCTTCGGGTGCTGGCGGCCGAGCTGGTGCGGGCGGTGCGGGCGAATGCAAGGGTGGACTGGTGGAAGCGCGACGACGCCCGCGCGGCCATCCGCGTGCAGGTGAAGCGGCTTCTCCGCAAGTACGGCTACCCGCCCGACCTCCAGGACGCGGCGGTTCGGCAGGTGGTGAAACAGGCCGAGCTGCTGGCCGCTGAGATGGCGAGGTAGCGGGAAGGCGAACGGGCCGCTCCGCCCGCCGGCGGTCGTATACCGGCTTCCGGCCCTGCGCACATGCTGCGCGCGAAGCGCGCGCGAAAGTCTGAGACTCGCCGTGATACTGTGAGACACCCGCCTATTTTCAGCGGCTTGGAACACGCGAGAGTCTCACCACAGGCCCCTCCAGTCTCACGCTGCCCCCTGCCAGGCGAGACCGCCCCGCCCCTCGAACTCGAACGACCGATGGGTCGCAACTAACCTCCTCCTCGCCCGACCTCGCTGGCCTATCGCGGCCTTTGATGAAGCTGGGCACACTGACCTCCCGCTGGAACTTTCGGGGCGGATGCTCCATCCAGCTGTTCGGCAATTTCCCCCGGACATTCGGCTTTGCGACCGTAACCGTTACCGGGCTTGTTCACAGCGTAGCCAGGAGACCAAAGGTGGCACGAGGACGACGAAGAGGAGCGAAGGGTGACTGGCTCTTTGGGCCGCCCCGCGTCCAGTTGTGGCGCCCGCGCCTGCCGGTAACCTTCCTCGATAAGAAGTGGCTGGCGAAGCCGGCAAACCCCCAGGGTGCCTCTCACAAGGGCATCCCCTGGGGTGGGTTTTGCCGTGACTGCCCCCACTACGGCCAGGTGCAGCACGATAACTGGATGCGGCGCGGCTACTGCCGCCTCCTGAACCTCGGCGAGTGGCACGGGCCAAGCATGGGGCTTCTATCGGATGGCTTGAAGCGATGCTGGATTCGGGAGGCCGACGGTCCCGAGAAGGTGAGGCGACCGCGTTTTGCCGAACGCGAGCGGGCACACGTCCGGTATGGTGGCGAAGGGGTCTGGGCGCGGGGCTTACGGCAGGGAGCGCGCCACCTGCGCCTCCCATAGGAAAACAACACTCAGACCGGCAGCCTGGCCAACGCCTCGTTACCATCGATGTTGGTTAGGCGGAGGTCCAGCAACACACATGCGGGGGGGCGCGCAGCGGGTAGGCGCTGGCTCTCGCGCGCGGTCTCGGCCCACAGCTGCGCATAGCCCAGCGTCTCCAGCGCAGGGCCGAAGAGGGCAGGCGACGGCGATCACCGCGGTGGCTGCTTCGCGGCACCATCACCAATCCGCCTCGTAGCTCAGAATGTCCAGAACAACTGCGCCTGGAGCGTGG
Organism: Roseococcus sp. SDR; assembly: GCF_019083995.1. Lineage (GTDB taxonomy): Bacteria > Pseudomonadota > Alphaproteobacteria > Acetobacterales > Acetobacteraceae > Roseococcus. Next base: position 123,833 of record NZ_JAHRCU010000006.1, read on the forward strand.
TCCAGTTGGTGGCTCCCCCGCCCGCGGCGCGTATCGCGTCGCCGGGCTGGGCGAGGCCGGCGACGCCGAGGAAGTAGAGCTTTTCGTTGAGCGGCATGCGCAGCACCGCCTGCCATTCCTGCCCGAGATCGCGTGAGCTGAGCTGCGCGAGGCGCGGATTTGCGCCGAGGTTGTTCAGCTCCATCGCGCGGTTCAGATACCAGTCGAGCGTGAGGTTTGTGCCCTCGCGCGGGCTGACATTGAGCCGGACCCGGTGCACCGCGCGGTTAGACTGAGTCAGCAGCTTGCCCATGGTGATGCCCTGGAGCCATTCGTCGAGGCCGCCGGAATAGAGCGTGTCGAAACGCTCGTAGCGCGTGGTGCCGGGATTGTCGCCGCTGAAGGCGGCGTAGCGGTAGGACAGGCTCGGTTGCCAGGGCAGGTCGCGCGCCAGGAACCCCACCTGCCCATAGCCACCCCAGGCCGACATCGGGAAATTCGTGTTGGACTGATGCGCCAGCGCGCCCTCGACCCAGAGTCCCGGCAGCACCGCCGGGTCCGCCCACCGGCCGCGCGCGGCGAGCGTCACCAGCCCCTCGCGCCCGCCAGGGGAGAGGCCGTTCGGCACCGCATAGCCGGTGTTGGATTGCGGCACGTAGATGATGTTTGCCGCCGCATGGCTGTGCGCGTCGAAGTTCCAGCGCAGGCTGCCGCCCAGCATCTGCGTGCGGGAGAGGATGTCCTCCGTCCGGTTGGGCTCCAGCCAGAAGCCATGGAACACCCAGTTGCCGGCGCGGGCCGTCACCAGCCCTGCGAGGTCGGCCGCGGTGCGGGGCGAGAGATAGACGCCGGGCAGCCAGCCCGCATTCAGCCGCTGCGTGAAACGCGCGATGAGGAAGCCGTCCTCCAGCGTGAAGGGCTGCTTGCCGAAGGAGGCGTTCACGCGCAGGTCGTTCTCGGTGGGCGCGTAGATCACGCCGGCATAGGCGCGGTTGAGTTCGTTGGTGGACCGGGTGTCATCGCGGAAGATGTCGCGCCCGGCGGTAATGGCGCCAAGGCCGCTGACGGCGCCGTAGAGGTAGAAGGAGCTGTCCCGCAGCTGCGCCGCGCCGCCGATGCCGTATTCCGCATAAGCCTCGCCCCAGCCCGTCCGCGCGCCCGTGCCCGCGCCCAGGGGCGGGTTCAGCACGAGCGGGCTGCCGCGCGTGAAGACCGCCGGCCGGCCGAACCAGGGGCTGCCATCGCTGAAGGCGCCCAGGCCGCCATTGGCGATGAAGGTGACGAGGCTGCGCTCATCCCGCCAGATGGTCGGGAAGGCGCGGATGCCTTGCGCGGCGAGGATGCCGGACGGCCCGGCCGCACCGGGGGCGAGGCGCAGGACGATGGTCAGGCTGCGTCCGCCGCCTTCGACGCGATAGGTGGCGCCGCCCTGGCCCGGCAGCGCGCGCACCCGGCCCAGCGCCGCCTCGGCCAGGATCGCCTCGAACCCGGCGCCGGGTGCCAAGCCGAAGGCGCGGCGCGCGGCGGCCTCGGTCGCGGCCGCCACGGGCGCACCATCGGCACCTTCGACCCGCACGGCCGCGATGGTCGAGCCCTCCGCCAGCGCCGGCAGGTCCGCCGTGCCGGGGCCGCCCAGGCCCGTGGCATTGCCCCCCATCTGCGCCCGCGCGGGCGTGGCCAGTGCCAGCAGCGCGAGGAGGAGAAGCGCCCGCCTCAATGCCCGAAGAGGCGCACCACGCTGCCGCCGCCATGCACGTTGATGGTCTGCCCGCTGATCCAGCCGCCGGCGGGCGAGGCGAGCCAGAGCATGGCGTTCGCCACATCCTCGGGCGTGCCCGGGCGGCCGGTCAGCGTGTCGGGGTGCATCATGCGCTCCTGCGTCGCGGCATCGATGCCGGCCGAGGCATAGCCCGCGGTGATGACGGTGCCGATCAACACGGAATTCACGCGCACCTTCTTGGCCAGCGCATGCGCCAGGCTCACCATCATCTGGTTCAGCGCCGCCTTGGCCGTGGCATAGGCCAGGATGTCATAGGCCGGCACGGCGGAGGAGAAGCTGCCGGAATTGATCACCGCCGGGTTCTTCGCCTGCAACAAATGCGGCACGCAGGCGGCTGTCATCCGATAGGCGCTGATGGTGTTCAGCTTGTAGCTGTCCAGCATCTGCGCCTCGGTCACCGCCAGCGGGTCGGGGTTCACGCCACCCCAGCCGACGTTGTTGACCAGCGTGGAGAGGCCGCCGAAGGCCGCCACAGTGGCGGCAACCAGGGCCTGGATCTCGGCCTCCCGCGTCACGTCGCAGGCCATGCCGCGCACGTCCCGGCCGGTCTCCGCGGCGATGTTGGCGGCGGTAGCGGCGGCCTTCGCGCCGTCGAGGTCGGCGATCATCACGCGCGCACCCGCGCCAGCGAAGGCGCGGGCGATGCCGGCACCGATGTTCTGCGCGCCCCCGGTGACGATGGCGGCGTGGCCGTCCATGCGGAAGGCGGCAAGCGAATCATAGGCCATGATGGGTGTCTCCTCTTTCAGTCCAGTTCCTGCACGCCACCGCCGCTGACGGTGAGCACCTGGCCGCTGACCCAGGTGGCAAGCGGAGAGCAAAGGAAGAGCGCCGCGTTTGCGATGTCCTCCGCCGCACCCAGGCGGCCGAGCGGCGTGTGCTTCAGCATCGCGGCCTCGATCTCGGGCGTCAGCACGCTGGCCAGCGCCTGCGTCTTGATGGCGCCCGGGGCGATGGCATTCACGCGGATGCCCATGGGGCCGAGGTCGAAGGCGATGTTGCGCGTGAGGTGGTTCGCAGCCGCCTTGGAGGAGGCGTAGGAGGCCATGCGCTTGTTGGTGTTCTCACCCGCCATGGAGGAGATGTTCACGATGGCGCCGCCGCCGACGGCCTGCATGTGCGGCGCGGCCAGCTGGCAGAGGCGGAAGACCGAGTAGACATTGAGGCGATAGGCCCATTCGAAATCGGCCATGGGCATGTCGAAGGGCTTGGGCCCGCCGCCGCCGGCATTGTTCACCAGGATGTCGAGCCGCCCGAAGCGCGTGACAGCCGCCTGCACCAGGGCCGATAGCGCCGCCTCTTCCGTCACGTCGCAGGCCAGGCCCAGGGCTTCGCCGCCCGCGTTGCGGATGCCGGCCGCCGTCGCCTCTGCGGTCGCCGCGTCACGGTCGCTGACGATGACGCGCGCTCCCGCGCGCGCCAGCGTCTCAGCTGAGGCGCGGCCGATGCCAGCTCCCGCCCCGGTGACAATGGCGACTTGGCCGGCCAAGCTGATCTCGACGGTCATTTTCTTGTCTCTCCCCGTGACAGCGACCGGCTTGCCGCCTGGATGACAGGGCCGCAAGAATGAGGGTGCCCATTTTGGGCACATCCGAGGGAAGCCCGCAAGACGCGACGTACCGCCCCTGCCCGAGAGGCTCCCCCGTCACCGGAGGAAGAGTTCCGGCGCGCCTATGCCGAGCGTTTCGCCGAATACCACCTCGCCTGGTCGGTCTTCTTCGTGGGGCACATGGCCGATCTGCGGGCCCATTTCAGTGACCTTGAGGATGCGCTGCTGCTGGCGGCTTTTGGCCTCGGCCCGCTGGCGGAGAAGCTGCGGGGGGCGCGCAGCTCAGGCGATGCCGGGGCGCTGACATACAATGGCCGCCCCACAGGCCCAGGCTGGACAAATGCGCAGCGATTGGCCGAGGTCACCGGGATCCCACGCGAGACGGTGCGCCGGAAGTTGGAGGGATTTCGCCGCCGCGGGTGGGTTGAGCAGGACGAGGACCGTTCCTGGCGGATTGCCGTCCTGCCCGACGGAAGAGCGCCCTTGGCCGCGGACATGAAGGCTGCGAACGCCCAGTTCGTCGCACGGCTGGCGCGGTTGATGGCGGAGTTCCAGCGCATCGAGGCTGCAGCCTTAGGAGAAGCCGGAGCGCCAGGGCGATAAACGAACGGGTTTGGCGCGGCTCTCGTACCTTCTTCTTCGAAGTGCCATCCAAGCCCGACTTCAATAGCGGGGGCATCGGATGTTCCTGGGGCCTGATCCGGCGAGGCACCAGTCGGGTCGATCGGGTCGTGGCCGCGCCCTAAGCGACCAACAGCAAATCAAGCTGTCTGCGCGTCCCCGCATCTCGAAATCCGTCTCCAGGCCATAGGCTTAGGGACCCTTTGTGATCCGGATCTCCCGAGAATACGGCGGGAGCATCCCACCCTGCTGCCGCGTTCACCCGTCTGCCTCCAACAGGCGGTAGCCCACCCCCGGCTCCGTTCGCAGGAGCCTCGCGGCTGGGCCAAGCTTTGCACGAAGCTGTCCCACATAGACCCGCAGGTACTGACTGTCCTCGACATGCGCTGGCCCCCAGATCTCGCCCAGCAGGCGGCGCTGGGTGACGACACGGCCAAGATTGCGCGCAAGCGCGGCGAGCAACTCCCATTCCCGAGGCGTGAGGGCCATTTCCTGCCCCAAGACACGTGCGCGCCGTCGTTCCAGATCCACCTCCAACGGGCCGGCCGTGACCAGCGGTACCGGCGCCTCCACCAGCAAGGCCCGTCGCGTCGCCGCCCGGAGCCGGGCCAGCAGTTCGGCCAGGCCGAAGGGTTTCTCGACATAGTCATCGGCACCGGCATCCAGGGCCGCCACCTTCTCCGCCTCGCGGTCGCGCGCGCTCACCACGATGACCGGCACCTGGCTGAAGGCGCGCAATCGCGCCAGCGCCTCCTTGCCGTCCATGTCGGGCAGGCCGAGGTCGAGCAGCACACAGGCCGGGCCGCGCGCGGCGGCCAGACGCAGCCCTTCGCGGGCCGTCTCGGCCCGCAGCGGTGCATAGCCCGCCGCTTCCAGCGCCGGGCCGAGGAAGCGATGGATCTGCGGTTCGTCATCCACCACCAGGACGGAAAGGGGGGCCACCGTCATGCGGGGAAGCGCAGCGTGATGCGCGTGCCGCGTCCGGCGGCGATGGGGCTCTCGGCCGTGATGCGCCCCCCCATCGCCGCCACCAGCCCGCGGCAGATGGAGAGTCCGAGACCGGAGCCGGCCGCGATGCTGTCCGCGCGGGCGGCGCGAAAGAAGGGGTCAAAGATGCGCGGCAGATCCTCGGGCGGGATCCCAGGGCCGTCATCCTCCACGCGCAACATCACCTCCGCTCCCTCGCGCACCGCTGAAAGGCGCACCCCGCCCGTCGGCGCCGAATACTTCAACGCATTGTCCAGCACGTTCTCCAGCACCCGGTCCAGCAGCGCCGGATCAAGCCGTGGGTGCGGCAGACCCGCGCGCAGGTCACGCTGAATCTCCCGCTCGGGATACGTCAGCGCGGCACGCTCGGCCGCCGCTTGCATCGCCTCGGCCAGATCCACCGGCTCGCGGCGAGGCGTCACCTGGCCGGTCTCCAGTCGCACAATGTCGAGGATGGCGGACATCCAGCGCGCGAGGCGCGTGGCTTCTTCCTCGATGCTGGAGAGGAGATCGGCGCGGGTGGCCTCGTTCAAGGCAGGGCCCGCGCTGCGCAGCGTCTCGGCGGCCCCGCGGATGGTGGTGAGCGGCGTCCGCAAATCATGCCCCAGGCTGGTCAGCAGCGCGGTGCGCAGCGCCTCCGTCTGGCCGCGCGCACGGGCATTCGCGGCAATGTCGGCGAGGCGCGCGCGCTCCAGCGCCACGGCGGCCTGGTCCAGCAGGGCTTCGAGGGCGCGGTCGGCCTCGGGGTCCGGCACTTCGGCTCCGGGGCGCAGGCCGAGCAGGCCGAGTGTGACGACTTCACCCTCGCGCAGGGCCGTCAGTGGCAGGAAGCGCCAGGCGCTGGTCGGCAGGGTCGCGGTTCCGCGCCCGGCGGGGCGGCCACGGGCCAGGGCCCAGCGCGCGGCGGCCATGGCGCCGTCATCGGGCGCCGCATCGGCCGGGTACGCGGCGCGCGGCACGGGCTCGGCCGGCAGGGCTGCCTCGCGCGCGAATTGCCCGGGCAGGCTCGCTTCCAACGCCTCGTCCAGCGGCAGCAGCAGGCAGGCGGGGCCGCCGGCGATGCGCGCCGCTTCCTCCACAACCGCCATTTGCAGCTCCGGCATCGAGGCTTGGGCGTTCAGCCGGCGCGAGAGCGCGGTCAGGCGCCGCAAGGCGGCCAGGCGCAGCGCGGCCGAACGCACATTCCGGCCAAGCCGGCCAGTGGTTCCGGCCAGCAGGGCGGCCACCGCGCCGAACACCACCGCGCCCAGCACATCCTGGGCGGAGGCGATGGTCAGCGTGTAGCGCGGCGGCAGAAAAAGAAAGTTCCAGGCGAGAAAGGCCAACACCGCGCCGGCTCCCGCTTGGAGCGGCCCCACCGTGGCGGCGATGGCGACGATGGCGGCGAGATAGACCATGCCGAAGGCGGCGTCTGGGACCATGCCATCCAGCAGGGCGCAGGCCAGCGTCGCGCCGCCCACCAGCAGCGGCACCACAAGCCAGGCGGTCCAGCCCGGCCAGGCGCGGGGCGGCGCTGGGGCGCGCGCGGCGGCCGGGCTCGGCACCACATGCAGCGTGAATTCCGGCGCCTGGCGGGCGAGCGAGGCAATCAGCCGGCGCCCCAGCATGCGCCGCCACCAGACCGGCGCGCCGCGGCCGAGGATGATGTGGGTGGCACGACGCGCGCGCGCATGGGCGATGATGGCGGCGGGCAGGTCGGTCGCCGTCGTCACCTCGGTCTCGGCGCCCAGCTGCTGCGCGAGGGCGATGCCGGGGCCGGGATCTTCGGCCTGGCCCGGCTGCTCCACATGCAGGGCCAGCAGGGGCGCGTGCAGCGCATCGGCCAAGCGTCGGGCCTGGTGCAGCACCGGTTCGGCCGCGGCGCCGCCGGGAATGAGCGCGAGCACGCGATCCCCCACCGGCCAGGGGCCAGCCACCGCGTTGCGCCGCATCCAGGAGGTGACGTCGGCATCCACGCGGTCGGCCGTGCGGCGGAGCGCCAGTTCGCGCAACGCCGCCAGGGCGCCCTCCTTGAAGAAGCCGCGCAGCGCGCGCTCCGCCTGTTCGGGACGATAGATCTTGCCGGCACGCATGCGTTCGAGGAGCTCGGCGGGCGGGATGTCCACCAGCTCCACGGCATCGGCGCCCTTCAGCACAGCATCGGGCACCGTCTCGGCCACGCGCACCCCGGTGACGCGCGCCACGGCCTCGGCACTGCTCTCCAGGTGCTGAACGTTCATCGTGGTCCAGACCTCGATGCCGCCGTCGCGCAGCTCCTCCACATCCTGCCATCTCTTGGCGTGGCGGCTGCCGGGCGCGTTGCTGTGCGCGAGCTCGTCCAGCAGCAGGATGGCGGGGCGGCGTGCGAGAGCGGCGTCGAGGTCAAATTCGTGCAGGACCCGGCCGCGATAGGCGATGGCCTTGAGCGGCTGGCGGGGCAGGGGGGCGATGGCGGCCTCGGTCTCGGCGCGGCCATGGGTTTCGACCAGACCGATCACCACGTCGCGCCCCGCGGCCAGAAGGCGGCGGCCCTCGATGAGCATCTCCATGGTCTTGCCGACGCCGGGGGCGGCGCCGAGGAAGACCTTGAGCCGGCCGCGCCCCTCCCGCGCGGCGAGTTCCGCGAGGGCGTCGGGGTCAGGGCGTGCGGGCTCAGCCTGGCTCATCACGGGCGAGGGTAGTCCAGGGCAGGCCGCACGTCAGCGACGGCGCCAGCGCCAGGCGCAGGCCGCGCCCGCCGCGAGGATGGCGACGCCCCCCGCGAGGCCGACGGCCAGAGCCTGCCCAGCCGAGAGCGCGGCGAGGCCATGCATGGTCCAGACCAGGCCGCACCATGCCATCAGCAGGATCAGGACCAGCGCCCAGACCTCGCGCGCGGACTGCGGGCTCAGGCCGGTGCGCTTGGTCATCGCAGGAGCAGCCCGTGCGGCGGCAGGCTGCGTGGCCGGGCCAGCCAGCGCAGAAGGGGCGGCGGGGAGAGCGGCCGGTTGGGCAGGCCGCAGCGCGAGAGATCGGCCCCGGGCGCCTCGCGCCGCCGCAGGTCGCGCAGCACGCGCGCCAGGCCCCAGAGCCAGAGCAGCGCGAGCGCCGGCGCGAGGGCAATGAGAAGGTGTTGAAACCGGATCGGGTCTTCCATGGGTCCTTGCAGGCCCAGGGCCTGCGTCTCGGGGAGGAGCGGGATATGCGCCAAGCCCGCGCAAGCGCGCGATCGGCAAGGCCCCGCTCTGGCGTAAGGGGGGCGTCAAGGCGGCCCCCTCCGGCGCCAGGGGCGGATGCCGCCGCCGGAGGGCATCGGCCATGGTCAGAACTTGAACGAGAGGGCGGCCAGGGCACGCGCCCCGCAGATGTCCTGGCCACGGCCATTGATGGGCGCGCAATCCTGGCGGCTGATGGACGTCTGATAGTAGCCGATGCTGGCGGTCACCGTTCCGATGCCGGCGATCGCGAAGTCCCGGGCCAGGGTCAGTGCCCACCAGGTGTAGTCTGGCGCACCGAAGCGTATGTTCCGCTCGACCCACTGGTGGCCGACCCGCGCGCCAGCCGTCAGGTCGAGAAGGCCCGTGCGCCAATCCGCCCCGGCCTCAAGATAGATGCCTGTCCCGGAAGAGCCGAAGAAGTTGGGGGACGCAGCACCAGTCGCCATGAGCGTCACTGAGCCGATCTCCCGCGTCACCTTCAGCGCGCCCTCAGCGTAGTTCAGCCCAAATTGGCCGGGTGCGGGGGCGTAGCCGGGGTAGGTGTACCAGATGCCGTAGAGATCGAGGTTGAACCCGGCCACCGCGAACCGATACCCGCCGAAGATGTCGATCTCCTGCCGCGCATTGGTCCCAGCGAAGCTGACATTCGAGAGGAAGGCGCCGACATAGAGGCCACTCTCATGGGACAGCTCCAGATTGGAGATCTGAGAGGCGGGGCGTGATCGCGTCTGGCTGATGCCGCGAAACAGGTAGTCCGTCGCGACCGTTCCGGTGCCGGTCAGGGAGAGCCCTGTCTCACCGAGACGGAGCTGAGCCTGCGCCGGGACGGCCGCCAGCAGGGCGATGCCGAAGGTGAGCTGGCGCAACATGGAAAATGCCTTCACCGCACAGCCTCCAGCGCCAGGTTGAGGCGCAGGACGTTCACGCGCGGCTCGCCCAGGAGGCCGAGCTCACGGCCCTCGATGGACCGCTCCAGGATCGCAAAGATCCGCTCCGCAGGCAGGTTCCGCGCCGCGGCGACACGCGGGATCTGCTCCCGCGCATTCTCGACGCTGATATGGGGGTCAAGGCCGGAGCCGCTGGCCGTCACCGCATCGGCGGGCACGTCGCGGGCGCCGACGAGGCGCGTGGTGATCGCCTCCAGCAGCGCGGCACTGGTCGGGCCAAGCTGCGAGGCAGCGGAGGAACTCGCATCGTAGGGCGCGGCGCTAGTGGCGGAGGGGCGGCCCTGGAACCAGCGGTCGCCCTGGAAGTCCTGGCCCACCAGCGCGGAGCCGATGACCTGACCCTCGCGCCGTATCAGGCTGCCACCGGCCTGCTCGGGCAGGACCAGCCCGGCCAGCGCGGTGACGCCGACGGGCACGGCCATGCCCAGCAGCAAGGTACCGCCGAGCAGGAGGGAGAGAAGCGGGCGCAACATGGCTCAGGCCACTCCGATGAGGGTGAGAAGGACGTCGATGATCTTGATGCCCAGGAAGGGCGCGATGAGGCCGCCCAGCCCGTAGACCAGCAGGTTCCGCCGCAGCAGCGCGGCCGCGCCGATGGGCGCATAGCCCACGCCGCGCAGCGCCAGCGGCACCAGCGCCACGATGATGAGCGCGTTGAAGATCACCGCCGAGAGGATGGCGCTTTGCGGGCTGGTGAGGCCCATCACGTTCAGTGCGCCAAGGCCCGGATAGGTCGCGACGAAGATCGCGGGCAGGATGGCGAAGTACTTCGCCACGTCATTGGCGATGGAGAAGGTGGTGAGCGCGCCGCGCGTGATGAGCAACTGCTTGCCGATCTCCACCACCTCGATGAGCTTGGTGGGGTCGCTGTCCAGATCCACCATGTTGCCGGCCTCGCGCGCGGCCTGGGTGCCGGTCTGCATGGCCAGCCCCACATCGGCCTGGGCCAGGGCCGGCGCGTCATTCGTGCCGTCGCCCGCCATGGCGACGAGGCGGCCCTCCGCCTGCTGCGCGCGGATATAGTCGAGCTTCTGCTGGGGCTTTGCCTCGGCCAGGAAGTCGTCCACGCCGGCCTCCACCGCGATGGCTGCGGCGGTGAGGCGGTTGTCGCCCGTCACCATCACGGTGCGGATGCCCATGCGGCGCAGCTCGGCGAAGCGCTCGCGCATGCCGGGTTTCACGATGTCCTTCAGCTCGATCGCGCCGAGGATGCGGCCATCCTTCGCCACGGCCAGCGGCGTGGCGCCAGTGCGCGCGATGCGGTCCATGCCGGCTGCCAACTCGGGCGGGATGGCGACGTTGAGCGCCGCGGCCAGGCTGTCCACGGCGCCCTTGCGATAGGCGCCGCCATCCAGGTCCATCCCCGAAATGCGCGTCTGCGCGGTAAAGGGGACGGCGCGGGCACCCTCGGGCATGCTGGCCGTGATGCCGAAATGCTCGCGCGCGAAGGCGAGGATGCTGCGCCCCTCGGGCGTCTCGTCGGCCAGGCTCGCCAGCACGGCGGCCTCGGCGAGTTCGGCCTCTGTCACGCCCGGGGCGGGCAGGAAGGCGGCAGCCTGGCGGTTGCCAAAGGTGATGGTGCCGGTCTTGTCCAGCAGCAGCACATCCACATCGCCCGCCGCCTCCACCGCGCGGCCCGAGGTGGCGAGCACGTTGAAGCGCACCAGGCGGTCCATCCCCGCGATGCCGATGGCGGAGAGCAGCCCGCCGATGGTGGTCGGGATCAGCGTGACCAGAAGGGCCGCCAGCACGACCACGGACGGCGCGGCGCCGCTGTAGCTGGCGAAGCCCACCAGCGTGACCACGGCGATCAGGAAGATGAGCGTCATCCCGGCCAGCAGGATGTCGAGCGCGATCTCGTTCGGCGTCTTCTGGCGCGCAGCGCCTTCCACCATCGCGATCATGCGGTCGAGGAAGGTGCCGCCCGGCTCGGCCGTGATGCGGACCAGGATGCGGTCGCTCACCACCAGCGTGCCGCCGGTGACGGCACTGCGGTCGCCGCCGGCCTCGCGGATGACGGGCGCGCTCTCGCCCGTCACGGCGCTCTCGTTCACGCTGGCGATGCCCTGGATGATCTCGCCATCCGAGGGGATGATCTCACCCGCCTCCACCAGTACATGGTCGCCGCGCTTCAGCTCGGCCGCCGCGCGGGGGAGGGTGAGGGTGGGGTCCTCCGGCATCGGGACGTAGCGGGCCATGGTCTCGCCGCGCGCGGCGCGCAGCGAGGCGGCGCGGGCCTTGCCGCGGCCCTCCGCCACCGCCTCGGCGAAGGTGGCGAACAGCACGGTGAGCCAGAGCCAGGCCGCCACCGCCGCCTGGAAGGCGAAGGGCTGGCCCAGCACGGCATCGCGCAGGGCCAGCAGCGTGACGAGGATGGAGACCACCTCCGTCACGAAGATGACCGGGTTGCGCACCAGATGGCGCGGGTTGAGCTTCAGCACGGCGTCGAGCGCCGCGCGGCGGAGGATGGCGCCGTCGAACAACGCGATCTGGCTTTGCATCAGGATGGCTTTCAGAAGCTCTGCCCGGCGAGCATCGCGACATGCTCCGCGATGGGGCCGAGGGCGAGGGCGGGCAGGTATTGCAACCCGCCCAGGATGAGGATGACGCCGGCCAGCAGCCCGGCGAAGAGCGGGCCATGCGTGGGCAGGGTGCCCGCACCTTCCGGCGCGCGCGGCTTGGCGGCCAGGCTCCCGGCGATGGCAAGCACCGGGATGACGAAGCCGAAGCGCCCGGCCAGCATGGCGAAGCCCAGCGTGGTGTTGAGCCAGGGCGTATCCGCCGTCAGCCCGCCAAAGGCCGAGCCATTATTCCCCGCGGCCGAGGTGAAGGCGTAGAGCATCTCCGTCAGGCCATGCGGCCCGGCATCCTGGAGCGAGGCGGTGCCCACCTCCAGCACCAGCGAGAGGCCGGCGAGGCCGAGGATCGCGGCGGGCAGCACCAGCACGGCGAGCATGGCGAGCTTCACCTCGCGCGCCTGCACCTTCTTGCCGAGATATTCCGGCGTGCGCCCCACCATCAGCCCGGCCACGAAGACCGCCAGCAGGGCGAAGACCAGCATGCCGTAAAGGCCGGAACCAACGCCGCCGGGCAGCACCTCGCCCAGCTGGATGAGGAAGAGGGGGACAAGGCCGCCGAGCGGCGTGAAGCTGTCCAGCATCGCATTCACCGCGCCGCAGCTCGCCCCCGTGGTGGTGGCGGTGAAGAGGGCGGCGAGAGCGAGGCCGAAGCGGACGTCCTTGCCCTCCATGTTGCCCTGCGTGGGGGAGACGCCGGCTGCGATATGCAGAGGGTTGCCCGCCGCCTCGGCCGCGTAGATGGCGAGCGTCGCGGCCAGCACGAAGCCGAGCATGACGGCGAGCAGCGCGCGTCCTTGCTGCGCATCGCCCACCATGCGGCCGAAGGCGAGGCAGAGGCCGAAGGGGATCACCACCTGCAGGATGATCTGCAGGCTGGTGGCGAGGGCGCTCGGCCCCTCGAAGGGGTGCAGCGAGTTCACGCCGAAGAAGCCGCCGCCATTGGTGCCGAGATGCTTGATCGCGAGCTGGAAGCCCACGGGGCCGAGCGGGATCACCTGCTCCCCGCCCTCGAGCGTCGTGGCGGTGACGCTCGCTTCCAGCGTCTGTGGCACGCCCATGGCGATGAAGGCGAAGGCGGCCAGGACAGCGCCGGGCAGCAGCAGGAAGAGGGTGACGCGGGTCAGGTCCGCCCAGAAGTTTCCCAGCTGCGTCACACCACCGGCGGCGAAGGCACGGATAACGGCGAAGGCCAGCGCGATGCCGGTCGCCGCCGAAAGGAAGTTCTGGACCGTTAGGCCCGCCATCTGGCTGAGATGCGACATGGCCACCTCACCCGAATAAGCCTGCCAGTTGGTGTTGGTCACGAAGGAAAGGGCCGTGTTGAAGGCAAGGTAAGGCGGAATCCCGTCGAAGCTCTGCGGGTTCAGCGGCAGCACGTCCTGCAGCCGCAGCAGCGCGTAGAGCAGGACGAAGCCGGCAGCGTTGAAGGCCAGCATCGCCAGGAGATAGCTCTGCCAAGCCTGGCCGCGCGCGGCGTCCACGCCGGCGACCCGCAAGACTGCCGTATCCAGCCGGGCGAGCGGCCCAAGTCGCCCTTGGGCCATGGCGGCAAGCCAAGCCCCGATGGGAACGGCCAGCACCAACGCGCAGCCCAGCACGAGGGCGATCTGCGCCCATCCGATCATGGTCATGTCAGAGGCTTTCGGGCCGCAGTAGGGCCCAGAGAAGGTAGCCGAGAAGGCACAGGGCGACGGCGCCGCCCAGCCAGAGTTCCAGCGCCATGGTCAGACGCGCCCGCAGGCCCGGACATAGAGCGCCAGCGCGCCAAAGCCGGCCAAGCCGGCGAGGAGGAGAAGGAAGTCAAGCATGGAAATCCCCTGGAAGAGGGGAAGACCATGGCGTCGGGCGCGGTGAGGAAACGATGCGGAAGCCGGGGGCTGCGCATCAAGGAATCGTAAAGGGACTAGCCGGATGCGGGCATCTGCCGGCGTGGCCTCGGTATGGCAAGAGAAGCCTCGATGCCATGGGAGACAAACGCGGACAGAGAGGTAACGGCGTCAGCGGCTACATATTCCCACGCCCAGGCGAATGGAGATTAGGCCGCTGTCGTGGACAAGAGCATTCAGGGCAAGGTCACGACCAACTAGGGCGCTGGTCGTCAGCCTTTGGCCGTCCGAAGAGGGACCACCACCGCCTGGCCGGCAGACGCGGTACAGAAGCGTGCCCAAGCCTCCATCATAGGCCGCCGTTCGGCCAAAAGATCCTCACGGGCATAGGCCGCACGCACCTTGTTCGCGTCTTGGTGGGCCAGGGCCATCTCGCTCAGGTGGTCCGCCCATCCCTGTACAAGCGCCCATTGCTTGAAGGCGGCGCGGAAGCCATGCGGCACCACCGCGTTGCCCGCCTTATCACGCCACGCCGGCGGGTCGCTCTTCCCGTTCATGCGCTTGATGACCGCCGCCAACGTCATGTCTGACAGCGCCTTACCCTCCCGGGAGCCGGGGAACACCAGGGCCTCGGGCGTGGCGGTCTGGCGCAAAGGTTCGACCTCCTTCAGGACCGCCAAAGCAGCTGCCGTCAGCGGGACCCGATGCGGCTTGCGCGCCTTCATGCGATCCGCAGGCACCTCCCAAACCTCATCGGCCAGATTCATCTCGGCCCAGCGCGCACCGCGGACCTCACCCGAGCGGGCCGCCGTCAGGATGCAGAACTCCAGTGACAGCGCGGCCACGCCCTCTCGGGCGCGTAATGCCTTCAGGAAGGCGGGGACCTCGGCCATGTCGAGGGCCGGTTGGTGCTGGACCGTGGCCACGCGGGATGGCGCGGGCAGGATCTCCTTCAGGTTGCCGCGCCATACCGCTGGGTTCTGGTCGCGTGGGCGTAACCCCATCGCCGCAGCGACCGTCAGAACCCGCTCAATACGGCCGCGAAGGCGCTGGGCCGTCTCGGTCTTGCTCTCCCATATGGGCGTCAGCACGCGAAGCACGTCAGCTACCGTGACGTCGGCCACCGGCATGTCTCCTATCAGAGGGAAGGCGTAGCTCTCCAGGCTCTGGCGCCACTGGTACTGGTGCTTCGCGTTCGTCCGCTCCCGCTCGACCTTGGTGAGAACGATCTCGGCGACGTCGCGGAAGGTGCGCCCCTTCTGCTTGGCCTCCTTCACCTCGGCCTCCACCGCCGCGATTGCCTCGGCGCGGCGCGCATCGCGTTCATGGATGGGGTCACGGCCTTCCCGCACCGCAAGAGCCAGCCGGGCCACCTCTCGTCGCGCGTTCGCCAGCGTCAGCCCTCGCCGGTCATCCGTCAGTGCGACCGAGCCCAACCCCATCTCCCGCGCTTTGCCGGCAAAGGAGAAGCGAAAGAGCCATGACTTGGCCCCTTCAGGGGTGATCTGGAGATAGAGCCCATCACCGTCGGGGACGCGCTCCGGGCGCTTCTTGCCGCCCTCGGTCACGCGGCCGGAATGCCGGGCAGCGCGCAACTCGGGAACCGTCAAACGGGGCATAGGGGGAAGCCTCCACCGAACTGCCGCCGTTATACGCTACCCCCAAGGCTACCCCCAAGTCCTATTGAACCGGCCTGAACCACCATGAAGCGACCTGACATTTTTTTATCATAAAAGCAGTAGTTTATGATGTATCCCTGGATCGATGTGAACCGCCATGGAAGGGCAATTAGATTCCCCTCAGCTCCACCACTCCCCCGAGAAGCCCCCCACCCATTCAGTGATTGTGCCGGCTCTCGCCCCTGGTCTCCAGGATGTTGAGATACAGCGTCGCCGCCTCCAGGCAGGCGCCATTGCCGAGCTGGCCCACCGAATTGCGGTAGATCTCCTCCCACGGCGTCTTGTTCACCAGCGCGGGCGGCGTCCAGGCGGCGCGGCGCGCGGCCAGCTCCGCCTCCGGGATCAGCACATCCACGCGCCGCGTCTTGAGATCAATGCGGATCGGGTCGCCATGGCGCAGCAGCGCCAGCCCCCCGCCCACCGCCGCCTCGGGCGAGACGTTCAGGATGGAGGGTGAGCCGGAGGTGCCGCTCTGCCGCCCATCGCCCATGGTGGGCAGCGCCCGGATCCCGGCTTTGATCAGCGCCGCCGGCGGCTGCATGTTCACCACCTCGGCCGAGCCCGGATAACCCACCGGCCCGCAATTGCGGATCACCAGCACGGTCTTCTCGTCAATGCCCAGCGCCGGGTCCTCGATGCGCGCGTGGTAGTCCTCCGGCCCCTCGAAGACCGCGACCTTGCCTTCGAACACGTCGGGGTCGTCCGAGAAGAAGCGCCGGCGGAATTCGGCATCGATGACGCTGACCTTGATGACGGCGTTGTCGAAGATGTTGCCCGTCAGCACCAGGTAGCCCGCCTGCTCCTTCATCGGCTTGCCATAGGCGCGGATCACCTCGCGATCCGGTGAGAGCGGGATCGCTGCCAGGTTCTCCGCCACCGTCTTGCCGGTGGCCGTCATCACATCGCCATGCAGCCGCCCGGCCTCCAGCAATTCGCGCATCACCGCCGGCACGCCGCCCGCGCGGTGAAACGCCTCGCCCAGGAAGCGCCCGGCCGGCTGGCAATCCACCAGCAGCGGGATGTCGGCACCCACGCGCTGCCAATCCTCCAGGCTGTGCTCCACGCCCATGTGCCGCGCGATGGCGATCATGTGCGGCGGGCAGTTGGAGCTGGCGCCGATGGCGCTCGCCACCGCCACCGCATTCTCGAAGGCCTTCTGCGTCATGATCTTCGCGGGCGTCAGCTCCTCGCGCACCATCTCCACGATGCGCCGGCCGGACCAATAGGCCATCTGCGCGCGCTCGCGATGCGGGCCGGGAATGGCGGCGCAGCCGGTCAGGCTCATGCCCACGGCCTCCACCAGCGAATTCATCGAGAGCGCCGTGCCCATGGTGGAGCAATGCCCCCAGGAGGTGCTGCTGGCCGCCACCATCTCCATGAACTGGCGATAGTCGATCTCGCCCGCCGCCAGCATGCGCCGCGCCTCCCAGACCACCGTGCCGGAACCCACGAGCCTGCCCTTGTGCCAGCCATCCAGCATCGGCCCGCCGGAGAAGGCGAGTGCGGGGATGTTCATCGTGGCGGCCGCCATCAGCCCCGCACCCGGCGTCTTGTCGCAGCCGATGGTGAGCACCACGCCATCCAGCGGATAGCCGTGCAGCACTTCGACCAGGGAGAGGTATTGCAGGTTGCGGTCCAGCGCCGCCGTCGGCCGCTTCAGCGTCTCCTGGATGGGATGGACCGGGAATTCCAGCGGCACGCCGCCGGCATCGCGGATGCCTTCCTTGATGCGCTGGGCGAGGATGGTGTGGTGGCGGTTGCAGGGCGCGATGTCGCTGCCCGTCTGGCTGATGCCGATGATGGGCCGGCCCGATTGCAGCTCATCGAAGGTCATGCCGAAATTCAGCTGCCGCTCGGAGTAGAGCGCCGTCATGCCCGGATCGCCGGGGTCATCGAACCAGCGCTGGCTGCGCAGCCTGAAGGGCTTCTTCGTCTGGTCGTGATCGTCCATGGGGCGGGTCCTCGCGCGTTTCGCGCGAGGGGACACGGCGCGGAGCGCGCCTGTCAATCAGCCGCGCAGCGGCAGGCCCATCGCCTGACGGGCAAAGGCGCGCTTCAGCCCGGGAATCCGGTCCACCGCCGCGATGCCGAGCCGCCGTGCCCAACGCACGGGCCCGATATCATTGCCGAACAGCTTCTCCAGCACATGCGTGGCACCGATCATCATCAGCGCATCCGGCCGCCGCTTCGCCTGGTAGCGCGCCAGCAGCGCCGCACTGCCCACATCCTCACCCGCCGCATGGGCTTCGGACACGAGATCCGTCAGCGCCGCCACGTCCCGGAAGCCGATGTTCAGCCCCTGCCCCGCGATGGGGTGCATGCCATGCGCCGCATCGCCCACCAGCGCCAGGCGCTCGGCCACGTAGCGCGTGGCGTGCATCGCCGTCAGCGGGTAGTGCCAGCGCCGGCCGATGGGCTCGATCGCGCCCAGATGGTCGCCGATGCGCCGGCGCAGTTCACGCGCGAAATCCGCGTCGGAGAGCGCCAGCATGCGCTGCGCCACGCCCCGCCGCTCGGTCCAGACGAAGCTCGAGGCATGCGGCAGCGTGCCCGTCCCGTAGCTGCCGAGCGTCGTCAGCGGCAGCTGCGCGAAGGGGCCGGCGGGCAGGAACAGCTCAAGCGCGCGGTTGTGGTGCGGCTTCTCATGCGCGAAGGCGCCGACCAGGCCGATCTGCCCGTAATCATGCCGCGCCGTGCCGATGCCGGCCTGCTGCCGGAGCGGGCTGCCCCGCCCCTCGGCGCCCACCACCAGCGCCGCGCGGATCACCCGCCCATCGGCCAGCGTCACGGTGGCGCCCTCCGCATCGCGCGTCACCTTGGCCGTCATCGGCGCGAAGGCCTGCAGATGCGCCAGATGCGGCAGGCGGGCATTGAGCGCGACCCGCAGCGCGCGAGCCTCCACCATCCAGCCGAAGGGCTCGTCGGCCACCTCTGACGCCTCGAAATCGAGATCGAGCGAGGAGGGCGCCTCCCCCACCCGGCCATCGGCCACCTTGATGCCCTCGATCGGGCAGGGCGCGCCCGGCAACCGCTCCCAGATGCCCGCCCGCTCCAGCAGCCGCTTGGAGGCCAGCGCGATGGCATAGGCCCGCCCGTCGAAGCCGGCGAGTTCCATCGGCGGCAGCGGCGCCGCATCCACCACCGCCACCGGCACCCCCCGCGCGGCGAGTGCCGCGGCCAGCGTGGCCCCCACCGGCCCCGCGCCGATGATGGCGACGGCAACCTCCAGGCTCGGGGTTGAGATCAGGTCAGGGGCGGCGATCAGGTTCATGGCCCAGAGCTTAGGCCATTCCGGCCGGCTGCAAGAGAGAGGGGGGCCCGGGAGGGCCAAAAGACTCGCCTTCGCGCCCGCAGAATTGCCCGCAATTTGGGCAACGCCGCCCGCAAGGCTTGGAAGCACAAGGGTTTCGCTGCTGGCACGACTCTTGGATGGCAAAGCCGGAGCCGGGCTCGGGCCGGCGGATTTTTGCATGAAAGGCAGGCGGATGAAGCTCGTGATGGCGATCATCAAGCCCTTCAAGCTGGACGAGGTGCGCGACGCGCTCACCCCGCTCGGCGTCCAGGGGCTGACAGTGACGGAGGTGAAGGGGTTCGGGCGGCAGAAGGGCCAGACCGAGATCTACCGCGGCGCCGAATACCAGGTGAGCTTCCTGCCGAAGCTCAAGATCGAAGTCGCCGTGGCGGCCGAACTGGCGGATGCCGTGGTCGAGGCGATCGCCGGCGCCGCCCGCACCGGCAAGATCGGTGACGGCAAGATCTTCGTCCTCGACCTCGACCGTGCGCTGCGCATCCGCACCGGCGAAACCGACGGCGCCGCCCTGTGAGCCGCCCCACGCAACCTGACACGGCGCTGTCTCGCGCCCTTTCCCTTGGGAGAAGCCTGACCATGAAACCCTGGATGCGCGGCGCCTTGCTGGCCGCCCCGGCCCTCGCGCTGGGCGCGCTGCCCGCCCTGGCGGCGGACGAGCCGAAGCTCGACGCCGGCAACACCGCCTGGATGATCGTCGCCACCTGCCTCGTGCTGATGATGACCATCCCGGGCGTCGCCCTCTTCTACGCGGGCATGGTCCGCAAGAAGACCGTGCTGGCCACCATGATGCAGTCCTTCTTCGTGGCCGCGCTGATCGCCGTCACCTGGATGGTCGCGGGCTATTCCATCGCCTTCGGCAATGGCGGCCTCTATTTCGGCGACTTCTCCAAGATCATGTTCTCCGGCATCGAATGGAACGGCCCCTTCATCCTGGGCAAGGGCCTGGGCGGCGAGAGCGAGGTCGCGACGACCATCCCCGAGACGGTCTTCGCCATGTTCCAGATGACGTTTGCGATCATCACCGCCGCGCTCATCTTCGGCGCGGTGGCCGACCGCATGAAGTTCAGCGCCGTCTGCCTCTTTATCGTGCCCTGGTCGCTGCTGATCTACTCGCCCATCGCGCATGCGGTCTGGCATCCCTCGGGCCTGATCTGGGCCTGGGGCGCGCTCGACTTCGCCGGCGGCACGGTGGTGCACATCAACGCGGGCGTGGCCGGCCTGGTGGCCGCCATCGTGCTGGGCAAGCGCGTGGGCTACGGGCATGACAACATGTCGCCGCACAACCTCGCCTTCGCCATGATCGGCGCCTCGCTGCTCTGGGTGGGCTGGTTCGGCTTCAACGCCGGCTCCTCGCTCGCCGCCGATGGCCGTGCGGGCATGGCCATGCTGGTCACGATGGTCGCCGCCGCCATGGGCACGCTCACCTGGGTCTTCGCCGAGTGGGCCACCAAGGGCAAGCCTTCGGCGCTGGGTGCCATCTCGGGCGCCATCGCGGGCCTCGTCGCCATCACGCCCGCCTCGGGCTGGGTCTTCCCCGGCGCGGCGCTGGTCATCGGTGGCGCGTCCGGCGTGATCTGCTTCTGGGCCGCGACCGCGCTGAAGAAGGCGCTGGGCTATGACGACAGCCTGGACGCCTTCGGCGTGCACGGCGTGGGCGGCATCGTGGGCGCCATCCTCACCGGCGTCTTCGCCTATGGCATGCTCTACAAGACCGACGACGCGGAAGCCGCGCTGGCCTATTCCGGCCTGCTCTACGGCAACCCGGACATGCTCTGGATCCAGGTGAAGTCGGTGCTGGTGACCATCGCCTACTCGGCGGTCGGCACCTTCATCCTGCTGAAGATCGTGGATGCCATGGTCGGCCTGCGCGTCTCCGAGGAAGAGGAGCGCGAGGGCCTCGACGTCACGCAGCATGGCGAGCGCCTGGGGTAAGCTCTCGCCACCCGAGCCCGATCGCCCTTGGTGGCCACACCAAGGGCGTGAATCGGCCTCGCAGCTGATGGTTCGGGGGAATCGAAGGGCGCCGGGGGGAAACCTCCGGCGCCTTTTTCATGGCGGATTTTTCAGCCGGAGCGCCGCAGGAACCGCTTGACCCGGCGACGGCCCGTTTCCTTATGTGAGGGCATGCGGGACATCACATCGCTGCCGCGAGGCGACGAGGATACCTTGTGGGCCGTGGTCGCCACCGTCGGCCGCGCCAACCGCGTGGCCGAGATCTTCCGCAGCCGCGCGGCGGCGCTGGAGGACCGCGCCTGGCGCGCCCAGCAGGTGCGGGCCTATGCCGATTTCCTGGAACGCTCGAAGCAACCGCTGCCGCATTACTCGGTGACGCCGATCCGCCGCTCGGACCTGCCGCGGAAATGGACGCCGCTGCCGGCGCTGGGCTTCCTGCGCGGACAGTTCATCTGAAACGCGCCGCGTTCAGGCGGGATCGCCGAGCCGCGCGCTCAACAGAAAAAGAGCGTGCAGCGCGGGCGCGGCACGCTCCGAGAGGGAAAAGGCCAGGGCGCTGCCCTGGACCCGCCGGGGCCCCAGGGGGGAAACCCTTGGCCCCGGACCCCTTCTCCGACTGAGGCCTGCGGCCTCAGTCGCGCTGCAGGCACATGGCGACACCCATGCCGCCGCCGATGCACAGCGTGACCAGGCCCTTCTTCGCGTCCCGGCGCTGCATCTCATAGAGCAGCGTGGTCAGCACGCGGGCACCCGAGGCGCCGATGGGGTGGCCCAGCGCGATGGCACCGCCATTCACGTTCACCTTGGCCGTATCCCAGCCGAGATCCTTGTTGACCGCGCAGGCCTGCGCCGCGAAGGCCTCATTCGCCTCGATCAGGTCGAGGTCATTCACCGTCCAGCCGGCCTTGGCCAGCGCCTTGCGGCTCGCCGGGATCGGCCCCGTGCCCATGATGGAGGGGTCCACGCCCGCCGTCGCCCAGCTCACGATGCGCGCCAGCGGCGTGATGCCCCGGCGCCGCGCCTCCTCGGCCGACATCACGACCACCGCGGCCGCGCCATCATTGATGCCCGAGGCATTGCCGGCCGTGACCGTGCCTTCCTTGTTGAAGGCCGGGCGCAGCTTGGCCAGCACCTCGGTCGTGGTCTCCGGCTTCGGATACTCGTCCTGGCTGACCACCACATCGCCCTTGCGGGTCTTCACCGTGACGGGCGCGATCTCATCCTTGAAGCGGCCGGCGGCCATCGCCTCGCCCGCCTTGCGCTGGCTGGCGGCGGCGAATTCGTCCTGCTCCTGGCGCGTCAGCTGGTATTTCTGCGCCACATTCTCCGCCGTGTTGCCCATGTGGTAGCCGTGGAAGGCGTCCATCAGCCCATCGCGCAGCATGGTGTCCACCAGCTCCAGGCTGCCCATCTTCTGGCCAGCGCGCATCTGCGCGCAATGCGGCGCCTGGGTCATGCTCTCCTGCCCGCCGGCGACGACGATGGAGGCATCGCCCGTCGCGATCTGCTGCGCCGCCAGCGCCACCGCCCGCAGGCCCGAGCCGCAGAGCTGGTTGATGCCGAAGGCGGTGCGCTCGACCGGGATGCCGGCGTTCACCGCCGCCTGGCGGGCCGGGTTCTGGCCCGCACCGGCCGAGAGGATCTGGCCCAGGATGACCTCATCCACATCGCTGGCGGCGACGCCGGCGCGGGAGAGCGCGGCCTCGATCGCGACCTTGCCGAGGTCATGCGCGGCGAGGCTCGCGAAGGCCCCGTTGAAGCTGCCCACCGGCGTGCGCGCGGCGGAGGCGATGACGATATCCATGGCGAATGCCCTCCAGGCAGTTGATTGGCGCCAGTCTCGCGCTTCGTTACCGCCCGCGCAACCGCCCAAAGCGGCCCAGGGCCGCGGGCTTCAGGCCGCCGCGCTGCCGAGTTGCCGCAAGGCCGCGTCGAATTCGCGCTCGAAGGCGGCAAGCGCCGCGTCCAGACCCGCCATCTGGGGTGCGGCGGCGGCGGCTTCCAGGGCCTGCAGCACCGGGACCAGCGCCAAGAGCCCGAAATTGGCCGCGAGGCCCCGGATCGCATGCGCCTGGCGCCGCGCCGCCGCCCCATCGCCCAGCCGCACCGCCTCGCGCAGTTGCGGGGCCAGGGCCAGCATCTCCTCGCGGCAGAGCTGCCGCGCCTCGTCCAGCCCCTGGGGCGGCGCATCGGGCAGGGCTTCCAGCAGCCGGCTGCCATCGGCCATGGTGGTGGACCGCGCGCGCGGGCGGTTGCCCGGGCCGCGCCGGCCATTGTCCTTGCCTGGCGCGCGGATATCGAGATGCCGCGTGAGCATGCCCGATGGCAGGTCCCGCCGCAGCGTCTCGGGCGGCAGCAGCGCCTCGAAGGCCTGGTTCCAGGCCGAGAGCTTCCCCTCCGGGTCGAGCAGCGCCACCGGCACCGGCCAGGCCTCGATCAGCGCCTGCTCGCGCCGCTCGGCCGCCAGTCGCTCATTCTGCGAGAGGCGCATCCGCGCCTCATTCACGCTCAATTGCGCCGCATGCCGCGCCAGGCTGCCGCGCAGCGCGGCCAGCTTCAGCTCCACCCGGTCCGTCCGCTGCAGATGCCGGCGGAAGATGAAGCCGAGCGTCCCGAGCCCGAAGAAGGGGATCAGCAGCACCGCCAGTGACATCCTGGCCGGGATCGCGCTGGCATCCACCCGGAGCGCGCCCTCCCGCACCCAGAGGCTGGCATGCACGTCACCCGGCGTTCCCGCGGCGGCCAGTTCGGTGCCGAGGCCCGTCACCAGCCGCAGCGCCGTGCCCGGCGGCGGCGCCAGCAGCGCCTCCAGCGTGGCCACGGGAATGCGCAGCATGGGCGTGGGCGCGCCCGGCTGGGCCGGAACCAGAAAGGCCAGCACCTCGGGCGGGGTCGCCCCACCCCGCGCCAAGGGCCAGAAACGGAGTTGCCCGGCCTCGGCGCCCGGGAGCGCCGCCGTCACATCCGGCGGCAGGACCGCGATCGTGACCCCCGGCCCGGCCCGGCCCTCGCGCTGGGACTGCACCAGCCGCGCCTCGGCCCCCTGGAGTTCGTCCTTCACCACGAGCGCGGCGCGCGCCGCGGCTTGGGTGGCGCGGGCCAGCGCCGCCTGCCGCAGCCCATGCGTGCCGTCCTCGACCAGCAGCCAGCTCGCGACCAGCAGCGTCGTCACCAGCAGCATGAAGGCGATGGAGGAGCGGTGCAGCAAGGAATGGATCAGCGCGCGGCCGGACAGGGCCATGGCCGGGAAACCCCCAGGGTGTTTGTTCCAATAAACAGACAGTGTCTCCGTGCCGCAAGCGGCACGTTCCGGGCGGCCGGCCCTCGCGGGCTTGTCCCGGCGGGGCGGCGGTGCGATGTTGCGCGCCGCACTGCAACATCAAGGGCGACCGCCAGCCGGCCGGCACCCGCCGGGCGCCGCCAAGGCGGCACGAGGGATTGAGGATATGGCAAAGATCAAGGTGAAGACCCCCGTCGTCGAGATGGACGGGGATGAGATGACGCGCATCATCTGGGGGTTCATCAAGGACCGCCTGATCCTGCCGTACCTCGATATCGACCTGAAGTATTACGACCTCGGCATCGAGTATCGCGACCAGACCGATGACCAGGTGACGGTGGACGCCGCCAACGCGACCAAGCAGTACGGCGTCGGCGTGAAGTGCGCGACCATCACCCCCGATGAGGCGCGCGTCGCCGAGTTCGGCCTGAAGAAGATGTGGCGCAGCCCGAACGGCACCATCCGCAACATCCTGGATGGCACGATCTTCCGCGAGCCGATCATCTGCTCCAACGTGCCGCGCCTGGTGCCGCACTGGAACAAGCCCATCGTCGTCGGCCGCCACGCCTATGGCGACATCTACCGCGCCGTCGAGATGAAGGTGCCGGGCAAGGGCAAGGTCACCATGACCTTCACGCCCGAGGGCGGCCAGCCGCAGGAGATCGGCGACTTCGCCATCGGCGACGCCGGCGGTGTGGCGATGATGCAGCACAACCTCAACACCTCGATCGAGGGCTTCGCCCGCGCCTCCTTCAACTACGGCCTGGCGCGCAACTTCTCGGTCTACCTCAGCCACAAGAACACGATCCTCAAGGCCTATGACGGCTCCTTCAAGGACATCTTCAAGCGCATCTTCGACGCCGAGTTCGCCGATCGCTTCAAGGCCGCCGGCCTGACCTATGAGGACCGCCTGATCGACGACATGGTGGCCTCCGCGCTCAAGTGGGAAGGCGGCTATGTCTGGGCCTGCAAGAACTACGATGGCGACGTGCAGTCGGACATCGTGGCGCAGGGCTTCGGCTCGCTCGGCCTGATGACCTCCGTGCTGCTCTCGCCCGATGGCAACACGGTGGAGTCCGAGGCCGCGCACGGCACGGTGACGCGCCACTACCGCGAGCACCAGAAGGGCCGCGAGACGAGCACGAACCCCATCGCCTCCATCTTCGCCTGGACGCGCGGCCTCGCCTATCGCGGCAAGTTCGACGGCACGCCGGATGTGGTGGACTTCGCCAACGCGCTCGAGGCCGTGTGCATCGAGACGGTGGAGAGCGGCTACATGACTAAGGACCTCGCGATCCTCATCAGCAAGGACCAGCCCTGGCTCAACACCCAGGCCTTCCTCGCCAAGCTCGATGAGAACCTGAAGAAGAAGATGGGCTAATTCCCCACGAAGCCGCTTCGCGTCTTCGCGGGGGCCCCGTCTTCATCCCCATGAACCCGCTTCGCGTGTTCACGGGGGCCCCGTCTTCATCCCCGTGAACCCGCTTCGCGTGTTCACGGGGGCCCCGGGATTGGTTTGATCCTTCGGGGCTCGGCTCCTCCTTCCGCGGCAAAGCCGCGGAAGGGCTCCGGGGGGCGGAAATGCTTCCGCTCGCCGGCTTTGCTCTTCGCGTGGGGCGCGTTTTCGCCCAGGCTGTGCGCCTTGAGAGGATGCACGCCATGCATGTGGACTATTACGGCTCCCTGAACTCCCCCTGGACCTATCTGGGCTCGGCCCGGATCGAGGCGCTCTGCGCGAAGCATGGAGCCTCGCTGAAATTCTGGCCGGTGGATTTCGGGCTGATCTTTCCGGCCTCGGGCGGGTTGCCGCTGCCCAAGCGCTCACCGCAACGCCAGGCCTATCGCATGATGGAACTGCGCCGCTGGCGCGAGGCGACGGGCCTGCCGCTGACGCTGGAGCCCAAGCACTTCCCCTTCCCCGAGGCCATGCTGGCGCAAGCCGTGATCGCGCTGCGCGAGACGCCATCTCCCCTTGGGGGCGACGCACCCGCCATCCGCCTCGCGCATCGCATCATGAAGGCGCTCTGGGCGGAGGATCGCGATCCGGTGGCGGATTTCGCGACGCTGGCCGCCGAATGCGGCCAGGATGGCGCGGCCCTGCTGGCGCTGGCCGCCGATCCGAAATGGGCCGCGATGCGGCAGGCGGACAGCCAGGCCGCGCTGGATCGCGGCGTCTTCGGGGCACCCTCCTTCGTCATCGAGGGCGAGATCTTCTGGGGGCAGGACCGGCTGGATTTCGTCGAGAGGAAGCTCGCCCCCCAATGATGATACACGGATGATCGGCGGCCTGCTCTCCACGCTGGATGTCGCGGCTCTCGTGGTCTTCTTCGCCTGCTGGGCGGGCTATACCGCCGTGGTGGACCGCGTGCCCCGCATCCAGCGCCGCTCCGTCATCGCCGCGATGGACGAGCATCGCCGGCGCTGGATGATCGCGCTGCTGAACCGCGAGAACCGCATCAGCGACACGGCGATCATCGGCAATCTGATGCAGAGCACGGGCTTCCTCGCCAATACCTCCATCTTCATCCTGGCGGGCCTGGTGGCCCTGCTCGGCTCGCCCGATCTCGGCCGGCGCGTGCTGGCGGCCTTGCCCTTCGCCGAGGCGCCCTCCAGCGACATCGCCTGGGAGATGCGGATCGCGCTCTTGGTGCTGATCTTCGTGCGCGCCTTCTTCGAACTGACCTGGGCGCTGCGCCAGTTCAACTACTGCTCCATCGTCATCGGCGGCATCGGCCTCGGCCCCGATTTCACGCCCCAGGCCGAGATGGCGGCGAAGGTGGCGAACCGCGCCGCGCGCCACTTCAACACCGGGCTGCGCGCCTATTATTTCGGCCTCGCGGCACTCGCCTGGATCATCCATCCCATCGCGCTGATCATCGCCTCGCTGCTCGTGCTGCGCGAGTTGCACCGGCGCGAATTCCGCTCCGTGGTGCGGGATGCCCTGGCCGATGGATAGCGCCACGCGCCACATGCTGACCCTCGCGCGGCGCGGCCTGCTGCGCGGGGCCACGGGCCTCGCCGCGCTGGCCGTGGCGCAGCCGCCGCGCGCCCGCGCCCAGGCGCCGGGCAATCCCTTCACGCTGGGCCTGGCCTCCGGCGACCCCTGGCCGGACAGCGTCGTCCTCTGGACGCGCCTGGCCCCCGCGCCGCTCGAGCCCGGCGGCGGCATGGCCCCCGTGCCGGTCACGCTGCGCTGGGAACTCGGCGCCGACGAGCAGATGCGCCGCATCCTGCGATCCGGCGAGGTGGTGGCCCGGCCCGAGGACGCGCATTCCGTCCATCTCGTGCTCGAAGGCCTGGAACCCGCGCGCAGCTATTTCTACCGCTTCCGCTTCGGCCAATTCGAAACCCCCATCGGCCGCACCCGCACCGCGCCCGCGCCCGGCGCGGATGCCGAGATCCGCTTCCTCAATGCCGGCTGCCAGAACTACGAGCATGGGCACTTCACCGCCTGGCGCCACGCGGCGGCGGAGGATTCCCTCGACTTCGTCTTCCACTATGGCGACTACATCTATGAATATGCCGGACGCCAGCCGGGCGCGCGCGGCTGGGGCCCGATCGTCCGCACGCATCACGGCGGCGAGACGCTGACGCTGGACGACTACCGCTCGCGCTACGCGCAATACCGCAGCGATGCCGACCTGGCCGCGGCCCATGCCGCGCATCCCTTCATCGTCAGCTATGACGACCACGAGGTGGAGAACAATTGGGTCGGCCTGATCAGCCAGCGCGACGGCGGCGCGCGCTTCCCGGTGGCGACGCCGCACGAGGTCTTCGCGCTGCGCGCCGCCGCCGCCTTCCAGGCCTGGTATGAGCACATGCCGGTGCGGCCCGCCGCGAAGCCGCGTGGCACCGAGATCACCGCCTACCGTCGCCTGCGCTTCGGCCGGCGGCTCGACCTGCACGTGCTCGACACGCGCCGCTTCCGCGACGACCAGCCCTGCGGCGATGGTGTCGTCACCCCTTGCGACGCGGTGAACCGGCCCGACGCCCAGGTGCTGGGCGCCGCGCAGGAGGCCTGGCTGCGCGACGGCGTGGCGAACAGCCCCGCCACCTGGCAGGTGCTGGCGCAGCAGATCTTCCTCGCCCCGCGCCTCTTCCCACGCGGCACGCGCAGCATGGACAGCTGGGATGGCTACCCCGCCGCCCGCCAGCGGCTGCTGGACATCTTCGCCAACCGCCAGGGCGGCATCGCGCTGACCGGCGACGTGCATCGCGCCTGGGCCAATGATGTGGGCCCGCTGGTGGAATTCGTCGGCACCTCCATCACCAGCGAGGGCGATGGCAGCGACATCCAGGCGACCGCGCCCGAGATCATGGCCGCCAACCCGCACCTCAAGTTCAACAGCAACCGCCGCGGCTACACGCTGCACATCGCGGGGCGGGATCAGATGCACGCCCTCTACCGCGCCGTGCCCTTCGTGCAGCAGCCGGGCGCGCCGCTCACCACCGTGGGCCAGTTCATCGCCCCGTTGCGCGGCGGCGGGGTGGAGCGCGCCTGAAGCTTGTTCTAGCTTCGCCGCAAGCAACGGAGGGGCGCTTCATGGCACGCATCGGTTTCGTCGGTCTCGGCAATATGGGCCTGCCCATGGCGCGCAACCTGGCCAAGGCCGGCCATGAGGTGCGCGGCTACGACCTCAGCGCCGCCGCGATGGACGCCGCCGCCGAGGGCGGCATCCAGCGCGCGCAATCCGCGCCCGATGCCGCGCGCGGCGCCGACATCGTCATCACCATGCTGCCGGCCGGCGCCCATGTCCGCGCCGCCTGGGCCGAGATGGCGCCGGTGGCCGAGCCGCATGCCGTGCTCATTGATTGCTCCACCATCGATGTCGAGACGGCGCGCGAGGTCGCTGCCGGCAAGCCCATGCTCGACGCCCCCGTCTCCGGCGGCACCATGGGCGCGGAGGCGGGCACGCTCACCTTCATGGTGGGCGGCGATGCGGCGAGCTTCGCCAAGGCCAGGCCCATCCTGGAGAAGATGGGCCGCACCATCGTCCATTGCGGCGAGGCGGGCGCGGGCCAGGCCGCCAAGCTCTGCAACAACATGCTGCTGGCGATCTCCATGATCGGCACCAGCGAGGCCTTCACCCTGGCGGAAAAACTCGGCCTCAGCCATGCGGCGCTGTTCGAGGTGGCGAGCAAATCCTCCGGCCAGTGCTGGTCGCTCACCACCTATTGCCCGGTGCCGGGGCCCGTGCCCGGCAGCCCCGCGAACCGCGACTACAAGCCCGGCTTCGCCACCGCGCTGATGCTGAAGGATCTCGGCCTCTCGCAGCAGGCGGCGGAGGCGGCGGGCGCGGCCACGCCACTGGGTGCGGCGGCGCTGGCCCTTTACGAGCGTTTCGCGGCGGAGGGCGGTGCGGGGGCGGACTTCTCCGGCATCATCAACATGCTGCGCGGCACGCCGCGCGGGGCGTGATTCCGGAAACCCTGGCGCATCGCGACCCGCGCATCACATAATCGGACACGCCCCGCAGGAGAGAGCCATGCGCACCCGCTACCGCATCCAACGCCGCGCCTTGCTGGGCGGCGGCGCCGCCTTCGCCCTGGCCGCCGTGCCCGGCGCGCGCGTCGCCGTGCCGCAGAGCCTGGACCGCGTCTCCTTCCACACCAACTGGCGCGCCCAGGCCGAGCATGGCGGCTATTACCAGGCCGTCGCCGCCGGCCTCTATCGCCGCGCGGGCCTCGAGGTGGATCTCCGCCAGGGCGGCCCGAACCTCGATCCGGTGCGCCTGCTGGTCGCCGGCCGCGTGGACATGATCATGTCCAACGGCTTCCAGGCGCTGACCTATGTGCGCGAGAACGTGCCCGCGCTCACCATCGCCGCCATGATGCAGAAGGACCCGCAGGTCCTGATGACGCATGAGGGCAACGGCATCAACAGCTTCGAGGATATGCGCGGCCGGCCCATCCTGGTGGGCTCGGGCGGGCGCGTGACCTATTGGCCCTTCCTCAAGGCGCGCTTCGGCTTCACCGATGACCAGGTGCGCCCCTACACCTTCAACATCCAGCCCTGGCTGGTGGACCGCATGGCCATCCAGCAGGGGTTTCTCTCCTCCGAGCCGCTCTCGGCCATCCAGGCCGGCGCGCGCCCCAAGGTCTTCCTCATCGCCGATGCGGGCTATGAGAATTACCAGACGACCGTGGACATCATGCGCCCCATGATGGAGCAGCGGAGCGACGTGGTGCAGCGCTTCATCAACGCGAGCATCGAGGGCTGGACGCAATACATGCGCGGCCAGGACATCGCCGCGGCCAACCGCCTCATCATCCGCGACAATCCCGAGATGAACGAGGAGCGCATCGCCTACGCCATCCGCGTGATGAACGAGCAGGGCATCGTCATCTCGGGCGACGCCAACACCCTGGGCGTGGGCGCCATGACCGATGCGCGGTGGGAGCGCTTCTACAACACGATGCGCGATGCCGGGATCTATCCCGCCGGGCTCGACTTCCGGCGCGGCTATGACCTGCGCTTCGTGAACAAGCGGGTGGGGCTCTGACCCCGTCCGATCGGCCTCGCGGAGCGAGGGCGTGAATCGGCCGGGCAGCGTATCTCTGCTGAGACTGGACGCCGTCGGGAAGCAGTTCCCCGGCGGCGTCACGGCCGTCGAAGGCGTCTCCCTCGATATCGCCGAGGGCGATTTTCTGGCCCTGCTCGGCCCCTCCGGCTGCGGCAAATCCACCCTGCTGCGGATGATCGCGGGCCTGATCGAACCGAGCGAAGGCCGCCTCGCCTGGGGCGCCGACATGGCGGGCCGGATCGGCTTCGTCTTCCAGGAGCCCACGCTGATGCCCTGGGCCACGGCGCTGCGCAACGTGGCCCTGCCGCTGGAACTGGCCGGCACGCCCCGCGCGGAGGCCGAGCGCCGCGCCCGCGAAGCCCTGGCCCGCGTGGACCTGACCGGCTTCGAGAGCGCCTGGCCCCGCACCCTCTCGGGGGGCATGAAGATGCGCGTCTCCATCGCGCGCGCCCTCGTCACCCGCCCGCGCCTGCTGCTGATGGACGAGCCCTTCGCGGCGCTGGACGAAATCACCCGCCACCGCCTGAACGAGGATCTGCTGCGCCTTTGGCGCGATGAGCGCTTCACGACCGTCTTCGTCACCCACTCCACCTTCGAGAGCGTCTTCCTGGCCGAGCGCATCCTGGTCATGTCGCCCCGCCCCGGCCGCATCGCGGCCGAGCTGCATGTGCCAGCCGAGGACCGCGCCACGCCGGAATTCCGGACCTCTTCGTCCTATGCCGCGCACTGCCGCGCCGTCTCCCACGCGCTCTCGGCCGCGATGGCCGCATGAACCGCGCGCTGCGCATCCTGGCACCGACGATCGTCGGCCTGCTCTTCCTGGGCGGCTGGGAATGGCTCGTGCAGGCCCGCGATATCCCGCCCTATATCCTGCCGGGCCCCGTGCTGATCGGGCAGACGCTGGTGCGGGACTGGGCTTCGCTGCTGCCCTCGCTGGTCATCACGGCGCAGATCACCTTCGCCGCGCTCTTCGTCGCCGCCACGCTGGGCCTCGCCCTCGCCATCCTCTTCGCGCAGTCGCGCGTGGTGGAGATGTCGCTCTATCCCTATGCGGTGATTTTGCAGGTCACGCCCATCGTCGCCATCGCGCCGCTCATCATCATCTGGGCCGACAATCTCTGGCTCGCGCTGCTGATCTGCGCCTGGATCGTCGCCTTCTTCCCGATCCTGGCCAACACCACCACCGGGCTGAACAGCGTGGACCCGAACCTGCGCGACCTGTTCCGCCTCTACCGCGCCAGCCGCTGGCAGGTGCTGGTCCGGCTGCAATTGCCGACGGCGCTGCCCTATTTCCTGGCCGGGCTGCGCATTTCGGGCGGGCTGTCGCTGATCGGTGCCATCGTCGCCGAGTTCGTGGCCGGCACGGGCGGCTCCTCCTCGGGCCTCGCCTCGCGCATCCTCGAGACGGGCTACCAGCTCCAGATCCCGCGCATGTTCGCGGCGCTGGTGCTGGTCTCGGCCTTCGGCATCCTGATCTTCCTCTGCCTCACCCTCGTCTCGCACCTGCTGCTGCGCCGCTGGCACGAGGAGGCGAAGTAGGCCCCCTCCCCCTTGGGGCCGGGAGGGCGAAGGACGCGCGGCGCCGTCCATCACGCTCCCGGCCATCCCGGGGGGGATCTGGTTTCCGCCGCTTACCGCAGCCGCGCGGGAAGCTGCGCCGGGAGCTGGATGGCCTGGACCTCCCAGCGCAGGCGCATCGGGTCGGTGAGCGCCAGGGTCAGCGTGGCCGAGCGGTCGGGCACGTTGACCGAGGTGAGCGTCACCTCCCACAGCCCGGCCTCGACCAGCCGCACCCGGCTGAGCATATCCCGCGCCGGCTGGCTGCCCCCGGCGGCGAGCCGCTCGTTCAGCAGCACGGCGAGGCCGGCGGGCGAGGCCAGGCGCTCGGCCATGTCCTGCGCCATGCCGGTGATGAAGTCCGGCATGGGTGCCGTGGAGTTGCGCTGCGTCTCGGCGGCGAGCGCCGCGTTGAGCGCGGGGCGCAGCGTGTTCCAGTCGATGTAGTGGGCCAGCGCCGCCGCATCGCCGCGCTGGATCGCGGCAGCCACCTGCACGGCGGAAGCGACGGGCGAGCCCGCATAGACCGCGACCAGCGTACAGGCCATGACGGCCAGGACGCGCTTGAAGCGCCCAAGGCCCCGCTTGGGTTGCACCTGGCGGCGGGCGGCCTGGGCGGCACGCAGGCGCTCGGCCTCGGTGCTCCAGCGTTCGACCGAATCTTCCAGGAAGGAGCGCCGGATGGCGCCGGTGCGGCTCTGCCGGGCCTGGATGAGGCCACGCAAACGGCCCACCGGGTCCCGCCGCGGGGCGGTTTGGGTGGCCCCCGCCACCATCCCCGCCGGGTTGGACATTTCGGAACGAGCGGCCTGGCGAGCGTCAAACTCCGCCCAGACCTCGTCCCACGTATTGCTACACGTGGTACTCATCTTAATCCCCCATATTCCCCAGGCCGAGAATGGCTGATGCTCAAATCAGAGCAAAGTCTCCATTTTGAGAATATGTCGGGAAAAGCGTATATTCTTGGTTAACGCCGTTCCTAAACTTAGACTAGAGAGACAATCCAGGACTCGAGCGCGGCGAAGGCCTGGCCCAGCGCCGCCTGCATCGCCGCGGCCCGTTGCGCCGCGCCCGCCTCCAACGCGACCGGAGACCGGCCTTCCACAACGGTTTGTCCAAGGGCGCGGGCGTCACCCAGCCCACCCGCCTGCGCCAGAAGCAGCGCCGCCAAGCTCGCTCGGGCGCCATCAGGCCCCACCTGGAGCGCCACCAACTCTGTCTCTAAAACAAGAAAAGTCGCCAAACGTGAACCGGGCGCCGTCACCGCGGTGAAGCGGCCCGAGGCGAGCAGCCATTGCCGCAGCGCCAGCTCCGCCAATTCGGCCGGGGGTGCCAGCCATTCCTCATAGGGCGCCACCTCGACCTGCCCCGCGCCACGCAGCCGCTGCAGCCCGCGCTGCTCCATCCCCGGGGCGGCCCGCATGCTCCGCACCAGCAGGGCCTGGCGCAGCCGCGCGCCCGGCGGCCCCTCCCGCCGAGGAGACAGGGCAAAGCGTTGGGATTCGATGAAGGGCCGGTCCGGCAGGACCGAGCAGCCGGCCAGCAATGGCAGGCCAAGGAGGATGCGGCGGTTCATCGTGTGGCTCCGGGCGGGGCCGGGGGCGGCGCGCCCCACAAGGCCTGGGAGGGCGAGCGCCGCAGCGCCTCGGTCGTCTCGCGCAGATTGGCGGTGGCGGCGCGCAGATCCCGCAGCAGGGGCGCCAGCTCGGCCTGGACATCGGTGGTGGCGTTGCGCGCCGCCCGCAGGCTGGAATCGAGCTGCCCGATCGTCCCCGGAAGCCGCGCCGTCGCCCGCCGCAGATCCTGCGCGGCGGCGCCCATGGCGGTGAGCGTCTCCCGCACCTCGGCCCCATCGGCCAGGCCCTTGATGGCGCCGGCCGTGGCGCGCAGCTCAGACACCGCGCCCGGCACATCGGCCTGGCTCGCGATGGCGCGCAGCTCCTGCATCAGCGTCGCCGCCTCGCGCAGCGCCACCGCCACCTCGCCCGTATCGGTCTGCCGCCGGAGATCGAGGAAGAGGTCGTTGATGTTCGCCACCACCGCCGCGAAGTCGATGCCCTGGATCTGCCGCAGCACCATCTCGGCCGCGCTGGTCACCTGCGCCACCGTCGAGGGCACGGCCGGAATCCAGGCAAAGCGGGGCGTCCAGGGCAGCGTCGGCACCGGATAGCGATCGGCATCCAGGAAATCCAGCTCGATATAGGCGACGCCGGTGATGCCCTGGCTCGCCAGCCGCGCGCGCAGCCCCGCCGCCACCGCGTCATCGGTGGAGGGCACGTCGCCCACCCGCGTCAGGCTGACCGCGAAGCGCACCACCACGAGCTGGAAGGCCGCGGCGAAGGCCTCGCCTTCCGGCCGGCGATACTCGGCCGAAGCAAGGCCGATCTCGGTCACCCGCCCCACCGAGACGCCGCGATACCGCACGGGCGAGCCGACCTCGAGCCCCTGCACGCTCTCCCGGATATAGGTCTCGAACATCACGTCGCTGCGGCTCAGCCGGTTCTGCGTCAGGAACAGCACCACCCCCACCAGGAGTGCCAGCCCCACCACCACCAGCAGCCCGACCGAGAGCTGGATCCTGCGCATGCTCGCCATCTACATCACCTCCCGCCGGAAGAAGGCGCGCACCGTGGGGTGCTCGCTTTCGTCCCGCAGCCGCTTCGGGTCGCCCTCGGCGATCATCCCCTGCGCCTCCTTGTCCAGCATGATGCAGCGGTCCCCGATGGCCAGGATGGATTGCAGCTCATGCGTCACCACCACGAAGGTCGTCCCCGTCTCCCGCGCGAGTGACAGGATCAGCGCATCAAGCCCCGCCGAGGTGATGGGATCGAGCCCCGCGCTCGGCTCATCCAGGAACAGGATCTCGGGGTCCAGCGCCATGGCGCGCGCGATGCCGGCGCGCTTGAGCATGCCGCCCGAGATTTCCGCGGGCAACCGGTCCTGCGCATCGCCCAGGCCCACCAGGCCGAGCTTGGCGCTGGCCACCAGCGCGCGCGCCGCCTGGGGCAGCTTGGTGTGCGCCTCGATCGGCAGCATCACATTCTCGGCCAGCGTCAGCGAGCCGAGCAGAGCGCCCGATTGCCACATGACGCCGATGCGGCGCAGCAGCGCGCGCCGCGCCTCGCCCTCCAGCCCCGTCCAGTCGCCCTCCAGCACGCGGATCTTGCCCTTGGAGGGCGGCATCAGCCCGATCAGCAGCTTGAGGAGGGTGGACTTGCCGCAACCGGAGCCGCCGAGGATGACGAAGACCTCGCCGCGGCGGACCTCGAAGGTCACATCCTTGAAGATGGTGCGCGCGCCGAAGCGCATGGCCACACCCTCGGCCGTCAGCACCGCCGGCGCGCCCTGGGATGGAGTCGGGGGGGTTTCCACCATCACCAGCCCAGCCGGAAGAAGAGGATGGCGAAGAGGCCGTCCAGCACCACCAGCGCCACGATGCCGCCCACCACGGCGGCGGTCGCCGCATCGCCCACCGCGCGCGGCCCACGCCCGGCGGACAAGCCCGCCTGGCAGCCGATATAGCCGATGGCCAGCCCGAAGATCGCGGCCTTGCCCAGGCCGCCGGCCAGATCCTCCAGCGAGAGCCATTGCTCGAGCTGGTTGAGCACGGCGACCGGCGGGAAGCCCAGCGTCGCCATCACGATCATCATGCCGAGGATGCCGGTGACGTTCATCACCATCGCCAGCGCCGGCATGACCAGGGTGGAGGCGAGAATCCGCGGCACCACCAGCCAGGCCACGGGGTCGAGCCCCATGATCTTCAGCGCGTCCACCTCCTCGTTCACCCGCATGGTGCCGAGTTCCGCCGCATAGGCCGAGCCGGTGCGCCCGGCGAGGATGATCGAGGCGAGCAAGGGCCCCAGCTCGCGCGTCAGCGAGATGCCGACCAGCTGCGGGATGAAGATCTCCGCGCCGAATTGCCGCATGGGAACGGAGGATTGGAAAGCCAGGATCACGCCGATCAGCGTGCCGAGCAGGATGCAGAGGGGGAAGGCGCGCGTGCCCGCCTCGTCCAGGTGGCGCATCACCTCGGCCCAGCGCAGCCGCCAGGGGCGCGGGATGAGGCGAAGGGATGCCAGCACCGTCTCGCCCAGGAAGGCCATGCGCGCTGCCACGGCGCGAAGCCGGTCCAGCGTGGCGGCGCCAATCATGGTCAGCGGGCGGAAGGGCCGGGGCGCGGGCGCCGGCGGCTCGGGCGGGATGGCCTTGCGGAAACGCTCCAGGGCGCCGCGCGGCGCGGCCTCCGTCGGCTCGCGCCACTCGGCCGCGCCGGCCTGGCGCGCCAGCGAGACGAGCAGCGCGGCGCCGCCGGAATCGAGCTGCGTCACGCCGGCCGCGTCCAGCGTCAGGGGATCGCCCGGCCGCGCCGCGCGATGCGCCGCCTCCCAGCCGGCCGTGGCGGCGGCGGTGTCCAGCGTGCCGCGGAAGCGCAGGACGAGACGGCCGGCCTCGGTCTCGGCCTGGAAGGGGGCGCTTGGCATCTGGCCGGGACCATGCACGCCCCGCGTGCAGGCGTTCAAGAGGTTTCCCGGGATGTCAGGCCTGCAAGGCGTGCAGCAGCACCGCCGTGGCTGCCGCAACATTGAGACTCTCGACGAGGCCCGAGCCCGGCAGCGTCACGCGCTCGGCGCAGCAGGCCAGGATCTCGGGCGAGAGCCCCGTCTCCTCCGCGCCCATGACCAGCGCGATGGGCTTGTTGCGCGCGATCCGCGCCGGTGGCAGCCCGCCCGAGGCGACGGCGCCCACCACATGCCACTGGCCCGAGAAACGCCGCAGCGTGCTGCCCAGGTCCTCCGCGCGGAACACGGCCAGGTGCTCCAGCGCGCCCTCGGAGGTGCGGAAGGCGGCGTCCGAGAGATCCGCCTGGCGCTGGTCGCCCGAGAGCAGCAGCGCCTTGGCGTGGAAGAAGGCGGCCGCGCGCGCGATGGCGCCGAGATTGTGCGGATTGCCGATACCGTCCAGCACCAGCAGCACGGGGGCGGCGAAGAGCACGGGCGGCGGCGGGTTCGGGATGGGCAGCGCGCGGCGCGGATCGGCGATGGCGACGATGCCGCCATGGTGCTCGGTGCCCGCGATCTTCGCCAGCTCATCCTCCAGCACCTCGCGATAGGCCTTTCGGTGCCGCGCCAGATAGCGGCAGAGGGGCCCCGCGACCGGCCGGCGCTCGGCCAGGTAATGCAGCCGCTGCACCGCCTCCGGCCGGCGGAGAAAGAGGGCGCGCACCGCATTCACCCCGCAGATGCGCTGCGGCTCCGGCCGGCGGGGCGGCGGCGGATAGGCGGAGGGGCCGTAGCCGCCACGGAACTCAGACATCGGCCATGGCCTTGAGCTGCGCCAACAGCGCTTCCGGCACGGCGATGCCAGCGTCCTCGGCGCGGGCGGTGAGCCCGTCTCGCCGCGCGCCGGGCAGGCGGACGCCCTCATCGCCCAGCATGGCCGTGACCAGGGCTTCCATCCGGTCCAGGAAAGCGTCGCTTCCCGCCAGCGCGCCGGGGTCCACCGCCAGGATCGCGTGGCCCAGGCGCGGCGGGTTGGGCGAGGGGGCGAAGAAGCTGTCCGCCTCGAAGCCGAAGGCCGCCCCGCCCAGCGCCACGCAGAGCACCTCCACCACCAATGCCAGCGCCGCGCCCTTGGCGCCGCCCATGGCCAGCATCGCGCCATCCAGCGCTGCCTTGGCGTCGGTGGTCGGGCGGCCTTGGGAATCCAGCGCCCAGCCCTCCGGGATCGGCCGACCCTCCTTGGCGGCGACCATGATCTTGCCGCGCGCGACCTCGGAGAGGGCGAGGTCCACCACCATCGGCGCCGCATCCCGGCGCGGGAAGGCGGCGGCGACCGGGTTGGTGCCCAGCAGCGGGCGCCTGCCCCCCGGCACCGGCATGGCATAGGGCGAATTGGTGAAGGCCAGCGCCACCAGCCCGCGCCGCGCGAGGCGCCGCACGGGCAAAGCCATGGCGCCCGCATGATGGCTGTTGGTGATGGCGATGAAGGAAACACCATGCGCCGCCGCGCGCCGCGCCGCCTCTTCCTCGGCCAGGCGCAGCGCGGGATAGGCAAGCCCGTTGCCCGCATCCACCAGGGCCGCCCCACCCCGCTCTCGCGTCACGCGCGCGAGGGCCGCGCCATCCGCCCGCCCCTCGCGCAGGAAGCCCGCATACATCGCAACGCGGGAGAGGCCGTGGCCGCCCTGCCCCTCCGCCTCGGCGGCCACGAGGGCCTCGGCGGTCAACGCCGCCATCTCCGGATTGGCTCCGGCGGCGGTCAGGGCGGCGGCGGCAAGGGCGCGGGCTTCGGCGAGGCTGATGGTCATGCCCCGGTTGAAGCGCGGATCAGCCCCCAGGGCAATCAGAGGGGACAATCGGCCCGCCGCTCCAGACGCATGGGCAAGCGCTCGGCCAGCGAGAGTGTCAGCCCTGCGCGCGGCACCACGGGTGGCCCGGGCAGCGGGCGCAGCCGAACGCGCCGCGCGAGATGCGCGAGCACCCGCATGGCGGCCTGCATGGTGAAGGCCTCGCCCACGCAATGCCGGGCACCGAGGCCGAAGGGAAGGTAGGTGAAGGGCCTGGGCGGCGGCGCGTCGGGCAGGAAGCGCGCCGGACGGAACTCATCCGGCGCCTCCCAATGGTCGGCGTGGCGGTGCACCAGCCAGGGCGACACGAAGGCGATGCTGCCCTTGGGCACGGGCAGCACGCCCACCTGCGTCGCCCGCCCCGCCACGCGCGCGATCAGCGGCAGTGGCGGATAGAGCCGCAGTGCCTCCTGCAGCACGGCGCGCAGCCAGGGGCCGTCCTCGTTGCCGGAATCGAGTTCCGCGTGCAGCGCCGCCTCCACCTCCGGTGCCTGGCCCAGCAGGAAACACGCGGCCGCGAGCAGGCCGGAGAGCGCCTCATGACCGATGGCGAAGAGCGAGATCGCCTCATCCCGCGCGCCCGCCTCCGGCAGCGCGGCGGCGAGCCCCTGCCCGCTTTTCCGCGCCTGCGCCAGCAGCGGCTCGACCAGGGCGCGGATGCGCTTCGCATCGCCGCCGAGGCGCAGCCGCACCAGCGGCTCCGGCAGGGCCAGGAGGGTGACGAGCCCGGCCCCGCTGATCTTGCCGCGATAGGCACGGGCGAGGCGAATCATCTCGCGCGGGTCATCCGCCGCGCTGCCGAAGATCAGGCGCAGCAGCAGGCTGGCCGAGATCCGCTCCATCTCGGCGATCACGTCGAGCGTCGCGCCCGCGGGCCAGGCGGCCCAGTCATCCGGCGTGCTCTCCAGCGCGCCCGCCATGGCGCGCTCCACCCCCGCGCGCCGGCCCGCCCAGGCCCTGCCCTCTGCCACGAAGAGCCCCTCGCCCAGCAGCGGCACGAGCAGCTTGGAGAGCTGTGCGGGCTTGGCCGCGAAGACCTCCGCCTGCGTCACCAGCACCGCCTCGATGGCGGCCGGGCGGTTGAAGACGATCAGCTTCTGGCCCAGCGCCTCCAGCAGCGTGCCGGAATTGCGGAACATCTCCTCGCCCCAGACCTCCAGCAGGCTGCGGCTGGCCTTGGCGAGAAGCTCGGTGGCCGGGATGTCGCCGCGGTGGCGCGGCGGGACGGGCGGCGTCGTGCCGCTCATTCCTTGTGGACGCGCAGCGGGCCGAAGGCCTGGCCCACCGGCATCATCTGCAGCGTGTTGATGTTCACGCGGGCCGGCAGCGTCGCGCACCAGTGCACGGCCTCCGCCACATCCTCGGGCGTCAGCGGCTCGGCCCCGGCATAGACGCCGGCCGCCTTCGCATCGTCGCCATGAAAGCGGACATTGCTGAACTCCGTGCCGCCGACGAGGCCCGGCTCGATGTCGGTCACCCGCACCTTGGTGCCCCAGAGATCAGCCCGCAGGTTCAGGCTGAAATGGCGGACGAAGGCCTTGCTCGCGCCATAGACATTGCCGCCGGGGTAGGGAAATTCGCCCGCCGTCGAGCCCAGGTTGATGATGTGCCCGCGGTTGCGCGCCACCATCCCCGGCA
The DNA here is from genome assembly GCF_019083995.1 of Roseococcus sp. SDR. GTDB lineage: Bacteria > Pseudomonadota > Alphaproteobacteria > Acetobacterales > Acetobacteraceae > Roseococcus. The sequence continues at coordinate 163,564 of NZ_JAHRCU010000006.1, forward strand.
GCACCGCGCGCGTCACATACATCAGGCCCTTGATGTTGGTGTCCACCATCGCGTCCCAGTCATCGAGGTCCGCCTCCTGCGCGCCGGCAAGGCCGAGGGCGAGGCCCGCATTGTTCACGCAAACGTCAATCTCGGCCCAGTCGGCCGGCAGGCCCGCGATGGCGGCAGCCACCGCGGCGCGGTCCCGCACGTCGAGCACGAGCGGCAGGAGGCGATCGGCGCCCAGTTCCGCGCGCAGCGTCTCCAGCCGTTCCGCCCGGCGCCCGGCCGCGATGATGCGCGCGCCCGTGCCGGCGAAGCGCTGGGCGATGACGCGGCCGAAGCCGGCGGTGGCGCCGGTGACGAGGATGATCATGCGAGGGCTCCGTTCAGTTTGGCGCAAGCCTTGGTTCAGGCGGGATCAAGGCAGGCCCCTGTAATGCCCCGCCCCGCCGGGACTTGAAACCTTCCGACAGATGAACCAAATGTCATCTTGTCGGCCGGCGCTGGAGATCGCAGGCATGCGGCACGCCCCACCAGTCCAAGGGGCCTGTTGAGCCGACTTCCGGAATCGCTCCGGGACCCTGAGCGCTGAGCCGTGCGCTCTCCAGAGGACCTGTATTTGGAGAGTCGTGATGCCCGTCCGCATCGCGCGCCGCTTGTGCGCGCCCATGCTTCTGCTTGCCGCCCTGCAACCGCCAGTGGCGCGCCCCGCCCTCGCGCAACCCGGCACGCCCGATATCCAGATCCGCCTGGATGACCGTCAGTTCCGCGCCGGCGGCTTCGAAATCGGCCGCGTCGAGCCCGAGACCGGCCCCTCCGAAATCCTCCTCCCCGGCCAGGTGGTGGTGCCGCCGACGCAGCTCCGTGTCATCGCCGCCCCGGCGGCGGGCCTGATCGAAAGCCTCTTCGTCGCCCCGGATGAGCGGGTGCGCGCCGGCCAGGCCGTGGCCCGGCTGCGCAGCACCGAGCTGGTGGAGGCGCAGCGCCTCTTCCTCGAGGCCGCGACCGGCGCCGAACTCGCCCAGGAAAAGCTCCGCCGCGACGAAGAGCTGTATCGCGAGCGCGTGATCGCCGAGCGCCGCCTGATCGTCACCCGCGCCGAGGCGACGGCGGCCGCCGCCGCGCTGGATGAGCGCACGCAGCTGCTCAACCTCCTCGGTCTCAGCGATCCGGAGGTGGCGGAGCTGCGCCGCACCCGCCGCATCCAGCAGGGGCTGACGGTGACGAGCCCGGTCTCGGGCGTCGTCCTCGGCCGCGCCGCGACGCCGGGCGAGCGCGTCGCCCAGGCCGCGCCGCTGATGACCATCGGCGACCTCAGCACCCTCTGGATCAACATCCAGGTCCCACTCTCCCGCGCGCCCGCGCTGGAAGCCAATGCCCGCGTGCTCGTTCCGGCCCAGGGCGCGGAAGGCTTCGTGCTGCGCATCGGCCGTACCGCCGATGCCGCGACGCAGAGCGTGACCGCGGTGGCCGAGATGCATCGCGGCGCCGATGCGCTGCGCCCCGGCCAGGCGGTGACCGTGGCGCTGCAGCTGCGCGGCAACGGCATGCCGCAATACCGCGTGCCCGCCGGCAGCGTGGTGCGCCACCGTGAGCGCAGCTGGGTCTTCATCCGCACCCCCACCGGCTTCACCGCGCGCCCCGTGACCGTGCTGAACGAGACGGCGCAATTCACCTCGATCCGCGGCGGGCTCGCGCCCACGGACCAGATCGCCACGCGCGGCCTGCTGGCGCTGCTCGCCGAGCTCTCCGAAGCGGATGGGGGCTGAACCATGCTCGGAAAGCTTGTTGATACGGCGCTGCGCCAGCGGCTGCTGGTGCTCATCGCCGCCCTCGGTCTCGCCGTCTGGGGCTTCCAATCCTACCGGGCCCTGCCGATCGACGCCTTCCCCGACGTGGCGCCGACGCAGGTGCTCGTCTCCATGCGCGCGCCGGGCCTCACGCCGGAGGAGCTGGAGCGCCGCGTGACCGCCCCGGTCGAGCTCGCGATGCGCGGCATCCCGAACCTCGTCTTCATGCGTTCGGTCACGCGCTTCTCGGTCACGCTGATGACCTTCGAATTCTCCGCCGGGACCGACATCTACTGGGCCCGCGCCCAGGTGAACGAACGGCTGAACGAGCTGGAGGACCAGCTGCCCGACGGCGTCTCGGGCGGCCTCGCCCCCATCATCACGCCGCTCGCCGAGATGCTGATGTTCACGCTGGAGGGCGAAAACCTCTCCCCCACCGAGGCGCGCACCCTGATGGACTGGGTGGTGCGCCCGCAGCTGCGCGCCGTGCCCGGCGTGGCCGATGTGAACGTGCTGGGCGGCTTCGTGCGCACCTATGAGGTCGTCCCCGACCCCGCCGCCATGGCCGCGCGCGGCATCTCCACCGGCATGCTGGAGGAGGCGCTGGAGCGCAACAACCGCAATGACGGCGCGGGCCGCATCCGCGACGGCGAGGAGGCGCTGCTGGTCCGCGCCGAGGGCCGCATCCAGTCGCTGGAAGACGTGCGCGCCATCGTGCTCGCCGCCCGCCCCACCGGCGTGGTGCGCGTGGGCGATGTGGCCGATGTGCGCTTCGGCGCGCTGCCGCGCAACGGCGTGGTGACGCGCGACGGCGAGGGCGAGGCGGTCTGGGGCATCGTGCTCGGCCTGCGCGGCGCCAATGCGCGCTCGGTGGTGGAAGGGGCGCGCGCGCGCTTCCCCGCCATCCAGAACGCCCTGCCGGATGGCGTGAACCTCGTCGTCTTCTATGACCGCGCCGACCTGATCGGGAAGGCGGTCTGGACCGTGCAGAAGGTGCTGCTGGAGGCGATCGCGCTCGTCGTCGTGCTGCTGATCCTCTTCCTCGGCAACTGGCGGGCGGCGCTGGTGGTCTCGCTCAGCCTGCCGCTCGCCGTGCTCGTCACCTTCGGGCTGATGAATTACTTCGGCCTCTCGGCCAACATCATGTCGCTCGGCGGCCTCGCCATCGCCATCGGCCTGCTGGTGGATTGCGCCGTGGTGGTGGTGGAGAACGCGGCGCATCGCTTCGGCATGGAGAAGATGGCCAAGCTCACCCTCGCCCAGCGCATCCGCTTCACGGCGGAAGCGACGCGCGAGGTGATGGTGCCCCTCGTCTCGGGCGTCATCATCATCATCGCGGTCTTCGTCCCCCTGCTCTCGCTGCAGGGGCTGGAAGGCCGGCTCTTCGGGCCGGTCGCGCTCACCATCGCCTTCGCGCTCGTCGCCGCGCTGGCGCTGGCGCTGGCGGTGGTGCCGGTGATGTGCGCCTTCCTGCTGAAGGGCGGCCACCATAAGGAGCCCTGGCTGGTCCGCAAGCTGCACGCCGCCTATGACCCCTTCCTCGAATGGGCCATGGCGCGCCCCTTCCGGGTCGCGGCCACCGCCGGCATCGGGCTCGTCCTCGCCGGCCTCGCCTTCACGCGGATCGGCAGCATCTTCATCCCCGTCATGGATGAAGGGACACCGGTGGTGACGGTGCGCAAGCACCCCACCATCGGCGTCGAGGAAGCCGCCGAGACCGACCAGCGCATCGCGCGCGAGATCATCGCCCGCGTGCCCGAGGTGCGCGGCATCATGTCCCGCGCCGGCGCCGACGAACTCGGCATCGACCCGGTCGGCCTGAACGAGACGGACATGTTCTTCACCCTCGCCCCGCCGGAGGAATGGCGGGATGAGGCGAAGCGTGGCGGCACGCCCTGGATCCTCGACCAGGTGCGCCAGGTGCTGGAGGGCTTCCCCGGCACCAGCTTCTCCTTCAGCCAGCCCATCGACATGCGCGTGCAGGAGATGATCATCGGCGCGCGCGGCGACGTGGTGATCAAGGTCGTCGGCCCCGACATCCCGGAGCTGAACCGCATCGCGCGCGAGGTCGCGGCCGCCGTCAACGGTGTCACCGGCAGCGCCGATGTCTTCGCGCTGCGCAACGAGGGCATGAAGTACCTGACGGTCCGCGTGGATCGCCTCGCCGCCGGCCGCCTCGGCCTGAACGCGAGCGATGTGCAGGAGGCGCTGCGCGTCTGGGTGGATGGCCGCAATGTCGGCCAGGTGCTGGAGGGCGACCGCCGCATCCCGCTGCTGCTGCGCGGCGAGGAGGGGCTGCGCCGCTCCGCCGCCGACCTCGCCCGCGTGCAGATCGCACTCCCGGGCGGCGGCACGGTGCTGCTGAGCCAGGTGGCGGAAATCCGCGAGGAGGAGGGTGCCGTGCAGGTGATCCGCGAACAGGCCGAACGCTTCGCGACGGTGCTGAGCAATGTCCGCGGCCGCGACATCGGCGGCTTCGTGGCCGAGGCGCAGGCGCGCGTGGCCGAACGCGTCCAGCTGCCCCAGGGCTACCGCCTCATCTGGGGCGGGCAGTTCGAGAACCAGCAGCGCGCCCAGGCGCGGCTCGCCATCGTCGTGCCCATCGCGCTCGGCGCCATCTTCCTGCTGCTCTACCTGACCTTCGGCAGCGTGCGGCAGGCCACGCTGGTCTTCTGCAACGTGCCCTTCGCACTGATCGGCGGCGTGATCGCGCTCTGGGCCTCCGGCGAGTTCATCTCGGTGCCCGCCTCGGTCGGCTTCCTCACGCTCATCGGCATCGCGGTGCTGAACGGCGTGGTGCTGATCAGCTACATCAACCGCCTGATCGCGGAGGAAGGCCTCAGCCTCGAACAGGCGGTGCGCGAGGGGGCGAAGCGCCGCATGACGCCGGTGGTGCTGACGGCGATGATCGCGGCCCTCGCCCTCGTGCCCTTCCTGTTCGCCACCGGCCCGGGCAGCGAGATTCAGCGGCCGCTCGCCATCGTCGTCATCGGCGGGCTGGTGACGGCGACGAGCCTGACGCTGATCCTGCTGCCCATCCTCTATGAGCGCTTCGCCCTGCCGCGGGTGAAGGCGCCGGCGGCGGCGGTGGCGGCGGTGCTGGCCGCGGTGATCCTGCCCATGGGTGCCGCGCAGGCCCAGGGGAATGGGAACGGCCAGCTCGCGCGGCATCTGGAGGCGGCGCTCGCGCTGGATGCCGGCTTCCGCGGCCTGGAGGCGCAGCGCGGCGCGGCGGCCGCTCGCGGCGCCACCGCGCGTTCGCCCATCGCGGGCTCCCCGGCCCTGGGCGGCTCCTTCCGCTCCGGCACGCAGGGGCCGGGCCAGGTGCGCGAGACGGATCTGGAGATCGCGGCCCCCATGTGGCTGCCGGGCCAGCGCAGCGCGCTGCAGGGCACGGTGGATGGCGCGGTGACCGAGGTGGATGGCCGCATCGCCCTGCGCCGCCTCGAAGTCGCCGGGCTGCTGCGCGAGGCCTGGTGGGACGCGGCCGAGGCGCGCCGCTCCGCCCAGCTCGCGCGCGAGCGCCTGAACACGGCGCGCGAGATCGCCCGCGACGTGGCCCGCCGCGCCGATCTGGGCGACATCCCGCCCACCGAGGCGCTGCTGGCGCGCAACGAAACGCTGAGCGCGGAACTTGCCCTCGCCCAGGCCGATGCGGCGGCGGCGCAGGCCGTCCAGGCCTATCGCACGCTGACCGGCGGGCTGGAGCCGAACCTGCCGGTGGAGACGCCGCGCCAGGCCGCCCGCCACCCGGCGGTGGTTTCGGCGGAGGCGTCGCTGGCTCATGCGGAAGCACGCCAGCGCCTCGTCGCCGCCACGCCGATGGACAACCCGGAACTCGGCTTCTTCGGCCGGCAGGAGGGCGGCACGGGAATGAGCGACACGACAAGCCTTGGCCTGCGCGTGCGCATCCCGCTCGCCACGGAGGCCCGCAACGCGCCCCGCCGCGCGGAGGCCGAGAGCGACATCACCCGCGCGACGGCCGAACTGACCCAGGCGCGGCGCCTGGTGCAGGCCGCCACCGCCCGCGCCCAGGCCGAGCTGCGCACGAGCGAGGAGGCGCTGCGCATCGCCCGCCAGCGCCTGGCCCTGGCACGCGAGCAGGAGGCGATCGCGCTGCGCGCCTTCCGCGCGGGCGAGACCGGCACCTTCGACCTGTTCCGCGTCCGCCAGCTCCGGCTGGAGGCGGCGAATGATGAGGGCGCGGCCAGCATCGCCGCCAGCCGCGCGCGCTCCCGCCTGAACCAGGCGGCGGGGGTGGTGCCGTAGCGGGAGCATGATCCGCGGAGGCGGCTTCGCCGAAGCGGTGAATCATCCTCCCAGGAGGGGAGCATGATCTGCGAGGATTGTGGTCAACCCCGGTTGACCACAATCTGCGCGGCATGACCGAGATCAACCCGCGCGATACGCTCGGCCACCGCTGCCTCATGGGCGTGGTGGCCCCGGCCACCAACACCGCCGTCCAGGCCGAAATGGATGACCTCCGCCTGGAAGGCGTGATCAACGCCCATGCCCGCATCGCCAACCCGGAGCAGCGCGTGGCGGCCGATGCCGATACGCTGGCCGTGCGCGCCGCCATGGTGGGCGGGCTGATGGGCGCGGTGGAGACGCTGGTGCCCTGCCGGCCGGACCACGTCATCCTCGGCGTCATGGTCGAGAATTTCGTGGGCGGGGGCGCCGCCGGCGAAGCCCTGGTGCGCGAGGTGGGCGAGCGCCTGCATTGTGGCGTCACCGACTACACCTCCGCCATCCGCATCGCGCTCGATGCGCTGTTCGGCCGAAAGGTGCGCATCGGCCTGCTCACGCCCTTCCTGCCGGTGGGCGACGCCGCCGCGCGCCGCATCTTCGAGGAGGCTGGGCATGAGGTGGTGCGCCTGATCGGCCTGCGCGCGCCGAGCCCCGCTTCGATCGGCCGCGTGCCGCTGGACCGCATGCGCGCCGCCGTCGCTGACCTGAACGTCGCGGAGGTGGACGCCATCATCCAGGTCGGCACCGGCCTGCCCTTCGCCGGCGTGGCGCGGGCGGCAGAGCGTGAACTGGGCAAGCCGGTGCTGGCCAGCAACCCGGTCAGCTATTGGCGCGCGCTCAGGGCCTGCGGCATCGCGGACGCCATGCCGCAGCATGGGCGCCTCTTCACCCTCTGACGCGAAGCCGCCCGGCCCAACGAAAAACCCCCCCGACCTTGCGGCCGAAGGGGGCTCAGTCCCGGCTTTCGCCGCGAGTGATCCGGCCCTGTGTCGGGGCCGGACCTTATCTCGTCACCCTGGTCATCGCATCGGCAGGGGGTACATCAGCCCGCCATTGGTCCAGAGGTTGTTCGGGCCTCGCGGCAATGCCACGGGCGTATTCTCTCCCATCGTGCGCTCATACAGCTCGCCGTAATTGCCGATGGCGCGCACCACATTGTAGGCCCAGAGCGGATCCAACTTCAATGCCTGGCCCAGCTCCGGCGTCACGCCCAGCAGGCGGCGCGTGTTGGGGTTGGTGCTGGTGCGGCGCATCTGCTCGGCATTGGCCTGGGTCACGCCCTGTTCCTCGGCTTCCAGCAGCGCGGTGGTGTACCAGCGCACCAGCTCGAACCAGTCATCATCGCCGCGGCGGACATAGGCACCGTAGGGCTCCTTGCTGAAACGCTCGGGCAGAACGGTCCATTCGCGCGGGTTCTGCATGGTGGAGCGCACGGCGGCGAGTTGCGAGGCGTCGGAGCCGAAGCTGTCGCAGCGGCCAGCCTGCAGCGCCGCGGCCGCCTGGTCGGTGCGCTCGAAGACCACGGGGCGGAAGGGCACGTTGATGCTGCGGAAGTAATCCGCCGTCACCTGCTCATTCGTCGTGCCCTGGATGAGGCAGATGGTGGCGCCGTTCATCTCGCGCACCTGGCGGACGCCCAGGCTGTTGCGCACCAGGAAGCCGTGGCCATCGTAGAAATAGGTGGTCACGTGGCGCAGGCCGAGCGTCGTGTCGCGCAGCATGGTCTGCGTCGAGGTGCGGAACAGCACGTCGATCTCGCCCGAGCCCAGCGCCGTGAAGCGCGTGGAGGAGGAGAGCGGGACGAAGCGCACCTTGGACGCGTCATTGAAGATGGCGACGGCCAGGCCGCGGCAGAGATCCACATCCAGCCCCTGCCAGGTGCCGCGGCTGTCGGGCAACGCGAAGCCAGCCACACCCGTATGGATGCCGCAGATCAGCGTGCCGCGCGCGCGGATCTGATCCAGCGTCGGGCCGGCCTGGGCTGCCGTTCCCACGAACATCGCACATGCCGCGACCAGCGCGGCTCGGATGGTCCGATCCCACTTCATGCTTTGCCTGCCTCAACCTTGCTTTTCTGAGCAGGATGGTCGGGCGGGACCGCGCCCCGAGTCAACCGATCTGTTGTCGGCGTGACCGCATTGTAATTCCCTTTTTCAGCGAAAGGGCGGCGCGTCATGCAACCCGCCGCGCGTCCAGAGTTCGTTGCTGCCGCGCGGCATGGCGAGCGGCGTATGGGGGCCCAGGTGGCGGGCATAGAGCTCGCCGTAATTGCCGATGGCCTTGATGGCGTTCAGCGCCCAGGCAGGGTCCACGCGCAGCGCCTGGCCCACCTCGGGCACGGCGCCCAACAGGCGGCGGATATTCGCATCCTGCGTGATACGGCGCATTTCATCCGCATTGGCGGCGGTGATGCCCGCCTCCTCCGCCTCGAAGAGGGCGAAGGTGAACCAGCGCACCAGTTCGAACCAGCTTTCGTCGCCGCGCCGGATGACGGCGGTGTAGGGCTCCTTCGAGAAGAGTTGCGGCAGGATGACCCAGGCATTGGGGTCCGGCAGGGAGGAGCGCATGGCGGCGAGGCCCGAGGCATCGAAGCCGAAGGCGTCGCAGCGCCCGGCGGCGAGTGCCGCGCGCACCTGTTCGTTCTGCTCGAAGAGCACGGGGCGGAAGGTCAGGTTCTGGCTGCGGAAATACTCGGCCGTAATCTGCTCATTCGTCGTGCCAGGCTGCAGGCAGATGGTGGCACCGGCGAGGCCCCGCACCTCGCTCACATTCGCGTCGCGCCGGACCATGAAGCCGTGCCCGTCATAGAAATAGGGCTGCACGAAGCGCAGGCCGAGCGTCGTGTCGCGCAGCACGGTCTGCGTGCTGGTGAGGAAGAGCAGGTCCACCTCGCCCGCGCCGAGCGCGGTGAAGCGCGTGGCGAAGGAGAGCGGCACGAAGCGCAGCTTGGTCGCATCGCCGAAGATGGCCGCCGCCAGCCCACGGCAGAGATCGGCCACCAAGCCGCGATACTCGCCCCGGCTGTCCACCGTGGTGAAGCCGGGCGTATTGGCGTTCACGCCGCAGGCCAGCGTGCCGCGGGCACGCACCTGCTCCAAGGTATGGGCGGTGGGCGGCGCCGTCTGGGCCGCGGCGGCGAGCGGGAGCCCGAGCATGGCCCAGAGGGCCAGCAGGGGCGGGGCGATGCGGCGCATGGATCTTCCTCCAACCTTTTGGGGAAAGGCTGCGCCCGCCCACCATTGCGGTCAAGGAACATTCCGTTCAGCGAAATTCCGGATAGCCCAGCGCGGCCGCCTCCGCTTCGTGGCGGATCTGCTCCGGGTAGTCGGCCACCTCCGGCGGCAGGATCTCCGCCATCATCAGCCCCGCCCGCGCCTCTGCCCAGCGCGCATCGCGCCCGACGCGCAGCAGCGCCGCCTTCAGCGCGGCCACGATCGGCTCCGGCGTGGTGATGGCGGTCACGAAGGGGATGGCGGGCGTGCTGGGCGTGGGCGCCAGGATGCGCGTTGTCTCCCGCACCCAGGGCCGGTGCCGCGCCATGAACGCATAGGTCACATTGTCCACGCAGGTCGCATCCGCCTCGCCCTTGGCCACGCGCTCCACATTGGCGGGGTGGCTGTGCGTCTCGCGGATGGAGGCGAAGAAAGGGGCGCGGGCACCGATGCGCGCGAGCGCGAGGCGCGGCAGGTTCATCCCCGAATTGGAATGCGGGCTGTTGAAGACGAAATCCGCCCCCTTGAGGTCCGCCAGCCTCTGGTAGGGCGCATCGGCGCGCACGATGAAGACCGCCGCATGCCGCCCCGGCGCGCAATGCTCCACCGCATAGGTCGGCACGCCGAGCAGCCGCGCCTGCCCCCGGAAGATGGTCTGCAACGGATAGCCGCAGACCTGGGTGAAGAGGTTTTCGGCCTCGATCGCGCCGGGCACGGGCGGGCGGTCGAAGCTCAGCTCCGCCGGCAGATGGGTCATGCCTTCCGCCCCCAGTTCGGCCCGCAGCGCGGCCCAGAAGGCGGTGTTCTCGGCCCGCATCTCGGGCAGGTTGTACATGGGCAGGCTGGCGCGCCAGGTCGGCATGCGGGGCTCCGGGCGAGAGGGCTGGAAAGCATGCGGGCCGGACCGCTTGCGGGAAAGCCCCCCCGACGACATGTTGCAGGCCGGATTCACCCGCGGACCGCGCCCCATGATCAGCCTTCCTGCCCCCAAGCCCGAGATCCTCGCGCGGCGCGAGACGATCCTGGCCGACCTCCGCCGCCTGCTCCCCGCCGATGCGGTGATCGGCGAGGAGATCCGCATGAAGCCCTATGAGACGGATGGGCTCGCCGCCTATCGCCAGATGCCGCTCGCCGTGACCCTGCCGCGCACGACGGAGGAGGTGGCGCAGGTGCTGCGCTATTGCCACGCGAACGGCATCCGCGTGGTGCCGCGCGGCGCGGGCACATCGCTCGCCGGCGGCGCGCTGCCGCTGGCGGACGCCGTGGTGGTGGGGCTGATGCGGATGAACCGCATCAAGGAGATCAACCTGGACGACCGCTACGCGGTGGTCGAAGCCGGCGTGACCAATATCGGCATCACCAAGGCGGTGGAGGGCGATGGCTTCTTCTACGCGCCCGACCCCTCGAGCCAGCTCGCCTGCATGATCGGCGGCAATGTGATGATGAACAGCGGCGGCGCGCATTGCCTGAAATACGGCGTGACCGCGAACAACCTGCTGGGCGTCACCTTCGTCACCATCGAGGGCGAGGTGCTGGAGATCGGCGGCAACCACCTGGATGCGGCCGGCTATGACTGGCTCGGCCTCATCACCGGCAGCGAGGGGCAGCTCGGCATGGTCACCGACGTGACCGTGCGCATCCTGCGCGGCCCGGAGGGCGCCCGCGCCATGCTGGCCGCCTTCGATTCCGTCGAGGTCGCCGGCGCCGCGGTGGATGCCATCATCGGCTCGGGCATCATCCCGGTCGCGCTCGAATTCATGGACAAGCCCTGCATCCATGCCTGCGAGGCCTTCGCCCATGCCGGCTATCCGCTGGATGCCGAGGCCATGCTCATCATCGAGGTCGAGGGCAGCAATGCCGAGCAGGACATGCTGTTGGGCAAGATCCGCGACATCTGCGCCCGCTTCAACCCGATCAGCATGAAGCTCGCCGAAAGCGCCGAGCAGTCGCTCGCCATCTGGAAGGGCCGCAAGGGCGCCTTCGGGGCGGTGGGCCGCATCAGCCCCGATTATCTCTGCATGGACGGCACCATCCCGACGGGCGAGCTGCCGCACGTGCTCAAGCGCATCGGCGAGATGAGCACGCAATACGGGCTGGGCGTCGCCAACGTCTTCCACGCGGGCGACGGCAACCTGCACCCGCTCATCATGTTCGACGCGAATGACCCGGTGAGCTTCCGCAAGGCCGAGGAATTCGGCGCCGACATCCTCAAGCTCTGCGTCGAGGTGGGCGGCTGCCTGACCGGCGAGCATGGCGTGGGCGTGGAAAAGCGCGACCTGATGACCGCGCAATTCACGACGCGCGAGCTGGACCTGCAGCGCGCCATCAAGACCGCCTTCGACGCCGACTGGCTGCTGAACACGGCCAAGGTCTTCCCTCTGGCCGACAACCCGAAGCTCGCGGCATGAGCCTCCTGCTGCCCGAAACGGAAGAAGCGCTGGCCGCCGAGATCGCCCGCGCCCATGCGGCGCGCGAGCCGCTCGGCATCGAAGGCCGCGGCACCAAGCGCGCCATGCTGCGGCCGGTGCAGGCCGCGCGCACCCTCTCCACCCGCAACCTCACCGGCATCACGCTCTACCGCCCGACGGAGCTGATGATCCGCGCCCGCGCCGGCACGCCCATCCCCGAGATCGAGGCCGCGCTCGCCGAGAACAACCAGCAGATCATCGCGGAGCCGCCTGACCTCTCCGCCATGTTCGGCGCGAGCGAGGCCGCGACCTTGGGCGGCGTCGTCTCCACCAATCTCTCGGGGCCGCGCCGCATCATGTGGGGCGCGATGCGCGACCATGTGCTGGGCATCCGCGCCGTGACCGGCGAGGGCGAGGTCTTCCGCTCCGGCGGGCGCGTGCTGAAGAACGTGACCGGCCTCGATCTCTGCAAGCTGCTCACCGGCGCGCATGGCACGCTGGGCGTGCTGACCGAGGTGACGCTGAAGGTCCTGCCCCGCGCCGAGGCCACCGGCACGCTCGCCATCCGCGTGCCGGACGCGGCGCGCGGCGTGGCGGCGCTGAGTGCGGCGCTCGGCTCGCCCTATGGCGTGAGCGGCGCGGCCCTGCTGATGGACGGCCACGCGCCCATGGGCCTCACCGGGACCGTCGCCCTGGCCCGCATCGAGGATTTCCGCGAGAGCGTGACCTACCGCATGGGCAAGCTGCGCGAGGAGTTGGCCGAACTGGGCGAGGCCACGCTGCTCGACACCGCGGCCTCCCACAGCCTCTGGCGCGCGGTGCGCGATGCCGAACCGCTGGGGGCCACGCCCGATGAGGCGATCTGGCGCATCTCCGTCGCCCCCTCCGCCGCGCCGCGCGCCGTCATCGCGCTGCGTGCCGCCTTCGACGCCAAGCTGCTTCTCGATTGGGGCGGCGGGCTGATCTGGGTGGCGGGCCCCGCCACTGAACACGCGCATGGCGCGGTGATGCAGGCCGCGGCCGGCGGGCGCGGCAGCTTCACCCTGTTCCGTGCCCCCGCTTCCCTGGCCGCCACCGTGCCCGTCCTGCCGGAGGAGCCGCCGCCGCTCGCCGCGATCGCGCGGCGCGTGAAGGCGACGCTGGACCCGCATGGGCTGCTCAATCCGGGCCGAATGCGCGCCTGACGCTCTTGCCAAGAGCGTCCCGGTGTGGTGACGGACATCCGACCTCACCACTCGGAGATAAGCGTGACGATCTGGATCCCCGTCGGCCTCCTGGGCGCCTCCCTCGTCCTGGCCGAGACGCGCAAGCTCACCGGCCGGCAGGGCGGCTGGATGGGCATCGCCCTGCCGCTGGTCTTCGCCGGCTCCGCCCTCTGGCTGCTCGGCCATCTTTTCCTGACGGTGGACATGCTGGCCGCGGCCGAGAGCGCGCGCGACGGGCTGATCGCCTTCAATGCCGAGCATGCCAGCCTGATCACCGTGATCCTGGCGGTGCTGGGCTTCGGCCTCGGCTTCTCCGGCGGGGGTCGGGCGGCGGGTCAGATCGCGCTGGCGGATCCCGATGGGCCCATGCCCAACATCTTCCTGCCCGTGCTGACCGCGCTGGTCGGCTTCGCGCTGGTGATGACGGCCTATTTCCGGATCTGAGCCGCGTCAGGGTGCGGCGAGAAACTCTCGCAGCACCCGCGCCACCTCGGCGGGGGTTTCCTCCATCGGCACATGGCCGATGCCGGGCAGCACCACCAGCCGGGCATCGGGCAGCGCGCGCAGATAATCCTGCGCGTTCGTCACCGGCACCATCGCATCCCGGTCCCCCCAGAGCAGCAGAACCGGCACCGGGATGCGCGCCAGCAGCGGCTCAGGCGGCCGCAGCACATGCTGGCCCATCCGGTCCAGGATCGCCTGGCGCACGCCTGGCGCCAGCATCATGTCGCGGTAGCGCTCGAAGAGCGCCTCCGTCATCACAGCCGGGTCGCCATAGGCCGGCCGCAGCGAGCCGCGCAGCATCCCCTCGGGCAAGGTATAGGGCAGCACGCGCATCAGCGCCGACACGCGCGGCGGCTGGTCATAGGCGATGCCGGGGCTGGCGAAGCCATCCGGCGCCATCAGCACCAGCCGCGTGACGCGGTCAGGATGCGCGGCCGCGAAGCTCCAGGCGATGCGCCCGCCCATGGAGGAGCCCACCAGCGCCGCCCGCTCCAGCCCCAGCCGCGCCATCAAGGCCAGGATCACCGCATGGCTGCGCGCATCGCTGTAATCGCCCGTCGCATCCGGCCCGGTCAGGCCGAAGCCGGGCAGGTCGAGCCGGATCACGCGGAAGTCGCGCTCCAGCCCACCCGCCACCTCCTCCCAGGTGTGCAGCGAGGAACCGAAGCCGTGCAGGAAGAGCACCGATGGCGCCGCGCGCGGCCCGGTGTCGCGGATATGCAGCCGGACGCCGTTCAGCTCCAGGAATTGGGAGGGAGCCGCGGCGTAGCGCGCCTCGAGCTCGGCACGCGGCTTGTCCGGCGTGTAGAGCCACCAGACGGCGAAGATGAGCAGCAGCGGCAGCGCCGCAAGCACATAGACCATCACGCGGCGGAACATGGGGCGCTCAGCCGCCCACCTGCCGCAGCCAGTCCTGCAGGTTGTAGTAGTTCGTCACCCGCGCAATGCGCCCGCCCTGGATCTCGAAGAAGGCGCCCACAGGCAGGACGTAACCCTGCCCCCGCGCCGGCGGCAGCCCCTCATCCGCCACGAGGTAGGTGCCATGGATCACGAATTCGGCCGCCCCGCGCGTGCCGTCGGGGCTGACCATCACGACAAGGTCTTCCACCCGCTCGCGATAGCAGCGCTCCATGCGCGCGAGGAAGGCGGCGAAGGCCGCGCGGCCCACTTCCCGCCCGCCCTGGTTCACGTCATGCGCCACATCCTCGGTGAGGCAGGCCAGCATGCCCTCCCAGTCACCGGCATTGAAGGCGGCGTAGTAGCGCCGCAGCAGATCGGCGCTCACGCGGACAGCAGCGCCGGCATGCGCGCACCCACCACGGCGAGCATCGCGGCGGCCGCCCCCGCTTGGCAGGGCTCCACCACCGGCAGGCCGCTCGCTTCCATGGTCACGCCGACATGGCCCGCCATGCCGGCGCAGCCCAGCACGATCACCTCCGCGCCCTGGTCCGCCAGCTGCCGCGCCGCCTGGGCGATGCGCGCCTGCGGCGCCACAGGGTCGGTCAGCACATGCATGGGCAGGTTCAGCGGAATCCAGCCGGCCATGTTGCCCTCCACGCCCATGGATTGCAGGGCGCGGCGCTGGCGCGGCAGCGACTTTTCCGTGAAGCCGATGATGCCGAAGCGCTCCGCCCGCGTCAGCGCCGCCGCCACCGCCGAGCGGAACATGCCCACCACCGGCTTGTCCGTGACGCCCCGCGCCGCCTCCAGCCCCGGATCGCTGACGCAACCGATGACATAGGCCTCGGCCGGCTCCGCCTCGATCCGGCAACACAGCGGCTCGGCCACGCCGAACCAGTCCCGCCAGGTGACGATGGCGGGCGGCCCCTCGTCCAGCTGCGTCACCTCGATCCGCGGCAGGCCCGGCCCGGCGAAGGGCGCCACCGCCTCGCGGATGCCCGCCGTGCAGGCCTGGCTGGAGTTGGGATTGATGATCAGGATTCTGCCATGCATGCGACCAGCATGGCAGGAACCGGTTTTTCTTGCCACACTGCCCGCGAACCTTCATTTGTGCGGTGCACCATGCCCGAAGCAGCCCCCCCCACCCTCTGGCAACCGGACCGCCCGGCCCCCGAAGCGGCCGCGGCCCTGCCGCCGCTGCGCGTCTCGCTCTGGCGCGGCGCCCGGAACCGCTGCCCGGTCTGCGGCGAGGGGCATGTCTTCCAGGGCTATCTGCGTGTCGCCAAGGAGTGCGAGGTCTGCCACGCGCCGCTCGGCAAGCTGCGCGCCGATGACGCGCCGCCCTATTTCACCATCTTTCTGGTCGGCCACCTCCTGATCCCGCCCGTGCTCTGGATCGAGAAGGCCTATGCGCCGGAGATGTGGATCCAGATGGCCGTCTGGATTCCGACCTTCGCCATCGCCACCACCCTGCTGCTGCGCCCCGTGAAGGGCGCCACCGTGGGCCTGATGAGCCGCTTCGGCTTCGGCAACGACACCACCGGCTGACCCCCTGTGCCTGACCGCCACCTGATCCGCATCGAGTTGCCCGAGGCGCCGCCCCCGCCCTCCGCCTATGCCGAGGCGGACCGGCGCCAGGCCATCGAGGATCTGCTGCGCGGCAACCGCTTCGACCCCGAGGGCCTGGGCCCCGGCCCCTTCGCGCTCCATCTGATGGTGCGCGAAGGCCGCCTCATCCTCGACATCCGCGACAAGGACGACGCGCCTTTGCGCGCCATCATCCTCGTCCTCGGCCCCTTCCGCCGCCTCATCAAGGACTATCTGATGCTGGTGGAAAACCACGAGGAAGCGGTGACCACCGGTGCCATGGATGCCCGCGTCCAGGCGATCGACATGGGCCGGCGCGGACTGCACAACGAGGCGGCGGAGCTGCTGACCACGCGGCTGGAAGGCCGCATCGCGGTGGATTTCGAGACGGCGCGCAGGCTGTTCACACTGATCGCGGCCTTGCATCAGCGAGTTTGAGGGGCTTTGCCCCTCACCCCAGCAGGAACCTCAGGTTCCTGCACCTCCGGACCGTAGAGACCAAGCATGAAAATCAACGGAATCGCCTATCGCAGCGTCTGGCTCGATGACGACCAATGGTCGGTCCGCATCTTCGACCAGACCAAGCTGCCCTGGATCGTCGAACAGATCCGCCTCACCACCTGGCAGGAGGCGGCGCACGCCATCCGCTCCATGCAGGTGCGCGGCGCGCCCCTCATCGGCGCCGTCGCCGCCTATGGCGTCGCACTCGCCATGCGCACGGACCCCGCGAATCTCGACCCGGTGCTGGAGGCGTTGAACGAAACCCGCCCCACCGCCATCAACCTCCGCTGGGCGCTCGACCGGCAGCGCGCGAAACTGCACAACCTCCCCGCCGAGCAGCGCGCCGCCGTCGCCTATGCCGAGGCCGCGCACATCGCCGATGACGATGCCGAGACCTGCCGCCGCATCGGCGAGAACGGCCTGCCTTTGCTGCAGGAGATCGCGGCGAAAAAGGGCCGCGTGAATGTGCTCACCCATTGCAATGCCGGCTGGCTCGCCACCGTGGATTGGGGCACGGCGCTGGCCCCCATCTACATGGCGCATGATGCGGGGCTCGACGTGCATGTCTGGGTGGATGAGACCCGCCCGCGCAACCAGGGCGCGGCGCTGACCGCCTTCGAGCTCGGCGCGCATGGCGTGAAGCACACGGTGATCGCCGACAATGCCGGCGGCCACTACATGCAGCATGGCGAGGTGGACATCGTCATCGTCGGCACCGACCGCGTGACGCGCACGGGCGATGTGGCGAACAAGATCGGCACCTATCTCAAGGCGCTCGCCGCGCATGACAATGGCGTGCCCTTCTGGGTGGCGCTGCCGCATTCGACGCTCGACATGCGCGTGCGCGACGGTGTTTCCGAAATCCCGATCGAGGAGCGCAGCGGCGCCGAGGTCACCGACATGACCGGCCGCACCGCGGATGGCCGCATCGAGACGGTGCGCGTCGTCGCCGGCGGCAGCGCGGCGGCGAACCCCGCCTTCGACGTGACGCCCGCGCGCCTCGTCACCGGCCTGATCACCGAGCGCGGCCGCTGCGCGGCGAACGAGGCCGCGCTGCTGGCGATGTACCCCGAGAAGGCGTGAACCGCCCTCGGCTCAAGCCCCGAACTTGGCCACGCCCGAGACCCAGGTCTGGCTGACCTTGATGTCCATGATCGTGTTCGGGTCCACGCTGTAGGGGTTGCGCTCGAGGATGGTGAGGTCCGCCTCCTTGCCGCGCTCCAGCGTGCCCAGGCGATGCGCCTGGCCGATCTGCCCCGCGGCGTGGATGGTGACGGCCTTCAGCGCATCATCCAGCGAGATCGCCTGCTCGGGGCCCACGATGCTGCCATCCACGCTGCATTTGCGCGTGACCGCCGTCTGGATCAGTTGCAGCCCGCCGATATTGGAGCAGGGTGCATCCGTGTGCAGGGTGAAGGGCATGCCGGCGCGGACGAAATCCCCGGCGCTGTCGGCGCGCGCCGCGCGCTCGGGGCCGAAGAGCGTGTCGCGATAGGCGGCGCCGTAGAAATAGATGTGGTTCATCAGGAAGCTCGGCTGCACGCCGAGGCGCTTCATGCGTTCGATCTGATCGGGCCGCGTGATGGTGCAATGCTCGATGCGGTTCACGCCGGTGGCCGGGTTGGCGCCATAGGCGGCCTCGATGGCGTCGAGCGCCAGGTCGATGGTCGCATCGCCGTTGCAATGCACCAGCACGGGCCAGCCATTGGCCTTCACCTCCGCCACCATGCGATGCATGTCGGCCGCGTTGAAGTTCGGGTAGCCCTTGCTCGTCCCGCCCAGGTAAGGCTGCGTCTGGTCCGCCGATTTCGTCTGGTTCGAGCCGTCGCCCACGATCTTGATGCCGTAGATCGTCAGCGGCGAATTCGGGATCTGCGTCGCCTGCGCGCCGTAGCCGTACTGCTTATAGGCATCGCCCAGCGCCATCGCCTCGAACATCAGGCTGGTGCTGGCGCGGCACATCGCCTCGGACGCGATGCGCGCATAGCCCTGCAGCATGGCGGCATCGCCGATGACGCCCGCCTCGTGCACGGTGGTGTTGCCGGCCGCCGCATTGGTGCGGAACCAGTTGAGCGCCGCCTGCGCGACGAAGGCCGGCGTGATGGGCGGCATGGCGACGGCGAATTTCCGGAGCGCCGATTCCTCGAAGATGGTGCCGTCCAGCTTGCCATCGGGGCCCCGGCCGAAGCGCCCGCCACCAGGCAGCGGGCCGATATCGTCGGGGATGTTGGCGGCGCGGAAGGCGGCGCTGTTGGCCGCCGCGTCATGCATGTTGATGTAGTAGACGAGGATGGGATGCTGCGTGGAGACGGTGTCCAGCTCCGCCATCGAGAAGTCGCCGCCCTGGAGCAGATTGTCGAAATTGCACCAGAGCAGCCATTGCCCGGGCTGAGTGCGCGCCGCCTTGGCCCGCATCGCCGCCATCACCTCGGCCCGCGTGCGATAGGTCTTGTAGCCGAGATCGTCGAAGACGGCGGTGATCAGCCCGCCGGTCAGGCTGTGCTGGTGGGGATCGATGAAGCCCGGCAGCAAGGTGCGGCCGGCGAGGTCCACGATGCGCGTGTTGGGCCCGCGCAGCGCCATCACATCGGCGTCGCTGCCGGCCAGCATCACCTTGCCCCGGGCGATGGCCAGCGCCTGCGCGGGCGCCAGGCGCCCCGGCGCCGGCAGCACCGCGCCGCCGCGGAAGATGGTCTCGGCCTGGCCGCTCTGGGCGCGGGCGGGGCTGCCCGCCACGGCGGTGGCGGCGGTGACGGCCGAGGCGGCGAGCAGGCCGCGCCGCGTCGGGCCCCGGCCCAGCGTGAACTTGCCGAAGATATTGGCGACGCATCCGTTGCACATGGCTTTCCCCTCCGCCGGTTCTCCGGCCAGGAAAGCCTATGCCCTCGCAGGCTCGAAGCAAGCAGAATGAACGCTGGGCTGCGCTGCCGTTTCACCGCGCGCGCCTTGCGCGATCGCAATGACAGGGGCCGCGTCTCAGCCCATGTGACGGGTTGCGTCGCGCCCGCGCTCCAGCCCGTAAAGGCCAAGCACCAGGCAAAGCCCGCCCAGCGCGGCCGCCAGCGCCGCAAAGCCCGGCGCGACCCGCCCCGGCGCCAGCCCATCGGTGAGCAGCACGGCAACGACGGCCAGGATGAGGACGAGGCCGAAAAGGACGAAGCTGAACCCGACGCGCTGCATGGCGATGATCTCCTGAGCGCGGTTGTGCCGGGCCGGTCGGGCGGCAAAAGGGACGAAGCGAGGCAATTTCGGGGCAGGCTTGCATGCGCCTTGGGCACGTTGCGTCGCACCCGAAACAGGTGGAAGCTTCGCGCCGTCCGGAATTCATGAGGTCCATCATGCGTCGCCTTCTCCTCGCCGCGGCCGTTGCTGCCGCTGCCCTGCCGGGCCTGGCCCTCGCGCAGGCCCCCGCCGCCCAGCCGCCGCTGCGCTGCGCCGTGGACGGCACCTTCGCGCCGCACGCCTTCCCCTCGCTGCAGGGTGGCGTTCAGGGCTTCCAGATCGACCTCTTCCGCGAGGTGGCGCGCCGCATGGGGCGTGAGATCGTGATCGACAGCGCCTCCTTCTCCGGCCTCATCCCCGCGATGAATGCCGGCCGGTATGATTTCCTCTGCGCGCCCACGACCGTGACGCCGGAGCGCGCGCAGAGCCTGCTCTTCACCGAGGGCTATCTCTGGACCGAGCTGCAATTCGGCATCCGCCGCGGCACGCCGCCGATCCGTTCCGAGGAGGATCTGCGCGGCAAGACCATCAGCGTGAACAAGGGCACGCCCTATGAGCAATGGGTGACGCGCAATGCCGAGCGCCTGAACCTGACGCTGCTGGCTTTCGACACCCAGCCCGATGCGGTGCAGGCCGTCATCCAGGGCCGCGCCTATGCGAACCTCTCGGGCAACACGGTGGTGCGCTTCTCGGCCTCTCGCACGCCGCAATACGTTGCCGACTTCGTGCTGCCCGGCACGCGCCTGCATTGGGGCACACCCTTCCGCCAGGACAGCGGCGCGCTGCGCAACCAGGTGGAGGATGTGATCGTCTGCATGAAGCGCGACGGGACCATCGCACGCCTCAGCGAGCGCTGGTTCGGCAATGCACCCGGCCCGGATCAGGCCGAGCGCGTGGAATTCCCGGGCTATGGCGTGCCCGGCCTGCCCGGCTATGACGCGACGCCGCAGAACCCGACTTGCGGTTGATATCCAGTATGCCCGCGACGCGGAGGGTTGGTGTGGCGGCTGCGCGTCGCGGGCCTGAATAAATGAGCGGCTGGGACAAGTTCGCCGACAGCTTCCTCAACGCCCGCGTCGCCGCCGAATACACGCCCAAGATCATCGAGGGGCTCTGGCTGACGCTGGCGCTGGCGGGCTGCATCATCGTGACCGGCGTGGTCGTCGGCCTGCTGCTGGCGGTGATCCGCGCCATGGGCCTCAGGCCGGTGAACTGGCTCATCATCTTCGCGGTGGACCTGTTCCGCGCGCTGCCGCCGCTCGTCATCATCGTGCTGCTCTATTTCGGGCTGCCGGCGGCGGGCGTCTCCATGTCGGGCTTCGTGGCCGCCTGGCTCGCGCTCTCGCTCGTGCTCATGGCCTTCGCGGAGGAGATCTTCTGGGCCGGCATCACCGCCATCCCGCAAGGCCAATGGGAAGCCTCGCGCAGCCTGGGCTTGGGCTTCCTCGTCACCTTCGCGCTGGTCATCCTGCCGCAGGCGGTGCGCATGGTGATCCCGCCTTTGGTCAACCGCACCATCGCCATCACCAAGGGCACGGCGCTGGCCTCCGTGGTCGCGGTGCCGGAGATCCTGGGCGCGGCGCAGGCCGGCGTCTCCTTCTCCTTCAACCCGACGCCGCTCACGCTGGGCGCCGTCGCCTATCTCATCCTCTTCCTGCCCGTCGTCATCGCCGGCCGCTGGGTCGAGCAGCGCTACAAGCGGGCGCGGTAGCGCCATGCAGGATTTCATAGACGCCTTCTTCAACATCCAGATCCTCATGGAGGCCTGGCCCATCCTGTTGCAGGGCCTGGGCCAGACGCTGCTGCTCTCCGTGGTGGTGGTGCCGCTCGGGCTGCTGGGGGGCATGATCCTGGCGCTGCTCTCCACCGCCAAAAGCCGCTGGGTGCGCTGGCCGCTCATGGCCTGGGTGGATGTGTTCCGCGCCCTGCCGCCGCTCGTGCTGCTGGTCTTCGTCTATGCCGGCCTGCCCTTCGCGGGGCTGGAGGTCAGCGCCTTCACGGCGGTGGCCATCGGCTTCTTCCTCAACACCGGCGCCTATTATGGCGAGATCCTGCGCGCGGGCATCGCCAGCGTCCCGGCCGGCCAGGCGGAGGCTGCGCGCTCGCTCGGCCTCGGCCGCTGGCAGACCATGCGCCTCGTCGTGCTGCCGCAGGCGGTGCGCAATGTGCTGCCGGATCTGATCTCCAACACGCTGGAGGTGGTGAAGCTCACCTCCATCGCCGCCGTGGTGGCGATGCCGGAGCTGCTCTTCCAGGCGCGCCAGGCGCAGAGCGTGACCTTCAACGCGACGCCGATCATGGCCGCCGCGGTCGCCTATTTCATCCTGCTCTGGCCGGTGGTGCGGCTGCTGTCCAAGCTCGAGAACAAGCAGCTCGCGCGGCGCGCCTAGGGCATGATCCGCTGAGGTGGAACACCGAAGCGGTGAATCATCCCCTCAGCGACAGGGCTTGCCAGCCACGGTGTTTCGTCCTTCCCTTGCCGGGCAACGCTCGCAACAGGGCGCCCGCAAAGGGAGCAGGGAGAGAAACTCATGACAATCCGACGCAATCTGCTAGGCATGGCCGCGCTGCTCATGGCGGGCCCCGCCTTCGCCCAGGCGCCCGCCGCCACGCCGGCCCCCGTGCCCGGCTGGGCCGTCGGCCGGCCCGAGGGCTCGACGCTCGCGCCCCACGCGCCGCGCCTGACGGTCACGCCGCTCGACCAGGTGCCGGTCTCCTCCATCCGCCTGCCGCAGGGCTTCCAGGCCGAGGTCTTTGCCCATGGCATCCCGGGCGTGCGCGCCATCGCGGAAGCACCGGGCGGCACGCTCTTCGCCGGCACCCGCGCCATCGGCCGCGTCTATGCCATCACGCGCAACCCGGACGGCACGACGCGCACGCGCATCTTCGCCCAGGGTCTGCCGCAGCCCAACGGCCTCGTGATGATCGGCAACAGCCTCTACATCTTCGCCGTCAACCGCGTGCTGCGCTACGACAATGTCGAGGCGAACCTCGACAGCCCGCCGGCGCCGGTGGACCTGACGGCCGCCTTCGCCCTGCCGACCGAGCAGGAGCATGGCGGCAATCACCACTGGAAATACGCCTCGCTCGGCCCCGATGGCCGGATCTACACAAATGTCGGCGTGAACTGCAACGTGTGCGACACGGACCGCGACAAGTTCGCCCTCCTCGTCTCCTTCCGCCCCGATGGCAGCGACCGCCGCATCGAGGCGCGCGGCGTGCGCAACTCCGTGGGCTTCGCCCATCATCCGACGACGCGTGAGCTCTGGGCCACCAATCACGGCCGCGACTGGGTGGGTGACGACAACCCGCAGGACTCCCTGCTGCGCGTGCGCCGCGTGGGTGAGGATTTCGGCTTCCCCTATTGCCTCGGCACCTGGGCGGACCCGCAATACAACCGCGGCCGCGCCTGCAGCGAGTTCTCGCAGCCGGCCGCCCTGCTCGGGCCGCACACCGCGGTCCTCGGCATGCGCTTCTACACGGGCACCATGTTCCCCGAGCAGTATCGCAACCAGATCTTCATCGCGCGCCGCGGTTCCTGGAACCGTTCGCGCCTCAGCGGCTATGACGTCGTGGTCGCGCATCTGGACGGCCAGGGCAACGTGACCCGCGTGGAGGAGTTCCTGACCGGCTTCCGTGACGACGCCAACCAGCGCTTCGCCGACCGCCCGGCCGAGGTGCATGTGCTGCGCGATGGCTCGCTGCTGGTCTCGGGCGAGCAGATGGGCGCGATCTACCGGATCACCTATCGCCGATGAGCCTTCGACGGACCTTCGCGGCGGCCCTGTTGGCCGCCGCGACCACTCTTTCGACCATGGGCGTGGCACCCGCGCAGGATGCACAGCGCGGCGCGGCACTCGCCGAGCCCTGCGCGCAATGCCACGGGGCCAATGGCCGCAGCCAGATGCCCGACATCCCGTCGCTGGCCGGCCAGCCGGCCGATTTCATCACCATCCAGATGATCCTCATGCGGGAAGGCCTGCGCCAGGTTCCGGCCATGACGCAATTCGCCGTCGGCAAGTCGGACCAGGACATCCAGGACATCGCCGCCTGGTTCGCCACGCTGCCGCCGGGCCCGCCGGATGACCGGCGCCCGCTGGACCGCGCGCTGTTCGCCGCCGGCCAGGCGCTGAGCGGCCCGCGCCATTGCGCCACCTGCCATGTCTCCGACTATGGCGGCCGCGCGCAGATCCCGCGCGTCGCAGCCCAGCGCGAGGACTACCTGCTGCACGCGCTCACGCAATATCGCGACGGCCTGCGCGCCGGGCCGGACACGCAGATGAACGGCGCGGTGCAGGGGCTGTCGGACGCCGACCTGGTCGCGCTGGCGCATTACCTGTCGCACAAGGACTGAGGGCTACAGGCCCAGCCGCGCCCAGGCCGCGCGTTCCTCCATCACCTGGATGAGCGCGGCGCCGGCGCCTGGCAGCAGGCTCATCGGGAAGCGGCGCTTCGCGCGGCCCACGGGGATGATCCGCACCTTCTCGCCGAAGCGGCGCCGCGCCTCTTCCTCCGGCGTGGCCAACCCATCGCAGAGGCCGAGTTCCAGCGCGCGGCGGCCGATCCAATAACGGCCGTTGAACAATTCCTCCTCGCTCGCCTTCAGCCGTGCGCCACGCCGCGCGCGCACCCAGTCCTTGAACTCCACATGCAGCTCGGCCAGCAGCCCATCCAGCCGTGCCAATTCCTCCGCGCTTTGCGGGCGGAAAGGGTCGTTGCTCGACTTGTCGGTGCCCGCGGTGCGCACGCGCCGCTCGATGCCCAGGCGCTGGATCGCCTCGGGAAAGCCGAAGCCCGAGGAGATCACGCCGATGGAGCCCAGGATGGAGGCGGGGTCCGCGAAGATGTCATCGGCCGCGCAGGCGATCCAATAGCCGCCCGAAGCCGCCGCATCCTCGCAGAAGGCGAGGACCGGCACCTTCTTCTCCGCCGCCCAATGGCGGATGCGCCCGGCGATGAGCGAGGATTGCACCGGCGAACCGCCGGGCGAGTTGATGGCGAGGAAGACGGCGGCGAGCCGCTTCAGCCCGAAGGCGCGGGCCAGGATGGGCTCGATCCCCGAGGCGTTCAGCCCGCCGAAGGGACCGGTGCGCGCGGCGATCAGCCCCTCCAGCCGCACGAGGGCGACGACCGGGGGGCGGGGGGCGAAGGGATTCCACATGGCCTTAAGGTGCGCCCCCGCTGCGCCGGGACAAGCCCTTGCCTATATGAGGGCCATGGACATTCGCGAGCTGCTCCTCACCACCCGCCGGATCGCGCTGGTCGGCGCCTCGCCCAAGCCCGACCGCGCCTCCTTCCGCGTCATGCGCTTCCTGCTGGATCGCGGCTATGCGGTCACGCCCATCAACCCTGGCCTCGCCGGCCAGGAGATCCATGGCCAGCGCGTGGTGGCGCGCCTGGCCGAGGCCGGCCCGCTCGACCTCGTGGACGTGTTCCGACGCGGCGAGGAAGCGGGCGCCGTGATGGATGAGGCCGTGGCGCTCGGCGCCCGCGCCGTCTGGCTGCAATTGGGCGTGGTGGATGAGGCCGCGGCCGCCCGCGCCCGCGCCAAGGGCGTGACGGTGGTGATGGATCGCTGCCCGGTCATCGAATGGGGCCCCGCGGGGCTGCCGGCACGTATTTCTTCCGCGTGACGAATAACTAAACTTCTTGAAATGCGTTGGGCGCCGGGCCATTTCCCCAGCATTCAGGGCGGCCCGAATCGCCCCTTTTTGAAGGGAAGGACCCCATGACTGACGAAGAACGCCGGATCATTGGCGATTATGTGATGCGCGTGGCGGGCGTCCAGCAGGCCGCCCAGCCCTCGAGCAGCCCCTGGGGCGGCCGCGTGCCGCAGACGGGCGCGCAGCCGGCCGCGAACCTGCCGCCGATCGAGCCCGCCGCCGATGCCTATATCGCCGAGCTCTTCCAGAAGTATCCGGAGGCGCGCTTCCGCCTGACGCAGACCGCCTTCGTGCAGGAGCACGCGCTGGTCCAGGCGCAGAACCGCATCCAGGAGCTGGAGTGGGAGCTGGAGAACGCCAACCGCCAGGCGCAGGCCGCGAACAACCGTGGTTTCCTGGGCTTTGGCGGCTCGCGCCCCGCGCCCATGCCGCCCCGCCCGCAGCCCATGCAGCCCCCGGGCGGCATGATGCCGCAGCGCCAGGGCCCCGGTTTCCTCGGCACCGCCATGATGACGGCGGCCGGTGTGGCCGGCGGCATGGTGCTGGGCAACATGCTGATGAACGCCTTCTCGGGCGGCGGCTCGGCCGCGGCGGCCACGGGCGGCGGCGCCTTCGGGCAGGAGGCGGTGCCCACCTCCTCCGCCTGGACCGATCCCGGCGCGGCGGCGGCCAATTCCGGCTGGGGCGGCAATGACGCCTCGGGCGGCGGCTACGACAATGGCGGCTATGACGACGCGGCGGGCAGCTATGACGATGCCGGCGGCGGCTACGAGGAGGATGTGTAGTTTTCGCCCTCAAGCGCCGGGCGCGCGCTCCGCGCGCTTGGCTTCGCCGCGCCACGGGCGCGCTGGCCCCATCGCCCGGTTGGGCGGCGCCGGCCGCGTTGCGGCCGGATGGGTTGGGGAGGTTCGGCGGCTCGTCGCCCGCTGCACCTCCGGGAAAGGGCGGCTCCGGCCGCCCTTTTTTTTGTGCCCTGGCCGGCCGATAAGGGCGCATGCGCGTCCCTGATCTCGACCTCGACCTGCTGCGCGGCTTCGTGACGGTCGCCGAACGCGGCGGCTTCACCGCGGCGGGCCAGGCGCTCGGCCTCACGCAATCCGCCATCAGCCTGAAGGTGAAGCGGCTGGAGGATCTGCTCGGCAAGCCGGTCTTCACCCGCGGAACGAAACAGGTGACCCTGACGCGCGAGGGGGAGAGCCTGCTCACCTATGCCCGCCGCATGCTGGCGCTGAACGAGGAGGCGGTGCGCCGCTTCGTCGCCCCGCCCATCGCCGGCCGGCTGCGCCTGGGTGTGGCGGATCATTTCGTGCCGCGCCATCTGGCGCCCGCACTCGCCAGCTTCGCCCGCACCTGGCCCGAATTGCGCATCGAGGTGGAGGTGGGCCGCAGCCATGAACTCCGCGCGGCGCTGGCGCGGGAGGAGCTGGACCTGGTGCTGGGCAAGCGCCGCGATGGCGAGACGGAAGGCCGCGTCATCTTCACCGAGGCGGTGGTGTGGGTCGCCGCACCCGATTTCGAACTGACGCGAGACCGGCCTTTGCTGCTCGCCATGCTGCCGCAGGGCTGCATGTTCCGCGACCGCGCGCTGACCGCCCTCGCGCGCGCCGGCCTCGCGGCGGAGGTGGTCTATACCTCGCCCAGCCTGATGGGCATCGCCGCCGCCGCGCAGGCCGGCTTCGCGCTCACCGTCATGGGCCGCGCGGGCTTGCCGGAGGGGCTGGTCGAGCTGCCCGACCTGCCGCCGCTCGGCACCGCCGAGATGTGCCTGTTCTCGGCGCCCAACCCGTCAGGCCCGCATTACCTGGCGGATTTCCTCATCCAGTCGCTCTGCGACGGCGCGGGGATCTGACCAAGCTCAACGGCGCGCGAGCGCGGCAGGATGGGGCGCGGCGAGGCGGGGTTCTCCAAACAGCTTCTCGCGATAGGTCCCCGGCGCATAGGCGGTCTTGTACACGCCGCGCTCCTGCAGCGCCGGCACCAGCTGCTCCACCACCTCCACCAGGCATTCCGGAAAGACGGTGCGGGAGAGGTTGAAGCCATCCACGCCCGTCTCCTCGACATAGGCGACGAGCCAGTCGGCGATCTCCTGCACGCTGCCCACCACCGGCTTCTGCCGGCTGCCGAGGATGAACTGGTCGATCAGGCCGCGGCGGGTGAAGCGCGGCCCGGTCGCGCGCTGCATCGCGGAGACATTGGACTGGATCGCATTGCCGGGGCCGGCCTCGATCGGCTCATCCATCCCGTAGCGGCCGAAATCAATGCCGAGCGAGGCGCTCGCATGCGCCAAGGCACCCTCCACGCTGGAATGGCGGCGATACTCGGCGAGCTTCTCCTCGGCCTCGGCGCGCGTGCGACCCATCACCAGCGTGGCGCCGACGAAGACGCGAATCGGCCGTGGCTCGGCCAGCGCGCGCAGCGCGGCCACCTGCTTCGCCACATCCGCCGCGGGCCCGCCATTGAGGAAGACGCATTCGGCGTGCCGCGCGGCGAAGGCCATCCCGCGCGCGGAGGCGCCGGCCTGGTACAGCACCGGCGTGCGCTGCGGCGAGGGCTCGCAGAGATGCATCGCATCCAGCCGGAACTGCTTGCCCTCATGCGCGATGCGCCGCACGCGCGCGGGGTCGGTGAAGATGCCCGCCGCCGCGTCGCGCCGCACGGCGTCATCCGCCCAGCTCTCCTCCCAGAGGCGATAGACCACCTCCATGTACTCATCGGCCATGTCGTAGCGGTCGTCATGCGCCATCTGCCGGCCAAGGCCCATGGCGCGCGCGGCACTGTCCAGATAGCCGGTGACGATGTTCCAGCCGATGCGCCCGTTGGTCAGATGATCCAGCGTGCTCATCCGCCGCGCGAAGAGATAGGGCGCCTCATAGGAAAGATTGGCCGTGATGCCGAAACCGAGCTGCGAGGTGACGGCCGCCATGGCGGGGATGATCATCGCGGGATCGAGCAGCGGGACCTGCACCCCACCGCGCAGCGCCGCATCCGGGCTGCCATCCAGCACGTCATAGACGCCCAGCACATCCGCCAGGAACAGGCCGTCGAACAGCCCGCGTTCCAGCAGCTGCGCGAGATGGAGCCAGTGATCCAGGCGGTTGTAGTTGGCACTGGTGTCGCGCGGATGGGTCCACATGCCGTGCTGGATGTGGCCGACACAGGCCATGTCGAAGGCGTTCAGGCGAATCTCTCGGGGCATGGCGGGATTGTGGGGCGCGGTCGGCACCCCCGCAACCATCAGGCCCGCATGCGCTGCGGCTCCGCGCCCGCGGCGAGGCCATAGACGCCGCGCTCGCCGGGCTTCGGCACCAGCGCCGTCGTCACGCCCATCGCCGTCTCCGCCGCACCCAGATAGAGCGCGCCGTCAGGCGCCATGATCTGCGCGATGCCGCCCAGCACGCGCGCCTTGGTCGGCACGTCGAAATAGATCAGCACATTGCGGCAGAACACCACGTCAAACTTGCCCAGCCGGCGCGGATCGCCCAGCAGGTTGAAATTCTCGAAACGGCAGGGCGCGGCGATTTCGGGCCGGATGCGCCAGCGCGTCTCCTCCTGCACGAAGCGCTTCATCAGCGTGCGGATGGGCAGGCCGCGCTGCACCTCGAATTGCGAGAAGATTCCCGCCCGCGCGCGCGCCAGCACGGCGCTGGTGATGTCGGTGCCGATGATCTCCACGCGCCGCGTCTTGAAGCCCGGATCAGCCTCGCCCAGCTCGGCCAGGATGATCGCGATGGAATAGGCCTCCTGCCCGGTGGAGCAGGCGGCGGACCAGATGCGCAGCGGCTGGCCGGCGGGGCGCGCCTTGTGCAGTTCGGGCAGGAGCGCGCGCAGATGCTCGAAGGGGCGGGTATCGCGGAAGAAGCTGCTCTCGTTCGTCGTCAGCAGCTCGGTCATCTCCTGCGCCAGCGCATCGGCGCGCGGTGCTTTCAGACGCACGGCCAGCGCGTCGAGATCGGCCAGCGATTCGCGCTTCAGCAGCGGCGCCAGGCGCGTCTCCAGCATATAGCCCTGGTCGGGGCCGATGATGCCGCCGGAGCGCGTCTTCACGATCTCGGTGAGGAAGGCGAAGGTGGTGGGCGTCATCAGCGCGCTCCGCAGATTCGGGCCAGGGCGTCGCCCAGCGATTCGGGGGTTCCCTGCGCCGCGGCGAGGCCGGCGCGCGAGACGGCGCCCGGCATGCCCCAGACGACGGAGGAGGCTTCGTCCTGCGCCCAGATGGTGCCGCCGGCCGCGGCCAGGGCCTTGCAGCCCGCCAGGCCGTCATGCCCCATGCCGGTCAGGATGACGGCCTGCACCGCGCGGCCATGCAGGGCGATCAGGCTGCGCAGCGTGGGGTCCACGGCCGGGCGGCAGAAATTCTCGGGCGGCGCGTCGGAGAGGTGCAGCACCACGCGGCCGGCTTCCGCCTTGGCCAGCAGGTGATGGTCCCCTGGCGCCAGGTGGATGCGCCCGGCCTCCAGCACATCGCCCTGCCGCGCCTCAGCGACGGGCGGGCCGCCCAGGCCATCCAGATGCTTGGCCAGCATGGCGGTGAAGCCGGCCGGCATGTGCTGCACGATGACCACGGGCAATGTGATCTGCCGCGGCAGCCGCCGCACCAGCGCGGCCAGCGCCTGCGGCCCGCCGGTGGAACTGCCGATGCAAATCACCTTGGGCGGATCGCCCGCGCGGGCCGGCGCGGGGCGCACGGGTGCCAGCGGCGCGCGCGCGGCCGGCTGGCGCAGCCGCGCCCAGCCCTTCACCTTGGCGAGAAGTTCGGCGCGAAAATTCGGATCGGCCAGACCACCGCCGGCCGCCCCGGGCTTCGGGATATAGTCCGAAGCGCCGGCGCGCATCGCGTCCATCGTCGCGCTGGCGCCCTTCTGCGTGAGCGCGCTGGCCACGATCACCACGGGCTTCGGCTCGCGCCGGAGGATCAGCGGCAACGCCGTCATCCCGTCCATCACGGGCATTTCGAGGTCGAGCAGCACCACCTGCGCGCGCTCCGCCGGCGGCGCGGCATCGAGCGCGGCCAGCGCCTGCGCGCCATCCCCCACGCGGGCCACCACGGCGATGCCGGGGTCGGCCTCCAGCACGCGCGCCAGCGCCGAGCGCACGGTCGGGCTGTCATCGCAGAGCATCACGCGCAGCTTGCCTGCGGCGGAAGTCCTGGGCAGCGCGTTCGGCGCGGAGAGACTCATTCGGCGAGCAGCCCGGCCTGCACCAGCTTGTCGCGCAGGATCTCCTCATCGAAGGGCTTCATCACATATTCCTGGGCGCCGGCCTCCAGCCCTTCCAGGATCTTTTCCGTGCCGGCCTCGGTGGTGCACATCACCACCACCGGCTCATCCGGCCCGTATTCCGCGCGCAGCGCGCGCAGGAAGCCGATGCCGTCCATCACCGGCATGTTGCGGTCGAGCAGGACCGCGCGCGGCATGGCGGTTCGCACGGCGTCCAGCGCCTGCTGCCCGTCCGCCGCCTCGCGCACGCTGAAGCCGTAGCGCTCCAGGATGCGCCGCGCGACCTTGCGCACCACCGCGCTGTCATCCACCACCAGGCATTCGCCACTCATCGCACGCCCCCTCAGACGCCGAGCGCCAGCAGCTGCTCGACATCAAGCAGCACGAGCAGATGGTCATCGCGGCGATGCACACCGAGCGAGAACTCCTTCCAGGAGGCGTCCAGCGTCGGTGGATTGGGCGCGCGCTCCTCGGGGTTCAGCGTCAGCACCTCGCCCACCTGATCAGCCAGCAGGGAGTAGAGTTCACCGCCCACCTCGACGACGACGGACATGGCGACCTCACCCGGCGCGCGCGACGGCAGGCCGAGCCGCCCGCGCAGATCCACCGCGGTGACGATGCGGCCGCGCAGGTTCAGGCTGCCCGCCACCTCGCGGGGCGCGAGCGGGATGCGGGTGATGGCCTGCACGCCCAGCACGTCGCGCACGGCGAGGACGGGGACGGCGCAGGGCTGCCCCGCGACGGTCAGCGTCAGCATCATGCTGGCGGCATCGGAGGCGATCGCGCCGGTGGGCAGGCGCGATTCGGCCGAGGGGTTGGTGGGGACGGTCTGCATCGGGCGTTCCTCGGTTCAGCGGGCCAGCATGGGCTGGAGGCAGTGCTGCAGGCTGGCCAGCAGCGCGTCGCGGTCGAACTTGGCGATGTAGTCGCTGAAGCCGGCCTCCCGGCCGCGCTCCACATCCGCCGGCGAGGCGGAACCGGAGAGCGCGATCATCGGCAGCTCGGCCCAGGGGCCCCCCTCACGCACGGCGCGGGCCAGGGCCATGCCGTCCAGCTCGGGCATGTGGATGTCGGAGACGATGACGTCGAAGCGCTCGCCCGCCTCGCGCAGGCGCAGCGCGTCCCGCCCGTTGCCGACGGTCGTCACGTCATAGCCTGCCGCCATGATCGCGGGCACGATGAGGTTGCGGAAGAAGTCGCTGTCCTCGGCCACCAGCACGCGCGGCCGGGCGCCAGAGACCACGGCGGGCTCGAACCAGTCGGACTGGCCCTGCTTCAGCCAGTAGCCGGTGTCCAGCAGGTCGGTCACCTTGCCATCCACCACGCAGCTGCCGAGGAAGCCCGGGCGCAGGCCGGCATTGTCCATCTCGAGCGGCACGTCCACCACGTCGAGGATCTCGTCCACCATCAGGCCCATGGCGCGGTCGCCATCGCCGAAGACGAGCACCGGCTGCTCGCCCGTCTCCGCCGGCATGATGCCGTGATCGAGCGGAATGAGCGGCATGAGCGTACCGCGATACTGCACCACCAGGCTCTCGCCCGTGCGCTCGATGCGCGCGGCATCCAGGTTCTCCAGCCGCGCGACGAGGCCGAGCGGTACTGCCTTGGGCGCCCCGGGGCCCGCGCGGAACAGCAGCAGGGCGGTGTGGCGATCGCTCCGGCGGCTGGTCGCGGCGGCCTCCTCCAGCGCGCCGCTTTCCGTGCCGCCCTCAAGGCCAAGGCCCGAGGCGCGGGCGATCCCGTTGGGATCGAGGATCATGATGACGCTGCCATCGCCGAGGATGGTGTTGCCCGAGAACATGGTGATGTGCCGCAGGATGGGCGCGACCGGCTTCACCACGATCTCCTCCGTGTCGAAGACGCGATCCACCACGATCCCGAAGAGCTGCCCGGCCACCTGGGTCACGACGACGAAGCCCTCCGCCTCGGCGCCGGCGTCATGGTCCAGGCGCAGCACCTGGCGCAGCGAGACCAGCGGCAGCAGCTGGCCGCGCAGGCGCAGCACCGCGCTGTCCTTGATGCGCTCCACCTTCGGGCCGTCCACGCCGCCGACCCGCACCAGCTCCAGCACGCCGGCCTGCGGGATGGCGAAGCGCTCGCCCCCCGCCTCGACGATCAGCGCCGCCGCGATGGCGAGCGTGAGCGGGATCTTGATGCTGAAGGTGGTGCCCCTGTGCTCGCGCGAGGTGAGATCCACCGTCCCGCCGATGCGCTCGATATTGGTCTTCACCACATCCATGCCGACACCGCGGCCCGAGACGGAGGTGACCTCGGCCGCCGTCGAGAATCCCGCGCGGAAGATGAAGCGATGAATGTCGCGTTCGCTCATCGTGGCAAGCTCCGCCTCGGTGGCGAGGCCCTGCGCGATGCACTTGGCCTTGATGCGATCGGTGTTCAGGCCGCGCCCGTCATCGCCGATCTGCAGCACGATGTGCCCGCCCTCATGGAAGGCGTTGAGCAGGATGCGCCCCGTCTCCTTCTTGCCGGCGGCGCGCCGCTGCTCGGGCGTCTCGAGCCCGTGGTCGGCGCTGTTGCGCACCATGTGCGTCAGCGGGTCCTTGATGAGTTCCATCACCTGGCGATCGAGCTCGGTGTCGGCGCCGCGCATCTCCAGCTCGATCCGCTTGCCCAGGTCATGGCTGAGGTCGCGCACCAGGCGCGGCAGCTTGGACCAGGCATTGCCGATGGGCTGCATGCGCGTCTTCATCACGCCGTCCTGCAGGTCGGACGTGATCTGCGAGAGGCGCTGCAGCGGCACGGAGAAGGCCGCATTCTCCTCGGCCCGGGCGAGCTGCATGAGCTGGTTGCGCGTCAGCACCAGTTCGCTCACCAGGACCATGAGGTCCTCCAGCACATCCACCGCGACGCGGATGGTCTGCGGCGCGTTGCCGGCGGCGGGCGCGGCCTCGGCGGGGCCTTCGGCGGCGATGGTCTCGGCCGCCGGAATGACCGCCTCCGCGTTGATCTCCTCGACCGCGACCTCGCCGGAGGCGGCGGCATCCAGCGCGGCCTTGAGAGGGGCGTCATCGCCCGCCGGTTCGCTGCCGGTGGCCTCCAGCCCGGCGACGATGAGCTTGAACCGGTCGGCGGCGGTGAGGATCAGCGTGATGCCGGCCGGCGTGACCGGCAGCGTGCCTTCACGCCAAAGCCCCAGCACGTTCTCCGCCGCATGGGCCACGCCCTCCAGGCGCGGGAGGCCAAGGAAGCCGCAGGTGCCCTTGATGGTGTGCACGATGCGGAAGATCTCGGAGAGCACCGAGCCATTGGCCGGGTTCCGCTCCAGCTGCAGCAGCGCGGCGTCGAGGCTGGCGAGACCTTCATTGGTCTCGGTGAGGAAATCGGCGAGCAGATCGTCCATCGGGCGTCCCTTCCGGCATGCCCCGCGACAGGCGGGGTGGCGTCAGGCGGGAAGATGGCGCGGGGCTCGCGAAGAAAGCGTAAACAGGGCGCGAGGATCGAGGGCCCTCGATTCCTCGGCTTGCATTGCGTTTTGCATCGCAAGCCAAGGCGAGATCCCTCAGCCGGTCGGGCCCACGCGCAGCGGCGGGACCGCCTGGCCCATGCCGAGGGCGAAGCTCAGCTCCATCCCCTCGGCTTCGGCCTGTGCCAGGGCCCAGGGCGCCAGCACGCGGCGCGGGCCATCGGCCAGCGCCGTCTCCAGGGCGCCGCCGGCCACGAGTTCAGCCAGCGTGGGGGACCAGGCGGCGTCACGCCCCTCCGGCAGGACGCTGACCCAGCCATGCGGATCCTCGGCCACGCGCACCACGCCGCCGCGCGGCAGCGCCTCGGCGGCCAGCAGCGCGAGGGACAGCATCAGCCGCACGCGGCCCGCGGCCATCGGGGCGGTGGCGCCAGGCAGTTCGAAACGCACCCGATGCGCCATGGGCGCACCCCGCAGCAGCACGGCCAGTTCGGCCCAGCCGAGATCGTCGCCATGGCCGAAGGCGGCGGAGAACAGCTTCATGCGCGCGCGCAGTTCGCCAGCCGTCTCCATCACGATGGCATGGGCGGCCGGTTCGGTCGCCTGCGGCAGGATCGCCGTGATGCTGGCCATGGGGGAGCCCAGGTCATGGAAGATCCGCGCGGCCATCAGCTCGGCAAGGCGGTGGGGCTGGAGCATTTCAGGTTCTCTCAAATCTGCCGCGCTGAGGATGGCGCAGGGTGACCAACTCGGGCATCGCAGCGCAAGATGCGGGCCAATTCACGGCGCCCGGCCGGCGAGGATCGGACGGCCGGGGGCCTCAGGGCGGCTTAGCCGAGTCGGGTTGCCCGATGGTTTAAATGCGCGCCAAGCTCCCCGCGCGAGGAGAGGTCTTGAGATGCATGGCATGGAACCCGGGATGCGGGTACGGCACCCGGGCTGCCCGGATTGGGGTGTGGGCCGGGTCCAGTCCGTGGTGGGGGACCGTGTCACGGTGAATTTCGAGCATGCGGGGAAGGTGCTGCTGAACCTCGCCGTCGTCACGCTCGAACAGGTGGAGGAGTGAGCGCGCTGCTCTCGACCGCCGGCGCGCTGCTGAGCGACTGGCCCGTCTGGGCGGCGGCGCTGGCCACCGCCATCGCCGGCCTGATGCGCGGCTATGCCGGCTTCGGCACGGCGGTGATCCTCGCGCCGATCTACTCCGTGCTCTGGGGCCCGCGCGCCGGCGTGCCGGTCATGCTGATGATGGAGCTGCTCGTCTCCCTCCAATTGCTTCCCCGCGCCTTCAAGGATGCGGATACGCGCGTGATCCTGCCGATCGGGGGTGCGGCGGCGCTCGCCACGCCACTCGGCGCCGTGGTGCTGTTCACGGCCGATCCCGAGGTGCTGCGCCGCTGCATCGGCGGCTTCGTGCTGGTCTTCGGCATGCTGCTGCTCTCGGGCTGGCGCTACCATGGCAGCCGACCGCTCGGGCTGAACCTGCTGGTGGGCACCAGCGCCGGGCTGCTCAAGGGCGCCACGGGCATGAGTGGCCCGCCGGTCATCCTCTATCTGCTGGCAGGGCCGGAGGAAGCCAAGCGCCACCGCGCCAACCTCATCCTGTTCTTCGCGCTGATCGCCGTCGTCTCCATCCTCGGCCCGCTCTGGCTCGGGATGATCACGGCCGAGGTGCTGGCGAAGCTGCTGATCCTGATGCCGGTGCTGCTGCTTTCGGTGCCGGTGGGCGCGCGGCTCTTCCACGTCATCCCGCAGCATTTCTACAAGCGCTTCGCGCTCGCCGTGCTGGTCACGGCCGGCGGAATTGCTCTCCTGGCCTGAGGCTTCGCCGAGGGGCTGATTCACCGCTCCGGTGATTCCACCTCCGCGGATCAGACCCTAACGCCCGGCGACGATCAGCGGCCCCAGGTCGAAGCCCTGCGCGCGCGCGATGCCGAGTGCCCGCTCCATCTCCGCCGGCGGCAGGCTGGGCGTGCGCGAGAGCAGCCAGAGCGAACGGCGCGAGGGCGAGCCCACCAGCGCCCAGCGATATTCGGGGTCGAGGCCGATCACCCAGTAGTCGCCATAGAAGGGCCAGAAGAAGCTGACGCGCAGCCGCGTGTTGTTGCTCCCCTCCACCACATAGGCCTGGCCGGTGGCCACGCGGCGCGGCCGGGCGGGGTCGAGCGCGTTCACGCAGGAATTGCGCACGCTGATCCGCCCATCGGGCAGCGAGGCGTATTCCGCCGTCGTCTCCTCGCAGCGCAGCGAGGAACTGTCCTGGAAGCGCTGCGGCAGCCGCGCCACCTCATGCCAGAGGCCGACATAGCGGGCGAGGTCCACGCGCTCCACAGTGCGCGGCGTCTCCGGCCCGGGCTGGGTGGCGGCGCAGGCCGAAAGGCCCAGCAGGGCGGCGAGGATCAGCGCGCGCATCAGACGATGCTCCCTTCCGGCCAGGTGAGGCAGTGGTCGTAGATGCCGCCGGCGGTGGTGATCCAGACCTCGTCCCGCCGCGCGGCGATCACCGCCAGCGCCTCGCGCAGCGCGCGCATCCGGTAGGGCTGGCCCACGATATAGGGGTGCAGCGCGATGCCCATGACCTGCGGCACGCCATCCTGCGTCTGGCGCAGGCGCTCGTGGAAGTCATCCACGATGATGTCGGCGAACTGCTTCGCGCCATCCTTGCGGGCGGCGATGGCCGGGATGTCGTTCGCCTCCTGCGGGTAGGGGATGCTCAGCAGTCGCCCGGCGCGCGTCGTTTTCCAGACTGGCTGGTCGTCCATGCACCAGTTGAGGCTGTAGGTGTAGCCAGCCTCCACCAGCAGGTCGGGCGTCACGCGGCTCTCGGCGATCCAGGGCGAGAGCCAGCCGCGCGGGGCCTTGCCCTCATGCTGCACGATCTCGGCCGTGCTTTCGGCGATGAGGCGGGCTTCCTCCGCCTCGGGCAGGGTGCTCTGGCGCTCGCTGTTGGTGCGGCCATGGCCCGCCATCTCGTCGCCGCGGGCGCGGTGGGCGGCCACCAGCTCGGGCGCGTGGTGGTACATGGCGCTGTTGAGCAGGACGGTCGCGGGCAGGTTCAGCTCATCCAGCAGCTGCACCAGGCGGAAGCCGCCCACGCGGTTGCCGTATTCGCGCCAGGCGTAGTTCAGCACATCCGGCTGCGGGCCGCCGGGGGCGAGTTCCGCACCCAGCCCCTCGCCGAAGGCGAAATGCTCGAGGTTCACGCCGAGATAGACGGCGAGCTTCCGGCCAAAGGGCCAGCTTTCCCGCGCCCGGGCGGTCCAGGGGGAATAGGGGAAGCGGCCATGATGCGGGAGCATGCGAAACCCTTGGCTGAGGACGGCGCCCATCTGGCCCGCCGGGGCGCCCGGGGCAAGAGAGCGAGGCGTGGCGCTCGGCCGTAAACTCTTTTAGTGTCAGGCGCGATGGAATCGCCTCGTAACGGTCGCCAAGGTTCGGCCTGGCTCATGCGGCAGGTCCGCGCCCAGGGTGGCCGTGCGGCCTGGCCTGTCGCGCTCGGCCTGGCGGGGATCCTGTGCCAGGTGGGCTTTGTCTTCCTCATCGCGCGGCTGCTCGCCACCATCCTCGGTTTTCCGGGCGGCGGCTTCGGTGAGCTGGCGGCGGCGGGCGCCCTGGCCCTGCTGGGTGCGGCCCTCTCCATGACGCAGGAGATGGCGCAGCAGGCGGCGGGCGAGCGGGCGCGTGCCAGCATCCGCGCCGCCCTTTTCACCCGGCTGATGGAGCTGGGCCCGGCCGACCCCCGCGGCGTCGGCGAGAAGGCGACCCTGCTGGTGGACCGCGTGGAGGCGCTGGACGGTTTTTTCGCCCGCTGGGTGCCGGCGGCCGCGCTGGCGATCCTCGGGCCCGCGGCGGTCATCCTGATCGTCGCGCAGTTCGACGGCACCAGCGCGCTGGTGCTGGCCGTGATGGGCCTGCTGGTGCCCGTCGCCATGGCGCTCACCGGCATCGGCGCGGCGGTCGAAAGCCGCAAGCAGCTCGACGTGCTGGGCCGCCTCTCCGGCCGCTTCGTGGATCGGCTGCGCGGCCTTTCCACCCTCGTCCAGTTCAACCGCGCCGAGGATGAGGCGCGCGCGCTCGGCGCCGCGGCGGATGAATTCCGCCAGCGGACGCTGCGTGTGCTGCGCGTGGCCTTCCTCTCCTCCGCCGCGCTGGAATTGCTGGCCGGCTTCACGCTCGGCTACCTCGCCTGGCGGCACGGCATGCTGCTGGCGCCCCAGGTGACGGACCCGACCCCCGCGCTCTTCTGCATCCTCGCCGTGCCGGTCTTCTTCCTGCCGCTGCGGAACTTCTCGCAGGCCTATCATGAAGCGATGTCGGCGCGTGGCGCGGCGGCCGAGCTCGCGCCCCTGCTGGAGGCGCCCGCCGCCACGGGTCTTCTGCTGGAGGAGGTGCCGCCCCGCGTGGCGCTGGTCTTCGACAAGGTGGAGCTGACCTATCCCGGCATGGACCGCCCGGCCCTGCCCCGCCTGACCTTCGCGCTCGCCCCCGGCGAGACGCTGATGCTGGTCGGCCCCTCGGGTGCCGGCAAATCCTCCGTGCTGCGGCTGCTGATGGGCTTCGCGGCGCCGAGCGCGGGCCGCATCGCCATCAATGGCGAGGATGTGACGCGCCTGAAGCCCGCCGAACTGCGCCGCCTCTCCGCCTATGTCGGCCAGCGGGCGCATCTGTTCGGCGGCACGATCCGCGAGAATATCCGCCTCGCCCGGCCGGACGCCACCGATGCCGAGGTGCAGCGCGCCGCCGAATCCGCCCGCGTCATGGCCTTCGCGGCCCATCTGCCGCAGGGCCTCGACACAGAGGTCGGCGAGGGCGGCTTCGGCCTCTCCGGCGGGCAGGCGCAGCGCGTGGCCCTGGCCCGCGCCTTCCTCCGCGACTCCCCGCTGGTCCTGCTGGATGAGCCCACCGCCTCGCTCGACCCGGGCACGGAAGCCGAGGTGATGGAGGCCATCGCCCGCCTCTGCACCGGGCGGACGGCGATCATCGCCACCCATTCGCCGCAGCTCATGGGGCTGTCCGGCCGTGTCATCGAACTGGCCGGGCAGCGGCGCGTGGAACAGCATGTGGGCTGACCTCAACCGCGTCCTCAAGCTCTGGGGCACGCGCCGCAAGGCGCTGGCCTGGGGCCTCGTCATCGGCATGCTCTCGGCGCTGAGCGGCGTGGCGCTGCTGGCGCTGGCCGGCAAGGGTGTCGCGGCCGGGGCGGGCGGCATCGGCCTCGTCGGCGTCTCCGCGCTGATCTGGCTGCGGCCCGTGGTGCTGATCCGCCCGCTGCTGCGCTGGTGGGAGCGCATGGCCTCCCACGCCGCCGCCTTCCAGGCGCTGGCCGATACGCGCGTCTGGTTCTTCCGCCGCCTGGCGGAGCGCATGCCGGCCGGCATTGGCCTGCGCGGCTCGGGCGATCTGCTGGGCCGCGTGATTTCCGATGTCGAGGCGCTGGACCGGCTCTATCTCGGCGGCCTGATGCCGGCGGCCGCCGCGCTGGCCGTGGTGGCCGCCATCGCGCTGCTGCTGGGGGCGGAGCCGGTGCTCATGCTCCTGCTGGTGCTGCCGCTGGGCCTCGCCCTGATCCTGCCGCTGGTGCTGGCCCCCGCCGCCGCCCGCGCCGCCCAGCGCGCGGCGGATGAGCGCGGCGGGCTGCGCGCGGCCGCCGTGGACCCCGTGACCGGCCTCGAGGACACGCTGGCCGCCAATGCCGAGGGCCGCGCTTTGGCCCGGCTGCAACGAGCCGACGCCACGCTGATGGCCGCCCAGCGCGAGGTCTCGGTCCGCTCGGCCGCGGCCGGCACGGCCGGCACGCTGCTGACGCAGGTGGCGGTGCTGGCGGCGCTGGGCTGGGGCCTGCTGACGGGCAGCGCGGGCGCGGCCATGGCGGTGCTGGCGCTGTTTCTGGCCATCGCGGCGGCCGAGGCGTTGGGCCTCATGCCGCGCGCCGGCGCGCTGATGGCGGGGGCCGCCGCCAGCGCCCGGCGGCTTTTCGAGGCAGCCGACACCAAGCCGCCGGTCGAGGAACCCGCCAATCCCGCGCCGCTGCCGACAGGGAATGACCTCGTGCTGAGCCACGTCACCTTCGGCTGGCGCGCCGATGCCGCGCCCGTGCTGGAGGGGCTGGACCTCACCCTGAAGGCGGGCGAGCGGGTGGCCATCCTCGGCCCCTCGGGCGCGGGCAAGTCGAGCCTCGCCGCGCTCCTGCTGAAATTCGCCGCCCCGCAATCCGGCGTGATCCGCCTGGGCGGGACGGACATCCAGGATCTTGCCA
This sequence comes from Roseococcus sp. SDR, assembly GCF_019083995.1. Taxonomy (GTDB): domain Bacteria; phylum Pseudomonadota; class Alphaproteobacteria; order Acetobacterales; family Acetobacteraceae; genus Roseococcus. Next base: position 203,676 of record NZ_JAHRCU010000006.1, read on the forward strand.
GCGCGGAGCTTCGCCAACGCATCGTCTGTCTCTCGCAGAATGCGCGCCTGTTCGACGTGAGCATCGCCGAGAACCTCCGCCTCGCCGCCCCCGGCGCGCCGGATGCGGCGCTGTGGCGCGCGCTGGCCAAGGCGGGCGTCGCGGAATTCGTGCGCAGCCTGCCCGAGGGCCTGGAAACGCGCTGCGGCGAGGGCGGCACCCGCTTCAGCGGCGGCGAGGCGCGGCGCATCGCGCTCGCCCGCGCCCTGCTGCCGCCCGCCGCCATCCTCATCCTGGACGAGCCCACGGTGGGCCTGGATGCCGAGGCGGAGCGCGCCTTCATGGCGACGCTGGCCACCGCCACGGAAGGCCGCAGCCTGCTCATCATCACCCACGAGCTGACCGGCGCCGAGCCGCTGGACCGCGTGCTGCGCCTCGCCGGTGGAAACTTGCTGCCGGCGACGGGTTGAGCCGGCCACGGATGACCCCATAGGTTGTAGCCGTAACGAAAACCGCGCGAGGAGCATGGATATGAACCGACGATGGCTGGGCATGCTGGCGATGCTGCCCCTGCTGGGCGCCTGCGCCCAACTGAACCGCGACCCGGCCGCCGAGCCGGTGCGCGTGGTCTTCTTCACCGCGGACAGCGACACGCTGGATGCCCAGGCCCAGGCCGTGGTGGTGGAATCGGCCGCGGTCGCGCGGCGTCTCGCCCCGGTGCGCGTGAACGTGCTCGGCTATGCCGGCCCGGTGGGCGGCGCCGCCTTCAACCGCGCCCTCTCGGAAGCGCGGGCGCAGCACGTGGCGGATCTGCTGCGGCAATCCGGGGTGCCGGCGGACAGCGTCTTCGTGCTGGGCCGCGGTGAGGTGCCCTTCGCCATGGCGCCTGTCGAGAGCCGCCGCGTCGAGATCCGCTTCGCGGCACCCTGATGCGGGACCCCGACCAGGTCCTGCATGAGGTCTTCGGCCACCCCGGATTCCGGGGCCGCCAGGCCGAGATCGTGCGGCACGTCATGGCGGGCGGATCGGGCCTCGTTCTGATGCCCACGGGCGGCGGCAAGTCGCTCTGTTTCCAGGTGCCGGCGCTGTGCCGGGACGGGCTGGCCATCGTCGTCTCGCCGCTCATCGCACTGATGGAAGACCAGGTGGCGGCGCTGCGCCAGCAGGGCGTGGCCGCCGCCGCGCTGCACTCGGAGCTGGAGGAGAATGACCGGCGCGAGGTCTGGCGCGGGATCAACGATGGCTCGCTGAAACTGCTCTACATCAGCCCCGAGCGGCTGGGCATGGACGGCATGCTGGAGCGGCTGGCGCAGCGCCGCCTCGCGCTCTTCGCCGTGGATGAGGCGCATTGCATCAGCCAATGGGGCCATCATTTCCGGCCCGAATACCGCGCGCTGAGCTTCCTGCGCTCCGATTTCCCCGAGGTGCCGCGCCTGGCGCTCACCGCCACGGCGGATCAGCGCACGGTGGAGGATATCCGCGCGCAGCTCGGATTGGAGGAAGCGCCCGTCTTCCGCGCCTCCTTCGACCGCGCGAACATCCATCTCGCCGCCGAGCCGCGCGAGCAGGAGCGCGCGCAGATCCGCGCCTTCCTGCGCGAGGCCGCGGACGGGCGGGGTGCGGGCATCATCTATTGCGGCACCCGCGCGCGGGCCGAGCAGACGGCCGATTGGCTGCGCGCCGACGGGTATGACGCCGCCCCCTTCCATGCCGGCATGGCCAGCGAGGACAAGCGCGACCTGCACCGCCGCTTCGCGCGCGGCGATGCGGTGGTGATGTGCGCCACCATCGCCTTCGGCATGGGCATTGATCGCCCCGATGTGCGCTTCGTGGCCCATCTCTCCCTGCCGCAGGGGCCGGAGGGCTGGTACCAGGAGATCGGCCGCGCGGGGCGCGACGGCCTGCCCGCCCGCGCCCTGCTGCTCTATGGCGCGGCCGATATCGCCCTCGCCCGCCAGCGCATCCAGGCGAGCCCGGCTTCCGACGAGCAGAAGCGCATCGAGCGCATGCGGCTGGACGCCATGGTCGGCATCGCCGAGGCCGGCACCTGCCGCCGCCGCGTGCTGCTGCGCTGCTTCGGCGAGGATCTCGAGCAGGATTGCGGCCATTGCGACGTCTGCGCCGCGCCGCCGAAGCTGACCGATGGGACCATCGCGGCGCAGAAGCTGCTCTCGGCCGCGCTGCGCACCGGCAGCCGCTTCGGCCTGGGCCATCTGGTGGACGTGCTGCAGGGCAAGCTCACCGACAAGGTCGCGCAATTCGGCCACGACAAGCTGCCGACCTTCGGCGTGGGGCGCGAGGTGGCGGAGGCCGCCTGGCGTGGCGTGGCGCGGCAATTGGTGGCGCAGGGCGCGCTCGACATCGCCGTCGAGAACCACGGGGAGCTGGTGCCGACCGAGGCCGCGCGCCCCATCCTGCGCGGCGAGACGCGCGTCATGCTGCGCGAGGAGGTGATCCGCCCGCGCAGCTCCCGTGGTGCCCGCGGCAGCCGGGCTGACGCACCCCGCCCGGCGGCGGATGACCCGCTCTTTGCCGCGCTGCGCGAATGGCGCAAGGCCGAGGCCAAGGCGCAGCAGGTGCCGGCCTATGTGATCTTCCACGACGCGACCCTGGCCGAGATCGCCACCCGCCGCCCCACCTGCCTGGAGACGCTGCGCGAGGTGCCGGGTGTCGGCGAAAGCAAGCTCGCCCGCTATGGCGAGGCGGTGCTGGCCGCGCTGGCCGAGGCGGATTGAGACGCGGATTTCAGGCCAGGGCCTGCACGTTTTGGTTGCGTATTTCTTACCAAAAATACATCTTCCGCATGCCGGCCAAGCGGGGGCGTGACGCCCGCACCCGGTTCCACAGGGAGATGTCCATGCGTGAATCCGTGATGCGCGGCGCCGTGCCGCGCCGTGCCCTGCTGGGCGGGGCTGCGCTGCTCGCCGCCCCCGCCCTCGCCCAACCTGCCTGGCCCAACCGGCCGCTGCGCTTCATCGTGGGCTTCGCCGCGGGCGGGCCGACCGATACGCTGGCGCGCCTCGCCGCCCCCGGCTTCCAGGAGGCGCTGGGCCAGCCCGTGGTGGTGGAGAACCGCCCGGGCGCCGCCGCCAATCTCGGCACCGAGGCGGTGATCCGCGCGACCGACGGCCACAGCTTCCTCATCGCCAATTCCGGCCAGGTGGTGATCAACCCGCACACCTACGCCAACCTGCCCTTCGACCCGATGCGCGAGCTGGCGCCGGTCGCGAAGATGATGACCAACTACTTCCTGATGACCATCGCGGCGCAGGTGCCGGCACAGAACCATGCGGAGCTGGTGGCGCTGATGCGCCGGGCCTCGACGCCCTTTACCTATGCCAGCACCGGCGGCGGCGGCATCACCCATGTGGTGACCGAGGCCTGGCGCCGCGCCATCGGCGTGGAGGCGGAGCCCGTGCATTTCCGCGGCACCGCCGCCGCCATCCCCGATGTGCTGGCCAACCGCGTGCCGATCTTCATGGATGGCATCCAGCTGCTCGGCCAGCATGTGGATGCGGGGCGGCTTCGCGCCCTCTTCGTTACCAAGCCGGAGCGCCAACCGCTCCAGCCCAACGTGCCGACGACGCGCGAGATCGGCATCCCGGAGGTGAATTTCGAAAGCTGGTTCGCCATGTATGCGCCGCGCAACACCCCGCGCGAGATCATCCTGCGCCTGGCCGAGATCAACCGCCCCGTCATGCTGGCCGCCGCCGTGCGGGAGCGCCTGGCGCAAGGGGCCGTGGATGCCGCGCCCTCGACGCCGGAGGAGCTGGCGAGCCTCACCCAGCGGGATTTCGAGCGCTTCGGCGCCGTGGTCCGCGCCGGGAACATCCGGGCGGAATGAGGGCCTCAGGGCGGCGGCGGGATCACCACGCCGCCCTGGAAGCCCCGGATGGTCCAGAGATAGGGCGCCGAATCCGGCCGCACCGCGCCGAAGCGCGCGGTGGCGAGGTCCACCACGACGACCATCGCGCCCGTCCAGACGCCGACCAGCATGATGGCCAGCACCGAGCTGCCGACCCGCTTCAGCCCGAACTGGTAGCCGATGGTGCCGATGGTCAGCACCGCCATCCCCATGAGGAAGAGCATGAGCTCGCTCGGGATCGGCGCGGCGAAGGCCCAGCGCTGCGCCGCCCCCTGATCGATCACGTCGTTCAGCGAGGCCTGCAGCGCCGCCGTCAGCGGGTCCGCCCGCTCGCGCGTGAGGGCGGTGGCGTGGCCCCAGATCAGGTTCTGCATCCGGGTCGCCTCGGCGCTCAGCCGCTCCACCTCGCCGCTCTGCAGGGGCGCTTCGACGAAAGCGAGGCGCAAGCGGGTGTAATCTTCCAGCAGACGCGCGATCTCGGCCGCGCGGGGATGGTCGAAGGCGCTGGCGCGCAGCCAGGCCGTGCCGATGGCATTGGTCTCGGAAAGTGAGGTGGCACGCCGCGTCTCGAACCGGCCCTGCGCCATCGCGATGGTGAGCCCGAGGGTGAAGGCCAGAAGGCCGAGCAGCCCGTTGGTGACAAAGCTCGTCGCCTCCACTGTCTCGGCGGTGCGGGCCTGGTGCCAGCGGCCGATCCCCACACCCACGGCATAGGCCAGCAGCAGGCTCGCGAAGACCAGCACGGCGAAGACACCGAGCCCCTGGGCCGCCAGCACTTCCAAAGACCTCATCGCGTCCCCACCCTTCACCTGCGGGCGATTTCCCGCCATGAACAGCCTCGCATCAGTCAATGAGGGGCGCCAGATGCAGACCCATTTCACGGCCGAGCAGTTGCGCGACCCGGACACCGCGGAAGCCAACAAGATCCTGCGCACCTGCGTGCATTGCGGGATGTGCACCGCCACCTGCCCCACCTTCCTGCTGCTGGGGGATGAGCTGGATTCGCCACGCGGGCGCATCTACCTCATCAAGGACATGCTGGAGCAGAACCGCCCGGCCTCGGAGCTGGAGGTGCGGCATGTGGATCGCTGCCTCTCCTGCCTCTCCTGCATGACGACCTGCCCCTCGGGCGTGCACTACATGCACCTGGTGGACCATGCGCGCCGCCATATCGAGGAGACCTATGTCCGCCCCTGGCCGGAGCGCGCGCTGCGCAGCGTGCTGGCGAAGGTGCTGCCCAACCCTTCGCTGTTCCGCCTTTCGCTGCGGGCCGCGGCGCTGGCCCGGCCGCTCGGCAAGCTGATCCCCGGCCAGTCCATGACGGCGCAGCGTCTGCGTGGCATGCTGGCCCTCGCCCCGGCAGCCCTCCCGCCACCGAGCAAGGTGCAGGAGGCGCAGATCCACAAGGCCGAGGGCACGCGGCGCGGCCGCGTCGGCCTGCTCACCGGCTGCGCGCAGAAGGTGCTGAACCCCTCCATCAACGAGGCGACGATCCGCCTGCTGACGCGCATGGGGATCGAGGTGGTGATAACCCCCGGCCAGGGCTGCTGCGGCGCGCTGACCCACCATATGGGCCAGCATGACCCGGCCATGGCGGCCGCCCGCGCCAATATCGCCGCCTGGAGCGCCGAGATGAACGGCGAGGGGCTGGACGCCATCGTGGTGAATGCCTCGGGCTGCGGCACCACGCTCAAGGATTACGGCTTCATGTTCCGCGAGGAGCCGGAAGCCGAGCAGGCCGCGAAGGTCTCGGCACTGGCCATGGACATCACCGAGGTGCTGGAGACATTCGCCTATGCGGCCACGCGCGAGAAGCCGGGCCTGACCGTCGCCTACCACTCCGCCTGCTCGCTCCAGCACGGGCAGAAGATCACGGCCCTGCCCAAGCAGTTGCTGACGCGGGCCGGCTTCACCGTGAAGGAACCGGCCGAGAGCCATATCTGCTGCGGCAGCGCGGGCACCTACAACATCCTGCAGCCCGAGATCGCGGGCCAGCTGCGGGCGCGCAAGCTTGAGAACCTGAACCGCACCCGGGCCGATGTGATCGCCGCCGGGAATATCGGCTGCATGACGCAGCTGGCGGGCGACGCACTGCCCGTGGTGCATACGGTGGAGCTGCTGGACTGGATGGCGGGCGGGCCGAAGCCGAAAGGCCTGCCCGCATGAAGCGCCGCGCCCTCCTCGCCGCGCCCGCGCTGCTGGCGCTGCAGGCCCAGGCGCAGAGCAATGCCACGGGGGCGAATTTCCCCGAGCGGCCCATCACCTTCGTCGTCGGCTTCCTGCCCGGCGGATCGGTGGATATCGGCGCAAGGCTGCTGGCCGACCGGATGGCGCCGCGCGTGGCACCTCAGGCCCGCATCATCATCGAGAATCGGCCCGGTGCCGGCGGCTCGCTGGGGGCCGAATATGTGGCGCGGCAAAACCCGGACGGGCATCTGCTGGGCGTGCATTCCGCCTCCAGCCATGGCACCAACCCGGCCGCGCTGCCCGATACGGTGCGCTACGACCCGGTGGCCGATTTCTCCCACATCGCCATCCTGGGCGGCGGGCCCATGGTGATCGTCGTGCCCGGCAGCAGCCCCTACCGGAACGTGGCCGAGCTGGTCGCCGCGGCCAAGGCGGCGCGCGCGCCGATGCTCTGGGGCAGTTCGGGCTCCGGCGGCATCGGGCACCTGACGGGCAGCCTCTTCGCCCATCGCTCGGGCTTCCAGGGCGAATACGTGCCCTATCGCGGCGGCTCGGCCGTGCTGGAGGCGATGCGCAAATCCGAGATCGACTTCTCGGCCGAGGTCATGGCCTCCGCCCTGCCGCATCTGCGCGACGGCTCCTCCCGCCCGCTCGCCGTCACCGGCCCCACGCGCCATCCGCAACTGCCCGAGGTGCCGACGCTGATCGAGGCTGGCCTGCCCGGCTTCGAGATCATCACATGGAACGTCATCCAGGGCCCGCGCGGCATGCCCGACGCCATCCAGCAGCGGCTGAACCGCGCCGCCATGGAGGCGATGGCCGAGCCCGAGCTGCGCCGCCGCCTGACGCTGGCCGGGATTGATCCGGCCGAACCCTCGACGCCCGCCAGCACGCGGGATTTCGTGGCGGCCGAGCTGGCGAAGTTCCAGGCCATCGTGCGCGAGACGGGGCTGCGGCTCGGTCGCGGGTGAGGCGGCAGGATTCGCTTGCACGGGGGGCTGCCCCGCCCGAACATCGGCGCATGCGTTTCGCCCCCCTCGCCCTCGCGCTGCTGCTGGCCCTGCCGGCCTTCGCCCAGGCGCCCGCGCCGCCCGCTGCATCCCAGACCAGCCGCGACCTCGACCGCGCCTTCGAGGCACTGCGCGAGGCGCCGGATGAACGCGGCGCGCATATGGCCGAGATGGCGATCCGCCAGATCTGGGCGCGCCAGGCCAGCGCCGCCGTCGCCCTGCTGCTGAACCGCGGCATCCGCAACCTGCGCGCCGGCCAGCCGGGCGATGCGCTGGAGGATTTCGACGCCGCCATCACCCTGGCCCCCCTCGTCGCCGATGCCTGGCATTGGCGCGCCCAGGCGCATCAGCAGGTGGGGGACCGCGTGGCGGCGGCGGGGGATCTCCGCGAATGCCTGCGGCTGGAGCCGCGCCACTTCGCCGCCCTGGTCAGCCTCTCGCGCCTGCAGGAGGAGGCGGGCGATGCGCGGGGCGCGCTGCGCAGCTATGAGGCCGCGCTCGCCATCCATCCGCGCCTGGCGGGCGGGGCCGAGCGGCTGCGCGAGCTCACCCGCGCCGCCGAGGGCGAGGAGATGTGAGCGCAATGCGCGGATGGCGATGAACCGCCCGCGCCGTCACATTCCCCCCATGCCCGACACGACCCTCACGCTCGATGAACAACGCTGGACCGCCCTGCTGGCACGGGACGCGACGCCGGCCTGCGGCCCCTTCCTCTATGGCGTGACCACACAGGGCGTCTTCTGCCTGCCCGGCTGCCCCTCGCGCCCGCCCTTGCGCCGCAATGCCGTCTTCTTCGCCGATGCACCCGCCGCCGAGGCCGCCGGCTACCGCGCCTGCAAGCGCTGCGACCCGAAGGGCGAGCGCGCCGCGCTGCACCGCGAGGCCATTGCGGCGGCCGTCGCGCTGATCGAGAGCTCCGAGACCATCCCGAGCCTGGAGGCGCTGGCCAAGCGCGCCGGCTATGCCCGGCACCATTTCCTGCGCCTCTTCCGCGACATCACGGGGGTCACCCCGCGCTCCTATGCCGAGGGTGTGCGCGCCCGCCGGCTACAAGCGGCCCTCAGCCAGGGCGCCCGCGTGGCGGATGCGGTGGCCGAGGCCGGCTTCGGCAGTGAAAGCCGCGTCTATGAGCGGCGGGGTGCGACCCTGGGCATGACCCCCGGTGCCGCCCGGCGGGGTGCCAAGGGCGAGACCATCGGCATCGCCCGCGCCGAAAGTGTCATGGGCCCGCTGCTGGTCGGCGCCACGGCCCAGGGTGTGTGCTTCATCGGCTTCGGCGAGGCGATGGAAGCGCTGGAGGGCGACCTCCGCCGCCGCTTCCCCCATGCGGCGGTCCAGGAAGACCCGGCGCTGGAGGCCATAGTGGCCGAGGTCGCCGCCTTTTTGCGCGAGCCGCATGCGGCGCTGCGCCTGCCGCTCGACCTGCGCGGCACCGCCTTCCAGCGCCGCGTCTGGGAGGCGCTGCAGCAGATTCCGCTCGGCCAGACGACGACCTATGGCCAATTGGCCGCCGGGATGGGCCAGCCCGCGGCGGTGCGGGCCGTGGCCCGGGCCTGCGCGCAGAACCCGGTCAGCCTGGCCGTGCCCTGCCACCGCGTGATCGGCGCGAGCGGCGACCTGACGGGCTATCGCTGGGGCGTGCCCAACAAGAAGCGCCTGCTGGCCGGGGAGAAGGAAGCCTCGTGATCCGCTCCCTCGCCGCGCTGCTGCTCCTCGCCGGTTGCGCCGCCTCGGCTGTCACCGTCGATGAGGCGCCGCGCGAAATCCCCTTCCCGCAGCAGCGCGTCACGGTGCCCGGCGCCGAGGGCACGCCGCTGCGCGCCCTGCTCTACATCCCACCCAACCCGACGCGCCCGGCCGTCGTGGCGCTGCATTCCTGCTCCGGAATCGGCCCGGCCGAGCGGCCCATCCGCCTGCCGCCGCACCAGCGCGACTGGGCGATCCGGCTGCTTGAGGCCGGGCACCCCGTGCTCTTTCCCGACAGCTTCGGCAGCCGCGGCCTGGGCGAGGCCTGCGGCGTGCGCGGCTTTCCGGCCGGGCCCGTCGGCGTGCGGCGCTTCGACGCGCTGGCGGCGGCGGATTGGGCGCGGGCGCAGCCCTGGGGGCGCGGCCAGGCGCCCATCCTGATCGGCTGGTCGCATGGCGGCTCGACCACGCTGGCCGCCTGGGCCACCGCAGCCCCCGGCGCGCTGAGTGCGGCCATCGCCCTCTATCCCGGCTGCGGCCAGGGCGAGGCCCCGCGCCTGGGCAGCGTCCCCTTGCTCATGCTGCTCGGCGCGGAGGACAACTGGACCCCGCCCCAGCCCTGCGAGCAACTCGCCGCCCGCGCGCCCGGCGTCATCACGGTGGTCAGCTACCCCGGCGCGCATCACGGCTTCGACGGGCTGACCGGCGGCGTCCGCACCCGATACCTGCCCAATGGCCGCAGCGTCTCGCTCGGCCCGGATGGCGCGGCGCGGGCGGATTCCCGGGCGCGGGCGGCCGCCTTCCTCGCAGCCAACGCCGGTCCGCCATAAGCAGAGCGCGGTTCCGAAGGCCGGGCCCGGCATGTTAATGCGCTGCACCATGATCATCGCCCTCGGTTCCGACCATGCCGGCCTGCCGCTCAAGCGGGCCATCCTCAGCGCCCTGCAGGCCCAGGGCCACACGGTGCTCGACGCCGGCACGCATGACGAGGCGAGCGTGGACTACCCCGACTTCGCCCATGCGGTCGCCGCCAAGGTCGCGGCCGGCGAAGCGGCCTTCGGCGTGCTGGTCTGCGGCTCGGGCATCGGGATGAGCATCGCGGCCAACCGCCACCCCGCCATCCGCGCCGTGGTGCTGCACAACAGCACGGAGGCGCGGCTGACCCGCGCCCATAACGACGCCAACATCGCCTGCTTCGGCGCCCGCACGACGGGGGTGGAGGTGGCGCTGGACGCGCTGGCCACCTTCCTGGCCACCGCCTTCGAGGGCGGGCGGCATGAGCGCCGGATTGCCAAGATCGAGACCGCCCTCACCTGATCCGTAAGGTTTCACGGCCGCGCCCGGCCGTGATATGCCGTTTTCCTGCCCGCAAGGACCCTTGCCATGAACGAGAACACCGCCCGCTTCCTGCCGGCCCGCTTTTTCCAGGCCGGCGTGGCGGAGGCCGACCCCGAGCTGGCCGCCGCCATCGCGCAGGAGCTGACGCGCCAGCAGGACGGCATCGAACTGATCGCCTCCGAGAACATCGTCAGCCGCGCCGTGCTGGAGGCGCAGGGCTCGGTGATGACCAACAAATACGCCGAGGGCTATCCGGGCCGGCGCTATTATGGCGGCTGCGAATTCGTGGACGTGGCGGAGACGCTCGCCATCGAGCGCGCGAAGCAGCTCTTCGGCGCGCAATTCGCCAATGTGCAGCCGCATAGCGGCGCCTCGGCCAATATCGCCGTCTTCTTCGCCCTGCTGCAGCCGGGCGACAGCTTCCTCGCCATGGACCTGGCCGCCGGCGGCCACCTGACCCATGGCGCGCCGGTGAACTATTCCGGCAAGTGGTTCCGGCCCATCGCCTACGGTGTCCGCGCCGAGGACGGGCTGCTCGACTACGAGACGATGGAGCGCCTGGCGCGCGAGCACAGGCCCAAGCTCATCATCGCCGGCGGCTCGGCCTATTCGCGCGAGATTGATTTCGCCCGCTTCCGCGCCGTGGCCGATGAGATCGGCGCCATCCTGATGGTGGACATGGCGCATTACGCGGGCCTGGTCGCGGCCGGCGCCTACCCCTCCCCCGTGCCGCATGCGCATGTGACGACGACGACGACGCACAAGACGCTGCGCGGCCCGCGCGGCGGCCTGATCCTCACCAATGACGAGGCGATCGCGAAGAAGATCAACTCGGCGATGTTCCCGGGCCTCCAGGGCGGCCCGCTGATGCACGTCATCGCCGCCAAGGCGGTGGCCTTCGGCGAGGCGCTGCGCCCGGATTTCCGCGCCTATGCCAAGCAGGTGGTGGCCAATGCCCGCGCGCTGGCGGATGAGCTGGTGAAGGGCGGCCTCGCCATCGTCTCGGGCGGCACGGACAGCCACCTGATGCTGGTGGACCTCCGCCCCAAGGGCCTGACCGGCAAGGCGGCCGAGGCCGCTTTGGGCCGCGCCCACCTGACCTGCAACAAGAACGCGATCCCCTTCGACCCCGAAAAGCCGATGGTCACCAGCGGCGTGCGCCTGGGCACGCCCGCCGGCACCACGCGCGGCTTCGCCGAGGCCGAGTTCCGCGAGGTGGGGCGCCTGATCGTCCGCGTGCTGGACGGGCTGGCACAGGCGAATAGCCCGGATGGCAACACGGCGGTGGAGCAGGCTGTGGCGAAGGACGTACAGGCGCTCTGCGCCAAGTTCCCGATCTACTAGTGCCCTCAGACGCCGGGCGCGCGCTCCGCGCGCTTGGCTTCGCGCCGCCAAAGGCGCACCGGGCTGAAGGGCAGTTTGGGCGCGCCGGCCGCTTTGCGGCCGGATTCTCTGGGGGTAGCGTCCGTCCTGCTGCTGTTGTCTGGCTGGAAGGTTGCTCCATGCGCTGCCCCTACTGTGGAAATGACGAAACCCAGGTGAAGGACAGCCGCCCCTCCGAGGATGGGGCGGCGATCCGGCGCCGGCGCTTCTGCCCGGCCTGCGGCAACCGCTTCACCACCTTCGAGCGCGTGACCCTGCGCGAACTCACCGTCCTGAAATCCGATGGCCGCCGCGTGCCCTTCGACCGTGACAAGCTCGCCAAGTCGCTGAAGATCGCCTGCCGCAAGCGCCCGGTGGATGACGAGCGGATCGAGCGAATCCTGAATGGGATCCAGCGCCGCCTCGAGATGGAGACAGAAGCCGAGATCCCCTCCCGCCGCATTGGTGAGATGGTGATGGACACGCTGAAGGGCGTGGACCAGGTGGCCTATGTGCGCTTCGCCTCGGTCTATCAGAATTTCTCCGAGGCCAAGGATTTCCAGGCCTTTCTGGGCGGCCTGGACGCCCCCTGATGCCGGATGACGCGGCCCATATGCGCGCGGCGCTGCAACTGGCGGCGCGCGGCCTGGGCAATACCTGGCCCAACCCTGCAGTCGGCTGCGTGCTGGTGAAGGACGGGCAGGTGGTGGGCCGCGGCTGGACCCAGCCCGGCGGCCGCCCCCATGCCGAAACCCAGGCGCTGGACCGCGCGGGCGAAGCGGCGCGGGGGGCGACGGCCTATGTCACGCTCGAGCCCTGCTCGCACCACGGCCGCACGCCGCCCTGCTGCGACGCACTGATCCGCGCCGGCGTCTCGCGCGTGGTGGTGGCGCTGCGCGACCCAGATGCGCGGGTGGATGGGCGCGGCTTCGCCCGGCTGCGCGCGGCTGGCATCACGGTCGAGGAAGGGCTGCTGGGGGCGGAGGCCGCGGCGCTCAATGCCGGCTTCATCCGGCGCATCACCCAGGGCCTGCCGCTGGTCACGCTGAAGCTCGCCGCCACGCTGGATGGCCGCATCGCGACCCAGACGGGCGAGAGCCGCTGGATCACCGGCGCCGAATCCCGCCGCGCCGTGCATGCGCTGCGCGCCCGGCATGACGCGGTGCTGGTGGGCAGCGGCACTGTCCTGGCCGATGACCCGGACCTCACCTGCCGCATCCCCGGCATGGACCCCGTGCCCATGCTGCGCGTCATCGCCGATGCCCGGCTGCGCACGCCGCCCTCGGCCCGCCTGGTGCGGGAAGCGGGCCGACACCCCACCTGGCTTTTGACCGGCGCAGGGCATCGCCCTTCCGCGCTGGCGCCCTATATCGGCGCTGGGGTGGAGGTGGTGACCATCCGCCGTGCGGCTGGCGGCGGGCTCCTGCCGCGCCCCATGCTCGCGGCGCTGGCCGCCCGCGGCGTGACCCGTGTGATGGCCGAGGGCGGCGCGGGCCTCGCAGCCGGGTTGCTCCGGGCGGGGCTTGTGGACCGGCTCGTCTGGTTCCATGCCCCTGGCGTGATGGGGGCCGAGGGCTGGCCCAGCACCGGCCCGCTGGGTGTGGCGGCGCTGTCCGCCATGCCGCGCTTCCGCCGCGTGGCGAGCCAGGCGGTGGGCGAGGATGTGATGAGCGAGTTCGTGAAGGAGTAGGCGCATGTTCACCGGAATCATCACGGCGCTCGGCACGCTGCGCGAGGTGCAGCCGATCGGCCAGGGGCACGACATGCGCCTCGTCATCGGCGTGGCGCCCGAATTCCTGGCCGGCGCCGCGCTCGGCTGCTCGATCGCCTGCTCCGGCATCTGCCTGACCGCCGTGGAGCTGAACGCCGACAGCTTCGCGGTCGATGCGAGCGCCGAGACGCTGGCGCGCACCACCATGGGTCAATGGCGCACCGGCGGGCGCGTGAACCTGGAGCGCAGCCTGAAGCTGGGCGATGAGCTGGGCGGCCACCTCGTCTCCGGCCATGTGGACGGCGTGGGCCGCGTGCTCTCGGCGACGCCCGAGAACGCCTCGGTCCGCTGGCGCTTCGGAGTGCCTCGGGACATCGCGAAATACATCGCGGTCAAGGGAAGCGTGGCGATTGATGGCGTCTCGCTGACGGTCAACGAGGTTGACGCGGAGGGCTTCGGGGTCAACATCATCCCCCACACCGCCGCGGTCACCAGCTTCGGCACGCTGCAGCCCGGCGATGCGGTGAATATCGAGATCGACACCCTGGCGCGCTACGTCGCTCGGCTGATGGAGTTTCGCGCGTGAGCGTCCAGACCAAGACCACAAGCTATCACGAGTTCATCACCCCCACCGAGGAGCTTCTGGAAGAAGCCCGGCGCGGCAAGATGTTCATCCTGGTGGATGACGAGGACCGCGAGAATGAGGGAGACCTCGTCATCCCCGCGCAGTTCGCGACGCCGGACGCCATCAACTTCATGGCCCGCTTCGCCCGCGGCCTGATCTGCCTCGCCATGACGCGCCAGCGGGTTGAGCAGCTGGCGCTGCCGCTCATGGCGCAGTCCAACGGCACGCGCCACCAGACGGCCTTCACAGTCAGCATCGAGGCGCGGGACGGGGTGACCACCGGCATCTCGGCGGCCGATCGCGCGCGCACCGTCGCCGTCGCCATCAACCCGGAGCTGGGGCGCGAGCACATCGTGACACCGGGCCATGTCTTCCCGCTGGTGGCGCGCGAGGGCGGCACGCTGATCCGCGCCGGCCACACCGAGGCGGCGGTGGATTTCGCGCGCCTGGCGGGCCTCAACCCGGCCGGCGTGATCTGCGAGATCATGAACGACGACGGCACGATGGCCCGCCTGCCGGACCTCGTCTCCTTCGCGCAGATGCATGGCCTCAAGCTTGGCACCATCGCCGACCTGATCGCCCATCGCCGCCGCACCGAGCGCCTGGTGCAGCGCGTGGAGGAGGGCGAGATCGCGCATGCGGTGGGCGGCGACTGGCGCCTCGTCGTCTACAACTCGACGCTGGAGGGCGGCGAGCATGTGGCGCTCATCAAGGGCGACATCACAGGGCCCGAGCCGGTGCTGACGCGCATGCATGCGGCCAACCTGATGCATGACATGGTGGGCGGCCGCGGCGTGCGCGAGCTGCATGGCGCGATGGAGGCGATCGCCGCCGAGGGCCGCGGCGTCGTCGTCATCCTGCGGGACTACCGGACGAACGGCATCAGCACACATGTGCGCCGCAGCCGCGACAACAACGCGACACCGCAGCTGCGCGACTATGGCGTGGGCGCGCAGATCCTGGCGGATCTCGGCCTGACCGACATCATCCGCCTCTCCAACCATCCGCGCCCGCTGGTGGGTCTGGAAGGCTGGGGCCTGCGCGTCGTCGCCACGCGGCCCGTCGTGGGAGAGAGCTGATGAGCCCCATCTGCGGAGCAGATCAATGAGCACTGTTGATGGCCCCAAGCGCGACACGGTGCAGGTGCCCGGCGCGCCCGTGCGCATCCTGCTGATCCAGGCGCCGTATTACGACGAGATCGTGGGCGGCATGCGCCAGGGCGTGGAACGCGTGGTGGCGGAAGCGGGCGGCCTGCTCGAGGTGGTGGACGTGGCCGGCGCCTTCGAGCTTCCCGCCACGCTGCGCATGGCGCTGGACGCGGATGACGAGGAGCCCCGCTGGGACGGCTTCGTGCTGCTCGGCTGCGTCGTGCGCGGCGAGACCGACCATTACGACCATATCTGCCGCGAAGCCTGCTCCGGCGTGATGAACATCTCGACCGAGACGGGTGCGGCCATCGGCTTCGGCCTGCTGACCGTCCATACCATCGAGCAGGCCATCGCCCGCTCGCGGCAGGACAGCCACAACAAGGGGGCCGAGGCCGCGCAGGCCGCGCTGATGCAGGTGGCGTTGCGCCGCCGCTGGGGCCTGGCGTGAAGGCCGCGGCCAAGCCGCCCGGCCGGCCCCGCACGGGCGCGCGCGTCGCCGCCGTGCAGGCGCTCTTCCAGACCGAGCAATCGGGCGAGAACATCGAGACGGTGCTGGACCAGTTCATCCGCCACCGCCTGGGCAGCGCGCCCGGCCAGCAGGGCTTCGAGGATGGCCGGGTGGAGGAAGCCGATGTGCCCCTCTTCGCGCGCATCATGCGGGGTGCGGCGACCCACACCGATGACCTCGACCAGCTGATCGCGGCCCATCTTGCCTCGGGCTGGGCGATGAACCGGCTCGATCCGGTGCTGCGCGCCATCCTGCGCGCCGCGGCGGGCGAGCTGCGCGACATGGGCGGCCCGCCCGCGCGCGTCGTCATCAAGGAATACATGGACGTCGCGCACGGCTTCTTCGGCGGCGAGGAGCCCCGCTTCTGCAACGGCGTGCTGGATGCCCTGGCCCGCGCCCTGCGCGCCGAGGAATTCTGAGGCGCTGGGCGCGCCTCAGCCGATCAGCAGCGGTTCGATCGCGGCCAGCTTGTGCTGGTGCACATTCGTCCAGTCATCCTGCAGGATGCCGCCCGTGAAGCTGGAGTTCGGGTTCCAGGACCAGTAGGCGAAGCTCATCGCCTCCTGCCCGGCGGCGATGTCCACCACGCCATCCGTGTCGAAATCCCCGTTCATGTACTTCACGATCTCGTCCAGCCAGGCGGCGTCACGCGGGTCGGTCAGCTCCGTGCCGAATTCGCCCACGAAGATGGGCGCGATCCCCTCCTCGTAGATGAAGCCCCAATGCTCGCGGAAGACGTTGGGCAGGTTGTCCTTGAAGCCGGGCCCGTCGAGCCAGGGGTTGGGATAGACGGTGTAGGGATAGTCATGCGGCGAATAGACCAGCTTATTGGCCTGCTGCAGCACCACCGGATCGTCCCGCACACCTTCGAGCTGCCCGCCCCACCAGTAGTAGTCGCCCTCATAGGCCCCCACGCCCTCGACGATGATGAGCAGGTTCGGGTTCACCTCATGGATGGCATTGCCCGCGCGCTCCGCCGCCGCTGACCAGTCGGCCCAGCTGGCGGCATGGGGTTCGTTCTGCAGGTCCACGCCGATTACGGTGGAATCGTTGACGTAGCGCTGCACCAGGTTCTGCCAGCCGCTGATCCACTGCGCCTCGGAGAAATTCTGGTCGTACCAGAGGCCGTTCTCGTTGGGCCCGGCGCCCTCGCTGCTGCGGTGGCAGTCGAGGATGATCTTCATGCCGAGATCGCCGGCATAGCCCACGATCTTGTCCAGGATCTGCAGGCCGGACAGGCCCTGGAGATCCGGATTCAGGCTGTAGACGATGTTGTTCGGCATCGCGCCCGGCAGGATGTTGTCCAGGCTGAAGGGCAGGCGGATCGTGTCGAAGCCGACGGCCTTCATCTGGTCCATCATGCTCTGCCAGTTGCGGGCATAGAGGCCGTCCGGCACGCCGAGATACCCCTCCATGCCGAACCAGTTCACGCCCTTCAGCCGCACCGTCTCGCCCGTCGAATCGACGATCTGGTTGCCGCTGGTCGAATACCAGCCGGGCGGCGGCAGGCTGGGCGCCGGCGCGTCATTGTCGCGGATGGTGCCGGTGGCCTGGCCATCCAGCAGCCGCAGGCTGGCGGGCGCCGTCAGGTTCACGAGGAAGTTCTCGCCGCCCTCGCGCAGCGTGTCGCCCAGCACCGCGACGGAGAGGATCTTGCTGGTCTCGCCCGGCGCAAAGGTGAGGCTGCCGCTCGCCGCCTGGTAGTCGAGGCCCGCCAGCGCCGAGCCATTGGCCGTGGCGTATTGCACCGTGACCGCCTCGGCCGCGGCGGCGGAGAGGCTGATGGTGAAGTTCATCAGCGCGCTGCCGCTGTCGCCCTCCGTGAGGAAGGCATCGCCGATGCTCAGCCCCGGCAGGACGGGCGGCGGCGGCGCACCGTTCACGCTGTAATTCGCGGGCTCGCCCGCACCCTCGACGTCAATGCCGAAGGTGGCGGTGCCATTGGGGCCGAGATTGCCGTTCCAGGGCGCGTTCCGGATGACGTAATGGCTGCCCGACTGGCTGACGATCTCGGCGTTCCAGATGGTCTTGATCTGGAAGGGCGCGTCGAAGGCGAGCGTCCAGCCGCCCTCGATCGGCGTCGCGTCGTTGACGACGGTGATCTCGGCCAGGAAGCCGCCATTCCAGCTTTTGGTCACGCGGAAGCTGGCCGTATCGCCCGAGGCCGCGGCGTCGTCGTTCAGGATGGTGCCCGTGGCGGTGCCATCGGCGATGGTCGCGCCATTGGCGGCGGAGAGCAGCAGGCTGAAACCCTCATTCGCTTCGGCCACCGCATCGCCGTTGATCGCGACGGCGATGGTCTTGCTGGTCTCGCCCGCGGCGAAATTCAGCGTGCCGCTGCCGGCCACATAATCGCTGCCGGCGGTCGCCGTGCCGTTCTGCGTGCCCCAGTTCACGCTCACCGCGCTTCCCATGGCGCGGGAGAGCGTGACGGTGAAGAGCATCTGCGCCGTGCCGGAGTTGCCCTCGGTGATCTGCGCATCGCCGATGGACAGCGTCGGCAGGACGTCGTCGTTCAGGAGGGTGCCGACGCCCGTACCATCGGCGATGGTGGCGCCGACGGCATTTGAGAGCAGCAGGTTGAAGCTTTCATCCGCCTCGACCGCCGTGTCGCCATGGAGGGTGACGGCGATGGTCCTGCTCACCTCACCCGCCGCGAAGCTCAGCGTGCCGCTGGTCGCCACATAGTCGCTGCCGGCCGTTGCCGTGCCGTTCTGCGTCGCGAAATTCACCGCGACGGCGCTGGTGGCGGCGCGGGAAAGTGCCACCGTGAAGAGGAGCTGCTTGGTGCCGGCATCGCCCTCCGTCACCTGCGCATCGGTGACGGTGAGGCTGGGCGGCACGTCGTCATTGCTGATGGTGCCCACCCCCGTGCCATCGGCGATGGTCGCGCCGCTGGCGCCGGAGAGCAGCAGGTTGAAGCTCTCATTCGTCTCCACCGCCGTGTCGCCGTTCACGGTCACGGCGATGGTCTTGCTGGTCTCGCCGGCGGCGAAGCTCAGCGTGCCGGTGGTGGCGACGTAATCGCTCCCGGCCGTCGCCGTGCCGTTCTGCGTCGCGAAATTCACCGCGACGGCGCTGGTGGCGGCGCGCGAGAGCGAGACGGTGAAGAGCATCTGCTTCGTGCCCGCATCGCCCTCCGTCACCTGCGCATCGCTGATGGAGAGCGCGGGCGGCGCCACGTCATCGTTCAGGATGGTGCCGAGCCCCGTGCCATCCGCGATGGTGGCGCCCGTCGCGGTGCCGAGCAGCAGCGTGAAGGTTTCATCCGCCTCCACCACCGCATCGCCACGCAGCGTCACCGCGATCGTCTTGCTGACCTGCCCGGCCGAGAAGCTGAGCGTGCCGCTGGCCGCGGTATAGTCGCTGCCGGCCGTCGCCGTGCCGTTCTGCGTCCCCCAGGTGACCGAGACGGCACTGGTCGCGGCGCGCGAGAGCGTGACGGTGAAGAGCATCTGCTTCGTGCCGGAATTGCCCTCGGACAGCTGCGCATCGCTGATGGAGAGCGCGGGCGGCACGTCATCGTTCAGGATGACGCCGAGCGCCGTGCCATCCGCGATGGTGGCACGAGTGGCGGTACCGAGCACGACGGAGAAGGTCTCATCCGCCTCCACCACCGCATCGCCGCGCACCGTGACGGCGATGGTCTTGCTCACCTCGCCCGCCGCAAAGCTCAGCGTGCCGCTCGCCGCCGTGTAGTCGCTGCCGGAGACCGCGGTGCCATTCTGCGTCGCCCAGGTGACGGAGGCCGTGTTGGTCAGGGCGCGGGACAGCGTGACGGTGAAGAGCATCTGCTTCGTGCCGGAATTGCCCTCCGTCACCTGCGCATCGCTGATGGCGAGCGTGGCCGCCGGCAGGTCGTCATTGCGGATGGTGCCGGTGCCGCCACCCGGGGCCAGCGTCGCGCGGACCACATTGCTCAGGACGAGGCCGAAGGTCTCGTCCGCCTCGATCGCCGTATCGCCGTTCACGGCGACGGAGATGGTCCGGCTCGTCTCGCCGGCGGCGAAGGTGATGCTGCCGCTCTGCGCCACATAGTCGGTCCCGGCGAGCGCCGTGCCATCCTGCGTGGCGAAGCTGGCGGTCACGCTCTGCGCGATCGCCTTGCTCAGGCTGAGGGTGAAGACGATGTTGCGCGTGCCGGAATTGCCCTCCACCACCTCGGCGTTGGAGATGCTCAGCACGGGCGGCGCGTCGTCATTCGCGATGAGGCCGATGGCGCTGGAGCGCGCGAAGCTGGCGGCCGTCAGGCCGCTGAGCGCGATCTCGAAGCTCTCGTCGATCTCATCCACCGTATCGCCACGGATCTCGACGGCGATGGTCCTGCTCGTCTCGCCGGCGGCGAAGCTGAGGCTGCCGCTCTGCGCGGTGTAGTCGCTGCCCGCCAGCGCCGTGCCGTCGCGCGTGGTGTAGGCCACCGTCACCGGGCCAGCGGCGGCGGCGGAAAGCGTCACGGTGAAGACCATGAGCTTCGTCCCCGCATTCCCCTCCGCCACCTGTGCATCGGCAATGGAGAGGGTCGGAAGCACGTCGTCGTTCTGGATGGTGCCCAGCGCCATGCCATCCGCCAGGGTCGCGCCCGCGGGCGCACCCAGGACCACGCCGAAGGTCTCGTTCGCCTCCACCGCCGCATCGCCCAGGATGATGACGGAGATGGTCTTGCTGGTCTCACCCGGCGCGAAAGTCACGCTGCCCGAGGCGGCCTGGTAGTCGCTGCCGGCCAGCGCCGTGCCGTCCTGGGTGGACCAGGGGATGGTGACGGTCTCGGTGGCCGGCTTCGAGAGGGCGATGGTGAAGACCATCTCCTTCGTGCCGGAAGCGCCCTCGAGCAATACGGCATCGCTGATGGTCACGGCCGGCGGCGTGGCGAGCGTCTCCGTCGTGCCGAAGGTGATGCCGGTGAGCTGCGCCTGGATGTTGGCGTCCGCCCGCCCCTCGAAGCCGAAGCTGACGCCGCCCCCCGGCGGCACCGTGGCATTCCAGCCGGCGCTGCCGACCGTGTAGCGGATCACGCCATTGCCGAGGCTGACGGCACTCAGGATCGTCGCGTCCCAGAGGTTCACGATCTGGAACGGGACGTCGAAGGCGATCGTCCAATTATTGAGTGCCTGCGCGTCATTGCCGACACGCATCTGGCCAATCAGACCGGTCCCCCAGGACGCGGAAAACGAGACATTCGCTTGAATAAACATGAGTAAGCCCCCCCCAGGGCTCACTCACCATGCAAAACCATCCTGGGTTGTGCAATCCTGATTTGACGCGATTTTTGGATTAAGAATGGGCTTTGCATCAAAAAGAAGAATATTGTCTCTTTTGAAGATACACTTTTGGCGACTTGAGGCAGAGCTTAGAGATCACTTCAAGATTGCCCGCAGAGTGAGACGAGCGAGATGGGCGAATCACGCTTGGCGGCGCAACACCACGGTCAGGTTGTTCGCCGGCATCTCGATCACCTGCGTCAGTGCGAACCCCGTGGCCGCCTCGGCCACATCCTCCAGCCGCCGCAGCCCCCATTCCGGGTTGCGCGATCTCAGGCTCGCGTCGAAATCCAGGTTGCTCGGCGCCGTCGGCACGCCCTCCCGGATGTAGGGCCCGTAGAGCACCAACGGCGCGCCCGGCGGCAGCAGGGCGGCGGCGCCACGCAGCAGCCCAAGCCCCGCCGCCCAGGGCGCGATATGGATCATGTTCACGCAGAGCACCGCATCCGCGGCCGCGATCGGCCAGGGCCAGGTGCCCGCATCCAGCGCCAGCGCCGGGCGGATATTGGCATGCCCCGCGGCCCAGGCATCGATGCTCCGCCGCGCCTCCTCCGAGGGGTCGCTCGGCTGCCAGGTCAGGCCGGGCAGGGCCGATGCGATGTGGACGGCGTGCTCACCCGTGCCGGAGGCGACCTCCAGCACCAGCCCCTGAACGGGAAGGATGCCCCGCAGCACCTCCAGCAGCGGCTCGCGGTTGCGGGCGGCGGCGGGGGCGAAGCGGCGCGGGTCCTCGGCGCTGAAGCGGTCGGCGTCCGGGTGCGCGTTGCCCGGTCGATTCAGACCTTCAGGCTGCGCCTTCCGGTCATCGGACGTGTTGCCCGGCCGATTCAGACCTTCAGGCTGCGCCTTCCGGTCATCGGACGTGTTGCTCGGCCGATTCAGACCTTCAGGCTGCGCCTTCCGGTCATCGGACGTGTTGCCCGGCCGATTCAGACCTTCAGGCTGCGCCTTCCGGTCATCGGACGAGGTCACGCCGGCACGCCCTTGCTGGTCGAATACTCGAAATGCAGCGCCTCGCCGGGGAAGACGCGGGGGTGGATGGCATGCGCCGCCATCGCCGCCTCGGAGAAGCCCTGCAGGATGAGCTTCAGCTTGCCCGGATAGGTCGCCATGTCGCCGATGGCATGGATGCCGGGGATATTCGTCTCGCAGGTCGCGGGCGTGACGGCGATATGGCTGCGCTCCAGCCCCAGCCCCCAATCCGCGATGGGGCCGAGCTCCATCGAAAGGCCGAAGAAGGCCAGCAGGTGATCGGCCGGGACGCGCATCTCCTCGCCCTTCAGCGTCGCCAGCACGACGGTGTCGAGCTTCGCGCCATCCCCCTCCAGCGCGTGCAGCTGATAGGGGATGGCCATCTCCACCTCGCCGCGCGCGGCGGCCGCTTCGAGCTGGGCGGCGGTCTCGGGCGCCGCGCGGAATTTGGGGCGGCGATGGACGACGATGACCTTCTCGGCCACGTCCTTCAGGCTCAGCGCCCAATCCACCGCGCTGTCGCCCCCGCCCGCGATCACCACGCGCTTGCCGCGGAACTCTTCCCGGCGGGTCACCATGTAGCGCACGGCGCCGCTCGCCTCGTAGCCGGGCAGGCCCTCCAGCGGCGGGCGGTTGGGGCCGAAGGCGCCGGCGCCGGCGGCGATGATCACCGCCTTGGCGCGAACCTGGTTGCCCAGGCTGGTGGTGAGCGTGAAGCCGCCCTCCGTCTGCGCCAGCCCTTCCACGCGCTGGTTCAGCAGGAAGCGCGGGTGGAAGGGCGCGGCCTGCTCGGCGAGCCGCTCGATCAGCGCCGCACCCGCGATCTGCGGATGCGCCGGGATGTCGAAGATGGGTTTCTCGGGATAGAGCGCGGCGCATTGGCCGCCGATCTCCTCCAGCGTGTCCACCACCACGCTGCGCATCTTCAGCATGCCGCATTCGAAGACGGCGAAGAGGCCGCAGGGCCCCGCGCCGATGATGGCCACGTCGGTTTCGATCATCTCGCTCATGCCAGGGCCATGCCTTGCTTTGCCGGGTGCGTCCAGTCTTCCGCCTTTGCGGGACTCGCGGCCGCCCGGCAAGATGGGCAGGCATGGAGATCACCCTGGACAATCTGACGGCGACCGAGGCCTTGGCTGCCCGCCTGGCCGCGCTCGCCCGCGCCGGCGATGCGGTGCTGCTGGAAGGCCCGCTGGGTGCGGGGAAATCCGCCCTCGCCCGCGCCTTTCTGCGCGCCGCCGCGCAAGACCCGGCGCTGGAGGTGCCCAGCCCCACCTTCACCCTGGTGCAGAGCTACGACCTGCCCGGCGGCACGGCGGCGCATCATTTCGACCTCTACCGCCTCACCGGCCCCGATGGCCTGCTGGAGCTGGGCTGGGACGAGGCGCGGGCCGGGATCGTGCTGGTGGAATGGCCCGAGCGGCTCGGCCGCCTGACACCATCCGGCGCCTTGCGCGTTCAGCTCACGCCGGGCCGTTCCGAAGATGCGCGCCATGCCCGGCTGACGGGATGGGAGGACCGCCTGTGACGCTGCTCGAAGCCCATGGCTACGCCACCGCCCGGCAGGAGGTGCTGCAGGCCGATGCCAGCAAGCACTACACCCGCCTCTCCGGCGGCCCACGCCCGGCACTGTTGATGCGCACGCCCTCCGCCGAATATCTCGACGCCTTTCTCCGCGTGGCCCGCCATCTGGAGGCGCTGGGCGTGCCAGCCCCCGGTGTGATCGGCGTGGAGCCCGCGACCAACACCGCGCTCGTCCAGGATCTGGGCGAGGCCAGCATGGCGACCGCGCTGGATCGCGGCGCCGAGCCCGCGCCGCTCTATTTCGACGCGGCGCGCAGCCTGGTCACGCTGCACGCCAGCCCGCCGCCCGAAGGCCTGCCGGCCTGGGACGCGCCCGCGATGATCCGCGCGACGCAGGCCACCTTCTGCGACTGGTGGTGGCCCGCCGTCTTCGGCGCCCCCTGCGCGGATGAGACGCGCCAGGGCCTCGCCGCCGCGCTGGCCGCCATGCTCGCCCCCTTCCCCGGCCAGGGCTTCGTCCATCGCGACTATTTCCCGGCCAATCTCATCCCCACGCCACGCGGCATGGCGGTGATCGACTTCCAGGACGCGGCCACCGGCCACCCCGCCTATGACGTGGTCTCGCTGGTCGAGGACGCCCGGCGGGATGTGGATCCGGCGCTGCGCGAGGCGGTGGTCAGCGCCTATCTCGCCCAGCGGCCGGAGCTCGACGCCGAGGGCTTCCGCGCCGCCATGGCGGTGCATGCGGCGCAGCGGCATCTGCGGGTGGCGGCGCTCTGGGTCCGGCTCGACCGGCGGGACGGCAAGCCGCATTACCTCCGGCACGGCCCACGCTGCTGGGCGCTGCTGGGCCGCGCGCTGGCGCATCCGGCGACGCTGCCGCTGGCCCGCTTCCTCGACGCGCATGTGCCGCCCGAGCGCCGGGGCAACCCGGCATGATGAAGCCCAGGCTGGAAAAGGGCATGGTGCTGGCCGCCGGCCTCGGCCAGCGGATGCGGCCGCTGACGGCGGAGACGGCCAAGCCGCTGCTGCCCCTGCTCGGCCGCTCCCTGCTCGACCACGCGCTGGACCGCCTCGCCATGGCGGGCGTGGAGGAGGTGGTCGTGAACGCCCATTGGTGCGCGGAGAAGGTGGCGGCCGCCGTCGCGGCGCGGGAGGGCACCCCACCGCGGATCGGCCTGCAGCTCGAGCCGGAATTGCTCGAGACCGGCGGCGGCATCCGCCGCGCCCTGCCGCGCCTGGGCGAGGCCCCCTTCGCGGTGGTGAATGGCGACGCCTATTGGCTGGACGGCCCGACGCCCGCCCTCACCCTGCTCGACCGCCATTTCGACCCCGCGCGGATGGATGCGCTGCTGCTGCTGATCCGCACCTCACGCATCGAGGGCGAGGTGGGGCGCGGCGATTTCTTCCTGGATGCGGAAGGCCGCCTCAGCCGCCCCGCGCCCAACCAGATCGCGCCCTATCTCTTCGGCGGCGTGCAGGTCATGGCGCCTGCGCTGGTGGCGCCGGAGCCCGAGGGCCGCTTCAGCCTGAACCGCTGCTATGACCGCGCCATCGAGGCCGGGCGCCTGTTCGGTCTGGTGCATGACGGTGCCTGGTTCCATCTCTCCACCCCGGGCGACCTCACCCGCACCGAGCGGCGGCTGCGCGAGGGCCCCTCGAGCCACTGGCTTTGAAGCTCTTCGCCATCCCGCCCGACCAGGCCTTCCTGCCCGCGCTGACGCGCGGCACGCTGGCGCGGCTCGGCGCGGGCGAGGCACTGGCCGCCGCCACCATCCTGCTGCCCACCC
The DNA here is from genome assembly GCF_019083995.1 of Roseococcus sp. SDR. Lineage (GTDB taxonomy): Bacteria > Pseudomonadota > Alphaproteobacteria > Acetobacterales > Acetobacteraceae > Roseococcus. The sequence continues at coordinate 228,639 of NZ_JAHRCU010000006.1, forward strand.
GCCGCGCCGCCCGCGCGCTCCAGGCGGCCTTCCTCCGCGCCGCCGATACGCCGGCGCTCCTGCTGCCGCGCATGCGCGCGCTGGCGGGCCTCTCGACCGAGGATGCCGACGAGCTGGCCCTGCCCGCTTTGCTGCGCCTGCCCCCCGCCGTGGATCCGCTGCGCCGCCAGGCCGTGCTGGCCGGCTTCGCGAGCCGGCTCCCGCGCGAGATGGGCGGCCCCGCCAGCGCCGAGCATGCCTGGGCGCTGGGCATGGAACTGGGCAAGCTGCTGGACGAGATCGCCCTCGAAGAGGCGGAGATCATCCCCGATGACCCGGAACTGCTCGGCCATCGCTGGCTGGAGCGGCTGGAGGCGCTGGCCCCGGAATCGCTGGCCGTCCATTGGCAGATCACCACCACCTTCCTGCGCGGCATCGTGCAGGAATGGCAGCTCTGGCTGACCGGGCAGGGCTTGCTCGATATCGGCGTGCGGCGCGTCCTGGCGCTCCGCGCCCAGCGCGTCGCCTGGGAGGAAGCGCCGCCCGAGGGCGCGGTGATCGCCGCCGGCATCGGCATGGGCGGCACCGTGCCGGCGGCGGCGGACCTGTTGCGCGTCATCGCCACGCGCCTGCCGCAGGGCTTCGTGGTGATCCCCGGCGAGGATCCCGCCACCGCGGCCCTCCCCTGGGAGGCGCTGCGCGACGCGCCGACCCACCCCTATGCCGGCCAGCGGAACATGCTCGACCGCATGGGCGCGAGCCTCGCCGATGCCGCGCCCTGGGTGGAAGCCGGGCCGGATGGCATGTCCGAATTGCTGGGTGTCGCGATGCTGCCCGCCGGCCATCTCGAACCCTGGCAACGGCCGGAGCCCGCGCGCTGGCAGGCTGCGCTCACCCGCCTCAGCCGGATCGAGGCGAGTGACGCGCAGCATGAGGCCGCCGCCATCGCGCTCACCTTGCGCGGCGCGCTGGAGGTGCCCGGCGCGCGCGCCGCGCTGGTGACGCCGGACCGCGACCTGGCGCGCCGCGTCGCCGCCGAATTGCCGCGCCATGGCATCCTGGCCGATGACAGCGCCGGCCAGCCGCTGTCCGATACGCCGCCCGGCGCCTTCCTCAGGCTGATCGCGCATCTGGCGGCGGGGGAATGCGGGCCGGTGGCGCTGCTCTCGGTGCTGAAGCACCCGCTTTGCGCGGGGGGCATGGAGCGGGCCGATTGGCTCGCCGCCACCCAGGCGCTGGAGCGCGTGGCGCTGCGCGGCCCCTCGCCCGGGCCGGGCCTGGCCGGGCTGCGCGCCGCCATCGCTGGCCTGCGCGCACCCGAGCCGCGCCTCGCGGAACTGCTGGATGCGCTGGAGGCGGCACTCGGCCCCTTCACCTCGCTCCCGCCATCGCCCGCGCGGCCGCCGGCCGACCTGCTCTCGGAGCATCTCGCCGCCGCCGAGGCGCTGGCCTCCACGCCCAGCCTGCCGGGCGGGTTGCGCCTCTATGCCCAGGCCGAGGGCGAGGCGCTGGCCCGGCACCTGGCCGCCCTGGCGCCGGCCATGGCAGCGATGCCGCCCATCGCGCCCGCCGATTGGCCGGGGCTTTTCGAGGCCAGCCTCGCGCAGGGCACCACCCAGGCCGCCCGCATCTCACGCGGACGCAGCGATGCGGCGCACCCCCAGGTGGAAATCCTCGGCCTGCTGGAAGCGCGGCTGCTGGATTTCGACCTGGTGGTATTGGGCGCCCTGGATGAGACCATCTGGCCCCAGGCGAGCGACCCCGGCCCCTGGATGAGCCGCCCCATGCGGCGGGATTTCGGCCTGCCCTCGCCCGAATTGCGGATCGGCCGCGTGGCGGCGGATTTCCTGCTCACCGCCGCCGGCTCGCGCCGCGCCGTGCTGTCGCGCGCCGCGCGGCGCGGCGGCAGCCCGGCCGTGCCGGCGCGCTGGCTGACCCGGCTGGACGTGTTTCTCCAAGGCCAGTCCGGCCTGCGGCTGACGCCCGAGCCCTGCGCCGAATGGGCGCGGCTGCTGGACGAGCCCGCCGCGATCCGCCCCTGGCCGCGCCCCGCGCCCCGCCCGCCGCTGGCCGCCCGCCCCGACCGGATCACCGTCAGCGACGTGGCGACACTCATCGCCGACCCCTATGCGTTCTACGCGCGCCGCATCCTGGGCCTCTCCCAGCTCGACCCGTTGGAGCAGGAGCCGGGCGTGGCCGATTACGGCAACCTCGTCCATGCCGCGATCCATCGCTTCCTGGCGAGCCTGCCCCAGGCCTGGCCCGGCGAGGACGCGGCCGCGCCGCTCTGGGAGGCGGCCGCGGAACGGGCCCTGGAGCGCGCCGCGCTGCGCCCGGCCGTGGCCGCGCTCTGGACGCCCCGCCTGCACCGCATCGGCCGCTTCATCCGCGGGCTGGAGGCGGAGCAGCGCGGCCAGCTCCTCGCCAGCTGGGCGGAGGTGACGGCCAGCGCGACGCTGCGCCGCCCGGGCGGCAGCATCACGCTCGAAGCCCGCGCCGACCGCGTGGACCGGAGGCGCGACGGCACGCTGCGCATCCTCGACTACAAGACCGGCAGCGTGCCCTCGAAGGGCGATGTGGAGGCCGGCACCGCGCCGCAATTGCCGCTGGAGGCCTGGCTGGCCGAGCAGGGCGCCTTCGAGGGCGTGCCCGCCGCCACCGTCACCGCGCTGGAATACTGGCGCCTCACCGGCGCCGACCAGCCGGGCGAGGTGAAGCCCCTGAAGCTCGATGACCTGCCCGGCAGCATCGCCGAGGCCGCCGCCGCCCTCCAAGCGCTGGCGGATCGCTTCCTGCTGGGCGAGGCCGCCTTCCTCGCCCATCCGCATCCGCGCCGCCGCGCCGCCATCGGCTTCCAGCATCTGGCCCGCACCGCCGAATGGTCGGCCGAGGCGGAGGAGGGCGCATGACCTCTCCGCGCGACATTGCCCAGGCGAGCCAGTCCCGGGCGTCGGACCCCGCCGTCTCGGCCTTCGTCACCGCCTCGGCCGGCTCGGGCAAGACCAAGCTGCTGACCGACCGGCTGCTGCGCCTGATGCTGGGCGGCGCGCGGCCGGAGCGCCTGCTCTGCCTCACCTTCACCAAGGCGGCGGCGGCGGAGATGGCCACGCGCCTCAACGCCCGCCTGGGCCGCTGGGCCGTGGCCACGCCCGCCGATCTGGACGCCGAGCTGCGGGCCCTGCTCGGCAAGCCGCCGACGGGCGAGGAGATCGCCCGCGCCCGCGCCGGCTTCGCCGCCGTGCTGGAATTGCCCGGCGGCATGCGGATCGCCACGCTCCACAGCTTCGCGCAATCCCTGCTGCGCGGCTTCGCGCTGGAAGCCGGCCTGCCGCCGGGCTTCGCCGTGCTGGAGGAGCTCGACGCCAATGCCCAGCTCGCCGGCGCGCGGGAGGCGGAGCTGCCGCAAAGCCCCGCGCTGGAGCGGCTGGCGGCCCTCAGCAACGCCGCCGGCCTCGGCCAGGTGATGAGCGAGTTGCGGCACTCCGAACCCATGCTGCAAGCGGGCCTGGGGGCGCTGGGCGGGTTGCCGATGCTGGTGGCGGAGATCGCGCAGCGCCTCGGCCTCGACCCCGAGGCGGATGAGGGGGAACTGCTGCGCGAGGCGGCGACGCCGGCTGATGAACGCGCCCTCGCCCGCGCAGCCGCGCGCCTCGTGCTCGGCGGCAAGGCCGATGGGAAGCTCGGCACGCCCATGAAGGCCTGGCTTGCCCTGGACCAGGTCGCCCGCGAGGCCGCACTGGACGACTGGACCCGGGTCTTCATCACCACCGAGGGCACGATCAGGAAAAGCTTCGCCAGCAAGGCGACCGGCGATGAACAGGCCTTCATCCAGGCGGTCTGCGAGCGCGAGGGCGAGCGCCTGCTGGAGGCGCGCGCGCGCGGCGAGGCGCTGGCCCTGCTGCGCTCGACCGAGGCCGCCCTCGTGCTCGGCATCCCCGTGCTGCGCCGCTTCGCCGCCGCCAAGCAGCGCATGGGCCGGCTCGACTATGACGATCTGATCCAGGCCGCGCGCAAGCTGCTGGACGACCCCGGCGCCGCCTGGGTGCTGTTCAAGCTGGATGGCGGCCTGGATCACATCCTCCTGGACGAGGCGCAGGACAGCAATCCGGAGCAATGGGCCATCGCCCGTGCCCTTTCCGGCGAGTTCTTCGCCGGGCGCGGCACCCACGCGAACGAGGCGCCGCGCACCGTCTTCGCGGTGGGCGACATCAAGCAATCCATCTACGGATTCCAGGGCGCCGATGCCGGCGGCCTGCCGCGCGCCGAGGCCGAGTTCCGTGCCGCCGTCACCGCCGCCGGGCAGGAATTCCGCGCGGTCCCGCTCGAAGTCTCCTTCCGCTCCGCCCCGCCCGTCCTCGCCTTGGTGGATGCCGTCTTCGCGGAAGGTCCGGCGCGGGAGGGCGTCGTCGCGCCCGGCCAGACCCTGCGCCATTTGCCCGACCGCGCCGGCGCGGCGGGGATGGTCGAGCTCTGGCCGCTGCAATCCCAGGCCAAGGCCGAGGACCCGCCCGCCTGGGCGGTGCCCGAAGCGCCGATGGCCGAGACCGGCGCCGATGCGCGCCTCGCCGCCACGCTGGCCGCGCGCATCGCGCATATGATCGCGCATGGCCGCCTCGACTCGCGCTGCGAAGCCGACCCGGCGGAAGGCCGCCCGATCCGCGCGCGGGACATCCTCGTGCTGGTCCGCCGCCGCAACGCCTTCCTCGGGCTGCTGGTCCGCGCGCTGAAGGAGCGGGGCGTGCCGGTGGGCGGCGTGGACCGCATGGTGCTGGTCGAGCAGATCGCGGTGCAGGACGTGCTGGCCACGCTCGACGCCATCCTGCTGCCGCAGGACGAATTGCAGCTCGCCGCCGCGCTGAAATCGCCGATCTTCGGGCTGGAGGAGGAGGACCTCTTCACCCTCGCCTGGAACCGCCCCGGCACGCTGCATGCCCGCCTGATGGCCGAGCGCGGCGCCGACACCGCCATCGGCCGCGCCGCGGATCTCTTTGCGGCGCTGACCGCCCGCGCCGACCACCTGCCCGCCCATGCGCTGATCGCGGAAATCCTGGGCGAGCGCGGCGGCCGCGCCCGGCTGCTGGCGCGCCTCGGCCCCGATGCCGCCGACCCGCTGGACGAGCTGCTGACCGCCGCCATGGCGCATGAGCGCGCGCATCCGGCCTCTCTCCAGGGCTTCCTGCACTGGCTCCGCCGCTCCAGCGCGACCGTGAAGCGCGAGGCGGATGCCAGCGCGGACATGGTGCGCGTGATGACCGTGCATGGCGCGAAGGGGCTGGAGGCGCCCATCGTCATCCTGCCCGACACCGCCGCCATCCCGCCGCAGAAATCCGGCCTGCGCTGGACGCCGGAGGACCTCCCCCTCTGGGCGCCCAGGCGCACCGGCTTCAACGCCCCCGCCTATGCCGAGGCCGAGGCCCGCCAGGCGGCGCTGGAGGCCGAGGAAGCCAACCGCCTGCTCTACGTGGCGCTCACCCGCGCCGAGGACCGGCTGATCATCTGCGGCTGGCATGGCAGCAAGGGCCCCGCGCCAGGCTGCTGGTACGAGAAGATCAAGGCCGGCTTCGCGCGGCTGGAGGGCGTGGTGGAGCGCGACTTCGACCCCACCGCGTGGGGCGGCGACGCGGATGGCTTCGCCCCTGGCCCGGTCCTGTCCCTCGCCTCGCCCCAGACCGATCCGCGCCGGGCGGAACCGCGCCGCGCCGCCGGGGCCGCCGCGCTCGCCTTGCCCGCCTGGGCCCGCATCCCCGCCACCGCCATCGCCACGCCAGGCGTCGCCACCCCCTCCCACATGGAGGACCAGGAGGCCGAGGTGCCGGCCGCCGCCCCGCATGCCCCGGGCGACCCGCTCGGCCGGCGCTTCCGGCGCGGCAACCTCATCCACGCCCTGCTGCAATCCCTGCCCGAGCTGCCGCCCGAAGCGCGTGAGCCCGCCGGCCGCGCATTCCTGGCCCGCCCCGGCCATGGGCTGGACGCCATCCAGCAGGCCGAGATCCTGGCCGAGGCGCTGGGCGTCATGGCCCACCCCGCCATCGCCGCGGCCTTCGCGCCGGGAAGCCTGGCAGAGGCCCCCCTCGCCGGCCGCGTGGGGGAGCGCCTCATCCTGGGCCAGGTGGACCGGCTGCTCATCACGCCCGACCGCATCACCCTGCTCGACTTCAAGAGCAACCGCCCCCCGCCGACCCTGGCCGAGGCCGCCCCACCCGCCTATCTGCGCCAGATGGCCGCCTATCGCGCCGTGCTGCGTCTTGCCTTTCCCGGCCGCCCGGTGGATTGCAGCCTGGTCTGGACCTATGGCGCCCAGGTCATGCCCCTGCCCGACGCCCTGCTGGACGCGCATGCGCCGGCCCCAGGGGACGGGTCCGGGGCCGCTTGACCTGGACCGCCGGCGATACAACCTTAACGAGACCTGATTCTGGAGGAGGCCCCCCATGAGCGACGTGACCAAGGCCGTGACCGACGAGACCTTCAAGACCGACGTGCTGGAGGCCAAGGGCGCCGTGCTCGTGGATTTCTGGGCCGAATGGTGCGGCCCCTGCCGCATGGTGGCGCCGATCCTCGACGAGATCGCCACCGAGTACAAAGGCAAGCTGACCGTCGCCAAGGTCAACATCGACGACAACCCGATGACGCCCAACACCTACTCGGTGCGCGGCATCCCGACGATGATCCTGTTCCAGGACGGCAAGCCGGTGGACACCAAGGTCGGCGCCATGCCCAAGGGCCAGATGAAGGACTGGATCGCTTCGAAGCTGGCCTGAAGGCCAGATTCGTAGCGGGTCTTTTTGATGCCCTCAGACGCCGGGCGCGCGCTCCGCGCGCTTGGCTTCGCAAAGCTGAAGCTTTGCGCCGCGCCTATCCGGCGCGGATTCTCCGGACGCATCGCTGATTTTTTGAGTCGTGCCGAGCCGACGCGTGTTGAGCGCGCACGCCCTTACGCACTCATCGCATCCCAACGGCGCTGCATCTCCTCGGGCGTCACCGCTTCGATGGTGTGCGTCAGCATCCAGCTATGGCCGAACGGGTCCGTGATGTTGGCCGAGCGGGCGCCGTAGAACTCATCGGTCGGCGGGCGGGTGATGGTGGCGCCGGCCGCCTCGGCGCGGGCCGCCGCCGCATCCACATCGGGCACCGTGAGCGAGAGCCGCACGGGCGTGCCGCCCAGATCCGCCGGCGTGCGCGTGCCGTATTCCGGGAAGGAATCGGCCAGCATCAGCAGCGCGCCCTGCACGCGCAACTCGGCATGGCCGATGCGGCCGGTCTTGCGATCCAGCAGCCGGAACAGTTCCTCGGCCCCGAAGGCGGCCTGGTAGAAGGCGATGGCCGCCTTGGCATCCGCGACGACGAGATACGGGCTCAGCGGTTCCTCGGCGGCCATGCATATTCTCCGGCTATTCCAGCTTGATGTTAGCGACGCGCACCACCTCGCGCCACTTGTCGTTCTCGGCGGCGATGAAGCGGTCGAAGGCCGGGCCATCCAGGGGCGAGGCCATGGCGCCCAACTCGCGGAAGCGGGCGATGGTTGCGGGCTCGGCGCAGATTTCCAGGCAGGCCGCCGTCAGCCGGTCCAGCGCGGCGCGCGGCGTCCGGGCCGGCGCCTGCAGGCCGAACCAGGCCACCGCCTCGAAGCTCGGCACGCCGGATTCCTGCACCGTCGGCGCGTCCGGCACGGCGAACCAGCGCTCGCGGCTCGTCACCGCCAGGATGCGCAGCCGCCCCTCGCGGATGTGCGGGATATAGGCCGGCAGGTTGTCCACCGCGATCTCGACGCGGCCGCCCAACAGGTCCGGAATCAAGGCGCCCGTGCCGCGATAGGGCACATGGTTGATGTCGGTCTGCGTGCGGAACTTCAGGTATTCGCCCGACATATGGCCCGAGGTGCCATTGCCCGGCGTGGCGTAGTTGAGGCGCCCGGGCTGGCGGCGGGCCAGGGCCAGAAGCTCCTGGAAGCTCTGCGCCTGGACGCTCGGATGCACCACCACCGCATTGGTCACCTGGTTGATCAGCGCGATCGAGGCGAAGTCGCGCTGCGGATCGAAGGGCAGGCGGGGATAAAGGAACTGGTTGATGCTGGCCGTGCCGATCGTGCCCATCAGCAGCGTGTGGCCGTCCGGGTCCGCCTTGGCGACCATCTCCGTGCCCACATTGCCGCCGGCGCCGGGGCGGTTGTCCACCACATAGCTCTGGCCAAGCACGGCCGAGAGGCGCTCGGCCATGATGCGCGCCGTGACGTCGGTCGCACCGCCCGCGGTGAAGGGAACGATGATCCGGCCGGAGCGGGTGGGCGCCCAGGATGAGGAGCCCGCCTGGGCCAGGGCGGAGGCAGGGATCAGGGCAGGCAGGGCCAAGGCCGCGCGGCGGGTCAGCATGACGGATCTCCGTGTGATTTGGGACGTTGGATACAGAGATTCGCCCGCATCGGCCAGCCGCGGGACTGGCTTGCGGGCCGCTCCGGCGACATGCTCCCCGATGGATTGAGAAGGCCCGCACCATGTCCGATGCCATGCTGAACCGCCGCCTCTGGCTCGCCGCGCTGCCCGCGCTCGGCCTCGCCGCCTGCGCCACCGAAGCGCCGCCCGAGCCGGTCGCCACCACGCCCGCGCCGCCGCCCGCACCCCCGGCGGAACAGCCGCTCGGCAACGCCGTGGGCCGCGTCGAGATGAACAACTGGCAGGTCGGCTTCATCGGCCAGGTGGCCTGGGGCTCGGGCACGCTGATCTACCAGGGTCGCACCCATCGCTTCCGGGTGCGCGGGCTGGGTGCCGGCGGCGTCGGCATGGCGCGCGTGCGCGCCGTGGGCCGCGTCTACAACATGACGAGCATCGAGCAGTTCCCCGGCATCTATGGCCAGGCGCGCGCCGGGCTGGTCGCGCCGGGCGCACAGATGCGCGGCGGCCTCTGGCTGCAGAATACCTCGGGCGTGCGGCTGAACCTGATCCCCAACCGCACCGGCCTCGCCGCACAAGTGGGCGCGGACGGCATCCTGATCGAGATGATGTGAGACGCGGTTTGCGGGCGGGCTACTCCACCCGCACCTGCGCCTTCTGCACCACCTCGCCCCATTTGCGGATCTCGGCCGCGATGAAGGCCTCGAAGGCGGCGGGCGTGGTGCCACCCTGCGGCGTGAGCCCAGGCCCCTCGGCGCCGAACTCCGCCAGCCGCGCGCGGAACGCCGCATCACGCGTGATCTCATCCAGCTCCGCGCCGATGCGCTCGATCACGGGGCGCGGCACGCGCGCACCCGTCTGCACGCCGAACCAGGCCGTGGCCTCGAAGCCCGGCACGGAATCGGCAATCACCGGCACATCGGGCACCACGGGGCTGCGCGTGGCACCACTCATCCCCAGCGCGCGCAGGCGGTTGTCGCGGATGAAGGGCAGCGCGGAGGGGATGTTGTCCATCCCGCAATCCACCCGCTCGGCCATCAGCTCCGTCAGCATGGGGCCCGAGCCGCGGAAGGGCACATGCACGAAGCGGATGCCGGTCAGCTGCCCCAGCAGCTCCATGCAGACATGCGGGGAACTGCCGATGCCGGCGGTGCCATAGGTGATCTCGCCCTGGCGGCCGCGCGCGAAGGCAAGGAATTCCGCCATGGTCCGCACCGGCATCCGGTTCGCCACCATCAGCACGTTCGGCATGCGCGTGACGAGACCGACGGCCGCCATATCCTCCGGCCGCCACGGCATGCGCGCGCCATAGACGGCGTAGTTGATCGCGCCCGTGCCGATCGAGGTGAAGAACAGCGTCTGCCCGTCGGGCTCCGCCCGCGCGACGAACTCGCCGGCGATGTTGCCGCCCGCGCCGGGCCGGTTCTCGACGATCACCGGCTGGCCCAGGCGCGGCGAAAGCCGTTCGGCCACCATGCGGCCGACCAGGTCGGTCGTGCCGCCGGGCGGGAAGGGGATGACGAGGCGCAAGGGCCGCGTCGGCGCCCAGGCCTGCGCGTGTGCCAGCGCCGGGGCGAAGAGCGGCGCGGCAAGGATCGCGCGGCGGCGGAGCGGGCTCACCCTTCCACCGTCGCGCCGGAGCGGCGGACCGCGTCGCTCCACTTCGCGACCTCGGCCCGCATGAAGGCATCGAAGCTCTCGGGCGTGCTGCCGCCACCAGGCGCGAGATCGGCGCGCATGCCGCCCAGCTCGTCGAAGCGGCGCCAGATGGCGGGGTCGGCCAGGATGGCCTCCACCTCGGCATTGATGCGGTTGATGGCCGCGCGCGGCATGCGGGCGGGGCCGGCCAGGCCGAACCAGGCGGTGGCTTCCACCGTCGGGAAGCCGGCCTCGGCCGTGGTCGGCACGTCAGGCAGCGAGGGGCTGCGCGTCGCCGTGGTGACGGCGAGCGGGCGCAGCCGCCCCTCGCGCAGATGGCCGATGACGGAGGGCAGGTTGTCCACGCCCACCTCGATCCGGCCGGCGATGATCTCCTGCATCATCGGGCCGGCGCCGCGGAAGGGCACATGCGTGAGGTCGATGTTGGCGGCGAGCTTCAGCAGCTCGCCCGTCATGTGCAGCGAGGTGCCGACGCCGCTGCTGCCGATGTTCATGCGGCCCGGATTGGCGCGGGCCAGGGCCACCAGCTCGGCCAGCGTGTTCGCGCGGACATTGGGATTCACGAAGATCGCGTTGGGCACGCGCACCACCAGGCTGATGCCGGCGAAATCCTCCGGCTTGTAGGGCATGCGCGCGCCATAGAGCTGGTAGTTGATGGCGCCGGCGCTGACCGTCTGCATCAGTATGGTGTGGCCGTCCGGGTCCGCCTTGGCGACGACATCCGCGCCCACATTGCCGCCCGCGCCGGGGCGGTTCTCGATGATGACCTGCTGGCCCAGGCGTTGCGACAGGGGCTCGGCCAGGATGCGGGCGGCGATGTCGGTGGTGCCGGCCGGCGTGAAGCCAACGATGAGGCGGATGGGCCGCGACGGCGACCACGTCGCCCCCTGGGCACGGGCCGTGGAGGCCAGGCCAGGCATGGCGAGGCTGGCGGCCAAGAGGCCGCGGCGGTTCACGCGCATTGGACGAACTCCCTGTCTTTCTCTTTGTTCATGAGTCTGGCCCAGGGGGCGCCGTGCTTCAAGGGGCGGCAGCCCGGGGGGGGCGGCAGCCCGGGGGGAGCGGCAGCCATGGCGCGGTCGATCGGGCTTGCGCGCATCCGTGCGATTGCTACAGGCGTTTCCCAATCGCCCGCAGGATCAAAAGCCGATGGACTTCGTCCGCATCTATATCCGCGTCCTGGCCCTGCTGAAGCCCGACCGCCAGGTCGCCTTCGGATTGACGGCCGGCGCCATCGCGCTCGCCGGCCTGCAATTCCTGGAGCCGGTGCTGTTCGGCCGGGTGATCGACCTGCTGGCGCGGTCCGACCGGATGGAGGAGAGCAAGGTCTGGGCCGAGGCCTTCGTGCTGCTCGGCATCTGGGCCGCGGTGGGCCTCTCCGCGATCGGAACCAATGTCGCCGTCTCGCTGCTGGCGGACCGGATGGCGCATCGCAACCGCCTCACCATGATGTCGAAATACTTCCAGCACGTGCTGGCGCTGCCGCTGGAATTCCACGGCGACGTGCAGTCGGGACGGCTGATGAAGGTGATGCTGATGGGGTGCGACAACCTCTTCGGCCTCTGGCTCGCCTTCTTCCGCGAGCATCTGATCACCTTCATCGGCGCGCTGGTGCTGCTGCCGCTGACGATGTTCCTGAACTGGCGTCTGGGGCTGCTGCTGATCGGCCTCGTCGTCGTCTTCACCATCCTCACCACGCTGGTCATCCGCAAGACGCAGACGGCGCAGATGCGCGTGGAGCAGTTCCACACCGAGCTTGCGGGTTCGGCGCAGGATGCGCTGTCCAACGTCGTCGTCGTGCAGTCCTTCACGCGCCTCAACAGCGAGGCGAAGATGTTCGGCGACATCATGCGCCAGGTGCTGGACCACCAGTTCCCGGTGCTGAACTGGTGGGCGCTGGTGAACGTGCTGTCGCGTGCGGCCAGCACCATCACCGTCATCCTCATCTTCATGCTGGGCACGCTCCTGCATCTGCGCGGCCAGGCCAGCGTGGGCGACATCGTGAGCTTCATGGGCTTTGCCACGCTGCTGGTGGCGCGCCTCGAAGGGGCCGTCGGCTTCGTCTCGCACATGCTGTTCCAGGCGCCGGCGCTCAAGCAGTTCTTCGAGGTGCTGGACGCGGTCAGCACCGTGCCGGAGAAGCCGAACGCGACCGAAATGGGCCGCGCCGAGGGGCATGTGCGCTTCGAGGGTGTCGGCTTCTCCTACCCCAATAGCGGCCGCATCCTGAACGGCATCGACCTCGCCTCGCAGCCCGGCCAGACCATCGCGCTGGTGGGCACGACGGGCGCGGGCAAGACGACCTCCATGCAGCTGCTGCAGCGCCTCTGGGACCCGACGGATGGGCGGATCACGCTGGATGGCGTGGACCTGCGCGACATCAAGCTGGAGAGCCTGCGCCGCAACATCGGCGTGGTCTTCCAGGAGAGCATGCTGTTCAACCGCAGCATCCGCGACAATCTGCTGGTGGGCCGCGCCGACGCGACGCAGGAGGAGATCGAGCGCGCCTGCCGCATGGCCGAAGCGCACGACTTCATCACGCGCCAGCCGCATGGCTATGACACGATGGTGGGCGAGCGCGGTGCCTCGCTCTCGGGCGGGCAGCGGCAGCGCCTCGCCATCGCGCGCGCGCTGCTGAAGGACCCGCCGGTGCTGATCCTGGACGAGGCGACCAGCGCGCTGGATGCCGCGACGGAGGCGAAGGTGGCCAAGGCGCTGCGCGCGCTGATGGCCGGCCGCACCACCTTCATCATCGCGCACCGGCTTTCGACGGTGCGCGATGCGGATGAGATCCTGGTCTTCGACCAGGGCCGCATCGTCGAGCGCGGCAATTTCCAGGCGCTGCTCGCGCAGAACGGCCGCTTCGCCGAGCTGGTGAAGACGCAGTTGACCGGAACGAGCGAGTAGGGGGCGCACCCAGCGCACCGCTGCAAGCCCACCAGCACCCTCCGAGGATCCGGGCCGACCAGGCCCGGCGGATCGCTTCAGCGATCCGAAGCCAAGGCCGCGGACGCGGCCGCCCAGCGCCTGAGGGCACAACAACGACGTATCCGGGCCGAATAGGCCCGGCGGGATGCTTCAGCATCCCGAAGCCAAGGCCGCGGACGCGGCCGCCCGGCGTCTGAGGGCACGATAAAGACTCATCCGGGCCGAACAGGCCCGGCGGGATGCTTCAGCATCCCGAAGCCAAGGCCGCGGACGCGGCCGCCCGGCGTTTGAGGGCATCAAGAATTTCCGCATCGCAGCACGGGATTTCGTTGCAACCGCCGCGTGCGGGGGTGCAGCCTTCCCCTTCGAGGCAGAGGGGAGAAGCACCATGGTGATTTCCAGCATCCTGCGCGGCAAGGGCAGCCAGGTCATCTCGGTCCGCACGGGCGATTGCGTCGCCTCCATCACGCGGACGCTCGCACAACATCGCATCGGTGCCGTCCTGGTCGTGGAGGGTGATGGCGCCGTGCTCGGCATCGTCAGCGAGCGTGACATCGTCCGCGCCCTCGCCGGCATGGGCGAGGCGGTGACGCGCATGACGGCGGGCCAGCTCATGACGCGCGTGCTGCACACCGTCACGCCCAGGAGCACGGTGCAGGAGGCGCTGCAACTGATGACGGACCGTCGCGTCCGGCATCTGCCGGTGCTGGAGGCGGATGGCACGCTGGCCGGCATGGTCTCGATCGGGGATCTCGTGAAGGCCCGCATCGCCGAGGCCGAGCTGGAGGCGGCGGAGCTGAAGCATTACGTCGCCACCGCAGGGTGACCCAGCTTTGACCTGACGCAAGGCGCCCGGGCGCGTGCCGTGTTTCGATGCGGCATTCGCTACGGGAGAACCAGTCAGCATGAACCACCGTCACCGCAAGGTCCTGCACGGCATCTTTGCGCATCCGCTGAACCACAACCTCGACCCCAAGGCCGTCGAGCATCTGCTGGAGGAGATGGGCGCGGAGCTGCATCCCAGCGGCAGCGGCGCCCTCCGCATCACGCTGAAGGGCGCGCAGGACAGCGTGCACCTGGGTGCGCATTCCGTCGCGGGCGATCAGGTGATGCGGCTGCGCAAGCTGATCACGGCAGCCGGCGTGGAACCGGAACGCGATTATCCCTTGTGAGGGGCCCCCTCTAGCCGTCACGGGCTGGCATGCCTCATGCTGAGCGGTGCAGCATTGCAGCAGCATCATCCGCATGAGGCACCATGACTGAGCAGCGCGACTTCATCGGCTACGGCCGCACGCCCCCCGATCCGCAATGGCCGGGCGGCGCCAAGATCGCCGTCAACTTCGTCATGAACTACGAGGAGGGCTCCGAGCCCTCCATGCAGGATGGCGAAGGCTTCACCGAAACCGGATTGACCGAGGCGCATGGCCTCAACCAGGTGAAGTCCGGCCGTGACCTCGCGGCCGAGGGCATGTTCGAATATGGCAGCCGCGTCGGCTTCTGGCGGCTCATGCGCCTGTTCCAGGAGCGCGGCCTGCCGATGACGGTCTTCGGCTGCGCGCTGGCGCTGGAGCGCAACCCGGAAGCGGCCGCCGCGATCCGCGAAAGCGGCTTCGACGTCTGCTCGCATGGCTGGCGCTGGGTGAAGCATTTCGAGCTGAGCGAGGCGGAGGAGCGCGAGCATATTCGGCTCGCCGTCGCGAGTCTGGAGAAGACGGTCGGTCACCGGCCGGATGGCTGGTATTGCCGCTATGGACCCAGCGTGAACACGCGCCGCCTCGTCGTCGAGGAGGGCGGCTTCCTCTATGACAGCGACTATTACGGGGACGAGCTGCCGCTCTGGAAGACGGTGCAGGGCAAGCCGCATCTCGTCGTGCCCTATTCGCTGACCAACAATGACGGGAAATATGCCGGCTGGATGGGCACCTCGGATGACTGGTTCTCCTACATCCGCGACGCCTTCGACATGCTCTACGAGGAGGGTGCCAAGGGCCAGCCGAAGATGATGTCCATCGGCCTGCATATGCGGCTGATCGGGCACCCCGCGCGAGCCATGGGCCTGCAACGCGTGCTGGACCATATCGGCCGGCGCAAGGATGTTTGGGTGACGCGGCGCGTGGACATCGCGAAGCACTGGAGGACGGTGCACCCCTACAAGGCGTGAAGCCTTGGGGGCCTCAGCCGCCCGCGCCGGAGGCCCCCTTCCACGACGCCGCGATATCGCAGCGCCGCGCGACCCAGATGCGGTCGCCCAGCTCGGCCAGGCGATCCAGCACGCGGTCGAAGGCGGGGAAGCGCGCGGGGCGGCCGGCGATGCGCAGGTGATAGCCGATATTGAGCAGGCGCGGCTTGCCTGAATCCGCCTCGGCCAGCAGCACGCTCAGCGCGTCCTCCACATATTCCACCATCTCGGCGGCGCGGACGAAGCCGTTCGGGTGGAAGAACTTCATGTCGTTGGTGTCGAGCGCATAGGGCAGGATGAGCAGGCCGGGATGCGCGGGGTCCACGTAAGGCACGTCATCGTCGAAGGCGTTGGAGGCATAGGCGAAGCCGCGCTCGGCCAGCAGGCCGCGCGTCCAGGCACTCTCCGAACCCCGGCAGAAGAAGCCCCGCGGTGCTTCGCCGCAGGCCTCACGGATCACGGCGATGTTGCGGTCGAGGTCAGCCGCTTCCGCCTCGCGCGTCGCGTAGTCGGAATGCGGGCGCCAGAGCCAGCCATGGGCCGCGCATTCATGCCCGCGCCGCGCGACCTCGCCCGCGAGCGCCGGCGCGCGCTGCACGGCGCGGCCGCACATGAGGAAGGTCGCGGGCAGGCTGTGGCGGTCCAGCGCATCCAGCATGCGCCAGAGGCCGGCGCGCATCCCATAGGCGAAGATCTGCTCCTGCCCCATGTCGCGCGTGCCGGGGGTGACGACGCTCATCACCTCGCCCATGCGCTCCGACTGCGGGTCGCCATCGCCGACCTGCTGCTCGGCGCCCTCCTCGAAATTCACGACCACGGAGACGGCCAGGCGCGCGCCATTGGGCCAGCGATGCTCGGGCCAGGCGCCGCCATAGCCGGTCAGGTCACGGGTCATGAGGGGCCTCCTGCAATCCTGGCGTAACCAAGCATGCGGCAGAGGGGGCGACAAACCGCCCGGAACTTGGGCAGCCGCGCCCCTGTTGCGTCCATTCCGGGCGCTGGCGCCCCGGCACGGCTCTTGCTCGGTCACGCCCATGCTGGACGTCGCGCCCACCGCCCTCGGCCATCGCCTCGACATGGACGGGGTGCGGGTGCGCTATGGCCAGACGCTGGCCGTGCGCGACGTGACGCTGAGCGTGGCGCCGGGCGAAATCCTCGCCCTGCTCGGCCCCTCCGGCTGCGGCAAGACCACGCTGCTGCGCACCGTCGCCGGCTTCATCCAGGCCGAGGCGGGGCGCGTGCTGGTGGATGGCGCGCCGATTGATCGCCTGCCGCCGGGCAAGCGCGGGGTGGGCATCGTCTTCCAATCCTATGCGCTGTTCCCGCACATGACGGCGGCGCAGAACGTGGCCTATGGCCTCGAAGCGCGCGGCCTGCCCAAGGCCGAGATCATCCGCAAGGTCGAGGCGGCGCTCGCCGCCGTGCGCATGGAGGGCTTCGCCGCGCGCAAGCCCACGGCGCTGTCGGGCGGGCAGCAGCAGCGCGTGGCGCTGGCCCGCGCGCTGGCGATCGAGCCCGCCATCCTGCTGCTGGACGAACCCTTCGCCGCGCTGGACCGCTCGCTGCGGCTGGACCTGCAATTGGAGATCAAGCGCATCCAGCGCCGCTTCGGCGTGACCTGCGTGCTGGTGACCCATGACCAGGATGAGGCGATGAGCATGGCCGACCGGATGGCGGTGATGCGCGCCGGCCATGTCGAGCAGGTGGGCCCGCCGACCGAGCTCTATGACACGCCCGCCACCGCCTTCGTCGCCGGCTTTGTCGGCACCACCAACCGGCTGCATGGCCGCGTCGAGGCGCGCGACGGCATGGGTTATGCCGTGCGGCTGGATGCGGGTGCGACCGTCATGGTGGAGAGCCCGCGCGGCTTCGCGATCGGCGACCGCGTGATGCTCTGCGCCCGGCCCGAGCAGCTCACTCTGCGCGCCGCCGAGAACGAGGACCCCGCCACCTTCCCGGCGCGGCTGCGCCTCTCGCTCCCGCTCGGCCCCGCGCTGATCCACGACCTGGAGGCCGGCTCGGCCGAGGTGAAGATCCAACAGCCGCGCCAGGGCACGCCGCCGCCGCCTGGCCCCGTCCGCATCGCCATCCTGCCCGGCGCCAAGCCGAGCCTGTTCCCCGAGGGAGATTCCGCATGAGCCTCATTCAACGCCGCGGCCTGCTCGCCGCCGGCCTCGCCTTGCCCGCCCTGGGCGCCCGCGCGCAGGCCACGCAGATGACGGCCGCCGTCTATCCCGGCGGCTGGGATGAAGCGCTGCGCGCCGTGCTGGCCCCGCGCCTGCTGCAGCAGCACAATGTCACCGTCGCCTTCGACCCGCTCTTCGCGGTGGACCAGATCGCCAAGGCGCGCGCCGCGCGCGGCACGCCGCCCTTCGACGTCTTCGTGCTCGACCCCGGCCCCCGCGTCAGCGGCATGGATCTCGGCCTGTTTGAAACCTTCGACCCCGCGCGCCTGCCCAGCCGCGGCGTGCTGCCCGCCGGCTATGCCGACAATGTGGGGGCCGCCGTCGCCGCCCAGGTGGTGGGCATCGCCTACAACCCGCAGAAGGTGCCCAAGCCCGCCGGCTGGCGCGACCTCTTCCGCCCGGAATACGCGAGCAAGCTCGGCCTCACCGGCTTCGGCACCACCTTCGGCACCATCTCGCTGATCGAGATGGCGAAGGCACTGGGCGGCTCCGAGACCAACATGGACCCGCTCTTTGCCGAGCTGCGGCGCATCCGCCCCTCCGTCGCCGCCGTGGCGCAGCCGGCCGCCATGCCGGGCCTGTTCCAGCAGGGGCAGATCGACGTGATGTACACCAACACCTACACGGTGACGCTGCTGCGCTCGCGCGGCGTGCCCATCGCCTTCGCGGTGCCGGAGAGCGGCGCGGCCGCCTTCGTGACCACCATGCACATCGCGAAGAACAGCCGGAACATCGCCGCCGCCTACCAGTATATCGACGCGATGATCAGCACGCCGGTGCAGACGGCCCTCTCGCTCGATCCCTATTTCTTCGTCCCCGTGAACAAGGAGGTGACGCCCGGCGCCGATGTGCCGATGCGCTCCATCAGCGAGATCACGAATTTCGTGACGCATGACTGGACGCGCATCAACCCGCTGCGCGCCGGCTGGATCAGCCGCTTCAACCGCGAGATGGCGGGGTGAACGGGCCGGGCGTCTGGCGGCTGGCCCTGCCGCTGGGCCTGGCCCAGTTGATGTTCTTCGCGGCCCCGCTGCTCATCCTGCTCGGCACCTCGCTGGCGACGGATGAGCATCTGCGCGAGGGCAGCCTGCGCGCCTGGCGCGAGGTGCTGGGCGACAGCTTCCACATCCAATCCGTGGTGAACACGCTGCGGCTGGGCGCGCTGACCGTGCTGGCGACGCTGCTGCTGGCCGTGCCGCTGGCGCTGGTGCATATGGCGGCGGGGCCGCGGCTGAAGCGCGCGATCCTGATCGCCGCCGTGCTGCCGCTGCTCACTTCCGTCGTGGTCCGCACCTTCTCCTGGATCGTGATCCTGGGGCGAGAGGGCGTGATCAATTCCACGCTGATCGCCACCGGGTTGTCCGCCACGCCGGTGGCGCTGCTGCAGACCGAGCCGGGGCTGATCCTGGCGCTGACGCAGATCGAGATGCCGCTGATGCTCCTGCCGCTGATCGCGGCCACGGCGCGGATTGATCCGTCGCTGCTGGATGCCTCCACCTCGCTCGGCGCCTCGCTCGCGCGCACGCTGTCGCGCGTGGTGCTGCCACTGGCGCTGCCCGGGCTGATCGCGGGCTCGACGCTCGTCTTCGCCAGCGCGGCCACGGCCTTCATCTCGCAATCCGTGATCGGCGGCGGGCGGCTGAACTACCTGCCGGCGCTGGTCTGGCAGCAGGCGATGGTGGTGTTCGACTGGCCGCTGGCCGCCGCCATGGCGCTGACGCTGATGGGCTCGGTGCTGATGGTGGTGGGGGCCTTGAACCTGCTGGGGCGGGGGGCGCGGCATGCCTAGGCTTTCGGGCGGCGACAAGCTGCTGGCGCTGGTGATCGCCCTGCTGGCGCTGATCGCGGTGCTGATCCTGATCGGCCCGGTGCTGATCGTGCTGCTGACCTCCTTCACCACCTCGCAAGCGCTGAAATTCCCGCCGCCCGGCCTGACCTTGCGCTGGTATCAGGCGCTGTTCGACCCGGTGCGCTCGGCGCAGATCCATACCGCCGCCGGCAATAGCCTGATGGTGGCCGCACTCACCTCCATCGCCGCGACGGCGCTCGCCACCGGCGCGGCGCTGGCGCTGGCCCGCAGCCGCGCCGCCTGGGCCCGCTTCGCCGAGGGCGCCTTCATGGCGCCGCTGGTGCTGCCCGGCATCGCCTTCGGCCTGGCCGCGCTGATGTTCTTCTCCTGGCTGCACACGCCGCCCTCGCTTTGGCTGCTGGTAGCGGGGCACACGATGATCGCCGCTCCCTTCGCGCTGCGCACCGTGGGTGCCAGTGCGGCCAGCCTCGACCCCGCCTTGCTGGAGAGCAGCGCCGTGCTCGGCGCCTCGCCCTGGCGCACCTTCCGCCGCGTGGTGCTGCCGCTCATCCTGCCGGGCGTGGCGGCGGGGGCCTTCCTGGCCTTCGTCTCCTCGCTCGACAATGTGCCGGTCTCGCTGTTTCTCTCCTCGGCGCAGACGGACATGCTGCCCATCCGCCTCTGGGGGATGATGGAGACGGCGCTGGATGTGCGCGTCGCCGCCGCCTCCGGCGTGCTGGTGACGGCGGCGTTTGCGCTGCTGCTGGTGATGGATCGCGCGGTCGGGCTGACGCGGCGGATGAGCGGCTGACCCACCACGAGCTGGGGTCTGGGGCCTCTGTTCAGACTGGGAAGATGTTTGACGGGTGTTCGGGGACATCCCTGACGGTTTTGAGGATGGCCTTAGGGCCTCTGGTGTCAATCCATCCGAGATCGAAACGCATGAAGTGCAGGCTCCAGACGCC
>NZ_JAHRCU010000007.1 GCF_019083995.1 Roseococcus sp. SDR
ATGGTCCAGCACTGATAACGCCTTCCAGGGCATCGCCTCTCTCCCGAGAAACCACGCCCAAAAGCGTCAACCATCTCTCCGAACATCCGTCAGGGATGTGTCCGGTCTGAACAAGGCCCCAGACCCCGTTCCTTGGCGCCGGGCTTGCAAGGTTGCGCGGTGAAGGGGTCTGGGGCCAATGGCCCCAGCCGCCGGAGGCTATTTTTCTCTTCTTGCCTGCCTGCACAGCAAAAAAGCCCTGCCAGCGTCCTGGCAGGGCTTTCTCGTTGCAGGCCCGCGGGGCGTGGGCCCCTCAGCGGATCTTCGGCAGCTCGTCGAAGCTGTGGAAGGGCGGCGGGCTGCTGATCTGCCACTCCAGCGTGGTCGCACCCTCGCCCCAGTAGTTGGCGGGCACGGTCGCGCCGCGCTTGAAGGTCACGTACATCACGTAGAAGAAGAAGATGAAGCCGGCGACCGAGATATAGGCGCCCAGCGAGGCCACCAGGTTCCAGCCCCAGAAGGCGTCCGGATAGTCCGGATAGCGACGCGGCATGCCCTGGTTGCCCAGGAAGTGCATCGGGAAGAAGGTCAGGTTCACGCCGACGAAGGTGAGCCAGAAATGGATCTTGCCCAGCTTCTCGGGGTACTGGCGGCCCGACATCTTGCCGATCCAGTAGTAGATGCCGGCGTAGATGCCGAACACCGCGCCCAGGCTCAGCACGTAGTGGAAGTGGGCCACCACGTAGTAGGTGTTGTGCAGGATCTGCGTGATGCCGGCATTGGCCAGCACGACGCCCGTCACGCCACCCATGGTGAAGAGGAAGATGAAGCCGATGGCGAAGAGCATCGGCGTGTCGAACTTCATCGAGCCGCCCCACATGGTGGCGATCCAGGAGAAGATCTTCACGCCGGTCGGCACGGCGATGACCATGGTGGCGGCCATGAAGTAGGCGCGCGTGTCCACGTCCATGCCGGAGGTGTACATGTGGTGCGCCCAGACCACGAAGCCCACCACGCCAATGGCGACCATCGCGTAGGCCATGCCCAGGTAGCCGAAGACCGGCTTCTTGGAGAAGGTCGAGATCACGTGGCTGATGATGCCGAAGGCCGGCAGGATCATGATGTACACTTCGGGGTGGCCGAAGAACCAGAAGAGGTGCTGGAACAGCACCGGGTCACCGCCGCCGGCGGGGTCGAAGAAGGCCGTGCCGAAATTGCGGTCCGTGATCAGCATGGTGATGGCGCCACCCAGCACCGGCACCGCCAGCAGCAGCAGGAAGGCGGTGACGAGCATGGACCAGACGAAGAGCGGCATCTTGTGCAGCGTCATGCCCGGGGCGCGCATGTTGAAGATGGTGGTGATGAAGTTGGCCGCACCCAGGATCGAGGAGGCGCCGGCCAGGTGAAGGGCGAAGAGCGCCATGTCCATGGCGGGGCCCGACTGGTAGGTGTCGTCCGAGAGCGGCGGATAGATCGTCCAGCCCGCGCCCGCGCCGCCGCCCACGAAGAGCGAGGCGCCGAGCAGGATGAAGGCCGGCACCAGCAGCCAGAAGGAGATGTTGTTCAGGCGCGGGAAGGCCATGTCCGGCGCGCCGATCATGATGGGCACGAACCAGTTGCCGAAGCCGCCGATCAGCGCCGGCATGATCACGAAGAACACCATGATCAGGCCATGGGCCGAGACATAGGCGTTCCACATCTGGCCATCGGCGAAGATCTGCAGGCCAGGCTGCTGCAGCTCGAGGCGCATCAGCACGGAGAGGCCGATGCCGATGATCGCCGCGAACAGCGAGAAGATGATGTAGAGGGTGCCGATATCCTTGTGGTTCGTGCTGAACAGCCAGCGGCTCACGAAGCCTGGCTTGTGGTCGTCATGCCCATGCGCATCCGCGTGTGCCATGTCCCGGTGCCTTTCCTTAACCCTGCGCGGCCGGCGTCACTGACGCGCCGCAGCGATTCGAATGGTGTCGCCCGCGGCTTCCGCAAGGGCGGGGGCCTGCTCGTCCTGGCGGGCGAAGCGCGTGCGGGCGCTGGCCACCCAGGCGTCGAACTCGGCCTGCGGCACGGCCTTCACCACGATCGGCATGAACCAGTGGTTCACCCCGCAGATCTGGTTGCACTGGCCGTAGAAGGTGCCCACGCGGTCGGCGCGCATCCAGGTCTCCAGCGTACGGCCGGGAATGGTGTAGCGCTGCACGCCGAGGCTCGGCACGAAGAAGCTGTGGATCACGTCCACGCCCTGGGTCATGACGCGGACGGTGCGGCCGACCGGGATCAGCAGCGGCTCATCCACTTCCAGGCTGCGCATCTGGCCGGCCTTGATGTCCTCGTCCTGGATCGGGCGGCTGTCGAAGGCGAAGTTGCCGTGGTCGGGGAAGCGGTAGTTCCAGTACCACTGATGGCCGGTCACGTTGATCGTGAGGTCGGCGTCACGCGCGCGGTCCTGGTAGTAGATGAGGCGGAAGGACGGCACCGCGATGACCAGCAGGATCAGCACCGGGATGACGGTCCAGGCGATCTCGAGCGGAGTGTTGTGGCTGTTCTGCGAGGGGACGGGATTCGCCTTCTCGTTGTAGCGCCACATCACCCAGGCCAGCAGGATCGCCACGAAGATCGTGATGACCACGATGATCCAGAAGACCAGCTCGTTGAAGCTGGAGATGGCGTCCTTGATGGGACCGCCCGAGGCCTGAAGCCCCATGCCCCAGGGGATGGGCGCACCCACCATCGGCGCCTGGTCCTGCGCGACGGCCATGCCGCCCGCGGCCACCAGGCCCAGGAATGCCATTCCGAGAATTCGTCCGATACGCCCGATCACGCGCCGCACCTTGCCTCAAAACCTGAAGCGACGGCCCTGGGCCATCGCCCGGCGGCCCCATCGGCCACCTGCGGGCGCAGCATGGCATGCCCTCTTCGAGGGGCCGGCCCGGCGCCGCGCGCGGACCATAGGCGGCGGGCGGCGGGCCGACAAGCCTCGCGGCGCTGCAACAATGGGGTTTTTTGCCCCCCGGGGAGCGACAAGGGGAGGGTGCGGGAGGCGATCAGCCGCCCTCGATGATCTCGCTCTCTCCGCCCTCGGCCACGTGGTCCACCATGTCGGTCAGCATCGAGCGGATATGCGGGTCGCCCACCACGTAGAAGACCTGGCGACCCCGCCGGTCGGCCATCAGGAGCCGCGCGGCGCGCAGCAGGCGCAGATGGTGGGAGACGAGGCTGGGCGAGATGGCCAGCATCTCGGCCGTGGCACCGACCGAGACCGGCTGGTCGAGGCAGGCCAGGATGATCTTGAGGCGCGTCGGGTCGCTCATCAGGCGGAACATCTCCGCCAGCTCGAACACCTCGTCCTCGTTGATGCGCACGCCGGTTGCCATCGTTGCAGCTTCGGCCGGGCCGGAGCGCAACACAAGAGATGATGTGCGGGCGTGACGCCTTGACGTCGCCCGAAGCCGGGACAAGGTTGTGGGACAAGTCCCTGATTTAACTGGATGAATGAACAGGTGAACAGCTATTCACGCATCCCCCGCCGGGCGCTGCTGGCCCTGCCGGCGCTGGCTGGCGCCAGCCCCATGCATGCGCGGGCGCAAGCCGCACGACCCACCGCGCTGGCCACCACCGGCATGATCGCCGACCTTGTGCGCGGCGTCGGTGGCACCGCCATCACCACCGAGACGCTGATCGGCGAGGGCGTGGACCCGCACCTGTTCCGCCCGACGCGCAACGACATCGCCCGCATCCTTCGCGCCGACGCCCTTTTCTACAACGGCCACCGCCTGGAAGGCCGGATGCATGAGGTGCTGGACCGCGCCGCCGCCCAGGGCAAGCCCTCGCTGGCCGTCGCGGAGGCCATCCCGCGCTCCCGCCTGCGCCAACATGACGATTATCCGGACGCGGCGGACCCCCATGTCTGGATGGACCCCATGCTCTGGGCCGAGGCGCTGCCCGCCATCGCCGCCACGCTGGGCCGCCTGCCGCGCCTGCCCAGTCTGGACGCCGGCGTCGCCAGCACCCGGGCGCAGCTGCACCGCCTGGATGCCTATGCGCGGGATGTGCTGGCGCCGATCCCGGCCGAGCGCCGCGTGCTGGTCACGGCGCATGACGCCTTCGCCTATTTCGGGCTGCGCTATCAGTTCCAGGTCGAATCCATCCAGGGCCTCTCGACCGAGGCGGAGGCGAGCCTCGCGCGCATCGAGGCCATGGTCCGCCTCATCGTCGAGCGGCGAATCCCCGCCATCTTCACCGAAAGCTCCGTGCCCGATCGCGCGGTGCGGGCGCTCATCCAGGGTGTCGCGGCACGCGGCCACCAGGTGCGGCTGGGCGGCACGCTCTTCTCCGACTCGATGGGGCGGCCGGGCACCTACCGGGGCACCTATGAGGGGATGATGGACCACAACATCACCACCATCGCCCGCGCGCTGGGCGGTTCGGCGCCCGAGCGCGGCATGAACGGGCGGCTGTGACCCCACCCTTCTCCGTCACCGGGCTGAATGTGAGCTATGCCGGGCGCCCCGCGCTGCGGGACGTGACCTGGCAGGCCGCCCCCGGCCTCACCGCCATCCTCGGCCCCAATGGCGCGGGGAAATCCACCCTGCTGAAGGCGGCGCTGGGCCTGATCCCGGCCGATTCGGGGGAGGCGCGCTTCCTCGGCCTGCCGCTCGATCAGGCCCGCGCCCGCGTCGCCTATCTGCCGCAGCGGGCCAGCGTGGACTGGGATTTCCCGGCGAGCGCGCTTGATATCGTCGCCATGGCGCGGGTGCCGCACATGCGCTGGTGGGGGCCGGTGCCGCGCGCCGAGCGCGAGGCGGCGCGGGCGGCACTGGCTGCCGTGGGCCTCGCCGATTTCGCCGAGCGCCAGATCGGCCGCCTCTCCGGCGGGCAGCAGCAGCGCGTCTTTCTGGCCCGCGCGCTGGCCCAGGGCGCCGACCTCTTCCTGATGGACGAGCCCATGGCCGCGGTGGATGCGGTGACGGAGCAGACCATCCTCGCCGTGCTGCATGGCCTCGCGCGCGAGGGGAAGTCGGTGCTGATGGTGCATCACGACCTCTCCCTCATCACCGCGCATTTCGACCAGGTGCTGATCCTGGCCGGCGAGGTGGTGGCGGCCGGGCCGGTCGCCACCGCCTTCACCGATGCGGCCATCGCCCGCGCCTTCGGCGGGCTGCCGGGCCGTACATGATCGGCCACAACACCTTGATCGTGCTGCTGGGCTGCGCGGCGCTGGGCGCGGCTTCGGGCGTGGTGGGCAGCTTCGCGCTGCTGCGCGGGCGGGCGCTGCTGGCGGATGCGATCGGCCATGCGGCGCTGCCGGGCGTGGTCGCGGCCTCCTTGCTCATGGCGGCGCTGGGCGGGCCGGCGCGCAGCCTGGCGCCGCTGCTGCTGGGCGCCGCGATTTCCGCCTGGCTGGGGCTGCTGGCGCTGCGCGCGCTGACCGCGAGCGGCCGCATCCGGCAGGATGCCGCGATCGGCGTGGTCCTCTCGGCCTTCTATGCGCTGGGCACGGTGGGGCTTTCCATCGCCCAGGCCATGCCGGAGGCGGCGCAGGCCGGCCTCTCCCATTTCATCCTGGGCCAGGCGGCGACGATGACGGAGGGCGATGCCCTGCTGGCGGGCGGCTTGGCACTTTCCTGCATCGCCGTCATCGCGGCATTGTTCCAGCCGCTGCGCGCGCTCTGCTTCGACGAGGGCTTCGCCCGCAGCCAGGGCCTGCCGGTGCGCGCGCTGGACCTGGCTCTGCTGGGCCTGCTGCTCGCGGTCTGCGTGGCCGGACTGCCGGCGGTGGGGCTGCTGCTGGTGGTGGCGCTGCTGATCGTGCCCGCCGCCGCCGCGCGGCTCGTCACGCGCGGGCTGCCTTCCATGGTGGCGCTGGCCGGCGCGCTCGGCGCCGCCGCCGGAGCGAGCGGCGCGCTGATCTCGACGCGCTTCGACCACATCCCGACCGGCGCCGCCGTGGTGCTGGCGGGCCTGCTCGGCTTCGCCGCCGCCGTGGCCTTCCGGCGCCGATGACCGAGTTCCTCCAGCTCGACCTGCCGCCCTTGCTCGCCGCGATCCTGGCCGGCGGCACCTGCGGGCTGCTGGGCAGCTTCCTGGTGCTGCGGCGGGAGAGCCTGCTGGGCGATGCGCTCTCCCACGCCGTGCTGCCCGGCATCGTGGTGGGCTTCGCGCTGACCGGGCTGCGCAGCGCCGGGCCGATGCTGCTGGGCGCGCTGGTGGCGGCGCTGCTGGCGACACTCGCCATCGGCTGGGTACGGCGCGCCGCCCGGCTGGAGGGTGGCGCCGCGACGGGCCTGGTCTTCACCGGCTTCTTCGCGCTCGGCCTCGTGCTGCTGGAACTCACGGGCGCGCGCAGCGCCGATCTCGACGTGGATTGCGTGCTGTTCGGCCAGCTCGAGACGCTGGTCTGGCTGGAGGCGCAGGGCTGGGCCTCCTTCTTCGATCCGGCGGCGCTGGCCGGCATGCCACGGCAATTGGGGCTGCTCGCCGCCGTCGCGCTGGTGGCGGGGCTGGCGGTGGCGCTGTTCTGGCGGCCCTTGCAGCTCATCGCCTTCGACCCGGCCTTTGCCGCCTCGCTCGGGCTGCGC
This sequence comes from Roseococcus sp. SDR, assembly GCF_019083995.1. Lineage (GTDB taxonomy): Bacteria > Pseudomonadota > Alphaproteobacteria > Acetobacterales > Acetobacteraceae > Roseococcus. Next base: position 6,555 of record NZ_JAHRCU010000007.1, read on the forward strand.
GTCGGCCGCTGGGAGATGGGGCTGAACCTGCTGATCGCGGCGGCCGCCGTCGCCGCCTTCGAATCGGTGGGCAGCATCCTGGTGGTGGCCATGCTGGTCTGCCCCGCCGTGGCGCTGCGGCTGATGACGGATCGTTACGCAATGCAGGTGCTGGGCGGCGCCGCTTTGGGCGCGGGGCTGGGCGCGGCCGGCGTGCTGCTGGCCGGGCCGTTGCCGGCGGCGCTGGGCCTCGCCGTCTCGCTCAACGCGGCGGGGCTGATCGGCACGCTGGCGGGGCTGGTGGTGGCGGGGTGCCTGGTCGCGCGCAGCCGCATGGCCTGATTCGCCACATCCCCCTTCCCCTTTCCCCCCGCATCGTCAGATGATGCCGGGAACACATTCTGAGGGAGATGACCCATGGCGAAGTTCGGCCTGAGCCAATCGGTGCGGCGCGTGGAAGACCCCCGGCTGCTGCTGGGCAACGGGCGCTACACCGACGACATCGCCCTCGAAGGCCAGGCGCATGGCTATGTGCTGCGCAGCCCGCACGCCCATGCGAAGATCGCCTCGGTGGATGCCAGCGCCGCGAAGGCCATGCCGGGCGTGCTGGCGGTGCTGACCGGCGCTGACCTGCTGGCGATGGGCGTGGGCGAGCTGCCCTGCGCCATCCCCATGAAGAACGCCGACGGCTCGGACCGCGCCAATACGCTTCACATGCCGCTGGCGACCGACGCCGTGCGCCATGTGGGCGACCCGGTCGCCTTCATCATCGCCGAGACCCAGGGCCAGGCGCGCGACGCGGCCGAGGCGGTCGAGGTGGATTACGAGGTCCTGCCCTCCGTCACCGACCTCGCCGTGGCGCATGAGGCCGGGCAGCCGCAGATCTGGCCCGAGGCGAAGAACAACACCCTCTTCGACTGGGAGGTGGGCGACAAGGCGAAGACCGACGCCCTCTTCGCCCAGGCCGCGCATGTGACGCGGCTGACGGTGGTGAACAACCGCGTCGTCGTCGCCTCGATGGAAGGCCGCGCCTGCGCCGCGCAATATGACGCGGCGACCGGCCATTTCACGCTGCATGCCGGCACCCAGGGCTCCTGGCTGGTGAAGAACCTGCTCGCCTCCTCCGTGCTGAAGGTCAGCCCCGACCTGGTGCGGGTGGTGACGCCGGATGTGGGCGGCGGCTTCGGCATGAAGCTGTTCCTTTATGCCGAGTACGCCCTCTGCGCGATCGGCGCGCGGGCCGTCGGCCGCCCGGTGAAATGGGCCGCCGAGCGCACCGAGGCCTTCCTCTCCGACACGCATGGGCGTGACAACATCACGCTGGGCGAGCTGGCGCTGGATGCGAATGGCAAATTCCTGGCGCTGCGGACGCGCAATGTCGCGAATATGGGCGCCTATCTCTCCACCTTCGCGCCCTTCATCCCGACCGGCGCGGGCACCAAGGTGCTGGCCAGCGTCTATGGCTTCGAGGCGATCCATGCCCGCGTGCTCGGCATGGCGACCAACACCGTGCCGGTGGACGCCTATCGCGGCGCCGGCCGCCCCGAGAGCAACTATCTCGTCGAGCGCCTGATCGACCAGGCGGCGCGCGACCTGAAGCTCGACCGCATCGAGCTGCGCCGCCGCAACATGGTGGCGCAGGCGGCCATGCCCTACGTCACCGCCATGGCGCAGCGCTATGACAGCGGCGATTTCGCCCGCGTGATGGATGCGGCGCTGGCCAAGATTGATTGGGCCGGTTTCCCGGCCCGCCGGGCCGAGGCCGCCAAGCGCGGCAAGAAGCGCGGCATCGGCCTCGCCTACTACCTCGAGGCGACCGGCGGCGGGCCGACCGAGAATGCCTCGGTGAAGTTCGCGGATGATGGCTTCGTGGATGTCTATGTCGGCACGCAGAGCACCGGCCAGGGCCATGAGACGGCCTATGCCATGCTGACGAGCCATGAGCTGGGCATCCCCATCGACAAGATCCGCGTCCGCCAGGGCGATTCCGACAGCCTGCCCTCGGGCGGCGGCACGGGCGGCGCGCGCAGCCTCTATTCCGAGGGCCAGGCCATCCTCGTCACCGCGGCCAGCGTGATCGAAAAGGGCAAGCAGGCGGCCTCCGAGATGCTGGAAGCGGCCGTGGTGGATATCGAGTTCAACCCCAAGGCCGGGCAGTTCGGCGTGGTCGGCACCGATCGCGGCGTGGACATCCTGAGCCTCGCCGCGCGGCAGCGGCAGCGCGTGGCGGCGGGCGAGGACACCATCCTGCTCGACGCGCTGGAGACGGCGAAGATCGAGTTCCACACCTTCCCCAATGGCTGCCACGTGGCCGAAGTCGAGGTGGACCCGGAGACGGGCATGATCGCCATCCCGCGCTACATCGTGGTGGATGATGTGGGCCATGCGCTGAACCCGCTGATCGTGCGCGGGCAGGTGCATGGCGGGGTGGCGCAGGGCATCGGCCAGGCCTTCCATGAGCGCACCGCCTATGACCCGGAGAGCGGCCAGCTGCTCTCGGCCAGCTTCATGGACTACGCCCTGCCCCGCGCCGGTGATTTGCCGGAGATCGAGGTGGATCTGATCGAGGTGGTCTGCGAGACCAACCCGCTCGGCGTGAAGGGCGCGGGCGAGGCGGGCGCCGTGGGCTCGCCGCCCGCGGTGGTGAATGCGCTGGTGGATGCGCTGGCGGAGTCCGGCGTCAAGACGATCGACATGCCGGCGACGCCGGAGGTGGTGTGGAAGGCGCTGCACGCGGCGTGACCCGGAACGCGGGAGGGGCCGGGCCTCTCCCGCAATTCCTGGACTTTTACGGTATTTTTTCCTAGTATCCGCGGCTGTTGTTTGACAGCCGCATCCGCCGCTCAACCCGCCCCCAATCCGGGCCGGGCATTTGTCCGAAACCTGCATTTGCCGCGAATAGGCCGCGCGCCAAGCCGCCGCCGCCGCTTTCGGCATCGCCCCGGATTTCTGCCCACCCTGGCGGCAATCCCGGCCTGCTGGGCATTTTTTGCAAGAATTTTCAGCAGTCAGCGGCGCGCCAGCCCGGCAAGCTCCCGTCACCCAAACGGAGCCTGCCCATGAACGCCACCCGCCGCGCCCTGCTCGCCGCACCGCTCGCCGCCGCCCTGCCCTGGGATGTCACCCAGGCCCAGACGCAATCCGGCACGCTGCGCGTGGGCATGACCGCCTCCGCCGTGCCGCTCTCCAATGGCGTGCCGGACCAGGGGGCGGAGGGCCACCGCTTCATGGGCATCACCCTCTACGATCAGCTCGCCATGTGGGACCTCAGCAAGTCCGACGTGCCGGTCACCATCCGCCCCGGCCTCGCCACCGCCTGGACGGTGGACCCGGCCGACCCCAAGCGCTGGATCATCACGCTCCGCGAGGGCGTCCGCTTCCATGACGGCAAGGTGATGACGGCCGAGGATGTCGTCTTCTCCTATGACCGCGCCTTCAAGCAGGACGCCCCCTGGTTCGACCCGCGCGCCGCCGCCCAGGCGCGCATCCGCATGCCCACCATCGCGAGCTGGCGGGCGGAAGGCCCGCTCACCTTCATCATCGAGACGCGCACGCCGGACAGCCTGGTGCCCTTCGGCCTCACCTGGGTCGGCATCACGCATCAGGGCGCCTGGGAAGCCGCGGGCCGCGACTGGGACCGCTACCTGGACCGCGCCGTCGGCACCGGCCCCTATCGCCTCGAGACATTCGCGGTGCGCGAGCGCTGCGTGATGCTGCGCAATTCCAACTACTGGGACGCCGCCCGCATCCCCCGGCATGAGCGCCTGATCCTGCTGCCGCTGCCCGAGGCGAATACGCGCGTGGCGGCCCTCCGCTCCAACCAGGTGGATTTCATCGAGGCGCCGCCGCCCGACGCCATCCCGGCCCTACGCGCGGCGGGGATGAACATCGTCTCCAACACCTATCCGCACAACTGGACCTGGCATCTGAACATGTCCGAGGGCTCGCCCTGGCGGGACATCCGGGTGCGCAAGGCCGCCAACCTCGCCATTGATCGCGCCGGCATGCGCTCCATGCTGGGTGACATGATGGTGCCCGGCGCCGGCCTGCTACCCCCGGGCCACCCCTGGCACGGCACGCCGCGCGAGCCGATCCGCACCGACGTCGCCGCCGCCCGCCGCCTGATGGCGGAGGCCGGCTTCTCCCGGCAGAACCCGATCCGCACGCGCGTGGGCATCTCGCCCTCGGGCTCCGGCCAGATGCAGCCTTTGCCGATGAACGAGGCGGTGCAGCAGAACCTGCGCGACATCGGCATCGAGGTGACCTTCGAGGTGCTGGAGTGGAACGCCCTGCTCGGCATCTGGCGCGACGGGGCGCGGGCGCCGTCCAACCGCGGCATCAGCGCCATCAACATCAGCTATGCGGCGCTCGATCCCTTCACCGCGCTGGTGCGCTTCCTGAAGAGCGACCTGGTGCCGCCCGCCGCCAACAACTGGGGCTATTTCAGCGACCCCTGGTATGACGACATCATCACGCGCGTCTACAATGAGTTCGACCCCGCGCGGCAGGCCGCCTTGCTGTCCGAGCTGCATGCCCGCGTGGTGGATGACGCGCTCTTCCTCTTCGTCGCGCATGACCTGAACCCGCGCGCCACCAGCCGCCGCGTGCAGGGCTTCGTCCAGGCGCAGAGCTGGTTCCAGGACCTGACGCCGATCCGCATCACGTAACGCGGGGGCGCCCCGCGCCCTCACCCCGTTGACATCCATGCGGCCCGCGCCGGACACTCGCGGGCAACGAGGATCAACGGGGAAACAAAGTTCATGGCAGAAGAGCGCTTCGTCGAGCATGACCGCGACGGCGACATTCATATCCTGCGCATTGCCAATCCGCCGGTGAACACGCTGCGCACCGGCGTGCGCGCCGGGCTGCATGAAGGCATCGCGGCCGCAGTCAAGGAAGGGGCGCGGGCCATCGTGCTGATGGGCACGGGCCGCATGTTCTGCGCCGGCGCCGAGATGACCGAGTTCAACAAGCCGCGCCAGCCGCCCAGCCTGCCCGAGGTCTTCGACGCCATCGAGAATTGCAAGGTGCCGGTCGTCGCCGCCATTCATGGCTCGGCGCTCGGCGGGGGCCTCGAACTGGCGCTGGCCTGCCATGCGCGCGTCGCCGTCGCCACCGCGCAGGTCGGCCTGCCCGAGGTGAAGCGCGGCTTCGTCCCCGGCGCCGGCGGCACGCAGCGCCTGCCCCGCCTGATCGGCCCCGAGGCCGCGCTGAAGATCATCGTGACGGGCGAGCCGATCTCGGCCACCGAAGCGGCCAAGCTCGGCGTCATCAACGCCGTGGTGGATGCGCCGCTGGAGGCCTCGGCCGTCGCCTGGGCGCGCGCGCATGCGGGGGATAGCTTCACCCTGGCCCGCAAGCGCGAGGACAAGATCAAGGGCGCCGACCTCGCCGCCTTCGACGCCGCCGCCGCCGCCCTGCTGAAGCGCACGCGCGGGCAGGAGAGCCCGAAGGGGTGCGTGACCGCCGTCCGTGCCTCCATCACCCATTCCTTCGAGGATGGGCTGAACATCGAGCGCGAGCAGTTCCAGAAGCTCGTCGCCGGCGAGCAGAGCTTCGCGCTGCGCCACATCTTCTTCGGCGAGCGCGAGGCGGTGCGCGTCCCCGGCCTGCCCGAGGATGTGCAGGGCACGCCGGTCAAGAACGCCGTCGTCATCGGCGGCGGCACCATGGGTGGCGGCATCGCGATGAATTTCGCGAATGTCGGCGTCCCCGTGACCATCGTCGAGACGAGCCAGGAGGCGCTGGACAAGGGCCTGGCGCGCTGCGAGGCGAATTGGCAGCGCTCCGTCACCTCGGGCCGCATGAGCCAGGCCGAGTATGAGAAGCGCCGCTCCTTCCTGAAGGGCAGCACGACCCTCGATGTGGTGAAGGAGGCCGACATCGTGATCGAGGCCGTCTTCGAGAACATGGAGGTGAAGAAGGAGCTCTTCGCCAAGCTGGACAAGCTGGCGCGGCCGGGCGTGGTGCTCGCCTCCAACACCTCGACGCTCTCGATCGATGAGATCGCATCCGCCACCTCGCGCCCCGAATGGGTGATCGGGATGCATTTCTTCTCGCCGGCGAATGTCATGCGCCTCTTGGAGAATGTGCGGGGTGCGAAGACCAACAACATCGCGATCGCGACGGCGACCGAAGTCGGCAAGCGCATCGGCAAGCTGCCTGTGCTGGTCGGCAATTGCGACGGCTTCGTCGGCAACCGCATGACCGGCAAGCGCACGCCGCAGGTCGAGAAGCTGCTGCTGGAAGGCTGCCTGCCGCAGGATATCGACCGCGTGATGGAGACCTACGGCATGGCCATGGGGCCCTGCGCGACGGGTGACCTCGCCGGCCTCGATATCGGCGCGGCCGTGCGCAAGGCGCGCGGCACGGTGGCCCCCATCGCCGATGCCGTCGTGGCGCGCGGCCGCTTCGGGCAGAAGACCGGCAAGGGCTGGTACATGTATGACGAGAAGCGCAACCGCCTGGTGGACCCGGAGGTGGAGGCGATCATCCTCGACGTGGCCGAGAAGATGCAGGTCCGGCGCCGCAAGATCGAGGATGCCGAGATCCTGGAGCGCCTGCTGCTGCCCATGGTGAATGAGGGTGCGCGCATCCTGGAAGAGGGCGTGGCCTCCCGCGCCATCGATATCGACGTGATCTTCTGCAACGGCTTCGGCTGGCCCGCCTGGCGCGGTGGCCCGATGTTCTGGGCCGACCGCATGGGGCTGAAGAATGTACGCGACAAGCTCGCGCATTACGCCGCCGCGACCAATGATCCCAACCTCAAGCCCGCCGCGCTGATCGAGCAGCTGGCCGCCTCCGGGGGCAGCTTCGCCTCCGGCGGGGCCAAGAGCGCCGCGTAAGGAACCCCGCCATGGAACTCCGTTTCACCGAGGCTGAACTGAACTTCCGGCAGGAGGTGCGCGATTTCCTCGCCGCCGAATGCCCGCCCGAGACGCGCGCCCACATGATCGCCGGCAAGTCGCCCACCAAGGCGATGGTCGTCGAGTGGCAGCGCAAGCTGAACGCCCGCGGCTGGGCCGCCCCCGAATGGCCGGTGGAACATGGCGGCCCGGGCTGGACGCCCGCGCAGAAATACATCTTCCGCGAGGAGCTGCAGATGTGGCCGGCGCCCTCGCCGCTCGGCTTCAACATCAACATGTGCGGCCCCGTGATCATCGAATTCGGCACGGAGGAGCAGAAGAAGCGCTTCCTGCCGCGCATGCGCAACCTGGATGACTGGTGGTGTCAGGGCTTCTCCGAGCCCGGCGCCGGCTCCGACCTCGCGGGCCTCAAGACGCGCGCGGTGCTGGAGAATGGCGAATGGGTGATCAACGGCCAGAAGACCTGGACCACGCTCGCCCAGCATGCCGACTGGATCTTCGTCCTCGCCCGCACCGATCCGGCGGCGAAGAAGCAGGAGGGCATCTCCTTTTTCCTGGTGGACATGAAGACGCCCGGCATCACCGTGCGCCCGATCATCACGATCGAGGGCGGGCATGAGGTGAACGAGGTCTTCTTCGACGATGTCCGCGTGCCGGCCGACCAGCTGGTGGGCGAGGTGAACAAGGGCTGGGATTGCGCGAAGTTCCTGCTGGGCAATGAGCGCTTCGGCCAGGCGCGCGTGGGCGCGAGCCGCGAGCGCATCCGCCGCCTGAAGATGATCGCGAAGGAGACGCTCGATGGCGGCCGTCCGCTCATCGAGGACCCCGAATTCCGCCGCCAGATGACGGAGATGGAGATCGAGCTGAAGGCGCTGGAGATGACGGTCATGCGCGTCATCGCCAATGAGACGAAGCGCGCGGGAACGGGCAAGCCCGACCCCGCGACGTCGGTGCTCAAGATCAAGGGCACCGAGATCCAGCAGGGCGTTTCCGAGCTGCTGATGAAGGCCGCCGGCCCCTATGCCTGGGTGGATGGCGACCCGGATGCCGAGGGCAGCAATGACTGGGATGTGGCGCCCGACTGGGCCTTCGGCCTTGCCGGGATCTACTTCAACTGGCGCAAGCAGAGCATCTATGGCGGGTCCAACGAGATCCAGCGCAACATCATGGCAAAAGCTTTTCTTGGGTTGTGAACGGGCGCGCGAGCGCGCCCTTGGGGGCTCTGAACCAACATGGATTTTGATCTGAACGAGTCGCAGTCGCTCCTGCAGGACAGCATCCGCAAGACGCTGACGGCGAAATACGGCTTCGAGAACCGCAAGGCCTACATGGCCAGCGAGACCGGCTGGAGCCGCGAGATGTGGGCGCAATACGCCGAGCTCGGGCTGCTCGGCCTGCCCTTCGCGGAGGAGGATGGCGGCTTCGGCGGCGGGCCGGAGGAAACCATGCTCGTCGCCGAGCAGATGGGCCGCCACATCACGCTGGAGCCCTGGTTCAGCACCGTCGTGCTGGGCGGCGGCTTCCTGCGCCATGGCGCCGAGACGGCGCTGCGGCAGGAGATGGTGGAGGGTGTCGCCGCCGGCGAAACCCTGCTCGCCTTCGCGCAGACCGAGCGGCAGTCCCGCTATGACCTCTTCGACGTGCAGACCACGGCGAAGAAGGATGGCGCGGGCTGGGTCATCACCGGCCGCAAGGGCATGGTGCTGCATGGCGACACGGCCGATCACTTCTTCGTGACCGCCCGCGTCTCCGGCGCCTCGCGCGACAAGGGCGGCATCGGCGTCTTCGTCGTGCCGGCCACGGCCGATGGCGTCTCGGTGCGCGGCTTCCGCACGGTGGATGGCCAGCGCGCGGCCGAGGTGGATTTCACCGGGGCGCGCGCGGCGCATGTGCTGGGCGATCCGGAGGGCGGCCTCGCCCTGGTGGACCGCGTGGTAGATGAGGCCATCGCGGTGCTGGCCGCCGAGGCGATCGGCGCGATGGACGTCGTCCATGCCATGACGCTCGACTACATGAAGACGCGCCAGCAATTCGGCCGCGCCATCGGCAGCTTCCAGGCGCTGCAGCACAAGGCGGCGGACATGCTGGTGGCGATCGAGCAGTCGCGCTCCATGGCCTATTTCGCCACCGTGGCGGCGCAGGCGAGCGATGCGGCGGAGCGGCGGCGCAACATGCATGCGGTGAAGGCGCAGATCGGCCGTTCGCAGCGGCTGGTGGGGCAGCAGAGCATCCAGCTGCATGGCGGCATCGCCATGACGATGGAATATGCCGCTGGCCACTACTTCAAGCGGCTGACGGTGAACGAGGCGATGTTCGGCGACACCGATCATCACCTGCGCGCGCTGGCGGATGCGGGCGGCCTGGTTCAGGCCGCCTGAGACCGCCTGGCCCGCGCCCTACCGGGTGCGGGCCGGCGCCGAAGTGCCGCTGGAACTGCTGTTGCCCGGGACGGTCCCGGCCAGCACGGCGGCGGCGATCAGCGGCAGCGCCACCAGGGCGGGTGCGGCGAGGCCCAGCCCGGCCGCGCTGCCACCGCCCGCTTCCAGCATGGGCCGCGTCATCGCCTGACCGGATGCGGGCTGGCCAGGCGGCGGAAGCCGCGGGCGCGGCGCCCGCACCAAGGCAGGGCCCTCCGCCCCGCGCGGCGGGATGACCACATCCACCCCGGCCGGCACCACCACCACGCGCTGCTGCGCCATCGCCGGCGCGGCGAGCGCGACAAGGGCGGCCAGGGCGAGGGGCATGCAACGCATGGTTGTTCGTAATCCCGCCCGCCCCGCCGGGGCAAGCGGATTCAGCGCGCGAGCAGCTGCCGGGCGATGATCACCCGCATGATCTCGTTCGTCCCCTCCAGGATGCGATGCACCCGAAGGTCACGGACGATCTTCTCGATGCCGTAATCGGCCAGGTAGCCATAGCCACCCAACAGCTGCAGCGCCTCATCCGCCACGCGATGCCCGACATCCGTCACGTGACGCTTGGCCATGGCGCAGAACAGCGTCGCGTCCGGCGCCTTCTCATCGAGCTTGGTGCAGGCGCGCCAGAGGAAGGTGCGCGCCACCTCCAGCTCCGTCGCCATGTCGGCCAGGCGGAACTGCGTGGCCTGGAAGTCGGAGATGGCCTTGCCGAAGGCGCGGCGCGTCTTCACGTAATCGAGGGCGATGTCGAGCGCCGCCTGCGCGCCGCCCAGCGAGCAGGCGGCGATGTTCAGCCGCCCGCCATCCAGCCCAGCCATGGCGTAGCGGAAGCCCTGGCCTTCCTCGCCCAGCAGCGCCTCGGACGGCACGCGCGTGGCCTCGAAGATCACCTGGCGCGTGGGCTGCGCGTTCCAGCCCATCTTCTTCTCATTGGCGCCGAAGCTCAGCCCCGGCGCCTCCTTCGGCACCAGCAGGGCCGAGACGCCATCCGCGCCCGGCCCACCCGTCCGCGCCATGGTCAGGTACAGGTCCGAGGCGCCGGCGCCGCTGATGAACTGCTTCACGCCGTCCATCACATAGCCTTCATTGTCGCGCTTGGCCCGCGTGGCGAGGGCGACGGCATCGCTGCCCGAACCGGGCTCGGTGAGGCAGTAGGAGGCGATCTTCTCCATCGTCAGCAGCGGCGGCAGCCATTGCGTACGCTGCGCCTCGCCGCCCCAGCGGTCGATCATCCAAGCGACCATGTTGTGGATGGAGAGGAAGGCGCTGATGGTGGGGCAGCCCCGCGCCAGCGCCTCAAACACCACCGCGGCGTCGAGCCGCGTAAGGCCGGAGCCGCCACTTTCCTCCCGCACATAAAGGCCGGCCATGCCGAGGCCCGCCGCCTCCCGGAACACATCCACCGGGAAGTGGCGCTCCTCATCCCAGCGCAGCGCATGGGGGGCGATGCGCTCGCGCGCGAAATCCAGCGCGGTGTCGCGCAGCGCCTTCGTGTCTTCGGGCAGGTCAAACATGCGCGGATTCCAGGGCGGCCCAGCGGGCGCGGGTGGCTTCGACATTGCGCCGCTTCACCGGGCCGAAGCCCTTGATGCCGGCCGCCGCCTCGGCCCATTCGCAGGCGCGGGCGTAGTTGGTGGGGTGCAGGCCGGCGAGCAGCTTCTCGATCCCGGCGCGATACTCGCCGATCAGCGCGCGCTCCATGCGGCGTTCCTCGGTATGGCCGAAGGGGTCGAGCGGCGTGCCGCGCAGCGCCTTGCCGTGACGCAGCCAGCCCATGGCGTTCAGCATCCAGGGGCCGAAGGTGATCTTGCGGATGCGGCCATCGCTGCCCGGTTTCGCCAGCAGGGGCGGCGCGAGATGCAGGTTGATGCGGGTGGTGCCGGTGAAGCCCTCCGCCAGCTTCGCCTGCCAGGCGGCGTCGGTATGAAGCCGCGCCACCTCATACTCATCCTTGTAGGCCATCAGGCGATACAGCTGCGTCGCCACTGCCCGCGTCAGCCGCGTCTCGCCCGGCAGCTCTGCCGCCTGCACACGCGCCACGAATTCGGCGTAGCGCGCGGCATAGCGCGCGGATTGATAGGCGGTGAGGTCCGCCACGCAGCGCCCGATCAGCGCCTCCAGCGTCTCGGGCGGCTTCGGCGCTGCCTCGGCGGCGAGGCGCCCGGCCTCGAAGGCGGCGAGGTTCTTCGGCACGGCGGCGCCGTTCAGCTCGATGGCGCGGCGCAGCGCCTCGCGCGACATCGGGATCAGGCCGCGCTGGAAGGCGGCGCCGAGCAGGTAGATGTTCAGGTAGATCAGCTCGCCGAAATCCTGCTCCACGCGGCGGGCGGCGGGCAGGGCCACCACCTCGCGCGTCACGGCGCGCACGCTCTCCAGCATCGCGGCGGGGTCGTCGCGCGTCTCGGGGTTCAGCACGAAGCGGCCAGTGGGCGAGACATCGGCGCTCAGCACCACGCGCGAGCGGCCGGGGCCGAGCAGCGGCCGCGCCATGCGGCCATGCGCGCCCACCAGGTCGGCCGCGATCATCGCATCCGTCTGGCCCTGGCCGATGCGCGGGCTGGTCACCACCTCACCCACGCGGCCGATACGCAGCTGCGCATAGACGCCGCCGCCCTTCTGCGCGAGACCGAGATTGTCGAGGGAGCGCACCGGCCGCCCTTCCAGATGCGCCGCCATGGCGAGGATGGCGGAGAGCGCCGTGACGCCCTGCCCGCCCACGCCGGCCAGCAGGATGTTCCAGGCGTCGCCCGGCGCGGCCTCGGGCAGCACGGGCAGCGGCGCCTCGGTGGCGATGACCGGCATCGGCGGCTTCGCGGGCTCCGCGCCCTCCAGCGTGAGGAAGGAGGGGCAGAAGCCTTCGACGCAGGAAAAATCCTGGTTGCAGCCGGATTGGTCGATGCGGCGCTTGCGGCCCCATTCCGTCTCGATCGGCTCGATCGCGATGCAGTTCGACGCGCGCGAGCAATCGCCGCAATCCTCGCAGACACGCGGGTTGATCACCGCGCGCTTCGTGGCCTTGGGTGCCAGATCGCGCTTGCGCTGGCGGCGCTTCTCCGTCGCGCATTGCTGGTCGTAGATCAGCACCGAGCAGCCGGGCACCTCGCGCAGCATGCGCTGAACCGCGTCCAGCTCACTGCGGGGGTAGAAGGCGACGCTGCGCGGGATCAGCGGATCACCCCGATGGCGGTCCGGGTCATCGCCCACGATGACGACCTTGGTCGCACCCTCGGCCACCATCTGCGCCGCGATGCGCGGCACGGTCATCTCGCCATCCAGCGGCTGCCCGCCGGTCATGGCGACCGCGGAATTCACCAGGATCTTATAGGTGATGTTCGCCTTGCTTGCGATCGCGGCGCGGATCGCCAGCACGCCGGAATGGCCATAGGTGCCATCGCCCATATTGGTGAAAACGTGCGGCGTCTCGGTGAAATGGTGCTGGCCGATCCAGGCGGCGCCCTCGCCGCCCATATGGCTGAATAGGTCGCTCTCGCGATTCATGTCCTTCGCCAGATAATGGCAGCCGATGCCGGCCAGCGCGTGACTGCCCTCCGGCACGCGGGTCGAGGTGTTGTGCGGGCAGCCCGGGCAGAAATAGGGCTGGCGGACATCCAGCGGCTCGGCCGCCGCCGCCGCCAACGCGTCCAGCTCCGCGATGCGCGTAGCCAGGCGCTCGGTGCGCAGCGCCTCGGGCAGGGTCTTGGCCAGGCCGCGGAGAATCTGCGCGGAGTCGAGTTCGGCGAGATCGCTCAGCACATCCTTGCCATGCAGGCGCGGGCGCTCCGGCTCGGCATAGAGCGCCTCGCGCAGCTGCATCTCGAGGAAGCTGCGGCGATCCTCCACCACCAGCACGCTCTCGAGGCCCCGGCAGAATTCGCGCGCGGCCTCGGCATCCAGCGGCCAGGCGAGGCCCACCTTCCAGATGCGCAGGCCGCCCATCCGCGCCAGCTCCGGCGTGATGCCCGCATCGGCCAGCGCCTGCTTCAGCGTGGACCATGCCTTGCCGCGCACCGCGATGCCGAAGCGTGCATTCGGCGCCTCCTGCACCACGCGGTTGAAGCCATTGAGCCGCGCGAAGGCCAATGCGGCCGGCAGCTTGAAATGCCGCACCCGCTCCTCGATGGGCAGCGCGGCATCCTTCAGGCGGATATGCAGCCCGCCCGGCGGCATCGCCACGCCATTGGGCGTCAGCGTCATCAGCGCGGCCGGGTCCACCGTCAGGCTCATGGTGGCGTCCATCGTCTCCGCGATGCACTTCATGCCGACCCAGAGGCCGGAGAAGCGCGAGAGGGCGATGGCCTTCACGCCATATTCCAGCACCTCGCCCACATCGGCCGGGTCAAGCATCGGGATCTCGAGATCGGCGAAGGCATATTCCGAACCGCTGGTGACGGTGGAGGATTTGGACGCCGGGTCATCGCCGGCCAGCGCCAGAACGCCCCCCAGCGGTGCCGTCCCCGCCCCATTGGCATGCCGCAGCACATCGCCGCTGCGGTCCACGCCCGGCCCCTTGCCGTACCAGATGGCGAAGACGCCCTGATGCTTCGCTTTCGGATAGAGGTTGAGCTGCTGCGTGCCCCAGCACGCCGTCGCCGCGAGATCCTCGTTCAGCCCCGGCTCGAAGACGATGCGGTGCTCCGCCAGGCGCTTCTTCTGCTTCCAGAGTTCGCGGTCATAGCCGCCGAGCGGCGAGCCGCGATAGCCGCTGATATAGGCCGCCGTATCCAGCCCCTCGGCATCGTCCAGCTCGCGCCGCAGCAGGGGGATGCGCACCAGCGCCTGCGTGCCGGTCAGCAGGGTTTCGCGCCCCGCGGCTTCCCAACGCTCCTCCAGGGAGATGTCGGCGCGGATGATGCTGTTCATGACGGTCTCCGGTCCCGGGCGGATTATGACTGTGGGAGACTGCGCTGGAAAGCGCCGGAGGTTTTGCCGCATTCTCTTGTGCAGCGCCGAAATGCCAGAAGGATCTTCCGCGATGGACGCCATTGACCGCCGGATCCTCCGTGCCCTGCACGGCGAGGCCCGCCTGACCAATGCGGAGCTCGCCGAACGCGCCGGCCTTTCCCCCTCGCCCTGCTGGGCGCGGGTGCGGCGGCTGGAGCAGGCCGGCGTGATCCGCGGCTACCGGGCCGAGCTGGACCAGGCGAAGCTGGGTTTGCCCGACACCGTCATCATCGAGGTGATGACCGAGAAGCACGACGCCGAGCAGCTGGCGCGCTTCGAGGAGGCCATCGCCGCCATGCCGGAGGTGATCGAGGCCTGGCTCGTCACCGGCGAATACGACTACATCCTGAAGGCGGCGGTGGGCGGCACGGCGGGGTATGAGCGGCTGCTGCGCGAGAAGATCTATCGCCTGCCCGGTGTGCGGCACACCCGCACTGCGTTTGGCATCCGCTGCCTGAAACAGGTCTTCACGCCGGTGCCGGCTTAGCTTTGCCGCGCGGCTGATTCACGCCCCTGGCGATGCCGCCAAAGGCGACCAGACGCTAGGCCGGCAAGGGCCCCAGCAGCCCATGCTCGAGCGCGGTGCGATAGACCCGCGCCGGGAAATCCTCGGCCGCCGCCGCCGCGCGCAGCACCGCCACATCCTCCGGCACCAGGGGCGTCAGCATCGGCAGGAAGCGCGGAATGGGCTGAACCGGCGCCGGGCGCCCGAGCAGCGATTCCACCACCTCATCCGTCACGGGCGCCAGCGCGCCGCAGGTCATCTCGAAACCCTCCAGCCGCATCAGCCGGCCGGCGAAGGCGACGCCCTGCGCCTCCTCCCGCGCCAGCATCTGGTCCTGGATGTGCAGAGCGGTGCCGCGCAGAAGATCCTCCGCCATGACACCGCCTTCCGGATGCGTGGCGCCCACACGGAACAGCGTGAAATGCGCGCGGGAGAGGGCGGCCAGAATGCGTGCCTCCTCGCTGCCATCCGGGTAGTCGCCGGCCTTGGCCTCTCGGTCGAGCGCACGGGAATGCCCACCCACCGGGCCGAAGACCGCGAGGTCGAGCACCAGCTGGAACTGCGCCTCGTTGCCGACGCGCACCTCCTTGTGGTGCCACACGCCCAGCGCCCGCGCCTGCGAGGCCGCGTTGGCCTGCGGGATGCGGCCCGCGGCCGCGCTCAGGATGCGCTCCCGGATCGCGCGATAGGCCTCGTAGACGGTGGTGCTCATTCCAGATCCCTCAGGTCAAACCCCGTCTGGGCCGTTGATCCCCAGCGAGGCGGCCGTGTCCAGGATGCCCTGCCATGCCTCGCGCGGCAGCGGAAGGCCCGTCACGCGGCGCTGGGCACGGCGCTCATTCTCGGGGTCGCCCGGGGCCATGATCGGCGCCTCGGGGTCCGCGGGGCGGCAGGACTTCACCCAGGCCACATAATCCTGCGCCGCCTGGTGGAAGGCCGCCTCATCGGCGAAATGCGCGGGCGAGAGGTAGATGGAGAGCATGCCGTTCGCGATGCGCCCGCGCTCCGTGATGGGTCCGGAGCAGCCGCCGCCCGTCAGCGCACCCGCCAGCAATTCGCAGATGAAGGCGAGGCCGGAGCCCTTGTGGTCGCCAAAGGCGCGAATCGCCCCCGTGCCGTTGGACGGGTTGCGCGGGCCCACCGGCGGGTAGTCGCCATAGAGCGTGTGCGGATCGCCCGACATCTTCCCATCGGCCGTGATCAGCGCGTTCTCCGGCAGCGCCTTGCCGCCATTGGAGGCGACCAGCACCTTGCCCTCCGCCACGAAGGAGGTGGCGAAATCGAGGATCACCGGCCCCTCGGGCAGCGGAACGCCGACGCAGAAGGGTGCCGTCGAGAAGCGCCGCTCCGCCCCGCCGAAGGGGGCGACGAGCACTGAGCCCGCGACATTCACGAAATGGATGGAGATCAGCCCCTCGGCCGTCGCCATCTCGGCATAGTCACCGGTGCGGCCGATATGGCCCGCATTGCGCAGCCCGACGATGCAGGCGCCCTGGGCGAGCGCGCGCTCGATGCCCAGGCGCGTGGCCTGCTCCGCCACCGTCTGGCCGAAGCCGAACTTGCCATCCAGCAGCACGAAGCTGCCGCCATCGGTGACGATCTCGACACTCTGCCCGGCCAGAACGTGACCCGCGCGCTGCCATTCGACATAGCGCGGCACGCGCACCACGCCGTGGCTGTCATGGCCCGCGAGATTGGCGCCGACGAGGTGGTTCGAGATCCGCGCGGCCTCATGGGGCGCGCAGCCCGATGCGGTGAAGATGCGGGTGACGAAGCCCTCCAGCTCGGCTTCGGGGATGTAGACGTAGTCAGGCTCGGCCATGGCGCATTCCTCCGGTTGGGAAGGAAACTGCCCGTGGCGGGGCATCGCGTCCAGACCGGGCAACCCGTGATTCGGCTAGCGGCGCGCCTGCATGCGCTCGATCGCGCGCTCCAGCGCATAGGGCGTCACGCTCGTCTCCCCGCGGAAGGGGCGGTCCAGCACCATGACCAGGGCGATCAGCGTGCCCAGGGTGCCCATCATCGCCACCTTCACCACCCGGGTGTAGAGTTGCGTGTCGGTCAGCGCATGCATCCAAAGCAGCAGCAGGCAGGGCATCAGGATCGCGTACCAGAACAGCTCCGGCAGGCGCTCGCGCGTGGCCTGGAAGCGGGCTTCGCGGACATCCGACTGCTGCTCCAGCATGCGCAGGATCTCGGTGTAGAGCGCCTGCTGCCGCGGCGAGCCGACATCGGTGGTCCGCACCACCATCTGAAGCTGGTTGAACAGCTGCTGCGCGGCTTCACTGCGCTGACCGCGCGCCATCAGCGGCCATTCCTCGGTGACCGTCACGCGCACATATTCCAGGAGCACCGGCCGCAATTGCTCGAACTCCGGCACACCGAGGCGAAGCAGCCCGCGATCCAGCTGGTTCACCACCGAAGCCTCGCGGGTGACCAGCTCGGACGCCTCGCGGAAGTTCACCAGCACCTGATTGAGCGAAAACCCCAGGATGAGGGCCAGCATGGTGCTCACGCCACGGATGCCGTCCAGCGTGAAGCGGTTCGCCGCGTCATCCGTGTCCTGCCCGCGCAGGGCACGCGCCAGCAGCGGCAATGTCAGCCCAAGGCCGATCAGGACCGCGGTGACGGTGACGAACACCACCCAATTGGGCACGGCATGGGCAAGATCGAGAAGCTGGAGCATGCACTCCAACCTCTACAACGTGACTACGACGCATGGAATGCCCGCGCGCGGCCAACCTGGCCCGGCGGGTGACGCCTCCGCCTGGGTGTCTACAGCACCTTCCCCGTCGCCTCGTCGAGCAGGTGCATGTTGTTCATGTCCACCGTCAGCGTGGTGGGCACATCGGGCGCGACCTGCACGGTGGGCTCGAACCGGGCGCAGCAATCGCGCGCATCGCCCAGATGGAAATGCACCATGGTCTCCATGCCCATGGGCTCGATCACCTCGGGCGTCACCACCAGGTCGCAGCGGTTCGGCAGATGCGGCCGATGATCCGTCAGATGCTCGGGCCGGATGCCGAACAGGAGCTTGCGCCCCGCCGCCCCCTCGTAGCGCGCGCGCCGCGCCTCCGGGATGGGCAGCACCGCGCCGCCCTGCAGGTGCACCGCCCCATTCTCGACATGGGCGGGGAGGAAGTTCATCGCCGGCGAACCAATGAAGCCGGCCACGAAGCGCGTCGCCGGGTTGTGATACAGCTCCTGCGGCGGGCCCACCTGCTCGATCACGCCATGGTTCATCACCACCACGCGGTCGGCGAGCGTCATCGCCTCCACCTGGTCATGCGTGACGTAGACCGTGGTGGTGCGCACCGTCTGGTGCACCTTCTTGATCTCGGTGCGCATCTGCACGCGCAGCTTGGCATCGAGGTTGGAGAGCGGCTCGTCGAAGAGGAAGACCTTGGGGTCGCGCACGATGGCGCGGCCCATGGCCACGCGCTGCCGCTGCCCGCCCGAGAGCGCCTTTGGCTTGCGGTCCAGGAGCGGCACGATATCGAGGATGCGTGCCGCATTGTCCACGCGGCGCTTGATCTCCTCGCGCGGGAATTTCCGCAGCAGCAGGCCGAAGGCCATGTTGTCGAAGACCGACATGTGCGGATAGAGCGCGTAGTTCTGGAACACCATGGCGATATCGCGGTCGCGCGGCGGAATGTCGTTCACCACCGTGCCGCCGATGGAAATCTCGCCACCGCTGATTTCCTCCAGCCCGGCGATCATGCGCAGCGTGGTGGATTTGCCGCAGCCCGAGGGGCCGACGAGGACGACGAACTCATGGTCCGCGATCTCGAGGTCGATCCCCTTCACGGCCTGCACGCCGCCCTCGTATTCCTTCACGACCTTGCGCAGCGAGAGTTCAGCCATGTCTCGTCCTTTTGCGTTCAGGGCCTTGAGGGGCTTTGCCCCTCAAACTCCCCAGCAAGAACCTCAGGTTCTTGCATCTCCGATCAAATATGGGTGCAGGGAACTCGTTCCCTGCTGGGGGAGTGTGAGGGGGCAAAGCCCCCTCACCCCTTCGTCGCGCCGGCGGTCAGGCCGGCGATGTAGTAGTCCATGAGGAAGGCGTAGACGACGACCGGCGGCAGCGCCGCCAGAAGCGCGCCCGCCATGAGCTGCCCCCAGGCGAAGGTGTCGCCACGGATCAGCTGGCTCACCACGCCGATGGTCAGCGGCATCTCATCCGGCCGGGTGATGAAGGCGGTGGGATAGACGAAGGCCGCCCAGCTCACGGTGAAGGCGAAGATGGTCGCGGCGATGATGCCGGGCAGCGCCACCGGGATGAAGATCTTCAGCAGCATCTGTGGCCAGGTCGCGCCGTCGATCAGCGCCGCCTCGTCCAGCTCCTTCGGGATGGAGGCGAAGTAGCCGATCATGATCCAGGTGCAGAAGGGCACGGTCAGCGTCGGATAGACCAGCACCAGCCCCCAGGTGGAGTTGAGCAGGCCAAGGCTGCCCACGATCTGGTAGAGCGGGATGAAGAGCAGCGTGTCCGGCACCAGGTAGGTCAGGAAGACGCCGGTCGCCAGCATCTGGCTGCCCCAGAAGCGCATCCGCGCCAGCGCGAAGGCCGCCAGCACCGAGATCACCATGGTGATGATCACCACCAGCACCGTGATCTTCACGCTGTTGTACATGAAGCCGCGGAACATCGGGTTGCCGATGATGGCGGCGTAGTTCTCCAGCGTGGGGTCGCGCACGATCCAGGGATTGGCGCCGAGATCGGCGATCTCCGCACTCGTCTTCAGGCTGGTGAGCAGCATGTAGAAGGGCGGCGCCAGCATGACGATGGCGGCGAAGATGAGCGAGGCATAGGCGGTCCAGAGCGCCCAGCGCCGCTCGGCGCGCAGGCTGCCGGCCTTGTGGTAGATGCCGGGAACGTCGCGGCTCGTGGCGGCGGACATCACGCCTCCTCCTTGTTGCGCTGGTTGATGCCGCGCAGCACGAAGAAGGCGATCACGGCGAGCAGCGGGAACATGAACAGGCTGACGGCCGCACCGCGCGGGATGTTCCCCGAGAGCACGCCCACCTGGAAGGCATAGCTGGCGAAGACATGCGTCAGGTCACGCGGGCCGCCATTGGTGAGCACGCGGACGATGTCGTAGTTGGCGAAGGTGACGATCAGGCTGAACAGCACGGTGATGGAGATGATGTTGCGCATCATCGGCAGCGTCACGTAGCGCAGCCGCTGCCAGCTCGTCGCGCCATCGATCGCCGCCGCCTCATAGAGCTGTTCCGGCACGGATTTCAGCGCGGCCAGGTACATGATCATGAAGAAGGGCGCGCCGTACCAGACATTGACGATGATGATGGAGATGCGCGCCCACCAGGGCTCGCCCAGCCAGGGCACGCCGGGCAGGCCAAACACATTGATCAGCCAGT
The DNA here is from genome assembly GCF_019083995.1 of Roseococcus sp. SDR. GTDB lineage: Bacteria > Pseudomonadota > Alphaproteobacteria > Acetobacterales > Acetobacteraceae > Roseococcus. Next base: position 26,642 of record NZ_JAHRCU010000007.1, read on the forward strand.
TGATCGAGGAATAGGAGGGCTCGAACATCCACCACCAGCCAAGGGTGGAGAGTGCCGGCGGAATCACCCAGGGCACCAGCAGCATGCCGCGCCATTTGCGCTGCCCTTTGGTCGGGATGTGGTGCAGCATATGCGCCAGCCAGAAGCCGATCAGCGCCTTCAGCAGCACGGCGGTGATGGCGAAGAAGCAGCTCTGCCAGATCACCATCCGGAATGTCTCGGAATCCAGCAGGATGGCGAAGTTTTCGAGGCCGATGAAGCTCGTCATCCGCCGGTTCAGCGTGGCGAGGTACATCGCGTAGAAGGCCGGCCAGGCGACCAGCCCGCCGATCACCGCGATGAGCGGCAAGGTCATGATGAAGGCGATGGTCGAGCGCCGCCGCGCAAAGCGCTGCAACGTGTTGCCCGAACCGCGCGCATACGCCGCGGCCAGCCGGCCTTCGGTGGCGTCCAATGCCATCTCGCCCCCTTCCCGTCAGAAAAAAATGGGCGGGCGGGGCATCACCCCGCCCGCATTCGCTCAGCCGCCGCGGCGCATGTTGTTGATCTCGCGCTCGAGCCAGGTGAGCGCCTGCTCGATCGTCTCGCCACCCTGGGCGACGCGCGCGATGACCTTGGTGTTCAGCGCCTGGATGTACATCTGGCTGGCGAGTTCCGCCGGCGCCGGGGAGAAGGCGATATGCGCCTTCGCCTGGTGGTGCGGCTTGTTCGGGTAGTTGAACACGGTGCCGACCGGCGGGCCTTCCGTCTGCCAGATCCGGAAGTCGCTCATCGAATCGAAGGGCGGGATGTCGTAGCCGTTCGAGGTGTTGGTGGTGAGCTCCGCCGCCTCGCGCGTGCTGAGGAATTCCAGGAACTGCTTGGCCACGGCCTTGTTGCGGCCGAAGCTCCAGATGCCCGAGCTCCAGGGCAGATAGGCCAGGAAGCGGCCGCGCGGGCCGGCCGGCATCGGGATGGTCCAGCAGCGCTCGGCCACCTGCGGCGCGTCACGCTTCGCCACCGCCCAGGCGGAGGGCGGGTTGAAGATCAGCGCCGAGCGGCCGGAGATCAGCGCGCGGTTGTTCGCCGCGTCATCCCAGGCCCAGACGTCATTCGGCAGGAAGCGCGAGAGGCGGACGGCATAGTCCATCACCTGGCGCAGCTGCTGGTTGCCGCGGATCGTCGGGTTGCCGCGCTCATCGGTCACGCGCGCGCCATAGCTCTCGAAGAGCGCACCGACCCAGTCCACGGAATCGGTGAACTGGCCCATGGGCAGGCCGAAGGGGAAGCCGGCGCGATGGCAGGCCTCGGCGGCGCGCAGGAAGGTGTCCCAGTTCCAGGTGTCGGCCCCGGGGCCGGCGCGGTTCTCGGCCGGCCACATGGCACGGACATCGATGCCGGCATGCTCCTGCATCAGGTCGAAGCGGACGCAGGCGGGCTTGTTCTGCGTGCCGGAGGTCGCCGGCACCGCGCGCCAGGAGCCGCGATGCTTGGCGAGGAATTCCGCCGCCGGGTTCACCGCGCCATAGCGCTGGGTGAGGCGGCCCATCACGTCATCCACCGGCTCCAGCTGGTCGGCATAGGCGCCGATATCCCAGGGCGAGAGCGAGAGGATGTCATGCCCGCTGCGGGACTGCGCCTGGGCGGCGGCGGTCAGCTGCAGCTGGTTGCCCACGGTCGTGATGAAGTCGAGATTGACGTTGACGCGGTTGCGCTCGCCGAACTGCTGCGCGAGCTGACGCAGCGCGCCATTGCCGGTCGGCACCCAGTGGTCCCAGAAGGCGCAGCGCAGCGTGGTCGTCGGCTGGCCGAACACGGCCGGCGCGCTCAGCGTGCCGGCGGCGACGACGCCCGCACCCGCGCCGAGGGCGGCGCGACGGGACAGATCCTTGTTGGACATTCTTGAACTCCCTTGGATGTTTCCGCGCGGTCTCCGCCGCTGGTGGGAAGGTTAGGCATGCTCCGGCAGGCAGCGCAACCGATCTTGCCGCGCCGGGCGGGCGGGATGAGGATGCGGGGATGAACACCCATTCCTTCGACGCCCTGGTCATCGGGGCGGGCATCGCCGGTGCGACCGCCGGCGCGCATCTCTCCACGACGCATCGCGTGGCCCTGCTGGAGGCGGAGGATTCCGCCGGTTACCACACGACGGGCCGTTCGGCGGCCATCTGGATCCTCAGCTATGGCAGCGCCGATGCGCGGCTCTTGACCGGTGCCTCCCGCGCCTTCTTCGAATCGCCGCCGGAAGGTTTCACCGAAGCAAAGCTCGCGCATCACCGTCCCGTGCTGACGCTGGCCGATGCGGCGCAGGCGGCGGACCTCGCCGCCTCACTCGATGCCGGGCGCGTGGCGATCCCGCTCTCGGACGCGCGCGCCATCGTGCCCGCCATCCGGCCCGACTGGGCGGTGGCGGCCGCCATCGAGCAGGATGCCTTCGACATTGACGTGGCCGCCCTGCACCAGGGCTTCCTGGCGCAGCTCAGGCGCGCGGGCGGCGTGCTGGCGCTGCGCAACAAGGCGGGCCGCATCTGGCACGCGAAGGGCCTCTGGCACGCCGAAACCAGCACGGGCGATGTCTTCACCGCGCCCGCCATCGTCAACGCCGCCGGCGCCTGGGGCGACGTGGTGGCGGAGATCGCGGGGGTGGCGAAGATCGGCCTGCAGCCCAAGCGCCGCACCGCGCTGATCGTGGACCCCGGCCGTTATCAGAGCGCCGAGTGGCCGCTGGTGGGGGACATGCACCACTCCTGGTATGTGCGCCCCGAGGCGCGCGGCAAGCTCATGGTCAGCCCCGCCGACGAGACGGACAGCGCGCCCTGCGACGCGCAGCCGGATGAGCTCGACGTGGCCATCGCGGTGGATCGCATGCAGCAGGCGCTCGACATCCCGGTGCATCGCGTCGAGCACCGATGGGCGGGTCTGCGCAGCTTCACGCCCGATCGCGGCCTGGCGATCGGGCCCTGCGCGGCGCCTGGCTTCTTCTGGTTCTGCGGCCAGGGCGGCTATGGCATCCAGACCGCGCCCGCCGCCGGCCGCCTTCTGGCGCAACTCGTGCGCGGCGAGGCGCCCGATGCCGACGTGGCGGCCGCCATCCCCCTCACCGATCCCCAAAGATTCGCAGGAAGGTTTGCGGCATGACGCCGAGCTTCGATGACGTCCAGGCCGCGGCCCAACGGCTGAAGGGCCGCATCCGCCGCACGCCCATGCTGCGCCACCGCGCACTGGATGCGGCGGCCGGCGGCGTGGTGCTGGTGAAGCCCGAGCCCTTGCAGATCACCGGCAGCTTCAAGCTGCGTGGCGCCACCAATGCCGCCATGCTGCTGCCGCCCGAAGCACGGGCGCGCGGCGTGGTGACGCATTCCTCCGGCAATCACGGCCAGGCCGTGGCCGCCGCCTGCGCGGCCCTCGGCATGCCTGCGCTGATCGCCATGCCGCAGGACGCGCCCAGCGTGAAGGTGGAAGCGACGCGCGCCTGGGGGGCGGAGATCCACTTCTTCGACCGCCACGGCGTGGACCGCGACGCGCTGGCGCAGGAACTGGCAGCCCAGCGCGGCGCCACCGTGATCCCGCCCTTCGACCATGCGGATGTGATCGCCGGCCAGGGGACCGCGATCCTCGAATTGCTGGAGGATGCGCGGGCGGAGGGCTTCAAGCCGGACCAGATCGCCATCTGCACCGGCGGCGGCGGGTTGCTCGCGGGTTCCGCCCTCTCCGCCAAGGCGCTGGCGCCACAGGCGCGCATCTATGCGGTGGAGCCCGAGGGATGGGATGATTATGGCCGCTCGCTGCGCGCCGGCCAGCGCATCGCCAATGACGGTACGGGTGCCGGGTTGTGCGACGCGCTCCTCTCCAAGCAGCCGGGCCAGCTCACCTTCGCGGTGAACGCGCCGCGCGTGGCGGATGGGCTCGTGGTGACGCCGGAGGAGGTTTTCGCCGCCATGCGCTTCGCCTTCACCCATCTGAAGCTGGTGGTGGAGCCGGGCGGCGCAGTGGCGCTGGCGGCCGTGCTGGCTGGCAAGCTCGCGACGCGCGATGCGGTGACGGGCATCATCCTCAGCGGCGGCAATGTGGATCGGGGCGTCTTCGCGCAGGCCATGGCGGCCTGAGGCGCATGCAGCTGCCAGCCATCCTGCGGCGCGGCTTCACCCTTCCGGCACTGGGCGTGGGCCTGGCGGTGTTTCTCCTCCTCACAGCCATGCCACTCACCGTCGAGACGGCGGCGATGCTCGGCTGGTCGGCGCATGTCCTCACGCATGCGTCACTGCTGCTGTATCGCCTGGGCAAGGCCACGCCGGAGACGATGCGCAGCCGGGCGCGGGAGGTGGTAGAGGGCCGCCGGGTGGTCTCCATCCTCTCCGTGGTCGCGGCCGCTGCCTCGCTGCTCTTCCTGGTGTTCCGCTGGGATGGGCTCGGCGGCGGCGTCGCCATCCCGGCCATCATCCTCTCCTGGTTCTACGTCCACCTGCTCTTCGCGCAGGACTACGCGCACGAATATTGGATGCACGAGTACGGGATCGAGTTTCCCGGCGGCGACGGCACGCCGGAATTCAGCGAGTTTCTCTATTTCGCCTTCACCATCGGCATGACCTTCCAGGTGAGCGACGTGACGACCAGCAGCCCGGCCATGCGCCGGCTGGTGCTGACGCATGGTCTCGTCGCCTTCGGCTTCAATGCCGTCATCCTCGCCGCCGCGGTCAACATCGTGGCCGGCGGATCGAACTGAGCCGGCGTCAATCCACCTTGGCGCCGGAGGCGCGGATCAGTGGCGCGAAGCTGGCTTCGTTCGCCGCGCGGAAGGTCGCGAAATCCTCCGGCGTCGTGTACCAGGTGGAGGCGCCATTCTCCTCGAAGCGGCGCTTCAGATCTGCGCTTTCCAGCGATTCCTTCGTGAGCTGGTTCAGCCGATGGATGATGGCACGCGGCATGCCGGCCGGCCCCATCACGCCACCCCAGGAGGTGATCTCGAAGCCCGGCAGGAATTCCGCCATGGCTGGAATCTCGGGCGCCTGCGGGCTGCGCGTGGCGCCGGTGACGGCGAGCGCACGCAGCCGCCCCTCGCGCGCCAGCGCCAGGCCCTGCGGGATGTTGTCGAAGATCATGTGCACACGGCCGGCCTGAAGGTCCACATGCGCGGGCGCCGCGCCGCGATAGGGCACATGCAGCATGTCCACGCCGGCCATGGATTTGAACATCTCGCCCGAGAGATGCACCGTGGTGCCCGAGCCGGAGGAGGCATAGGCGTAGCGCCCCGGATTGGCCTTCAGCAGCGCGATCAGCTCCGGCACAGAACGTGCAGGCACGTCGTTGTTCACCACCAGCAGATTGGGCAATTGCCACAGGCCCGAGACCAGCGAGAAATCCTGCGCCGGGTTGAAGGGCAGCCGCCCGTAGAGCGTGGGCCCGATGGCGAGCGGCGCCACGCTGGCGAGCCCGATGGTCATCCCGTCCGGCGCCGCGCGCGCGATCGCCTCCGTACCGACATTGCCGCCGGAGCCCGAGCGGTTCTCGACCACGAATTGCTGCCCCGTCATCTCGGCCATCTTCAGGCACCAGATCCGCGAGAGGATGTCGGTGCCGCCGCCGGGGGGAAACAGCCCGATGAAGCGGATGGAGGATGTGGGCCAGGCCTGGCCCTGCGCCTGGGCCAGGGCGGGCGCGGCCAACAGGCCAAGGGCAGAGCGCCGGCTCAGGCCGGCCGTGTTCGCGTTTTTCATGCATCCTCCCCGGGGCTTGCCGCCCCAACCATGATCGGCGCGCGGATGGCCGCCCAAGGTCAAGAAAATTCGACCTGGAGGGTGATCTGCTTGCCGCCGCCGCCCTTTGCCGGGATGCTGCGGCCGTGTTGCCCCGCCGGTTCCTGCCCCTGATGCTGCTGCCCGCCTGCACGCTGCCGCTGAACAGCGCGCTGCGCGACTGGGCGCGCCAGGCGAGCTTCGCCGTGGCCCGTGCCGCGCCCGGTGAGGACGCGCCACAGCGCGAGGCCCGCGGCGCGCTCGCCGCCTATTTCTACGCGCTCGGCGTTCTGTGGGATGGCGCGCCCCTGAACTTCCAGCCCGCCGCCTTCGCCCCGGGCGCGACCGAGCCCGCCATCGCCGCCCTCTCCAGCGCCCTCTCCGCCGCCAGCGCCGACACGCCGCCGCGCTGGGCGACGAACGAGGTGACGTCCTCCCGCCCCACCTATGAGGATCGCCGCCTCGCGCGCCTGATCCGCGCAGCCGATGCGCCGGTGCAGCAGCTCCTGCTCCAGCTGAAGACTGGCGCGCCGCCGGGCGAGGGCGCTGTGCTGAGCCGCATCGGCGAGGGACACGGTGTGCTGCTGGCAAATGCCGCCCGCCTCTCGCAGCGCGAGACCGAGCGCCAGATCATGGCCGCGCGGGACGCGCTCTCGCGCGAGATGCGCCGCCTGCCACCCCCCGCGCCGCAGCTCGCCGGTGCGAATGACGGCCCGGTCCCCGCCAGCCTCGCCGCGATCTTCCCGCCATGACCCGGACCCCCGCCATGCGCCTTCCCCTGCTGGCCCTGCTGGCGCTGACCGGCTGCGGCGCGCCCGACTACACGCCCGTGCGCGACTGGGCTTCCACCGCGAGCCTGGCGCTGGACGAGCCGGATCTCGGCCAGACCGGCAGCCTCGCCATGCAGCAGGCTCTCGTCACCTACCTGCAGGCCGTCTCGGTGCTCGCCTCGGACGGCGTGCTGCCCTATCGGGAGAGCCCCTTTTCCGCCATGGCGATCACCGCCAGCCAGGCGTCGGAGCGCGGCGGACAGGCCGTGGCGTCCCTCGGCCTGCTGCTCCGCCATGCCAACCGCACCAATGCCCAGGCGCCGCAGCTGCGCGACAATATCGTGGCGGCCGACCCGCATGTGCAGGCGCTGGTGGAATCGCTGGCCACGACCGTGGAGCGCGAGGGCACGGACAGCCCGGCGCGGCGCCAATATCTCTTCGTGCTGACGCAGGTCGGCCAGGGCCATGCGCTGCTCAAGGCCCAGGCCTCCCGCATCACGCAGGAGGAGGCGGTGCAGCGCATCCGCGCCGCCGAGGACCAGCTGCGCCGCAGCGCCGCAAGGAGCTGGCCCGGATGAAGCGCTTCCTTCTCTGCGCGGCCCTGCTGGCGGCGCTCCCCATGCCGCAGCGCCTGCGCGCGCAGACGGTGGACAACATCCTGCGCGACGCCCTGACCTCCCAGATCAGCGAGCGGCTCGCCGCCCAGCGTGCGCTGCAGCAATCACGCCGGGGCGGCGTGCTCGGCCTCTTCGGCTACAACGCGATTCCCGACGGCTCGACCAACGCGGTCGAGGTCACGCGCGGCCAGGCCGGCTCCTCCAACATCTCGCCCACGCTGCAACTGGGCCAGCTCGGCTTCGGCTTCACCGTCTCCGAGGCGTTTCCACTCTTCCTGGAGAGCTATATCGGCTACGCGCGCTACGATCCGCGCGCCTATATCGCCGGCGGGGACGAGACGCGCAGCCTGCCGACGCGGTGGAACAACGTCATCGGCACCATCGGCGTCGGCTATGACATCCGCCTCGCCGAATATCTCTGGCTCAGACCGATCATCAACGGTTCGCTCGGCTATGCGGCGTCCGACGCCTCGCTCCTCGGCGCCTTCATCAACTGGCGGCGGGAGCGGGACATCTCCTTCCTCACCGACAAGCACATGAACGTCTATGGCCTCGGCGGGGCGCTGATGCTCGCCTATTACGACTACACGCCGGCGCGGGACATCGATGTGGAGCTGCGCTACACGCAGATGCAACTGCAGACCTTCGGCGATACGCCCGAGGCCGTGCGCGGCAATTCCACCGCCCGCACCCTGGGCCTCTGGACGCGCTATCGCTGGCCCACCGGCCTCGAGGCCTTCGGGCGGCCGGTGCGCTGGGTGCTGGACGGATCGGGCTCGCTCTACCTGGGCGACCAGCGGGATTCGATCGGCTTCGGCTGGGCGGTGAAGGTGGGTGGCGGCATCGAATTCGACGTGGGACGCTACGAGTTCGGCGCGGCAGGGATCAACCTGAGCCGCATCCGGCTCATCGCGCGATATTTCTATGGCGATGGCGGCGTCACCGGCACCAGCGTCGGCATCGGGATGAGTTTTTAGGAGCATTTGCGCCCTCAGGCGCCGGGCGCGCGCTCCGCGCGCTTGGTTTCGCCGCGCGGCTTTTGCGGAGGGCCCATCGCTCAGTTGGGCGGCGCCGGCCGCTGTGCGGCCGGATGATTCTGTGCACGGCACGCTCCCGGCGCCGGGTGGCGCCTACTGCCGCAGGAAGGCGCGCTCCTCCTCGCCGACCGGCTGGGCCATGGCGCGTTCCAGCACCTCCCAGATGATCACGCGCGGCGGGGCCTCGCGGAAGGTGGCGCCGGCGAAGTAGGTGCGCGCCGCCCCCGCGAAGCCGCCGCCGGCCTGGGCCAGGTTGGTCACGGAAGCGCCCAGCGCCTCCTGCAGGAAGCCATGGAAATTCGCGTTGAGCGAGTAGGAGGAGCCGATCAGCGCCACCTGCGGCTGCGCGTCGTCATCCAGCAGACCGCCACCGCCGCCCGCTGGCGCGGCCGCCGTGGTGGTGGCCAGGTGCTGGCGGTCGGGCGCGGGGCGCCAGCCATCGGGCATGATGTCGAGGCCCATGAGGCGCAGCAGATCGCCCGGTCCGTTCGTCTCCTCCGCGGCGAAGCGGGTGGTGAAGCCGCCGGGGCGGTCGATGTTCAAGCCGCGCGCGGCGGTGGCGATCTGCCGGGCGGCCAGGGCCGCGCCGTCCTGGTTCCAATGCGTGTCGGTGCGCCAATAGGCAGGCTTCTCCCGCGCCAGGGCGCGCAGCGGCTCCAGCAGTGGAATCGGCGTGATGCCGCGCGCGGCGAAGGTGGAAACCAGCTCGGCATAACGACCCTCGGCCTGGGTCGAGAGCGGCGCACCGCAGAGCTGCTCGCGATGGACGCGCGCCTTGTCGGGCACGATCGTCACCAGCAGCGTGATGTTCTGCGCGGCCAGGCGGTCGCGGATGCGGGCCAGGCCCTCCACGCGCTCGCGCATGGCGGGGCCGGGGTCGGGCCAGGGGCGCAGCTCCTCGGTCAGGAAGAGCCAGTCGTTGCAGCCCACACGCACCTGCGGCCCGCCGGAATCGAAGAAGCGCCAGCGGAAGAAGCCGCCCGCCGCGCGGACATAGGGGTCCACCGGCAGGTTATGCGCCATCACGTAGTTCACGGCGGCCGCGAAGCGCCCGGCCAGGAAGGCGTCGAGGTTCAGCGTGGGTGCCAGGCGCCGCTGCGCGGGCTCCGACCGGATGGCCTCCACACCCTGCCAGGCGCCCCAGCCCAGGATGGCGATGATCACCGCCGCCTGCAGGGTCGCCATCCGCTTGATCCAGCTCTCGATCATGGCGTGCTCCTCAGAACTGGAAGTAGAGGAAGGGAACCGCGGCGCGGCTGTAGAGCAGGATCATCCCCAGGATGAACCCCGCCGTCGGCGCCCAGAACCAACAGAGGCGCCAGAAGCCGCCCATCGCCTCCACCGGCCGCTGCCAGGGCAGGCGCGTGCCGAACAACGGCAGATAGACCAGCACGATGCCGATCAGCACGCACCACCACTGGTCGGGCGTGACCTGCCAGGCCAGCGCGTCCGAAAGACCGACGCTGGAGGGGAAGAACATCGCGCCATACATGGCGAAGGCGCTGGTCACATCATGCGCCCGGAACGCGACCCAGCCGAGGATCACCGCCAGCATCAGCAGCGCATTGCCCAGGATGAAGGGCATCGGCCCATTGCCCGCCGCCCGCCAATAGCGGTGCAGGGCGAGCAGCCCGCCATGCCAGAAGCCCCAGATGATGAAGGTCCAGTTGGCGCCATGCCAGAAGCCGCCGATCACCATGGTCATCAGCAGGTTCACATAGGTACGGACCGGCCCTTTCCGGTTGCCGCCCAGCGAGATGTAGAGGTAGTCGCGCAGGAAGCGGCTGAGCGTCATGTGCCAGCGCTGCCAGAATTCCTGGATATTGCCGGCGAGATAGGGGTGGTTGAAGTTCTCCGGGAAGCGGAAGGCGCACATCTGCGCCAGCCCGATGGCCATGGCCGAATAGCCGGCGAAGTCGAAGAACAACTGCAGCGTGTAGCCGATGGCCCCCGCCCAGGCGTCGGCCATGGAGGGGTTGGGCAGCGCATAGACCACGTCCACCATGGGCGCGATCGTATCCGCGATCAGCACCTTCATGCAGAAGCCGATCATGAAGCGGCGCGCGCCGAGCCCGAACTTCTCCCAGGTGTGGACGCGGTGCTTCAGGTCATGCTCGATCTCGGCATAGCGCACGATCGGCCCGGCGATGAGCTGGCTGAAGATGGCCTTGTAGGCGGCATAGGCGATGAAATTGCGGCTGACCGGCACGTCCTTCCGCCACACGTCGATCAGGTAGCTGACCGATTGCAGAACATAGAAGCTCAAGCCGATGGGGAGGATGATCTCGTGCCAGGGTGTGGGGGCGAAGCCCATCGCCGTCACCACCTGGTTGAAACTCTGCACGCCGAAATTCGCGTATTTGAAATAGGCCAGCACGCCGAGATTGCCGACGAGGCCCACCATCATCCAGCGGAAGCGGGTGTCCGAGGCCTCTTCCGCCGCATCCACGCGCTGCGCCACGAAGAAGGTGAAGACGGTGACGCCCGCCAGCAGCGCCAGGAAATCCACCCGCCACCAGGCATAGAAGGCCCAGGAAAGGATCAGGATCGTCCAGTTCCGCAACCGCGCGGGCGTCAGGAAATAGAGGACGAAGAAAAGCGGCAGGAAGAGAAACAGGAACTCGAAGGAAGCGAAGATCATGCGCTCACGCCTTTCGGGATGCGCGGATTCCGGGCCTGGGCCGGCCGGGCGAGGCTGCGGGACGGCGCACGGCCCATGTCACTTCCCCCGATCTGTCCAAAAATGGTGATTCCGCTTACCATTGCGCGAATTGGTTTCGCAATGGTCCACCTCGGAAGATCGAGGCCATCGCGCAACGGACCGGATTTCCGGCAGGCCCCGCCTGCGCTATAGGCTCACTTCTCTTTTCTCAAGGCATACGCGTGCAGGACCAGATCACCGATCCCGATGCCCTGACCTACATCGCCCGGCGCGGTGTGGCGCCGCAGTGGCGTCTCTTCCTGCGCGCGATGATGGAAACTTTGGAAACCCATCTGGACCACGGCGCGCGTGAGGGGCTGCTGCGGATGGTCGGCGCCCGCATGGCCGCCCTGATGCCGCTGCCCGCCTGCAACACGCTGGGCGAGCTTGAGGCGCGGATGAACGACACGCTGGCCGCGGCCGATTGGGGCTATGTGCGGCTCAGCTTCGACCAGGCCAGCAACACGATCATGCTGCGCCACATCGCGGCCCCTCTGGTCGGCACCCATGCGGACCTCACCGGCGGCTGGCTGGGTTCGGTGCTGGAGGGTCTCTACGGCACCTGGTTCAGCCATCAGCCGGGCGCGGAGCCGGGCATCCATGTCCGCCGCTGGGGCGGGGATGGCGGGGCCATTCTGCTGCGTTACGCACGCGGGTAGCTCACCCGGGATTTCGCAGGTTCTCGCGCAGCGTCCGCCCGGCATAGTCGCGGCGGAACAAGCCGCGCCGCTGCAACTCGGGCACCACCATCCGGCCGAACTCCTCGAAGGTGGTGGGGAAGATGGTGGGCGGCAGGATGAAGCCGTCACAGGCGCCGGAGGTGAACCAGTCCTCCATGATGTCGGCAATCATGGCGGGCGTGCCGGCGACCAGCGCGCGCGGCTGGCGCACCGCCTCGGCGAAGGTGATGCCCTTCTGTCGCGCGACCTGCATCATCCGGTCCCGGTGGCCCTGGACGCCCTGATTGGTGTCCGCCGCCGCCATCGCCTCGGGGGTCTCCACCTGGCTGAGATCCGCCGCGACGGACCATGAGCTGGAGGCGATGACCAGTTCCGGGTCCACCAGCGATTCCAGATGCGCGGCCTTCTCACGCGCGATGCTTTCCGTCTCACCCACCACCACGGTCATCGAGGGCAGCACCGCGCATTCATCCGGATCGCGGCCGATCGCTTCCATGCGCGCGCGGATATCCATGCGGTAGGCGAGGGAGTCGGCCTTGGTCGCGGGGGTCGCGAAGATCATCTCCGCCCAACGGGCGGCGAAGGCGCGGCCGCGGGGCGAGGCGCCTGCCTGCATGATGCCCGGCCGCACCTGCGGGCTGCGTGGGATGGAGAGCGGGCCGCGCGTGCTGATGTATTTCCCCTGGTAGTTGGCATAGCGGACCTTGGCGGGGTCGGCGAAGACGCCGCTCTCGCGGTCCAGCACCAGGGCGTCCTCGTCCCAGCCATGCCAGAGCGCGTCACAGGCCTCCATCACCTCATCGGCCATGTCGTAGCGCTCCTCCTTGGGAGGCAGGCCCGGCATGCCGCAATTCTGCGCCTCGAAATCGCGGCCGGTGGTGACGACGTTCCAGGCCGCGCGCCCCTGGCTGATGAGATCGAGCGAGCCGAGATAGCGCGCAATCACGTAGGGCGCGATGAAGCTGGTGGAGAGGGTCACGCCGATGCCCAGATGCTCCGTCACCCGCGCCATCATGGGCGCGATCACCATCGGATCGAGCAGGCTGAGCTGGCCGCCGCGGCCGAGAAAATCGTCGTAGCGACCCTTGTAGAGGTCGGGGATGCCAAGGCCGTCGGCGAAGAAGCAGGCGTCGAAGCGCGCGGCCTCCAGCAGCCGGGCGCATTGCTCCCATCGGCGCGGATCGAAGAGGTCATCCAGCGCGGCAGACGGGTGGCGCCAGCTGCTGGGGTAACTGAAATTCGGGCCGGACTTCAGATAGGCCACCAGGTGCATCTTCCGGTGGGTCATGCCAGGATTTCCTCGGAAACGGAGCGCAGATCCACCTCGAAGGCCAGGCCGGTGACGGGTGGATGCGCGGGCACCAGCGTCAGCCCGCCCCAGGCGAGCGGCAGCCGGCCGGTGACGATCTCCAGCACCGGCTCCAGCGGATGGATGGTGTAGGCCTGCGCGCCCGTCACGCGGCCTTCCTCGACGCCAAGCTCCGCCATGCGCGCGCGCAGCTCGCCCATCACATATTCGGCCTTCAGCCGCAGCCCGGCGGGCGAGACATCGGCGCCGCCCACGATGCCTTCCTCGAAGCTCGGCGCGGCGCGGTTCTCGGGCTTGCCGGAAATGAAGAAATCCACGCCGCCCGCATCCTGGGCCGGCACGGTGAAAGTGACGGCGAAGAGCACCACCTCGGCCGGCGGCGCCAGGATGGGGGTGAGGTTGCTGCGCCCGATCGGATACGGCGCCTCCGCCGTGAAGCCCTGGGCACGGAGGGCCGCCAGGTAGGTCTCGTTGAAGGCGATGAACTCCGCGATGGGCAGCGGGCGTGGCGAGCGCAGCTCGCAGGCCGCCAGCGCCTCGGGCGGGCGCCCGGCCGCGTCCAGGATCGCCCGCGCGGCGGCGAGGCCCTGCGCCAGCGGCAGCGGCTTCCGAAAGCGCACGCGGCGCAGCGCGAAGCCGGGCTCGGCCGCGATGCCGCCGGAGAATTGCCGGCCCGGCGTGAAGCGATAGCCGCCAGCGGCGAAGGAGGTCGCGGTCATGGTCAGAAGAACCTCAGGCGCTGGCCGATGCCCTGCGCCTTCGCCTTGCTCCAGATGGCGTGGCCCAGCGCGATGTCACTCAGCGAGAGGCCGCGATGCCAGAGCAGGATGGTCTCCTCATCGCTCTCGCGCCCCGGCTTCAGGCCGGCCACCACCTGGCCGAGTTCCGCATGCAGCGTCTGCTCCGAGAGCTTGCGGGCATCCACATGCTGCCGCATGGCGCCGAGCTTGCCCGAGCGCGCCTGCCCCCAGTCATCCATCAGCATCTTGTCCATGATGTCGGTGAGGCTGAGCTCCAGCGCGCTCATCGTGCCATAGGGCATGACGAGCGCGCCCTTCTTCACCCATTCCGTCTTGAAGAGCGGCGTGGGCTGGCTGAGGCGCGAGGCCTCGACGACGATGTCCGCGCCGCGGATCACGCTCTCCCAATCGGTGCAGCGGGTGATCTTCTTGCCGAGATCGCGCTCCAGCTTCTGCGCGAAGGCCTCCTGGCTTTCCGGCCTTCGCGAATGCACGCGGATCTCGTCGAAGTCGAACAGCCGGTCCAGCAGCCGGACATTCCAATAGGCCGTGCCGCGCGCGCCGATATGGCCCAGCACCTTGGAGGATTTCTTCGCCAGGTATTTCGCGCCGATGGCGCTCACCGCGCCGGTGCGCATGTCCGTGATGTGGGAGGCATCGAGGATCGCGACCGGCATGCCGTTGGTCGGATTGAGCAGCAGCAGCGTGGCGAGTTCGCTCGGCAGGTTCTCCTTGTAGTTGTCCACGAAGTCGCCCACGACCTTCACGCCGGAAAGCCCGATCTCCTCGCCCACATAGCCGCGCAGCACGTTGAAATGCCCGTTGGCGACGCCGGGCATGTGGTGCAGCCGCGGGTCCACCACCGTGTGCCCGCGGCCCTGCGCGGCCAGGCTCTTCTCGATGGCGGCGAGGATCTCGTCATCGGTCAGCGCGAGACGCTCGATGTCGGGGCCATTGATGAAATCGATATGGACCTGTTCGTATCCGGCCATCTCTCTCACTCCACGCGGATATTGGCGGCGCGCACGATGCCGCCGAACAGCGCACGCTCGCGCGTGACCAGGGCCTGGAGCTGCGCCGGGCCGAGCACCTCCGGCGTCAGGCCGAGTGCCTCCAGTGCCGCGCGCAAGCCGGGATCCTGCTGCCCGGCCGCGACATCGGCCGCGATCTTTTCCAGGATCTCGGGCGGTGTGCGCGCCGGCGCGAAGAGCGCGAACCAGGGCACGGCCACCACGCCGGGCAGCCCAGCCTCGGCGGTGGTGGGCACTTCCGGCAGGGCGGCGCTGCGCCGCGGCGCGGTGACGGCGAGCGCCTTGAGCCGCCCGTCCCGCACCAGGGGCAGGGCGCCGGGCTGGTTCTCGAACATCACGTCGATGCGCCCGGCGGCCAGATCCACCAGCGCCGGCGCGCTGCCGCGATAGGGCACATGCGTGCCGGCGATGTTCGCCTCGCGCAGGAAGAGCTCGGCCGAGAGATGCACGAGGCTCCCCGCCCCCGGCGAGCCATAGAGGATGGGTCGCCCCGCCGCGCGCATCGCGGCCAGGAATTCCGCCACGCTGTTGGCCGCGGTGCTCGTCGGCACCACCATGACATTGGGCAGGCTGCCCAGCATGGCGACGGGCGTCAGGTCGTTCTCGATCGAGAAGGCGAGGCTGGGATAGAGCGAGGGATTGACGGTCATCAGCCCGGTGGGCGCCACCAGCAGCGTCAGCCCATCCGGCGCCGCACGGGCCACGAATTCCGCGCCGATATTGCCCGCCGCCCCCGTGCGGTTCTCCACCACCACCGATTGCCCCCAGCGCGCCTCCAGGAAGCGCGCGAAAAGGCGTGAGGTCGCGTCCAGGCTGGCCCCCGCGGCGAAGGGCGCGACCAGGCGCACCGGGCGTTGCGGGAAGGGCTGCGCCATCGCCGGCAGCGCGGCGAGGGCGGGAAGCGCGAGGACCGCGCGGCGGGTCATCCGGAGCATGGAGGGGATGCTGCGCCAATCCACGCGCGATGCAAGACGGTTTTCGCGGTCGATCTCCCGCCCGCGCCGCATCTGCCCGCTTCGCGGGCAGCGTCAGGGCGAGAGCAGTTCCCGCGTCCGCGCCACCGCTTCCGCCAGCCGCACGCGCTCCGGCGTGACGCCTTCGGGCAGGCCGGCCAGGATACGCGAGGGGCAGGCGCGGTCGAGCAGCACGAAGACGCCCTTGTCATCCGCGCGGCGCACCAGGCGGCCGAAGGCCTGCCGCAGCTTGTGCCGCGCATGCGTGTCGTCATGCATTTGCGGCGCGCCCTCGCCCAGATGCAGCCGTCGTTCGCGGTGCAGGATGGTGCGGCGCGGCCAGGGCACGCGGTCGAAGACCAACAGGCGCAGCGCGCGTCCGGGCACATCCACGCCATCGCGCATCGCATCCGTGCCCAGCAGGCAGGAGTTTTCCTCCGCGCGGAAGATGTCCACCAGCGTGGCATTGTCCATCGCGTCCACATGCTGGGCATAGAGCGGGATGCCGCGCGCCTCCAAGGCGGGCGCGATCCGATGCGCCACCTCGCGCAGGCGGCGGATGGCGGTGAAGAGGCCAAGCGCGCCGCCGCCCGAGGCAAGAAACAATTGCTGCATGGCGCTGGCCACCGGGCCCGATTGCCGCGCATCCACATCGGTGACGATGAAGGTGCGGGTGTTGGCCGCATAGTCGAAGGGCGAAGGGAGTGCTGCGCGGATCGCCGGCAGCGGCAGATGCGCAGCCCCGGTGCGCGCCTCGGCCTCGCGCCAGGCCGCCTCGGGGTCATTGCGCTTCGCCGCATCGGTCAGCGTGGCGGAGGTGACGAGCAGCCCATGCGCGGGCGCCGCCACCACCTGCGCGAAGGGGATGGTCGGGTCCAGCCAATGGCGGTGCAGCCCGGCATCCACGTCGCGCCCCTCGCGCCGGTCGAGCTGGAGCCAATCCACCATCACCGGGCGCATGCCGGGCTCGGGCTGCGGCGCGCTGAGCTGCCCCAGCATGCCGCGCCAGGCACCCAGCGGCATCAGCGCGCGGCGCTCGATGCCACGCATCGCCGTCTCGAGCCGGATGCGCTCGCCCACCTCCGGCTCCTCCTCACCCTCGGGCGTCTCGAGCTTGGCGGCCAGCGCATCGCGCAGGCGGGTCAGCGGCTGCTCCAGCGCGTGCAGCGCGGCGGCGAGGGCGGCGCCGGTCTCCAGCACCGCCTCGCTCACCGGATGGAGGTCCACCTCCAGCGTGTAGATGCCGTCATCCTCCACCGCGCGCGCCAGGATCTGCTGGCGGGCGGCGTGCAGGAAGGCCTCGGTGGCATTGCCGTCGGGGGGCGGCACTCCGTCGCCCATACGGGCATACCAGCCGCCGCCGGGGAGGCAGCGGGCGGCGTGCAGCGCCTCCTCCATCGGCGCGATCAGCTGCGGGATGTCGCCGGCCAATTCCTGGATGCGGGCGCGCAGCCCCTTGGCGCGGGAACGGCCGCCCTCGGCGCCCAGCAGCCAGCGCCGCAGCTCCGCCGCCTCGACGCCGGTCAGCGCGGCGGAGAAGGCGCTGTCCGCCGCGTCGAAGAGATGATGCCCTTCGTCGAAGACATAGCGCGTGGGCTTGCCATCCTCGCCACCGCCCAGCGCCGCCTGCACCATCACCAGCGCGTGATTGGCGACGACGAGGCGTGCCGTCCGCGCGCGGCGGATGGAGTGCTCCACGAAGCATTTCTTGTAATGCGCGCAGGCCGAGCGGATGCATTCGCCGCGGCGATCCGCGAGGCCGGTCAGCGAACCCGGCGGGAAGAGCTCGCCGATCCAACCTGGGAAATCGCCGCCCTGGATGTCGCCATCGCGCGTGGCGCCAGCCCAGCGGGCCACCAGCGCCAGCGGCAGCGCCATCTGGCGCATGGCGGATTGCCCCAGCGCCTCCTCCAGGTTCAGCAGGCAAAGGTAGTTCTCCCGCCCCTTGCGCACGGCGACGCGCGCCCGCCGCTCCTCCGGATCGGGGAAGAGCTGCATCAGCTCCTGATCGATCTGCCGCTGGAGGTTGCGCGTGTAGGTGCTGAGCCAGACGGGCGCGCCGTTGCGCTCGGCCCAGAGGCTGGCGGGCGCGATGTAGCCCAGCGTCTTGCCCGTGCCGGTGCCGGCCTCGGCCAGGATCATGTGCGGCGCGCCCTCGGCCTCGCGGGGCGCGAAGGCGCCGGCGGCGGCGGAGGCGAAATCGGCCTGCTGCGGGCGCTGCTCGGCGCCGCCGCCCAGCATCTCGGCGAGACGGCGGCGCGCCTCGGCGCCGCTCACCTCGTGGCTCGCGGGCGGCATGGGGGGCGCCGTCTCCTCCCATTCGGGCAGGCGGCGCCAGGTCTTGAAGGCGTTGCGGTCGGGCTTGGCGTCAGGCTGGCCGAGGGCCGCCAGCACGCTCGGCACCCAGGGCCATTGCGCGGCGCCGGCGAGCTGCGCCGCCATGCCCGCGGCCTCCTTGCCGGAGGGAGCGCGGGCCTCATCCGCCAGGGCGCGCAGCAGGCGGGAGGCGATCTCGGGCAGCAGCGCGGCGGCAGCCTCGTCATCCTCGGGCGGCGGCAAATCCAGCACGAGTGCGAGGCCGCGCGGCGTGGGCGGGGCGCTGCGGCCCGGCAGGGCGAAGGCGAAGAGCTCCAGCAGGTCGAAGCAATCGAGGAAGCGCGGCAGGTCGAGGCGCTTCGCGGTGGAGGGCGCATGGACCAGCATCGGCGGCGGATATTCGGCGAGCGCCTGGGCGATATGGCCGCCGGTCAGCATCAGCACCTCGCCATCAGGGGTGAGGAGCGTGGCGCGGCCATGCGCGGCGACGAGGGCCGGCACATCGGGCAGGAGAAGACGGGGAGAGGCGACGGCCATGGGCGCCTGCTTATGCGCCAGGGGGCGCGGCGCGCCAACCGTGATACGGGCGGCGCGCTTCCGGTCGGGCCGGCGGGCGTGCTATCCTAGCCCGGCGTCTCCGTAGCTCAGCAGGATAGAGCACCAGATTCCTAATCTGGGGGCCGTGGGTTCGAATCCCGCCGGGGACACCACCCCGCAATTCACGGTTCGTCTTTTCAAATACTTAGCGTCCGGTTTGCCAATCCGGGGAAAGCCGTTTGCCAAAGCCGTTCACGCTCCGCCCCCGATCCGCCGGCCGCTGCGCTCCGGGTTTTGCGGAAGGCTGTCCCACACCGGGCGCGCCATGGTCAGGGCTTCTGTTTGGCGACGGAGCGCACCGCGCGCTTCGTCTCGAGATGCTCAACAAATTCGATTAGCTGCCAGCCTGTCACCCTGTAGCTGACCGCCTCCTGGGGGCCGCGCTCAGTTGCCCGCAAGAGGCGCGACCACTCCACGGCCCCCAAATCGCCGGCCAAAATGAGGGTTCGCACGGCCTGTTCCGAGATGCTCAGCACCCTTGCAACCTGTGAAAGCGTGTAAAGCGGAGCGAATTCAACAATACGTCGAATAATCTCCTGCTTGGCGTCATCTCCGCGTGTCTCTGGCAGCTCATCGGCTGCCTCCTGGTGCATGATGTTGTGAAGCGGCTTCTCGCTCTTGATTGCGGCCCGTTCTGCCGCGAGCGCCTGATCGCGAGTGTCGAACTTCTGGACATCCACGCGAGCGATCTGTGTCGCCCATTGTGAAAGATCGCGATGCTGGGCCAGTCGCACGACCGCGCTCAACGACACGCCGACGTAGAGCAGCCGCCCATTTGCGTCGTAGTGCCGATAGAGGTCGGTTTTCAGCAACTTCCCGCAACCCCTTTCGTTCTTCGGGTCTCGGAGAATGTGGACGTCACGGTTGGGCTCGGTCGCCTTCACGCTCCGCCCCCGATCCGCGCCATGGCCGCCTTCGCCAGCCCCTCCTGCTCGACCGCGATCGTGTACCGCTGAACCTCCGCCAGCGTCTTGTGCCCCGTCACCGCCGCGATCTGGTGCGCGCTGCACCCCGCCTCGGCCAGCCGCCGTGCCGCCGCCTTCCGCAGCCCATGCGGCGACCGTCCCGCGGGCACCCCAGCCTCCGCCGACCACTCCTTGAACCGCTGCGCGAAGCCGGCCGGCGTGAAAGCCTTGCCGTGCCCGGTCAGCAGGAAGGTCAGCTGGTCCTCGCGCACCGCCGACAGCGCCGCCCGCAGAGCCGGGTGGACCGGGATCACCAGCCGCGCCCCGGTCTTCACCTGCCTGACCTCGATCGCGTCGCCGCGCAGGTGCTGCCGGCCCATCCTGACCACGTCGCTCCGCCGCTGCCCCGTGTAGAGCAGCAGCGCCAGCGCCAGCCGCTCCCGCGTCCCCACCGGCCACTTCGCCTCGAACGCGGCGATGTCCTCCTCCGACCACGTGGGGATGCCGTCGCCCTTCTCCTTCAGCCGCCGCACGTCCCTGGTCGGGTCGTCCTGCCGCCAGCCCTCCTGGACCGCGAACCGCATGATCAGCCGCATGATGCGAAGCACGTGGTTCGCGGCCGCGGGCGTCTCCGCCTTCTCCGCGACGAAGCCGCGGACGTGCCTGGGTTCCAGAAGCCGGATGGGCTTCGTGCCGTGCTTGCCCCTGATCCGGTCGAGGATGCCGCGGTAGACCTTCTGCGTGGACGGCCCCAGCTGCCGGAACTCGGCGCTCCGGTACCAAGCCACCGCCAGGGCATCGAGGCTCCCCGGCACCGTCCGCGCCTCGCCCGGCTCCCCCTTCGCCGGCAGCGCGGCGATCGCCATCGTGTAGGCCTGCATAAACTCGGGCGACCCGGGCTTGCCCGGCAGCGGGACCCGCTTCGGTGCCCCCGGCGCCCGAAGGTAGTGCCGCAGGGTCCCGGTCCTGTCCCGGAAGCGATGAATGTACTTCAGCCGGATCGACGTCATGGAGCATCCCAAGGATTGGCGGTGACGCCCTGTGTTCCCTCCTTACCCGCCTTCAAGTCGAGCCAACGGTCGAGGTCCTCGCGCAGCCATGCGACGCGCTTCCCGGTGAGATGGATTGGTGGGACATCGGGCGCCACGATCTCGCGGAAGGTCGTCTCGCCGAGACCGACATAAGCCGCGGCGAGGTCGGCGCGCAGGGCGCGCGGCCAATAAGGTAACCGGAGGCGCTCGCCGCCATCAGGCATAGGCCTCTCCGATTAGCAGCCGCTGCGCCAACCCGGCATCGGCGACCGGATTGATCCACAGCGCCTCGATCCGGTCGCGCGCGCCATCGGCGTGAGCCGCGCGCGTGACGCGTCGCCAGCCGCGCAGCGCATCGTCGTAGAGCGCGTGCGGATAGCCCGACAGCACCACCGCGCCGCGCAGCCCCTGGATGGCCTGAAGCATCGCGAAATGATCGGCCTCGGTCATCTCGTGCGTGTAGGCGTGATACTTCGCGCCGCCTCGGCGGCTCTTCATGCTGCGGGTGTCGGGCATGTACGGCGGGTCGAGGTAGTGCAGGGTCTCCGGGCTGTCGTGCTGCGCGCAGATGTCCATCGCGTGCCGGCTTTCGATCACCACGCCCTGCATGCGTTGCACGATCGCCCGCAGGGCAGCTGGCAGGTTCGCCCAGTCATGAGCCGGTGTGGTGCCGCTGCGGTTGCTAGAAGCCCGGAAGCCGGTGCGCTGCCGAGGATTGTGCCCATCCGATCCGAATCCCTGGAAGCTGCGCACCACCAGCCGCCGCGCGGCCTCAATCGGGTCATCGGTGGGCAGGTAGGATTCTTCGAAGCAGCTGCGCGCGAAGGGCGTCAGTTCGAGGGCACGCAGCAGCTCGGCCGCGCGATCGGAGCGCAGCACGCGGAACAAGTTCACCACCCCATCATCCAGGTCGTTGTAGATCTCTGCGTAGCTACGGGGCTTGCGCAGCAGCACGGATGCCGCGCCGCCATAAGGCTCGACATAGATGCGGTGCGGCGGGAAGTGCTGGATGACCCAGGTCGCCAAGCGCCATTTACCGCCGTGCCAGCGCAGGGCCGGACGGCTCGGACCGCCGTAGTGGCGCACAGCGCCCTGCGAAGCCGGAGCAGGCTCATCACGCGCCATGGCCGGCCGTCGCGCGAAGCAGCGCGATCATGATCGATGTGCCAATGAGATTCCCGACGACCGCGCAGACGATGCACAGCGCGGTGCCTGCCAGAAGGTCCCGCCATCCGAGCCGGTCGCCTGGGGTCTGCGGACGGTCCTGCTCCGCTTTTTCGAGCAGCCAGAGGACCAACCGTCCCCGGTCCGGCAGCACCAGAGCGCTTCCAGGATGCGCTGCGCGCCATGCGTTGATCGCGCGCTGCTCAGCCTTCCACTGAAGCTCGAAGATTTTGGAAAGCTCGGCTGCCTCCTCCTCCGCGCGATCAACCCGGTCCACCATTTCCCGCAGCGTCGTGGCAGTGCCGCGAAGGGCAATCGACAGATCGGTCTCGCCGAATCCCTCTCGCTCGGATGCTGTACAGTCCAGGGTGTGGGCCAGCGCCAGGATTTCCGCGGGCGACGACGGCGGGAACTGCTCGACGTCCGTCATTCGCCTCCCTCCTTCAGGTCGTAGGGCCACGCTGCGCCGGGCGGCAGCACCCACAGGTGGTAGGCATCCGCACCATCGACGACGCGCCGCTGCGGCGGAAAGCACTCGACCGCCCACCGCGCCCCGAACAGCTGATTCTTGATCCGCTGCTTCTCCGCCCACGATGGCGGCGGCGTCCCGTTCAGCGTGCAGACCATCGCGTGCTCCGCGCCATCCGGAAGCGGACGCACGAGGACGGAGAATATGCTGTTCGCGGCAACACGCCGGACCTCCTGCCCCCAGCCCCGCGCGTTCGGCACGCCGTCGGGCAGATCGTGCCATCGCCACGTCGGCCAGCGCCCCAGGACACGAAGCCGCTCAGCGCGCCGGAGCAGCGCGGGAGGCGCGAGGTCCATGTTCTCCCAATGCAGTGCGTGCATCATCGGGCGATGCCTGCGA
The DNA here is from genome assembly GCF_019083995.1 of Roseococcus sp. SDR. Taxonomy (GTDB): domain Bacteria; phylum Pseudomonadota; class Alphaproteobacteria; order Acetobacterales; family Acetobacteraceae; genus Roseococcus. The sequence goes on from NZ_JAHRCU010000007.1 coordinate 49,072, forward strand.
TAGCCGTGAACCGGCCGTCGTCGAACTCCGCGGCAGGCCGGATCCAGACCGTGCCCTCCGCATCGTCGTAGACCACCGCGGGCGTGAGATCGGCCTCGACGCTTCCGCGTGCGATCACGCGATACAGCCCGCCTTTCCGGTGCTGGTGTGTCGGCCGCCAGCAGACCGGCAACTCGCTGAGCACCAGCTTCGAGATCGCCTTGCGTGCCGCCTCTGCACCTGCGCTCGCAGCGTGGTTTCCGGAATCGCACAGCGCATCGGCAATCCCGCGCGCGGTATCGACTGCCGCCCATCGCATCGCCTCGGAACCTGCGAAGCACACTATGCGCGCTGCATGCTGAACTTCGCCGGGTTCATCGATGCGAATGCCCAGGACCGCACGTTCCTGCGCGTCATCGAGCCGCAGCCCCATAGCGAGCACGAGGTCGGCCGCCGCTTCTGCCTCCAGCGATGCGCATTCACCACGGCAACAGAACTCGCACTCGCTGGCGCCATGGGCTTCGCGCATGACACCGCACAGCGCGATACGGAGACCTGCGCGATCGCGCGGCCGGCCTTCCACCGTGCATCGGTTCAGGATGCCCCAGGTGGCCAGCCGATCGTATTCGGGCTGAACCCCTTGTTCATCGGTGCTCATCGGCCAACCCTCCGGTTTCCAGCGGTGCTGACGCAGGCGGCGATGAAGGCGACGCGATCCTGGCCGAGCGCAGCCTCGATCATCGCGACACCCTGACCGCAGGTGTCGGCCGCGAACTCGCGCGCGCGGCAGTCCAAGAGGCGCTGGCTCTCGGCGGGGAACATGCAGACGTAGGCGATCAGGACGAAGGCGGGGGTCATGACGCGCCTCGGCCGGCGTTCGGCATGGCCGCTGCGAAAAACTCACGCATGATCGCTCGCAGAAGCTCGGCCTGCGCCCGCTGGCGCTCGGCCTTTATGTCGGCGGCTGCGGCCAGCGCGATGAAGAACGGCAGCGCCACAGACAATGCGAGCATGACGCTGTTGAGCACGATGGCGATGCAGAACAGATAGACAGAGGCAGTGAGGGACGCGACGAACGCGCGCCATGTCAGGTCGAGATCGCGGTCGCTCATGGCACCGGCTCGACCCGCTGCCGGGCTTCTCGGGCCTTCCTGCTCTTCCGGACAGCATCCGCGATGGACAAGCCGATCGCCGCGACCATCGCGACGCCAGCGCCCACCATGAGAGCGCCGACCGTCAACTCGGCGCCGAGCATCCAGACCACCGCTCCGATCAGGAAGGCATGGAGCGCCAGCGCTGCGCAGGAATCAGCGAGCAGCTTCATTGGTGCCTCCCTGGGGCATGTGGAAGCGCGCGATCCTGACCTTGATGTACGTGAGGCGCGGCCCTTGTCCGTGCGGATCGATGTCCTGCTGCAGCGCCAGGAACGCCTTCGCTTCCTCCTCCATCCAGAACGCAATTTTCGGCTGATCGAACGCGCTTGCTGAATGGTCGGGGTGCCTCGCTGCGATGACGTAGAGGCACTCGGGGGGGTGGAGATGGAGAGTCATGACGCACCGTCCGCGGGCTGCACGCCCGGTGCGAGCGCGTCCAGCATGGCAGCGATCTTCGGGACCAGTTCCGCATGGCGCCGGTACCGGCTGACAACGCGCTCGATGTCGGCGCGCATCTGCCGAAGGAGCAACTCGGCGGTGTCCTCGCGCTCCAGCACAACCGCAGTCGCCGTGAACGCCGATCGGGTTGCATCGAAGGCATAGGCGCGCACCGGCACTAGACTGCCGGAGGGCGTGGGCAGAAAGGTCACCGCCGCACGGATGACCTGCTTCGCCTGGATGATGCGATACTTGGCTGCAGCCTCACCGTCGTCCCAGGTGAATGCCCTGTGCAGCGCCGTGTTTGCGCTGCGTGCGAAGTCGACGATCGCGTCAGGAGAGAGATCGCCCCCGGCGTCCTGGCGGAGCAATTCAAGCTCCGCCATCTGGTCCTTGGTGAGAGAGCGCATCACGCGCGCTCCACTTCGAAGGTGCCGAAGCCCATGCCGGCACTCTGCTTCGAGTCCGGACGGCCTTCGCCGATGCCGACCTGCATGCCCACCCGGGCAAGGAGGTTCATCACGTCGGTGGCGCTGAACTGGTCCGCGTCGTAGCGGATGTTCAGGACCGCCGCCCACTCCCGCCACATTGGCCGGGTGCGAACATCCATCACGCCGGTCGCGTTCCGGACCGGCATGTCTGTCCGCTCAGGCTCGCCGCCGATGATGCGGATCAGCGGAGTGCCGTCGTCTGCGCTGAAGCCGTCCGCGATCACGAACACGCTGAGCTTGGCCAGGGTCATCTTGAACCCGACCAGCCGGCAGGCGCTGATCATCGCGTTGCGGATCGCCCCAGCCGCGAAGCCGTCCCAGCCCTCAGTGGAGATGTGCCGGGCCTGCTGAAAAGCTTCGTCGAAGTCCTTGGCCGCGCGCTTCGATCCCTTCTTCGCAACCGACCCGGCGGCCTGCTTCTCCATCATCGCGTTCTTCGCCTTGGTTGCGAACTTGCAGACCATCAGCGGCGCGGTGCCGATGATCTTCATCTGCAGGACCCGCAGGTCGGGCGGCGAAATCGCGATCGACTGCTTGACGCCTTCGATTGGAGTGACAGCATTCATGGTGCTACCTCATGGGTGGTGACGTCCGCGCAGCCCATCTGCGCGGGTAGTGCGGCGGATGGGGTTGCAGCCCCATCCGCCGATTGCGTGCCTGCGATGCGTATCCGTGCCCCGCCTTGCCGAGGCACGCCTCGCCTGCGGTGCAGCGCCTTGCCTGCTGTGCCTCGCGCGGCCCGGCACTGCCTTGCCTCGCGCTGCCTGCGGTGTCGGTCCGGACCCCGCCCCGCCTATCCGGGCCCTGCCTTTCGTCGCCTGCCGTGCCGGGCTTCGCCCGACCACGCCTATCCAGCCCTCGCCACGCCTCGCCTGCCATGTCTGGCCAGTCCTGGCGGTGCCAGACCCAGCCGCGCGATGGGATGCCTCGCCTGCCGAGCCGGTCCGTGCCTTGCCCTTCCCCGCCACGCCTCGCCTGCCGAGCCGTGCCATGCGCGTCGATGCCGCGGCACGCCGGGCCGAGCCTGTCGTGCCGTGCTGCGCCACTCCCGTCGAAAGCGCGCCCCGCCTTGCCTGCGATGCTGCGGTCATCACTCGCCGCAACCCCGTGTTCCGCCGCCCGGCAGGGCTTCCTCGAAGGTCTGCCAAGGGACGAAGGTCTCGCCGCACCAGAACCCCCAATCCCGGACGCGCGCGCCGGTGGCGAACAGCGTCCATGCGGGCTGGGGTCTGCCGTCCGGCCCAGTGAAAAGCTGGACTCGATGGCGGTCTGTCGCGCGACGCGGGATCACGTCGCCGGGCAGCCTTATCTGCGGTGCTGCGGTGTCCGTGTGCTCGATGTACCCGCCTGCGAGGATGATCCCGACGCTGTCGTAGGGATGGTCGTGCAGTGCGCGGTCCTCGTCGGAGCGGAGGAACTCGTGCAGGTAGCAGGAGGCGTCCGCGCTCCGCGGCAGGATGTACCATCGGCGCATGTAGGGATCGGCTTCGCCGCCGATGATCTTGTCCGGCGGCCGGCAATCCGAAATGTTCTGCCGCAGCACCCGGAGCATCGCTGCCACCAGGAAGTCGGGCAGACGCGTGGCGCTGAAGGGTGGCGGTTCGGGCTCGAGGGGCCCCGGCTGCGGCCGGACGAAGAGCGGCTGCAGGAAGGCGTCCAGTATCTCTGCTGCGTAGCGCAGACCGTCGCGCGCATCGCCCGCATATTCGGCGCGCGGGTTGGCGGCGTGATTCCGGAGGATGGTCGGCAGCTGGGGCAGGAACGAGCCGTAGGCGATGGCGCGCCCGTCGAGGACCGCGGCAGCCGCGGGCTGCGCTTCCCGAAGGGCTCGGTAGACCGCCAGCGCGACATCCGCGTCAGTGCAGCCACCATCACCCCAGGTGTCCTGCGCATCGCGCACGGCGGTCTCAAGGGTCTTCAGGAGTGCGGGATCAGGGGCACGCATTGCTGCTCTCCGGCAGGTTGGCGAGATGGAGGAGGACGTCCGCGTGACAGAGGAACGCGCCGTCAGGTGCCCGCCCGCAGGGGCACCAGCAGGCCAGGGTGCGTCCCCGCAGCGGGGTGGGGTCGGGCGGAATGGCTGGCGCCAGATGCGTGTCCAGCTTCCAGGTCATCCAGTCGTGGAAGAGGGCAGCGGCCCCCCGGCGCAGCGCGACGGGATCGGCGGGATCCATGCCGAGCCGCAGGACGCGCTGCCTCACGGTCTCGCTGCCGGCGGCGAATGGGTTCCCCCACTTCGTCGGCCGCGCGACCACCACCGCGCCCTCGGGCAGACGCCACCCTGGGGCGCGACTGAGGCGGATGCGGGAGGGCGCCGCGGTCACCAGCCCCTCCCGGCGGCGAAGCCCGCCAGGAAGCCGACCAGGGCGCCGGAGAGCGCCATGGCGAGCATCCCTACGAGGACGCAGCCTGCGCAACCCTTCTCCTCCGGCACTTCCGTGCCGGGGAGCGCCGGGATGGTCGGCCTTGGAGGCGGGTTCGCCACGCGCACCGTCAGGCCGCCTTCTCAGGCTGGCCGATGAACACCGGGAGGCCCGTCTCCTGCTTCACCCTGGCGACGGCGCGGTCGAAGGCGTCGAAGAACACCACGTCCGGGCGGTAGCGCTTGAAGGTCCAGAGGATGCGGCCTTCGTCGCGGCGATAGGTCAGCCGGATCGGCAGCCGATAAGCCGCGTCGCCGTCGAAGACCGGGATCCCGATGACAAAGAGGTTAGGCACCTTGAGGGGCTGCTTCTTGTCGTCGGTGTGGGTCGTGCGGAACACGATCTCGACTTCGCCGGTGGCGAGGTTCTGCGCGTTGGCAACCTCCGCGGTTTCCGTCATGCGGAGCCCGCGCGAGATTTCCAGGAGCTTGGAGGGGCCGGCGATCTCGCCGCCAAGCATGGCGAGCATGTCATTCGCCAGGGAGCCGGCATCGCCCGCGCCGTCGCCCGGCGCGATGATGTCCATGATCCGCTCCTCGATGAAGGCTGCGAAGTCGCGTTGCGTCTGCGTCTTGCCGTCGCGCAGCCGCCATGCGTTCCACTGCTCGCTGGTCGGGAAAGCGTAGTGGCCGCGGTGCCCCAGAAAGCGGGCGTCGGCGATCTCCGGCCCTTCCGGGTGATAGTCGAACACGCTGGTGACCGAGGGAGCCTCCTCGTCCCGCCGCGCGAAGATGGCGCTGTTCGGAGCCTTGAACCGCGTGGCATGGGCGATGAAGCTCTCGAGGTCGCTCAGCGTGGCGAGACCGCGGCGCCGCTCGGGCTGGGTGCGGTATTCGTCCATCAGAGGCTTCACGCTCCGGACGTCGACGCCCTTCGGGACGGCGAGGATTTCGGTGCCGTTGTCCAGAGTGACGATCTGCGGCGCGTGCAGGTCCTTCACCGTCTCGATGATGCTGCGCGCGTCGTTGGTGGCCTGTTCGGGCATTCGGATTCTCCTGGGGTGTCGGGGTTCAGGCGATCGCGCCGCTGCGCGGCACGCTCACATCGCGGAAGGGCAGGTCCGGCTGCGCCGGATTGCGCTTCGTCAGCTGGTTGTCGTGGGTGGCCCAGAAGATCGTCCGGCCGCGGGCGAGCTTCGGAGCCTTCACCTTGAAATCGGCGATGGTCTCGACGATCCCGTCGTCGAATTTCAGCGCGAAGCTGATGTCGAGCTTCCCCGCTGCCTTGCCGGTGCGCTGGGCGGCTTCGCGGAGGGCTTCGACGAGTTCCTGCAGCGCATCGGTGAGGTCGCTGTGGAGGCGGCCGTCCTCGCTCTCGGCGATGAACATCGAGAAGCTCCGCGCTGGCGGGGCAGGCGGAGTGGGTTGGGTTTCGCTCATGCCGCAGCCGCCTTCTGCTTGGTGCGCACGACCCCGACGTCGATCCGTGCGGTGGGCACCGCCGCCTCGACGGCAGCGCGGAAGCCGGCGATGTGCGGTTCCAGCCCGGCGATGAGCTTCGCCTGGGCGATCGGATCGGACGGGACCGCCATCGTGGCGACGATGCGCAGTTCGTGCCGCGGGTCCGGTTCGGGCTGGTGTGGGATGGCTGCACGCACGACCACCGAATCGGCAGACGGCGCGTGCGGGGCTTCGGTATCGTCCACGCGATGCTCCTCGGATCGGCCAAGCCGGGATCGGCGTGGCGTGTCCGGGACGCTACATAAAGTCGCGCTACACGACAAGCCCTATTGTCGCGCGTGTAGCGGCGTGCGGATCGCTGTAGTTTCCGCTTGATGGCAGACCGGCTGACCCCTGCGCAGCGCAGCGCGAACATGGCCCGCATCCGCGGGAAGGACACGAAGCCGGAAATCCAGGTGCGGCGGATGTTGCACGCGCTCGGCTACCGCTTCCGGCTCCACCGGCGCGATCTGCCGGGGCGTCCGGACATTGTGCTCCCCGGGCGGCGGGCCGCGATTCTGGTCCACGGCTGCTTCTGGCACGGGCACCCGGGCTGCCGGGACTGCGTCATCCCTGCGACCAGAACGGAGTGGTGGACGGCCAAGATCGATGGCAACAGGCGGCGCGATGCCAGGAACATCCGCAGGCTCAGAGGCCTCGGGTGGTCTGTCACCGTGGTCTGGGAGTGCAGCCTGCGCAGGCCCGACGCGGTGAGCCGCCGGCTGCAGCGATTCCTCGGGCCACCCGGGCCGCTGGCGCGAATCGGGTCAACAGGCGCACATTCCTGCGCCGGAGCAGAGGACTGATATGGACGCGCGTGTTCCCCCGATTGTCGCCGACCCAGCCGTGGCGCGGAAGCTGCAGCGCCTCGCCGAGGGGAAGGCGCCGCGCGTGCTCGACCTCTTTTCCGGCTGCGGCGGGATCAGCCTGGGCTTCACGAAGGCAGGCTTCTCGATCGCCGCGGCCATGGAGATCGACGAACTCGCGGCACGGTCGCACGCGCTGAATTTCCATGCTGCGGATCCGGACATGCTGGAGCAGCACGCGAAGCCGCGGGACGTGACCAGGATCGAGCCGGAGGATTTGTGCGCCGAACTCGGTCTCGGCAGCGTCGAGGAGTCGATCGACGTGATCGTGGGCGGTCCGCCCTGCCAAGCCTATGCCCGCGTCGGGCGCGCGAAGCTGCGCGAGGTTGCGGAGCACCCGGACGCCTTCAAGGTCGATCCGCGCGGCAACCTGTACCTGCGCTATCTCGCCTACGTCCGTGCCTTCCGGCCGCTCGCCCTGCTGATGGAGAACGTGCCGGATATCCTGCACTACGGCGGTCACAACGTGGTCGAAGAGATCGTCGAGACGCTGGACGGCTACGGCTATGACGCCCGGTACTCGCTGATCAACAGCGCCTTCCACGGCGTGCCGCAGATGCGCGACCGCGTGTTCCTGGTTGCCTACCGGCGCGACCTCGGAATCCGTCCGACCTTCCCCAAGGCGTCGCACCACATGACCCTGCCGCCCGGCTATGCCGGCACGCGGGCGGTGGCGTTGCGCTTCGTCGATCTGCTCGGCGGCGCCGGCTATGTGCAGGCGGACCTCGGCAACGAATCCCTGCCTTTCCCGGTCACTGCATTCGAGGCGATCGGCGACATGCCTCCGATCCGCGGGGACAGCGTGAAGCGCGGCGCCCGGAGGTTCGGACCGGACACCTTCACACCCTACCGCAGCACGAACGCGCTGAGCGCCTACGCCGCGGCGATGCGGCAATGGCCGGGCTTCGAAGGCCAGGGCGGCGTTGTCGATCACGCGATCCGTGCGCTGCCGCGCGATGGAGGCATTTTCGCCGCCATGCCAGAAGGCGCGGAGTACCCGGAGGCCCACCGGGTTGCGACCCGCCTGTTCGAAGAAGAGGCGGCGCGACGCGGGATCACGCGCAGGATGAAGGCCTGGGCGGAACTCGAGGCGGAGATGGTGCCGCCCTATGATCCGTCGAAGTTTCCGAACCGCTGGTGGAAGCTGCGGCGCGATTTCCCGGTCCGCACCCTCATGGCGCACATCGGCAAGGACACCTACAGCCACATCCACTACGACCCGAAGCAGGCACGGACGATCAGCGTGCGTGAGGCTGCGAGGCTGCAAAGCTTCCCGGACGGCTTTCGGTTTGCCGGCACCATGAATCCGGCGTTCAGGCAGATCGGGAATGCAGTGCCGCCGATGATGGCGAATGCGCTGGCGCGGGTGATGAAGGAGGCGCTGGACGGCGCCGCCCTGCGTCTGGCACCGCCCCGGTAAGGCTCAGGCTTCTTCCTCTTCGTCCGGCAGCGTCTCCTCCGGCTCCTCCTCCGCGCGGATCGTCAGCGGCGGGAGGGATGGAGAAGCTGTCCGCGGTGATCTGCGCGAACATCGCGCCGTTGTGGGCAGCGAGAAGGCGCTTGGCGAAGTCGCGGATATCGCCTGAAACCCGCAACTCGCACTGGTCGGCGGTCAGGCTGAACACGCGATAGATCAGGTAGGGCTGCGGGCTTCCCGCCGCCTCGGTGACCTCTGCCAGCGACATGTGGAAGTCGGCGGTGAAGGGGCCGCGGGTGGACTTCACGTCGATGCGCTGCTGCTCTGTGAACAGCCCGTTGTGCACCACCAGAAAGTCGAAGGGCGCGATCGCGTTGGTCCGCGACACCCACGCATGTTCCTGGGCAGCGCCGCGCGCCTCCTCGCGGGTCAGATGCAGATCGACGAAGGCTTCCCCCTCGGCGCCAGTGCGCTCCGCTGCCTGCTTTGCCTTGGCCAATTCCTCTGCGGTGACGGGCCGGGCCTTCCGGGTGCGGGTCAGCTTGCGGGCACCCTTGGTGCCGCCCAGTGCGATGTCTTCGAGGGCCTGGGCTTCTTCAGCGTCGAAGGCCAGGGAGGCGATCGGATGGGTCGGATCGGCACGCGACGCGGCGATCGCGGCGGCGATATCGCCCGGCCGGAGGGCTGCCATCGTCATCCTGCCGCCACGGATGAAGGGGCGCAGCGCCGCGTGCAGACCGGCGTCTTGGGCTGCGTCCTGCGCCAGCAGCACGAGGGTCATGGCGTCCGGTGCCGGCCGGCCGCGGAAGGCCATGACTGCCAGATCGCCGGGCTTCAGGAGGTCGAAGCGCCCGCGCTGGCCCTCGGGGTCGTAGATGAACTCCCCGTTCAGCCGCCAGTTCTTGTAGGCGGCGCCCTTCACGATCTTCCGCCGGAGCCGCAGGGCGGGGGCGGCGTCAGGGCCGTGCACGGTCAGTACCAGCCCGATTTCGCCGTCCGGCGATGCATCTGCTGCCGCTTCGAGGTCGGGAAACAGGCGGCCGGTGAGGACGTCCGCGTTGAGGTTGATGGCCTTCTGGTTTCCCGCGTCGAGACGGCGGTACAGCGCCTCGAAGAAGGTCAGGTCGGAGGCGGTGAGGCGTTTCAGGGCAAGGGCATCGGCCATGCTGCATGATGTAGCAGGCGATGCTGCAGGAGAAGAACACTGGTGTTGCCCGAAAGACGCAGAAAGCCTTGCCAGCCTGCCCCGCCGCCACTACAAAATGTAGCGGCGGCGTGATTGGATTACTGTCTTGCTGGTGAGTCTGTTCTGCGGTCTGGGAGGGATGGACCTCGGCTTCGAAGCCGCCGGCTTTCGCGTGGGCGCAGCGTATGACATCCGCCAGGACAGCGTTGCCACCTACAACCTGAACCGGCCTGACGCCGCTGTCGCTGCCGTCCAGGACATTCGCGACCTGAAGCCTGCAGACATCCTTGCCACAATCGGCGGAGCCTGTTCGGGTGTCATCGGCGGGCCGCCCTGCCAGAGCTTCACCCAGGCCAACCGGCACCAGTCTGACGATGATCCGCGACGCGAGATGCTCGGGCAGTTCGCGCGCATCCTCGGCGGCTTGAACAGGGCAGCACCGGTGCCGTTCTTCGTCATCGAGAACGTGCCCTGCCTGCAGAGGGACCCTCATCTCGGCCGGCTGAAAACCCTCGAGGCAAGGCTTCGCCGGATTGGCTTCAATGTCACGCGGGTGGTGTTGAACGCTGGCGACCACGGCACGCCGCAGAACCGGCGCAGGCTGTTCCTGGTGGGGATCAACAGGCAACTGCACCCGGGCGTTTCCTGGAAGGCGCCTGAACCGGCAGAACACCGGCTGACTGTCCGGGATGCGATAGGCGCGCTGCCTGAGCCGGTAACCTTCGCATCGGCATCAACCATCGACGAGATACCGCACCATCCGAACCACTGGTGCATGACGCCGAAGAGCCGGCGCTTCCTGACGCCGGGGCTGCTACGCGCCGGCGACGGCAACAAGCGGAGCTTCAAGGTGCTGGCGTGGGACCGCCCCAGCCTTGCCGTCGCCTACGGCAATCGCGAGGTCCATGTGCATCCCGGCTGCCACCGCCGCCTGTCGATCTTCGAAGCGATGCTCCTGCAGGGCTTTCCCGCGGAGTTTCGGGTAGCCGGGACGATGTCGTCGCAGATCACTCAGGTCAGTGAAGCGGTCCCACCGCCGCTGGCGCACGCTGTGGCCGGGTCCATTAAGGCCCTGCTCCATCGAACGGAGTTGCGCAGCGCTGCCTGAGCATCATGCCTGCGCGTCCTGGAGGATCCACGCGCAGTCCATGGGGCGGACGTTATGCGTCTTCAGCCACTCCACCCATCCCTCGATCGGATAGTTCGCTGCGGCCAGCAGTTCTGCCTGCTCCCTGATGGCCGTCGTGCGGACCTCCGTCATCGTCTCGATGCCGCTGTCGAGATTGCGAAAGCAAGCTGCTCTGCGAAGCATGCGCTTTATCTCTTCGATCTCCGGCTGCGGAACGGCGACAGCAGCCACGCGCGCCGCGGTGACCGGCTGATCATCACGAGGGGACACCCGGAATGCGAGCGCCAGCATGTCCGGCTCGTCTCCGGACACGCGATATCCGAAGACGCTGGTGAGGTCCACGCGTGCGCTTCTGCCGATCTGGTTGTTGAAGAAGTGCAGCAGGTGCTTGCCCAACCCGACCGTGAACATCTTCAGGAACAGTTCCCCGTCGGCCGCCCATGCCGCGGACGCACCACCGTCCTGCTGGTCGAGACCAGTGACTGCACGCAAACCATCGATGAAGGCGGGACCATCATGCTCGATGTTCTGCTTCACGATGCTCTTCAGGGTGTCCGCTCCGTGTCCTCGGAAGTCCCCAGCAGCCGCACGAGTGGTCACGAAGAGCAGCCAAGGATCGCGCCTCTGCAGCTGGTGCACCATCAGCTTCTGCAGAGCGGCGAAAAGCGTGCGCGCTTCGCCGGGAGCGTCACAGCAGAGATGGCTGCACGCGTCGAGATTAATGACGTCAAACGCTCCGGCGTCCTGAAGCTGACGCTGCGCGACCGATCCGTCGACGGCAATCTCCTCGATTTGTCCGACCCGGAGCTTGGACTCCATGGTCGCCAATTGGTCCTGCCGCAGGGCGGCGAGGGCCTCCTCGCCGGGGCTGCCCGGACCATCCGTGTCGCCCGCACTCCTGTCGAAGCCAAAGACCTCCAACTTGAACGGGCCGTCGCCGCGGGACCGTAAACGGCCGCCGATGTAGCGGGCATCCATCATGTCAGCGCCGGGCAGCGTCAGATACCGCAGCACGCCCCGCGTAACATGACCATCACCGATCAGCCGCTCGATCTGCTCTGCCCACTGGCGGGCGCGGACCACTTGCTTAACCGGATGGTGCCAGGGTGCGAATTCCCGCCGACGCCGGCTTTGGGGCTGCACGGCAGCGTCATCGAGGGGGCCGTAGGCATCCTCGATTTCCCGATCAACTTCGCTCACAGCGTCCCTGGCGGACAGAGGATTCCCTTCGCTCACCGCCGTCAGTCCTGATGGAAGACAGAGAAGATGGCGCGCACGAGCCGCTCCTGCTCGGCAATTGAGCGGTCCTCCAGGATGCCGAATGCTGCGAGCACCTTCAGCAGTGCCTCTGCCTGGGCACGACGCTGGATCGCCTCCGCAGTGGTTCCAGCCGACATCTGCGGCAGGACGGCAGCCGGGAATGCAATGATGCCATCGTTCCTCGCCGCCTGCGCCCGGGCACGATCGCGTGCGATCTCGACGTCGGGAGGGGCCTCGTCGCCCTGTTCTTCGCGCCAGACCTGATCGGCGAACTCGCCGAGGCGGCTGCGCGACTCAACAGCGTCCTGGCCCTTCCGATCCGCAAGGGCCTTCGCGCTGAGTTCCTTGTGCCTATTGGTCAGCTGCCGAAGCGCGCGGTGGAGCCACGACGAGGTAAGCCGCACATGCGGATGGGCGAAGTTGAAGGACTCACGGTCGATGTTCAGCGCCGCGTCGAGGCCTTCGCGCACGAAAAGCTCCGAAGTGATCTGGCGCAGGCGCGTCTGTTCGGAGACCTGATACTTGAAGAAGCTCTCATCGAAGTTGGCTCCGCTCGCGCCTCGGATGCGGACGAGCACGCCGTTGTTCTCCTTCGGAATGATCCTGCCGTTCCAGAACAGGTACGCCTCGAACCCGAGCCTGCCTCCGCGCAGGTCGCGAGGCACACGGTTCAAGTCAGGCTCATAGTCTCCGACCATAAGGATGCTGCGATCGAGACCGCGGACGCTGGCGGAGATGTACTTGAAGCTGATCGGTCGCTTCAGCTCGATCTGGTCGACGACCACGCGCATTGGCGAACCGCCTGCCCCTACGCCATCTTCAAGGCGATGCTTGCCACCGGACCAGCGCGCGACTGCTTGCCGGACGGTCTCGCCCGGTCTCATCGGGACCTCGGTGGCCTGCTCCCTCTCGCGGTTTCCCAGCCAGAACAGCCGGATTTTGTCCTCCGCCGTGAGGTCGAACGGATGGCTCTCGACGTAGGGGACAGGGACGGACAGACCAAGCTGCCAGATCATCGCGAGGTAGTAGTCCAGCGCGGTGCCGAGATCCGGGCGGTTGTGCCGCGTGAACTGATCGGCCACACCGGCAACCAGCTTGGCCATCCGGCGTGACGGATCATCGCCCGGGTCCCACGGAAGACGGGGCGTCTCGGTGAACGTCGGAACGTCGTCGGCAGCCGGCACGTTCGAGCCAAGCCACCCCGCATGAAAAGCGGGAGGTTCCAGCTTTACAGCAGTCGCGGTGTCGCCTGTGCCTGAAGTCCGCGCGCTTTTCAGGTCGTCAAGCGCGCGCCATCGATCCGCACTCCGCAGAGTGTCACGCGCTGCAGGCTTGATCGCATCGAGAATGATATCCGTACCATGCGCATCCGGATCGACTGCGCGCTCTCTGACGATTTCTACCTTGCCGCTGAGGTACTGATCGTCGTCGAGGCCTTCATCGGCTTCGGGATCCTCGGAATGCTGACGTAGGATCACGTTCGCGATCAGCCGGTAGTCCTCCCCCTTCCGCTTCGTCACGATGGTGAAGCGACGAGTCAGCTGGCTGACGGAGAAAAGCCCGATGCCGATCTTTCCGATGAACGGACGGCCACCGGGAGTGCGCTCGGCGTTGTCGACAGCGGTGATGCCGAGGTCCTGGCCCTCATGTCTGCGCTTCGCGCTGCCGCCGATGCTGTTGATCACGTGCGACAACGTGTTGTGGCTCATCCCGAGACCGTCGTCGCGGATCGTGATCCGGGAGAAGCGCGGTGCGTCCGTCTCGATCGATACGTTCTGGGCGTCGGCATCCCAGGCATTGGCGATAAGTTCCCGGAGCGCAGAGCCGGGCAGCCGGTAGATGCCGTCGGTAACCCTCGCTATGACTCTGGTGTTGACGGAGAGCCGCGTGCTGACCGGCTTCCCGACATTGGCGTCGTCCCGAAGGTATGCACTCAGCTGCTCTTCGCCCTGGACAACCGGAATGGCCTCCTCGGCAGGCATAGCGCCGCTCACGACCCCACCTGCCGGCCGAGCCAGATCACGCGCCCGATCACGGTGATCATGTCCGCCTGAATATCCCGGAGAGGCTCATACAGCGGGTTGTCGGACAGGATGCTGAGCGTCCTCGATGCGAGGTTGGTCTGGATGCGCTTCACCTGCAGCCCGTCATCTGAACGCAGCACGTAGATGCCATCCTTCCTGCCGGGACGGGTCTGCCCGAAATCCACCAGGACCTTGTCGCCCTGGCGGAGGGTCGGCTCCATCGAATCTCCGTCGACCTTCACCAGAGCGAGTTGCTCCAGCGGTGACTGCGTGATGCCGCGCACCCATTCCTCCCTGAACGGCACGCGGTAGAGCACCACTTCGCCGTCAACATCGGCACCGTGCCCTGCCGATGCCTTGGCGTCGTAGAGCGGGATAAGCGCCACCGGCTGTCCTGCCACATCGACGACTTCGGCCCGCGGGACAGGCGGTGGCGGGATCGGCCGGCGGCTCACGCGCTGGCCGAGGGCTACCGAGGCCTCCTCTGCCGTCTCCGCAGCGTCATCCTTGCCGAACAGCAGCCTCTGCCAGGGGCATTCGAGGATGGCTGCCAGCTGCTGCGCGGCGCGCGCGGTGAGCGGTCGCCGCCCGGCCTCATAGGCGCGGTAGGTCGCCTCGGGGATGTTGGCGCGCCGCGCGAGTTCCGCGCCGCTGCCAATCCCTTTGTCTTCGCGGAAGCGGCGGAGCCGTTCTGCTGGCGTGTCCATCGGAAGCATGCTCATCTAAAGGCGTTGCATTATGTAGCGGACAACACGCGCGAAGGAAAGTCGTTTCAGCGCGACCTTTGGGTCTTGCGACTGTAGCGCGCCTTATTGTAGCGTCCGGGGCATGCGGACGTTCCCTGACGTGATTGCGATCTGGCCCAGCGCCTCCGACCTCGCGCGAGAACTGGGCGTGCGGGATGTGACCGTCCGTGCGTGGCGCCAGCGCGGCATCCCCGCCCGCTTCTGGCCGGTGGTCGTGAAGGCGGCGAAGCGCCGCAAGGTGAAGCTCACTGTCGATCAGCTCGCGGGGATGGCTTCCCCGCGGAAGGCGCCGGTGCGCAATGGCTGAACCCCGGCCCGTCCTGGCGATCGACCTCGGCACCACCACAGGCTGGGCGCTCCAGGCTGGCGGCGTCATCACGTCCGGCACCGTGCGCTTCAAGCCGTCCCGCTTCGAGGGCGGCGGCATGCGGTTCCTCCGCTTCCGCTCCTGGCTCGCCGAACTCAACAGCCACTCAGGTGGCCTCGGCCGCATCGCGTTCGAGGAGGTCCGGGCGCACGCGGGCACAGACGCGGCGCACATTTACGGCGGCTTCCTCGCGCACCTTTCGGCATGGGCTGAAGAGCACGGCGTTCCCTACCAGGGTGTCGGGGTCGCTGAGATCAAGCGCTTCTCCACCGGCAAGGGCAACGCACCGAAGGACGCGGTGGTCGCGGCGATGCGGACCCGCGGCTTCACGCCAACGGACGACAATGAAGCCGACGCCATCGCTCTGCTCCTGCTGACCACAGGAGGGGCGCAGTGACACGCACACGGGATCATCTGCTCGCGCATGCCCTGCCGGGCATCCTGGCTGTCCTGGCACTGACCCTCGCGGGCATATCGCTCCTCGCAGCCGCGGTGATGCTGTGAAGCCCGCCCGTACAGCTCGCACGGCGGCCCGGGCACAAGGCGCCCGGGCCGCTTTCGACGAAGCCCTGCGCGACGTCGGGGAGAGCATCGCGACCTTCAAGGCCGATCCGCCCGACACGGATTTCCAGCGCGGCTACCTCGCCGCACTCCGGCGTCTGCAGGGCGAGATCAAGCGGCTCCGGGGGGAGGTCGCGTCGTGAACCTCCATGCCGCCCGCATCCACCAGCATTCGCCCGGCTTCCACATGGGGACCCGGTTCGAAGGCGACCGCCTCCGCCGGTTCGCGGCGGTCCGGCCGCATGCCGATCGCGGCGCAGCGGCTCTCCGGGCTGATCATCCAGCGCTTCAGACCGGCCGCACCATTTTTCCGAGCACCGTCCGTACGGCCGACGATGCCGGCCGCATCTTCGTGGGCGGGCACAACAATCCGAAGCTGGGTGCGCGCGTCCAGGTCGGACCGTGGCGCGGCATGCCGATCTATCATCTGACGCTCGAAGAGCGCGCAACGTGTCCGCGGTCCTGCCACGAGTGGGCGACCTGCTACGGCAACACGATGCACCTTGCGAAGCGGTGGCGCGTGTCGCGCGACCTGCTGACGTTCATGGGCGACGAGCTGCTCTGGCTCCGCGGAAAGCATCCGCATGGTTTTGTCATCCGCCTCCACACCCTCGGTGACTTCCCGTCTCCCAGGTACGTCGGCTGGTGGTCAATGGCGCTGCGGCTGCTGCCTGAACTGCACGTGTTCGGCTACTCCGCGTGGCCGGACGGACATCCCATCCAGCAGATGCTGGAGCGCATGAATGCGCTGTTCCCGCAGCAGAGCTTCATCCGCTTCTCGCGGCGGCAGCCGAGCGGCCAGGGTTTCGAGACCACGACCATCTGGCGGCGGGCCGGTGCAGCGAAGCGTGTCCCGGAGGGCATGATCTGCCCTGCGCAGAACGGGCGCACTTCCTGCTGCGCCACGTGCGGCTTCTGCTGGCATCCAGCGCTGACGCAGGTGCCCATTGTCTTCATGGGGCATGGCCGGCGTTCCCGCGGGAGCGGGCCATGATCCGGCGTGCGGCCGAATGCGCCGTCCTGCTGGCCCTCGGTGCCGCAGGCGCGGCCTGCGTCATGGGCTTCCTCTGGTTCCTCGATCTGCTGGCGGCACCGTCATGACGGTGTCGCGCCGGACCCGTGCGCCCGCCCGGCAGCACGCGCCGAACAATCCGCCGGGCGCCACCCCTCCATCGAGACACCCATGAACAACCTGACGACTCTGGCGCAGCTGCGCGGGATGAGCGCCGGGGAGGCAGCAGCCCTTCCCGTCGATCATCTGGCAATGCTGCTGGAAGAGGTCGCGGAGATGCGCGCGGATGCCAAGCGCCTCACCGACCTGCTCAATGACGCGCTCCACTCCCGGTTCGGCGTGGTCGCTGCCGAAATCCGCCGGCAGGCCGGCAAGCAGACGGGCCGCGCGCGCGTTCCTGTCGACGGCTTCGAGATCGTCGCCGATCTCGCGCTGAAGATCGACTGGGACGAGGACGGGCTGAAGACCGTCGAAGCCCGGCTGCTCGGCATGGGCGAGAACCCGGACGAGTACATCAAGACGAAGCGCACGGTGAGCGAGGCCGCATACCAGCGGTGGCCATCCTCCCTGCAGAGCCTCTTCCTGCCGCACCGGACCGTGGCCACCGGGAAGCCGACCTATTCGATCGAGAAGAAGGAAGCCGCGTGATGGCGATCTCCCTCGCTTCCCTCCGGCGCGGTGCTGCGCCGGTCCCGCCCCGGCTCCTCGTCTATGGCGTCGCCGGTGTCGGGAAGACCAGCCTCGCGGCATCCGCGCCGGATCCGGTCTTCCTTCAGACCGAGGACGGCCTCGGCACCATCGACATGCCGAGCTTCGGCCTGCTCCGCAGCTATGCCGACGTCCAGGATGCGCTGGACGCCCTCTACAGCGGCGAGCACGGGTTCCGCACCGTCGTGCTCGACAGCCTCGACTGGCTTGAGCCGCTGGTCTGGCAGCGGACTGCCGAGATCAACGGCTGGAAGGACATCGAGCAGCCCGGATACGGGAAGGGCTACCTCGCCGCCCAGGATGTCTGGCGGGGGTTCCTGGACGGGATGAACCTGCTGCGCAGCGACCGTGGCATGGGGATCATCCTCATCGCGCACTGCGACATCCGTCGCTTCGACAGCCCCGAGACCGAACCCTACGACCGCTACGTGATCAAGCTGCAGCAGCGCGCGGCCGCGCTGGTGCAGGAACACGTCGATGCAGTGCTGTTCGCCAACTACCGCGTCAGCACGGTGAAGACTGACGTCGGCTTCAAGAAGTCGGTCACTCGCGGCGTGTCGGGCGGCGATCGCCTGCTGCACACCACCGAGCGTCCGGCCTTCCTCGCGAAGAACCGCTTCGGGCTGCCCGACAGCATGCCCCTCGACTGGCCGGCGCTCGCCGCCGGCATCCCCTTCTACACCCAGCAGCCCGCTGCTCCGGCCGCGGCAGGAGACGCCTGACCATGGCACAGATGAACTTCGACGCATCGACAGTCGAACCCGCGGCACCACTCGATGTGCTGCCGCCGGGCAAGTACGAGGCGCAGATCGTGCAGAGCGAGATGCGCGCCACGAAGGCAGGCGACGGCCAACTGCTCTGGATCGAGATGGACATCCTGAGCGGGCAGTTTCAGGGCAGGAAGCTCTGGGACCAGCTGAACCTCGTCAATCACAATCAGCAGACGGTCGAGATTGCGCAGCGCCAGCTCTCGGCGATCTGCCACGCCGTCGGCCAGATCCGTGTTGACGACAGCGAGCAGCTTCACTTCCGGCCGATGCTGGTCTCGGTGAAGGTCGACCCCGCGGGGCCCGACAAGCACGGCGTCCACCGGGAAGCCAGGAACAGGATCGCCGGCTACAGCGCGCTCGGAGGACAGGGCGCCCCACCCGCCTATCAGCCGCCCCGTGCTCCCGCCCAGCATGGCACCCAGCCGCGGCAGGCGCCGCCTCCTGCTCCGCCTCGGAGCGGACCACCTGCGGGCAACGTGCCGCCCTGGCGGCGGACCTGAGGGGAGAGCCGGCAGGTCTTCCGGGCCTGCCGGCACATCGCCATGGCGCCACTCCCACCCTCACCGCAGCAGACGGTGGCGGCGATCTACGCCGCATACGAAGAGGACGCGGGGAATTCCCTGCGTGAACATCTCGGCGCATCGCTGATCGGCGCCGAATGCGAGCGCGCGCTCTGGTACTCCTTCCGGTGGGCAACCCGCGCCCGGCACACCGGTCGCCTTCTGCGCCTCTTCGAGACGGGGAACCTCGCAGAGGCACGCTTCGTGGCGAACCTCCGCCGCATTGGCGTCACCGTGATGGACCTGGACCCCGCAACCGGACGCCAGTGGAACCTCCGGCATGCGGGCGGGCATTTCGGCGGCAGCATGGACGGCGTGGCCATCGGTCTCCCCGAGGCTCCGAAGTCCTGGCACGTCTGCGAGTTCAAGACCCACAGTGAGAAGTCCTTCACCGCGCTGAAGAAGGATGGGGTCGAGCGCTCGAAGCCGCTGCACTGGGCGCAGATGCAGGTCTACATGCATCTCGCAGGGATCGACCGGGCTTTCTACCTCGCGGCCAACAAGAACACCGACGAGCTGTACCAGGAGCGCATCCGCTACGACGCGGAAGCCGCGATGCGGCTCATCGCAAAGGCCGAGCGCATCATCGGGTCGTCCTGCCCGCCCACGCGGATCAGTGAAGATCCCGCATGGTGGCAATGCCGCATGTGCGACCATCACGCGCTGTGCCACGAAGGGGCGCCTGCCGAGCGCACCTGCCGCTCTTGCCTGCATGCGACGCCGGCCGACCAGGGCGCCTGGACCTGCGCGCGGCACAGCATTCAGCTGACGCGCGCCGACCAGCAGAGCGGCTGCGCGGCGCATCTCTACATCCCTGATCTGATCCGCGGCGAGCAGGTGGATGCCGGGGAAGACTGGGTCGAGTACCGCCTGCCGGACGGGACCATCTGGCGCGACGGGGTGGCTGCATGACTGCGCCTCTCGTCACTCTCTTCGCCGACGCCTCCTGGTGTCCCGAGACCCGCCTCGGCGCGTGGGCCGCATGGTGGAAGATCGACGGTCCTGCATTCACCCACAGCGGAGTGTTCCGGGCCGCTGTGCCCGACAGCACGACCGCAGAGGCATGCGCTCTCGCCAACGGCCTCCACCTGCTGGCGGGTCGCCATGACCTTCCCCGCGGCACCCGCATCATCGCGCAGACCGATTGCCTCGGCGCGATCAGGATCCTGAACGGGGAGCCGCTGCGGCGGATGCCCTCCCAGGCTGTGGCAGCACGGTCTCTGGTCGAGGGCATCACCCGTCTGCAGCAGCTTCGCGTCCAATGGCGCCATGTCCCGGGCCATCAGGGAGGCCGCACGCGCAGGTCGTGGGTGAACGAATGGTGCGACACCACCGCCCGCGCGCTCCTCCGGCAGGCACGGACCGGCGCAGCGCTTCCTCAGCATCAGCACAACCCAAAGCAGGAGCTTCACGCATGAACGAGATCGTGCCCGCCCGCACCATGGCCTCGCCGCGGCAGACGATCCGCAACAAGGCTGCCTGCGGCACCTGCGCGTACTGGCAGATCGTCACAGAGCGCAGCAGGGACGGCTACCAGGACGAAGGTCTCTGCCGGCGTCGCGCCCCAGCGGCGGTGCCGTCGTCCGATGTCGCGTATGACGGCACCGATGGCGGAGGGCAGCAGGGCTTGGCTGCAGCGTGGCCCCGCACCTTCGCCGAGAGCGACTGGTGCGGCGACTGGCGCGTCCTCTCCGACCTCGGCGGACGCAACCGGCCCGAGGACGGGAGACCTCAGTGACCTATTCCCTCCGTCCATATCAGCGCGAAGCCATCGACGCGCTCTACACCTACTTCTCGGGCAGCGCGGGCAACCCGCTGGTCGTGGTCCCGACCGGTGGAGGCAAGAGCCTCGTCATCGCCTCCTTCGTCCGCGAGGCGATCGAGGCGTGGCGCGACACGCGGATCCTGATCCTCACCCATGTCCGGGAGCTCATTCAGCAGAACTTCATGGCGCTGGTCAGGGCGTGGCCGGACGCGCCTGCCGGCATCTACTCGGCGGGCCTCTCGCGGCGTGATCTTCACGCCCAAATCCTCTTCGCGGGGATCCAGAGCATCCACAAGCACGCACGCAAGGTGCAGCGGTGCGATCTTGTGCTCATCGACGAGGCTCATCTGCTGGGGCGCAGCGACGATGGCATGTACCGCTCCTTCCTGAAGGAGCTGAACGAGATCAATGCCGGCCTGCTGAAGGTGGTGGGCTTCACCGCCACGCCCTACCGCCTGGACAGCGGGATGCTGCACGAGGGCAAGGACCGGCTCTTCACCGACATCGCCTACACCGTGCCGCTGCTGGACATGGTGAAGCAGGGATACCTCTGTCCCGTCGTCCCGAAGCGGACCGAGACGCAGCTCGACGTCGATGGCGTCGCCACCCGCGGCGGAGAGTTCGTGGCGAAGGACCTCGAGGCAGCAGTCGACCGGGACGAGATCACCCGTGCCGCGGTTCAGGAGATCGTACGCCATGGCGAGGGGCGCGGGTCGTGGCTGATCTTCTGCTCGGGCGTGGCGCACGCGCGGCATGTGCGCGACGCGATCCGCGAACACGGCATCACCTGCGAGACCGTGACGGGCGAGACTCCGGCACCGGAGCGCGATGCGATGCTCCAGGCCTTCAAGTCCGGCCGGCTCCGCGCCCTCACCAACGCCAATGTGCTGACCACCGGCTTCGACGCGCCGGGCACCGACCTGATCGCCCTGCTGCGACCGACGAAGAGCGTCGGCCTGTACGTGCAGATGGTCGGCCGCGGCACGCGGCTCGCCGAGGGGAAGGATGACTGCCTCGTCCTGGACTTCGCCGGCAACACGGCGCGGCACGGACCGATCGACACCGTCGACGGCCGCAGGAAGGAGAAGAGCGAAGAGCCCGGTGCAGCGCCCATCAAAGTCTGCCCGGCCTGCCAGACAATCAACCACGCCAGCGTGCGGCGCTGCATCGAGTGCGACCACGAGTTCCCACCGCCGGAGATCAAGGTGGCGGCGCAGGCTGCCTCCAACGCGGTGCTGTCGTCGCAGCAGGTGGCGGAGTGGGTGTCGGTGAAGGCCGTGTTCTACGACCGGCACGAGAAGGTCGGGAAGCCGGCCTCGATGAGGGTCGTCTACGACAGCGGGCTGCTGACACACAGCGAATGGGTCTGCTTCGAGCACACCGGCTACCCGCGGGAGAAGGCGGTGAAGTGGTGGCAGCAGCGCGCCGTCGGTGTCCCTGTCCCGCGCACCGTCCAGGAGGCGCTCTTGCACACCGCGGATCTGCGTGAGCCGACCGCGATCAGGGTGAAGCCGGTGGGCCAGTACACCGAGATCGTCGGTGTGAGGTTCGGTTGATATGCGCCGCATGCCGCCTCCGCACCGCCCGCGGCTTCGGATGGTCCAATCCGTCGAAGCTGACTGCCGCGTCGATGCCTGCCTGCTCGATGCGCTGCATGGATGTTCTCTGCAGGAGATGGGGAATGGTTGATCCCGACGAACACGAACAGGCTGCGGTGGTCGCGGGCGGGAGGCTCGCCGGCGAGTACCTGGAGAGCATCGCGAAGACCGATCTCACCGTCCTCACCGAGGCCGAATGGCTGACGTTCATCGAGGCTGCGGTCACCGGCTACCAGGACGAGATGATCCGGCGGCTGGGCAGCGGCAACCCGCCGCCCCGGACGCAGCAGTGATCCCGCCGCTTCCCGGAACTCCGTCCCATCGTGAAGGTGTCCGCCGGCTGCCGCCGGAGGACCCACGACCATGAACACCTTCATGGCCGACCTCGGCGCGCGGATGGTCGACAACGGATGGCCCGTCATCCCGATCATGCCGGGCGCGAAGAAGCCCGGCCGCTTCGCCGGTGGCGAATGGACCGACTATCCCGGCTGGACGCGGCACTGCGACCGGCCAACGAAGCCGCTCGAGGTCGACATCTGGCGCCGGTGGCCCGGGTGCGCCGTCGGAGTGCCCTGCGGCGCCGTGGTCGGCATCGACATCGACATCCGGGATCCGAAGGTCGCCCACGAAATGCAGGCGCTCGCGTTCTCGATGCTGGGCGAGACGCCCTGCCTCCGCATCGGCCTCGCGCCGAAGCGCATGCTGATCTACCGCGCAGCCGCGCCCTTCGCCGGCATCAAGCGACACCCGATCGAGGTCCTTGCGCGCGGCCAGCAGTTTGTCGCCTGGGCCATCCATCCGGACACCGGCCGGCCCTACGACTGGCCGAACGAAACCCCGCTCGATGTGGCCTTGGAGGACCTGCCGGCGGTCACCGCGGAGCAGTGCGCGGCATTCACCGAGGCAGCCTGGGCGATGCTGCCTCCCGAGCTTCAGCAGAAGTCGCTCGTCGAGACGGCCCCCCGGAGCGAATGGGCGGGCCCGTCCGACCAGAAGGGCACGCGCGAAGCGATCGAGAGCGCGCTGGCGTGGCTGCCGAACGATGACCTGCATTGGGACGACTGGTTCCGCGTGGGCATGGCCCTCAAGGGCGCGCTCGGTGAAGAGGGGCGCGACCTCTGGCTGGGCTGGTCGAAGTCGTCGTCGAAGTCGGGGAAGAGCGGCAAGACGAACACGGCTGAGAAGCTGTGGAAGCAGGCCCGGCCGCACAGCCTCGGCGCGGGGACAATCTACTGGCTTGCCGAGCAGAAGGGCTGGAAGCCCGACGCCCACCTGATCCTGAACGGCAATGCCGCGGAGCGCGCCGCAGAGCCGCATCCGGCAGCGGCGCTGATCTCCGCACAGATATCAGTCGCCGCACCTGCGCGGCCTCCCTACCGCGTCCCGGCGCATCTGCTGAATGTGGACGGCACGCTCCGCGTCTTCATCGACCATGCGACCGCGACTGCCGCCAGCCCGCAGCCCTTCCTCGCGCTGGCAGCCGGGCTGTGCATGCTGGGTGCCGTCGCCGGGCGCCGGTACCGGACGCCGACGAACCTGCGGTCCAACATCTACGCGATCGGCATCGCCGACAGCGGTGGCGGGAAAGACAATGCCCGGACGGTCGCGAAGCAGGCGCTGATCGACGCCAACCTCGGCCGTTACCTCGGCGGCGAGGACATCGCATCATCCGCGGGGCTGATCTCGTCCCTGCAGATCCATCCGTCGCGGCTCTTCCAGGTCGACGAGTTCGGGAAGTTCCTCCGGCAGGTGTTCAGCCAGCGTGCCCAGCCACACAAAGCCGCCATCTGGGACGAGCTGACGAAGCTCTACTCCTCCGCGCCGAACGCCTACATCGGCGCCGAATACGCAGACCAGAAGGCACGCCCGCGGACGACCATCGAGCAGCCCTGCGCCTGCCTCTACGGCACCACCGTGCCCGGGGTGTTCTGGTCGGCACTCGAACAGGGCGCGCTGTCGGACGGCTCGATCGCGCGCTTCCTGGTCTTCCTGACCGACGACGATTACCCGGACCTCAATCCCGATCCGCGCGAGAACGTCACGCCGCCGGCACTCATTGCCGCGCTGAAGGCCACGGCGAAGGGGGCAGCCGGCCACGACCATGGCGGCGATCTCGCGGGGATCGAGATCATGCATTCGAATGCCGCGGTCCGGCCCTACACGGTGCCCCTGGATCCCGGCGCGGAAGTGTCGATGGCCGGCGTGCGGGCCGATCAGACCAACTTCCTCCGCTCGCACCGCGGCACCTGGGTGACGTCCCTGTTCGGCCGCTACGTCGAGAACACCGCGAAGCTGGCGATGCTGGCCTCTGTCAGCAGGAATCCGGCCAGTCCGGTGACCACGCGCCAGGATGTCGAATGGGCATCGCAGCTCGTCGAGCACTGCATCGGCACGCTGATGCGGGACGCCGACAGGTTCGTCGCGGACAACCCGACAGAGATGAAGCACAAGAAGGTGCTGGAGATCATCCGCTCCAACGGCAAGATCGCCAGAAGCGAACTGACGCGCCGGACACAGTTCCTCGGCAGGCGGGAACGGGACGAAATCCTTGACGCGCTCGTGGAGGGCGGGTCTATCGTGCGCACCCAAGAGACGACCGGGACAAAGCCGGCTCTCTACTTTGAACCGGCCTCCCTTCCGCCAAGCGGTCTGCGCGGGAGGGGAATCCTTCAATGAAGTTTCCAGGATTTTTCAAGAGGCCGGCGGATCGGAAAGTGGCGGATTTCCGCCAGCCTCGCCGAATCCTTCAAATCCTTCAAATTCTTCAACCCGGGGGGCGGGGGAGAAGTGCGTCCGTCCTCCCCCCTATTGAAAGATTTGAATTATTTGAAATATCTATTTTGTATATATATAGCTCGTACACGCGACCCCTCTCGCAGCTCCGGCGAACCGCAAACAACGTCAGACCACGCACCGCACTCCCCGTTTCCCGGGGCTACGGTTGGCGCGTGGGCGGGTCGATAGGGGCGCCCGCTAGGGGTCATGCGGCGAGGCCGGTGACCGGCCTGCACGGCCAAAAAAACCGGCTATCCGTCGAAGTGGCTTGCTGCCCCCTTCAGGTCGGGAAACTTCAAACCGGGCGCCCGGAATCTTTCATGAAAGATCTCCGGCCATGACCTTCCACGGCGCACCACGCCCGCCGAGGTCGTCCCTCGACCTCGCACGCTCGCCCACCGACCCCGCCACCCTCGAAGCATTCCGGCGCAGGGCATGGGTCGAGCAGGGCATCGCCGTGATCAGCCCGGCAGAAATCACAGACCCCTGGCTGCGGCAGGCCATCATCAACGAAGCCCGCCGCCGCTGGGGACACAGCAGGGAGCAACGCTGATGGCCACCAAGCGCAAACGCAGAAAGAACCGCGGCCCCCAGCCGGAGAACCTCGCCGAACCGACGAAGTTCCGGCTCCAGCACGGCGACTTCACCGAACCCGTCCGCGAGTCCGACCCCGACACCGGCCTCACCGTCGTCCACCGGCGCGCGATCGATCTGCTGGGACGCATGCTCGGCAACGGCACCATCAGCGCCGAGATGCGCGAAGCCGGCGACGCCTTCCACGCCGACTTCCGCAGGGCAGCCCTCGACCACATGCCCGCGGCAAACCTGCTGCGCTCAGGCGGCGGGACCGGACTCAACCTCACCGAGCGCATCGTCCACGCCAGGACCAGGATCGCCGAAGCCCTCGAAGCCGTCGGCGGACCGGCCAGCCCGGCAGGCTCCTGCCTCTGGCACGTCGTCGGCTGCGAATCCTCCGTCCGCGAATGGGCTGCCCAGCAAGGCTGGGCCGGCAGAACCATGGGCCACACCCAAGCCCAGGGCGTCCTCATCGCCGCCCTCGGCACCCTCGCCGCCCACCGCGCGAAGCCGCGGGCACGGCGCCGCGACAAAATGTCGGCAGACAGTGCTTGACGGCTGGAATCCACAGTGTCTACGTTCCAGCCAATCAGTAGAGGCGCGCCCGCTTCCCGACGCATCGCCTCCCAGACATGCCCTCCGCCTCGCCAGACCGCTGCACCGCGCAACGGTCTGGCGCTGCCTTGCGCAGCGGCAGCCGCTACCCATCGCATCGCTCGCAATTCGCAACGAGCAATAAGATTGCCAGCAATATCATTGCTCTAGCCGAGCAATAATCTTGCGAGCAATTATATTTCAGGTTCCTCCCCGGCCCCGGCTGTATGCGGGGGGCAGTCGCGCCGAAGTTTCCTAGCGTCAGGCCGCGGTTCGGGCGTTCCAGCCCCCCCGTTCCGCCGTTCCAGGCGGGTGAATCCACCACCGCAGGAATGCCGGAAAATCCGCAGAAATCCGCGGCGGAACAGCCTGAATCCACCGTGAAAGACCGAACCATGCCGGACCTCTGGCAGGCCGCCGCGGTGGAACAGCGCCCGCTGGCCTCGCTTCTGCCCTACGCCGCCAACGCCCGCACGCATTCACGGGAACAGGTCCAGCAGATCGCAGGCTCGATCGCCCAGTTCGGCTTCGTGAACCCGGTGCTGGTCGACCAGCAGGGCGAGATCATCGCCGGGCACGGTCGCGTGCTCGCAGCGAAGGCCCTGGGCCTCGATACAGCGCCCACCATCGTGCTGGGCCATCTGACCGAGACCGAGGTCCGGGCCCTGCGGCTCGCCGACAACCAGATCGCGCTGAACTCCGGCTGGGACGAGCAGCTGCTGGCCGCGGAACTGCTCCGCATCCGCGAGGATGGCGGACTGGACCTCGCGGTCACCGGCTTCGACCAGGACGAGATCGACCGGCTTCTCGGCATCGCGCGCGAGGGCACGGTGGATGATGCGCCGGACCAGGATGATGCTCCGCCACCGCCGCCCGAGCCGGTGACGGTTCGCGGCGATGTCTGGCTCTGCGGCGATCACCGGCTGCTCTGCGGCAGCGCCACCGACCTTGGCGATGTCGAGAAGGCGCTGGGCGGAACCCGGGCGGCGATGGCTTTCAGCGATCCACCATATAACGTCGCGTATCAGGGCGGCACGAAGGACAAGCTGACGATCCAGAACGACGATCTCGGCGAGGACTTCGGCCCGTTTCTGCGCGAGGCGATGGCGAACATTCTCGCGACGACCGATGGCGGCTGCTACATCTTCATGAGCAGCAGCGAGGCGCACACGCTGCGGAAGGCGTGGGACGATGCCGGCGGCTATTGGTCCAGCTGGCTCATTTGGGTGAAGAGCAGCTTCACGCTGGGTCGCGCGGACTACCATCATCAGATGGAGCCCTGCCTCTACGGCTGGCGGAAGGGCGCATCGCACTACTGGTGCGGTGCGCGCGACCAATCGAACGTCTGGCATTTCGACAAGCCGTCCCGGAACGATCTTCACCCGACGATGAAGCCGATTGAGTTGGTCGAGCGGGCCATCCGGAACAGCAGCCGTCCGCATGACATCGTGTTGGATACTTTTGGCGGCTCAGGCACGACGATGATCGCGGCTGAGCGGCTTGGCAGGGCAGCAGCGCTGGTCGAGCTTGATGCTCGCTATTGCGACGTCATCGTTCGCCGCTGGCAGCAGATGACTGGCCGATCAGCGACGCTGGAAGGCGACGGCAGGACCTTCGAACAGCTTGCCGCGGAGAGGCTGGGCGTCGCCGCCTGAGGCGGAAAGGGCAGAGCCTTCCAGCCCTGCCCTCCGTGATGCCTGCGTTTCCAGTCCGTGCCTGTCCATGCCTCGCGCTGCCTGCCGCGCCAAGCGAGTCCATGCCCTGCCTGGGCATGCCGGGCCTCGCGGAGCCACGCCTGCCGCGCCATGCCGCGCCTAGCCGGTCCGGAACACCCCGTTCCGCGCCTGGGCTTGCGCTGCCTGCCGTGCCTCGCCTGTCCGCGCCGTGCCTCGCCTTGCCGAGTCCCGCCCCGCCCGTCCCCCACATGCCGTTCCAGCCCGCCGCAGCCAAGGGAGGCCTCGCATGGTTTCCTGCGCCTTGGCTTTGGTGCTGTTGCTCGATGCGTCCTTCTCGATCCGTGATGCGGATTGGCGGCTGCAGGTGGAAGGGCACGCGGCGGCGCTGGAGGATCACCGCATCCATTCGGCGATCGTCAGTGGCGGGCCGGTGGCGGTCACGGCACTCGCGTTCTCCGATGGCGTCACATTGATGGTCCCGTGGCGGATCATCGCGGATGCGTCGCATGCGATGCTGGTCGCACACGAGTTGCGGGGAGCGCAGCGCGGTCCGGTCTCCGGTACCCGGCTCGGCGAAGCCCTGTTCGCCGGGATGGCGGCGCTGGCGGATGCGCCGTGCGAAGCCGATGGGCGGGTGATCGATTTGGTCACTGATGGCGAGGCGGATGCCGAGCCGGCCGGACGCGCGCGGGTCTATGCGGAGGTCCAGGGCATCCGGATCAACGCGCTCGGCGTCGGGTCAGCCGCGGCGGCGGACTGGCTTCGGGAGCATGCCGCGACCGCGGATGGCTTCGTGATGCATGCGGAGGGCTGGGAGACATTCGCCGGCGCCCTCCGGCGGAAGATGACGCTGGAGATCGCGGGACGCTGAGTGCCCCGCGGGCGCCTATCTTCCCTCCGCCTTGGCGATGGCGGCACGTGCAGCGGCGATGTCGTGCGGCGCCCGCCGGCAGGTCTCGATGCTGGCCTGCATGTGGTCCAGCGCGACGCGCAGCGCAGCCAGCAGGTCCGGCGCAGCAGCCATCATCTGCGCGTTGGCTTCCATCTCGTCGCCGCAGTCGCTCATGGTCGCAAGATGGCGACCGTCCGCATCCCAGATCGCGGGGAAAACCCCGCCATCGGAAACTGCCCACGGTCCCGGCGTGTGCTTTGTGTTCGCGTTCATCTTGATCTCCGTCAGTCGGTGCCGGCCCATCCGGCTCCTACTGCCGGAAGCCCCGCCGGCCTGCGCCGGTCGGGGCTGTCTGCTGGTGCTGGCGCGTCAGATCATGGCGAGGGCGACCGTGTTGTCCTGGCAGAGCCTGCCGACGTCGATCTCGCGCATCACGCCCCGGAGGCCGGCGATGGCGTCCGTCCGCTTGCCCGCGGGCAGGCAGTTGATCACGTCGCGCGTGGTGTAGAGCAGAGAAATCACGCGATCCCGGTTACCCGCCGCAGCGGCTTCCCGGATGGCGGCGGTACTGCTCTCGATGCTGCGGAGCAGGCTGGCGGTGGTGGCTTTCGTCATCGTCCCGGTCTCCGGTTCGTGCTCTGCGTCACTCGGCGTTGGCGGCGATGCCTTCGTTGATCACGAAGCCCGTCAGGTAGGGCAGCCCCGCGGGGATGCCGGTCTCGCGGCTGGTGCGCTGGTTGATCTTCCAGCCCATCCAGGTGGCGGTGGCGCGGGCGATGGCGTCCTGCAGGCTGGCGCCGGCGTGCAGATGGTTGCTGACTTCGTCCGCGAAGTGCCGGCCGTGGCGGCTGTCGAGGAAGGCGCGAGCCGAATCCGGGTCGGTGCCGGTGGCGTCGTGGATCGCGATGAAGGCGATGGGCCAAGCCTGCGCGGCGCGCTCGCCCATGGTGCCCCAGAAGCCCCAGGCTTCGTTCTGCGTCGGCTGGATCAGGTTGGTCGTCATCGTCTTCGGCTCCGGTTTCTGCGGGGCGGTGCGCCCCGCTTGGTGAAGCCGTATTCGCGCTGCGCTGGTGATCTATCCAGCGAATAAGGCACTGATTCGATTGCTATGATCGGGCGGATGCAGCAATCGCATTGCTCGTCACGCATCGGTCTGCAGGAGCGTGGCGAAGCGGACCTCAATGGTCTCGGGCGGCGCGTCGAACCAGCGGCTGCCGGCGTCGTGGCAGGACTCGGTGGCGACGGAGGGGAGGTATTCCCGCGCCTCCCGCTCGCTGTCGGCTTCCACCGCAATCTCCTTGCGGATCTTGTCGACCGTGCCGTTGGCGAGCACCACGCGCATGCCTGTGTCGAAGCGGAAGGTGGCCATCACACGCGCTCCTTCACGAGGCATGCGCGGGCCTTGCCGAGGACAAGGCGTGCTTGGCTGATGCGTCCCGCGCACACTTCTTCAGCCGCACGACGCAGCATGTCCCGCGCACGCTGCCGCGGATTGTCTGCCAGCATCTGCGCGATCTCGGCGCCAATGGCCAACGATGCTGCGATGTTCATCGCATTCGTGCCCTCGGCAATCAGCGTGCGGCGGACGTTTTCGGGCAGGGACACCGACGCGGTCACCGTCTTGCCGCTGCGGAGGGCGCCCGCCCTGCCGATGAACCAGTAGTGTCCCGGCCGGGTGGCCTGCTCCAGGACCGTGTACTTGCTGGTGCGGATCGTGGTTGCCGGCTTTGCGCCCCGCTTCGTGAGAGCGGCGACGATGCTGTCGTGTTGTGTGGGCATCGGATGCTCCTGATCCCGTTTCCGGGAAGCGCCCATCGCATCCCGTGACGCGCTATTCGCGCTGAGCGGGCCATGTATCCAGCGATTAGAGCGCTGATTGGATTGCTCTTTTCGGCGCATGTCAGCAATCCGATTGCTGTGCGCCATGACTTCAGGAAGGCCGATGCCCAGCGACGCAGGACAGACCCGGTCGCGCGCAAGGCCCGCGATCAGCAGCGATCCGTGGGCAGCATCCGCAGTGGAGCAGCGCGACGTCCGCGACCTGCTGCCCTATGCCGCGAATGCCCGGATGCACTCGGATGAGCAGGTCACGAGCATCGCGGCATCGATCGCCGAGTATGGCTTCGTCAACCCCGTCCTGGTGGACGAGCGGGGCGAGATCATCGCAGGCCACGGCCGCGTCATGGCCGCGAAGATGCTCGGGCTTGGCAGCGTCCCGGTCATCGTCCGCGAGGGCCTGTCCGATCTGCAGAAGCGCGGCCTGCGCATCGCGGATAACAAGATCGCGCTGAACTCGACCTGGGACGACGCCCTCCTGGCGCGCGAACTCGCGGCCCTCGGCGAAGAGGGGCTGGACCTCGCGATCACGGGCTTCGCGGCAGACGAAATCGACCGGCTTCTCGGCGGCATCGATGCAGAGCAGCCGGAGGAGCGGGAGCAGGATCCCGGCGCGCGGACTGAGCCGGACGGGGAGGACGACCCCGCGGATGCGGATGCCGATCCGCCCCGGCAGGTGATCACCCGTCCCGGCGATCTCTGGCTGCTGGGTGAACATCGCCTGCTCTGCGGTGACAGCACCAGTGCCGCGGACGTCGCGCGGGTGATGGGCGAGGAGCGTGCCGCGCTCTGCTTCACAAGCCCGCCCTACGGGAACCAGCGGGACTACACGACGGGCGGGGTCTCGGATTGGGATGCCCTGATGCAGGGCGTGTTCGCCAACCTCGGCAGCGTCATGGCGCCGGGCGGGCAGGTGCTGGTGAACCTGGGGCTGATCCATCGCGAGAACGAGTGGCAGCCCTACTGGTCGCGTTGGCTGGAATGGATGCGCGCGCAGAGCTGGCGCAGGTTCGGCCTCTACGTCTGGGACCAAGGCCCCGGCCTGCCGGGCGATTGGAATGGACGGCTCTCGCCCGCCTTCGAGTTCATCTTCCACTTCAATCGCGAAGCGCGGAAGCCGAACAAGATCGTCCCCTGCCGCTGGGCAGGGCATGTGAACTCGAGCCATGGCGGCATGCGCGCGAAGGACGGCACGGTCGGCGAGTGGCAGCATGCCGGCCAGGGCGTGCAGGAGTTCCGGATCCCGGACAACGTGCTCCGGATCACCCGGCACAAAGCGCGCGGCATCGAGACGGAGCATCCTGCGGTTTTCCCGGTCGGGCTGCCCGAGTTTGTCATGCGGTCATACGCCGACGAGGGCGACGCGCTGTTTGAGCCGTTCTCGGGGAGCGGGACCACGATTCTCGCCGGGCAGCGCACCGGCCGGCGCGTTAGGGCCATCGAGCTTGCGCCGGCCTATGTCGACCTCGCCATCGCGCGCTGGAAGCTGCTGCACCCGACGGTGCCGGTCGTGCTTGATGCCGACGGCCGCTCCTACGACGCGGTGATGCAGGAGCGTGCTGGGGCAGACCGGGAAGCGGCTTGAGGGGGTGCCGCTTCCCGGACGGCTACTGCCTGACGGAGGCTTCCTCCATCCCGGCGATGAAAGCCCGCGCGATCTCCATGCCGGGAATGCCGGACCGGAAGGCGCAAGCTAGGAGAGCGTGATCGAGGCCGGCGCACTCGAAGCCGGCGATGTGGAAGGCGGCGAGGATCGCGGCGCGGACGGCTGCGTCACCGTCGTCCGTCTTGCAGAACAGCCTGCCGCCGGAGCCTGGGCCGGCGTCCCATGCGTTGAACCATCCGAACACGGCGAAGCGCTTGTCCCCTGGCACCATGCGATCTGCCTCATTGGGATAGTCCGCCCACAGCTCGACGAGCGCGGGATCGCCTTTGTCCGCGGCAGGCAGCGTGATGCGCCAGACCGGGCACGAGTCCTTGGGCCACGCATCGCACACCAGCGGAGGCGGGATGATCGGCAGAGTGGCGACGTCATAGTCAGGGAATGCCGTCAGGACCTTCTCTGCGTCAGCATGCATGGCGCATCTCCACGACGGTGGGCTGCATCCATTCGTGGCACCAGTCGGTGTCTTCGGTGACGGGCCACCGCCCCTCGCCGGTTCTGCCGCAGAGACCGGGCGGGTGGCGACGACACGTCCCCTCTCGGCTATCGGGAAGGCGCTCCTGCCATGCACCGCAGGTGGCGCAGGAAGGTCTTCTGAAGACCGCCGGCTCCCCGGGCAGCAGCGGCATGAAGGGATCCTGCTCTTCGCTCACGAGGCGGTGCCTCCGGCCTTGCTGCTCCGGCGCCTGCCGGCGCGGGCCAGGGTTTCTGCGGCGGCGAGGCGGCCCCGCTCGTAGGCGATGCCCAGTTGCGGACGCGCCTTGTCCATGATGTCCCGGTCGGGCGGCAGCCCGGCCAGTGCGTCAGCCCGCCCGCGATCACTGTAACCGCGGGCGATGCTCCGCTGCCGGCGGGGATCAGGGGCTTCTCGCTCAGCCATGGTCGCCGGCGTCCCCCTCGATGCGCCACACGGTCATGCTGTCCTTGCCGGTGCCCATCTTGCTCGAGGTCACCGCCAAGCCGTTCTTGCCTAGGGAGGACACAAAGGCGCGGGTGGTGTGGGGCTGCCAGCCCATCGCCTCGGAGATCTGCGTGACCGTCGCACCCTCCGGCCGGCGGAGCATCGCGACCACCGCGTCGTGCTTGGTACCGCTCCGCGGCTTGCGCGGTGCATCCGGATCCCGGGTTGCGCGGGCGGGCTTGCCGGCCAGGGCGGTGCGCAGCTGCTCGACCGCGCGGCTGATCGGGTTGTCGGTGGCGTCCTGCGCCGGGCTGGCATCCCAGGCGGTGAGGAAGGCAGCGGCAGCGTCGCGCAGGTTCGCGCGCGGGGCGCGTGAGGGCGCCGCCTGGGCGGCTTCCGGCGCCAGCGCGTCCTCACCCTGCGGCGCGACCTCCTCGGCCTCCGCGGGCGTCTGTTCGGAGGCTTCGAGCCGGTGGTGCTGGGCGGCATCGTCTGCCGCGGTGCTGTCATCCGGGTCGATGCCGATCGCGCGCATGCCCTCGTCGGTGATGCGCAGGCCGGCGATGTTGGCGCCCCACTCGAAGCTGCCGCGCGCAGGGACGGCGCACTCCTCCGCGAGGCCGAGCTTCAGGAACTTCCGCGCGATCTGCGCGCGCGGCGCGGGCGGGGACGGAGGCGGAGCGATCATCCGGTCGGGCCGCTCGGCCGCGGCTGCCAGGATCGTCCGCTGGCTGTCGGACAGGTTCATCTTCGGGTCTCCTTCGCACCCGGCCATCGGGTGCTACTGCCCGAAGCCCCGGAGGCGAGTGCCTCGCGGGGCTGGTGGGGAAGGCGGGCAGATCAGGCTGCGTGCTTCTGCCTGTAGAGACCGAGGGCACGTCCTGGAGTCGCGATCTCCGCGGCGGCTTCGGCAGCGGCGATGGTGGCGGTGGGCGAGGTTTCGAAGCTGTCGGCGAGGGTCGTCGTCGCGCCGTTCACGTCGTGGCGGAACACGGTCCAGTGCCAGCCTGCCTTGGTCTGCTGCAGCGTGATCTCGTAGGTCGCGTCCATCGTCCGTCTCCGCTTCGGCGTCCCGCTGTGGTCCGCCCGTGCTGCTGTATTGGCGCTGCTCCGCACGGCTATCCAGCGGATAAGACCATCATTTCATTGCTCTTTTCGCGCCATCACGATCATGGAAACACGATGATGGCAGGCACTGCGGCCTCGCAGCGCGAGGTCGCCCGGCTGCTCGGCACAACCCATGTGAAGATCCAGCGCGCTGCGCGCGCAGGACGCATCCGGCCGGAGCCGGACGGCACGTGGGACGTCGACCGGGTTCGCGCCGACCTCGAGAGGTCTGAGGATCCGGCGCGATCGCATCTGTCGTTGCCGCGCGTGCAGCCGTCCCGTCCCCCGGCACCGCCCGCACCGCGCGTGCAGCCGCCGATGCGCGAGATACCGATGGCGGCGGTCGGCGCTGCTGCGGACACGCTGAGGGAGAATGGCATTGCGCCCGCGCGCCCCGGAGGGACCACCTTCGCGGACGCCCGCACCGCGAACGAAATCCTGAAGGCGCAGGAGCGCCGGCTCAGGCTGGACGAGCGCAAGGGCAAGCTCATCGACAAGGCCAAGGTGCTGGTCCTGGTGCACGGCCTCGCGAAACAGGAACGCGACGCAATCCTGGCGTGGCCTGCGCGCGTCGCCGCGGTCCTCGCGGCAGAATTGGGCGTGGACGCTCATCGCCTGCAGACGCTGCTGGATTCCAGCCTGCGGGAGCATCTGGCGGATCGGACCGATGTCAGACTCCGTCTCGGCTGAACTCTCCGGCTTCGACGGAGCCGGCGACATCCTGCAGGCATGGCGGCAAGGCATGGCGCCCGAGCCGCTGCTGCTGGTGTCGGAGTGGGCGGACAGGCACCGCAAGCTCGGCAGCCGCGGCAGTGCGGAACCGGGCGACTGGCGGACAAGCCGCACGCCCTACCTGAAGGACATTATGGACGCGCTGTCGCCCGCGCATCCGGCGCGGCGCATCGTCTTCATGAAGGGCGCCCAGGTCGGCGGCACAGAGTGCGGCAACAACTGGATCGGCTATGTCATCCACCATGCGCCGGGCCCGATGATGGCGGTGCAGCCGACGACGGAACTTGCGAAGCGCTTCTCCGACCAGCGCATCGATACGCTGATCGAGGAGACGCCGGTCCTGAAAGAGCGGGTTGCGCCGGCGCGATCCCGCGACAGTGGTAATCGCCAATTGTCGAAAGAGTTTCTCGGCGGCGTGCTGGTGATGACCGGCGCGAACAGCGCGGTTGGCCTGCGCTCCATGTCTGCGCGATGGCTGTTCCTCGACGAGATCGATGCATATCCGGGAGACGTCGAGGAAGAGGGTGATCCCGTCGCGCTGGTGGAGGCCCGCGCGCGCACCTTCGGCTGGCGGCGCAAGGCGTTCCTGGTCTCGACGCCGAAGATCGCTGGCATGTCGCGCATCGAGCGCGAGTACGAAGCCACCGACCAGCGGCGGTTCTTCCTGCCGTGCCCTCACTGCGGCACGATGCAGGCGCTGAAATTCGAGCGGCTTCGGTGGGAGAAGGGCGACCCCAGGACCGTCCATTACGAGTGCGAAGCCTGCGACGGCCACATCGGCGAGCAGCACAAGACAGCCATGCTGGATGCGGGCGAATGGCGTGCCACGGCGGTGGCAGAGGACCCCTATGCCATCGGCTTCCACCTGTCCGCCCTCTACTCGCCTGTTGGCTGGTACTCCTGGGAGCAGGCCGCACGGGACTGGGATGCGGCACAGGGCAACGACCGCGAACTGAAGACCTTCAAGAATACGGTGCTCGGGGAGACATGGCAGGAGACCGGCGACGCGCCTGATTGGCAGCGTCTCTACGACCGCCGGGAGACCTGGACGCCCGGCACGGTGCCGGCCGGCTGCCTCCTCCTGACCGCAGGCGTCGACGTCCAGCGCGACCGCCTCGAGGTTTCGGTGTGGGGATGGGGCCGCGACCGCCAGTCCTGGCTGGCGGACCATCGCATTCTTCCGGGGAACCCGTTCGAAGCGCAGCTGTGGGACGACCTCCGGGCCATGCTCGGCGAGACCTGGGAGCACGAGAGCAGGCATCGCCTGCCCTTGTCGCTCGCCGCGATTGACAGCGGCGACGGCATGACCACGGCCGAGGTCTATCTCTTCGTCCGCGGAACCGGCGGCAGGGCGATCGCCATCAAGGGCCAGGACGGGCTGCGCGCCGCGGTCGGCCTGCCTTCGCCTACTGAGGTCAAACGCGGCGGCCTCCGGCTCGGGGGCCTCAAGGTCTGGCCGGTCGGTTCGTCGTTCCTGAAGGGCGAGACCTACGGCTGGCTCAAGCTGGAGCGACCGACCGAAGAAAGCGGCGACCCGTTCCCGGCAGGCTTCATCCACCTTCCGATGCACGCCGCCGGTGAAGAGTACTGCCGGCAGATCACAGCCGAGCAGTTGGTCGCACGTGCCGGCCGGAACGGCTTCCGCAAGCTGGAATGGGTGAAGACCCGCGAACGGAACGAGGCACTCGACTGCAGGCTCTATGCCCGCGCCGCTGCGGTCGCACTGGGCGTGGAGAGCTGGACCGACGACCGGTGGGAGAAGCTGGCCGACGCGCTGTCTCTGCCGCCTCCCGAAACTTCACCGACACCCCCGCATGCGTCTTCCTCGGTCGGGACGCGGCCACGGGGATGGATTGCTCCCCGCGGCGGTTGGCTGCGCTGAACGGAGATTCTGATGCTCCTCACTGACATGGACCACGGCGCTCCGCCGGTCACCTTCGCGGACGCGATGTTGGATCCTTCCGGCCGTCTGAAGATGGCACGGGGCCAGAACGTCTATGACGTCGATTTCGAGTATGGGCAGCAGCCGCTTCGCTGGGAGAACTTCACCAGCGGGACCGCCAGCATCCTGCACATGCCGATGGAAGGCGGCGTGCGCATGCGCGTCGCCGCAGCAAACGACATCGCCATCCGGCAATCGAAGCCGTACTTCCGCTATCAGCCGAGCAAGGGCATCTATGCGTCCGCTGCAGTGTTGTTCGGAGCGCCGGCCGCCGGTGTCATCCGGCGCGTTGGCATGTTCGACAGCGATAATGGCGTGTTCTTCGAACAGGATGCGACCGGCCTGTTCGCGGTGCGGCGCGCGAACACCGGCGCGGGCGTCGTGGATACGCGCGTCGCGCAGCGCGACTGGAACATCAACCCGCTGAATGGCGCAGGGCCGGCAGGCCGGACACTTGATCCCTCGGCCATCCAGATGGCCGTGATGGACTATGCTTGGTATGGCGCTGGCCGCTGCCGGCTGGGCTTCGTCATCGGCGGCAAGCTGATCTGGTGCCACCAATTCCAGCAAGCCAACGTTGCTGGTGCTGTCCTTCCCTGGTCGCGCACGGGCAACCTCCCGTGCCGCTATGAGATCAGGCGCAGCAACGCAGGCACCGCCGACTTCTGGCACTGGGGCGTCTCGGTGGTCGTCGAGGGTGGCTTCGACGAGCAGCGCGGCTTCACCTTCCCGCACGCATTGGACACCCGTGTCGCCGTCACCGCCCGGCGCCCGATCTTGTCCTCGCGCGTCCGGCCGCTCGGCGCGATCAATAGCAGCGGCACCGCCACCGGCGGCGGCACCAACTCGCTTTCCAACAGCGGCGCAGGCTGGACGACAAACCAATGGCGCGGCCAATACGTCTTCACGACCGGCGGCACCGGCGCAGGCCAGATTGCGCGCATCACCGGCAACTCCTCCACCACGCTGACGGTCGATAATCCGCTGACGCTGTCCGCGTCGCCGTTTTCGCCCGCACCAGCGGCCGGCACAACCTATCAGATCGGCCTCGTCAATCGGGGCAATCTCAACCCGCGCCAGTTGGTGATCTCGGCGGATGCCGCCGCCTATGTCGAATTGATCCTCAACGGCACCCTGACGGGCGCGACTTGGGCGGGCCTCGCGGCGAACGGTTCGCCGAGCAGCCTTTCGGAGCGCGATGTCTCAGCCACCGCAATATCGGCCGGCGAGCGCATCCTCGGCACCTACGCGATGGCGGGGACGACCGTCATCGACCTTCGCGACGTGCAGCCGCTGGGGACCAACATCCTGGGCACGACGCCTGATGTTCTCTCGGTCGTCGCGACGTCCTTCAGCGGCACCGCCAATATCGCGGCGTCGATGAACTATCAGGAAGCCATGTCCTGATGTCTGCCGAGGCACTCGCATGGGCGCTGGCGCAGGCGCCCGGGACCGCTGCCCGCGTCCTGGCCGCTGCCTACTCGTCGGGCGCGCTTCGCGTCACTCATGACGGCAAGACGATCGAGTACCGCTCCACTGGCGAGATCATGAAGGCCATCGAGACCCTGCGTGGAGCGGCTCTGCCGTCGGCCCGCCGGCCGGCGGTCACGCTCGGCACGTTCTCCAGGCTCTGAGGTC
Source organism: Roseococcus sp. SDR (assembly GCF_019083995.1). Taxonomy (GTDB): domain Bacteria; phylum Pseudomonadota; class Alphaproteobacteria; order Acetobacterales; family Acetobacteraceae; genus Roseococcus. Next base: position 87,297 of record NZ_JAHRCU010000007.1, read on the forward strand.
GGCACATGATGAACCGGCTTCAACGCGCGTGGCAGGCGCTGCGTGGATACGAAGCCGCGAAGGACACCCGCTCGTCGAGCGCGTGGCGTCCGTCCGGCAGCAGTGCAACCGCCGAGGTCGGCGCCGCAGCGGTGACCATCGCCCGGCGCGCACGCGATGCGGTGCGCAACGACCCCTACGCGGCCCGTATCGTTGATCTCTGGTCCGGCAATCTGGTCGGCGCAGGTATCACCACCCGCTGGCCCGATGCGGCGCACAGCGATGCATGGCGCCGCTGGGCGGAGAGCACGGAGTGCGATGCCGAGCGCACGCTCGATCTGTATGGCCTTCAGGCCCTGATTACGCGGGCGGCGGTTGAGAGCGGGGAGTGCTTCGTCCGGTTCCTCCCCGAGCGGCCGACTGCCAGAAACCCGATTGGCCTGCGGCTGCAGGTGCTGGAGAGCGATTTCCTCGACGCGTCCCGCGACAGCTTCGTCGGCGAGGATGCGACCATCCAGGGCATCCACCTGGATCCGGTGGGGCGCCCGAAAGGCTATTGGCTGTACCGGCAGCACCCGGGCCAGACGTGGTTCATGCCGAACATGCCGGGTGCCAGCGCCTATGTGCCCGCCCGCGACGTCCTGCACATCTATCGCAAGCGCCGCCCCGGCCAGCTGCGCGACGTCTCCTGGCTTGCGCCTGTGCTTCTGCGGCTGCGCGACCTCGGTGACTATGAGGCCGCGCTGCTGATGAAGGCCAAGATCGAGGCTTGCCTCGCGATTGTCAGCAGCGGTGCCGGCGAAGACGCACTCACCGGCTCGGCCGCGGGACTTCTGAAAGACAGCGAGGGGCGGACCGTCGAGGCCCTGGAACCGGGCATGATCCTGCACCGGGAAGGGCCGGGCAGCATCGAGGTCGTGAACCCCTCCGGCGGCGGCAGCCATTCCGCCTTTGCCCGGCGTGCGCTGGAGGCCTCGGCTGTGGGGACCGGTCTCACCTACGACCAAGTCTCCGGTGACCTCACCCAGGCCAATTACTCCTCGCTGCGCGCCGGCAAGATCGAGTTCCGCAGGCTCTGCGAGCAGATCCAGTACGGTATGCTGATCCCGATGCTGGTGCGCCCCATCGCGGAGCGCTTCCATGCTCAGGGCGCGCTGGCGGGGTTGTGGGCGCCTGACTTCCCCGATGGCGTGAGCCACATGCCACCGGCGCATGAGATGATCGATCCGCTGAAGGACACGGTGGCGCTGATCGCGCAGGTGCGTGCGGGCTTCGTCCCGCAGCCTGAGGCGACGGGTGCGTTCGGCTACGACTTCCGCGCCGTCGTGGAGATGATCCGCGAAGCGAATGCCCTGCTCGACGAAGCCGGCATTTCGCTCGACACCGACCCGCGCCGCGTCGCCAAGACCGGCGTCGCGCAGGACCCGGCCCAGATGGCAGCAATCGAAATCGCCGCAACGGGTGCTGCTTCACCGGCGCGGCAGAACGCGCAGCAGCAGGGATAAACCATGACCGAGACCGTCGAAGAAGCGACGCAGCCCCCGGCTGCGCCGCAACCGCAACCCATGCCTATCGTCGCGCGCCGGGCGCTGCAGGCCCCCGCGACGATCAACGAAGCGGACCGCACGGTCGAAGTCGTCTGGTCTGTCGGGGCGCGTGCCGAGAACTGGGTGCCGGGACTGGGGCGCATCATCGAGGAACTCGACATGTCCCCGGGCGCCGTCCGGATGGACCTGCTTCGAGGCGGACGCGCGCCTGTCCTCGACTGCCACAATTCCTGGGGCGCCCGCTCGGTCCTGGGCTTGGTGACAGCGGCGCGCATCGAGGGCGGCAGGGGCATCGCGACGCTGCAATTCTCGCGCGCCGCCGACGTCGATCCGGTCTGGCAGCGCGTGCTGGAGGGCACGCTGCGAAGCGTCAGCGTCGGCTACCGGGTCTTCCGGTACGAGCAGCTGATCGACCCGGTGTCCAACAAGATCACCTATCGCGCAGTCGATTGGGAGCCCTTCGAAATCTCTGTCGTCCCCATCCCGGTGGATGCGGCTGCCGGAGTGCGCGGCGAGGCGGATGGGGGCCGCCCGCTCGTCGCTATTGAACCCCCGATTCCCACCACCGAGCAGGAGAACATCATGGCCGTCACGCCGAACCCGGCGACCGACGCGGGCAACGCGCCGGCCGTCACGCCCCCTTCCGCCCCGCCCCCGCCCATGGAGGCAAACCGTGCTGTGCCGCCCTCCGACCCGGCTGCCGAAGCCGTGCAGGTGGAGCGCGCCCGTATCGCTTCCCTCGAACCTGCCATCACGTCGGCGCGTGCGCTCCTGCCGGACGCCACGGTGGACTCTCTCCGCGCCCGCGCTGTGACCGAGGGCTGGACGGTCGAGCGCTTCCGCGGTGCGCTGTTCGACGCCCTGTCGCAGGGCGGGGGTCGTCCGTCGCAGCCGGCCAACCCCACGGCCAGCACCCCGTCGCGCGCCGATCCGTCCGAGGTCATCGATGCGATGGCTGAGGCGATCGCGGTGCGCGCGATGCCCGGCTATCAGGCGCCGACGCACAACCGGCACCAAGAGTTCCTGGGCTGGCGTCCGCTGGACATGATCCGCGAGATCATGGTGCTGCGTGGCGAACAGCAAGTGCCGCGTGATCCGATCCGCATCGCGGAACGCGCCTTCCACACCACCAGCGATTTCCCGCTGCTGCTCTCCGCCGCTGCGAACAAGATGCTGATCGCTGCGTACCAGCCGGCGCAGCCGACCTACCGCCAGATTTTCCTCCGCCGCGACTTCCGCGACTTCAAGCCGCACCGGCACCTGCGCGTGGGTGACTTCCCCACACTGCTGCCGCTGATGGAGAACGGCGAGATCCAGGCCGGCACCATGTCCGAGAGCCAGGAGATCGTCCTGCTGCAGACCTTCGCGCGGCGCATCCGCGTGACGCGTCCCATGCTGGTGAACGACGACCTCGGCGCTTTCACTGACTTCGCCGGTGCCATCGGCCGTCGCGTCGCCGACTTCGAGAACGCGACTGCGTACGGCCTGATGAACTTGGCGAGTGGCGATGGCCCCACGCTGACGACCGGCAACGCTGCCGTATTCGGTACGGCTGCGGCGCGCGCCAACAAGGCGTCCGCAGGCACCGCGCTCGACTTGGGCAACCTCGCCGCAGGTCGTGGCGCGATCATGCGCCAGCGCACGCTGGATGGCATTCCGATCAACGTCGGCGACCAGATGCGGCTGCTCGTTGGCCCGAACCTCGAACTGCCGGCCCGGCAGCTCACCGTGCCGGTCGCCGCCAATCAGATCGGACAGGCGAACGTATTCGCGTCCTTCGTTCAGCCGGTGGTCGAGCCGCAGATCCCGAACAACCGCTGGTACCTGTTCGCCGATCCGGCCAACGCGCCTGTCTACGTCTACGGGTACCTGAATGGGGCGGAGGGGCCACAGGTCACCACCGGTCCGGTGCAGGGCGTGGACGGTGTCGAGGTCCAGGTGATCTTCGACTTCGGTGTCGGCGCCATCGACTACCGCGGCGGCTGGTTCAACCCGGGCACCGTCTGATCCCTCTCGCCTGGGCATCCGCCAGGGCGCCACCCTCTTCATCACGGAGATCAAGCCATGCGTAACAACCGGCGCCCGGCAGGGCGCAGCATCCCCATGATCGTGCCCTATGCCGGAGGTATCCTGTCCGGCCAGGGAATGCTTGTCGGTGCGTTCTTCGGCGTCGCGGCGATGGACGCGGCGCAGAACGCGACTGTCGAATGCGAGGTCGGCGGCGAATTCGACCTGACCAAGGAGCCGTCGCTCGCCATCACGGCGGGCGCGCGCGTCTTCTGGGACAACACGAACCGCCGCATCACGACCACCGCGACCGGCAACTTCCAGGTCGGCATCTGCACGGTCGCCGCCCAGGCCGCCGATGCCAATGTGGCCGTGCTGCTGGCCCGCGTGCCGGCATCCGGCGCGTAATGTCGTCCGCCCTGCTGCCGCGCGACCGGGAGCGGTTGCGCGGCGTGCATCCCGATCTCGTGCGCGTCGTCGAGCGCGCGCGCGAGATCGCCTCCTTTATCGTCGTCGAAGGGCTGCGGACGCGCCAGCGCCAAGCCGAACTCTTTGCCGCGGGGAAGTCCAAGACCATGAACAGCAGGCACATCACCGGCCATGCTGTCGATCTCGCTCCCTGGGATGACGACGGCGACGGTGTTCCCGAAACCGGCGAAATCGCATGGAGCCGCGACGCCATGGCGCCTGTGGTCGCAGCAATGCGGCAGGCAGCCGCCGCGCTCGGAATCCCGCTGGTCCACGGCCACGACTGGGGCTGGGACAGTCCGCACCACGAGTTAGACCGTAAGGTATATCCATGATCCCCGCAGCCATTGCGGCATGGGCAGGCCGGCATGCCGCGAAGATCGTGGTGGTGCTGGCGTTGATCGGCGCCATCGGCGCGGCTGCCCTGTTCCGTGAGCAGCGCGATACCGCGCGCATGGAAGCCGCACAGGCCGATGCACGCGCGAGGGCCAATGCGGATGCCCTGGAGCAGGCACAAGCCACACACGCGCGCCAGATGGCCGCGGTGGCGGCTGACGCTGAGCGTGCGCGCACGGAGGCGGTCCGGCTCAGCACCGATCTGGAGGCAATCCGCCGTGATCCATCGCATGCGTCTGCTGCCGCTCCTGTGCTGCGTGGCACTATTGAGCGCCTGCGGGCAGTCCGCGTCGCCGGAGGTACGGCTGGTTTATCTGCGGCCGCCGGAGGCGCTCCTGACATGCGCGCCAGCACCGCCATTACCGGCGGCATCGCGCCTGACGCAGGGGCAGGTCGCTGAGCTGCTGCTGGCCTACGATGCGGCTCACGCAGACTGTGCTTCCCGTCTCGCCGCCATCCGAGGCCTTTCCCACGCTGACGAGCGCTCGCGATGACAGTCTTTGACGACCTCCTTGCTGCACTGCTCATCGATCCGAACATGGCGGTCGATGCATCCTGGCAACGCGGTACTGGTGTGCCGGTGGCCTTGCGCGTGCTGCGGTCGTCACCGGACCGGCTGCAGGACGCCTTCGGTACCACGATCATCCAGGCCACGGACATCCTGCAGATCCCCGCATCATTCGGACCAGTCGAGGCCGATGACACCTTCACGATCGGCACGCTGGTGCTGGCCGTCATGCACACCGAACGCGACGCCGATGGAGTGGCGCAGCGCGTCTTCTGCCGGAGATAGCCGATGCCGCTGATGAACCCCGGGCCTTGGGGAATGCTCTTCGAACTCGCGATGGGTGCCGCAGCCGGGATCGCAGGGGGATTCGTGCGGTGGAACAATCCGCAAAGGCGCCGCATCGGTCTGTGCCTGCTCTGGGAATTGCCCTCGGCGGCGCTGATCGGCTCGGCCGGCTATGCGCTCGCAGGCCTGCTCGAGCTGAACGACTATGGCCACTTTCTCTTCGCCTTCATGTTCGGCTACCTCGGGCAGGCCGCGCTCCATGATCTCGCGCTGGCGATCATCCGCTCGCGCGGCGGCATCCCGGGGCCCATCCCTGACCAACCTCCCGGCCCCGGTCCGCCCGCATGAAGCTCTCCGCCCGCATCATCGGCGACATGCGGAAGTCGCTCGCCGATGAGGTCAGGGCAGGCGAGCGCGCTGCGATGCGGGCGGTCCGCGCAGAGACCGAGAACCTCAAGACCGAGCTCCGCAAACAGACGACGGATTCGTTGAAGGGGAGCAGTCGTGGCATCGCGAATGCTTGGCGATCGGCGGTGTTTCCCCGCACAGGTATCTCCATGCGGCCAGCAGGGCTGGTCTGGTCCAAGACGCCGGACATCATCCATGGCTTCGAGACTGCCGCGACGATCCGCGCGAAGGGCGGCAGGAAGTTTCTCGCCATCCCGACCGGCTTCAACGCTGCCCGCGGACGCCGCGGCCGAGGCGAGAAGGGGATGCGGGTGACGCCGGCCCAGATGGTGGCCTCGGGCCAAGCCTTCCTGCGCCCCTTCAAGTCCGGCCGCGGCTTCGTCTGGTGCCTGCCCCTCTATGGCGCGACCTCGACGCGCGGTCGCGGTGCCCGCCCAAGGCGGCGGACGCTGCTGTTCGCCGGGGGCTTTGCCGAGGTCGGTACCGGCAACCGCCGGGGGCGCGAAGCCTGGGCGCGCGGCATGCTGGAGAAGGGGATGATCCCGATGTTTCTCCTGCTGCCCCAGGTCAGCCTCAACAAGCGCTTCGACGTGAAGGGTGCATCCGAGCGCGCTCTCCGCCGTCTGCCGGGGCGCTTCGTCGCAGCATGGGAAGCCGAGAGCCGGTCAGCATGAGACCTTCCGTCCGTCCGCAAGACGCGATCCGGCCGCCCCTGGCGGCTTGGAAGATTGCGGTCCTGCTGCTTGCCGCCCTGGCCGCCTTCGGCTTAGCGGCCGTGGGGGTCGCCCTCCACTGGGCGCTGGGTGCCTTCCTCGCACGCGGTCTTGGCCTCGCGTGAGCGCGCGGGAAGCGGCGCTGGTCGCGCTGGTGAGCCGCATTGGAGCCTCTGTCTCTGCGCGGGTTCCCGCGCCTCAGGTTCTCCGCAACGAGACGACGCCTCAACGCGTGCCTGCCGGCGGCACCATCGTGATCCGCGATGGCGCCACTATCGAAGAGACGCCGATCCTGTCGCCGCTGTCCTACGCCATCGAGCACGCCGCGGAAGTGGAAGTCATCGCGCCCGGCTCGACCGCCGCCGCACGCAGCGCACTCCTGGACGCGCTCCTTTCCGACATCGCAGCCGGGATCGCCGCAAACCGTACACTCGGCGGTGCTGTGGAGTGGGCGGAACCCGCATCGCCGGACTTCGACGACGTGCCTGCCGAGGGCGCCGCATCGATGCGTGCTGCGTCCTTCCCGGTCCGGCTGTTCTTCACCGTCGCAGCCTCCCCGCTTTCCTGACCTTCACAGGAGATACCCATGCCTCGTGCCATCGGCGCGAATTGCCGCGTCAATATGTTCCCCGAGACCACCTACGGCACAGCGCCGGGCGGCAACTGGCGGCGCATGCCCTTCATGTCAGTAGACCTTGGCGCGGAACAGCCGCTGCTCGACAACGACATCATCGGCGCAGGCAATAACCGGGACCCTGCAGCGCCCTTCCAGGACACCGTCACTGTCCAGGGGCAAGCCGTCGTGCCGGTTGATCTGATCAACATCGGGCATTGGCTGCGGCTTCTCCTCGGCGCCCCGACGACGACCGGCACCAACCCGAACTTCATCCACACGTTTGGCTCCGGTGGCTCCGCTCTGCCTTCCAATGCCATCGAGATCGCATACCCCGACGTGCCGTCCTTCGACGTCTGCACCGGCGTTCGCGCTGACACCATGGAGATCGACTTCTCCCCGACAGGTGCGGCGACCGCGACCTTTGGCCTCATGGCTCAGGGCAGCGTCCGCGGCGGGGCATCCAGCGCCGGCACGCCGACCAGCGCCGCGATCACCCTGTTCAACAAGGCACAAGGCAGCATAACGCGCACCGGCTCCCCGCTCGCCCAGGTTACCGGCGCCAGGGTGAGCTTCTCGAACAACATGGAGATGGTGCGCACCATCCGCGCCGACCGGAGGATCGAGGGAGTGGATCCCGGCATCGCGCGCGCGACAGGCCAGATCACCACCCGCTTCGAGAACACCACCCTGCTGACGCAGGCACAGGACGGCACAGCGGCCGAGTTCGCCTTCGCTTACACCATCAACGCGAACCGCAGCCTGACCGTCACTCTGCACGAGGTCTACCTCGCGCTCGCGAAGACGCCCATCGAAGGGCCTGCCGGTGTCGAGGCCACCTTCGACTTCCGCGCAGCATTCAACACCGCCGCCACCCGGATGATGACGGCGGTGCTCCGCAACGACCAAGCCGGCACGGTGTACGCCTGATGCTCACGCTCGACATTCCGACCGACCCCTACTGGATCAATCTGCCGCGCGGAGTGCGGGTGCAGATCAAGCCGGTCACGACCGCCATCATGGCCGCTGCGCAGTCGGCTTCCGCGCGTCGGCTCGGCGCAGCCCGCGCAGCCACGACGGACCTGGATCCGGACCTTGCGCGCGGTCTCGCCTTCGCCTTCCTGGTGAAGGCCCTCGCCAATCATGCCGTGATCGCCTGGGAGGGCATCGGCGACCAGGAGGGCAATACCCTGCCGCTCTCCCACGAAGCGCTCGATTGCCTCATGGATCTCGACGACATCGCCGCCGCTTTCTGGGACTCGGCAACTGCCCTGGTGGCCAAGGTGAGCATCGAGGGAAACGGCTGAAGGCCCGGGCCGAATGGCACTACGGGTCCGGGCCCGACTATTGCGAGGGCTGCGCTGCCCTCGAAAGGGACTGCGGCCTCTCCTGCCCCTACGCCGCCCACGCCCCCGCCAGCGCCGAGGGCGCCGCTGTGTGGGCGGCCGGAGCGGCATGTGCCCACGCCGGCCCTGCGGGAATCGACCTCGACATGGCGGCTGCGATGGCGGCCGCCAGGGAAGCCGGGGCTGCCGGCTGGGCAGCGATCGACCTGCTTCTCGCATTCAGGATCGGCATGGCGACAGGCCTGCAGAAGCGCCGGACAGCGGCTGACGTGAAGGGAGGCGCGCGCGATGGCTGACGCAACGCGCCGAGTATCGGTCCGTCTGTCGCTGGATGATGCCGCGAAGGTCAAGCAGGGCCTGCGCGAGGTTGGCGAGACCGGCCAGCGCAGCATGGAGCAGATCCGCGATGGCGCGGACCGCGCGTCACGCGCGCTGGACCTGCTCGATACGGTCACGAGGGCTGCGCCCTTTGTGGCGCTGGCCGCGGGCATCCGCGCCACGGTCATCGCGGGCGACCAGCTCACGCAGAGCATGGGCAGGCTCACGACCGCGGTCGGGTCCGTCGAGCGGGCGTCTGAGGTCTACGCGACCCTCTACCGGGATGCGCTGCAGACGGGCGTCGCGGTGCGCGACAGCGTGGATGCCTTCCAGCGGTTCAGCATTGCCGCGCGCGAAATCGGCGCCACGAATGAGCAAGTGGTGCGGCTCGTCACCGGGCTGCAGCGTGTGGCGATCTCCTCCGGCGCCAGCACGCAGGAAATCCAGGGCAGCACCCAGCAGCTTGCGCAGGCCCTGGCGTCAGGCGTGCTGCAGGGCGACGAACTGCGGTCGATCCTGGAAGGCCTGCCCACGCTGGCCCAGGCGCTGGCGCAGGAACTGGGCGTCTCCATCGGCGAGCTTCGCAAGATGGGGTCGGAGGGGAAGCTCACCGCGGATGTGGTGTTCCCCGCGCTGCTGCGCGCGGTGGAGCGGGTCAACACCGAATTCGAACGTGCGCCACTGTCGGTGGGCCGGGCTTACGGCCAACTCACCGCAGCCGCGGACCAGTTTCTCGCGCGCCTTGACCAAGCCATCGGCTTGTCGAGCACGCTGGCGCGCGCGCTGTCGGGTGCCGCGCGTGCGCTGGATGGCATCCGCCAGGGTGCCGGGCTTCTCACGCCCGAGGAGCGCCTCGCCGACCAGCGCCGTGCCGCCGAGGCGATGGCGAACGAGATCGCCCGGCTGGAAGCCCTGGGCAGCGGCGCGGCGGTATCGGCGCAGCCCCGGCGCGGGAGCATTCAGGCGGGGCTGGTGGGGACCGCGCAGAGCCAAGCCGGGGTGGATCAGGCCGGCCGGCTGCGGGAACTCCGGGAGCAGTATTTTGGGCTGCTGACCGAGATCGAGGATGCGGAGCGTTCCTCGCTGATCCGGCGGCTGGACGAGCAGGGTCAGGCCGATGCGCGCGCCGTCGAGTCCCGCCGTCGTCGCGGCGAGCAGGAAGCGAATGACCTGCGCCGGCAGTTGGACGACCGCTTCCGGATCAACCAGGAGTACGAGGAGCGCATCCGGCGCATCCGCGAGTCTGCTGAGGCAGGCGGGATGGATGCCGCCGAGCGGGGCCGCCTTGAGGCTCTGGCCACGCGGGAGCGCGACGAAGCCCTGCAGCGGCTGGAGGGCACGACGCGGCGCGTCGCAGCGGCAACGCGCGAGAACCGCGATGCCGAGCGCGAGACCAACGACATCATCCGTGAGCGTGAACGGCTCATCCAGCAGAACGAGAACGCTTACGAGCGCTATGTCCGCCGGCTGGAGAACCTCGGCAGACTCGTCGAACGTGCAGAGCGCATCGGGCAGCCGGTACCGGACGAGACCATTCAGCGCGAAGCCCAATCGGCACTCGATGAACTCGAGCAGTCCCAGAACCGGCTGACCCGGGCAACCGAGCGGACCAATGAAGTCGGGCGGGAGCTCGGCCTCACATTCAGCAGCGCATTCGAGGACGCGGTGGTCCGCGGGAAGAGCTTCTCCGATGTCCTGAAGGGCATCGGCGAGGATCTCGCGCGGATCATGGTCCGGCGCACGATCACCGAGCCGCTGGGCAACGCAGTGGGCAGCGTCGTCGGCAGCATCGGCAGCAGCTTCGGCGACTGGATCGGCGGGCTGTTCCGTGCCGAGGGCGGGCCGGTCACGGGCGGCCAGCCCTACATCGTCGGGGAGCGCGGACCTGAATGGTTCGTGCCGGACCGCAGCGGCACCGTGCTGCCGAACGGGACATCGCCCGGCGGCGGGATGGTGGTCCACAACAGCATCAACATCGATGCCCGCGGCGCCGATGCCGGGGTGGAGGCGCGCCTTCGGATGATGGCGGGTCAGATTGCCCGGCAGGCTTCGGTGATGACGCTCGATGCCATCCGCCGCGGCGGCACCGCCTACGAGACCGTGCGGGGATGACGGAATTCTCCTGGCCTCCGGAGCTGCGTCCTTCGCGGCAGGTTTTCTATCTGCAGCCCAACACCCTGCGCTTTGTCTCGCCCATCACGCGCCAGACCCAGGTGCTCCGGCGCGAGGGGGCACGCTGGGTCGCGGAGATGACCTTTGATCCGCTGAACGGCCGGCTGGCTGGCATCCTGGAAGGGTTGCTGGCGGCGCTGGCGGGATCGGTGAACACCGTCCGTCTCCGGGACTTCCGCCGCGAATTCCGCACCGGGGATCCGCGGAGCCAGGGCAACGTGCCCACCGGGCCATACAGCTTCTCCGACGCAACGATCTTCACGGATGGCACCGGTCTCGTGGTCGGATCGGGCAGCCCGTCATTCGCCGCCGGTGCTGTGAAGGGCGCGCTGTCGATCTCGACGCAAGGCTGGTGGCCGAATGGCGTCGCGGTCGGTGCCGGCGATTACATCGGGATTGCCGGCCGCCTCCACATGGCCACAGCCGCGGTTACCGCGTCCGGCACCGGCACAGCGACCATCCCGATCGCGCCGCCGCTCCGGGCACCGGCGCCGGTTGGGGAGCCTCTGGTCCTCACCAACACCACCGTGCCCATGCGTCTCGTGTCCGATGACGAAAGCGCCAACCCATCCCGCGCTGGCCGCTTCACCGCCATCACAGCGAGGTTCGAGGAGGCATTGTGACTGAACCCTCCGCGCGTCCAACGCCCAGGCTCTCCCTTCAAGCAGCTGCCGCGGCGACAGCGCCAGTGGCCGCCCCGGTGATCCTCTGCGAGCTCGACTTCGCCTCTGGCCCGTTCCGCGTCTGGACAGGCCTGGGCGACCTCGAATGGGCAGGGAAGACCTTCGAGGGCGTGGGTGATCTCGGGGCGATGTCTGACGTCGAGGAGACCGTCGAGCTTCGCGCGGTTCGCCTGGATCTGACGCTTTCGCCCGTACCGCAGGAAGTCGTCGACATCGCTCTCGCCGAGCGCTCCTACCGCCTGCGACCGGCGAAGCTCTGGATCGCCCTCCTCGGCGAGGATGGGGCGTTCGTCAGCGACCCGTTCCCGCTGTGGTCGGGGATCATGGACACGATGGAAGTCGTGGACGGCGCACAGCCCCGCGTCACGCTCTCCTGCGAAAGCCGGCTGGTCGACCTCGAGCGCGCGGAGGTCCGGCGATACACCGATGCGGACCAGCAGGCCGAGTACCCGGGCGACAGGTTCTTCGAATATGTGCCTGCCCTGCAGGAGGCGGAGATCAGGCTGCCCGCCCGATGAACCGTGTCCCGGATTGGCCCTCCCGCCTTTCGGTGACGCTCCGGGAAGCAGAACGGCGGCCCTTCGACGACATTCGCTGGAACTGCGGCAGGTTCGTCCTGGCCTGCATCGAGGCGTGCACCGGCATCAAGCCGGTTTGGCGATCGCTGCCGACCCTGGAACAGACCGCAGATTCTGCCGGCTTCCAGCGCATTCCTGCCGCCTTCGCCGCTACCGGCGATGTGGTGTTGGCGCGCGACCCTGACCGGCTCGGCGTCGTCGTTATGGCCGGCGAAGCAGCCTTCGTGAGCATGCGCGGGCTGATCCGCATCCCCGCCGCGTCGTGCGCGACGGCATGGAGAATCGGCTGACCCCATGCCCGTCGCGATCCCCTTCATCGCTGCCGCGGCCGGCGCAGTCGCGTCCGGCGCCATCGGCGGCGGCGTGGTGGGCGCCATTGTCGGTGCGGGCGTCTCGCTCGGCGTCTCTTACATCGGGCGCCAAATCTTCCCGGCATCCAGGCCGCGCCCCCCGGAGACCCGGGTGGCGCAGAACGGACCCAGCGCAGCCTTCGACGCGAATTCGCCGGGAGCAGGCCGGACGCAGTCCTTCCGCCAGCCAATCACCGAGCACCAGATCGTACTCGGCCGCGCGAAGGTCTCCGGCCCGATCATCTTCATCCACAGCGCGACTGATGATGAAGGTCGTGCAGACGGCTACTTCTACATGGTCGTTGTCCTGGCGGCCCACCAATGCAGGACCATCGGCGACGTGTTCCTCGGCGACACCATCTCCACCGATGCTAAGTTCAGCGGTCTGGTCCGCATCGAGAACTACCGCGGCACGCCGGATCAGCCCGCAAACGGCAACCTCATTGCGGAGACGGGCGGCAAGTGGACTGCCGAACACCGCGGAAGCGGCCGCGCCTACAGCGCCCTCCGTATCAAGCTGCGGCCCGAGGTCTTCACGTCAGGCGTCCCGAACCTCGCGGCCATTGTCGAGGGTGCGGACACCATCTGGGACCCCCGGACAGGCATAACGGGGTGGTCCGACAATCCCGCTCTCTGCCTCGCTTGGTACCTGACGGCGCCCTTCGGCTGGCGTGCGACCTGGGACGACATCGATCTGCCCTGCCTCATGGCGGCAGCGAATGTGTGCGACCAGCTGGTCGGGCGGCGGAACGGCACAGCAGAGAAGCGATACACGGTGAACGGCCGGCTCTCCCTCGGGGAGGGAAAGATCGCGATTACCCGCAAGATCGTGTCGGCGATGGCCGGAACGCTGGTCGTGTCCGGAGGACGGTTCTTCATCCAGGCAGGTGCCCCCGCGATCGCCGCCGGGACGATCGGTGCCGCCGACCTCCGCGGCGAGATCAGCGTCTCTGGCAGCCGTCCGCGGCGCGATCTCTTCAATGGAGCGCGTGCCGTCTATGTCGATCCGTCGAAGAACTGGCAGCCGACCGACGCGCCGCCGCTGCTCGCCGCGAACTATGTGGCAGAGGACAACGGGGAAGCGATCTACCGGGACTTCGAGTTCCCGCTGACGACGTCACCTTCCACGGTCCAGCGGCTTATGAAGATCGAGTTGGAGAAGAACCGGCGGCAGCGCGAAGTCGGCTGCCAAGCCAACCTCTCGGCTCTCCGTTTCCGGCCGTGGGAAGGCGTGATGGTGGGCTTTGACCGTCTGACGCCATTCCCTGCGAGGATCAGCGGCTGGCGCTTCACCGCCGACGGCGGGATCGATCTGACCCTCTCCGAAGAGGACGACGCGGTCTGGGCTTGGAACCCCGCGATCGACGAACGCGCGACCGGCGACAGCCCATCCGTGGTGCTTCCCAATCCTGGCGTCATCGCCATCCCGGCGACGATCGCCATCGACACGCCGCAGGCTGCCGCCTTCGCGGCGCTGTCGGTCTCCTGGGCTGCGGTCGCGTCCGCTTACCTCGCCGGCTACGAGATCGAGTTCAGGCCGATATCGAGCGCCTCCTGGCAGGGCTTCGCGGGCGGCCTTGGGGCGACCGCGGTGACGATCCCGACTGCCGAGCCGACCGCTTTCCGCGTGCGGGCGCAGGCGCGTAGCGGCGCTGTATCCGGTTGGCGGGAGTCGCTGGTACCCGCAGCGCCCTCTGGTCTTGCTGCCACCGGCATCGCCGGAGGCATCCGCATCTCGGGCACCTTCCCGGGTGCAGCGTCGAAGCTGCAGGTCTTCGAGGCGTCGTCCAACAGCCTCGCTGCTGCGGCGAAGCTCGGCGCCGAACCGACGGCATTGCCCTACGACCGCACGGGCCTCGGTGCCGGTGCGACACGCTGGTATTGGCTGCGGTCGGTCGCGGCGGACGGCAACGTTTCCTCTTTCGCGGGCCCTGTGACCGCGACATCGCTGTAGGGAGGCACGATGCCCGCACGCATCGACGACCTGCTGGTCCTGAACGCGAACCTCAACAAGTCCGACTTCGCCAAGTATCTCCGCGATCGGGAGGCTGTTCTCCCGAACGATTTCGGTGGTCTTGGCGACGGCGTTGCGAACGACACCAGCGCGATCCAGGCATGCTTTGATCGCGCCGGGACCGACCAGAAGTTCGCGATCATCCCGCCGGGCACCTGGAATGTGAACGCGACCGTCACGCTGCCCGGCGGCGCGCGTGGTCTGATCATGCAGGGGACCATCCGATACACCGGGACCACGCCGACCTCGGTGCTCGTCATCGGCGATGGGGGAACCGTCCGCAATGCGGAGAAGCTCTACACGGGCCTGAATGTCATCCGGCAGACGATCTCGGATTGGTCCTCTGAAGCTGACATCGGCATCACCCTCCGCAACCTCGACGCCTCGCAAATTGAAATCCGCAGGGTCGAAGGCTTCACTATCGGGGCGCGAACCCTTGGCGACGGACGCGGCTTCGAGGACTGCACCCTCACGCTCGGCCGCTTCGTCAACAATAAGTTCGGCCTCGACATCTGGTGCGCCACGGCGACGGCATGGAATACGTCGATCCGGTACTACGGCGGGCACTTCGCGCATGCGACCGGGGTCAACGCCGCGCAGGATCGATTCGGCATCCGGCTCGCCAACGCCGCCGGTGCCTATACGAACCACAACCGCCATGTCTTCGACGCGCCGAACTTCGAGCTTCGCCAAGCCGGAAGCAATGTCGCCATCCCGTTCCTGAACCAGACCGGGGGCAGCGCGATCATCGCGCGCAACATGCGGATGGAAGCATGCTCGCCCATCGCTGCGCGGCATACCAGCACCGCCCAGGACTGCGAGTACGACGTCGCCTGGACCAACACCTATCTCGTCGGCATCGACTACACCGCCACCGCGACGCGCTGCGGGAACGCGGTCATTAATCGCCACCGCGCACCGGCCTCGCGCTTCACCCGCTTCCTGGCCGGATGCGAGAATGTCCGCGCGAAGGCATTTCGCCAGTCCGCGACGGAAGTCGGTGTCGAGGGGCTGGTCACGATCGCGACTTCGACGACCACAGCTACCTACATCGCCGACTTCTGCTTCAACGGTCTCTCCAATGTCACGCCGACCGGACGAGGCGTACAGCTTGCTGACAACCGGGGTCTCGGCTGGGTCGTCGACACGACGCAGACCAGGGAGTTCGCGCTTGCTCACTGGCTCGTCGCGGGGGCATCCGGCGGCCGCCTTTTTGCCCGCGTGTTCGACGCGGCGGGCAATGTCCGCGAGAACATCGCGGGCGACATCCTCGCGTCCCTTACCACCATGCTTTGGAGCGCGCCGGCGAAGGGCTGGTATGGCGGCGCTCCGATGGACGACGCCGACCTCAATCGCCGCATGACATTGCGGTTTGGCTCGGGCGTGGCCTTCGCGCAGATCGGGGTGATCGGGTTCGACGGCATCATCGAACTCGAATCGCTCCGGCTCTACGGGCTGCCCGAAGCTGCGCCCGGGATCCTGAACGGCACGCCCACGCTGCCGAACTCGGGGCAGCGTGAATTCGTCGCAGAGACATCCTGGGACCTCCCCAGCCTCGCTGCAGGGGCAACCTCGCTGCTGGACGTGACGGTCAACGGCGCGCGCCAGGGCGACCTCGCAGAGGCTTCGCTGGTGAGTTCGACCCGCTTCATCGAGTTGAGCGCCTTCGTCTGGTCGAACAACACCGTCCGCGTCCTCGCGCGCAACGTCTCGGGATCGACCTTCGACCTCGCTGCAGCGACCCTCTCGGTGAGCGTGACCAAGCGCCGCGTGCCGTAGCGCCTTCACTTCCAGCCAACGGCAGGGCATGCGGGGATCCATGCGATCCCTACCGCTCCTCCTGGTGCTCGCCGCTTGTGCGGCTCCAGAGACCGCGATCCCCGTTCACGTCTCCCGGATGACTGACCCCGCGGCGATGCCCGGAGCGGCGCAGGTGGGCGCGTGGCGCATCGGTTGCCGGCCTGATCCGGTGCGGGCGGAGGTCACCTGCGTCGCGACGCGATCCGATCCCCTCTCAGCAGGGATGGAGGAACGCGTCAGCGTGGCCTACGTCCGCCGGAGCACCGGCGGCACCGCAGGGCCATTCATCTACCCAGCGGAGATTCATGACTGCCCGGGCGCCGAGCGGGTATTCCGGGTGGACGGCAATGCGCCCCAGGCTGCCCGCTTCCCAATCGACGGCCGCGGCATCGCGGCCATGGCGACGGTCGTGAGGCAGATGGAGGCGGGGACGTTCCTCCGGAGCGAGTCCCGGCGCTGGCCGGCCTGCGGCGTGCCGCGGCAGGCCATGGTCCGGATCGACGGCTTCCGCGAAGCCCATGCCGAACTGCGAAGGGTGACGGCGGCAGCGACAATGCCCTGACACGGCGCCACAGGCGCACACACGAAGCCCCGCCGGGGCCGGAGGCAACTCCGGTACCCCGGCGGGGCTTTTTCGCGTCTTGGGGCTTCTGTGGCGCCCGGCTGGCCAGTCAGGAAACCTCGGCCAGCCGGCGCGTCCGCGCGTCCTCGAAAGCGAAGGTCGCGGCTTCGAATTCCACTTTGGGGCTGGCCAGCGGCTTCACCATCACGAAGCCCAGCTTCCCGCGGCGCGACCAGTAGTCGCCTTCGACGATCGCCAGCCAGCCGGCCAGCCCCTGGTCCGCAAGACTCTTCTCCGCCCGCGCGACCTCGTCATCGGTCGGGTCAGAGTTCCGGCCCATCCAGACGTGCCGGCCATCTTCGCTGATGATCGCCCAGGTCTTCTGCCGCGCGCGGGAAGTCGTCATGGTCGTGCTGCCCTTCTATCTTCCCCCGACACATCCATGGGTTCCGCAGCATAGCAAGCGGAACGTCCGGCTCCACTGCGCATGTTCTGGTTTGCCAACCGGCCCGCAAGCCTTTGAGGTTTGCCGCGGTTACTTCCCGGATTTGCCTTGCTAACCATTTGAGTTATTTGTCAGTAGGCAGTCCCGCCGGGGACATTCCCGTTTTTCAAGCTTTCGCTTCGAACCCACGAAGACCTTGCTGGCGCGCCGCGCGGCGCGACGGTTCGAATCCCGCCGGGGACATTCCCGTTTTTCAAGCTTTCCCTTCGAACCCACGAAGACCTTGCTGGCGCGCCGCGCGGCGCGACGGTTCGAATCCCGCCAGGGACATTCCTGTTTTTCAAGCCTTCGCTTCGAACCCACGAAGACGAGGAGGCGGTGCATGTGGTCGCGGGAAACCGCGCCTTCAGCAAATGGACGTTCCGCGGCACGGATCGCGCGGGCGTGGCGATCGAGGTGCGTGGTATGGATCTTTTCGAGATCCGTGACGGGCTGATCGCGCGGAAGGACACCTGCCGCAAGGTCCGGACGGGCTGAGGCGGCCTCAGGCGGGCCGTGGCCCGCGCGGCGCCTCGTTCAGACCCCGCCCCGCCCGGTGATCGTGCCCGTGGCGACCAGGTCCATCAGCAGGGCCATGGTCGCCTGGCCCGAGAGGGCGAAGGGATCGAGGCTGGCGGTCTTGGAATACTTGAGCAGCAGCGACGGGTTCACCGCCTTGGCGTCCACCTGCCCCATGGTCCAGTTCCCGAAGCGCCGCTCCGTGATTTCTTCATAGGCCAGCAGCCGAACCTGGCTGTGCCGTTCGTCGCGCACGATCGCGTTGTACAGGTCGCACACTTCGTCGCGCCCGCCTTCGAGCACCTGGACGAAGACGTCGCTGGTGAAGCACAGCAGCCCCGTGATGCCGCGGCGCGGGTTGTTGCGGTGCGACTGAAGCACGATCTGGTCCAGAACCGCGGGCGGCAGCGGCGCAGCGACACGGCTGGCGTAAAGGCAACTGACGAGCATGTTCGGCCTCAGTTCTGCATGGAGATCAGCGAGAGAAATTCACGTCGCAGCGCGGGGTCCTTCAGGAACGATCCGCGCATGACGCTGTTGGTCATCTTCGCTCCCGTGTCCTTCACGCCACGCCAGTGCATGCAGAAGTGGTCAGCCTCCATCACCACGGCGAGGCCGTCCGGCTTCACCTTCTCCATCAGGAGTTCGGCGATCTGCGCGATCGCCTCCTCCTGGATCTGCGGGCGCGAGAGAATCCATTCGGCAAGCCGGGCATATTTGGAAAGCCCGATCAGGTTGGAGTTCTGGTTCGGCATCAGGCCGACCCAGACCCGCCCCATGATCGGACAGAAGTGGTGGCTGCACGCGCTGCGCACGGTCATCGGCCCCACGATCATGAGTTCGTTCAGGCTCGTCACATTGGGGAATTCGGTCACCGGCGGGGCGGGGCGGTAGCGGCCGTGGAAGACCTCGTTCAGATACATCTTCGCGACCCGGCGCGCGGTATCCTGCGTGTTGTGATCATTGTCGATGTCGATCACCAGGCTCTGAAGAACGCCGCGCATCTTCGTCGCGACCTCCTCCAGCAGCAGCTCCAGCTCACCCGGTTCGATGAAGCCCGCGATATTGTCGTTCGCGTTGAATCGCTTCCGAGCCTGCCGCAGCCGGTTGCGGATGCGCTCGGAGACCGGGCTGTCCGCCTCGGGGCCCTTGCCTTCCACGTCATCCATGCCCAACGCCACTGGCCTCCCATTCGCCATGCCGGCCCCAGCTGGCCTGCCGTTCCACAACGCGTTCCCTCATGTGGAGGAGGGTAGGATGAGCGCAACCCCGGCACCAGCCCGCTGCCGCCACCTGCTTCGGCCGGCTGGTGGCATGGGGTTGGCTGGCGCGCCGTGCGGCGCGACGGTTCGAATCGGTCAGCGCCCGCCCATGAGAGCGTCACGCCCCCCGCAGCACGGCAATGAAGGCGCGCGCGGCAGGGCCGGGCGGGCGCTCGCGGTGGTGAATGGCGGCCAGGATCGCCGCTGGCCGGTCGCGGAACGGCGTTGATGCCTCGAGGACGACCATCCGCCCCGCTTCCACCTCCTCGGAGACCATGGTGCGCGGCATGCTGCCCCAGCCGAGGCCCGCGCGCAGCAGCGCCAGCTTTGTCGCCACATCCGGCACATACCAGCGGTTGATGCCGACGACGCCGTGATCCCGCCCCCGCCGCGCCGCGCGCTCGACACTCACCGCGAGCTGGAGGTGTTCGCCCAGCACCTCCGGCGCCAAAGGCCCCTTGAGCGCGGCCAGCGGGTGATCGCGCGCGGCGACGAAGACCATGTCGAGATCGCTCAGCAAGCTGCGCTCCGCCCAGTCGGGCAGGCCGGGCATCTCCAGCGCGAGCGCCAGGTCCGCCTCGCCCTCCAGGAGGCTGGCGACAGCCTGCTCGTCGGGCTGGATCAGGAGGCGCAACTGCACGCCGGGATACCCGCCATGGAGCCGCGCCAGCGCGGGCGTCACCACCTCCAGCGGCGTCAGGCTCGACAGGGCCACCGTCAACTCCGCCTCGACCCCCTGGGCGATGCCGGCCGCGTGGCGGCGATAGGCCGCGACATCCTCGACCACCCGCCGCGCCCGCGGCAGCAGGGCCCGCCCCGCCTCGCTCAGCACGGGGCGATAGGCGGTCCGGTCGAAGAGCGGCAGGCCGGTCTGCTCCTCCAGCTTCTGCACCGCATAGGTCACGGCGGATTGCGCCCGCCCCAGGCGACGGGCCGCGCCGGCGAAGCTCCCAGTCTCGGCGATGGCCACGAAGACGGTGAATTGGTCGAGGGTGAGCGCATCCATATCTTCAATTAATCTGAAGTTATGATCCGAAATTGTTCCTGTTTTTTGAAGTTTCAAGATGCCCCATCTGCCCCGCAAGCGCGCCGATCAGGGGCGCGAACCGCATGATCCAGGAGCATCCCATGACCGAGACCCTCTTCGTCACCGGCGCCTCCGGCCAGCTCGGCCGCGCCGTCATCCATCACCTGCTCTCCTCCGAGGGCGTGGCCCCCGGCCGCATCCTCGCCGGCACGCGCGACCCGTCGAAGCTCACCGACCTCGCCGCGCGTGGCATCCGCGTGGTGGCGCTCGATTTCGAGCAGCCGGAGGCCATGGCCCGGGCCTTCGCCGGCACCGGCCGCCTGCTGCTCATCTCGACCGATGCGCTGGACCGGCCCGGCCGGCGCCTCGCGCAGCACCAGGCCGCGGTGGCCGCCGCGCGGGCGGCCGGGGTCGGGCACGTCCTCTACACCTCCATGCCCAACCCGGAGGATTCGCTGGTGCCCTTCGCCCCGGATCATCTCGGCACGGAGCAGGCGCTGCAGGCGAGCGGCCTGCCGCACAGCATCCTGCGCAACGCCTGGTACCAGGAGAACCTGCTGATGGAACTGGGCCCGGCGCTGGAGCACGGGCAATGGACCACGGCGGCAGGCGAGGGGCGCTACGCCCCCATCTCGCGCGAGGACTGTGCCCGCGCGGCGGCGGCCGCCCTCGCGGGGAAGGCCGAGGCGGGGCGCATCTACAACCTCACCGGCCCCGAATTGCTGGCGATGGACGACATCGCGGCGCGCGCCAGCGCGGTCTTCGGCCGCAAGGTGGTCGCGGTGAAGCTGGACGAGGCGACGCGGACAGGCATCCTCCTCCAGGCCGGCCTGCCGCCCTTCATCGCGCCCGTGCTGGTGGCGAGCGAGGCGAATATCCGGGCCGGCAAGTTCGCGCTGCTCAGCGATGATGTGCGGGAACTGACCGGGCGCGCGCCTGCGCCGCTGTCGGCGACCTTCGCGGCCATCCGGGCGGGCCGGCCGGCGGCGGCCTGACCGCGCGGGCCCTCAGCCCAATTCGACGACCGGCGCATGGGGCAGGGTGATGGTGAAGACCGCACCCGCTTCGGCGTTCTCCACGCCGATGCTGCCCCCCATCGCCGTGACCAGCCCGTAGGAGATGGAGAGGCCCAGGCCCGTGCCCGTGTCGGGGCCCTTGGTCGTCACGAAGGGTTCGAACACACGCGCCGCCACCTCCGGCGCGATGCCGCCGCCGGTATCGGCGATGCGCAGCCGCACCGTACCGCCGGCCGCCTCGCTGCAGAGGGTGATGTTCCGTGGCGCGCCGGGCGGCGCATGCGCCAGGGCGTCACGCGCATTCATCAGCAGGTTGGTCAGGACCTGCTCCAGCGCGACGGGATGGCCCAGCACCGCCCGGGCCTCCTCGGCGAAGTCGGTCATCATCTCGATCTCGGCATCGCGCAGCAGCCCGCCGATCAGCACCATGACGTTGTCGAGCGCGGCTTCCAGCAGGATCGGGCGCACCGGGGCGCCGGCCGGCTCGCCGCGGGCGAAGCGGCGGAGGTTGCCGATGATGCTGCGCGCGCGGACCACCTGGCCGATGACGGTCTCCAGCCGCGCCTCGATGCTCGCGGCCTCGAGCTGCTGCGCCTCCATCTGCGCCATTTCCGCGCCGGTCATGATTGCCTGCAGCGGCTGGGTGAGCTCATGCGCAAGGCCGGCCGCCATCTCGCCGAGCGAGGCAAGACGCCCGGAGGCGGCGGCGCGGGCCTGGGCCTCCCGCTCATTGGTGATGTTGATGCTGTAGCCGACGACGGTGATGCTGCCATCCGCCCGCCGCTCCTCCACGCGCATGCTGGTGCGAAGCCAGGTCACGCCGCTGCCATCCGGCCGCCGCATGGACCAGTCGGCCGAGCCGGTGCCCGTCCGCTTCGCGATCTCCATGGCGAGCGTCACCGGGCTGCGGTCCTCGGCGAGCAACGCGAGGTTGTCCACATCGGTCAGCGATCCGGGCGGAAAGCCCGTCACCGCCTCGACATTGCCGCCGCGATAGACCAGGCGCGTCCGTCCCTCGGGGTCGAACTCGCGCACGAAGATGAGAGCGGGCAGGCCGCCATGCAGGTGCTCCACCGCCGCGCGCCCCTCGCGCAGCAAAGCGGCGCGGCGCTCGCCCTGGTCCATCGCGTCCCATTCGCGGGCCAGGGAGAGCATCAGGAAAGGCAGTGTGGTGCCATAGAGGGCGATCAGCAGGGCCGGGAGGCCGCGCAGCACGGTTCCCGCGCCATCGGGCATGCGCAACCCGACGACGACGGCATAGAGGATGATGGCCGCCAGGATGGTGAAGACGGAGCCAAGGAGCACCGCCATGTCCAGCGCCGCGCGGAGGCGGTGCCGGCGGTAGATGCCGGCGATGTCGGCCACCACACAGAGGGCGATGCCATAGAGGAGGGTCACATAGGTGGCGATCCGCAGCGGCGGCGTGCTCGTGAAGCCGGGGGTCATGCAGGCGCCCAGCCATAACAGGGGCGGCAGGAGGATGAGCGCGCGGTGCGGCGCATGGCCGGCCAGCCGTCGTGCGCCGAACCAGAGCAGCGTGACGGCAAGCAGCTGCACCGTGTTGACCAGACCGAAGACCAGCTCGGCTGGAAGGTCGCCGCGCAAGGCATGCCCGAGCGAGGAGAGGGCTTGCGCCACAGCGGCGCCACACCAGGCGGCCGGCACCGCCATGGCCCCGCGCTGCGCGCTGGTACGGCTGCTGCGCACCAGGAGCGCGCTGCCGACGAGGCCAATGAATGCCGCGGCAAAGAGAATGGGGGGAGCGTCGAGAAACCCGAGCAAGAATTCGGCTCCCGCGGAGGAAAGGGTGAAGCGGCGCGCGCCCCGACGCGCCTGCCTCGTTCCGCTTCCACAATCCAGGGTAGCAGCGTGCGATGCGGCCCGGCAAGTTGAGACCGGGCCCTGCAACCGCGCCGTTCACCCCCGCCGCAAATTCCACAGCATCGGATTGGGCGCCTGCAGCACGCCGGTCAGGTCGGCGCGGAAGGCGGTGCGCAGGCGGAACAGGCCGGTGGGCGCGATCGGGACCGCCTCCCAGAGCAGGGCCTGCAACCGCTGGAAGGCCGCGGCCTGCGCCGGCGCATCGGCGGCGAGCGTCCAGGCCTCCACCTCGGCTTCGACCGCCGCATCCGTGGGCCAGCCGGCCCAGGCCTGGGCGCCGTTCATGCGGATCGCCCAGCTCACCGCCGGGTTGGCGATGGTGGCCGCCGGGCCGTTGGTGTTGTGCAGGTTCCAGCCGCCCTGCGCCGGCGGCGCGCGGTTGGCGCGGCGGGCGATGATGCTGGCCCAGTCGCTTTCCACCGCCTGGATGTTCACGCCCAGGCGGCGCATGAGGTCCACCGTCACGCGGCCCTGCTGCGTCACCGCCGGGAAGTCGCTCGGGTTGATATGGATGATGGGCTCGCCATTGTAGCCGGCCTCGCGCAGCGCATCGCGGGCGCGCTGCATGGCGGCCTCGCCCCGGGGTGCGGCCGGGAATTCCGTGGCACCGGGCAGGCCGCAGGGGAACATGGCGTGGCATTGCTGCCAGTCCTGCGGCAGGGCCACGGCCTGCATGTAGTCGGGCTGCACCACCACGTCGCGGATGGCGCGGCGCACGCGCACATCGTTGAAGGGCGGGTGCAGATGGTTGAAGCGGATGAAGCCCAGGAAGCCGTTCGGGTCATAGATCTGCGTGCGGGTGCCGCGGTCGCGATCCAGCACAGGCACCAGATCCGGCAGGGGGTATTCGATCCAGTCGATCTCGCCGGTGCGGAGCGCCGCCGCCGCCGTGCCGCCATCGGGGATCCAGATGATCTCCAGCCGGTCGAAATGCACGCGCTTGCCGCCGGAAGCCGCCTCGGCCGGTTCGTCGCGCGGCACATAGGCCTCGTTGCGGGCGTAGGCGGCGCGGGAGCCGGGGGTGTATTCGTTGGCGAGGAAGCGCCAGGGGCCGGAGCCGATCATGGCCTCGGGGCCGAGCGCGCGGTCGGGCGGCGTGGCCGCGAAGCGCTCGGGCATCATGAAACACGGCGAAGCGCCGGGCTTGGCCAGCGCGTCCAGCAGCGCGGGGAAGGGGCGGCTCAGGCGGAACTGGATGGTCTTGTCATCCGGCGCGGAAAGCTCCGCCACCGCGCGCATCAGCACCTGGCCGAAGCCATCGCGCACCGCCCAGCGGCGGATGCTCGCCACGCAGTCCCGCGCCCGCACCGGCTCGCCATCGTGGAAGCGCAGGCCCTCGCGCAGGGTGATGGTCCAGGTCAGCCCATCGGCCGCAACCTGGTGCCCCGCCGCCATCTGCGGGTGGGGGCGCAGCGCGCGGTCGGCGCCGTAGAGCGTGTCGAAGACGCAATAGGCATGCGTCGTCACGATCGTCGTCGGATTGAAGATCGGGTCGAGCACGGCGAGCGCCGCCTGCGGCATGAAGCGCAGGGTGCGGGCGCGGGCGTTCTGCGCGAAAGCGGGGCCCAAGGTGGAAGTTGAGAGGCTGGCGCCAGTGAGGGCCAGGAAGCTGCGACGTTCAAAACCGAGATAGGCCATCCATTTCCTCCATGCGGCCCGAGCGCGACGCAAGGAGGGAATGGCCCCATGGGCGCGGCAGGCGCGCGCAGGGCCAAGGCACCACTCCCTTCGCCGGTCCGAACCGGATCAGGTTCCAGGGATCGCGGGATGCATCCCGCCTCTCAGCCCGGCGACCGTGCGGGGGGTTCCGCGCGGGGGGTCAGGGCTCACCCAGGTGACGTGAGGGTGATGGGCCCGCACGGGGGCGCTGGCAAGCCCCGAGCCGGCGGAAAAGCGTTTGCCTTAAGTTCAATATTGAACCATCTATCGTTCAATGTTGAACCGAAGG
Organism: Roseococcus sp. SDR; assembly: GCF_019083995.1. GTDB lineage: Bacteria > Pseudomonadota > Alphaproteobacteria > Acetobacterales > Acetobacteraceae > Roseococcus. Next base: position 112,181 of record NZ_JAHRCU010000007.1, read on the forward strand.
ATCTCCCGCATGCCCTCCCGCCGCCGTTTCGCCACCCAGGCCGCCGGCCTCGCCCTCGCCGTCACGGGCGACTGGGTGCGGCCCCTCCGCGCCCAGCCGGGCGACCCGCTTGCCCCCTGGGCCGTGACGCCGCGCACCGATCCGCGCCTCACCGCGCTCGCCTGGGCCGTGCTGGCGCCCAACCCGCACAACCGGCAGCCCTGGCTGATGCGCCTGGCCGGCACCGAGACCATCCTGCTGCACATGGACCTCGAGCGCCGCCTGCCCGAGACCGACCCCTTCGACCGGCAGCTCCTCATCGGCCTCGGCTGTTTCACGGAGCTGCTGCGCCTCGCCGCCGCCGAGCGGGGCCTGGCCGCCGAGATTACCCCCTTCCCGGAGGGCGAGCCCCAGCCCCGCCTGGATGCCCGGCCGATCGCGCGCATCACCCTGCGCGGCGCAGCCCGGCCCGATCCGCTCTTCGCCGCGGCCGCGCGGCGGCGCTCGGCCAAGCAGCCCTATGACGTGACGCGGCCGGTGGAGGCCGCCGCCATCGCCACGCTCCGCGCCGCCCTTCTGGCCCCGGCCGGCTTCGGCGCCGAGACGGGCGATGTCGCCCGCCTGCGCGACCTCGCCTGGCGCGCCTGGCAGGTCGAGGCGCAGGACCGCGCGGCCTGGATGGAGACGGTGCGCCTCATGCGCTTCGGCAGCGCCGCCGTCGCCGCCACGCCGGACGGCGTTTCCCTCTGGGGCCCGCAGATGGACGGCATGATCGCCGCCGGCCAGCTCACCCCGGCCGCCATGGAGCCCGGCCAGCCCGGCTGGCGGATCGGCTTCTCGCAGTATCAGGCGATCTTCGAGGGCACCAACGCCTTCACCTGGCTTGTCACGCCCGGAAACAGCCGGGCCGAGCAATTCGCCGCCGGGCGGGATTGGCTGCGGCTGAACCTCGCCGCCACGCTGCACGGCCTCGCGCTGCAGCCCGTCAGCCAGGCCTTGCAGGAATTCCCCGCGATGGCCGGCCCCTATCGCGAGGTGCAGGCGCTGCTGGGTGGCGGTGGCACGGTGCAAATGCTGGGGCGCCTCGGCCACCCGCTGCGCGCCGCACCCCCCACCCCGCGTTGGCCCGTGGAATCGCGTATCCTGGCGGGATGACGGATTCCTCCCTCTTCGCCCTGCTGAACGAGATCGGCATCATCGAGCAGCTGGCGCGCACCCGCTTCGAGCGCGGCCAGCCGGACGGCCTGCGCCTGCCGCAATTCACCGTGCTGAACCATCTCGTGCGGCTGGGCGACGGGCGGGGGCCGGCGCAGCTCGCCCGCGCCTTTCAGGTGGGCAAGCCCACCATGACCCACACGCTGCAACGGCTGGAGGAGCGCGGCTTCATCCGCCTCGACCCCGACCCGGCCGATGCGCGCGGCAAGCGCGTGATGCTGACCGAGGCGGGGCGCGCCCGGCGTGACGCCGCGGTCCGCTGGATCAACGACGACCTGGCGCCCGTCGCCACCCATCTGGGCATGGCACCGGCAGCGGCCCTGCCCGCGCTGGCGGCGCTGCGCGAGGCACTCGATCAGGCACGCGATTCTGCAACTCCGGGTTGAATTTTTGCATCCGGCCTTGTTAGCCTCCCCCCGGCCCCGAACGGGCCGAAAGGGAGAAAACGACGATGTCGCTGTCACGCCGCGCGGGCCTTGGGCTCGCGGCCATGGGGCTCGCCGCCCCCTTGATGCCATCCTTCGCCGCCGCGCCGCCCCGCAACCAGCCCGCACCGGCCTGGTACCGCTTCCGCATCGGCGAGTTCGAGGCGACGGTGATCTCGGACGGCGCGCTGCCGCTCGGCAAGCCGGGCGACGGCTTCCCCGCCGCGCCCCCGGCCGAGATGACCCGCATCCTCACCGACAACTTCCTGCCCACCGACAGCGTGGTGCTGGAGCAGAACATCCTGGTGCTGAACACCGGCCGGCAGCTCATCCTCTTCGACACCGGCATGGGCGAAAGCATGGGGAATGACAGCCGCATGTTCGGCCCCACCACGGGGCGCATGGTGCAAAATCTGCGCGCCGCCGGGATCGAGCCCGCGCAGATCGACATCGTCGCCGTCACCCACGCGCATTGCGACCATTGCTGGGGCCTGGTGGATGCCCAGGGCGCGCGCGTCTTCCCCAATGCGCAGGTCGCGATCAGCGAGCTGGACCTGCGCTTCTGGACAGATGACGCGAACAAGCGCGGCCCGGCCTTCATGCCCATCTTCATCGAAGGGGCGAAGCGCAACCTGAACGCCTACCGCGACCGCATTCTGCCGATCCGCGATGAGCAACCGGTGGTCCCCGGCGTGACCGCGCTGGCGACCCCAGGCCACACCATCGGGCATCACGTCTTCGCCATCACCAGCGGCGGACGCACCGTGATCAACTCCGGTGACCTCGCGCATCACCACGCCATCATGCTGCGCCGTCCCGCCTGGGAATTCGCCTTCGACAGCGATCCCGCGCAATCCGCCCGCTCCCGGGCGCGCATGCTGGACCGGGTGGCGACGGACCGGCACGCCTTGCTCAGCTATCACTTCCCCTGGCCTGGCCTTGGCCACGTCGCGCGGCTGGGGGATGGCTATGCCTGGGTGCCGGCGCCGATGAACGTGACCGGCCTCGGATGAAGCCGGTTTAAGTCGCCAGCACCTTTCTTTCCGATAGAGTCCCATCCAAGCAAGTTTGGGGAAGACGTTTGGAAAAGCCCTTCGAGGGAATCTCGCAGGCGGAGGAGGCCGGCTATGCCGATGACCTCCGCCATTTCTCCTTCCGCAATTATGGCATCGAGGACTGGGTGGGGCTCGGCCTGCTCTGGGTTCTGGGCATCCTGGTCTTCACACAGTTCTTCACCCGCTACGTGCTGAACGACAGCGTCGCCTGGACCGAGGAGGTGGCGCGCTATCTGCTCATCGTCCTCACCTTCATCGGCAGCGCCGGGGCGGTGCGGCGCGGCACGCATATCCGCGTCGAGGCGCTGGAGATGGCCTTGCCGATGGGCGGGCGCCGCGTGCTCTGGGCCTTCCAGGACCTGTGCCGCCTGGCCTTCTGGGGCTTCGGCGCCTGGATCAGCGTGGACCTCTCCGAGCGCATGGGCGTGATGCCGATGGACAGCCTGAACGCTTCGCTCGCCTGGGTCTATTGGCCGGTGGCGGCGGGCTTCGTGGGGATGTTCCTGCGCGAGTGCATGTGGGTCTGGCGCCGCTGGCGCCATGGCGATGCGCCAAGCCAGCAGGATGTGCTGGCTTGATTCATGCCCTCAGACGCGTCACGCCGCAGGCGTGCTGTCCGCACGACGCGCGGCCTCCGGCCGCTGGGCTTCGGAACGCTGAAGCGTTCCGGCTCGGCTATTCGCCTCGCATCCGTTGTTGGCGCGCCGGCAAGTGCCCGGTGGAGACCGGCTGGCCGGGATTTGGCGCGCCCTTGTCGAATCCGGCCGCAACGCGGCCGGCGCGCCGCGACCGCCCTGCCAGCCGGCGCAACCTGTCCGCGGCGCGAAGGCAAGGCGGCGAAGCCGCCGCCCGCCGCTTGAGGGCCTGAATCATGACCGCTGCCATCCTGCTCTTCGGCTTCTTCGGCCTTCTTGCGCTCGGCCTGCCCGTCGCCATCGCGCTGGCCGGGGCCTCCATCATCTTCGCGCTGGTGGATGGCTCCATCCCGCTGCTCGCCATCGTGCATCGCATGGTGGGCGGCGTGGATTCCTTCCCGCTGCTCTGCGTGCCCTTCTTCATCTTCGCCGGCATGCTGATGAACTCCTCGGGCATCACGGAGCGCATCTATGACTTCGCGGTGGCCGCCGTCGGCTGGATGAAGGGCGGGCTCGGCCAGGTGAATGTCGTGGGCTCGGTGGTCTTCGCGGGCATGAGCGGCACGGCGGTTGGCGATGCCGCCGGCCTCGGCACCATCGAGGTGCGGGCCATGCGCGCGCATGGCTATGACCCGAAATTCGCCGTCGGCATCACGGCAGCGAGTTCCATGCTGGGGCCCTTGCTGCCGCCCTCCCTGCCCCTGGTGATCTACGGCGTCTCGGCCAATGCGAGCATCGGGCAGCTCTTTGCCGCCGGCATCGTGCCGGGGCTGCTGCTCGCCTCCTGCCTCATGGTCATGGTCTGGTGGTATGCGCGGCGCCATGGCTACGGCGCGGATGCGAAGTTCCGCCTCTACGAGCTCGGCCGTTCGCTGGCGCGGGGCATCCTGCCGCTGCTGACGCCGGTGCTGATCATTGGCGGCATGCGCTTCGGCCTCTTCACGCCGACCGAGGGCGCCATCTGCGCCGTGGCCTATGCGCTCTTCCTCGGCGTCATCGTCTACCGGACGCTCGGCTTCCGCGCGATCTGCAAGGTGAGCTTCGAGACGGTGGAGGTGACGGCCACCATCCTCCTCATCGTCGCCGCCTCGGAGATCTTCGGCTGGCTGCTGACCACGACGCGCGTCTCCGAGCAGGTGGTGGGCTGGGTGCTCGCCATCACCGAGCAGAAATGGCTGATCCTGCTCATCGCCAATGTCTTCCTGCTGCTGGTGGGGCTCGCCATCGAGCCGCTGCCCGCCATCCTGATCCTGGTGCCGATCATGCTGCCGGTGATGGAGAGCATCGGCGTGGACCCGATCCATTTCGGGCTCATCATGGTGCTGAACCTGTGCATCGGGCTGCTGACGCCGCCCGTGGGCATCGTGCTCTTCATCCTGGCCCGGGTGGGCGGCATCTCCTTCGAAGAGGCGGCCCGCGGCGTCATGCCCTTCATGGTGCCGCTGGTGGGCGTATTGCTGCTCTGTACCTATGTGCCGGAGATCGTGATGTACCTGCCGACGAAGTGGTATCGGTGAAGTCCCTCGGGCTGCGACCGACCGCTGCGGCCAGGCGCCAGCCGCTCAGCCCTTCGCCTTCAGCGCGCTGAGTTCCGCCTTCAGCGCCGCGTTCTCGCTCTTCAGCGCGTCCAGCTCGTTGCGGCCCTGGAAGGGCGAGAAGAGGTTCATCGCGCGCTCCATCATCTGGATGTTGCGCTGGCTGATCTCCTCCAGGCTGAAAGGCTTCAGCGCCTGTTCCATGCCACGCCGCATCTCCTCCTGCTGGCGGGAGAAGCCGGCCATGGTCGCCTCCAGATAGCGCGGCAGCACGCCCTGCAGGCTATCGCCATAGAAGCCGATCAATTGCCGCAGGAAGCTCTCGGGAAGGAGGTGGCTGCCCTTCGCCTCCTCCTCCACGATGATCTGCGTGAGGACGGAGCGCGTGATGTCGTCGCCCGATTTCGCGTCATAGACAACGAAGTCCCGCCCGGCGCGGACCATCTGGGCCAGGTCCTCCAGGGTGACGTAGCTGCTGCTCTCGGTGTTGTAGAGGCGCCGGTTGGCGTATTTCTTGACGACGACCGGAGGTTTCGCGGGCTTGGACTCGGCCGTTTGATCGGGCATTGCATGCATCCCAGTCTGGCTGCGGTTGGAATTCTGGCGTTTGTTGCACTGCAAGCGTAGCACGCCCGGCATGGGAAGCCGCAAGGCTTCGCGCTATGTTGCGGCTTCCATCAACACATAGTCACGGGCATGGATGAACTCCCCGGAGGATCTCGACCGCCTCGCCGCCGACTGGATCGCCCTCTGGGAGAGCGAGCTTGCCGGCCTGGGCCAGGACGCGGAGCTGGCCGAGGCCTGGTCCGCCTCGGTCGCGTTGATGGCGGCGTTCTGGCGCGCGCAGAGCGCGCAGATGGCGGCGGCGGCCAAATGGCAGGCGCCGCATGACCCCCCTGCCCGCCCGCCGGGGCCCGCGCCCGCTCAACCTGCACCTGATCCTGGGCGCGAGCCGGGGGATGGCGGCGATGATGACGCCGCTGCCCTCCGCACCCGCCTCGCCGAGCTGGAGCGCCGGCTGGCCGCGCTCGAAGGCGGGCCAGGCGGAGGCGGCGCGGATCGCCGCAAGCCTCGGACCCCTCGGCGCAAGTCCTGAGGCGTTTCGCGGCGCCGTGCTGCGCCGCCTCTGGCGCGAGGATGCCGCCCTGCTGCGCGGCCTCGCCGCCTATCGCCGCCACCCGCATGCCCGCCGGCTGACAGAGCCCGGCGTGATCTGGCAGGAGGGCACGGCCCGGCTGCTGGATTATGGCGGCCCCCAGGGACAACGTCAGGGAAGGTCCGTCCTCTTCGTGCCCTCGCTGGTGAACCGCGCCTATGTGCTCGACCTGGACGAGGGCGCCTCGCTCATGCGCTTCCTGGCCGGGCAGGGCATGCAGCCCCTGCTGCTCGACTGGGGCTGGCCCGGCCCGGTGGAGCGCCGCTTCACCCTGACAGATCACATCGCCGGAAGGCTGGAACGGGCGCTGATGGCGGCCCCGCCCGGGTTGATCCTGGCCGGCTATTGCATGGGCGGCCTTCTCGCGCTGGCCGCCGCCCAGCGCCGGCCGGATCGCGTGGCCGGGCTCGCCCTGCTCGCCACCCCCTGGGATTTCGGCGCCATCCCGCAGGCGCCCACCATGGCCAAGCTGCTGCCCGGCCTGGAACCCATGATGGCGCCGATGAACGCGCTGGGCGTGGACATGCTGCAAAGCCTCTTCGCGATGCTCGACCCCTATTCCATCGCGGAAAAATTCCGCGCCTTCGGCAAGCTGGACCCGGCCTCACCCCGCGCCCGGCGCTTCGTGGTGCTGGAGGATTGGCTGAATGACGGCGTGCCGCTGGCCGCCCCGGTGGCGCGCGAGGCGATGGGCGAATGGTATGGCCGGAACACGCCCGCCCGCGGCGAATGGGCGGTGGCCGGCCTGCCCGTGACGCCCGCGGAATGGAAGGGACCGAGCTTCGTGGCCGTCCCGGCGCGGGACCGCATCGTGCCGCCCGCCGCCGCCCTGCCGCTGGCCGCCGCCCTGCCCGGCGCGCAGGTCCATCTCGCCAAAGCCGGGCATATCGGCATGGTGGCGGGCGAAAATGCGGAAGCCGCGCTGTGGCGGCCGCTGCGGGACTGGATCAAGGGCCTCTAGCTGCCGCAGCCCAGACATACCGCGCGCAAACTTGCCGCACCCCCTGTCTCACATTATAGCCGCGCGCAAAGTGAAGGCGTAGCAGACCTTGGCCAGTATCGACTCCCCCAGCACCTCCCCCAACCTCGCCCTCGCCGCCCAGGCCGCGATCCTCGCGCTGCCGGTGACGGAGGAGCGGCGGATGGCGGATTGCATCCGCGTCCTCGCCATGGATGCGGTGGAAAAGGCCAAGTCCGGCCATCCCGGCATGCCGATGGGCATGGCGGATGTGGCCACCGTGCTCTTCACGCGCTTCCTGAAATACGACGCCGCCGATCCGCGCTGGGCCGATCGCGACCGTTTCGTGCTCTCGGCCGGCCATGGCTCGATGCTGCTCTACAGCCTGCTGCACCTGACCGGGCATGCCGGCATGGAGATGGAGGTGCTGAAGAACTTCCGTCAGCTCCATTCCGCCGCCGCCGGCCATCCGGAATTCGGCGAGCACCCGGCCATCGAGATGACGACCGGCCCGCTCGGCCAGGGCATCTCCACCGCCGTCGGCATGGCGATGGCCGAGCGCATGCTCGCCGCGCGCTTCGGCAAGTCGCTGGTGGATCACCGCACCTGGGTCATCTGCTCCGATGGCGATCTGCAGGAGGGCATCAGCCATGAGGCGGCGGCGCTGGCCGGCCATCTCGGCCTCGACAAGCTCACCGTCCTCTGGGACGACAACCACATCTCCATCGATGGCGACACCGCGCTCTCCTTCAGCGAGGATGTGCTGAAGCGCTACCAGGCCTATGGCTGGGCGGTGAAGCGGGTGGACGGGCACGATCACGAGCAGCTCGCCGCCGCCATGGCCGCCGCCACGCGCAGCAAGAAGCCCACCATCATCGCCTGCCGCACCATCATCGGCTTCGCGGCACCCAAGAAGGCCGGCACGGCGGGCAGCCATGGCGCGCCTCTGGGGGCCGACGAGATTGCCGGCGCCAAGTCCGCGCTGGGCTGGAATGCCGAGCCCTTCACCATCCCCGAAGGCCTCAAGGCCAAGTGGGAGGAGGCAGGGCGCCGCTCCGCCGGCACCCGCCGCTCCTGGCTGAAGCGCCTGGCCAAGCACCCGATGCGCGCGGAGTTCGAGCGCGCCATGGCCGGCAAGCTGCCGGAGAACTGGGCCGAAGGGCTGAACGCGCTGCGCGCGACCTTCACCACCGAGAAGCCCAAGATCGGCAGCCGCATCGCCAGCCAGCGCAGCCTGGCCGCGCTGGTGCCCGCGGTGCCCGAGATGGTGGGCGGCAGCGCCGACCTCACCGGCTCCAACAACACCGATGTGAAGGGCGTGCCCGCCATCGGGCCGGGCAATTTCAACGGCCGCTACGTGCATTGGGGCGTGCGCGAGCACGGCATGGCGGCCGCCATGAACGGCATGGCGCTGCATGGCGGCATCATCCCCTATGGCGGCACCTTCCTCATCTTCGCCGACTACCTGCGCCCGGCACTGCGCCTCGCGGCCCTCATGCACCAGCGCGTCATCCATGTGCTGACGCATGACAGCATCGGACTCGGCGAGGACGGGCCGACGCATCAGCCGGTCGAGACCATCGCCTCGCTGCGCGCCATCCCCAACCTCGCGGTGTTCCGCCCGGCGGACGCGATGGAGACGGCCGAGTGCTGGGAACTGGCGCTGCGCCGCACGGAAGGCCCCTCGGTGCTGGCCCTCTCCCGCCAGGCGCTGCCTGCGCTGCGCGAGGATGCGGGCGAGAACCGCTCGGCCCGCGGCGCCTATGTGCTGGCCGAGGCGGAGGGCGCGCGCGCCATCACGCTGGTCGCCACCGGCAGCGAGGTGCAGATCGCCCTCGCCGCCCGCGCGATGCTGGCCGAGCAGGGCATCCAGGCCGCCGTCGTCTCCTTCCCGAGCTGGGAGCTGTTCGCCCAGCAGGATGAGGAATACCGCGCCAGCGTGCTGGGCAGCGCGCCGCGCCTCGGGATCGAGGCCGGCATCGGCTTCGGCTGGGAGCGCTGGACCGACGCCTTCGTCGGCATGACCGGCTTCGGCGCCTCCGCACCGGCGGAAAAACTTTTCGAGCATTTCGGGATCACGGCCCCCGCCCTCGTCGCGGCCGCGAAGAAGCTTCTGGGATAAGGACCAAGAACATGACGGTGAAGATTGCCATCAACGGCTTCGGGCGCATCGGCCGCCTCGTGCTGCGCGCGGCCTGCGAGAGCGGGCGCGACGACGTGGAGTTCGTGGCCATCAACGATCTCGGCTCGGTCGAAGCGAATGCGCACCTGTTCCGCCATGACAGCGTGCATGGTCGCTTCCCGGGCGAGGTGATCGTCAATGGCGACAGCATCACCATCAAGGCCCATGGCAAGACCTGGGGCCCGATCAAGGTGACGGCCGAGCGCGACCCCTCCAAGCTGCAGTGGAACGGCGTGGATGTGGCGGCCGAATGCACCGGCATCTTCACCGCGCGCGACAAGGCCTCGATGCTGCTCGGCACGGGTGCGAAGAAAGTGCTGATCTCCGCCCCCGGCGACGGCGCCGACAAGACCATCGTCTACGGCGTGAACCACACCACGCTGACGGCCGAGGACAAGATCGTCTCCAACGCCTCCTGCACGACCAACTGCCTGGCGCCGATCGCCAAGGTGCTGCATGACCACTTCGGCATCCTGCGCGGCTACATGGTCACCATCCACGCCTATACGGGTGACCAGAACACGGTGGACACGCTGCACAAGGACCTGCACCGCGCCCGTGCGGCCGCCGTCTCCGCCATCCCGACCTCGACCGGTGCGGCCAAGGCCGTGGGCCTCGTCATGCCGGAACTGAAGGGCAAGCTGGACGGCACGGCCATCCGCATCCCGACGCCGAACGTCTCGCTCGTCTCGCTCGATTTCGTGCCGGGCAAGACCGAGGGCCTGACGAAGGAGGCGATCAACGCCGTGATGAAGGCGGCCTCCGAGAGCGGCCCGCTGAAGGGCATCCTCGGCTACAACACGGCGCCGCTGGTGAGCATCGACTTCAACCACGACCCGCACAGCTCGACCTTCGACGCGACGCAGACGCAGGTGGTGGATGGCGGCCTGGTGCGCGTGATGTCCTGGTATGACAATGAGTGGGGCTTCAGCAATCGCATGTCGGACACCGCTGCGTACTACGGGAAGCTGTGATTTTTTGATGCCCTCAAGCGCCGGGCGCGCGCATCCGCGCGCTTGGCTTCGCGCCGCGTAAGGCGCGCCCAGCCGGACGGATGGTCTGGGCGCGCCGGCCGCTTTGCGGCCGGATCCTCTGGGCGCGGTTCTGCTTTTCGTTGGTTCGTCCTTTTGCCGGAGGCCCTGATGCCCGCGTTCCGCACCCTCGATGACCTCGATCCGCGCGGCAAGCGCGTGCTGCTGCGTGCCGACCTCAACCTCCCGGTGAAGGATGGCAAGATCACCGACATGACGCGCATCGAGCGCCTCTGCCCGACCATCGCGGAACTCTGCGCCAAGGGCGCGCGCGTCATCGTCTGCTCCCACTTCGATCGCCCCAAGGGCAAGCGCGTGCCGGAGATGTCGCTGAAGCCGATGCAGGCCGCCCTCTCCGCCTCGCTCGGCAAGCCCGTCGCCTTCGTGGATGACTGCATCGGCGCCGAGGCCGAGGCCGCCGCTTCCGCGCTGAAGGATGGCGAGGTGCTGCTGCTGGAAAACACCCGCTACCACGCGGGCGAAGAGAAGAACGACGCGGCGCTGGCGGCTGGTCTCGCCAAGCTCGCCGATGTGTTCGTGAATGACGCCTTCTCCGCCGCGCATCGCGCGCATTCCAGCACCGAGGGCGTGGCGCGGCTGCTGCCCGCCTATGCCGGGCGGCTGATGCAGCAGGAGCTGGAGGCGCTGGATGCCGCACTCGGCAATCCGCAGCGGCCGGTGGTGGCCATCGTCGGTGGCGCCAAGGTTTCCACCAAGCTTGATCTGCTGGGGAACCTCTCCTCCAAGGTGGATGTGCTGGTGATTGGCGGCGCCATGGCCAATACCTTCCTGGCGGCGCAGGGCCATGCGGTCGGCAAGTCGCTGCAGGAGGCCGACATGCATGAGACGGCGCGCGAGATCCTGGCCGGCGCCAAGGCGCGCGGCTGCGAGATCGTCCTGCCGTTGGATCTGGTGGTGGCCGAGGGCTTCGCCGCGCATTCGCCGAACCGCGTGGTGGGCTTGGACGCCGTGCCGGCCGACATGATGGCGCTGGATGTGGGCCCCGCCACGGTGGCCGATGTGGTGAAGCGCCTGGCGGCGGCGAAGACGCTGGTCTGGAACGGCCCCTTCGGTGCCTTCGAGATCGCGCCCTTCGATGCGGCGACGGTCGCGGTGGCGAAGGAGGTGGCGCGTCTCACCGAGGCCGGGCAGCTGCGCTCGGTCGGTGGTGGTGGTGACACGGTTTCCGCCCTGCGCCATGCCGGCGTTTCGGAGCGGATGAGCTATGTCTCCTCCGCCGGCGGCGCCTTCCTGGAATGGCTGGAAGGCAAAGAGCTCCCCGGCGTGGCAGCTCTCTCTTAAGGTTTGCAAAGGCCAAGGCCTTTGCTGGGGTTCCAAGGGGCAAAGCCCCTTGGTGCTCAATAGGGCAGCTTAAGGCCGGGTTCTGACCACGGCATGCTGACCAGCTTCCCCGTATTGGACAGCGTGATGTAGGCGGTGCGCATATCGGCCCCGCCAAAGCAGATATTGGTCGGCATGCGTTCCGGCATCTTCACCACGTCGAGGATCTCGCCCGCGGGCGAGACGGTGGTGATTTCCCCCGCAACCAGCGTGGCGACGACGATGTTGCCCGCCGCCGTGATGGCCAGGCTGTCCAGCCGGCGATAGCCCGGGAATTGGCAGAGCAGCGAGCCGCCACTGGTACTGGGCCAGGGGTTCTTGCGCAGGTGGCCGGGGCCCATGATGTCGAAGGCCCAGAGGCGGCCGGTTTCGGTCTCGGCGACATAGAGTTTTTCGCCATCCGGGCTGATGCCAATGCCGTTGGCGCCGCCGAAGATGGGGAAGGCGGCCTCGATGATCTTGCTGCCGTCGAGCGCCGCCCAGTAGACGCCGCCATGGTCGCGATCGCGCGCGCGGACCTTGCCGAGATCGCTGAACCAGAAGCCGCCCTTGCCGTCGAGCTGCAGGTCGTTCGGGCCTTTCAGCATCACGTCGCCGCAGCGGTCATAGAGGGTGCGGACGCTGCCGGTGGCGATGTCCACCACCTCGATGCGGCCGTTCTTGTAGTCGGGCGCGGTGCCGGAGGGGCGGAGGATGTCCGGCTCCTCATGCCAGGTGAAGCCGCCATTGTTGCAGAGGATGAGGGTGTTGTTCGGGCCGGCGGCCAGGCCGTTCGGGCCGCCGCCCGGGCGCGCAATGATGCTGCGCGTGCCATCCGGGGCGATGCGGGAGACGACCTGCGCCTCGATCTCGACCAGCGCGATGGAGCCGTCCGGCAGCACGACCGGGCCTTCCGGAAAACGCAGGCCCGTGGCCAGTGTTGTGAGAGACATATGCGCTCCTCCTCTTTTGGTTCGGGCCAGGATGCGCCACGCTCGCGGTGCCGCCAAGATGGAGCCGTGCCGCATGGACCCCGTGACGCTTGCCGTTCTCTCCGCCCGCTTCACCGCGATCGTGGAGGAGATGGGCGAGGGGCTGCTGCGGACGGCCTATAGCCAGATCCTGAACTCCAGCCGCGACTTCTCCATCGCGGTGACGGATGGCGCCTGCCGGCTCGTGGCGCAGGCGGACCATATTCCGGTGCATGTCGGCGCCATGCCCTTTGCCGCGAAGGCGGTGCGGGACGCGTTTGATGGGAAGATGAAGCCGGGCGACGTGTTTCTGCTGAACGACCCCTGGCATGGGGGAAGTCACCTGCCCGATCTGACGATCGTGGTTCCGGTGTTCGAAGGCGGGCAGGTGCGGTTCTTCTCCGTGGTCCGCGCGCATCAGAGCGACATCGGCGGCGGCACGCATGGCGGCTACAATCCGGGTGCGACGGAGATCTGGCAGGAAGGCCTGCGCATCCCACCCATCCTGCTCGGCGAGCAGGGCGAAATGCGGGAAGATCTCGTCGCGATGCTGGCCCTCAACACCCGCATCAACCGCGATTTCCGGGGCGATCTCGCGGCCATGCTGGGCGCGGCCAAGCTCGGCGCCAACCGGCTGAATGAGCTGCTCGCGCAGCATGGCGGCGAAGGCCTGATGGCGGCGGTGGAGGCCATCCTGGACCTCTCGCACGCGCATACGCGGCGCATCCTGGAATGCTGGCCGGATGGGACATGGACCGGCACCGCGCTGCTGGATGATGACGGGCACGGGAACGAGAACATCGCCATCCGCGCCACCTGCACCAAGCAGGGCGGCCGGCTCACCGTGGATCTGAGCGCGAGCGACGACCAGGTGCCCGGCTTCGTGAACTCCTCCTACCCCAACATGTTCTCGGCCGTCTGCATGGGTTTCGCCTATCTGCTCGATGCCGATGTGCAGAAGAACGAAGGCGCGTTTCGCGCGCTCAACGTCGTGGCGCGCGAGGGCAGCGTGGTCTGGGCGCGGGAGGGCGCGGCGGTGACGCTCTGCACCAGCCATTGCAGCAATGAGATCGTGGAGGCGATCATGCGCGCCATGCAGGGCTGTTGCCCCGAGCGCGCGATGGGCGGCTGGGGGCGGCGCTTCCGCATCGCCATCACGGGGCGCGATGCGCGGCGCGGGGATCGGAAGTTCGTCTGGCACCTGTTCCATGCGCGACCCGGCGGCGGCGGGCATGCGAAGGGCGATGGCTGGTCCACCGCCGGCGAGTGGCATTCGGCGGGTGGCTTGAAATTCGGCAGCGTGGAAATGGCCGAGGCGCGCTTCCCGCTGCATTTCCGCCGCCATGAATTCTGCGCGGGCACGGCGGGCGCGGGCCAGTTCCGCGGCGGCCATGGCGCGGAACTCGAGCTGGTGGTGGAGAGCGACGGCTCCGCGCGCGGCAACACGGCGGGCGATGGCGCGCGGCATGGCAGTGCGGGCATCGCCGGCGGGCAGGACAGCGCGCCGCATCGCTATGCGCTGCGCCACGCCGATGGGACGGAGCGGTTGCTGAAGACGAAGGAAGTGGGCGTGGAAATCCAGCCTGGCGAGGTGCTGCACATCCGCTCGGCCGGCGGTGGCGGCTGGGGCGACCCGGCGAAGCGCGACCCGGCGCTCATCGCTCGCGACGCAGAAGAAGGGCTGGCCTGATGCGCTACACCATCGGCGTGGATGTCGGCGGCACCTTCACGGATGTCGTCGGCGTGGATGAGGAAGGCCGCGAATTCCTCGCCAAGGCGCCCAGCACGCCAGGCGATCAGAGCGAGGGCGTGCTGGATGGCCTGGCCAACCTCGCCGCCGCCATCGGCCTGACCCTGGCCGAGCTGCTGGAAGCGACGACGCGCATCGTCCATGGCACCACCGTCGCCACCAACGCCCTGCTGGAGCGGCGCGGTGCCAAGACCGCCATGCTCACCACGGAAGGCCATCGCGACGTGATCGCGATGCGCGAGGGGCTGAAGCCCGCGCGCTACGACCTCCGCCTGCCGCAACCGCCCCCGCTGGTGCCGCGCGCGCTGCGCCTTCCGGTGCGCGAGCGGCTGCGCCCGGATGGCCGCGTGGAAATCCCGCTCGATGCCGCGAGCCTCGCTTCCGCCATCGGCAAGCTGCGGGACGCCGAAGTGGAATCCGTCGCCATCTGCTTCCTGCATTCCTGGGCGGCGCCGCAGCATGAGCATGCGGCGGCGGAAGCGGTGCGCGCTGCGCTGCCCGGCGTCTTCGTCACCTGCTCGGCCGATGTGCTGCCGCAGATCAAGGAGTTCGAGCGCTTCTCCACCACGGCGGTGAACGCCTATGTCGGCCCCGTCGTCTCCCGCTATCTGACGCGGCTGGAGGCACGGCTGCGCGCGGCGGGCTATACGCAGCCGGTCTTCGTCATCCTCTCGCATGGCGGCATGGCGCCGATCGGGGAGGCCGCGCGCCTCGCCGTCGGCACTGCGCTCTCCGGCCCCGCGGGCGGTGTCGCGGCGGCCGTGGCGCTGGCCAGGCGCGGCATGGGGGATCAGCTCGTCACGCTCGACATGGGCGGCACTTCGACCGACATCGCCCTCATCCAGGACGGCGCGGCCACGCTCGGGCGCGGGCGCGAAGTGGGGGGCGAGCGCATCGCGCTCGACAGCCTCGACATCATCACCTTGGGCGCGGGCGGCGGCTCCATCGCGCATCTGGGCGCACGCGGCACGCTGGAGGTCGGCCCGCAATCCGCGGGCGCGCGGCCAGGCCCCGCCTGCTACGGCCATGGCGGCACGGAACCCACCGTGACCGACGCCAATCTGGCGCTGGGCTACCTGGATGCCACGCGCTTCCTGGGCGGCGCGCGCCTGCTGGATGCGGCGGCGTCGGAGCGTGCCATCGCCGCGCTGGCCGCGAAGCTCAACCTCCCGACCGAGGCGACGGCGCTCGGCATCCATCGCCTGGTGAATGCGCGCATGGCCGATGGCGTGCGCGTCGCCACCGTGCGGCGCGGCGTGGACCCGCGCGGCGCAACCCTGCTCGCCTTCGGCGGCGCGGCCGGGCTGCATGCGAGTGCGGTGGCGCGCGATCTCGGCATGGCGCGCATCGCCGTGCCGCTCTTCGCCGCCGGGCTGTCCGCCTGGGGCATGCTGCAGACCGAGCTGCGGCACGAGATCGCGCGCAGCGTCGTCAGCGCCACCGCGATGCCGGAGGATGCGGCGCTGGCCGCCCTCTTCGCCGGGCTGGAATCGGACGCCCGCCTGCAGCTCGCGCAATGGTTCCGGGGCGAGGTGCAGGGCCATCGCGCGGCCGACCTGCGCTATGGCGAGCAGGTCTTCGAGATCACGGTAAACCTCGACGGCGTGCCGATGACCCGCGCCGGCCTGCGCGAGGCCTTCCACGCGCGCCACCGCGCGCTCTTCACCTATGACCTGCCGGAGGAGGAGGTGGTGCTGGTCACGGCCCGCGCCGCCGCAGCCGGGCTGCTGCCGCCGGCGCCCAGGCGCCCCGCGGGCGCCACCACCAGCGCTGCGCCGCTCGGGGTGCGCCGCGCGCTGCTGGAGGGTGGCTGGGCAGAACTTCCGGTCTGGGATTTCGCGGCGCTGGCCGCCGGCCAGTCGGTGGCTGGGCCAGCGATCGTGGAGAGCGCCACGACCACCATCCTGTTGCTGCCCGGCGACGTGGCGGAGATGGATGCGGGAGGCTGGCTCTCGATCCGGCTGTGATCAGCGGCGGTTGATCAGCCGGAGCGGTCCTGGCCGTCCCAACCGGATTTCCGCTCATAGTGCTTGTAGTACTTGTCGGTGATCTGCTGCGTCATCACGACGATGGCGACATCGGTGGTGTTGAACTGGTGGTCCAGCACCGCACCATCGCCGACATATCCGCCCAGCCGCAGATAGCCCTTGATGAGCGGCGGCAGGGACATCAGCGCCTTCTTCGCATCGAAGCTGCCGGCAGGGAGGCGGTCCATCGGCAGATAACGGGTTTCGATGGCGCGCGGGCAGAGCTCGGTCGGCGCCTGGTGATGCTGCGCAAGGTAGGAGAGCTGCGCCGCATTGGCCTCGAGGTCGGTGCCGGGCAGGCTGGCGCAGCCGAACATGAGGCCGATCTTGTGGTTGAACACATAGGCTGCGATGCCGCGCCAGAGCAGCTGCAGCGTGCCCCGCGTGCGGTAGGCAACATCCGTGCAGGAGCGGCCAAGCTCCAGGATACCATGCTGGTAGGCGAGGATGGGCGCGATGTCGTACTCATCCTCGGAATAGAAGCGGCCGATGCGCTGGGCGGCGGTGCGGCGGATCAGGCGATAGGTGCCGACCACGCTCTCCGGCCCCTCGCCGCGGTCATGGTCCACGACCAGCAGATGGTCGGCCACCGCGTCATAGGCATCGGCGTCGAGGCGGCTCTTCGTGGTGGCTGCATCGGCCCGCGCGCCCATTTCCTCATAGAAGACGCGGTAGCGCAGCGCCTGGGCGGCCACGATCTCCGCCTCGCTCGTCGCGACGCGAACGCCGAGATTGCTCGAGCGGATCTCTTCGAAGGGCGGCGCTTCGGTCATCGACGGCGGCCGAAGATCTCGAGGCGGAGCTGGACCAGATCGAAGCCAAGCCGGGCGGCGATCTCGCGCGCCAGGGCATCGTGCTCGGCGTCGGAGAATTCGATCACGTTGCCGGTGTCCACATCGATCAGGTGGTGATGGATGCCGCGGTCCGCGGGGTCGAAGCGGGCACGGCCGCCACCGAAGTCGCGGCGCTCGAGGATGCCCTTCTCCTCCAGGAGACGGACGGTGCGATAGACCGTGGCGACGGAGACGCGGTTGTCCAGCGCCACGGCGCGGCGGTACAGCTCCTCCACATCCGGGTGGTCTTCGCTTTCCGAGAGCACGCGCGCGATCAATCGGCGCTGGCCTGTCATCTTCAGGCCGCGCTCCACGCACATCTGTTCGATCCGGGACATGCGGTCGCTGATGGTCCCGCCCTCTCTGCCTGACTGACCCGACATCACCGGGCGCGCTTCAGCCCATAGAGCATGTTCGCGCCTGACTGAAGCCGCCCCGCCGGGGTGTTACGCGCCCGGCTTGCGGGACTGCGTGCCAAGGCCGATCTGCTTGGCCAGCGAGGAGCGATGCTTCGCGTAGTTCGGCGCCACCATCGGGTATTCCGGCGGCAGGCCCCACTTGTCGCGATACTGGTCGGGCGTCATGCCATAGGAGGTCTGCAAGTGGCGCTTCAGCATCTTCAGCTTCTTGCCGTCCTCCAGACAGATCAGGTAGTCCGGCGTGATGGATTTCTTCACCGGAACCGCAGGCATCTTCTTTTCCGCCTCAACCCGCGCCGGAGCCGTGCCGAGCGAGGCCAGCGTCCGGTGCACTTCGACGATCAGGTTCGGCAAATCAGTCACCGAGACCGGGTTGTTGGAAACATGCGCGGATACGATTTCGGCGGTCAGACCCAAGAGATCGCTGCCATTTGCAACATCAGACATGATTTTTTCTTTCCAAACTCAGTCCCGCAAATGAATAGCGAGTTCTTCTACCTTTTTGCAAGACGCTTCCGCGGCGTTGCGCTGGGAAAAGCCAGAAGTCAGGAAGGATGAACCCCTTGGTCATCGACGTTACAGCCGACACCTGCCCCATGACCTTCGTCCGAACCCGGTTACAATTGGATAAACTGCCGGCCGGAGCGGTCCTCGATATTCTCTACAAAGGCGAGGAACCGCGCCGGAACCTTGCCCGCAGCCTGACCGAGCAGGGTCATGAGATTCTGGAGGCCCAGCATGGCGAGGATGGGCATGGCCGGCTGCGCGTGCGCAAGGGCGGCTGACCCCACCCCGCGCACCCGAAGATGTCACGTCAGACCGGGCTTCAGCGCCCGGTCATGATCCGCTCGACCAGTTGCTTCACCGTCGGCACGAAGCCGTTGGAATAGAAGGGGTCGGAGCTGAAGCGATAGGCGTTGTGCCCGGCGAACATCAGGTTGTTCTCCAGGCTGCCGTCATGGGCGATGTCCTGCAGCGTCTTCTGGATGCAGAAGCTGCGCGGATCGGCCTTCTTGCCCGTGCTGAAATCGGGCTCGTTCTGCGTCCAGTTGCTGAAGCGGCAATGGCTCAGGCAGCCCATGCAGGCCACCTGGTCGGCCAGGATCTCCTGCGCGTTGGGGGGTGTGACGAAGATCAGCGTGGAATCCGGCGTGCGCATCGCTTCCGTGAAGCCAGCCTGGGTCCAGGCCTCGGCGCGGGCGCGGTCACCCGGCGTCAGCCAGACCAGGCGCTTGCGGGGGCCCACGCCGAATTCCGCCGTGTGCTCGCCGACGGGCTCGGAGGTATAGGCCACCTGGCGCTCGTTGCGTGCTTCCAGGTCGCGGAGAAAATCGTTGCGCACGGCCGAGGAGTAGAAGCCGGTCGGCGAGAAGGGCTGCAGCAGAACGTCACCAGCCTGGAGCTGCGTCAGGCGCTGCTTCCAGGCATCGCTGATCGGGCTTTCCTTGGTCAGCAGCGGGCGCGTGCCGAACTGGAAGGCGATGGGGCCGAGCTCGGGGTTGTCGATCCAGTCGGACCATTCCTCCAGCCACCAGACGCCGCCGGCCATGATGATGGGTGTCTCGTCCAGGCCGAAGGCGCGCATCTGCTCGCGCAGCTTGCGCACGCGCTCATAGGGCGCCTCGGGCTTCTTCGGGTCTTCGCTGTTGGAGAGGCCATTATGGCCGCCGGCCAGCCAGGGGTCCTCATAGACCACGCCGCCCAGCCATTCGCTGACCTTGGAATAGCTGCGCTTCCACAATGCGCTGAAGGCACGGGCGGAAGAGACGATCGGGTAGTAATGGACGCCGAAATCCTTGGCGATCTCGGCCAGGCGATAGGGCATGCCGGCGCCGCAGGTGACGCCGTTCACCAGCCCCTTGGCCCCTTCCAGCACGCCGCGGATCACGCGCTCGGCGCCGCCCATCTCCCAGAGAATGTTCGCATGGATGCGGGCATTCTTGCCGCCCACATCGCGGGCTTCGCGCGCCTGGGCGATGCCGCCGGCGATGCCATAGGCCACCAGCTCCTCATGCCGGTCGCGCCGGGTCTTGCCGGAATAGACCTGCCGGATGGTGCGGCCTTCGGCGTCATAGCTGTCGGCATTCACGGCGGAAAAGGTGCCGACACCGCCGGCCGCCGCCCAGGCGCCCGCGGTCAGGCCATTGCTCACGGCCACGCCCTTGCCGCCCTCCACGAGCGGAAGGACATCCACGCCGCCCATGCGGATGCTGTTGATCGCCTTCACTGCTGCCGTCCCTGCCGTGCCGAATTCTAGAATTGTGAAGTTATGGCGAAACCGTCCGGCGCAAGAAAGCACCGGACGGTTTGCCTGTTCAAGTCACCTGGTTACCGGGGCGATTCAGTCATCCCGGCTGCGGCGGGGGCCGCGGTCGCCGCGCTCACGGCGGGGGCGCTCCTCGCCCTCACCCTCGGCGCGGGGGCGGCGCTCGCCCACCTGCTCGGTGATGTCCGCACCCGTGGCCTGGTCCACCACGCGCATGGAGAGCTTCACCTTGCCGCGGTCATCGAAGCCGATGACCTTGACCTTCACCGCGTCGCCTTCCTTCACCACGTCGGTGGTGCGGTTCACGCGCTCATTGGCCAGTTCGCTGATGTGCACCAGGCCGTCCTTGGCGCCCAGGAAGTTCACGAAGGCGCCGAATTCGGCGGTCTTCACGACCTTGCCCGTGTAGATCACGCCGATCTCCGGCTCGGCCACGATGCCCTTGATCTTGGCGATCGCGGCTTCCGTCGCCTCGGTGCTGGAGGACGCGATCTTGATGGTGCCGTCATCCTCGATGTCGATCTTGGTGCCGGTCTGCTCGACGATCTCGCGGATCACCTTGCCGCCCGTGCCGATCACGTCGCGGATCTTGTCCTTGGGCACATTGATCACGGTGATGCGCGGCGCGGTGGCCGCCATCTCGCCGCGGGCGCCGGAAATGGCCTTGGCCATCTCGCCCAGGATGTGGAAGCGGCCGTCCTTCGCCTGCTCCAGCGCCGTCTTCATGATGTCGAAGGTGATGGAGGTGATCTTGATGTCCATCTGGAGGGCGGTGATGCCCGCCTCCGTCCCGGCCACCTTGAAGTCCATGTCGCCGAGGTGATCCTCGTCGCCCAGGATGTCGGACAGCACGGCGAAGCCGCGGTCTTCCTTGATCAGGCCCATGGCGATGCCGGCCACCGGGCGCAGCAGCGGGCAGCCCGCATCCATCAGCGAGAGCGAGGTGCCGCAGACCGTCGCCATGGACGACGAGCCATTGGACTCCGTGATCTCGGAGACGACGCGCATCGTGTAGGGGAACTTCTCCTTCTCCGGCAGCACCGGATGGATCGCGCGCCAGGCGAGCTTGCCATGGCCGATCTCGCGCCGGCCGGGCGAGCCCATGCGGCCCGTCTCATTCACGCTGTACGGAGGGAAATTGTAGTGCAGCATGAAGTTCTCGCGGTACTCGCCCGCGAGCGCGTCGATGATCTGCTCATCCTGGCCGGTGCCCAGCGTGGCCACGCAGAGCGCCTGCGTCTCGCCACGCGTGAAGAGCGCCGAGCCATGGGCGCGCGGCAGCACGCCGACCTCCGCCAGGATCGGGCGGACGGTGCGCGTGTCGCGGCCGTCG
Source organism: Roseococcus sp. SDR (assembly GCF_019083995.1). Lineage (GTDB taxonomy): Bacteria > Pseudomonadota > Alphaproteobacteria > Acetobacterales > Acetobacteraceae > Roseococcus. The sequence goes on from NZ_JAHRCU010000007.1 coordinate 133,271, forward strand.
ATGCGCAGGCCGGTGTCGAGGATGGCGTTGCGGACCACGTCCGCTTCCAGCTCCTTCATCAGGCCCTTGGCGGCGGCGACATCGGCGCCCTCCGCTTCCAGGGCGGCGATGACGGCCTTCTTGGCCTCGCCCACGGCCTTCTGGCGCGCGAGCTTCTCGGTGATCTTGTAGGCCTCGGCCATCGGCGCGGTGCCCAGTTCAGCGATGCGGGCCTTCAGCGCGGCGGCGGCCGGGTCTTCCAGCGCGACGTCCCAGGGCTCCTTCGCGGCCACTTCGGCCAGCGCGATGATGCCCTCGATGACCGGCTGGAAGCTCTCATGGCCGAACTTCACGGCGCCCAGCATCACCTCTTCCGAAAGCTCGGAGGCCTCGGATTCCACCATCAGCACGCCCTCGGCCGTGCCGGCGACCACGAGGTCGAGCTTGGAGAGCTTGCGCTGCGCGGCGGTGGGGTTCAGCACATAGGCGCCGTCGATATAGCCGACGCGCGCGCCGCCCACCGGGCCGAAGAAGGGAATGCCCGAGAGCGTCAGCGCGGCCGAGCAGCCCACCATGGAGACGATGTCGGGATCATTCTCCAGATCATGGCTGAGGACGGTGGCGATGACCTGCACCTCGTTGCGGAAGCCCTCGGGGAAGAGCGGGCGGATCGGGCGGTCGATGAGGCGGGAGATGAGCGTCTCGGCCTCGGAGGGGCGGCCTTCGCGCTTGAAGAAGCCACCCGGGATCTTGCCGGCCGCGAAGGCCTTTTCCTGGTAGTTCACGGTCAGCGGGAAGAAATCCTGGCCTGGCTTCACGCTGCGGCTGCCCACCACGGTGCAGAGCACGATGGTGTCACCCAGGCGGGCCATCACCGCGCCATCGGCCTGGCGGGCGATCTTGCCCGTCTCGAGGGTGAGGATCTGCCCGCCCCAGGAAATATCCTTGCGGAAGTAGTTGTCGAACATGCGTCGTCCTTCTGGCCCCCCGGATGGGGGGCATGCGTCTGGCCCCGCGCGACGGCGGGGCTGGGAGTTGCGACGCGGCAGGAAGGCAGTCCAACCACCGGGGCACCCTTGGGAGGGAGGCTTCCGGCGTCTCGGGCGACATGGGGGCCGGGGATCTTCACCCCGCGGCGGTGCCATGTGGCCGGAAACGCCGCCAGACCCATCATCCGTTCAGGAGGGCTCGGAGGCTCTGACAACCCGCCGCAGGCGCAGGCGGTTTGAACCGTCCCGGGCCATGCCCCGGACGGTTCCCGGGGTTATGGACCGGAAATGGCGCCAGCGCCAGCGCGATTTGCATGCGGCGCCGGGGCAGGTTTCGCTTGGCCCTTGGTTCCGGCTGCCTAATGATGGAGCGCCCAATCGAAGGAGCGCATCCCTGGTGAGACGGTTCATCCCCTTCCTGGCCCTGTGCCTCGCCGCCCCGGCCGCCTTCGCCCAATCCTGGCCCGATCGCGCCCTGCGGCTCCTTGTTCCCTTCGCGCCGGGCGGCGTGACGGACAGCGTGGGGCGGCTCAGCGCCGATGTCCTGGCGGCGCGCCTGGGCCAGTCGGTGGTGGTGGAGAACCGGACCGGCGCCGGCGGCGCCATCGCGGTGGAAGCCGTGGCCCGCAGCCGGCCGGATGGCTACACGCTGCTGACGGCCAGTGCCTCACAGATGGTGATGCTGCCGGCGCTCACACGCGTCCCCTATGACGCGGCGCGCGATTTCGCGCCCATCTCCATCATCGGCGCCAATCCGCAGGTGCTGGCCGTCTCGGCGCGGATCGGTGTGAACACGCTGCCGGAATTCATCGCCTATCTGCGGGCCAATCCGGGGCGCGTGAATTATTCGAGCGGGGGCAATGGCTCCTCCAACCACCTGGCCATGGCGCTGCTGCTGCACCGCGCGGGGGTGAGCGCCGAGCACGTCCCCTATCGGGGGGGCGCGCCGGCGATGCAGGCGGTGCTGGCGGGCGATGTGGCGGCCTATTTCGGCAACCCCTCCGACATCATTCCCCACCAGGGCACGGGCAGCATCCGCGTGCTGGCGGTGGCGGGCGGGTCGCGCATGGCCGCCCTGCCGGGCGTGCCCACGGTGGAAGAACAGGGCTTCCCGGGCTTCCGCGCCGAGACCTGGAACGGCATCGCGGCCCCCGCCGGCACGCCGGAGGGCGCGATCGCCCGCATGGCGGAAATCCTGGGCGCCGCTTGCGGCGAGGCCGCCTTTCGCGCGGCGCTGGAGCGGATGGGCACGGTGCCGGTCTGCTCGACCCCCGCCGAGTTCCGCGCCACCATGGAGCGTGACGGCCCGCAATGGGCGGAGCTGGTACGGGTGGCGGGGCTTAAACTCGAATAGCGCTCACATCCCCAACGCGCGGCGGTAGAGGTCGAGCAGCGTCTCCTGCTCCTCCACCTCGGCCGGTTCCTGCTTGCGCAGGCGGATGATCTGGCGGACGACCTTCACGTCGAAGCCGGCCGACTTCGCCTCGGCGTAGATGTCCTTGATGTCGTCGGCGAGCGCCTTGCGCTCTTCCTCCAGGCGCTCGATGCGCTCGACGATGGAGCGCAGCCGGTCGGCCGCGATGCCGCCCGTGTCGGAATCGGCGGCCTGGCGGGCGCGGCTGGCCTTAGCGTCTTCAGTGTCGGACATGGTATCTCTCGGAAGCAGGATTTCAGGCGCGCGTGGTAGCGCCTCTACCCGTGCTTGGCCATGGCCGCCCCGAAGGCGGCCTTCTGTTCGGCCGTCGCTTCCTTCTGGTTGGCCGCCTGCCAGGCCTTGTAGTCCATGCCGTAGATGATCTCGCGCGCCGCTGGCGTCTCCAGCGTGGTGCCGGCATCGGCGGCGGCTTCCTGGTACCAGCGGCTCACGCAGTTCCGGCAGAAGCCGGCCAGGTTCATCATGTCGATGTTCTGCACGTCCGAGCGCTCGCGCAGATGCGCCACCAGCTTGCGGAAGGCGGCGGCCTCGATGCGGTCGCGCGTGGCGGCGTCGGCGTCGAGCTTCAGTTCGGCTTCGGGCTGTGGGGTCGGCATGGCGGGGCTCCTTCGTTGCGGACTAGATGCGCCTGCCGCCCGATCCCTTCAAGCCGCGCTCAGTCCGGACGGATATTGCCGTCGCGGATCACCCGCGCCCAGCGCGCGCGATCCTCGGCGATGCGGGCCTGGAAGGCCGCGGGCGTCATCGCCAGCGGGTCCGAGCCCTGGGCCGCCATGCGCTCGCGCAGCAAGGGCTTGTCCAGCAGCGCATTCACTTCGCGGTTCATGCGGGCGATGAGCACCTCCGGTGTCCCGACAGGCGCGGCCATGCCGTACCAGCCCACCGCCTCGTAACCGGGCACGCCCGACTCCGCCACGGTCGGCACATCGGGCAGGGCCGGGTGGCGCTGCGCGGTCGTGACGCCGACCGCGCGCACCCGCCCCTCGCGGATATGCGGGAGCGAGAGCGGCAGCGTGTCGCAGAGGATCTGGACGCGGCCCGCAATGGTGTCGGTCAGCGCCGGGCCGCCCCCGCGATAGGGCACGTGCTGGATGTCGAGCCCGGCCATCTGCTTCAGCATCTCGCCGAAGAGGTGCTGCGCCGTGCCATTGCCGCCCGATGCGTAGGAGAGCTGGCCAGGCCGCGCGCGGGCCAGGGCAATGAGTTCCGCCATGTTGTTGGCCGGCACCGCCGGGTTCACCACGAAGACGGACGGCACGATGGAGACCATCGCGACAGGGGCGAGGTCCCGCGCCGGGTCGAAGTTCAGGCGCACCAGTTCGGGCGTGATGGCGAAGGGGCCGGTGCTGGCCAGCAGCCATGTGTAGCCATCGGGGGTGGACCGCGCGACGAATTCGCTGCCCACCGCACCACCCACGCCGGTGCGGTTCTCCACCACCACGCTATGGCGCAGCACGCCCGTCAGCTCCTCCGCCATGAGGCGGGCGGTGAGGTCGGCGGCGCCGCCGGGCGGGAAGGGCGAGACGAGGCGGATCGGGCGGTTGGGCCAGTCCGCCACCTGCGCCCGCGCGGCGAGCAACGGGGCCGCGAGGGGCAGGGCAGCAGCGCCGAGGGCAAGGTGGCGGCGGCGGATCATGGCGGTCTCTCCCGGCTTCGCGCTGACGGCGTCGGCCCCTATCCTGAAGCGGGCCGCGACGGGCGGTCAATCAGCGAGGCGGCGCATGACCGAGAGACCCCCCATGGAAAGACCCTGGGATCACTTCCTCACCCAGCAGGACCGTGCCGTGCTGGCCAAGGGCCGCTTCGGCCGCCGCATGGGCTTCGGCCGGCGCCCCGCCGTGCTGGTGATCGATGCTCAGCGCTACATGGTCGGCGCGGAAGGGCAGGATCACCTCTACCCCTCCAGTTGCGGCGCCATCGGCCGCGCGGCCCTGGCGGCGGCGGCACAAATCGTGCGCGCGGCGCAGGCGGCAGGTGTGCCCTGCGTCTTCACCCGTTTCGCGCTCGACCCCTCGGGCAGCGACATCGGCGTCTATGGCCGCAAGCGCGACCTGCTGGAGAGCCCGAACTGGTGCCTGGAAGGCACGCCGGGGTCGGAACTGGCTGAGGGGATGGAGCCCGGGCCAAACGACCTGGTGCTGGTCAAGAAAAAGCCCAGTGCCTTCCACGGCACGCCGGTGCTGGGCCATCTGCTGGATCGCGGGGTGGACAGCGTGATCGTGCTGGGGGGTGCGACCAGCAACTGCGTGCAGGCCACGGTGTTTGACGCCTCCTCCTTCAACCTGCGCGTCTGCGTGCCTGAGGAGGCGGTGTTCGACCGCATTCCCATCAGCCATGCCATCGCGCTCTTCGACATGGACCGGCAATTCGCCGATGTGGTGCCCATGGCGGAGGTGCTGGCGTTCCTGGCGGGACTTGCCCCTGGCGGCGCCTGACTCCGCATGCGTATAATATTTATGTGCAGGTAAACCCGCCTGAACGGCGCGCGGAGCAAGGGGGACGGGGCGCGGTGGATCGTGACACCCTGACGGCCGCGCTGCTCGTCCTGTCCCTCGCTCTTCCCGCCGCGGCGCAATCCCCGCGCGAGGCCGCGGTGCTGGAGGCCCGCGCCGGCCGGCCGGACGCCGCCATCGCGACCCTGCGCGCCATGCTCGAGGCCGGCGCGACCGACCCGCTGGTGGCGGCGGACCTGCTGACCCTGCTGCAACAGCAGGGCCGCGCCGCCGAGGCGGTGGCCGTGCTGCGCCGGACCAATGCCGCAACCTTGCCGAGCTACGCCCTGCTCGCCGCCACCCGCGCCGCCCGCGATGCGCGCCGCTGGAGCGAGGCCGAGGCGCTGGCCCGCCAGGGCCTCGCGCGTTTCCCGCGGGAGGAGGTCTGGCCCATCCTGCTCGCGCTCATCCTCACCGATGCCGGCCGCGTGGCCGAGGCGGAGGCGGTGCTGGCCACGCCGCGCGCCCGCGCCGCCGATGCGCGCGAGCAGGCGAACGCCGCGGCCTATCTGCGCCAGCGGCAGGGCAGCCAGGCCGCGAGCCGCACCGCCAGCCTGCTCGCCACCACCCGCGCCCAGCGCGACGCGCGGGATTACGCCGCCGCCGAGGCCAGCGCGCGGGAGGGGCTGCGCCAATCGCCCTCCGACCCGACCTGGACGCTGCTGCTGGCGCTGATCCTCACCGATGCGGGCCGCCCGGCCGAGGCGCGGGCGCTGCTGCAATCCCCCGCCGCCCGCCGCGCCCCGGCGCTGGAGCGCCTGCTGGCCCTGGCCTATGCCGAGGAGCGCGCGGGCGAGCGCTTTACCGCCCTGCGCCACTATGCCGAGGCCACGCGGATGGCGCCGCGCAACACCGAGGCACGGGCCGGCACGGCGCGCGTGCTGCGGAGCTTGGGCGGCCCGAATGGCGCGGCTGCGATCGCCGACGCGCCGCCGCCGCTGGCCGAAGGCCGGGACCGCCTGCCGCTGGGGGCGGAGGTGGCGGCGGCCGATGTGCGCTTCGGCAACACCGTCCGCCCGGTCGAGCCGGAGCGCCGCTTCGAGGGCACGGACCGCGCGCTCGCACGGCTTGATGCGCTGCTGGCCGAGGACCCGCCGCCCGCGCTGCGACGGCAGATCCGGCTGGATCGCGTCGTGGCGCTGCGGGACCGCGTGCGCATGGCCGAAGCGCTGGCCGAGGCCGATGCGCTGGCCGCCGAGGCCCCCCTGCCCCCCTATGCGCGCGAGGCGCGGGCCGATGCGCTGCTCCATCTGCGCCGCCCGCGCGAGGCGCTGGTGGAATATCAGGCCGTCGTCGCGGCCGATCCGGGCAGCCTGACCGCGCGCAGCGGTGTCTTCTACGCGGCGGTCGAATCCGAGGATTTCCGCACCGCCTACAATGCGGTGGATGGCGCGCTGGCCGACCAGCCCGGCTGGCGCCGCTTCCTGGATGATCCGAGCCGCTATCCCAACCCGGATTTCCCCAATGCCGCGCTCTCGGCCGCGCAGGCGCGCTTCTATGGCGACCAGCTCGCCCAAGCCTGGGAGCGCATCACGCCGCTGGCCGAGGGCGCCCCGGCCGACCAGGAAACCCGCCTCGCCAATGCCGCCATCATGGGCGCGCGCGGCTGGCCCTGGAGTGCCGCGACCGAGACCGAGATCGGCCACGGCCTGGCGCCGCAGACACTGGGCGCGCGCATCGCGCTGGCGGAACTGGCCCTCACGCAGTTCCGCTTCGCCGAGGCCGAGCGCCGCATCGCCGAACTGCTGCTGATCTGGCCCGAGAACCTCGCCGTGCAGCGCCTCGCCCTCGAGGCGCGCGCGCAGCGCCGCTTCGTGCTGGAGATGGAGGTCAAGCCCGGCAACAGCGAGGGCGGCGGCAGCAACTCCAGCGGCCGCTCGCTGGAGGCGCAGGTCCGGCTCTACTCGCCACCCATCGCCGAGAACTGGCGTATCTTCGCACTGGCCGGCGTTGCGACCGCCCACCCGATCGAAGGCTATGTGCAGCGCAACCGCGTCGGCGCCGGGGCGGAGTTCCGCCTCCCGCAATTCCGCGCCACCGCCTATATCACGCAGAATTTCGGCACCTACATCGCGCCAGGCGGCGGTGTCACGGCGGATTGGCAGCCCTTCGACACCTGGCGCATCGGCGTCGCGGCCGAGCGCTTCGCCCTCTCCACGCCGCTGCGCGCGCTGCGCTACGGCATCACGGCGGATGAAGTGGCCGGGCGCGTGACGTGGCGGCGCAGCGAATCCACCTCCGTCTCCGGCGCCATCGCCTATTCGCCCTTCACCGACGGCAACCGCCGCCTCTCGGGCGGGATCGAGGCGCGGCAACGCATCCTCGACCTGCCGCATCTCGACGTGACGCTGCGCGGCGACCTCTTCGCCTCCACCAACAGCCTGACCACCGGCCCCTATTTCGCGCCGAGCCGCGACTTCACGGCGACGGCGGGCATCGCCATCGAGCATGTGACCTGGCGCTTCTATGAGAATTCCTTCGTGCAGGCGCTCACATTGGATGGCGGCAGCTACACGCAGCAGGGCTACGGCACGGGCTGGGTCGGCACCGCCGCCTATGAACATCGCTGGCGCTTCGACCCGATGACGGAGTTCCGCTACGGCGTGCAGATCGGCCGCCGCCTCTATGACGGAGACCCCTGGCGCGGCTACGCGCTGGTCTTCGCGCTGACGCAGCGGCTGTGACGATGGCGCGCGTGGTTCTCCTGCTCCTCCTGCTCATGGCGCCGGCACAGGCGCAGCGTTTCGTCGTCGTCGCCTTCCACGACGTGGCCGACACGCGAGAGCAATTGACAGCGGATGCGGTCACCAGCTCCACCCTCGTCACCTTCTTCGACTGGCTGCGGGCCGAGCGCTGGACTCCCGTCTCGCTGGACGACATCGCCGCCGCGCGCGAAGGCCGCCGCCCGTTGCCGGAACGCGCCATCCTCATCACCTTCGATGACGGCTATCGCAGCACCTATACCCGCGTCTTTCCGCTGCTGCTGGCCTATCGCTACCCGGCGGTCTTCGCGCTGGTCGGCGATTGGATGGCGGTGCCGGAGGGCGGCACGGTGATGTATGGCGACCAGCCGCGCCTGCGCAGCGACTTCATCACCTGGGCCGAGGCGCGGGAGATGCAGGCCTCGGGCCTCGTCGAATTCGCCTCGCACAGCTATGGGCTGCACAGCACGGTGCTGGGCAATCCGCAGGGCAATCTGCTGCCCGCCGCCGCTGCCTGGGCCTATGACGCCGCGACCGGCCGCTACGAGGATGACGCCGCCCTGCGCCGCCGCGTGGAGCAGGATCTCCGCCGCTCCGCCGCGCAGTTGCGGCGCGAGCTGGGCCGGGCGCCGCGCGCGCTGGTCTGGCCCTTCGGGCGCTACTCCGGCCCGGCGCTGGAGGCCGCGCAGGCGGCCGGCTTCCGCTTCACGCTGACGCTCGACCCCGAGCCCGCGGATGCCCGGCGCCCGCTCACCATCGGCCGCTTCTACCCGAGCCAGGCGCCGGATCTCGCGGCGCTGGCGAACAATCTGCGCTTCCGCGAGGAATCGCCGCCCGCGCTGCGCCTGCTCTGCCTCGACCCCGGCGTGGTCGCCGCCGCCGGCGACATGGCGGCGCAGGACGCGAAGCTGGGCGAGATGATCGAGGCGATCCGCCGGCTCGGCCCCAACCTGGTCGCGCTCGACAGCCACGCGCGCGCGGCGGATGGCGGCCTGGGGCCCGCCTGGTATCCCTCGCGCCTCACGCCCCATGGCGCCGACATCCTGGGCCGGCTCGTCTGGCAGATCCGCACGCGCGGCGGGGCGGATGCCTATGTGCGCGTGCCGCTCGACGCCGTCGCGGCGACGCTCGGCGAGGCGCGCATCCCGGACCTCGTGGCGGATGCACTGCGCCACGCCATGGCGGACGGGCTGATGCTGGAGGGCGCGGGCGGCCTCGCCGCCGCCGTGCCAGGCCCGCCGCTCGATCCCGCGGCCTGGGTGGTGCGGCAGCGCCGCGCTGCGCCCGTCACGCTGGATGCGCGCGGCGCCACGGCGCTGGCCGCCATGCGCCGCGCCGAGGCCCTGCGCCCCGGGTTGCGCCTGATGGTGACGAGCGAGGCCACGCCGCAGGCCGGCACCTGGCCCGCGCCGTTGGCCGACCTGGTTCTCCGCGCTCAGGTCCCGCTCGGCGATTCCGGCTGGGCCGCGCCCGTCGCACGTTCGCGCCTGCTGATGGATCTCGCGCCCGCCGCGCGTCCGGTGGCCGCGTTGCGCGCCGTGCAGGCCACAGGGGTCACCGGCCTCGCCTATTGCGCCGACGGCGCGGCGGCGCTGGCCGATGCCGCCCGGCGCGGGCCCGCCTTCTCCTCCGCCGCCTATCCGCTGAGGCCCTGAGCGTGCTGGAAGACGCACTCTTCGCCATCATCGCGGGCATACCGGTGCTCTGCTTCGGCTATCCCTTCGTCATGGCCTGGTACTGGATGGCCGGCGGCATCTTCTACGCGCTCTATCGCGAGGCGAAGCTGCCCCCGCCCGACCAGCCTCCGCCGCTGAAGCACTATCCGGGCATCTCCGTCATCGTGCCCTGCTACAATGAGGAGGAGAACGCGCACGAGACCTTCGCCGCCGCGGCCGCGGTGGATTACCCGGATTTCGAGATCATCGCGGTGAATGACGGCAGCCGCGACAACACCGCGGCCGAGCTCGAGCGCCTCGCCACCCTCATTCCCAATCTGCGCGTGGTGCATCTGGCGAAGAACCAGGGCAAGGCCATGGCAATGAATGCCGGCGCGCTGCTGGCGAAGCATGAGATCATCGTCTGCATCGATGGTGACGCGCTGCTCGACCCGCACGCGCTGCGCTGGATCGCCCACATGTTCCAGGCGCCCACCGTGGGCGCGCTCACCGGCAATCCGCGCATCCGCAACCGCACCAGCATCCTGGGCCGGCTGCAGGTGGGCGAGTTCTCGGCCATCATCGGCCTGATCAAGCGGGCGCAAGCGACCTATGGGCGGCTCTTCACCGTCTCGGGCGTGATCTGCGCCTTCCGCAAGCGTGCCCTGCACGAGGCCGGCTGGTGGAACACGCGCACATTGACGGACGACATCGACGTGACCTGGCGGGTGCAGATGGCCGGCTGGCGCGTGGTCTATGAGCCCAATGCCATCGTCTGGATCCTGATGCCCGAGACGCTGCGCGGCTTGTGGAAGCAGCGGCTGCGCTGGGCCGAGGGCGGCTCGCAGATGATGCTGGACTACTTCATGCCTGTGCTGCGCGGCCAGGCGCCGGGCATGATCCCGGTCTACCTGAACTATGTGCTGAGCGTGGTCTGGGCCTATGCCATGCTGCTGACGCTGCTGGTGGGCGTGCTGCGCGGCGTGGGACTGGACCCCGTGCCCTTCGTGCCGGGCTTCGGCCTCATCCCGCAATGGTTCGGCATCACGCTGACCGTCACCTACCTGCTGCAATCCGTGGTGAGCCTGACGATCGAGCGGCGCTACGAGAAGGGTCTTCTCGGCAGCCTCTTCTGGATCATCTGGTACCCGCTGGTCTTCTGGCTGCTGCAGACGCTGACCACCGCCGTGGCCCTGCCGCGCGCCGCGCTCAAGCCACGCAACGCCGCGACCACCTGGGTGAGCCCCGACCGAGGCATCCGATGAGCGGGCTGCCGCCCATCACCCCCTGGCCGCCGCTCATCACCGCGGCCGCGCAGCCGCGCTGGATGGTCTGGCGCGACTGGCTTCTTACCCTCTCCATGTGGCTGCTTCTGGCCCTGCTCTGCCGCCACGCGCTGCTGACGCTCAGCGCCGAGATCCTGCTGCTGCTCGGCCTGCGGGACGAGATCCCACCACTCGATTTCCGCGAGCATTGGCGGCGCATGCAGCCCTATTGGGTGGCCGTCGGCCTGCTCATGCTCTGGCTCATCCTCTGGGGCTCGGTCTGGGTGCTGCGGCGGCGCCTGACGCGGCCGGCGCCCATGCCCAGGCCGCTCGACACGGCGACCGAGGCGCTGCGGCACGAGGCCTCGGCCGAGGCGCTCCTCACCTGGCGCGAGCTGCCCGTGGCCATCGTGCATGTGGAGCATGGGGGCCGGATGCGGGCCGTCCCGCCCGGACCGGAACGGGATTAAACTGGACAGACCGGGTCGCGCGGATCAAAATTGGGACCATCCCAACGAATTGAGGAAGTCCATGCTGCGGCTGCTCCTGACCCTCCTGGTTCTTGCCCCCCTGGGTGCCGCCGCTCAGCAGGGCCGACCGGCCGCCGCACCGCCGCCGCCCTCCACCCCCGCGCCCGACACCACGGGCGATGCGAACTGCAATGAGCAGGTGCGGGCCTGGCGCGCCTGCATCGCCGCCTCGAACAAATCCACGCCCGAGAAGAACACGGCCTATGCCGAGGTGAACCGCTTCATCAACGATGTGCGCAACGCCACCGGGCAGAACCGCGTCGGGCTCTCACGCGCCTGTGTTCCCACCAGCGCCGGGTATCGCCGCATGCTGGCCGAGGGCGCCTGCGCGCGTGGGCAGACCGGGCTCTATGACGACCTGCGGCAGACCAACACGCCGGCGCCCGCTATACGGCGCTGACCTTCACCTTCTTCCCCTCATCCGCCGCGCGCCAGAGATACCAGGCGGCGATGCTGCGAAAGGGCTTCCAGGCCTCGCCGATCGCGGCGAGTTCGCGGGGCTTGGGCTGCGCCTCCAGCTTGTTCAACAGCTTCCAGCCCTCGCGCACGCCGAAATCATCCACTGGCAGGATGTCGGTGCGGCCGAGGGTGAAGATCAGCAGCATCTCCACCGTCCAGCGCCCCACGCCGCGAATGGCGACCAGGCGCTCGATCAGCGCGGCATCGGGAATGGAGGCCGCCTCCTCCAGCGTCGGCACCAGGCCCTCGCGCGTCTTCGCCGCGATGTCCTGGATCGCCAGCACCTTGGAGCCGGAGAAGCCGCAGCCGCGCAGCGCCTCGGGCGGGAGGGCCAGCACGAACTCGGCCGGGGGGAAGCCCTCGCCCTCATGCAGGGCGCAGAAGCGGTTCAGCATCGCCTCCGCCGCGCGGCCATGCACCTGCTGGTGGGCGATGGCGCGCACCAGCGCCTCATAGGGCTCGCGCTGCAGGGGCACGAGGGTGCAAGGGCCGATCCGCTTGACCAGCGGCTTCAGCGCGGGGTCCTTCGCCAGCAGGCGTTGGGCTTTGGTCCAGTCGGACATGGCGTCACCTCATGGCGATCAGGGCCAGCGTGCCACAGAGCATCACCAGCGCGATGGATGGCAGCATCAGCCGCCAGACTTGCACCGGCCGCGTGCCATCGGCCAGCAGGGCGCAGAGCATGGCCGTGCCCGCGATGCTCATGCCCGCGCCCGCGGCACCCGCGAAATTGTGCAGCGCGGGGGCGAGCAGCACGGGCAGCCCCAGCACCTGGCCGAGGGCGGCCTGCACCGGCATCAGCGCGGCATTGGCGCCCACATTGCTGCCGGTGATGAAGCCCGAGACGAAGCCGAGCGGCACGATGGCATAGGCGGCGAGATCGCCCTTGCCCTCGATCAGCGCGGTGGCCAGGGCAAGGGCCACCCCGCTGCTGGCGAGCCAGCGCCCGAGCGTGACATAGAGCAGCATGGCCAGGGCCGGCTTCTGCGCGCGTTTGAGTGCCGCCGCCGCGCGTGACACGCCATCCCGCCGCGCCAGCAGCAGCCCGCCAGAGACCAGCCAGAGCACGACGGCCACATGCGTCATCGGAAAGGCGGGCAGTTCCGCGAAGGGGCGCAGCGCCGGAGGGTCGGGCACCAGCCGCGCGCCGAGAAGGGCGGCCGTCAGCAGGAGGTAGGGCCAGCTCATCCGCAGCGCGGCGCCGAGGTCACGCGGGGGGTCGGCGCGCCACAGCGCCCAGATGGTGACAAGGCCCGAGGCGACGACGCCGATCACCTCGAAGGGGAGGATGGGGTGCAGTGCCACCAGCAGCACCGCCAGCACGGCCAGCATCAGCGCCTGCATCGCCTTCTCGCGCCCGGTCACCACCACGCCGGCCATGGCCTGAAGCCACCACATCACCGGCGTGAGCAGGATGATCCAGGCGGCATTGGGCCAGGCGGTCAGCGCCACGGCCTGCTGCGCCGGCACGCCCGCCAGGACGGCACCGAGCGAGGTGCCAGGGCCCAGCCCGCCCCATGGCACCATGACCAGCCCCTGGAGGGAGAGGGCGATGGCGGCCGCACCGCCCACCCCCATGGCGCGCAAGGCGGCCAGCGCGAAGACGGCGCCGACGGCGAAGCCCGTGACGGATTCCAGGAAGCAGCCCATGGGCAGCGTGACCGCGAAGATTCGCGCCGCATTAGCCTCGCGCGGCGCGGCATCGGCCGTCTGCTGCACGGCCGCATGGAACAGCAGCCCGCCGGCCACCACGGCCATCGGCTGCAAGGCCAGGAAGGCGGCGCGCAGCGTGGCATCGGCCAGGAAAGCGGGCAGACCCGCATCGGCGGGCAGGGTGAGCGCGATCGCGGGGATGGCCAGGGCCAGCGCCACGCCGCAGGCGGCGAGCGGCCCCATGCGGCCCGTGGCGAGCAGGAGCAACAGCGCCAGCAGCGGCGCGGCTTGCAGGAGCAGGGTCACCGCCGGCGCGCCTCGCTGACGGTGATGATCACGGCGCCGCTGAGGATGATCAGCGCACCCAGCCAGGTCCAGCCATCCGGCACCTCGCCGAAGAGCACCCAGCCGAAAGCCGCGATGACGACGAGGCGCAGATATTGGAAGGGGGCGACCGCGCTCGCCTCGCCCGCGCGCAGCGCCTCGGTCACCAGCCAGATGATGCCGGGCGTCACCAGGCCGAAGACGGCGAGGATCAGCAGGTCCACGACGCCGATGGGCTGCCAATAGGCGATGGCGAAGGGCGCCACGCAGGCACTGGTGATGATGCCCACCCAGGCCAGCACGGTCTGCGTGCTCTCGGTGCGCGAGAGGCTGCGCGAGGTGAGCGTGATGCCGCACCAGGAGAGCGCGGCGGCGAGCGCCACCAGCGCGCCCAGCAGCGGGATGTCGGTGCCGGGCCGCAGCATCACCGCGATGCCGACGAAGCCCAGCATCGTGCCGGCCCAGCGCGCCGCATCCACCCGCTCGCCCAGCACAGGACGGGCCAGGATCGTGGTGAACATGACGTTGGTGAAGGAGAGGACGGTGGCGGTGGTGAGATCGAGGAAGGCGAAGGAGAGGAAGTAGAAGCCCCAGGTGGCGGCGGAGCAGCCGCCGCGCAGCAGGTGCATGCCCAGCCGCTGCGTGCGGAACACGGCGAGCCCGGCCGCCAGGATCAGCGGCAGCACCCAGATGAGCTGGCCGATGGAGCGCGCGAAGAGCTGGGTGGTGACGGGGATGCCGCGGTCGCTCATCCAGCGGATGAAGAGCGCCTCCGTGGCGAAGAGCACACCGCCCAGGGACATGAGGATCGCACCCCTGAGATTGCCGGGCAGGGCCGCGAAACGGGTTCTCATGCTGGGATGGTGCGGCCGTCCCGCTTGCGAGGCAACGCCCATGGGCGCATTTTCAGGGCCAAAGAGGGAGACGACGCATGACGGCCTATGATGCCGCGGTGGCGCAATGGCGCAACGACCCCGAGGGGTATTGGCTGAAAGCCGCCGAGGGCCTCGCCTGGAGCCGGCCACCGAGCCGCGCGCTGGATGCATCCCAGGGCCTCTTCGGTCGCTGGTTCGCCGATGGCATTCTGAACACCTGCCACAATGCGCTGGACCGCCATGTGGAGGCCGGACGCGGCGCGCAGACGGCGCTGATCTATGACAGCCCGATCACCGGCGCCCAGGCGGAGATCTCCTACACCGAATTGCGGGACCGAACCGCGCGGCTGGCCGGCGCGCTCGCCGCGCGGGGCGTCACGAAGGGCGACCGCGTCATCATCTACATGCCCATGGTGCCGGAGGCGGCCATCGCCATGCTGGCCTGCGCGCGGCTCGGCGCCATCCATTCCGTGGTCTTCGGCGGGTTTGCCGCGGCGGAGCTCGCCGCGCGCATCACGGATGCGACGCCCAAGGCCGTCATCAGCGCCTCCTGCGGGCTCGAGCCGGGCCGCGTCATCGCCTACAAGCCGCTGCTCGATGCCGCCATCGGCATGTCGGCGCACAAGCCGGATTTCTGCGTGATCCTGCAACGGCCGCAGGCGGAAGCAGCGATGACCGCCGGGCGCGACTTCGACTACGCGGCGGAAGAGGCTGCCGGCGCGCCGCATCCTTGCGTGGATGTGGCCGCGACGGACCCGCTCTACATCCTCTACACCAGCGGCACGACCGGGAAGCCCAAGGGCATCGTGCGCGACAATGGCGGGCATGCGGTCGCGCTCCACCACTCCATGTCCATGATCTATGGCGTGCAGGCGGGCGATGTGTATTGGGCCGCCTCCGATGTCGGCTGGGTCGTCGGCCATTCCTACATCGTCTATGCGCCGCTGCTGGCGGGCTGCACCACCATCCTGTTCGAGGGGAAGCCGGTGGGCACGCCCGATGCCGGCACCTTCTGGCGCGTCTGCGCGGAGCATGGTGTGCGCCTGCTCTTCACCGCGCCCACCGCCATCCGCGCCATCCGCAAGGAGGATCCGGAGGCGGCGCTCATGCGGAAATACGACCTCTCCAAGCTGGAGGCGCTGTATCTCGCCGGCGAGCGTTGCGACCCGCCCACCGCGCTCTGGGCGGCGGAACAGCTCGGCATCCCCGTGGTGGATCATTGGTGGCAGACCGAGACAGGCTGGCCGATCACCGCGGGCTTCCGCGGCTTCGGGTTGTTCGAGCCGCGCCCGGGATCGGGTGGCAAGCCGACGCCCGGCTTCGATGTGCGCGCGCTGGATTCCGAGGGCAATGAGGTGCCGCGCGGCGAGAACGGCGCGCTGGTGGTGAAGCTGCCGCTGCCGCCGGGCTGCGCGCCCACGCTCTGGAACGCCGAGCAGCGCTACCGCGAGGCCTATCTCTCCACCTTCCCCGGCTTCTACGACAGCTCCGACGCGGGAATGGTGGATGAGGAGGGCTTCGTCTGGGTGATGGGCCGCACGGATGACATCATCAATGTGGCCGGCCACCGCCTTTCCACGGGCGCCATGGAAGAGGTGCTGGCCGCGCACCCCGATGTCGCGGAATGCGCCGTGGTGGGCATCGCCGATGCGCTGAAGGGCCAGGCGCCGCTCGGGCTCGTCGTGCTCAAGGCGGGTGCGGCGCGCGACGCCGACGACGTGGCGAAGGAGCTGGTGAAGCTGGTGCGTGACCGCATCGGCCCCGTCGCCGCCTTCAAGGAGGCGCGGGTGGTGCAGCGCCTGCCCAAGACGCGCTCGGGGAAGATCCTGCGCGCGACCATCCGCAAGATCGCCGATGGGGAGACCTATGCGGTGCCGCCCACCATCGATGATCCGCTGATCCTCGACGAGATCGCCGGGGTGCTGGGTCGATGATCGTCACCGAGCGCCACAACAACGGCGTGGCGGTGATCACGCTGGACCGGCCGGCCGCCCGCAACGCGCTGAGCATCGCGCTGCTGGAGACGCTGCGCGAGGCGCTCCAGGCGGCGGAGGATGCGCGCTGCGTCGTGCTGGCGGCGAATGGCCCGGCCTTCTCGGCGGGGCATGACCTGCGCGAGCTGACGGCGGCCCGTGCCGAGGCGGATGGCGGGCGCGCCTTCTTCGCCCGCACCATGGCGCTGTGCAGCCAGGTGATGCAGCAGGTGGTGAACCACCCGGTGCCGGTCATCGCCGCCGTCGAGGGTGTGGCCACCGCCGCGGGCTGCCAGCTGGTGGCGAGCTGCGATCTCGCCGTCGCCACGCCAGAGAGCCGCTTCTGCACGCCGGGCGTGGATATCGCGCTCTTCTGCTCGACACCCGCCGTCGCCGTCGCGCGCGCCATCCCGCGCAAGGCGGCGATGGAGATGCTGCTGACCGGCCGCTGGGTGCATGCGGAAGAGGCGCGCGAGCTCGGCCTCATCAACCGCATCGCCGAGGATGCGCGGGCCGAGGCGCTGACGCTCGCTTCCAGCATCGCCGCGCGCTCGCAAGTGACGGTGCGGATGGGCAAGCGGGGCTTCAATGCGCAATGCGGGCTGCCGCTCCACGAAGCCTATGACGCGGCGAGCGCCGTGATGGTCGAGAACATGATGGCGGCGGACGCGGAGGAGGGCATCGGCGCCTTCCTCGGCAAGCGCGCGCCGGTTTGGCAGGATAGATAACCCCATGGCCGCTTCCGATTACGATGCCCTTCCCCGCGTCGCCGCCAACCACCAGCCCCTGACGCCGCTGCTCTTCCTGGAACGGACGGCCGAGGTGTTTCCCGGCCATGTCGCCGTGGTCCATGGCGCGCTGCGCCGCTCCTATGCCGAGCTGCGCATGCGCTGCGTGAAGCTCGCGCATGCGCTGCACAATCGCGGGCTCGGGCGTGGCGATACGGTGGCGGCGCTGCTGCCGAACACGCCCGCCATGCTGGAATGCCATTACGGCGTGCCCATGGCCGGCTGCGTGCTGAACACGATCAACACGCGCCTCGATGCCGCGACCATCGCCTATATCCTCGATCATGGCGAGGCGAAGATCCTCATCGTCGACCGGGAGTTCGTGCCTGTGCTGCGCGCCGCGCTGGTGCAGTGCACGAGCAAGCCCACCATCATCGAGGTGAATGACAGCGAGGCGCCCTCGGACGACACGCTGGGCGGCTTGGATTACGAGGCGCTGCTCAGCGAGGGCAGCGAGGAATTCGCCTGGCCTTTGCCGCGCGACGAATGGGACGCCATCGCGCTGAACTACACTTCCGGCACGACAGGCAAGCCGAAGGGCGTGGTGTACCACCATCGCGGCGCGCAGCTGCTCGCCATCGGCAATGTGCTCTCGGCGGGAATGGGGCGGCATCCGGTCTATCTCTGGACGCTGCCCATGTTCCACTGCAATGGCTGGTGCTTCCCCTGGACCATCACGGCGATGGCGGGCACGCATGTCTGCCTGCGCGCGGTGCGGGGGCCGGCCATGTGGTCGCTGATCGCGGAGCACGGCGTGACGCATATGTGCGGCGCGCCCATCGTGATGGGCACGCTGCTGGCCACACCCGAGGCCGAGAAGCGCGCCCTGCCCGGCTCGGTCACCTTCGTCGTCGCCGGCGCGCCGCCGCCCGAAGCCGTGCTGGCCGCCATGCGCGCGGCGGGCTTCGCCGTGCTGCATGTCTATGGCCTGACCGAGGTCTATGGCCCCGCCGTCACCAATGAATGGCACGCCGACTGGAACAACGCCCCGCCCGCCGAGCAGGCGAAACTCATGGCGCGGCAGGGGGTGCGCTACGTGCCGCTGGAAGGCCTGGACGTGATGGACCCCGAGACCATGACGCCCATCCCGGCGGATGGCGTCGCGATGGGCGAGGTGATGTTCCGCGGCAATGTCGTCATGAAGGGCTATCTGAAGGACAAGCCCGCGACCGACGCCGCCTTCGCCGGCGGCTGGTTCCATTCGGGCGACCTCGCGGTGAAATATCCCGATGGCTACATCCAGCTGCGCGACCGCTCGAAGGACATCATCATCTCGGGCGGCGAGAACATCTCCTCCATCGAGGTGGAAGACGCTTTGTACAAGCATCCGGCGGTGGCGCTGGCCGCCGTGGTGGCGCAGCCGGACGAGAAATGGGGCGAGGTACCCTGCGCCTTCGTCGAGCTGCGGGCGGGGATGAGCGCGACCGAGGCCGAGATCATCGCGCATTGCCGCAGCATTCTGGCCGGATTCAAGGCGCCCAAGCGCATCCTCTTCCAGGAGCTGCCCAAGACCAGCACGGGCAAGATCCAGAAGCATGTGCTGCGCAGCGGGATCAGGGGCTGACGCGTTTTTCCTTGCGCGGCGCGACGCGGATCGCCACCTTCATGGGGTCAACAACCGAAAGGAGGTGATCCAGTGTCTCATTGCAGCATGGCCGACGCCGTTTCCGTGGCCTGGATGACCGCCCCTGTTGGGGTGCCTGGCTGACCGGCGGCGACGCCACACGCAATGCCTTGAATCGGGGCCCGGCGGAGCGATCCGCCGGGCCCTTTTTCATGCGGCGCGCGCCAGAAGCAGCGCACCCCACGTCATCCCTGCCCAGCCGGCGGCCGCGCCCCAGGCCACCATCGCCCGCGGCCAGAGCCAGACGGCGAGCGGGATGGCCTGCATGGCGTGGATGGCGAGAAAATGCGCCACGCGCAGATCCCCCGCCGTGAAGTTCCAGTAGAAGGGCGGCCAGCCTGCGGCATTGCTGCCGCCCGCCACCCAGGCCGAGCCCTGCCCGCCGATGGCAAAGCCCGTGACGCCACCCAGCACGCCCGTCAGGAGGAGGCCCAGCCCGGCCGCGAGGCGCGAGGGGCGCGGCACGGCGGGATTGCCGCGCCAGAGGATCATCAGCCCCAGCAGGGCCGCCCCTGCCACCAGCAGCGTGGCGCCCAGGCCCATCAGGGCATAGACCACCGCACCCATCCCATCGCGCGCGAAATGGGACGGCGCGCCCCAGGCCGCGCGCCAGGTGATCCAGCCCTGCTCGAACAGCGCCATGGCCAGCATCATCAGGACCACCGCGTGCGCGAGGCGCCCCGCCTGCTGCGCAGGCGAAAGCGCCGGCCAGAACCAGGCCAGCGTCCAGAACCAGGCAACGAAGGAGGCGGCGAATTTCGCCGGCTTCACCCAGACCGAGACGCCGTCGAACAGCCTTGGGTCCAGTGCTGCCAGCACGAGGCAGGCGAGCAGCCATGCGAGGGCCACCCAGCCGGCCCGCGCGAAATCCGGCTGCCGGCGATGCAGTTCCGCCAGCATGCTCATCGCACCACGCGTCGCAGGCCGAGGAAGATGAGCAGGCCCAGCGGCCCGAGCAGGAAGGTGGGCGGCAGGGCCAGCCAGAGGACCCAGCGCGGCAGCCCCTCCGCCGTCGCGCGCCGGGCCATCCAGGCGCCGAGGAAGAGATCGAAGGCCAGGTAATGCAGCCAGCCGGCCAGCAGCACCCAGGGCGAGGCGAAAAGCGCGGCCACGCCGGCCAGGCTGGAGAAGCCGCCCTCCGCCGACGGCATGGCGAAGGTCAGCACCACGCCATAGGCCAGCGCGAAGGTGACCGGCAGCGCCAGGCCACACAGCGCCCAGTTCACACCGCGCCGATGCGGGAAGAGCAGCAGCGCCACCCAGCCGGCCAGCGCCAGCGTATTGGCAAGGGTGAAGAGGGTCTCGGGCGTCATCGCGTGTCTGTCCAATGGTAAGTTGTCGATATCGCCGCGAACTGACCATTGTCAAGTTCCGGCTGCGGCGCGATACGGGTGGGCATGGCCGTCACCCCCAAGCCGCCCGGGCGCTTCCACCATGGCGATCTGCGCCGCGCCCTGCTCGATGCCCTGGCCGAGGCGCTTCGCGAGGATCCGCCCGAGGCGCTCTCCCTGCGGGACCTCGCGCGCCGGGCCGGCGTGGCGCATAGCGCCGCCGCGCCGCATTTCGGCGACAAGCGCGGGCTGCTGACCGCCTTCGCCACCGAGGGCTATCAGCGCCTCGCCACAGCGCAGCGCGCGGCCATGGCGGCGGCGGCGCGGGATCCGGCGGCGCAGCTCGCGGCTTCGGGCCAGGGCTATCTGGGCTTCGCGCGGGAGAATCCCGGCCATTTCCGCCTGATGATGCGGGCCGATCTGGTGGATGGCACAAACCCGGCCCTCTGCGCCGCGCAGGCAGCCGCCTGGCAGCCCCTGGCCGAGGCCATCGCCGCCGGCACGCCGCATCTGGACGCGGCCGAGCGCCATGCGCGCATGGTCCTCGCCTGGTCGGGCGTGCATGGCTTCGCGGCGCTGGCGGCCGAGCAGGCCGGGCCGGTGCTGGCGGGCGAGGCGGGGCTGGAAGCAGCGGAGGCGGCGCTGGTGGAGGGCCTGGTCGGCGCCTGCCTCAGGCCGTGAGCAGGCCGATCCGGTCTTCCTCGAAGACACCGCAGGTCAGCACGCCGCCGAAGACGGCGCCGGTGTCGAGGTTGATGCGGTTCTCGCGCAGATCGGCCACGCGCTCGCGCACGGGCGTGTGGCCATGCACGATGAAGGCGCCGTGATCGGCCTCGCTGTCGAGGAAGGCGCCGCGGATGCGCATCAGGTCATCGGGGGATTGCGCATCGAGCGGCACGCCGGGCCGCACGCCCGCATGGGCGAAGAAATAGGGGCCGACGCGGTGCGAGAGCGTGAGGCCGCGCAGGAAGGCGATGTGATGCGCCGGGATGCCGGTGGCCCAACTTTCGCGCGGGGCGTGTTCGGCCATTCCCCAGCTCACCAGGGCTTCGCGCCCGCCGTAATACATCCAGTCCGTGGCGCTGGGCGCATCGCCATCCAGCGCGGCGAGCAGCGTCGCCTCATGATTGCCGCGCAGGTTCACCACGGGACATGCGTCGAAGTTGATCGCCAGTTCGATGGCGCCCGCGCTGTCGGGCCCGCGGTCGATGAAATCGCCCAGATGGATGAGCAGCGCGCCGGAGGTGGGGTTTTCGGCTAGATCCGCGCGGATCAGCGCGTGAAGTTCGCGCAGCTTCTCCGCACACCCATGCACATCGCCAATGGCATAGACGCGCTTTCCCCGCGGCATGGCCACGGGCGACTTCAGCCATTTCATGGGCGGGAGGTGCAGGAACCTAAGGTTCCTGCCGGGGTCCAGGGGCAGCGCCCCTGGTTACCGCGCATTGGCGCTGGCATCCGACCGCGTATTCCCCACGCGTGCCGCGAGTGCGGCCGCCATGAAGTCATCCAGATCCCCATCCAGCACGGCCGAAGGATTGCCCTTCTCGAGGCCGGAGCGGAGGTCCTTCACCAGCTGATAGGGCTGCAGCACGTAGTTGCGGATCTGGTGGCCCCAGCCGATATCGGTCTTGCCGGCCTCGATGCCGTCGGTGATCGCCTCGCGCTTGCGGAGTTCCAGCTCGTAGAGGCGCGCCTTCAGCATTTCCATGGCGATGACGCGGTTGCGGTGCTGCGAGCGGTCCTGCGTCGACGCGGCGACGATACCCGTCGGGATATGCGTGAAGCGCACGCCCGATTCGGTCTTGTTCACGTGCTGCCCGCCGGCGCCGGAGGCGCGGAAGGTGTCGGTCTTGAGGTCGGCCGGGTTGATCTCGATCTCGATCTTGTCGTCGATCACGGGATAGACATAGACGCTGGCGAAGCTGGTCTGCCGCTTGTCATTGCCGCCGAAGGGGCTGATCCGCACCAGCCGATGGACACCGGTCTCGGTCTTGAGCCAGCCGAAGGCGTTGGGGCCGGTGACCTGCAGCGTGGCGGATTTGATGCCCGCCTCTTCGCCTTCCGACTGCTCGGTCACCGTCACCTTGTAGCCGCGGCGCTCGGCCCAGCGCATGTACATGCGCATGAGCATCTCAGCCCAGTCCTGCGCCTCGGTGCCGCCGGCGCCGGCATTGACTTCGAGATAGGCGTCGTTCCCGTCCGCCTCGCCCGAGAGCAGGCT
This sequence comes from Roseococcus sp. SDR, assembly GCF_019083995.1. Lineage (GTDB taxonomy): Bacteria > Pseudomonadota > Alphaproteobacteria > Acetobacterales > Acetobacteraceae > Roseococcus. The sequence continues at coordinate 155,569 of NZ_JAHRCU010000007.1, forward strand.
TTCGATCTCCCGGCGCTTCGCCTCGGCGGCAAAGTTTTCGAGGTCCGCGACCGCGGCATCGGCCGTGGCCGTGTCATCCTCGGCCTCGGCCAGCTCGATGAGCTCGATCGCATCCGCCACGGCCTGTTCGAGGCGCTGCACGCCCTCGATCTGGTCCGCCAGGCGGGTGCGCTCGCGCATCACCTTGGAGGCTTCGGCGGCGTCATTCCACAGGGAGGGGTCTTCGGCTCGCGCGTTCAGTTCGGCGAGGCGGATGAGGGAGGCATCCCAGTCAAAGATGCCTCCTCAGCAGGGACACCGAAGCGGTGATCTGCTCTTGGAGCTGGAGGGCGTCTGCGCGCATGGCGGTTCAGTAGAGCCCGCCCAGCCCGCTGTCCACCCGGGCGGCCGCGCCCGAGCCCATTTCCGTCGGCATGGTGGCGGAATTTTCCGTCCCCGGCCGGAAGGCCTCCAGGATGGTCTCGCCGCGATCGGTCTGGATGCGGACCAGCGCCACGCCCGGCGGCGCGCGGAAGGGCACGGCGGGGCTGCCCTGCAGGGCGGCGGCCAGCACCTCGCGGAAGATCGGCGCGGCATTGGTGCCGCCGGTCTCGCCTTGGCCCAGGCTGCGCGGATCATCATAGCCGACCCAGACGGCGATCACGATATCCGGCGTGAAGCCGACGAACCAATTGTCCTTGTAGTCATCCGTCGTGCCGGTCTTGCCCGCGACGGGGCGGTTCAGGCCGGCGCCGGCGCGCGCGCCCGTGCCGCGCTGCACCGCGCCCTGCAGGATGCTGGTGATCTGGAAGGCGGCGATGGGGTCCGCGATCTGCCGGCGATTGTCGGTGAATCGCGGCGGCCCGCCCTCGGGGCCGGAAGAGCAGCCGGCGCAATCGCGGTTGCTGCTGCGCCAGATCACGCGGCCGCGCTGGTCCTGCACGCTGTCGATCAGCGTGGGCTCCACCCGCTTGCCGCCGTTGACGAAGCTCGCATAGGCCGCCGCCTGGCGCAGCACAGTCGTCTCGCCGGCGCCCAGGCTCATCGAGAGGAAGCGCGGCATGTTCTCGATCACGCCGAAGCGGGCGGCCGTCTCGCTCACGCGATCCATGCCGACCTCCTGCGCGATGCGGACGGTGACGAGGTTGAGGCTGCGCTCCAGCGCGTTGCGCATGGTGACATAGCCGCCGGAGGAGCCGCCGCCGTAATTGCCAGGCCGCCAGACGCCCTGCGGGGTGGCGATCTCGACGCCGCCATCCAGGAAGCGCTGGTTGGGCGGGATGCCCTGCTCCAGCGCCGAGATGTAGACATAAGGCTTGAAGGAGGAGCCGGGCTGCCTGAGCGCCTGGCTCGCGCGGTTGAACTGGCTGCGCTCGAAGCTCCAGCCGCCGGCCATGGCGAGAACACGGCCGGTGTTGGGGTCGAGCGCGACGACGGCGCCCTCCACATCCGGGATCTGGCGCAGCAGCACGCGGTCGGCGCGCGGCGCGGGCGCATTGCGCGGCGGCGTGGCGCCGGCGGCCGGTGCGGCGGCCGGCGCCGGCTCCACCATCACGACGTCACCCAGCGCCAGCACGTCGGACATGCGGCGCGGCGGGTTGCCCAGGCGCACGGGCTGAATGCCCTGGCTCGGCAGCACGGGGCGGGCCCAGGCCAGATCCTCCAGCAGGATGGTGCCGGTGCGCGGCTCGGCGGGGGCACGCGGGTTGGCGCGCTCGAACCAGCCCACGCGGGCGTCGCGCTCGCGCAGCTCGATCACCACGGCCTGGCGCCATTCAGGCAGCATGCCGGGCGGGCGGCCGAAAGCCTCCAGCGCGGGCAGCCATTCCGTCGCGCCATGGGCGCTCTTCGCCAGCGGGCCGCGCCAGCCGCCGCGGCGGCGGTCGAAGGCGAGCAACCCGTTGCGCAGCGCGACCTCCGTCGCGGCCTGGAGGGCGGGGTCGAGACTGGTGCGGACGACAAGGCCGCCGCCCTGCGTCTGCTCCTGCCCGAAGCGGGAGATCAGCTCGCGCCGCACATCCTCGGTGAAGTGGCCACCCACGGGGACGACTTCCGGCCGGCGGAAGGGGCGGGCCAGGATGGTCTCGGCGCGGGCGGTGGCGGCCTCCTCGGCCGTGATCACGCGGTCATCCACCATGCGCTCGAGCACCCAGTTGCGGCGGATGCGGGCCTGCTCGGGGAAGCGCAGCGGATTGTAGTTGTTGGGCGCCTTGGGCAGGGCCGCCAGGAAGGCCATCTCGGAGAGGCTCAGCTCCTCAAGCGACTTGTTGAAATAGGCCTGGGCGGCGGCGGCCACGCCATAGGCCTGGGCGCCGAGGAAAATCTCGTTCAGGTAGATCTCGAGAATGCGGGATTTGGGCAGGGCGTTTTCCAGGCGGATCGCCAGCAGCGCCTCGCGCGCCTTGCGCAGCACCGTGCGGTCGCTGCCCACCAGCATGTTCTTCGCCACCTGCTGGGTGATGGTGGAGGCGCCGACCATGCGGCGGCCCGTCCCGTATTGCTCGATATTGGTGATGATGGCGCGGATCACCGCCGCCGGGTCCACGCCGTGGTGGCTCTCGAAATTCTGGTCCTCGGCAGAGATGAAGGCCTGTTGCAGGCGGCGCGGGATCGCCTCGATCGGCACGAAGACGCGGCGCTCTGCGGCCAGTTCGGCCATCAGGCGGCTGTCGCCGGCATAGATGCGGCTCATCTGCGGGGGCGAGTAGTCGGCCAGCCAGCGATAGTCGGGCAGGCCAGCCTCCAGGCTGCGATACAGGCCATAGGCCGCGACCGCGCCGCCCAGCGCCAGGACGGCGGCCAGGATGAAGAGGCTGCGGATGAAGCCTCCGAACAGCCGGAAGGGCGGCCGCTTTTTGGGCGGCGGCGGGGGCGCGAGCTTGTCCGGCCGCGGCGGGACGACCGGGGCCTCGATGGCGGGCGGAGGCGTATTCATGCGCGCCCTCTAGCACAAAATCCGAACGAATCGCGCGCCTTCTGCGCGGGTCCGGGATGCGGCCATTCATATGGAGCGCAAGAAAGGTGAAGGCCACCTAGCTTGCGGCGTAATCTTGCTGCTACACACGCCGCTTCATTCGGTGCCCCTCGGGAGAACAAACATGGCCTGGACCCGGAGAATCTTCGCCCTGCTGGGGGCGCTTTCCTTGGCGACGCCCCTTCAGGCGCAACCCGCGGACCGGACCCTGAACATGGCGGTCGGCGCCCCGGTCACCTCGCTGGACCCGCATTTCCACCAGCTTTCGCCCAACAACGCCGTAGCGGCGATGATCTTCGACCGGCTGATCAACACCGATGGCCAGGCGCGCATGCAGCCCGGCCTGGCCGAGAGCTGGACGGCCATCGCGCCCGATGTCTGGGAGTTCAAGCTGCGGCGCGGGGTGCGCTTCCACAACGGCAATGAATTCACCGCAGAGGATGTGGTCTTCACCTTCCAGCGCGTGCCGAACGTGCCCAACAGCCCGTCCAGCTTCGCCGCCTTCGTGCGCCCGATCCGCAATGTGGAGGTGGTGGACAGCCACACGCTGCGCATCACCACCAACGGCCCCTATCCCCTGCTGCCGCAGGACATGACGAACCTCTACATCCTCGACCGCGAGACGCATCAGGGCGTCACCACCGAGGATTTCAACGCCGGCCGTGCCGCCATCGGCACCGGGCCCTACCGCATGGTCAGCCATCGCATGGGCGACCGCATCGAGTTCGAGCGCAACGAGCAGTATTTCGGCGAGCGCCCGGCCTTCGCCCGCGTGAATTACCGCATGATCACCAATGACAGCGCCCGCACCGCGGCGCTGCTGGCGGGCGATGTGGAGTTCATCGACCAGGTTCCCACGGCCGACCTCACGCGCCTGCGCGGCGATCAGCGCATCGCGATGAGCGAGGTGACGGGCCTGCGCCTGATCTATCTCAGCTTCGACCACCACCGCGATGAGGCCTCGCCCTTCGTGACCGACGCCGAAGGCCGCCCCATCCCGCGCAATCCGCTGCGCGACATCCGCGTGCGGCGCGCGCTGTCCATGGCGATTGATCGCCAGGCCATCGTGGACCGCGTGATGGAAGGGGCCGGCACGCCGACGGCACAGTTCTTCCCGCCCGGCATCTTCTCCTTCATCAATGACTTCCCCGCCCAGCGGCCGGACCCCGAGGGTGCGCGCCGCCTGCTGGCCGAAGCGGGCTTCCCGAACGGCTTCCGCATCACCCTGCATGGGCCGAATGACCGCTACCCCAATGACGGCCGCGTGATCCAGGCCATCGGCCAGATGTGGACGCGCATCGGCGTGCGCACGGCGGTCGAGGCGCAGCCCTGGACCACCTTCGTGGCCCGCGCCGGCCGTGGCGAGTTCTCCGCCTTCCTCATCGGCTGGGGCTCCAACCCCGAGGGTTCGCACCCGCTGCGCAACCTGATCGCGACGCCGGATCGCGAGCGCGGCTGGGGGGCCAGCAACCGCGGCCGCTACAGCAACCGCGCGATTGATGCCCAGCTGGAGCAGGCGCTGCGCGAGATCGACGATGCGCGGCGCGAGCAACTGCTGATCGCCGCCCAGCGCGCCGCCTTCGAGGATGTGGCCATCGTGCCGCTCTACATCCAGACCAATATCTGGGCGATGCGGCGGAACCTCCAGCATGCCTCGCGCGCGGATGAGCTGACCCGGGCACAGGATATCCGCCCCGCCGCGGCACGCTGACGACATGACCGTCTATCTGCTGCGGCGGATTTCCCAGTCGTTCCTCGTGCTCGTCGCGATGAGCATGATCGTCTTCATCGGCGTCTATGCCGTGGGCGATCCGGTGGAGATCCTGATCTCGCCCGATGCGGACCAGATGGAGCGCGAGCGCGCGATCCAGGCGCTGGGTCTCGACCTGCCGCTCTGGGAGCAATACGGCGTCTTCGTCTGGCGCGCCCTGCACGGCGATCTCGGCCGCAGCTTCGTCTACAATGAGCCGGCCTTGCAGCTCATCCTGCAGAAGATGCCGGCGACGCTGGAGCTCGCCTTCGGCTCCATGTTCATCTCGGTGCTGATCGGCCTGCCGCTCGGCATGTATGCGGGCCTGCGGCCGGAGAGCCCGGGCTCCAAGATGATCATGGCGGGCAGCATCCTCGGCTTCTCGCTGCCCACCTTCTGGGTGGGGCTCATGCTGATCATGGTGTTTGCCGTGCAACTGGGTTGGCTACCCTCCACCGGGCGCGGCGAGACGGCCTATTTCCTCGGCCTGCAATGGTCCTTCCTGACCGCCAACGGCCTCTCCCACCTCATCATGCCGGCGATCAACCTCGCTTTGTTCAAGATCAGCCTCGTCATCCGCCTCACGCGCTCCGGCGTGCGGGAGACGATGCTGATGGATTATGTGAAGTTCGCGCGCGCCAAGGGTCTTTCGCCCGCGCGCGTCACCTTCGTCCACGTCTTCAAGAACATCCTGATCCCGGTGGTGACCGTAGTCGGGCTAGAGCTCGGCTCCACCATCGCCTTCTCGGTGGTGACGGAGAGCGTCTTCGCCTGGCCGGGCATGGGCAAGCTGATCATCGACAGCATCAACGTGCTCGATCGCCCGGTGATCGTGGCCTACCTCATGATCATCGTGCTGATGTTCATCACCATCAACCTGATCGTGGACCTGCTCTATTCCGCGCTCGATCCGCGCGTCCGGCTGGAGGGCAAGGCATGAGCGACGTGACCATTGCCGCGCCCGCGGCCGCGCGCGAGGAGACGCCCTTCCGCCGCTTCGTCTCCGAATTCATGGCGAGCAAGATCGCCGTCGGCGGGCTGGTGGTCTTCACCATCATCGCGCTGCTGGCGATCTTCGCGCCCTGGATCGCGCCGCAGAACCCGTACGACCTCGCGCAGCTCGACATCATGGATGGGCGGCTGGAGCCGGGCGCCGTGGGCGGTTCGGGGATCGTCCATTGGCTCGGTACGGATGACCAGGGGCGCGACATGCTCTCCGGCATCATCTACGGGCTGCGCATCTCGCTCACCGTGGGCGTGGGTTCGGCGCTGATCGCCTGCCTCGTCGGCGCCTCGCTCGGGCTGCTCGCGGCCTATGCGGGCGGGCGGACCGACAGCGTGATCATGCGGCTGGTGGACCTGCAGCTTTCCTTCCCCACCATCCTCGCCGCGCTGATGATCCTGGCCTTCCTCGGCAAGGGCATCATGAACGTGGTCATCGCGCTGGTGATCGTGGAATGGGCCTATTACGCGCGCACCGTGCGCGGCTCGGCCCTGGTGGAGCGCCGGCGCGAATATATCGAGGCGGCGCAGTGCCTCGCCTTGCCCACCTCGCGCATCCTGTTCCGGCATCTGCTGCCCAATTGCCTGCCGCCGCTCATCGTGGTGGGCACCATCCAGATCGCGCGCGCCATCGCGCTGGAGGCGACGCTCTCCTTCCTCGGCCTCGGCGTGCCGATCACCGAGCCCTCGCTCGGGCTGCTGATCGCCAATGGGTACGAGTACATGCTGAGCGGGAAATACTGGATCAGCTTCTATCCGGGCATCGCGCTGCTGATCACGATCGTGAGCATCAACCTCATGGGAGATCACCTCAGGGACGTTCTCAACCCGAGGCTGAAGAAGTGATGGAAGAGAAAGAAAAAAGGCCTCCGGCGGCCGGGGCCGGGGGCCCCGGACCCCTTCCAATCAAATGGGGTCTGGGGCCTGAGGCCCCAGCCGCCGGAGGCTTTTTCTCATGACAACCACACTCGAAGTGCGGAACCTCCGCACGCATTTCTTCACCCGCGCCGGCATCGTGAAGGCGGTGGACGGCGTGAGCTTCACCGTGGGCCGCGGCAAGGTCATGGGGCTCGTGGGTGAATCCGGCTCCGGCAAGACCGTGACCGGCTTCTCCATCATCGGCCTGGTGGATCCGCCGGGCCGCGTGGTGGAGGGCGAGATCCTCTACCAGGGCCGCAACCTCGCCACGATCAGCGAGGAGGAGATGCGCCACCTGCGTGGCAACCGCATCGCCATGATCTTCCAGGATCCGATGATGACGCTGAACCCGGTGCTCCGGGTGGACACGCAGATGATCGAGACGGTCCTGGCGCATGAGAAGGTGAGCAAGGAGGAAGCCCGCCAGCGCGCGCGCGATGCGCTGGGCATGGTCGGCATCCCCTCGCCGGATGAGCGGCTGAAATCCTACCCGCACCAGTTCTCGGGCGGCATGCGCCAGCGCGTGGCCATCGCCATCGCGCTGCTGCACCGGCCGGAACTCATCATCGCCGATGAGCCGACCACGGCGCTGGACGTGACCATCCAGGGCCAGATCCTGGCGGAGGTGCAGAAGCTCGCCGCCAATACGGGCACGAGCCTGATCTGGATCACGCATGACCTTTCGGTCGTCGCCGGCCTCGCCGACGACATCGCCGTCATGTATGCGGGCCGCGTCGTCGAGGATGGCCCGGTCTCCGAAGTGCTGGACCGGCCGCTGCACCCCTACACCCATGGCCTGATCGGTTCCGTCCCCAGCCGCAACAAGCGGGGCGAGCCGCTGCGGCAGATTCCGGGCATGACGCCCTCCCTGCTCAAGCTGCCCGCCGGCTGCGCCTTCCGCACGCGCTGCCCGCGCGCGGATGAGGCCTGCCTGGCCGATCAGCCGCTGCGCGCGCTGCTGCCCGGCCGCCAGGCGCGCTGCATCCACCCGCATCTGGACGAGGTGCCGGCATGAGCGAGCAGCCCATCATCGAGCTGCGCGGCATCAGCAAGCGCTTCGAGAAGAAGCTCGACTTCGCCGGCAAGATCGCGAAGCGCCTCGGTGCCCCCGTGCGCGAGGAGGTCGTCCATGCGGTGGATGGCGTGAACCTCTCCATCCGCAAGGGCGAGGTGGTCGGCCTCGTGGGCGAGTCCGGCTGCGGCAAGTCCACGCTGGGCCGCGTCGTCGCCGGCATCATGCCGCCCTCCGAGGGCACGGTGATGTGGCGCGGCACGGATGTGAACGCGCTGACCGGGGCCGCGAAGAAGGAGGCGCAGCTCCGCGCCCAGATGATCTTCCAGGACCCCTACGCCTCGCTCAATCCGCGCATGAAGGTGCAGGACATCGTGGGCGAGGCGCCGCTGGTGCATGGCATCACGACGCGTGCGGCGTTCGATGAATATGTGGACGAGCAGATCCGCCGCGCCGGCCTCGATCCCGCCTTCAAGAAGCGCTACCCGCACCAGTTCTCCGGCGGGCAGCGGCAGCGCATCGGCATCGCCCGCGCACTCGCCGTGAAGCCGGAATTCATCGTCTGCGACGAGGCGGTGGCGGCGCTGGACGTGTCGATCCAGGCGCAGATCCTCAACCTCTTCATGAAGCTGCGCGCGGAGCTCGACCTCACCTATCTCTTCATCAGCCATGACCTCGGCGTGGTGGAGCATCTGAGCGACCGCGTGGTGATCATGTATCTCGGCCGCGTGGTGGAGCAGGCGCCGGCGGAGGAGGTCTTCGCGCGGCCGAACCACCCGTACACGTCCTCGCTGTTGTCGTCCGTGCCGCGGATCGAGGCGCGCAAGCGGGCCTTCGCGGTGGTGCAGGGCGAGATCCCCTCGCCGCTCAACCCGCCCAGCGGCTGCCATTTCCATCCGCGCTGCCCGCATGCGACAGAGCGCTGCAAGGTCGAAGTCCCGAAGCTGCGGGAGATCGCGCCCGGGCATTTCTCGGCCTGCCATCTGAATGGCTGACGCGGGGCGGCGCCTCGCGGTGCTCGCCCTGCTCGCGGGCTGCACCACGGCGCCGCCCGCATCCCCGCCGGAGGACCCTGTGATCCCGCCCTATTTCGCGCAATGGGAATCACCCGAGCTGGTGGGGGAATTTCTCGACGGCCGCGATGCGGCGACCGATCCGCGCTGGGCGGAATCCGGTGCGGCCGACATCGCCGAATATGCCCGCTGGGCCGAGCATCTCTGCGGGATGGCCTGCCTGAAGATGGCCATGGCCGCGCGCGGGCGGCATCACACGATCCATGATCTGCGCCGCGGCGTGCAGCCGCTCGGCGGCTATGTCGAGCAGCCGGATGGCGATATTCGCGGGCTGATCTATGTCGGCGCCGTGCGCTGGCTGAATGAGCGCGGGATCGCGGCGCGCATCGTGCTGGACGAGCCGATGCCGCGCCTGGCACCCGGCGAATTCTACATCGCCTCGGTCCATGCCGCGATCCGCACGCCGGAGGTGGAGCCGCCCCGCAAGGGCGGGCATCTCGTGCTGGTCTTCGGCACGGATGAGGCGGGACGCTGGCGCTTCCACAACCCCTCGGGCATTGGTGCGGCGCAGCAACGCGATGTGCGGCTTTCGCCCGAGACCTTCTCGCGCTTTCACGCGGATCGGGGCATCCTCATCCCGTTGTGAACCGCACCTCCGATCGCGCGCTCGTTCTCGGGACGGCCCTGACCCAGACCATCGGCTGGGGCACGCTCTTCATCCCCTTCGCGCTGATGGTGCAGCCGATGGAGGCGGCGCTGGGCTGGAGCCGGGCGGAGATCAACGGCGCCTTCACCATCGGCATCCTGCTCTCCGGCATCCTCGCCATCCCGGTCGGCCGCTGGGTGGACCGGCATGGCGGCCAGGCGCCGCTCGCCTGGGGCAGCGTGCTGGGCAGCGCCATGCTCGCCACCTGGGCGATGACGGATCAGCTCTGGCTCTTCTATCTCGTCTGGATCGGCCTCGGCGTGGCGCATGCGACGGCGCTCTGGGGCCCGGCCATGGCGGTGGTGGTGGCGCTGGCGAAGCAGCCCATGCGCGTCATCACCGCCATCACCTTCGTCACCGGCTTCGCCGGCACCATCTTCGTGCCACTGGTGGCCGGGCTCATCGCCGGCTTCGGTTGGCGCGGCGCGCTGTGGATCCTGGCCGCAGTGCAGTTGCTGCCGGCGGTGACGGCCTGGTGGCAATTCGCGGGGGCCCAGGCGCCGACGCCGCATGAGCGGCGCAACAGCGATGAGGCCTACCGCCGCACGCTGCGCCGCCCGGCCTTCTGGGGCCTCGCGCTGTGCTTCGCCGCGCATGCCTTCATCGGCGTCTCGCTCGGGGCGCATCTCGTGCCGCTGCTGCGCGAAGCCGGGCTGTCGGAGGCGAGCGTGATCCTGCTGGTGGCCCTGCACGGCCCCTTGCAGGTGGCGGCGCGCGCGGCCCTCTACGTCGCGGGTTCCCGCGCTTCGACGCGGTGGGTCGGGCTCGGAGCCATGCTGCTGCTGCCGATGGCGCTGCTCTGGCTGGGCGGCGCGCCGGCCGCCTTCGTCTGGCTGCTGCCCTTCGTCTTCTGCTGGGCAGTGGCGGATGGTCTGCTCACCATCGTCCGCGCCGCCGGGACCGCCGAAATCCTGGGGCGCGAGGGCTATGGCGCGGTGACCGGCGCGCTCAGCCTGATCGCCGTGCTGCCGCGCACCCTTGGCCCCATCACGGTCGCGCTCATCTGGGAGGCACAGGGCGGGTATGGGTCCGTCCCCTGGATTCTCGCCGCCGTGGGTGTGCTGGGCGCGGCGAGCTTCGTATTGGCCCTGAGGGACAAGGCTTGATGCGCGCGCTTCTCTTCCTGCTCGCGATGATGACACCGGCCCTGGGCCAGACACTCACCCTCTCCGGCGAGGCGCGCCTGGGTGATGACCGCCGCGCGGTGCGCTTCACCTTCCTCTGCTCGAACAATGCGGGCCCGCAGGTGACCGGTGTGCTGGGCCTGGAGCTCGCGATCCCGCGCCATGCCACGCTGCGCCCCCAATTCAATTTCGACGCCTTCGAGGGGCCCGATGCGCGGGCCGGGCGGCGAACCGCGCTGGAAAGCCAGGCCGGCGGCGCGGCGGCCCGGATGCAGGCGGAAGTCAGCGGCTCGATCGGCGTGGCGGAGGATGCGCCCTTCCAGTTCGGGCTTTACGCCGCCCGGCGGGGTGAGGTGGCGCGGCTCGGTGAGGTCGCGCGCCTGCTGGCGCCGCTGACGCTGGGGCAGGCACAGCTCAGCTGGACCCAGTGGCAGCCGCGCGGCCCGGCGATCGAGGCGCGGCTCCTGGTCTCCGCCGCGGATGCCACCCGCCTGCGGGCGCTGCTTGCTCCCTGCTTCCCGCGTTGAGCTTCAGCGGGCGGCCGTGCGGCGGATCGGCGTGCCGGGGAAGTTGCGGTTGAACTGGGCCTGGCGGGCGGCGCGGGCGGCACGGTCGGCGGCGGAGCCCGAGCCCTGGGCGGCGGTCATGCGCTCCAGGCTGGAGAAGTCCTGCGGCAGGTTCCAGGACTGGCCGTACACCACGCCGTTGGAGGAGATGCCCTGCGCGGAGGCGCTGCTGGAGAAGATCGCGGAAGCGGCACCCGCGAAACCGGCGATCATCAGGGCGGCGGCGGCGATGGTGGCGAAGCGGCGCATGGCGGTGGTCCTTCTTTCTCGGGGGCGGGAGGATGTCCCCCGCCGGTGAAGGAAGAATTACCGCCATGGCCTCAATAGGCGTGAGGCCGGGAAAACGATCTCGACGATAGGTAACGCCGATTACAGAGCGTTGGTCCAATCGGCCGGGACGAAGCGGAAACCATCGCCCATGCGCTGAACGAAGCCATTGGCCGGGAAGGGGAAATGATAGGCCGTCATGCGCGCGCGCTCACCCGCGATGCGGTTGAAGATGGCAATACGGCTCGCCGTCGCGGTCGGGCCGTCAATGTCGAAGATGCTCGTCCAGCCCGGATTGCGGAGGAAAAGTTCGGGGCGGGAGGCGGTGTCGGCCGTCACGAAGAGTTGATCGGCACCGTCGGCCACATGGAAGACGGTGTGGCCGGGCGTATGGCCATAGGCGGCGACCGCGCGCACGCCGGGCAGGATCTCGGCGCCGGCGGCGAAGCGCTCCACCTTGCCCTGATAGGGGCCGAAGCGGCGCGTGACATTGGCGAAGGTGCCGCGCTGGAATTCCGGCACGCGGCCGCTGTTCGAGGAATCGGTCCAGAAGGCCCATTCGACCTCCGGCACGAAGACCTGCGCATTGGGGAAGACGGCGGCGTTCTCGGCCGTGGTCAGGCCGGTGATGTGGTCGCCATGGAAATGGCTGACGAGGATGCGCGTGACGCGGGCCGGATCAATGCCGGCGGCGGCCAGGTTCTCGCGCATGCGGCCGGCGGTGGGGGCGAGCTGCCCGCCCGTGCCGCTGTCGAACATGGTCAGCCCGGCGGGCGTCTCCAGGAAGGTGACGATGAAGGGATTATCCAGCCGCGCGGTGGAGAGCATGGCATCGCGCAGCGCGCCCTCGACGGCCGCCTGGTCGGCATTCACGATCCAGCCGGTGCCGGGATTCTGGCGCGGCGCGAAGCCGTCCCACACGGTGGTGGCGAGGAAGCTGCCGACGCGGAAGCGATAGAAGCCGGGCGCCTGGGAGGGGGCGGGCGCAGGCGCGGCGGTCTGGGCCTGCGCGGCGCCGATCAGCGCGGGGGCGGCGAGCAGCGCGCCAGTGGCGGCCAGAAGATGGCGGCGGTCTGTCATGACATGTCTCTCCGAGAAGGGGTTGGATGTCTGGCAAGGCCGGCCGCGCTCTGGCCGGAGAGAGGCCCGCCCGGGCGATGCCGGGCGGGAAGGCGCGATCAGACGGCGCTGGACCAGTCGGCCGGGACGAAGCGATAGCCCTGGCCATCCCGCGTGAAGAAGCCGTTCGCCGGGAAGGGGAAGTGATAGCCCGTCACGCGCACGCGGTCCGTCGCCGCCATGTCGAGGATGCGGCGGCGGGTGGCGGCGGCGGCGTCGCCGTCGAAGTCGAAGACGATCTGCCAGTCGGGGCGGCGGGCCATCAGCTCGGGGCGGTTGGTCACGTCGGCCAGGAAGATCATCTGATCCGCGCCATCGCTGATGCGGTAGATGGTGTGGCCCGGCGTATGGCCATGCGCGGCGATGGAGCTGATCCCCGGAATCACCTCGCCGCCCGGCGTGATCTGGCGGACGCGGCCCTGATAGGGGCCGAAGCGGCGCGCCGCATTGGCGAAGGTGGGGCGCTGGCCTTCGGGGCTGCGCGTCGTGTTGCCCTCATCCGTCCACCAGGCCCATTCGGGAGCGGGGACAATGATCTCGGCATTGGGGAAGGCGCGGCCATTCTCGGCATTCAGCAGGCCGTTGATGTGGTCGCCGTGGAAATGGCTCTGGATCACGTGGGTGACGCGGGCCGGATCAATGCCGGCGGCGGCCATGTTGGCGATCATGCGGCCATTGGTGGCGCCGGCCGCCGTCACGCCGTTGCCGGCGTCGAAGACCACCAGCGTGTCGCCGCGCTGTGCGAAGGTGATGGTGAAGTTGATGGTCAGCGCATCGCCGGGCAGGAAGCTCTCGGCCATCACGGCCTGGACCTCGGGCAGCGGCGCGTTGCGCACGAAGCCTTCGAGCGGGCGGCGGAAGAAGCCGTCATGCACGGTGGTGACCAGCCAGCCGCCGACGCGGAAGCGATAGAAGCCGGGGGCCTGGGCCGCGGGGGCGGGGGCGGCGGCCTGCTGCGCGGCGGCCGGCAGCGCCAGCGCGGAGGCGAAAGCGGCGGAGCCGGCAAAGAGCATGCGGCGGTTGGACGCGATCATCTGATGATCTCCCTGGAGCGATCAGGGAGATAAACTTTCATCGCGCAAATACAACCACGCTTTCCAAATGCGGCGACCAGAGGAACTGGTCCACCGGCGCGGCGGAGACCAACTGGAAGCCCGCACCCCGCAGCACCGCCGCATCCCGCCCCAGTGCCGCCGGGCTGCAGGAGACATAGATGAGGTGCGGCAGCGTGCTGCGCGCGATCTGCGCCACCTGCTCGGCGGCACCCGCGAAGGGCGGATCGAGCACCACGGTCGCGAAGTTCTTGAGCTCGGCCGGCAGCAGGGGCTGGCGCACCAGGTCCCGCCGCGCGGGCTGCACGCGCGAGGCCTGGGCGGCGTTGACGGCCAGGCGCAGCGCCTCGGCCGCCGCGGGGTCGCCCTCATAGGCGTGAACGACGTGATTGGCGGCGAGCGGGAAGGAGAGCGTGCCAATGCCGGCATAGAGATCGGCGATGCGGGCGCGGGGGGACATCTTCTTCGGCAGGCCGGCGAGGACGGCGGCGATGATCGCGGCCTCGCCCTCGGCGCTGGCCTGCAGGAAGGCGCCGGGCGGCGGCGAGACCGGCACGCCCGAGAGCATGTGCCGCACCGGCTTGATCTGCGCCGCGACCTCGGCCGGTGCGCCCTTCCCGGCCCAGGCGATGCGCGGGATGCCCGCGCGGGCGGCGAACTCCGCGAGCATCTTGCGGTCGGCCATGGTGAGCGGTGCATCGGTGCGCAGCAGGATATCGGCGCCCGTATCGAGCCAGTTGATGACGGCCGAGCCCAGGCGCTTCAGCGCGTTCAGCCCGCGCAGCGCGTCCTGCAACGCGGGCAGCAGCGCGACGAGGGCTGGCAGCATCACATGGCATTCGCGCATGGGGACGAGATGGGTCGCGCCGCGTTCGTGGAAGCCGATCTCCACGCGGCCATCGGTCAGGCGTTCCAGCCCGAGATCGGCGCGCTGGCGCACGGCGCGCGGCGTGGCCATCATCGGCGCCACGTCGGGGTCGGCATAGCCAGCGCGGGAGAGCGCCTCGGCCAAGCGCCCGCGCTTCCATTCGGCATAGGGCGCATCCGCCCAATGCTGGAGCGCGCAGCCGCCGCAAAGCGTGAAGTGCCGGCAGGGTGGCTCGACGCGATCGGGGCTGGCGGCGAGCACGCCCTCCAGCACCGCACGATCCTTGCCCATCACGCGCGCCGCAACGCGTTCGCCCGGCAAGGTGAAGGAGACAAAGGCCGACCCACCATCGGGCAGCGGCGCAATGCCATCACCCCCTGCCCCCATCTGCGTGACCGCAAGTTCAAGCATCGGGCCGGGACCAACCTTCCAGAACAAGCGACACGCGCAACGGCGCGCCCGCCATGGCCCTCATGTGGCTTCGCCACATGAGGAGGAACCGCCCCGGCAGGATCAGCACCAAACCGGGGCCCCCACAAAAATGCCGAAGGCGTTTTTGTGGGGAATTACCCGAATGCGTTCAGCCCCGTGATGGCACGGCCGAGGATCAGCGCATGCACGTCATGCGTGCCCTCATAGGTGTTCACCGTCTCGAGGTTCATGACGTGGCGGATCACGTGATACTCGTCCACGATGCCATTGCCGCCGTGCATGTCCCGCGCCATGCGCGCGATGTCGAGCGCCTTGCCGCAATTGTTGCGCTTGATCAGGCTGATCATCTCCGGCGCCGCCTTGCCCTCGTCGAAGAGGCGGCCGACGCGAAGTGCCGCCTGCAGGCCCAAGGTGATCTCGGTCTCCATGTCGGCCAGCTTCTTCTGGATGAGCTGCGTCTGCGCCAGCGGCTTGCCGAACATCTTGCGGTTCAGCGTGTAGTCGCGCGCGGCGTGCATGCAGAACTCGGCGGCGCCCAGCACGCCCCAGGCGATGCCGTAGCGCGCGCGGTTGAGGCAGGAGAAGGGGCCGGCCAGCGAGCGCACGCCCGGCAGGCGGTTCTCATCGGGGACGAAGACCTCATCCATCATGATCATGCCGGTGATGGAGGGGCGCAGCGAGAACTTGCCCTCGATCTTCGGCGTGGTGAGGCCCTTCATGCCGCGCTCGAGCAGGAAGCCGCCCAGCGTGCCTTCGTCATCCTTCGCCCAGACCAGGCAGACATCGGAGATGGGCGAGTTGGTGATCCAGGTCTTGGAGCCGGAGACGAGCCAGCCGCCATCCACCTTCTTCGCGCGGGTGCGCATGGAGGAGGGGTCGGAGCCGGCATCGGGCTCGGTCAGGCCGAAGCAGCCGACCCATTCGCCGGTGCGCAGCTTGGGCAGGAATTTCTGCTTCTGCGCCTCGGAGCCATAGGCGTGGATGGGGAACATCACGAGGCTGGACTGGACGGAGAAGGCGGAGCGATAGCCGCTGTCCACGCGCTCCACTTCGCGGGCCATCAGGCCATAGGCGACGTAGCTGACGCCGGCGCAGCCATAGCCTTCGAGGGTGGCGCCCAGGAAACCCTGCTCGCCGAAGGCGTTCATGATGGAGCGGTCGAAGGTCTCGTGCCGGTTGGCCATCAGCACGCCGGGCATCAGCCGGTCCTGGCAGAAGGCGCGGGCGGCGTCGCGGATCATCCGCTCGTCTTCGGTGAGCTGCTCATCCAGCAGGAAGGCGTCGTCCCACTGGAAGGGCGCGGGCTTCGACTTGATGGCGGGCGAGACGATGTTCATGAGCTTCTTCCTTCCGGCGATGCTGGCGCGCTGGCTTTAACATGCCTGAGTTGGGCAGGGCCATGGCCCGCGCAACCCTTAATCCAACGGCGGCAGGCTGCGGAAATAGGCGAAAAGATCGGCGATGTCCTGATCCGTCATCGCGGCCCAGACCCGCCCGCGCCCCATGGGTGGCATGAGGGGCCGGCCATCGGCGCCGATCTCCTCACGCAGCGCCCGGGTGAACTGTGCCAGCGTCCAGTTGCCGATGCCGGTTGTGGTGCTGGGCGTCAGGTTGCGCGCCACCACGGTGCCCCAGGGGCCGGTGAAGGAGAGGCCCTGCGCGCCCTCGCGCCCCGGAATCAGCCGCATGTCCGGGCCGCGGCCGGAATGGCAGTCCAGGCAATGCGCGATGGGGCCGGCGAGATAGGCGCCGCGCGCCACCGGGTTGTCAGCCGGGGGCGGGACGTTGGCCACGGCCGGATGGGCGGGCACCGGGAAGGGATAGGTGGAGCGGCCCTGCACCGCGTTGCGCACCGGCGGCACGGTGCGGAGATAGGCGGCCATGGCGGCGACATCGGCATCGGAGATGCGGCTGTAGAAATCGATCGGCATGGGCCAGCCGATATTGCTGCCATCGGGGCGCTTGCCTTCGCGGATGGCACGGATGATCTGCGCCTCGGTCCAGTTGCCGATGCCGGTCTCGCGGTCCGGCGTGATGTTGGGGACCACGGCCCGCATCGGGCCTTCCTCGATCACCCAGCCGCCGGCCAGGCCACGCCCGGGCAGCGGCGCGCCATCCGGCCCGCGGCTCGCATGGCAATTGGCGCAATGGCCGACGATCTCGACAAGGTAGCGGCCGCGCTCCAGCTGACCGGGGGCGGGCTGGGCCTGCGGCTCGGCCGCCATCGCCGCAAGGCCAAGACCGAATGCCACCAACCACCCCCGCATCGCCGCCCTCCTCGTCATATCGTTGACGGAAGGTTAGGGAAGGGGGCGCGGCGGCTGCAAGGGAAAGCCGCGTCAGGCGGCGGCTTCGGTTCCCTCGGCAGCGACAGGCGCTTCCGCCGGCGTCATGACCTCGGTCGCCATCTCGATGGGGGGCGCTGCCGGGGCCTCGGCGACGGTCTCGGCTGCCGCTTCCGCCGCCGGACGCTTCGGCCGGGGGATGGGGATCAGCATGAAAGCCGGGATGCTGTCGCCGAAACCGCGCACGGCTGGGCCCATATCGTCACGGTCGCGCCCACGTGGAGCCTCATCACGGCCGCGCCCACGCGGGGCCTCGTCCCGGTCACGACCGCGCGGGGCTTCCTCACGGCGGAAATCTTCGCGTGTCGGACGGCCATCGCTCCGGCGCGACGGATCATCGCGGCGAGAGCGATCTTCGCGGGCCTCCGCGCGCGGAGCCTCGTCCCGCGCGGTGGCCTCCTCGGCGTCGCGGCGCGGGCCACGGCCGCGGCTGTCGCTGCGCCCCCGGTCACGGCCGCCGCGGCTCGGCTCGGGCCGTCCGCCCGGCCGAGCGCCGCCCCGGCCACGCCGGCGCGTCGCCGCCTCGGCAATCTCGGCCTCGGTGACGGGATCGAGGCCGTCCACCTCCATGCGCGGGATCACCGCGCCGGTCAGCTTCTCGATGGCCTGGACCAGCTTGCCATCATCCGCCGTCGCGATGGTGTAGGCATGGCCCTCGCGCCCCGCGCGGCCGGTGCGGCCGATACGGTGGACATAGTCCTCCGAGTGGAAGGGCACGTCGAAGTTGAAGACGTGGCTGAGGCCGCCGATGTCGAGGCCGCGCGCCGCGACGTCGGAGCAGACGAGCAGCTGCAGCTCATTCGCCTTGAAGGCGTTCAGCGTGGCGAAGCGGGCGGACTGGTCCATGTCGCCATGCAGCGCGCCGACCGAGAAGCCATGCCGCTTGAGCGACTTGTAGAGGATGTCCACGTCGATCTTGCGATTGCAGAAGATCAGCGCGTTCTGCACCTGCTCGCGCCGGATCAGCCGGCGCAGCGCCTCGCGCTTGTCGCGCTCCTGCACGTAGAGCAGGCCGGTGGTGATGGTGGTGGCCACCGTCGCGGGCCGCGCGACCGTGATCTCCTTCGGGTTCTGCAGGAAGGCATCGGCCAGCTTGCGGATCTCGGGCGCCATGGTGGCCGAGAAGAACAGCGTCTGCCGCAGGCGCGGGATGATCTGCACGATGCGCTCGACATCGGGGATGAAGCCCATGTCCAGCATGCGGTCGGCTTCGTCGATCACCAGCAGCTTGCAATCGGCCATCAGGATGCGGCCGCGATCGAAGAGGTCGAGCAGGCGGCCCGGGGTCGCGATCAGCACGTCCACGCCCTTCTCGAGCACGTCGCGCTGGTCGTTCATGCTCTCGCCGCCGATCAGCAGCGCGTGGTTCAGATTGAGGTGCTTGCCGTATTTCACGAACTGCTCGGCCACCTGGAGCGCCAGCTCGCGCGTCGGCTCCAGGATCAGGCTGCGCGGCATGCGGGCCTTGGCGCGGCTGCCGGCCAGGATGTCCATCATCGGCAGGGTGAAGCTGGCGGTCTTGCCGGTGCCGGTCTGCGCGCAGCCCAGCACGTCCCGGCCCATCAGCACGATGGGGATGGCCTGTTCCTGGATGGGGGTCGGGTGGGTGTAGCCGGCCTCGGTGACGGCGCGGACGATCTCGTCGGAGAGGCCAAGATCGGCGAAGACGGCGCGCGGGGCGGCGGGTTCAGCGTCTTCGGCGTCCGGGGCTTCCGCCGCGACGGTCTCGACCGGCTCGGCAGGCGCTTCGGCGACGATCTCGGCGGCCGGTTGTTCGGTGGCGGCAGTGGTGGCCGCGTCGGCGGCGGGAAGGCTCTCTCCGGGCATGTCACTCGCCACGGCGGCGTTCGGGGTGGTCTCGTTCAAAATGGGGCATCCTGGCCTAAGGGGGCCCGCGCGCAGGCGCAGGGCCGCTCGGGCGGACCTGCCGCCCTCTTCTTCAACGGGGGGCATATGCGCCCGAAACGGGCAGCTTGCAACCGGAAACCGGGCAATTGCGCCGCCCGCGCGCGCGATTTATGCCGCTGACATGGCGATTCCCCTGCTGCTGCTGCCCGGCCTCCTCTGCGATGCGCGCCTCTGGCGTGACTGCATCCCCGCCGGCGCCGATGCCCGCATCGCCGACCTGACGCAGGATGAGAGCGTCGCCGCCATGGCGCGCCGCGCGCTCGGGCTGGTGGCGGATGTGCCGTATTTCGCGGTCGCCGGCCTCTCGATGGGCGGCTATGTGGCGCTTGAGGTCTGGCGCCAGGCGGGGGCGCGGGTCACGCATCTGGCGCTGCTCGACACCTCCGCCCGGCCCGATACGCCGGAGCAGACGCAGCGCCGGCTCGACCTCATCGCGCTGGCGGGGCGCGGCGCCTTCAAGGGCGTCACGCCGCGGTTGCTGCCGATGCTGCTGCACCCCACGCGCCTCGAGAGCCCGCTCGCCGGCGAGGTGATGGCGATGGCCGAACGCGTGGGCGTGGAGGGCTTTCTCCGGCAGCAGCGCGCCATCATGGCGCGGCCGGATTCCCGCCCTGGCCTGCCAGGCATCGGCGTGCCCACCCTGGTGGCCTGCGGCGATGCGGATCTGCTGACGCCGCCCGCGCTGCATGACGAGATGGCCGCCCTGATCCCCGGCGCACGCCAGGCGCGCTTCGCCGGCTGCGGCCACCTGCCCACGATGGAGGCGCCCGAGGTGGTGCGCGCCACGCTGGAGGATTGGCTCAGCCTGCCACGCAGCGCGTGATGCTCGGCTGATCCCGCGCCGGGATGGCGGTGGTGCCCGGCGGGCAGGGCGCCTGGGCGCGCGTCGGCGGCGGCAGCCCCTGGTCCCAGTCGCGCACCGAGGGGTCATCGCCGAGCCAGCCCGTGCCGGCGGCGCCGATGCCCGGGCCACGCGTGCACCGCCCCCGCCCCTGCGGCGTGCCGCCATGCGGGCAGAGGAAAGCGCGGGCCGAGGCGAGGGCGGCCGCGCTCGCCCGCGGGCTGCGCGGCTGGCCCAGCGGACGCGCCTCCGCCACACGCCCAGCGCCGCGCGTCTCGGCACGCGGCCCCGTCGGGTTGCGCGGCCATTCCTGCGCGGCGGCGGTGGCGCTCCAGGCGAGCGCGAGAAGGGCGGCGAGAAGGCGCATCGGCTGCCACTATAGAGCAGGGCGGCTCGCGATGGGATGAAGGCGGCGCGGGAATGCTTCCGAGCGTGCCGGTCCGGATTGCGCTCAGCACATGCCTGCCGCATCATCCTTCCGACCATAGGCAAACTTGGCCCGAGATCCTGCCGCTCGACACGTGCCCTCGCCGGCGCGGCGGCGGCATCATGGGGCCGGAGGCGGCGGCGTTGGATTGATGCGGGGCTTCTTCCTTCTCCTCGCCGGCCTTGTGCTGGCACTGCCGGCGGCGGCACAGCAGCAGCAGCCGAGCAACGCCTGCCGCGTCGCCTGCCGCGTCGGTCAAGGCACGCCCTCGCCGGACCAGCGGCAATGCCTCGTGCAATGCATGGCCGGACAGCCGATCAGCCGTGACGCGCCGGGCCAGGCCAGGCCGGCCGGTTCGCAGGCGGCGGCGCCCTCGGCCCTGGTGCGGCCCCATCAGCCGGCCCAGCCGAACGCACAGCAGCAACAGCAACAACAACAGCAGCAGCGCGGACGACCGACGACGCCACCGCCCGGCGCAGCACAGGCCGCGAGCCGCGCCCCACCGCCGCCGACCCATAGGCCCGGCATGACCTATGGCGCCTTCTACATTGGCATCCCACCAGCCATGACCTACGGCGTCTCCGTCGGGCAGCGGGACCGGACGCAGGCGCATCGCATGGCGGAAACCACCTGCCGCGGACGGGGCGGCAGCTGCTCACTCCAGGTCGAGTTCAATGACAGCTGCGTGGCCGTGATGGAGGGCGTGCGGCGCGCGCCCAGCGCCTTTTTCATGACCAGCGATCCTCGCACCTACGTGGTCCGTGCCATCACCCTCGGCAATGCCGGCAATCCGGCCGATGCCGAGCGTATGGCACGGGATGCCTGCGCACTGCGCGAGCGCGGCGCGCTCACCTGCCGCATCGTGCATGCGGAGTGCGGCGCCCGCTGAAACACGCCGCGGGAGCCATCAACGCCGTGCTGTACGCACCAGTTCCGCCAGTTCGCGGTTGAAGCGCGGCGCGTCCTCCCAGAAGGGCGCATGCCCGATGAAGGGATATTCGCTGAGCCGCGCGCCGGGGATCAGCGCCGCGGTGTGCCGCCCCATGCTGATGTCCGAGACCTTGTCCAGCACGCCATGCGTGACCAGCACCGGCACATCCACCGTGCGCAGCCGGTTCTCGAAGGTGATGGGCCGGCCGCCCAGGCCCAGTCGCACATGGCGCGGCACCATCATGTTGAAGGAGAGCATCACCTCGAAGTCGTTGGCGCTGGGCTGCACCTCGAAGCAGTCGCGCAGGAAGGCGATGGTGGCGGCGATGGCGGTCGCGGGGTCGGCGCTGCCCATCGGGCCCAGGTGGCGCAACGCGCGGCCATAGCGCGAGGTATCGGCGGTGGAGGAGGTGGCGGCGACCCAGTTCATCGCGCCGATGGCGCCGGTGCCGTATTCGGCCACGTAGTCGCCCATCAGCCGCCCGGCATAGGACCAGCCGACCAGCGTGGGGCGCGCGAGCTGCGTTTGCTCGATCACCGCCTTCACGTCATCGGCCCAGAGCTTGCTGTTGCGGTAGTGCTCGTTGCCGACGGGTTTGTCGCTCATGCCATGGCCGCGCAGGTCGAGCGCCACCATGCGGAAGTCGCGAGCCAAGGCGGGGTCGCGCACCTGCCGGTCCCAGCACAGGGCGGCCTGGGCATAGCCGTGCAGGAAGAGGATCGCGGGGCCGTTCGGGTTGCCATACTCATAGGCGGCGAGGGTCAGACCATCCGGCGTGCGGATGTTGTGCGCGCGGTAGGGCAGCGCGGGCCCCGCCGGGGCGGCGGGCGCGGGTGTCGCGGGCGCCTGGGCCAGCGTCACGCCGCCAGGCAGCGCGGCGGCGGCGGCGAGGCCGGCGGTCAGGGTGTTGCGGCGGCTGGGCATCAGGTTCCTCCAATTCGTCTTTGGAGGAAGGCTAACGCTTCTGGCTCCGCGGATCGAGAGCGTCGCGCAGCCCGTCGCCCACCAGGTTGAAGGCCAGCACCACCAGGAAGATCGCGAGGCCGGGGAAGATGGCGAGCCAGGGCGCGCTTTCGATGAAGCGTTGCGCCGAGTTCAGCATCGAGCCCCAGGAGGGGTTGGGCGGCTGCTGCCCGAGACCCAGGAAGCTCAGCGAGGCCTCGGCGATGATCGCCTCCGCGATGGCGAGCGTCGCCTGCACGAGAAGCGGCGGGAGGATGTTGGGCAGCACGTGCATCAGGCCGATGCGCCAGGGCGGATTTCCCATGGCGCGCGCCGCCTCCACCCAGTCGGTGCTGCGCGCATCCAGCGCCATGCCGCGCGCAAGCCGCACGAAGATGGGCGAGGCGGAGATGGCGATGGCGAGCATCGCGTTCTCGAGCGCGGGGCCGAGGAAGGCGGCGAGCGCGATGGCGAGGATGAGGAAGGGGATGGAGAGCATGGCATCGGCCACGCGGCTGATCACCATGTCCATCCACTTGCCGCCAAGGCCGGCGAGCAGCCCGATCGGCACCCCGATCAGCGCGGCACCGCCCACCGCGATGACGCCGGCCATGAGGCTCGCGCGCGCGCCATGCAGCACGCGGCTCAGCACGTCCCGCCCGTTCTCGTCGGTGCCGAAGGGATGCGCCCAGGAGGGCGGCTGGCGCAGGCGGGACCAGCTGGTCTCCAGCGGATCATAGGGCGCGATCCAGGGAGCGAGCACGGCGGCCGCCACGAAGATGACGACGACGACGAGGCCGAACATGGCGAGCTTGTGCTGCGCGAAGCGGCGCAGTGCGCGGCGGCCGGGGCTTTCGCCGGACTCGATGGCGGCGACGCTCATGCCGTGCGCAGCCGCGGGTTGATGGCCATGTAGAGCATGTCGGCGATCAGGCTGAGGGTCACGAAGATCAGCGCGGTGGCCATCACCACGCCCTGCACCACCGGGTAGTCGCGGTTGAACACCGCATCCACCACCAGCTTGCCGAAGCCCGGGATGGAGAAGATCTGCTCGGTCAGCACGGCACCCGCCAGCAGCCGGCCAAACTCGATGGTGCCCAGCGTCACCACCGGGATCAGCGCGTTGCGCAGCGCGTGCTTGCCGACGACGAGCTTCTCCGAGAGGCCCTTGGCGCGCGCGGTCCGCACATAATCCTGGCTGAGCGCGCCCAGCATGGCGGCCCGGGTGTGGCGCATCAGCACGGAGGCGACGCCGGTGCCGAGCACGAAGGCCGGCATGATGGTCGTCTCCAGGCTCATCACCGGGTCTTCCCAGAGGGGCACATAGCCGCTCGGCGGAAGCCAACCCAATTGCACGCTGAACAGCAGGATCATCATGATGCCGAGCCAGAAATTCGGCATGGAGATGCCGAAGAGCGCCACGCCATTGATCGCCCAGTCGGACGGCCGGTCCCGCCAGACGGCGCTGAGCACGCCCGCCGGCACGCCGATCAGCACGCCGATGACGAAGCTCATCGCCGCGAGCTGGAAGGTGACGGGCAGCTTCTCGAGGATGAGCTGCCCCACCGGCATGCGGATGCGCCAGGAGAAGCCGAAATCCCCGTGCAGCACGCGGACCAGCCAGTGCAGATATTGCTCCGCCAGCGGCCGGTCGAGCAGCAGTTCGGCGCGGATCTGCGCCAGCACCTGCGGGTCGCCCCGCTCCTCGCCCGCCAGGATCAGCGCCGGGTCGCCAGGCATCAGCTGCTGCAGCCCGAAGACCAGCACCGAGAGGATGAGCAGCGTCGGGATGACCTGCCCGAGGCGGCGGAGGAGCCAGAGGGCCATGGGGTTACTGCAGACGCATGCCCTGCGGGCGGATCAGGCCATCCGGCACGCTGACGAAGCCGTTGAGCCGCGCCGTGTGCGCCACGATGTTCTTGCGGTGCCACAGGTAGATGCGGTGGCGGTCCTGCCGGAAGGCGATCTGATAGGCCTGGGCGTAGAGGGCGCGCCGCGCATCGGGATTGGCTTCCACGCGCGCGGCATCCAGCAGGCGGTCCACCTCGGGGTTGCTGTAGCGCCCGTCATTCTGCGCGCCGCGCGAATGGGTGAAGGCCCAGAGATTGCCGTCAATGTCCACGCGGCCCGACCAGGCCACCAGGTACAGCTCGAATTCGCCACGCGCCGCGGCTTGCAGCGAGGTGGCGAATTCCGTCGCGTTCAGGCGGAGTTCGAAGCCCGCCTCGCGCACCATGGCCTGGATCACCTCGCCCGCCTGGCGGAGATCCGGGTTGTTCGGCACGGTCATTTCCACGCGCACGGGCGTCGTCACGCCCGCCTCGCGCAGCAGGGCGCGGGCGCGCTCCACATTGCGCGGTTCGGGGCGGAAATCGCGGACATGCATGGGATTCGCCGGCGGCACGGGCTGCGCGGTGGGGGCGAACATCCCCTCATAGACCACGCGGTTCACCGCATCGCGGTCGATCGCCAGCTCGAAGGCTTCGCGCACACGGGCATTCTGGCCCATCGGCGTCTGCGCGCGGGCGCCATTGCCGGTGTTGATGGTGATGCCCTGGTAGCCGAGCTCATCGCTGATCGAAAGACGCAGGCGGTTGTTGCGGCGCACGGCCGGCACGTCATCGGGGTCGATGGTCTGCACCATCTCCAAGGCACCCGATTGCAGGTTGGCGAGGCGCACCGTGCTGTCCGGGATCGGCAGGTAGGTGATGCGGTTCAGATGGATGGCGCCGGCGTTCCAATATTCCGGGAAGCGCTCCACCACGATGCGGTCCTGCGCCACACGCTCGACGAAGCGGAAGGGCCCGGCGCAGACGGGGCGGTTGCCGAAATTGCGGCCCGCGGCCTCGGCGGCCTTGGGGCTCACGATCATGCCGGCGCGGTCGGTGAGCTGGCTGAGGAAGGGCGCGGAGGGCGCCGTCAGCTTGATGCGGATCTGCGTCGGGCTCACCACCTCCATCGCCTCGATGGTGTTGATCTCGCTGCGGCGGAAGCTGCCCTGCATCGTCAGGTGGCGGTTCAGGCTATAGCGCACCGCCTCCGCGTCCATCACCTCGCCATCATGGAAGCGCACACCTTCGCGCAGCGTGATGAGCAGCGTACGCGGATCCTCCCAGCTATAGCCGGTGGCGAGTTGGGGGACGATCTCCAGCCGCTCATTGATGTCGAAGAGCTTGTCGCACAGGCTCGCGAAGACGATGCGGCCGACGAAGGTGCGCGCCAGGGTGGGGTCGAGGATGTCCGGATCCTCGCGCAGGCCGATGCGGAGGTTTTGGGCTTGCGCGTCAGCGATGCCGGCGGAGAGGCCGATAGCGGCGCAGGCGGCCAGAAGAATGCGGCGGATCATGCGGGTTGCTCCGTGAAATAGGCTTGCAGTCGGGCGAGGCGTGCATCGGCCGCGGCCTCGCGGATCGGGGGCACGGCGGGCAGGCTCTCCTGCAAATGGCAGGCGGCGCGATGCGCCTCGCCTTGCAGAAGCGGCACCTGCTCGCGGCAGAGGGGCTCAGCGTGCGGGCAGCGCGTGTGGAAGCGGCAGCCGGGCGGTGGCGAGACGGGCGAGGGCACATCGCCCTCCAGCAGCTTTGCCGTTCCGCCCTGGCCGGGCACGGCGGCGAGCAGCGCGCGGGTATAGGGGTGGCGCGGCGCGTGGAAGAGCGTCTCGGCTGGCCCCTGCTCCACCACCTGGCCGAGATACATCACCGCCACCTCATCGGCGATCTGCCGGACCACGCCGAGGTCATGGCTGATCAGCACGAAGGTGAGGCCGAGATCGCGGATCAGGTCACCCAGCAGGTTCACCACCTGCGCCTGCACGGAAACGTCGAGGGCGGAAACGGGCTCATCGCCGATGATGAGGCGCGGCTCGGAAGCCAGCGCGCGGGCGATGGCGATGCGCTGGCGCTGCCCGCCGCTGAACTCATGCGGCCAGCGGCGCGCGAGCTCCGGGCGTAGTCCCACGCGCTCCAGCAATTCGGCGACGCGCGCGCGCTCCCGCCCGCGATGCAGCTTGTGGAGGATCAGCGGCTCGGTGATCGCGGCCTCGACCGTCATGCGCGGGTCGAGACTGGCGAAGGGGTCCTGGAAGATGAGCTGCATCTCACGCCGACGGGCGCGCAGCGCGGCGGGCGGCAGGGCCAGCACATCCTCGCCATCGAAGCGCAGACTGCCGGAATCGGGCTCGATCAGCCGCAGCAGCAGGCGGCCCAGGGTGGATTTGCCGCAGCCGCTCTCGCCCACGATGGCGAGCACGCGGCCGCGCGGCACGGCGAGCGAGACGCCATCCACCGCGCGCACCGCGCCGCGCGTGCGGCCCAGGCTGTCGCGGAAGGGGAAGTGCTTGACGAGGCCGTCGGCCTGAAGAAGCGCGCTCATGCGGCCAGCACCTGATCCAGCGGCGCGCGATGGCAGGCGGCGAGATGGCCGGGCGTCACCTCCGCGAGCGGCGGCAGCGCCTCGCAGGCGGGGATGGCGAAGGGGCAGCGCGGGGCGAAGCGGCAGCCGGGCGGGGGGGTGCGCAGATCCGGCACCGTTCCCTCGATGGAAGCGAGGCGCGCGCGGCGGGAATCCAGGCGGGGTGCCGCGCCCAGCAGGCCGATGGTGTAGGGGTGCTCGGGCCGGTCGAAGAGCGCGGCGGTGGGCGCGCGTTCGGCGAGGCGCCCGGCATACATCACCGCCACCTCATCCGCATGGTCGCGCACCACGCCGAGATCATGGGTGATGAGGACCACGGCCGTTCCCGTCTCGCGCTTCAGCTCATCGAGCAGCGCCAGGATCTGCGCCTGCACCGTGACGTCCAGCGCCGTGGTCGGCTCGTCGGCGATGAGCAGCTTGGGCTTGCAGGCCAGCGCGATGGCGATCATCACGCGCTGGCGCATGCCGCCCGAAAGCTGGTGCGGATACTGCTTCGCGCGCCGCGCGGCTTCCGGAATGCGGACGCGCTCCAGCATGGCGACGGCGCGGTCCATCGCGTCGCGCGCGTTCAGTCCCGCATGCAGGCGCAGGGCCTCGGCCACTTGCTCGCCCGCGGTGAAGGCGGGGTTCAGGCTGGTCATCGGCTCCTGGAAGATCATGGCCAGGTCCCGCCCGCGCGCGCTGCGTTGGCGCTCCGGCGTCAGCGCCTGACCGGCGAGGGTGAGCTTTCCCGAGACCGCGGCATTCTCGGCCAGCAGGCCCAGGATGGAGAGCGCGGTGGCCGACTTGCCGCAGCCGCTCTCGCCGACGATGGCCAGCGTGCGGCCTGGCGCCACGGCGAAGGAGAGGCCATCCACCGCGCGCAGCACGCCGCGCTCGGTATGGAAATCAATGCAGAGGCCATCGACCTCGAGCGCGTTCATGCGACGCCCGCCTTGGCGAGCGCGGCGTTGATCACCGCACGGTCGAAGACGCCCGGATGGTCGGCACCGGGGAGGAAGCGGCGGAAATGCACGAAGCGCTGCTGCGCCACACCATGCAGGCGGCGGAGCTCGGCCAGCGGGTCGGCATGGTCATCCACGCGCAGGTCCAGATCCGGGTAGGGGTCGTTGGACGTCACGATCAGCGCGGCGGATTGCTTGCCACGCGCATCGCCGCCCGCCGCCTCGCCCGCTTCCATGGCATGGATCAGGCGCAGGGCCATCGGCAAATGCGGCGCGGCGAGGAAGGCGGCCAGTGTATCCTCGACCACGCGCGGGCCGGCCAGCATGTTGCCCGCGACCGAGACATTCTCCGCCCGCACCGCGCCGCACCAGGGCACGCAGTCACTGCCGGTGTGCTGGGCGATGCGCCCATCCGCCGAGAGGATGTGGCATTGCCGGGATTCCCGCCCCGCATCGGCGGCGAGCAGCGCGGCCAGCGCCTCCTCCGGCGCCGTGCCTGAGCGCAAAGCGTCAACTCCGCGCGGGGCGTAGAGCGGGTGGATCAGCGCCTGGGTGGCGAGTGCGCCGACACCCGCTTCAGCGCGCGGGCAGAGGGCGCCCACCGCGAAGAAGCGCGTCGCGACGATGACGCCCAATTCTCCGCTCTGCGGATCGCGGGCGAGGAGGGACCAGGTCATGTCGCGCGTCATGCGGCGGGGCGGCGCGGGATGCAAGGGGCACCCCGACCGGCCGGCGCGGCACCCGCGGCCACCTGCCCGCGAAAGCGGCGATCCCCTGCTCCGGATTGCCCGCCTATTCGGCGGCGGGCTTCAACACGCCGCGCCGCACCTGGTCCAGCTCGATGCTTTCGAACAGCGCGCGGAAATTGCCCTCGCCGAAGCCCTGGTCGCCCTTGCGCTGGATGAGCTCGAAGAAGATCGGGCCGATCACGGTGTTGGTGAAGATCTGCAGCAGGCGGCCACCGGAAGGCGAGCCATCCATCAGGATGCGGTTGCGCTGCATCCGCGCGAAATCCTCATCCGTGCCGGGCAGCCGGCCGGGCAGCAGCTCGTAATAGGTGTCGGGCGTATCGAGGAAGGCCACGCCCTCGCGGCGCAGGCCCTCCACGCTCGCGTAGATGTCCTTGGTGCCCATCGCGATGTGCTGGATGCCCTCGCCGCCATAGGCGCGGAGATATTCCTCGATCTGCGACTTGTCGTCGCTGCTCTCATTGATCGGGATGCGGATCTGGCCGCAGGGCGAGGTCATCGCCTTGGACTTCAGCCCGGTCAGCTTGCCCTCGATGTCGAAGTAGCGGATCTCGCGGAAGTTGAAGAGGCGCTCATAGAAGCCGGCCCAGGCGTCCATCCGGCCGCGATGCACATTGTGCGTCAGGTGGTCGATCACCGTCAGGTCATGGCCGGCCGGGTTCGGGTCCACGCCGTCGATCCAGCGGAAATCCACGTCGTAGATCGAGCCCTTGGCGCCGTAGCGATCCACGAAATAGATCAGCGAGCCGCCGATGCCCTCGATGGCGGGGATGTTCAGCTCCATCGGCCCGACGCGGCCATGGAAGGGGCGGGCGCCCAGGCTGATCGCGCGCTCGAAGGCGGCGGCCGCATCAGCCACGCGGAAGGCCATGGCGCAGGCCGATGGGCCGTGCACGCGGCCGAAGGATTGCGCGAAGCTCGCGGGTTCGGCGTTGAGGATGAAGTTCACCTCGCCCTGGCGCCAGAGCGTCACATCCTTGCTGCGATGGCGCGCGACCATGGTGAAGCCGAGGCGGGCGAAGACGTCGCGCAGATGCGCCGTGTCCGGGCCGGTGAACTCCACGAACTCGAAGCCGTCCGTCCCCATGGGGTTGGCCTCGCAGATGCGGCCGGCGATGTCGGTACGGTCGGGCGGGATGTCCATGGACGCTCTCCTGGGCGGGTTTCTCGCCTTGTAGCGGGTGATCCTGGGTGAAACTCACCGAATGCGCTGCTAGAGAGGAGGAGGATGACAATCTTTCACTCCCAAAGGATGCATTCATGGGGAAAACCACCACGATTGGCCTGGATGCGGCGGATCGTCGCATCCTGCGCGCCCTGCAGCGCGACGGCCGCCTCCCCATCACCGCGCTGGCCGAGCAGGTCGGCCTTTCCGCCACCCCCTGCCAGCGCCGCGTGAAACGGCTGGAGGAAGCCGGCGTGATCGCCGGCTATGCCGCGCGCATCAGCGCCGCGCGCGTCGGCCTGCCCTTGCAGGCCTTCGTGCAGGTCGCGTTGGAAAGCCATTCGGAGGAGGTGGCCGAGCGCTTCCACACCGCACTCGCCGCCCGGCCCGAGGTCATCGCCGCCTATACGATGAGCGGCGAGATGGACTACCTGCTGCACGTCCTCGCACCCGACATGGAGGCCTTCGGTGAGTTCGCGACGCGCGGCCTGCTGCGCATGCCCGGGGTGAAGGAAACCCGCAGCAGCTTCGTCCTGGCCACGCTGAAGGAGGGCGGGGACGTACCGGTCTGACTGGCGCGGCACGGCACAGGGCGTCTATACGGCCGTGCCACCGCAAGGTCTTCCGGATGACGCCCGACCAGATCTCCCTCGTCCAGCAGAGCTTCCGCCAGGTCGAGGCGATCCAGGAGACCGCCGCGCGGATCTTCTATGCGAGGCTGCGGGAGGCGGACCCCTCCACCGCGCCCCTTTTCGCGAAAAGCGACATGGCCCTGCAGGGGCACAAGCTGATGGCGGCGATCGCGATGGTGGTGAACGGGCTGAACCGGCCCGAGGTGGTGATCCCGGCCGCGCAGGACATGGCGCGCCGGCATGTCGGCTATGGCGTGACGCGGGCGCATTACGCCAGCGTGGGCGCCGCCCTTCTCTGGACGCTGGGCCAGGGCCTTGGCGCCAGCTTCACGCCCGAGGTGGAGGCCGCGTGGACCGCCGCCTATGATCTGCTGAGCGCCATCATGATCGAGGCCGCCTACCCCGGGTGATGCAGGGCGCGGCCGCCCATGCCGGCGGCCGGGGCGGGGCCGATGCCGGCCCGCGGAGGGCGGGGCATGGGCGCCCGCCGGGCCCATTCGAGGGCAGAGGGCGGTGGTGCGGGGAAGAGCGTGCGCAGCCCCGTCTCAAGATCCGTCGCGGCCTCGACGCCCAGCACATGGATCGCTTCGTTCGGGTCACCCAGCAGGGCGCGCAGGTCCTGCGGGCGGCGGGGGCCGAATTGCACCAGCGGCACTCGGGCGGCGACCACGCCCATCAGGTCGGCCAGTCCGCGCAGCGTCGTGCCGCGGCCGGTGCAGAGGTTGAGCGCCAAGGCCTGGGGCTGAAGCTGCAGCATCTGCATACCAGCGAAGAAATGCCGCACCACGTCTGAAACATGGACGAAGTCCCGCACCTGCTGGCCATCGCCATGCAGGGTGATGACCTGGCCCGCCAGGATGCGCTCGGCGAAGATCGCGACGACGTCGCGCCGGTGGCCCTCGGCGCGCGGGCCATAGGCATGGAAGATGCGCAGGCCGAGATTGGGAACGCCGTGCTGGGCGAAGGCCAGCGCGGCGTGATGCTCGGCGCCCAGCTTGTCGGCGCCCAGATGGCCATGGGGGCGCGGACGCGCGGCCTCCTGAATGGCCCGCGGCCCTTGCTCGCCATAAATGGCGGCGGAGGAGGCAAAGCAGACGGGAATGCGCCCGGCGGCGCGCGCCGCGTCCAGAACGGCGATGGTGCCGCCCAGATTGACCGCGTGGGAGCGGGACCAGCCCTCCTGGCAGCGGGCTTCGGCGGTCATGGCGGCGAGGTGGAAGATCCCGGCGCAATCCTCGACCGCGCGGCGCACGAGCGTCGCATCCGCGACATCGCCCTCCAGGAATTCCACGGCAGGGTCTGCGGGGCGTACGCCGGAGGAGAGGTCATCCAGCACGCGCACCCGGTGGCCCGCCCGCAGCAGAGCCTCGGTCAGGTGGCTTCCGATGAAGCCGGCGCCGCCAGTGACGAGATAGCGGGACATGGGTACGCCTCCGGGGGGTCAGGCGAAGCGGGCGAGCAGAAGACGTGCGGCCGATCGCAGCGCGATCGGGACGGAGGGCACGGCAACGACCAACGCGGTCAGCACGAAGCCCGTCGCCATCGCGTATTCGAGGGTGCTCATTTCCTCATGAGCCGCGCGCGACGGCCGCGGAGCGGCAGGAAGCCCGGACATCGTCATTCCTCAGCGGGCAGGCTCTGGCCCCGCCCTTGACCGGGGGCGCTGCGCGGGGGGTCGCGAACGCTCATCCGATGTGACGCTTTTTAGACTGACACTCACAGGAATGCAAGTAGTTTTGTTCCAAAAATTAGTCTATGCAAAATTTCTGAGCATTTCGATCACGGCATGATCCAGGCTATGGCATGAAAAAAGCCCCGGGCCATCCCTTCGGCAGGGACAGCCCGGGGCGGTTCAGCCGTGATGCGCGCTCAGAGCCGGACGCGCAGCCAGTTCCCGATCTCGCCCACCACGCCACGGCGGAAGGCGAGCACGCAGAGCACGAAGATCACGCCTTGGATCACCGTGACCCAGGCGCCGAACTCGGCCAGGTAGTTCTGCATGGTGATGATGACGGCCGCACCCACCACCGGCCCGAAGATCGTGCCGAGGCCACCCACCAGGGACATCAGCACCACCTCGCCCGACATGGTCCAGAAGACGTCGGTGAGCGTCGCGATGCCGAAGACGATGGACTTCAGGCCGCCCGCCACGCCGGCCAGCGCGGCCGAGAGCACGAAGGCCATCAGCTTGTAGTCATCCGTGCGATAGCCGAGCGATGTCGCGCGCGGCTCGTTCTCACGGATGGATTTCAGCACCATGCCGAAGGGCGAATGCACGATGCGATGGATCAGCAGGAAGCCCGCCAGGAAGATGCCGGCCGTGAGCCAGTACATCGTCAGGTCGGCCGTCAGGTCCACCACGCCCAGCAGCTTGCCGCGCGGGATGGACTGGATGCCGTCCTCACCGCCGGTGAAGGGCGCCTGCACGCAGAAGAAATAGACCATCTGCGCGAAGGCCAGCGTGATCATGGCGAAGTAGATGCCCTGGCGCCGGATGGCGATCCAGCCGATGACGAGGCCGAGCGCGGCACCCGTGGCGCCGCCGATCAGGATCGCGATCTCGGGCGTGAAGCCCCAGACCTTGGCCGCATGGCCCGCCAGATACCCGCCCATGCCGAAATACGCCGCATGCCCGAAGCTGAGCAGGCCGACATAGCCGATCAGCAGGTTGAAGGCGCAGGCGAAGAGCGCGAAGCACAACAGCTTCATCAGGAAGACGGGATAGAGGAAGAAGGGGCTGATCGCGATGAAGGCCACCATCGCGAGGAACGCCAGGAGCTGCGCCTTGGTGAAGCCGAGGAAGACGTCTTCCTCCTGCTTGAAGTCGGTGCCGCTGAAACCGCCGGGAGCCGCCATCGCTCAGCTCCTCCCGAACAGGCCGGCGGGACGCGCCAGCAACACGATCGCCATGACGACGAAGATCACGGTGGATGATGCCTCCGGATAGAAGACCTTGGTGAGACCCTCGATCACCCCCAGCGAGAAGCCGGTGATGACGGAGCCGAGGATGGAGCCCATGCCGCCGATGACGACGACGGCGAAGACGATGATGATGAGGTTGGCACCCATCTGCGGGTTCACCGAATAGATCGGCGCGGCCAGAACGCCCGCGAAGGCGGCCAGCGCCACGCCCGCGCCATAGGTCAGCGTCATCATGCGCGGCACGTTGATGCCGAAGGCCTGCACCAGCGCCGGGTTCTCGGTCGCGGCGCGCAGGTAGGAGCCGATCTTGGTCTTCTCGATCACCAGCCAGGTGGCGAGGCACATCACCAGCGCCACGACGACGACCCAGCCGCGGTAGATCGGCATGAACATGAAGCCGAGATCCCAGGCGCCGGTCAGCTCGGCCGGGATGCGGTAGGGCATGCCCGAGGAGCCGAACTCGTTGCGGAACAGGCCCTCGATGATCAGGCCGACGCCGAAGGTGAGCAGCAGGCCATAGAGGTGATCGAGCTTGTACAATCGGGCGATCATTGTTCGTTCGAGGATGACGCCTGTCAGCCCCACGATCAGCGGCGCGATGAGCAGCGCGCCCCAATAGCCGATGCCCAGGTAGTTCAGCAGCATCCAGGCGACGAAAGCGCCCATCATGAACTGCGCGCCATGGGTGAAGTTGATCACGTTGAGCATGCCGAAAATCACGGCGAGCCCGAGCGAGAGCAGCGCGTAGAAGGCCCCGTTGATGAGGCCCAACAACAGCTGCCCGAAGAGCAGCGGCGCGGGGATGCCGAAAATCTCGTCCATGCCTGGTCCGTTTCCTAGGATGCATGTGCGGCCGGCCCTGAGGATGACCTCTCAGCCGGCCGCGAGTGGGAAGAAAGAGCCGCCCTTACGTGCGGAGGAAGGCGCAATTGCCCTCGGCGAGGGGGCGGAAGGCCTCCTCGGCGGGGGTGGTCTGGAGAAGCTTGTAGTAGTCCCACCGCCCACGGCTCTCACGCGGGGACTTCACCTCGAAGAGGTAGGAGGGGCAGAGCTTGCGGCCATCGGCGCGGATCACCCCCGGGCCGAAGGCGTCGTCGTCGCAGGGCATCGCCTTCATGCGGTTGATGACCTCGACGCCGGAGGCCTTCGCCGCCGGCACGCCCATATCGGCGATCGCCTTCAGATAGTGCAGCGTGCAGGAGTAGTTGGCGGCCGACGCCATATTGGGCACCACGTCGCGCAGGCGCGGGCGCATGCGTTCGGTGAAGGCGCGGGTGCGGTCGTTCAGGTCCCAGTAGAAGCTCTCGGTCAGCACCAGGCCCTGGGCGGTGTCGAGGCCGATGGAGTGCACATCGGGCAGGAACATCAGCAGGGCGGCGAGCTTGGTGCCGCGGCGCGTCACGCCGAATTCCGCCGCCTGCTTGATGGAGTTGATGGTGTCCGCCCCCGCATTGGCGAAGCCGATCACCTTGGCGCGCGAAGCCTGCGCCTGCACGAGGAAGGAGCTGAAATCCGTCGTTGCCGGGAAGGGATAGCGGACGCTGCCCAGCACGCGCCCGCCGGCCGAGCGGACGAAATTGCCCGTGTCGCGCTCCAGCGCATGGCCGAAGGCGTAGTCGGCGGTGATGAAGTACCAGCTGTCGCCGCCCGCGCGCACCATGGCCGCGCCGGTGGACTTCGCCAGCATGTAGGTGTCGTACATCCAGTGGATGGTGTTCGGGCTGCACTGCGCACCGGTCAGGTCCGAGGTGGCGGAGCCGGTGTTCAGATAGGCCTTGTTCTTCTCGCGCGCGACATTCGCGACGGCGAGGCCGACCGAGGAGGTGGGCACGTCCACGATCACGTCCACGCCCTGGTCGTACCACTGGCGCGCGATGTTGATGCCGACATCGGGGCGGTTCTGGTGGTCGGCGTTGATGACCTCGACGTTGAAGCCGCGATTGCCGAATTCCGCCACCGCCTGCATGGCGCATTGCACACCATAAGGGCCCGAAATGTCACGGTAGGGGCCGGACTGGTCGTTCAGGACGCCGATGCGGATGGTGTTCGCCGCCTGCGCACGGGCGCGCGAGAGCGGCAGCGCACCGAAGGCCGCCGTGGCGGCGGCCCCTCCGATCAGCGTGCGACGGTTGAATTCGGTCATGGAACTTTACTCCCTCGGTGATGGGGATGGCGGGTCTGGCGCCCGCTCACCCCCGGGGTTCGGGTCAGGTCCGCAGAAAGGCGCACCCGCCCTCGGCCATCGGGCGGAATGCCTCCTCGGCCGGCGTGGTCTGAAGCAGCTTGTAGTAGTCCCAGGGGCCGCGGCTCTCGCGCGGGGACTTCACCTCGAAGAGGTAGCTCGGCTGGATGCGGCGGCCATCGGCGCGGATGCTGCCCTGGCCCATCGCGTCGTCATCCGTCGGCATGGCCTTCATGCGGTTCACCGTCTCCACGCCGCTGGCGCGGGCGGCCGGCACGCCCATCTCGGCCACGGCCTTGAGGTAGTGGAAGACGGCGGAGTAGCAGCCGGCCTGGCCCATGCCGGGGCGCAGCGAACCGCCGGGCATGTTGGGCAGCACGCGGCGCGTGAAGGCGCGGGTGCGGTCGTTCAGATCCCAGTAGAAGGTCTCGGTGCAAACGAGGCCCTGCGCCGTCTCGAGACCCAGCGAGTGCACGTCCGAGATGAACATGAGCAGGGCGGCGAGCTTGGTGCCGCGCCGCGTCAGCCCGAACTCGGCCGCCTGCTTGATGGAGTTGATGGTGTCGCCGCCCGCATTGGCGAGGCCCACGACCTTGGCGCGGCTCGCCTGCGCCTGCACCAGGAAGCCCGAGAAATCGGTACCCGGGAAGGGCGTGCGCACGCCGCCCACCACGCGGCCGCCGGCGGCGCGCACGAAGTTGGAGGTGTCGCGCTCCAGCGCATGGCCGAAGGCGTAGTCGGCCGTCAGGAAGAACCAGGTGTCGCCGCCCGCGCGGACCATGGCGCCGCCCGTGCTCTTGGCGAGCATATAGGTGTCATAGGTCCAGTGGATGGTGTTGGGCGAGCACTGCGCGCCCGTCAGGTCGCTCGTCGCGGCCGAGGAGTTCAGGAAGATCTTGTTCCGCTCGCGCACGATGGTGTTGACGGCGAGCGCCACCGAGGAGGTCGGCACGTCGAGGATCACGTCCACATTGTCGCGGTCGATCCACTGGCGGGTCAGCGTGGCGCCGACATCGGGGCGGTTCTGGTGGTCGCCCACCAGGACCTCGACATTGATGCCGCGCGCGGTGATGCCGGAATCCTGGATGGCTTGGCGCACGCAGGCGACGGAGCCCGGGCCGTTCACGTCCCGATAGAGGCCGGACTGGTCATTCAGCACGCCGATGCGCACCGTGTTCGCGGCCTGGGCGCGGGCCTGCCAGCTCGGCAGGGCGCCGAAGGCGGCGGTGGCGGCGGCGCCGCCGATCAGTGTGCGGCGATCAATCTGGGTCATTGGACAAGGCTCCCGTTGGGTGGGGGTGGCGGATCTCTCGCCCACTCACCCCCGGTTGTTGGTGTCAGCGAACCAGCGCGCAATTGCCTTGCGCCATGGGGCGGAAGGCTTCCTCGGCCGGGGTGGTCTGGAGAAGCGTGTAGAAATCCCAGGGGCCGCGGCTCTCCTGCGGCGTTTTCACCTGGAAGAGGTAGGCGGGGTGCAGCTTGCGGCCATCGGGGCGGATGGTACCGGCGCCGAAAGCGTCGTCATCCGTCGGCATGGCCTTCATGCGGTTGATCACGTCCACGCCGCTGGCCTTGGCATTGGCGATGCCCATGTCGGCCACCGTCTTCAGATAGTGCAGCGTGGCGCTGTAGCAGCCGGCATGGCCCATCGAGGGGCGGTTGCCGCCGGGCGTGCCATTGGCGACGATGCGCTGGCTGACGGCGCGGGTGCGGTCGTTCAGGTCCCAGTAGAAGGTCTCGGTGCAGACCGAGCCGCCCGCAATCTGCAGGCCCATGCTGTTCACGTCATTCACGAAGACCAGCAGGCCCGCCACGCGCTGGCCGCGGCGCATCAGGCCGAACTCGCCTGCCTGCTTGATGGCGTTGATCGCGTCCACGCCGGCGTTGGAGATGCCGACGATCTGCGCCCGGCTCGCCTGCGCCTGCAGCAGGAAGGAGGAATAGTCCGTCGTGCCCGGGAAGGGGTGGCGGACGCTGCCCACCACGCGCCCGCCGGCGGAGCGGACGAACTCCATGGTCTGGTTTTCGAGGCTGTGGCCGAAGGCATAGTCCGCCGTGATGAAGAACCAGCTCTGGCCACCCGCGCGCACCAGCGCGCCGCCAGTGCTGCGCGCCAGCATCCAGGTGTCATACGTCCAGTGGATGGTGTTGGGCGAGCACTGGCCGCCCGTCAGCTCGACCGTGGCGGCCGTGCTGTTCAGATAGACCTTGTTGCGCTCGCGCATGACGGAGTTCACCGCCAGCGCCACGCCCGAGGAGGGCACATCCACCACGCAATCGACGCCGTCGCGGTCGATCCACTGGCGCACCAGCGAGACGCCGACATCCGGGCGGTTCTGGTGATCGGCGACCAGGACTTCCACGTTGAAACCGCGATTGCCGAAATCCTGCACCGCCGTGCGCGTGGCCACCACGCTGGTCGGCCCCGAAATGTCGCGGAAGGGGCCGGACATGTCGGTGAGCACACCGATGCGGATGGTATTCGCCGCTTGGGCGCGCGCGCCCGTGACCGGCGTCGCGGCGGCAAGGCCGAGCGAACCGGTGGCGGTGAGGAAATTGCGGCGGCTGGATTCGGTCATATGGTCGTCCCGTGGTTGTGGATCAGGTTCGGATCAGCGGGCAGCCACCCTCGGCGAGGGGGCGGAAGGCCTCCTCCGCCGTCGTGGTCTGCAGCAGCTTGTAGTAATCGTGCTGGTAGCGGCTCTCGGCCGGCGTCTTCACCTCGTAGAGGTAGGCCGGATGGAGCTTGCGGCCATCGGCGCGGATGGTGCCGGCGCCGAAGGCGTCGTCCTGCGTCGGCATCGCCTTCATGCGCTCGACGGTGGCGCGGCCGCTGGCCTTGGCGTTCGCCACGCCCATATCGGCCACCGCCTTCAGGTAGTGCAGCGTGCCGGCATAATCGCCCGCATGGCTCATCGCGACCGGCGTGTCGCCACCGGCCAGCGCGCGGATGCGGCGCGTCAGCCCGCGCGTCTGGTCATTCGCGTCCCAGTAGAAGGTGTTGGCGCAGATCAGCCCCTGCGCGACCTGCAGGCCGAGCGCATGGACGTCCGTGATGAAGAGCAGCAGCGAGGCGATCTTGATGCCGCGCCGCGTGATGCCGAATTCGGCCGCCTGCTTGATGGAGTTGATCGTGTCCACGCCGGCATTCGCGAGGCCGATCACCTTGGCGCGGCTGGCCTGCGCCTGCAGCAGGAAGGAGCTGAAATCCGTCGTTCCCGGGAAGGGCGTGCGCACGCTGCCGACGATGCGGCCGCCTGCGGCGCGCACGAAGTTCGACGTGTCGCGCTCCAGCGCATGGCCGAAGGCGTAGTCCGCCGTCATGAAGAACCAGGTGTCGCCACCCGCCCGCACGGTGGCGAGGCCGCTGGTCTTGGCCAGCATGTAGGTGTCGTACACCCAGTGGATGGTGTTCGCGTTGCAGGCGCGACCCGTCAGGTCCGAGGTCGCGGTCGAGGTCGCGATCGCCACCTTGTTGCGCTCCCGCGCCACGTCGGAGACAGCGAGTGCCACGGAGGAGGCGGCGAGGCTCGTCACCACATCCACATTCTCGCGGTCGAACCACTGGCGGGCGATGTTCACGCCGACATCGGGGCGGTTCTGGTGGTCGGCCACCACCACCTCGACATTGAAGCCGCGGCCGGCGAATTCCTGCGCGGCGAGGCGCGTGGCGGCGACGGTGTTCGGCCCGTTCAGGTCACGGAAGGTGCCGGAGAGGTCGGTCAGCACGCCGATGCGGATGGTGTTCGCCGCCTGGGCGCGCGCGGAGAGCGGGGCCGCCGCCAGGGGGGCGGCGGCGATGCCGCCCAGGAGGGTGCGGCGTGTGGCTTCGGTCATCGTCTCAGCTCCCTGTGGTCGTTTTTCATTGGACGTTTTTCATGATCCCGGGTCAGACGCCCAGGTATTCGTGCAGACGGTCGAGCGAGGACATCAGCTCGGAATTCGGCACCATGTCCACGACATGGCCGTGCTCCATGACGTAGTGGCGGTCGGCGACCGTCTGGGCGAAGCGGAAATTCTGCTCCACCAGCAGCACGGTGAAGCCGCGCGTCTTGAGCTCGCGGATGGTGCGGCCGATCTGCTGCACGATGACCGGGGCCAGGCCCTCGCTCGGCTCATCCAGCAGGAGCAGCTTGGCACCGGTGCGCAGGATGCGGCCGATGGCGAGCATCTGCTGCTCGCCGCCCGAAAGCTTGGTGCCCGGGCTGCGCGCGCGCTCCTTCAGGTTGGGGAAGAGCGTGTGGATCTCGGCCACCGAGAGGCCGCCCGGCCGGATCACCGGCGGCAGCATCAGGTTTTCCGTCACGTCGAGCGAGGCGAAGATGCCGCGCTCCTCCGGGCAATAGGCGATGCCGGCCTGGGCGATCAGGTCCGAACGCAGGCCGATCGTCTCCTTCCCCTCGAAGCGGATGGAGCCGGAACGGCGGCCCACCAGCCCCATGATGGCGCGCAGCGTGGAGGTCTTGCCCGCGCCGTTGCGGCCGAGCAGGGTCACCACCTCACCCTCGTTGATCTCGAGGCCCACGCCATGCAGGACGTGGCTTTCCCCGTACCAGGCCTCGAGGCCCTCGACCTTCAGCAGCGGCTCAGCCATGGGCGGTGGCCTCCGGCGCGCCGACCGAGGCGGGATCCGTGCCGAGATAGGCGGCCTGGACGTCGGGGTTGCGGCTGACGGTCATGTAGTCCCCTTCGGCCAGCACCTCGCCACGGGCGAGGACGGTGATGTTGTCGCAAAGGCCTTCGACGACCTTCAGATTATGCTCGACGAGCAGCACGGTGCGGCCCTTGGAGACGCGCTTCACCAAGGCCACGATGCGGTCCACATCCTCATGCGTCATGCCGGCCGTGGGTTCGTCCAGGAGCATCATGGTGGGCTCGAGCGCGAGCGTGGTCGCGATCTCCAGCGCGCGCTTGCGGCCGTAGGGGAGCGAGCCGGCCTGGAGCTCGGCATATTCGGTCAGGCCCACATCGTTCAGCAGTTCGCGCGCACGGCCGTCAAAGCTCTTGAGCACGGCGTCCGAGCGCCAGAAGTCGAAGCTGCCGCCCCGCGCCCGCTGCAGGGCCACGCGCACATTCTCCAGGACGGTCAGATGCGGAAACACCGCCGAGATCTGAAAGGACCGGACGAGACCGAGGCGCGCGACCTCGGCGGGCTTCATATTGGTGATGTCCCGGCCGTCATAGGTGATCTTGCCACGCGTCGGGATCAGGAATTTGGTCAGCAGGTTGAAACAGGTGGTTTTGCCGGCGCCGTTGGGCCCGATCAAGCCATGGATCGTGCCGCGGCGGATGGAGAGGTTGACGCCCTGAACCGCGAGAAAGCCGCGGAACTCCTTTGTCAGCCCTTGCGTCTCAAGGATCGTATCGCTCACCCGGACCTGTCCCCTTGCATATCTGGGTTGCCACATTTGCGGGCCCCCTTGCCGCCTGTATGGCGAGGCCGGGAGCACCTTGCAAGCGGCATTCAGTTCTTGGTTTTTTGTGCCCGCAAATTGAGCAGAACCCGTTCCGGCGTCGCCGGCAGGTCGAGGCGGGTGAGCCCGGCGGCGGCCCGCAGCGCGTTCACCACGGCGGTCGCCAGCAACAGGGGCGGTTCGCCCACCGCCTTGCTGCGGAAGATCGTGGCGGCCCGATTCGGCGCCCCCTCCAGCAGCCGGGCGTGCAGGATGGGCGGCACGTCGCGCGAGCCGGGGATCTTGTAGGTGGAGGGGCCGAGGTTGCGCTGCCGGCCCTCGGAATCCCAGAACAGCTCCTCGCTCGTCAGCCAGCCCATGCCCTGGACGAAGGCGCCCTCGATCTGACCGAGGTCGATGGCCGGGTTCAGGCTGCGGCCGCAATCCTGGACCAGATGCGCCGAGAGGCAGCGATGTTCGCCGGTCAGTGTGTCGAGCAGCACCTCGGCCACGGCGGCGCCGTAGCTGAAATAGAAGAAGGGCTCGCCGCGCATCGCCTGGGCGTCCCAGTGAATATCGGGCGTCTTGTAGAAGCCTGTGGCGGAGAGGCTGACGCGCGTCTTCCAGCAGAGCTTGGCGAGGTCGCCGAAGCTCATCCGCGCATTGCTGCCGGGCTTGGCGGGGAAGACGGCGCCATTCTCGAAGACCACCTCCTCCGGCGCGCAGGCGAAGTGCTGGGCCGCCACCTCCGCCATGCGCGCGCGCAACGTGGTGGCGGCCGCATGCGCCGCCCAGCCATTGAGGTCGCTGCCGGTGCTGGCGGCGGTGGCGCTGGTGTTGGGGATCTCGGCCGTCGTCGTCGCGCTGATACCCACCTGCTCGACAGAGACGGAAAACACCTCCGCCACCACCTGCGCGACCTTGATGAAGAGCCCCTGCCCCATCTCCGTCCCGCCATGGGCGAGGCGGATGGAGCCATCGGTGTAGACATGCACGAGCGCGCCGGCCTGGTTCAGATGCGGGATGCCGAAGCTGATGCCGAAGGCGCAGACGAAGCTGCCGAGTCCCCGGCGCAGCGTGGGGTGCGTGGCGTTGAAGGCGGCGATCTCGGCCTGCTTCTCCGCCCATCCCGCATCGCGCTTCGCCTCGGCATGGACGCGGCGGATGAGGTCGGGTTCCAGCGCCTGGCCATAGGGCGTGCGGTCCGCGATGTTTTCCGCGCGGATCTCCTCCACGTCGCGGCCGAGATGCGCGGCGATCGCGTGCAGCACCTCCTCCATCAGCAGCGCGCCCTGCGGGCCGCCAAAGCCACGGAAGGCGGTGTTGCTGACATGGTTGGTCTTCACCGCGCAGGCGGTGAGCGTCACATCCGGCACGGCGTAGCAATTCAGCGCATGGGTGACGGCGCGGAAGACCACGCCGCCCGACATGTCCAGGCTGTGCCCGCCATCGCCGGCCAGTAGCGCGTCCAGCGCCAGAAGCCTGCCCCTGGCGTCGAAGCCAACATCCCAGCGATAGAGGAAGGGGTGGCGCTTGCCCGTCGCCGCCATGTCGGCGCGGCGGGGCAGGCGCAGCTTCACCGGACGGCCGGTG
The DNA here is from genome assembly GCF_019083995.1 of Roseococcus sp. SDR. Taxonomy (GTDB): domain Bacteria; phylum Pseudomonadota; class Alphaproteobacteria; order Acetobacterales; family Acetobacteraceae; genus Roseococcus. The sequence continues at coordinate 197,735 of NZ_JAHRCU010000007.1, forward strand.
AGTGCGGCGCCGGCGGCGGCGGCGGCGGCGACCCAGCTCGCATTGCTCTCCTTGCCGCCAAAGGCGCCGCCCATGCGGCGGCACTGCACGGTGACGCGGTGATAGGGCACGCCCAGCACGCGGGCGATGACGTGCTGCCCCTCCGTCGGGTGCTGCGTCGAGGAATGCACCAGCATCTCGCCATCCTCCCCGGGGATGGCGAGGGCGATCTGGCCTTCGAGGTAGAAATGCTCCTGGCCACCCGCATGGAACTCGCCTTGCAGCCGGTGCGGGGCGCCAGCCAGCGCCTTCGCGGCGTCGCCCTCGCGGATCACCTGCGGCGGGATGATCCAGGCTTCGCGCGCCAGGCCTTCCTCGATGCTGAGCACGGGCGGCAGCGCCTCGATGCGTGGCGTGATGGCGGCTGCCGCACGCAGGGCCGCATCGCGCGTCTCGGCGAGGACCAGGGCGAGGGATTGGCCGTGATGCTCCACCACGCCCTCGGCCAGCATCGCCTCCCCACGGCCGATGGGCGCGATGTCGTTCTCGCCCGGCAGGTCGGCCGCGGTGATGATGCGGATCACGCCGGGCATGGCGGCGGCGGCTTCCGTGTCGAGGCCCAGCAGCCGCCCATGCGCCACGGGCGAGAGCGCGAGTGCGGCATGCAGCGTGCCGGCGGGCTCGGGCAGGTCATCCAGGAAACGCGCCTGGCCGGTCGCGTGCTTCAGCGCGCTGTCATGGCGCATGGCCTGGCCGGCGAAACGGAGCGGCGCGTTCATGCATGCACCTCGGCCGCGAGATCGGGATGGGTGTGGCGCAGCGCCACGCGGCGCAGCAACCCGCGCGCGGCGTCCAGGCGATAATCGGCGCTGGCCCGCGCATCGCTCAGCGGCGTGAAATGCAGCGCGGCGCCGGCCGCGATCATCGCCGCATCATCCAGCGCGCGGCCCTCCAGCGTGGCCTCCGCTGCCCGCGCGCGCTCGGCCTTGGCCGCCATGCCGCCGAAGGCCAGGCGCGCGCGGCGCACCACGCCCGCCTCCAGCACGAGGCAGGCCACGAGCGAGACGGCACTGATGTCCTGGTCATGCCGGCGCGAGAGCTTTTCGGCCGCCAGCAGAGCGCCGGCCGGCGGGCGCGGCAGGTGGATGGCGAGGATCAGCTCGTGCGGCGCCAGCGCGTTGCGGCGATAGCCGGTGAGGAAATCCTCCACACGCATCCGCCGCGTGGCGCGGGGCGAAGCGAGTTCCACCTCCGCCTCCAGCGCCAGCAGGATCGGGAGCGAATCCCCGATGGGCGAGGCGGTGCCGAGATTGCCGGCGACGGTGCCGAGTCCGCGGATCTGCCGCGAACCCAGCCGCGCGAGATAAGGCGCGAGGGGCGCGAAATCCTCATCGGCGCGGCAGGTGGCCAGAAGCTCGGCATAGGAGGCGGCGGCGCCGATGCGCAGCCCCTCCGGCGCGTGCGCGATGCCCTGCATTTCCGCCACGTTCAGCAGGCAGATCACCTCGGCGGGATGCTCGCGATGCTCGGAGAAGCGCAGGCCGAGATCGGTGCCGCCCATCAGCAGCCAGGCGCCGGGATGGGCCGCGCGAAGGGCCAGCGCCTCGGCCAGGGTCGCGGGCAGATGAAAGCCGCCGAAGCGCGCGCTGGTCACGGGTTCCAGGGCTGGCGGCGCGGGCTCCTCGGCCGGCCGCGCCGCCATGGCGTCCAGGATGGGCCGATAGCCGGTGCAGCGGCAGAGATTGCCGGCGAGTGCCTCATGCACCTCGCCGCCCTCCGCCGCATGCGCCCAGGCGGACATGACGATGCCGGGCGTGCAGAAGCCGCATTGCGTGGCATCCGCCTCGGCCAGCGCGCGCGGGATGGGGTGATCCGGGCCCAGCCCCTCGACGGTGCGGATGGCGCGGCCATGCAGCTGGCCCAGCGCGCAGAGGCAGGCATTGATGGGCGTGCGGCTGCCATCCGCGCCCTCCAGCACCACGGTGCAGGCGCCGCAATCGCCCTCGGCACAGCCTTCCTTCGTGCCGGTCAGGCGCTCGGCGCGCAGCCAGTCGAGCAGGGTGGTGGTGGGCCGGGTCTCGCGCGGCAATTCGCGCGAAACACCGTTCAGGATGAGGCGGATGGCGTCCTTCATGCAGTGCAGCATAAAGGACGCTTACCGGAAGTTCATCCGATTATCGCAGGCCATCCTGGCCGATGATCTGCTCCGTGGTCAGCCCGCCCACGCGCGGCAGCGGGCGGCCACCGGTGGTGAGCGCCAGGCAGAGCAGGATCTCGTCGCGCATCGGCGCATCGGTGATGCGCGCCTCGATCGCGTCGAAATGGCTGCGGACGAAGGCGGCATCCTTGTGGCCGAGCGGAATGTCGATGGGCGTGCCCGGCCCGCCGCGCTTCTTGGCCGAGGGGATCAGCGCCGGCCCCTTGCCAAGTGCCGAGCGCACCGGCGCGCCCATCTTGGGGTGCAGCAGGGCGGCGGCGTGTTCCAGCTCGCCATCCTCGCCCACGATGGCGGCCTTGCCGAAGCTGTGGACCGCATCGCCCGGGATGCCGAGGGCCGCGATAGCGCGCTGCGCGAGCTCGGCGCCGAGCGGCACGCTCGCCTCGATCAGCTCCGAGAGATCCTCCACATAGCGGCCGGCGAAGGGGTTCTTCAGCACCATGGCGGCGATGGCGCGGCGGATGGGGGGCGCGACCTCGCGCCCCATTTCGAGATGCGTCTCCTCGACGCTGACGAGGATCTTGCGGAGGATCATGCTTGCACCGTGGGAATGCGCGCGGCCGGGGGCGTGTTGCGGCTGCGCATGGTCTTCACCTCGCCATCCACCATGACCATGCCGATGCCCGGCAACTCGCCGAAGGTGAAGGCCTCGTCGGCATCACGGCCCGCGCCGCCGATCGGCGCATCGAGGAAGACGAGGTCCGCCGCGGCGCCCGGCTTGATCACGCCGGCCTGGATGTTGCGCCAGCGTGCCGTGTTGCCGCCCGCGGCCGCGATGGCGATGGCGGGGTCGAGCCCGCCCAGCGAACAGAGCAGCGAGATGGTGCGCATCACACCGAGCGGCTGCACGCCGGAGCCCGCCGGGCTGTCCGTGCCCAGCACCAGGCGGTCCAGCCGGCCCATCTCGGTCAGCACCTTCAGCGCATGGATGGCATTGCGCGGATTGCCGTTGTGCACGATCTCGATCGCGCGCTTGGTGCCCGCGATCACCTTGGTGAGTTCGGCGGCGGGCAGCGAGGTCGGGCCGCCATTGATATGGGCCACGATGTCGGCATCGGCGGCGATCACCACCTCGGCCTGCATGAGGTTGGAGCCGGCGATGGAAGGCCCGCCGCAATGGATCATGGCGTTCAGGCCCGCCTTGCGCGCCCAGCCCATGGTCTCCACGACTTCGCCCGCTTCCTTCAGCGTGCCGAGGCCGATCTCGCCCAGCAGCGTGACGCCGCCGGCGGCCATCTCCTGGTAGTCGGATTCGCGAAAGCCGCGCTCGGGCACGGGGGCACCGGCGAGCACACGGGCGCCCATCGGGCGGAAGGCGGCGAAGCAGCGCTGGGCGGCGATGGCCAGCGCCTTGACGCCCACCGCATCCTTGGGGCGGCCGGGGAGATGCACCTCGCCCGCCGAGATCAGCGTGGTGGTGCCGCCATGCACCATGGCCTCGATGAAGCCGAGCTGGTTCTGCCGCGGCGTCCAGTCGCCGAAAGCGGGGTGGACGTGGTTGTCGATCAGCCCGGGCATGACGGCGCAGCCCTGCGCGTCGATGATCGTATCGGCCTCGAAATCCTTGGCGCGGCCCAGGCCCGCGATCTTTCCGCCCTCGATCAAAATCGCTTCCGCATCGAGACGCGGTTGCGCAATATCGCCGGAAAAAATCAGGCCAAGGCCTTTGATGAGTATGCGCGCCATCGCTGGCTCCCCTAAACTGTGACAGCAGGTTAATGGGCGTCGCAGCATCGCGCCAAGTGGGAGACCGGGTTTGGGTTCGTATCGAAGGCCGCATGAGTTGCCGGAGGCGCTGGACCTTCTGGCTCAGGGAAGCTGGCAGGTCATGGCGGGCGGCACGGATGTCTTTCCCGCGCGCGCCCATCGCATCGCCTGGGGAAACCCGAGCGAGGCTGATTGGCTCGACATCACCGCCATCCCCGAGCTGCGTGGCATCACGCTTAGCGGCAATTCCTGGCGGATCGGCGCCGCCACCTCCTGGGCCGCGCTGCGCGATGCGGACCTGCCCGCGGGCTTCGATGCGCTGCGCGAGGCGGCGCGCCAGGTGGGCGGGCGCCAGGTGCAGGCGCGCGGCACGATCGGCGGCAATCTCTGCAACGCCTCGCCGGCGGCCGATGGCGTGCCGCCGCTGCTGGTGCTGGATGCGGAAGTGGAGCTGGCCAGCACGCGCGGCCGCCGCCGGTTGAAGCTCGGCGAATTCATCCTGGGCAATCGCCGCACGGCGCGCGCGGCGGATGAATTGCTGGTGGCGCTGCATGTGCCGGCGGCGCGGGCGGAAGCGCGCTCGGTGTTTCTCAAGCTCGGCGCGCGGTCGCATCTGGTGATCTCCATCGCCATGGTCGCCGCCGATGCGGAAGGCCGCGTCGCGGTCGGCGCCTGTTCGGAGGTGGCGCGGCTCTGGGATGGCACGCCGCTGGCACCCATGGATGATGTGCGGGGCAGCGCGGCCTATCGCCACGCGGCGGCGGCGGAGTTGGTGGCGCGCGCGCAGGCGAGGTTGGCAGCATGACGGCGCTTCTGGTGAATGGCGTGCCGCGCGAATTGGCGCTCGACGGCGGCACGCGGCTGGCGGATGCGCTGCGTGACAGCCTGGGGCTGACCGGCACAAAGCTCGGCTGCGATGCCGGCGATTGCGGCGCCTGCACCGTGCTGGTGGATGGCGCCCAGGCCTGCGCCTGCCTGACGCCGCTCGGCCAATGCGCGGGCGCGGAAGTCGAGACCATCGAGGGCATCGCCGCCACGCCGGAGGGCCAGGCGCTGATGGCGCGCTTCCATGCGCATGGGGCCGCGCAATGCGGCATCTGCACGCCGGGAATGATCGTCGCGGCCACCGAGCTGCTGCGCCGGAACCCGACGCCCTCCGAGGCGGAGGTCGAGGAAGCACTGGGCGGCGTGCTCTGCCGCTGCACCGGCTATCGCCGCATCATTGACGCGGTGCGCGGCGTGGAAGCGCAGGCCGAGACCGGCACGGTCGGCGCCCGCCTGCCGCGCGTGGATGGCGCGCCCAAGCTGGATGGCACGGAGCGCTATGGCGCGGACCTCGCACCTGCCGATGCGCTCTGGCTGCGCGCCATCCGCAGCCCCCATGCCCATGCGCGCTTCACCATCGGCGATGTCGCGAGCTTCCTCGCCGCGCATCCGGGCATCACGCGCGTGCTGACGGCGGCGGATGTGCCGGGCCGCAACGGCTATGGCATCTATCCGCACATCAAGGACCAGCCGGTCTTCGCGGAACACACCGCGCTGTATCGCGGCGATGCGGTGGCCGCCGTCATCGGCACGCGCGCGGCGCTGGAGGCGCTGCGCCTCGAGGCGCTGCCCATCACCTGGGAGAAGCTGGAGGCGCTGGATGACCCCCGCGCCGCGCTGAACGCGCCCGCCCTGCACGCGCAATTCCCGGACAATGTGCTGGCCGAGGGCTTCGTGCGCTCCGGCGATGTCGAGACCGCTCTGCGCGAGGCCGCGCATGTGGTGCAGGGCGACTGGCAAACGAGCTTCGTCGAGCACGCCTATATCGAGCCCGAGGCCGGCTATGCGCGGCGAATCGGCGACCGCATCGAGGTCTGGTCCAGCACCCAGGCGCCGGCCATGGACCGTGAGGAGGTGGCCGGCGTGCTGGGCCTGCCGATGGAGGCCGTGCGGATCATCCCTTCCGCCTGTGGCGGCGGTTTCGGCGGCAAGCTCGATGCCGGCATCCAGCCCATGCTGGCCGTCGCCGCCTGGGTGCTGGACCATCCGGTGCGCGCCATCTGGCCGCGCAGCGAGAGCATGGCCGCCAGCACCAAGCGCCACCCCGCGCGCATCACCGCGCGCGCCGGCTGCGACGCCGAGGGGCGCCTGCTCGCGCTGGATTTCGAGGGGATCTACGACACGGGCGCTTACGCCAGTTGGGGTCCGACCGTCGCCGGCCGCGTGCCGGTCCACGCCACCGGCCCCTATCGCGTGCCGAACGTGCGGGCGCGGGCACGGGCGGTGCACACGCACCAGCCGCCCTCCGGCGCGTTTCGCGGCTTCGGCGTGCCCCAGGCCGCCATCGCGCAGGAGGCGCTGTGGGACCGGCTCGCCGATGCCTGCGGGCTGGACCGGCTGGAATTCCGCATCCGCAACGCGCTGGTCGCGGGCGATGTGACGGCCACCGGACAGAAGCTCGACCACTCCGCTGGGCAGCGCCTCTGCCTGGAAGCGCTGCGGCCGGCCTGGGCGGAACTTCGCGCCAAAGCCGCCGCGCGCAACGCACGCGGCGGCGTTCTGCGGCATGGCGTGGGCGTCGCGGGCATGTGGTACGGCATCGGAAATACCGGCATGTCCAACCCCTCCGACATGCGGCTCGTGCTCGGCACCGATGGGCGCATCACCTTCTTCAACGGGGCGGTGGATATCGGGCAGGGCTCCTCCACCGTGCTGGCGCAGATCGCGGCCGAGGCCTTGGGCCTGCCCGTCGCCGCGCTGCGCCATGTGAATGGCGATACGGCGACCACGCCCGATGCCGGCAAGACCAGCGCCTCGCGCCAGACTTTCGTGAGTGGCCGCGCGGCCATGGAAGCCGCGCTCGATCTCCGCCAGAAGATCCTGCGCGGCAGCAATGGCGTGCTGGGATGGGATGGCGCGCTGACGCTGGATGGCGCGCCCTTCCGGCCTTCCGCGCCCATCGAGGGGCTGGGCCGCTTCGACCCGCCGACCGTGCCGCTGGATGCGAACGGGCAAGGCATCCCCTACGCCACCTATGGCTTCGCGGCGCAGCTTTGCGCGCTGGCGGTGGATGTGAAGCTCGGCACCATCCAGCTGCAGCGCATCGTCGCCGCGCATGATGTGGGCCGCGCCATCAACCCGACGCTGGTGGAGGGGCAGATCCATGGCGGTATCGCCCAGGGCATCGGGCTCGCGCTGATGGAGGAATACCTCCCCGGCCGCACCGAGAACCTGCATGACTACCTGATCCCCTCCTTCGGCGATGTGCCGCCGATCGAGACCATCCTGATCGAGGAGCGCGAGCCGCTCGGCCCCTATGGCGCCAAGGGCGTGGGGGAGCCCGCGCTGGTGGCGACCGCCCCCGCCATCTTCTCCGCGATCCGGGACGCGACCGGCGCTACCATCCATCGCATCCCGGCGCTGCCGCATCGCGTGCTGGAAGCCCTGAAGGAGACGGGCCGTTGGTAGACCGCACCTCCATTTTCGGCGCCGCCGAGGCCGATGGCATCGTCCGCTGCGACGCCTGCCCCGTGCTCTGCCGCATCCGCCCCGGCCGCGCCGGCGCCTGCCATCGCTACGCGAATGAAGACGGACGCCTTGTCCGCACCGACCCCTTGGTGCTGCTGACAGAGACCGACCAGCCGCTGGTGCCCTTCCTGGAGGGCGCGGAGGATTGGAATGGCGGCATCGTCCCGCAGCCCACCTTCGTCACCGCCATCGGCGCCGGCACCACCTATCCGGACTACAAGCCCGCCCCCTTCATCGTCGCCAGCCAGCATGCGGGCGTGGACACGGTGACGGTCGTGACCGAGGGCATCTTCAGCTATTGCGGCCTCAAGGCGAAGATCGACACCGACCGCCATCTCGGCCCCGAGGGCGCCCGCGTGATGCATGAGGGCGAGCAGATCGGCCATGTGACCACGGCCGAATATGGCTCGCAGATGCTCAGTCTTGGCGGCGTGCGGCACCTGACGGGCGGCTCCAAGCGCGAGGGCAATGTCACCTGCGCCGCCATGCTGGCGCTCTGCTCCAAGCAGGCGATCGAGGTGGAGATCGAGGGCGGCTCCAAGCTCGTGTTGCAAGCCGGTGCGGCCCCCATCGTGAACGGCGTGCCCGAGACGCGGATGCGGGTGGGTTGCGGCAGCGCGGCCGTCGGCATCTTCGCGCAGCAATGGCAGGGCCATGTGGATGAGGTGATCGTGGTGGATGACCACATCACCGGCGTGCTGACCGAACACCAGGCGGGCAAGTGCCTGAACATGCGCGCCTCGGGCATCCGGGTGCGCGGGCGGCGCTCCACCCCTGGCCGCTACTTCCAGGTGGCGCATCCGGGCAGCGGCTGGGGCGGCACGGATGTGACGGACCCGCTCTCGCTCATCGAAAGCATCGACCCCAAGACCGCCTGGCCCGGCCTGCGCCTGCTGCTGACCAGCACGACGGGCGAGGATTTTCTCTATGTCGAGCTGGACGAGGCGCTGCGGCCCGTCCCCGCGCCGGTTCCGGCGGCCGTGGCGGCCACGGTGGCGCGCATCGGCGAGAATTGCGAACCGGCGCTGACCTCCATCCTCTTCATGGCCGGCGCCGGCGGCTCGCTGCGCGCCGGCGTCACCGACAATCCGATTTTGTTGACGCGCGCCGTCCAGCGTGGCGAGGTTGTGGTCACGATGGGGGGTGCACCCTGCTACCTGTATCCGGGAGGCGGCATCACGATCATGGCGGACGTCCTGCGCCTGCCGGACAAGGCCTTCGGGCATGTGCCGACGCCCGCCCTCGTCGCGCCCCTCGAATTCACCCTGCGCGCCGATCTCTACGCCGCCATGGGCGGGCATATGGACCAGGCGCTCAGTCTCGCCGACCTGCTCGCGCAGGAGGGCGATGCCGCGCGGCGCGAGGCCTGGATGCGTGACAACCCCTGGCCGGGCGCCCCCGGATGACCCATGTCGAATGGCCCTCGCCGCGGCGTGCGCTGCTGCCCGACGGGCGGCTGCACCTGCAGGACGGGCCGATCGACCTCGTCATCGGGCTGGAGGGCGCGCGCCCCGCGGTGATCGAGGCGCGGGAGGCGGCCTGGCAGGGGCTGCATGGCGTGCTGGCCGGCCTCGCGCGCGAGTTGCCGCTGCTGCGCTCGCCCCTCATGGGCCGCATGCCGAGCTTCACCCATCCGGTCGCCAAGCGCATGGCGGAGGCCGCCTGGCCGCACCGCATGCATTACGTGACGCCCATGGTGGCGGTGGCGGGTGCGGTGGCCGAGCATGTGCTGCGCGCCATCATCGCGGTGCCGGGCATCAGCCTCGCGCATGTGAACAATGGCGGGGACATCGCGCTGCATCTCTCGCCCGCCAGCACGCTGCGCGTCGGCCTCGTGGAGGACCCGGCGCGGCCGGAGCCGAGCGGGCTCGCCGTGATCCGCGGCGGGGATGCGGTGCGCGGCATCGCCACCTCCGGCTGGCGCGGCCGCAGCTTCAGCCGGGGCATCGCCGATGCTGTGACCGTGCTGGCCGCCCGTGCGCCGGAGGCCGATGCGGCGGCCAGCATCATCGCCAATGCGGTGGATGTGGATCACCCCTCCATCTCCCGCGCCCGCGCCTGCGAGCTGGACCCCGACAGCGACCTGCGGGACCTGCATGTGACGGTCGGCGTGGGCCCCCTGCCGGAGGCGGCGGTGGCGACGGCGCTGGATGCGGGCGAGCGCTGCGCCGAGGGGCTGCTCGCGCGCGGCCTTATCCTGGGGGCCTGCCTGAGGCTGCAGGGCCGGCTGCGGCTGGTGGGCGCGGCGGGCGTGCTGGCGGCGATGGAGCAGGCGGTCGTTCCGCCCTGAAGCCCCCGCGCGGCACCGTTGCGCAAGCATGCCGAAGCGGCGCATCCTGCACGGATTGAGGAGGCACGCATGAGCGAATTCGACCCACGGCTGCGCCGCCGTCTGCTGGTGGTGAACCTGGTGGCCCTGGGCAGCGCGGCCTCCGGCGCCGATGCCCTGGCGCAAGGCACCAAATCCGGCCCGCGCCCGCCGCAGAGCGGCCTGACCGATGCCGACCCGAACGACGTGGCCGGCAATGGCCGCGGCGGCAACGCGCCCCGGCCGAACCAGCAGGGCCGCAGCGATTCCGACCCGAGCGATCCGGCCGGCCAGGGCCGCGGTGGCGGCAGCGGGCGCGGCGTGAGCGACTCCGACCCGAATGACCCGGCGGGCCAGGGCCGCGGCGGCAGCGGGCGTGGGGTGAGCGATTCCGATCCGAACGACCCGGCAGGCCAGGGGCGTGGCGGCAACCGCGGACAGGGCCAAGGGCGGAGTGATTCCGACCCGACCGACCCGCCCGGCCAGGGCCGCGGCGGCAACCGCGGACAGGGCCAAGGGCAGAGTGATTCCGACCCGACCGACCCGCCCGGCCAGGGCCGCGGCGGCAACCGCGGGCAGGGCCAAGGGCGGGGCCAAGGGCAGGGACAGAGCGATTCCGACCCGACCGACCCACCCGGCCAGGGCCGCGGCGGCAACCGCGGGCAGGGCCAAGGGCGAAGCGATTCCGACCCGAACGATCCGCCAGGCCAGGGCCGCGGTGGCGCACGGCCCGCACCGGCCGGGCCGAGCGACAGCGACCCGACGGACCCGCCCGGGCGCGGGCGTGGCGGCCGGCCGGAGCAGAAGGGCGCCTGATCGCGCAGGGGCGGTCGGCGGAAAACCGGCCGGCCGCCCACGACCCGCGAAATTACCAGATTGTGAGACGGCGCATTCCCTGCTTCTCTCCCGCGCGGGCCAAGCCCAGTCCGTGTCTTCCAAGGAGGCTTCTGCCGATGCGCAGCCATCACCTCACGCTCATCAGGCCGGCGCTGCGCGCGGCCGCCATCGCGATCATGGCCGCGCCGCTGCTGGGCACACAGGCCGCCGCCGTCGAGTATGACGGCAACTGGCAGTTCACCATCAGCTGCACGGCCACGGGCAACCAGGCCGCCTTCACCGAGCGCTTCATCGCGCCCATCACGCAAAACGCCGCCACCCGCAGCCGCACCACCCCCGGCACACAGGACATCAACCGGTTCAACGCGCGCATCGAGAACGGCCAGATGACGGCCACCATCGAGCGCAGCCGCGGCAATGAGCGCTGGAGCCTGCGCTTCGCCGGGCCCGCCGCCTCTGACAGCCGCTTCGACCTGGCCGGCGGCATCTTCTCGGGCGACCGCCAGCTGCGCAGCTGCCGCCTGGTGGCCGAGGCGCAAAGCTCCGCCCCCGGCAGCCTCGCCGCCACCGCGCCCGCCCGCGCCGAGGCCGCGCGCCAGCAGCTTGCCGTGGCCGTCGCGGCGTTGGCCGCGCTGGAAGCGAATGCGGCCGCCGAGATCCAGGCGCTGCGCACCGACCTTGACCTCGCCCGCTTCGAGAGCGTGGCCATGCGCGCCGAGCTGGACCAGCGCGGCGCCGCCATCCTGGCGCTGGAGACGCGGCTGCGCACGGCGGAAGGCGTGGCCACCCAGGCGCAGGCCGCGCTGACCCAGGCCGTCGCCACCGCCACCGCCGAGATCGGCCAGCGCGACCAGCGCCTGACCGCGGCCGCGACCGAGCGCACCGCGCTGCAGCAGCGCCTCACGGCCGCCGAAGCCGCCATGGCCCAGGCCCAGGGCCAGGCGCAGAGCCAGGCCCAGGCCGCCGCCACCGAGCGGACGGCGCTGCAGGGCCGCGTGACCGCCGCCGAAGCGGCGCTGGCCCAGGCCCAGACGGCGGCCGCCGCCGAGCGCACCGCGCTGCAGGGCCGGCTGACCGCCGCCGAGGCCACCGCCGCGCAGCTTCGCACCGCGCTCGAAACCGCGCAGCGCGAGCTGACGGAGGCCCGCGCCGCCCAGCCGCCGCGCTAGGCCGGCTTTCGGGGCAGGATGATGGCGCGTTTCACCCGTCGCGGCGCCCTGGGCCTGGCGGCGGCCGCGCTGCCCGCCGCCCGGCCGGGCGCCCAGGGCCTCTGGAACCCGACGCGGCCGATCACGCTGGTGGTGGGCTTCCCGACGGGCGGGCAGACGGATTTCGCCGCCCGCGTCATCCAGTCCGGTCTGCAGAAGGCGCTGGGCGTCTCGGTCACCATCGACAACCGGGCCGGGGCGGGCGGCAATCTCGGCACCGAGGCCGTGATGGCCGCCCGGCCGGACGGCTATACCCTGCTGGCCGGCAACATCTCGCCCATGGTGATCAACCCGCACACCATGGACGGGATGATGATCGACCCGCGGGAGATGACGCCGATCGGCCTCATCCTCCGCTCCTCGCTCATCCTCTGCACGCATCCCTCGCTCCAGGTGCGCAACCTGGCGGAGCTGCGCGCCTGGATCGCGGCGCAGCCGCGCGGCTCGATCCAGTATGGCTCCACCAGCACGGGCAGCCTGACCCATATCGCGATGGAGCTGTTCCGCGAGCGGCTGGGCAAGCCCGAGATGACGCAGCTGCCCTATCGCGGCTCCGGCCCCGCCATGGTGGATTTCGTCGCCGGGCGCTTCAGCCTGATGTTCGATGGCGCCTCGGTGGTGGCGCCGCTGGTCCAGTCGGGGCAATTGCGCTGCGTCCTGGCGACCGGCCGCACCCGCAGCCCCGCCTTCCCCGACCTGCCCACGGCCGAGCAGCAGGGCCTCAGCGACTTCGCCTTCTACAGCTGGACCGGCCTCTTCGCGCCGCGCGGCACGGCGCCCGAGATCGTCACCCGCCTGAATGCCGCGCTGAACGCCGCCCTGGCCGAGCCGCCCATCCGCTCCCGCATCACCGAGCGCGGGACCGAGCCGGGGGGCGGCAGCGCGGAGGAGATGGCCCGGATCATGGCCGAGGATTACGCGCGCTGGGGCGAGGTGGTGCGCGCGAACCAGATCCGCGTGGAGAGCTGATTCACGCCTCGGGCGCGGGGCCGCGCATCTCGCGCACCAGCTTGCGGCCGATGGCATCCGCGAAATCCACATAATCGGCGCAGGGCAGGACGAAGCTGCCCGGGCCGCCGATCACCTCCGCCGCGTAATGCTGCACAAGGTCCGGCTCCTCGTTCAGCACGGCGAGGCCATTGATCACCACGCCCGCCGCCACCGCCACATCGCGCACCGGGCCCGAGGCGCGGCCGCGATTGCCCGCGCCATCGCCCGAGACATCCACCACCTGGCGCGTGGCGGACGCCGGACAGCGGGCAAGCAGCGTGAGGGCGGCGACCAGCCCCTCGCCCAGCGCCGTGGCCCCCGCGCGCGGCAGGCGGGGCGCGTCGCGCAGTTGGGCGGCGATGGCGGCCCCCTCCCCGGCGGAGGCGAGGCGCATCCAGGGCAACGCCACCTCCTGCGCCTCGGACCAGAAGAGCGCGGCCACGGCCACCGCCCCGCGCGGGCCGCTGGCGGCGGCGGCCAGCACGTCCGGCTCCTCGAAGGCGGCGGCGAGGCCACCCAGCATCAGGGCGAATTCGTCGAAATCCACGCTGGCCGAGACATCCACGGCCAGCACCAGGGCCAGATCAACCGGCTCCATCGAATGCCTCGCCGTGGCGGGCGCGTTCTGCCACAACACTCATCCTTCCCGCTGCTGGAGCCCCTGATGCAACGACGCCATCTCCTCGCGGCCCCCGGCCTCATGCTCGCGGCGCCGGCCCTGGCCCAGGCCGCCTGGCCGAACCGCGGGCCGATCCGCGTCATCGTCCCCTTCACGCCGGGCGGGGCCACGGATGGCATGGCGCGCGTCACCACCAGCAAGCTGCAGGAGAAGCTCGGCCAGACCATCATCGTCGAAAACCGGCCGGGCGCGAATGGCGCGGTGGGCGGGCAATTCGTCGCCCAGGCGGCACCGGATGGCTACACCTTCTGCTTCTCGGCCTCGATCCAGGTGCTGGCGCGGCTCGTCATGCGCAACCCGGGCTATGACCCGGTGGCGGACCTGCTGCCGGTGGTCCGCGTCGGCCAGGGGCCGCTGCTGCTGATCCAGCATCTGCAGCGCCCGCCGACCACATTGGCCGAGACGCTCGCCGCCGTCCGCGCCAACCCGCGCGACTGGAGCTTCGCCGTCTCCTCCCTGGGCGCGGCGGGGCACCTCGCCACCATCGAGTTCATCCGCCAGGCCGGGGTGGATCTGGTGCAGGTGCCCTATCGCGGCACGGCGCCCGCCATCACCGATGTGGTCGCCGGCACGACGCAGCTCATGTTCGACCCCATCCTCGCCACCTTGCCGCAGGTGCGCGGCGGGCGCGTGCGCGGGCTCGCCATCACCGCCGCCCAGCGCTCGGCCGCGGCGCCCGAGATCCCGACGGCGCAGGAAGCCGGCATGCCCGGCCTCGACATCCAGAGCTGGTGGGGGCTCTGGGGCCCGCGTGGCCTGCCGCCCGAGATCGTGGCCCGGATCAACGAGGTGCTGCGTGGCGGCATGTTCGAGGCCGACGTGATGCAGCGCGTGGCGACGCTGGGCATCGAGCCGCTGGTCGAGCCGGCGGCGGAATTCGCCAGCTTCATCCAGCGTGACGTGGCCCGCGCGCAGGACCTGCTGCGGCTCGCGAATTTCCAGCCGGAATAGCCCGCCCGGATTGCGCCACCGCAAGGCGCGCCCCGCGCTGTCATGGCAATGTCATCCGCATTCGAGAGGATGCGAACCATGCAGACGCGCACCATGGCGGAGATGGTCCGCCACCAGAATCCCCTGACGCTCGGCCCCGGCGCCACGGTGCAGGAGGCCTGTGCCGCCATGCACCGGCGCCGCGTGGGCGCCGTGCTGGTGGTGGACGGCCACCGCCTCCTCGGCATCTTCACGGGGCGGGACGCGGTGCATGCGCTCGCCGTGGGCCTCGACCCGCAGCGCACGCTGGTGGGCCAGGTGATGACGGCGGAGCCTTGCTGCCTCAGCCCGCATGACCGCGCGCATGACGCGCTGCGGCTGATGACCGATGGCGGCTTCCGGCATCTGCCCGTGGTGGAGGACGGGCATCTTCTCGGCATCGTCTCCCGCTACGATTTCCGCACGCAGGAGCACCGGCGGATGGATGAGGAGACGGGCTTCTTCGAGGTGCTGCGGTAGGCTTTGCCGTGAGCCTGATTCACGCCTTCGGTGATTCCACCAAAGGCGATCAGGCCATCCCGCCGTGAGGCTGATTCACGCCTTCGGTGATTCCACCGAAGGCGATCAGGCTCAGAGGGCCGGCAGCGGCTTGCCGATCGCGGGGTCGGTCTTGAACTTGGCGAGGCTGCCCCAGGCGCGGTCATATTGCGGCGGGATCTTCAGTGCCTCGATGCGGCCGAGCGCCACCGCTGCGTTCACCACCCAATAGGGGTCGCGCAGGAAGGCGCGGGCGAGGAGGATCATGTCCGCCTTGCCCTCGTCCAGGATGGCCTGGGCATGGGCCGGCTCGGTGATGAGGCCGACGGCCATGACGGGAATGCCCGCACCCTTCTTCACCGCCTCCGCCCCCGGCACCTGGTAGCCCGGACCCAGCGGGATCTTCTGGCCCGCATCCAGGCCGCCGGAGCTGACATCCACCACATCCACGCCGAGTTCCTTGAGGCGCTGGGCCAGCATCACGCTCTCCTCGGTGTTCCAGCCGCCCTCGACCCAGTCGGTGTGCGAGATGCGGACGCCGAGCGGCATGCTGTCGGGGATCACGGCGCGGGTGGCGCGGGTGATCTCGCGCAGCAGGCGCGTGCGGCCCTCGAAATCGCCGCCCCAGCTATCGTTGCGCAGGTTGGAGATGGGCGAGAGGAACTGGTGCACCAGATAGCCATGGGCGGCGTGCAGCTCGATGAAGGTATAGCCCGCCTTCACCGACCGCACCGCCGCATCGGCGAAGGCCTGGATGGTGCCGAGGATCTCGGCCTCGCTCATCGCGCGCGGCGTGGCATAGCCCTGGAAGGGGGTGGCGCTGGGGGCCAAAGCCTCCCAGCCCGGCACGGCGGGGCCCGCCTCCCAGGCCGGCAGGCGGCTGCCCTTGCGGCCGGCATGCGCGAGCTGGATGGCCGGCACCGTGCCCATGGCGGCGATGGCGGCGACGAGGCGCTGGTGGGCGGGGAGCTGGTCATCGCTCCAGATGCCGAGATCGCCCGGGCTGATGCGGCCTTCGGGCGTCACCGCCGCCGCCTCGGTCATCACCATCCCCGGTCCGGCCACGGCGCGGGAGACGAGATGCGCCAGATGCCAGTCGGTCGGCTTGCCGTCCTCATTCGCGCAATACTGGCACATGGGCGAGACGCCGATGCGGTTGCGGAAGGTGACGCCGCGCAGGGTGAGCGGGCTGAACAGGTCGGTCATGAGCGAGGGTCCTGGAGATTGAAAGGCGGCGTGCGGCCGAGGCGGTTTTCCATGATGACGAGGAACGGCCGGGGCTCGGGCAGCAGGCGCCCCTCCCCATCCGTCGCCCAGCGCGCCAGCGCCACGCTGTCGCTGACATTGCCACCCACCGCCTCCACCACGCCAGGGGCGGCATGGACAACGATGTCGCAATGCATGGGGCGGAACTGCCCCCGCTCGGCCGCGCGCTCGGCCCAGGCCCGGAGCGGCCGGCTGGTACGGTCGCGGCAGACGAGGTCGCCAGGGGCGGGGGCGTAGAGGGCGGGGTCGCGCGGCAGGAAGGGGGCTTGCGCGGGCCAGGCGGCGGCGAGCGCGTCCAGATGATCCAGGTAGCGGGCGTGCGAGGCATCAGGCTCGAATTCGGGCGCATCCACGCCGGCGGCGCCGATCACCCAAGAGATGAAGGCGGCGGACCAGAAGGGCTCGGCCCAGAGGTTGCCTCCGCCGGAGCCGGCCAGCGCGCGTTCATATCGCACGCGGTTGGACGGGATCGCCTCATGCGATTGCGGCACGCTGCGCCAATAGGCGAGCACGCGGGGGAAGTTCTCCGGCGCGCTTTCGGGGCGAGGCGGCTCGGAGGGGACGCAGGGAAGCGCGGCGGGGCCGGGCAGGCCGACCGTGACGCAGCCCCAATCCTGCCATTCGGCGAGCGCCAGGCGCAGCATCCGCTCGCGCGCGGCCGGCGGGTAGCTCAGCGGCTGGGGCAGCGTCGCCGCCGGGGGCGGCGCGGCGCAGGCCGCGAGCAAGGCCAGCAGGGGCAGGAGGCGAAGCACGCCCCGTCTCTGCCAAAGCCTATCCTTATGGGCAAGACGGCCTATGCTGGGCGTCGCCATGTCACAGCCACCCGATCCAGAGGGCGGGCGCCTCTTCTTCCGCAGCGAGACCTTCGCGGCGGACCCCCGGCGCAGCCGCCGCACCCCCACCGGAGAGACCGTGCCGGAGCCCGGGCGCGACATCCCGCTGCATGCGCGCTGCGACGTGCTGGTGGTGGGCGGCGGGCCCTCCGGCGTCGCGGCCGCCGTCGCGGCGGCGCGGCTGGGCGCGCGGACGCTCTTGCTGGAGCGGCACAATCATCTGGGCGGGCTCTCCACCGGAGGGCTGGTGATCTGGATTGACCGGATGACGGATTGGTCCGGCCAGCGTGTGATCCGCGGCTTCGCGGAGGAGTTCCTGGGCCGGCTGCCGCAGGGCGCGGTCAGCGGCCCCTCCCCCGCGCTCTGGGGTGCGCGCGATGCCGCGACGGCCGCCTGGTGGGCGGCGCGGACCAGCGCCTTCCACGGCGTGGTGACCCATTCCCCCACCTGCGACCCGGAGGCGATGAAGCTCGCCGCGCAGGAGATGGTGCTGGAAGCCGGGGCGGAACTGCTCTTCCACGCCTGGGGTGCGGAGCCGATCGTCAGCGATGGCACCGTGCGCGGCGTCTTCTTCGAGTCCAAGCAGGGGCGGCGCGCGATCCTGGCCGGCGTCACGGTGGATGCGACGGGCGATGGGGACCTGTTCGCCCGCGCCGGCGCCGCCTTCAACGACGACGTGGATGAGCGTGACATCCATCACTGCATGAACACGAGCTGGCTGTTCGGCGGCGTGAACATGCCCCGCTACCAGCGCTGGCGGGCTGAAAGCCCCGAGCAGTTCAGCGCCTTCCTGCAGCGCGGGCGGGAGCGGACGCGCTTCTTCGACAAGGCCTTCGCCTCCTGGCGGGACGATGTGGCGCTGTTCATGGGCCCGCGCCTCTCCGGCTATTCGGCCGTGGATGTGGACGACCTGACCGCCGTCGAGATCCAGAGCCACCGGCTGATGGCCGAGCACCTGGCGCTGTATCGCGCGGAAGCACCGGGCTTCGAGAACGCCTATCTGATGCTCTCCGCGCCGCAGCTCGGCGTGCGGCATGCGCGGCGGCTGGCGGGCATGGCGGCGGTGACGCGGGGCGATTGGGACGGGCGGGTCCGCGCGGATGAGATCGGCGTCTCGCCCAGCCTTTCCCCGAGATTCCCCAATGTCTCGGTGCCCTATGGGGCGCTGCTGCCGGCGGTGCTGGATGGGCTGCTGGCGCCGGGGCGGCATCTGAGCTGCGACCCGAACAGCCATTCCTTCCTGCGGGAGATCCCGCAATGCTGGCTGACCGGGCAGGCGGCCGGCGTGGCGGCGGCGCTGGCGGTGGCGCGAGGGATTCAGCCGCGCGCGGTGCCCATCGCGGAATTGCAGGCGGCGCTGCGAGCGGGCGGGGCGCATCTTTCGGCACCCGCCCCGGACCGGGCCATCGCCTAGAGCAGATCCCGATCAGATGGACTCATCTGATCGAGTGAAGATGCTTGCAAAAACAAATGTCTAGAGTCTTTGCAGCGAGCGGAGGCGAGCGGAAAAGGCTCTAGGCTCCAGACTCATTCATGTCCATCCGAGGAGGATGGCGGCGATGGCGACGGCTGATGCGAAGTTGGCGGCGAGCTTGTCGTATCGGGTGTGGATGCGGCGCCAGTCCTTCAGCCGTCCGATGG
>NZ_JAHRCU010000008.1 GCF_019083995.1 Roseococcus sp. SDR
GCCGCCAGTGCGCTGCGCTTCCACACCTCGCTGAAGAAGCCGCGCGCATCGCCGAAGCGGTTGGGCTCGATCAGGAGCACATCGGGGATGGATTGCGGCGTGATCTTCATGCGTGGACCCCATCGGCCAATTGCACGAGATATTGGCCATAGGCCGTCTTGCCCAGCGCCTTGCCGCGCGCGCGCAGCTCATCGGCCGTCAGGAACCCGCGGCGGAAGCCGATTTCCTCCGGGCAGCCCACCACCAGGCCCTGGCGCTCCTGCACCGTCTGCACGAAGGTCGCCGCCTGCAGGAGGCTCGCCGGCGTGCCCGCATCGAGCCAGGCGCAGCCGCGGCCCAGCTGCTCGCAGGAGAGGTCGCCCGCATGCATGTAGAGCAGGTTGAGATCGGTGATCTCAAGCTCGCCGCGCGCCGAGGGCTTCACCCGCTTGGCCATCTCGACCACGCGCTTGTCGTAGAAATAGACGCCGATGACGGCCCAGTCCGACTTGGGCTTGGCGGGCTTCTCCTCGATGGAGATCACGCGGCCCGCGCCGTCGAACTCCGCCACGCCATAGCGCTCGGGGTCGGCCACGCGATAGCCGAAGACGGTGGCCCCCCCGGCCTCGGCACGGCCGCGCGCCGCACCGAGGCGCACCGAAAGGCCTTCGCCATAGATGATGTTGTCGCCCAGCGCCAAAGCGCAGGCGTCGCCCGCGATGAACTCCTCGCCGATCAGGAAGGCCTGCGCGAGGCCGTCGGGCGAGGGCTGCTCGGCATAGCTGAGCCGCACGCCGAAGGCGCTGCCATCGCCCAGCAGGCGCCGGAAGGCGGGCAGGTCCTGCGGGGTGGAGATGATCAGGATGTCCTGGATGCCGGCCAGCATCAGGGTGCCGAGCGGGTAATAGACCATCGGCTTGTCATAGACCGGCAGCAATTGCTTGGACGCCGCCAGCGTCATCGGATGCAGCCGCGTGCCGGAGCCCCCGGCCAGGATGATGCCCTTCATGATTTGATGCCCTCAAGCGCCGGGCGGCCGCGTCCGCGGCCTTGGCTCGAAACGCTGAAGCGTTTCGGCTCGGCTATGCGCCTCGCATCCTCGGAGGAGGATGCCTTCCTATCAACGGTTTCGCGGGTTGCGCGCAGGCTCACGACTTCACGCCGCCAAGCCGCTGGCCGGCATAGGCCTTCTCGCGGATCGGGCGCCACCAGGCCTCGTGGTCCAGGTACCAGCGGATGGTCTGCTCCAGCCCCGCCTCGAAATCGTAGCGCGGCTTCCAGCCCAGCGCCGCCTCGGCGCCCGAGGGGTCCATCGCGTAGCGGAAATCATGGCCGGGCCGGTCGCGCACGAAGGTGATCAGCCGCTCGCGCGGGCCGGCGGCATCGGGGCGCAGCCGGTCGAGCGTGGCGCAGATCGCCTTCACCACCTCGAGGTTGGTGCGCTCCTGCCGCGGCCCGATGCAATAGGTCGCCCCCGGCTTGCCATGCATCAGCGCCAGCACCAGCGCCTCGGCATGGTCCTCGACATGCAGCCAGTCGCGGATATTGGCGCCCTCGCCATAGACCGGCAGCGGCTTGCCCTCCAGCGCGTTCAGCGTGACCAGCGGGATCAGCTTCTCGGGGAATTGCCACGGCCCGTAATTGTTCGTCGTGTTCGAGACGAAGGAAGGGAAGCCATAGGTGTGGTTCCAGGCCCGCACCAGGTGGTCGGAGGCCGCCTTGCTCGCCGAATAGGGGCTGCGCGGGTCATAGGGCGTCTCGGGGGTGAAGGGCGGGTCGCCCGGATAGAGCGAGCCGAAGACCTCGTCCGTCGAGACATGATGGAAGCGGAAGGCCGCCTTCGCCTCGCCCTGCAGCGTGTTCCAGTATTCCCGCGCCGCCTCCAGCAGCACCTGGGTGCCGACGACGTTGGTGCGGATGAATTCGGCCGGCCCGTCGATCGATCGGTCCACATGGCTCTCGGCGGCGAGATGCATCACCGCCGTCGGCTTGTGCGCGGCGAAGACGGCGCGCATCGCCTCCACGTCGCAGATATCCGCCTGGACGTGGACGTGCCGGGCCTCGCCGGCATGCATGCCGAGCGAGGCGGGGCTCGCCGCATAGGTCATCTTGTCCACGTTGACGACCGTGGCACCCGTCGTCGTCAGAAGGCGCCGGACCACGGCCGAGCCGATGAAGCCGTATCCGCCGGTGATGAGGAAAAGCAAGGCGCATCGTCTCCTGGAAAGCCGGGGGGGCCTAACACAAGACCCGGGCCTGTCAATACGACGGCGCCGGTTACAAACGGAAGCCTTCCTCGGCTTTCGGCCCTGGAGCCCTGCGTGTATAGCCGCCCGCATGGCCACCTCGTCGCCCCGATCCTTCGAACATGACGCCGCGCGCCCCGAGCGCGGCGCCCGTGCCCGCGCGGACCTGCTGGAGGGCTTTCAGCGCTGGCGCCTCGCCTGGGTGCTGGCCCGGACCGACATCACCCACCGCTACCGCGGCTCTGTGCTGGGTCCGCTCTGGGTCACCATCTCGACGGCGGTGATGTTGATCTCGCTCGGCTTCCTCTACGCCAAGCTTTTCCAGATCGAGGTGGGGGTCTACCTGCCCTGGCTCGCCGTCAGCCTCATCATCTGGGCCATGATCGGCCAGGCGGTGACCGAGGCCTGCGCCACCATCACCTCGGCCGAGGGCGTCGTCCGGCAGATGCCCTTGCCCTATTCGGTGCATGCCCTGCGGACCGTCTTCCGCAACGCCGTGGTGGCGGCGCACAACCTGCCGCTGATCGTCGTCGTCTTCCTGATCTTCGGCGTATCGCCCGGCTGGGGCGCGCTCTGGGCGATCCCGGGCCTCATCCTGCTCGCCATCAACGTCTTCTGGGGTTCGCTCCTGCTCGGCCTCCTCTGCGCGCGCTTCCGCGACATCCCGCCCATCGTCGCCTCCGTCATGCAGATCGCCTTCTTCCTGACGCCCGTCATCTGGAAGCCGGAACTGATCGAGGGCGCGCAGGTCTACCTGCCCCTCAATCCCTTCTTCGCGGTGATGGAGACCATGCGCGGCCCGATCATGGGCACCGGCGCATCGGCCACCGTCTGGATCGCGGCGATCGTCTACACCGGCATCGTCTGGGCCGTGTCCCAGGCCTTCTTCACGCGGTTCCGCAACCGCGTCGCTTTCTGGGTCTGACCGACATGGCACGCATCGAGGCCGAGGGGCTGGCGATCGAGTATCCGCTCTACCATCACAATGCGCGCTCGCTGAAGCGGCGCCTGATGGGAGCGACCCCGCGCCGCCTGAAGGAGGACCCCTCGCATCGCGTCGTGGTCGCGGCCCTGCGCAACCTCACCTTCACCATCGAGCGCGGCGAGCGCGTGGCGCTGATCGGCCCCAATGGCGCGGGCAAGTCCACCCTGCTGCGCACCGTCGCCGGCATCTATGAACCCGTCGCCGGCCGGCTGCGCGTGGAGGGCGAGATCGGCTCCCTCATCGACCCTGGTGCGGGCATGGAGGCGCTGGCGACGGGGCGCGAGAACATCGTGCTGCGCGGCCTCTATCGCGGCATGTCGGAGGCCGAGGCCGAGGCGATGGCGGAGGAGGTCGTCGCCTTCGCCGATCTCGGCGAGTTCATCGACGTGCAGATCCGCGGCTATTCCGCCGGCATGCAGGTGCGCCTCGCCTTCGCGCTGGCCACCGCGATGATGCCCGAGATCCTGCTCATGGATGAATGGTTCCTGGCCGGCGATGCCGAGTTCATGGCCCGCGCGGAGGAGCGCCTGAAGCAGCTGGTGACCGGCGCCGACATCCTGATGCTGGCCACGCATGACATGGCCGTGGTCCGCCGCTGGTGCACGCGCGCCATCCGCATCGAGGGCGGGGTCATCCTGCAGGACGGCACGGTGGACGAGGTGCTGGGCCCGGCCTGAGGCCGATTGCGCCGCGGCCGCGCCCTCGCTAGGTGTGCGGCATGATCTGGCCCTTCCGCCGCCGCAAGCCGGCCACCCCCGATTCCCTGCTGCAATCCGACCCGGCGAACGAGCTCTACCGGCTCTTCCTGGAGCGCGGCGCCCGCACGCACAAGACCGCCAAGTGGCACCACTATTTCGACATCTACGACGCCTTCCTGGCGCGCTATCGCGGGCAGTCGCCCACGCTGCTCGAGATCGGCGTGGATGAATGCGGCTCGCTCGAGATCTGGCGCGAATGGCTGGGCCCCGGCGCGCGCATCTTCGGCATGGACATCAACCCGAAATCCGCCGAGCTGGCACCGCCCGGCTGCAAGGTCTTCATTGGCGACCAGGCGGACCCCGCCTTCCTGCGCCAGGTGCTGGCCGAGATCGGCACGCCCGACATCGTGGTGGATGATGGGGGCCACACCAGCAACCAGCAGATCGAGAGCTTCGAGGTCTTCTACCCCGCGATGGCGCCGGACGGCGTCTATATCGTGGAGGACACGCACACCGCCCTCTGGGGCGGGCAGTGGGATGACCGGCCGGGGATGACCTTCCTCGACTATGCGGCGGAGCGCGTGAAGGACCTGCACGCCTGGAGCGGCATCCACGCCAATTTCCGCCGTTACCACACGCATCCGAGCGAGCGCGTGGGGGCGGAGGCCGAAGTGCCGGCATTCACGCGCACGACGCGCGCCATCTCCTTCTTCGACAGCATCGTGGCCTTCGAGCGCGGCCCGCGCCGCGAGCCCTGGCAGGAGCGGCGCTGAGCCCGATCGCCTTTGGCCTCTTCGCCAAAGGCGTGAATCGGCCTCGCGGTGTACTGAGCCCGATCGCCTTTGGCCTCTTCGCCGAAGGCGTGAATCGGCCTCGCGGTGTACTGAGCCCGATCGCCTTTGGCCTCTTCGCCAAAGGCGTGAATCGGCCTCGCGGCGGTGATCGCTACTTCGCGCGCACCACATCCATCACGGCGCGCAGCACCTCCGGCACGCCTTCGCCGGTGGCACCGGCGGCCAGCATCACCGGCCCACCCGTTGCGCGCTCCAGCGCCTTCACGCGCGAGGCGCGGGCCTGCCGCGTCATCGCATCGAGCTTGTTGAGGACGACGATCTCGGGCTTTTCCGAGAGGCCGCCGCCATATTCCTCCAGCTCATTGCGGATCATCCGCCAGGCGCCCGCCGGGTCTGCCTGGCTGCCGTCGATCAGATGCAGCAGCACACGGCAGCGCTCCACATGCCCCAGGAAGCGCGTGCCGAGCCCGGCCCCCTCGCTCGCGCCCTCGATCAGCCCGGGGATGTCGGCCAGGACGAATTCCTCCGTCGCGTTGAGCCGCACGACGCCGAGCTGCGGGTGCAGCGTGGTGAAGGGATAATCCGCGATCTTGGGGCGCGCCGCACTCGCCGCCGCCAGGAAGGTGGACTTGCCCGCATTGGGCAGCCCCACCAGCCCCGCATCGGCGATGAGCTTGAGCCGCAGCCAGACCCATTTCTCCTCGCCCGGCCAGCCCGGATCGGCCCGGCGCGGCGCGCGGTTGGTGCTGGTCTTGTAATTCGCATTGCCGAAGCCGCCATCGCCGCCCTTGGCCAGCAGCACGCGCTTGCCCACCACGTCGAGGTCGGCGATCAGCGTCTCGCGATCCTCATCCAGGATCTGCGTGCCGACGGGCACCTTCAGCGTCACATCCGGTGCGGCTGCCCCGGTCCGGTCCGAGCCCGCGCCATTGCCGCCCTTGCGCGCCTTGAAATGCTGGGCGTAGCGGTAGTCGATCAGGGTGTTCAGCCCCTCCACCGCCTCGGCATAGACGCTGCCGCCGCGGCCGCCATTGCCGCCATCCGGCCCGCCATATTCGATGAAGCGCTCACGCCGGAAGGCGATGACGCCATTGCCGCCATCGCCCGATTTGATGAACACCTTGGCTTCGTCGAGAAACTTCATTTGTGCCGCCATGCAAGTAGCCGCGACACCAACCCTACTCGCATGGCGGCAAGGGGGGGCAGGGCCCCCCCTAGACCCCCCCTTTTCGCAAGGGGAGCGCTTGGGGGTTGGGGCGGTCTAAACAAAAACGGGGGCCACGAGGGCCCCCGCTGGTCACGCCACCCGGGGCGTCAATTCACTCGGCCGCGAGCTTGATCGGCTCGACCGAGACATGGACGCGGTCCTCGGCCTTGCGGGCGAACTTCACATGACCCTCGACCAGCGCGAAGAGCGTGTGATCGCGGCCCACGCCGACATTGGTGCCGGCCTTCATCTTGGTGCCGCGCTGCTTGACGAGGATGTTGCCGGCCAGCACGTGCTCGCCGCCGAACTTCTTCACGCCAAGCCGCTGACCGGGACTGTCACGCCCGTTGCGAGAGGAGCCGCCTGCCTTTTTGTGTGCCATCTGTCTTGCTCCTTCTTACGCCGCGATGCTGGCGATGCGCAGGACCGTCTGTTCCTGGCGATGGCCGCGCTTGCGGCGGCTGTTCTTGCGGCGGCGCTTCTTCAGGATCAGCACCTTGTCGCCGCGATTCTGGTCCACCACGGTGGCGGTGACGCTGGCACCCGGCACGGTCGGCGCGCCGATCTGCAGGCCGGCATCGTTGCTCACGGCCAGCACCTCGTGGAAGGTGACGGTGGCGCCGGGCTCAGCCTCCAGGCGCTCGACGATGACGACGGCGTTCGGCGTCACCCGGTATTGTTTTCCGCCAGTGCGGATCACTGCGAAGCTCATCACACGCGCCCTTCGGGCTGCCGCGCAAGGCGACGCTGCCCGTGATACTGAATGGTTATGGCCGCTGGCCGGAAGCACCGCACGGGCGCCCCATGAACGACCACGGGCGACACGCATGCGCCGCCCGGGAGGGGAGCGTGTAGGGGAGGGCAGGGCCGCGCGTCAAGTCGCAAGGCGGGCCCCGGGGGTGACATTCCCCGCAGGAGTGGCAGCCTCCGCCCGGTCAGGAGGAACCCCGCCATGTCCCGAATCCGCCGCGTCAGCAGCCCCGCCGTCCCCGAGCCGCCGCCCGGCCTCTGGTCCAACTGCCTGGTGGTGGACGGGATCGCCTATCTTTCCGGCTTCACCGCGCGCGACCAGGCGCTGCGCGCGCCCGAGGGCGCCGACATGCTGGCCCAGGCCCGGACCATCTTCGGCAAGATGCGGTCCCTGCTCGAGGCCGCCGGTGGCTGCATGGCCGATATGGTGAAATTGACGATCTTCGTGACCGACATCACCCAGCGCGAGGCCGTCTGGCAGGCCCGGCGCGAATTCTTCACCGGCGATTTCCCGGCCTGCTCGCTCGTCCAGGTGGCCGCGCTGGCCGAGCCCTCCATCCTGGTCGAGATCGAGGGCGTGGCGCATCTCGGCGCCAGCCGGGGTTAGCCTATTCGGGCGCGAAGGCGTTGGTCAGCGTGCCGATTCCCGCGATGGTGACGGCCACCTCCATCCCCGGCCGCATCGGCAGCGCGCCGACCGAGGTGCCGCAGGCGATCACATCGCCCGGCTCCAGCGTCATCTCCTGCGAGAGCAGCGAGACGATGCGGGCCGGCGGCAGGATCATGTCCGCGCAGGGGTAGTCCTGCCGGACGCGCCCGTTCAGCGCGACCTGCACGCGCAGCTCCCGCCAATCGAGCCCCTGGGCGATGCAGGGGCCGATCGGCCCGAAGCTGTCGGGCGACTTGGCCCGCGCCCATTGGGGAAAGGAAGGGTCGGCGGTCAGGATATCGAGCGCCGTCACGTCATTCACGCAGGTCAGGCCGAAGATCGCGGCTTCCGCCTCCGTCTCATCCGCGCGGCTGACCCG
The DNA here is from genome assembly GCF_019083995.1 of Roseococcus sp. SDR. Taxonomy (GTDB): domain Bacteria; phylum Pseudomonadota; class Alphaproteobacteria; order Acetobacterales; family Acetobacteraceae; genus Roseococcus. Next base: position 7,688 of record NZ_JAHRCU010000008.1, read on the forward strand.
GCGGCCGATGACGAGGCCGAGCTCCCCCTCATAGAGCGTCTTGCCGGCATAGCCCGCGAGCGGGCGGATCGCCGCACCTGGCCCGATCACGGAACCCGGCGACTTCAGGAACCAGAGCGGTGTCTCGGGGATGGCATTGCCCTGCTTGGTGGCGAGCTCGTGATAATTGTTCCACAGCCCCACGAAGCGGGTGGGCCGCACCGGGGCCAGCAGCGCCACGTCGGACACCGCCAGAGCCGCCCCCGAGCCGGTATGGGCGCCGAACATGTCGCCGGCATGCGGGGTGATGCTCTCGCCCGCCAGCGTGCCGAAGCCCTCCGCGCCTTCGGCCGTGCGGAAGCGAACCCAATGCGTGACCATGCTCAGACCTTTCGTGCCGCCATCAGGTAGTTCACGCCCGTGTCGCGGGCGATGCGGAAGCCCGTGCGCAGGCTCGGCACCATGCCCGCCACATCGGTGACGGCGAGGCCGGCGCCGCGCAGCAGCCGGCCCAGCTCCTCGGGCGTGACGAACTGCTTCCAGTCATGCGTGCCGCGCGGCAGCCAGCGCAGGATCTGCTCGGCGCCCAGGATGGCAAAGAGGTAGGAACGCCGCGTGCGGTTCAGCGTGGAGAGAAAGACCTGCCCGCCCGGCCGTGTGAGCCGCGCCAGCGCCGCGCAGAAACCCGCGCGCTCGGCCGGCGGCACATGCTCGATCACCTCCAGCGAGATGACGGCATCGAAGGCCTCGGCCGCGAAATCCTCGGGCGTGCCCTCGCGATAATCGACGCTGACACCGTGGGAGGCCGCATGCGCGCGCGCCGCCTCCAGCGCCGCGCCCGCGGCATCCAGCCCGGTGACGATGGCGCCCCGCCGCGCCAGCCATTCCGACGCCAGGCCCGCCCCGCAGCCGACATCCAGGATGCGCAGGCCTTCCAGCGGGCCGAGGCGTTCGGCGATCCAGCCCATGCGGGCCGGGTTCATGGCGTGCAGCGGCGCCATGGGGCCCGTCGGCTTCCACCAATCCTGAGCCAGGGCGTCGAACTTCGCCACTTCCTGGAGGTCTGCGCTACCCGACATGTTGCCCATCCGCGTCATGAACGGTATCTGACCCGCCCTCAGGCCCACCGCAAGGCCTGTCCCCTCCAGGGGGGCAGGCCAGGAACTCGCATGTCCCGTATCGTGATGAAGTTCGGCGGCACCTCCGTCGCCGATCTCGACCGCATCAGAAACGTCGCCGCCCGCGTGAAGCGCGAGGTGGAGGCCGGCCACCAGGTGGCCGTCGTCGTCTCCGCCATGTCGGGCGCCACCAACCAGCTGGTGAAATGGTGCCAGGATCTCTCGCCCCTGCATGACGCCCGCGAATACGACACCGTCGTCGCGACCGGCGAGCAGGTGACCATCGGCCTCACCGCCATCGCGCTGCAGGCGATCGGCGTGGATGCGCGCTCCTGGCAGGGCTGGCAGGTGCCGATCCTGACCGACAACGCGCATGGCAAGGCCCGCGTGGACCGCATCGAGGGCGATGAGCTGATCCGCCGGATGGAGCAGGGCCAGGTCCCCGTCGTCGCCGGCTTCCAGGGCCTCGAGCCCACGCGCAACCGCGTCACCACGCTGGGCCGTGGCGGCTCCGACCTCTCGGCGGTGGCGCTGGCCGCGGCGCTCAAGGCCGATCGCTGCGACATCTACACCGATGTGGACGGCATCTACACGACCGATCCGCGCATCGTGCCGCGCGCGAAAAAGCTTGAGCGCATCTCCTATGAGGAGATGCTCGAACTGGCGTCGGTGGGCGCCAAGGTGTTGCAGACCCGCTCCGTCGAACTCGCCATGAAGGCGCGGGTTCGCGTGCAGGTTCTTTCCAGTTTCGAAGACAAGCCAGGCTCCCTGGTCGTGGATGAGGACGAGATCATGGAGAAGCCGATCGTTTCCGGCATTGCCTATTCGCGCGATGAGGCGAAGGTCACCCTTCGCCGCGTGCCCGACCGCCCGGGTGTCGCCGCCCGCGTCTTCGGCCCGCTTTCGGCCGCCAATGTGAATGTGGACATGATCGTCCAGAACATCGGCGCCGATGGCGGCACGGACATGACCTTCACCGTCGGCCGTTCGGATTTGCCGCGCGCCACCGACATCCTGGAGAAGGCCAAGGGCGAGCTGGGCTACGAGGCGCTGATCGCCGACCCCGAGGTGGCCAAGATCAGCGTGGTCGGCATCGGCATGCGCACCCATGCGGGCGTGGCGTCCACCATGTTCAAGACGCTGGCCGACAAGGGCATCAACATCCAGGTGATTTCGACCTCCGAGATCAAGGTGAGCGTGCTGGTCGCCGCCGACTACACCGAGCTCGCGGTCCGCGCGCTGCACACGGCCTACGGGTTGGACGCCGCCTGATGGACGCGACGCCGGTGGTCCCGCAGGCGGCCTTTGACGAGGTGGATCGCCTCATGGCGCGCGGCGCCGCCTTCTTCGGCTCGCGCTATGCGCTGCTGGGCGGCGCCATGTCCTGGGTGAGCGAGCGCAACCTGGTGGCGGCCCTCTCCAACGCCGGCGCCTTCGGCGTCATCGCCTGCGGCGCCATGGAGCCGCATCACCTGGATGCCGAGATCGCCGGCACCAAGGCGCTGACCGACAAGCCCTTCGGCGTGAACCTGATCACCATGCATCCGCGCCTGGAGCAGTTGGTGGACACCTGCCTGTCGCATGGCGTCTCCCACATCGTCTTCGCGGGCGGCATTCCGCCCACGGCGGCGATCAAGCGCGCGAAGGAGGGCGGGGCCAAGATCGTCTGCTTCGCCCCCGCGCTGGCCTTGGCCAAGAAGCTGATCCGCTCCGGCGCCGATGCGCTCGTCATCGAGGGCAGCGAGGCGGGGGGGCATATCGGCCCGGTCAGCCTCAACGTGCTGGCGCAGGAAATCCTGCCCCACATCACCGAGGTGCCGGTCTTCGTGGCTGGCGGCATCGGCCGCGGCGAGGCGATCCTCTCCTACCTGGAGATGGGCGCGGCCGGCGCGCAGCTCGGCACGCGCTTCGTCTGCGCCACCGAGTGCATCGCGCACCCCAACTTCAAGCGCGCCTTCATCCGCGGCAATGCGCGCGATGCGCTGCCCACCGTCCAGCTCGATGAGCGCTTTCCGGTGATCCCCGTGCGCGCCCTGCAGAATGAGGGCACCAAGCGCTTCATGGAGCACCAGGCCGCCGTGCTGAAGCGCTTCCAGGCCGGCGAGCTCGGCAAGGAGGAAGCCCAGCTCGACATCGAGCATTTCTGGGCCGGCGCGCTCCGCCGGGCCGTGGTGGATGGCGATGTGGAGCAGGGCTCGCTCATGGCCGGCCAGTCGGTCGGCATGGTCTCGCGCGAGCAGCCGGCCGTTGAAATCGTGGCGGAATTGATCGGCCAGGCCGCCGCCGCCGTGGCCGCCCGCCGCGGCCTCGCCTGAAGAATCGCGCCTGAGGGGAAGGGGGGGCTTTGCGCCCCCGCCCGGAAGGCGCTAACCATGGGCCGTGTTCGACGACATGAAACGCTTCCGCCCCCAGGAGGCCCAACCCGTGGATGCCGCACGCCTCGGCGAAGAGCTGCGTGACGCACGGCTGGCGCTTGGCCTGTCCATCGAGGATGTCGCGGCGGAGCTGCGCATCCGGCGCGTCTATCTGATCGCGCTCGAGGAAGGCCGCCTGAAGGATCTGCCTTCCCCCGCCTATGCGGTGGGGTTCGTGCGGAATTATTCCGGTGCCCTGGGCCTCGACCCGACCGAAATGGTCCGCCGCCTGCGCGATGCGGTGGCGACCGGCGCCCGCAAGACCGACCTCGTCTTCCCCGAGCCGGTGCCCGAGCGCGGCTTCCCGGCCGGCGTGCTGGTGCTGGCGGGTGCCGTCATCGCGGTTGGTGCCTATGTCGCCTGGTACAACTGGGCCGGCACGGGCAACCGCACGGTGGATGCCGTGCCCCCCGTGCCCGCCCGCCTGGAGCCCGCCGCCCGCACGGGCGAGGCCCTGCGCCCGACGACACCGGCCCCCGTGGCGCCCACCGCCGCGCCGGCGCCTGCCCCGGCCCCCACGCCTGCGCCCAGCGCACCCGTTGCCGCCACTCCGCCCGGCGCCGCCGTGATCGTCCCGGCCCTGCCGGTGCCCACCCCCGTGCCGGTCCAGGTGCCGACCCCCGCGCCGCCCGTCGCCGCCGCCCCGCCGGCTGACCAGCCGCGCATCACGTTGCGCGCCAAGGCCGAGATCTGGACCCAGGTGCGTGACACCCGCGCGAACCAGACGCTGATCTCCCGCAACATGCGCCCGGGCGAGACCTTCGTGGTGCCCAATCGTGAGGGGCTTCTGCTCTCGGTCGGCAATGCCGCGATGATCGACGTGCTGGTGGATGGCCAGCCCGCGCCGGCCTTCGGCAACACGCCCGGCGTGCGGCGTGACGTGCCCCTGGTGCCGGACCAGCTGCGTCCGCGCCCGGCCGCCGGTGCCACGCCCCCGGCCGCGCCTGCCCGCCTGAACCCGCCGCCCCAGCGGCAGTAACGGGCCTCGCCTCCGGCGAACGGCAAGCTTGGGCATTCCCGCGCGCGCGCCTATATTGCGCGCGAACGCCGTTTCCGAGGGAATGCATGAGCTACCGGCCTTATCAGCACATCGCGCGCCGCAAGTCGCGCCAGATCCGCGTGGGCAAGGTCCTGGTGGGCGGGGATGCCCCCATCAGCGTGCAGACCATGACCAACACGCTGACCTCGGACGCCGCCGCCACCATCGCGCAGATCCGCAAGTCCGAGCTCGCCGGCGTGGACATCGTCCGCGTCTCCTGCCCCGATGAGGAGAGCACCGCCGCACTCGCCGAGATCGTGCGCGAGGTGAATGTCCCGATCGTCGCCGACATCCATTTCCACTACCGCCGCGCCATCGAGGCGGCCGAGGCGGGGGCCGCCTGCCTGCGCATCAACCCGGGCAATATCGGCTCGCCCGAGCGCGTGAAGGAGGTGGTGAAGGCCGCGCGGGACCATGGCTGCGCCATCCGCATCGGCGTGAATGCCGGCAGCCTCGAGAAGCACCTGCTGGAGAAGTATGGCGAGCCCAACCCCGAGGCGCTGGTCGAAAGCGCCCTCTGGCACGCCGACCACCTGCTGCAGAACGACTTCCACGAGTTCAAGATCAGCGTGAAGGCGAGCGACGTCTTCATGGCCGTCGCCGCCTACACGCAGCTCGCCGAGCAATGCGACCACCCGCTGCACATCGGCATCACGGAAGCCGGCGGCAAGCGCGCGGGCACGGTGAAGAGCGCGATCGGCCTCGGCAACCTGCTCTGGGCCGGCATCGGCGACACCATGCGGGTGTCCTTGAGCGCCGAGCCGGAGGAGGAGGTCGCCGTCGCCTGGGACATCCTGAAGTCGCTCCATCTGCGCCATCGCGGCGTGAAGATCATCTCCTGCCCCTCCTGCGCGCGGCAGGGCTTCGACGTGATCCGCACGGTGGAGAAGCTCGAGGAACGCCTCGCGCATGTGACGCAGCCGGTCAGCCTTTCCATCATCGGCTGCGTGGTGAACGGCCCGGGCGAGGCGCTGATGACCGATATCGGCCTGACCGGCGGCGGCGCCGGGCGGCACATGGTCTATTCCACCGGCAAGCAGGACCACACGACCGATACGGAGGCCATGATCGACCACCTGGTCGAGATGGTGGAGGCGCGCGCCGCCCTGCTCCAGGCCGAGGCGGATGCGAAGAAGGCCGAAGAGGCGAAGGCGAAGATCGCCGCGGAATAAGGCGCCGGCAAGGAGCCAAGGCTTTGAAATTGCACTATTTCGACGGCTCGACCACCTGCCGCCCCATTGTCATGTTCGCGCATGAGGCGGGGCTGCCTCTGGAACTCGTGCCGGTGAACCTCTTCATTGGCGAGCACAAGGGCGAGGCCTATACCGGCATCAACCCGAACCAGCTCGTCCCCGTGCTGGAGGAGGCGGATGGCCACCGGCTGATCGAATGCTCGGCCATCCTGAAATACCTGGCGGACCTGCAGGGCCACCCTGCCTGGCCGGCCGACAAGCGCGCCCGGGCCGCGGTGAATGCGCGGATGGACTGGTTCAACACCGGCTTCTACCGCGTCTTCGGTTATGGCCTGGTCTATGGCCAGGTCCTGCCCGACTACATGTGGCCCGATGCCGCCATGCAGGCCGCCGCGCTGGAAAAGGCCGAGGCCAAGTCCCGCGCCCTGCTGACCGTGCTGAACGACCACATGCTGAACGATGCCGCCCCCTTCCTGGGCGGCGCCGAGCCCGACCTTTCCGATCATCTGGGTGCCGCCTATGTGACGCTGGGCGAGCTGATCGGCTTCGACTTCGCGCCCTGGCCGCGCGTTGAACGCTGGATCGCGGCGATGAAGGCCCGACCGAGCTGGGAGGCCGCCAATGGCGGCTTCAACGCCTGGCGCGGCATGCTGCGGGGTGCCGCCTGATGGTCGCGAACCCGGCCCATATGTTCCACCACGTCGCCTATCGGTGCCGGGATTCCGAGGCCACGCGCGCCTTCTACGAGGATTTCCTGGGCATGGAGCTGGCCCAGGCCTTCGTCATCGAACGCACGGCGACGGGGCGCGACGCCTCCGTCCTGCACAGCTTCTACAAGCTGGGCGATGGCAGCTTCCTCGCCTTCTTCGAGGTGCCGGACAGCGAGTTCGATTTCAAGCAGCAGCATGATTTCGACCTGCATGTCGCCATGGAGACCTCGCCCGTGGAGCTGGAGGCCGTGCTCGCCAAGGCGCGGGCGGCTGGCATCGAGGCGCGTGGCCCGGCCGATCACGGCATCATCCGCTCCATCTATCTGCGCGACCCGAATGGCTATGTCGTCGAACTGGCCGCGAAGACGGAACGCCACGCGGCCGAGATGGACCCCACGCGCAACAAGGCGCGGGCCACGCTCGACGCCTGGACCGCCCGCAAGGGGCATCAGAGTATGATCCGCTGAGGTGGCATCACCGAAGCGGTGAATCATCCTCTCAACATGCCTGGATCGTGACCCGGCGAGTGCGGATCGCGATCCAGCCCGCCCTTGCGGGGGCGCGCGTCAGGCGTTACCCGCCATCCCCATCATGTCCCAGATCAAGCTCCAGCCTCCGCGCGGCACGCGTGACCTCATCGGCGAGGAATTCCGCCGCCACCACCGCGTCATCAAGACCGCGCGCCGCATCTCGGCGCTTTATGGCTTCGAGGAATGGGCGACCCCCATCTTCGAGGACACGCGCGTCTTCGCCCGCGGCCTGGGCGAGACCTCGGACGTGGTCAGCAAGGAGATGTACGAGTTCCAGGATCGCGGCGGCGAAAGCGTCACGCTGCGCCCCGAGAACACGGCCGGCGTCTGCCGCGCGCTGGTTTCGGGCGGGCTCACGCAATCCCTGCCGCGCAAGGTCTTCTATGCCGGCCCCATGTTCCGCTACGAGCGCCCGCAGGCCGGCCGCTACCGCCAGTTCCACCAGATCGGCGCGGAAGTGCTGGGTGCCGCCGAGCCGCTGGCCGATGCCGAGGTGATCGCCTGCGGCTACCACATCATCCGCGAACTCGGCCTGGATGAGGGCGTGATCCTGGAGGTGAACACGCTGGGCGATGCGGAAAGCCGCGACGCCTACCGCGCGGCACTCATCGCCCATTTCACCGCCCATCGCGACAAGCTCAGCGAGGACAGCCAGCGGCGCCTCGAGAAGAACCCGCTGCGCATCATCGACAGCAAGGAGGCGCAGGACCGTGCGCTGGTGGCGGAAGCGCCCACCATCGAGCCCTTCCTGACCGAGAAGGCCCGCGCCCATTGGGACGCGCTGCGCCGGCACCTGACAACCTTCGCCGTGCCCTTCCGGGAGAACCCGCGCATCGTCCGCGGCCTCGACTACTACAGCCACACCGCCTTCGAATTCGTGACCGACCGCCTGGGCGCGCAGGGCACGGTGATGGGCGGCGGCCGCTATGACGGGCTGGTGGAGGAGATGGGCGGCCCACCGACACCCTCCGTCGGCTGGGCGGCGGGCGTGGAGCGCCTCGCCATGCTCATGGAGAAGGCGGGCCTGACGCCGGCCGCCCCGCGCCTCGTCACCGTGATCCCGGTCAGCGATGCGGAGGAGGGCGTCGCGCTGAACCTGCTGCAATCGCTGCGCGCGGCCGGCCTCGGCGCCGAGATGGGCTATCGCGGCAACCTCAAGCGCCGCATGGAGCGCGCCAACAAGCAGGGTGCGCGCGCCGCCATCATCATCGGCGAGACCGAGGCCGCCGCGGGCGTGGCGCAGCTGCGCGACCTCGATGCCGGCACGCAGGAGCAGGTCCCCTTCACGGCGCTGGTGGAGCGGCTGAAGAAGTGAGCCTCCCCGCCTCGCTGGAGCGTGTGATGCTGCGGGCGGAGGAGCTGCGCGCGCAGCTCGAAACCGCCGATGGCTCGCAGATCGGCGCCATCTCGAAGGAGCTTTCGGGCCTTGATCCGCTGGTCGAGAAGGTGCGCGAATACCGCGCGCTGGAAGCCGCCGAGGCCGAGGCGCAGGCCCTGCTCGACGATCCCGAGATGCGCGAGCTGGCCGAGGCCGAGCTGCTCGACGCCAAGCACCGACTGCCCAAGCTGGAGCGTGAGATCCGCCTCATGCTGCTGCCGAAGGATGCGGCGGATGAGCGCAGCGCGATCCTGGAAATCCGCCCGGCCGCGGGCGGCGACGAAGCCGGTCTCTTCGCCGCCGAGCTGTTCCGCGCCTATCAGAAATACGCGGAAAGCGTCGGCTGGCGCTTCACCGTACTCGAATATGACGAGAACGAGCTGGGCGGCATCAAGGGCGCCAGCGGCGAGATCGAAGGGCAGGGGGTCTTTGCCCGCCTCAAGTTCGAAAGCGGCGTGCACCGCGTGCAGCGCGTGCCGGCGACGGAGACCCAAGGCCGCATCCACACCTCCACCGTGACGGTCGCTGTCCTGGCGGAAGCCGAGGAGGTGGATGTGCGGATCGACGAGAAGGATCTGCGCATCGACACCTACCGCGCGCAGGGCGCCGGCGGCCAGCATGTGAACAAGACCGACAGCGCCGTGCGCATCACCCACATCCCGACCGGCACCGTGGTCGCGATGCAGGAAGAAAAGAGCCAGCACAAGAACAAGGCCAAGGCCATGAAGATGCTGCGCGCCAAGATCTACGACGCGCAGCGCCAGGCCCTCGATTCCGCGCGCGCCGCCGACCGCAAGGGCCAGGTCGGCACCGGCGATCGCAGCGAGCGCATCCGCACCTACAATTTCCCGCAGGGCCGCGTGACGGATCACCGCATCGGCCTCACGCTGCACAAGGTGGACCGCGTGATGATGGGCGAGATGGCCGAGATCTTCGACGCGCTGATCAGCGAGGACGAAGCCCAGCGCCTGGCAGCGGAAAATTGAACGCCCTCAGGCGCGTCACGCCGCAGGCGTGCCTTCGGCACGATGCGCGGCCTCCGGCCGCTTGGCTTCGCGCCGCCGCTGGTGCGCGGGTGGCAAGGTCGGTCTGGGCGCGCCGGCCGCCTTGCGGCCGGATTCTCGTGGCGCGGCTCTTGTTTCTCCCATGACCTGCGAGCCGGGGGAGAGCGTCGGCGCCTTCCTGTGCCAAGCCGGCCAGATGCTGCGCGCCGCCGCCATCGAAAACCCCCGCCTCGAAGCCCGCCTGCTGCTGGCCCACGCCATGTCCAGCACCACCGAGGCCCTGCTGCGAGACCCGCGCGCCGCCGTCCCGCCCGAGGCCGTGGCCCGCTTCCGCACCGCCCTCGATCAGCGACTCGCGCGCCTGCCCATGGCGCGCATCCTGGGCCATGCCGGATTCTGGACGCTGGATCTGGAGGTCGGCCCGGAGACGCTGATCCCCCGCGCGGATTCCGAGACGCTGATCGAAGCGGTGCTCGAATCCGGCATCGCCCCGCGTCGCATCCTGGACCTCGGCACCGGCACGGGTTGCCTCTTGTTGGCGGCACTCGCGGAATTCCCGGCCGCCTGGGGGCTTGGCCTCGACCTGCGGCCCGAGGCCGCGGCACTCGCCGCGCGCAACGCCGTGCGGAACGGTTTGTCGGGGCAGGCCGCCTTCGTCGCAGGTGACTGGGCTTCGGCGGTGGCCGGCCGCTTCGACCTGGTCCTCTCCAACCCGCCCTATATCGCCAGCACCGCGATCCCCGGCCTCATGCCCGAAGTGGCCGAGCATGAGCCATCCAGCGCGCTGGATGGCGGCCCGGACGGGCTCGACGCCTATCGGCGGATCATCGCCGACCTCCCGCGCTTGCTCGTGCCGGGCGGCCTTGCTGTTCTCGAACTGGGCGAAGGGCAGGGAATGGCCGTCTCGGCCTTGGCGGGTGACCAGGGCCTGGAGGTGCTCGGCCTGAAGCCCGATCTCGGCGGCATCGGCCGTGCCTTGATCCTGAAATTCTCCGAGAAACCGGTTGGCGAGGCGGCGTCTTGCGTCTAAAGTGACATTCGTCAGCGCAGGCCCCTGGCCCGCCGATGGGCACCACCCGCAAGGGCAATGCCCCGGACGACACCCAGCCAGCGGCGCCTCTTGAAACCTCCGCGGCAGCACAGACAGCAGAAGCACAGACACGAATGAACATGAAGCGCATGCGCCGTGGCCATCGCCATGGCGGCGGTGGTGGCAATGGCGGCGGGCAGTTTCGCTCGGCGGGCGGCGGCGGGGGTGGCAACGGCAACCAGCCGCTGAACCGCAACCACGTCTTCGATTCGAGCGGCCCGGATGTGCGGCTGCGGGGCACCGCCCAGCAGCTCTTCGAGAAGTATCTCCAGCTCGGCCGCGACGCGACCAGCAGCGGAGACCGCGTGGGCGCCGAGGGCTATTTCCAGCATGCGGAGCACTACTTCCGCATTCTGGGTGCCATGGCCGCCGTCCAGCAGCAGAATCAGCCGCAGCAGGAGCGCCGCTTCCGCGAGCAGAACAATGAGGGCTACCAGGGCGAGGCGCAGCCCGCGGAGGGCGCTGATGCCGCTGAGAGCAACATCACGGCGAGCCTGGAGGCCGAACTGGCCGGCGAGGCCGAGACTCTGCCCATGCCGCAGCCGCGCCACGTGGCGCCGCCGGCCGAGGATGCCGCACCCGAAGCCGCGCGCTGACGCTTCGGGGCCGCGCCGGACACGGCGCGGCCATCCGGCGGTTTCGTGCCGGTAGCGGCATGTCCTGTCTGTGGGAAATGGCGTCCCTTAGGGGATTCGAACCCCTGTTGCCGCCGTGAGAGGGCGGTGTCCTAGGCCTCTAGACGAAAGGGACGTGGCCAAGTGGGGCGGTCTTAGCCGCCCCGGCGGGGCAGGGCAAGCCGGGCCTTTGCATATCTCCCATCCCGGCACGCATCGGAGCAAAAGCGCACCTCTTCCCAGTTCCGCGCCCATTTCTTCCGCCAGGCGAAGGGGCGGCCACAGGCGGCGCAGGTCTTCTCCGGCAGGTTGGGCTTCTTGTGGGCCATCAGCGAACCGGAACGGCCGCACCCGGCATCACCTCACCCACCACGCGGCCGCTGCGCGAATCCAGCAGCAGGATGCGGTCCCCGTCCGGGCGCTGCACATGCACCGCGAAGTGGTCGCCGGCGCCGGCCACGCCCAGGATGCGGCTGCCCGCGGGCAGGTTCAGGCTCATCGCCGGCAGCGGCGCGTCACCCCGATGGCCGGCGCGCTGGACGAGAAGGACGACCAGCGTCACCGTGCCAGCCACGATCAGCACGCCCATCGCCACAACCAGGAACTTGAGTGCCTGCATTTGCCCCAGACCCATGAGATCACCGCGACGGAAGCCGATCACGGACAGCGCGTGGACCGATTCCTCGCGGAGCGGATAGGCGGTCTCTCGCGCTCCCGCGTCAAGGCGCTGATCGAGGAAGGCCATGTCACGCGCGATGGCGCGCCGCTCACCGAACCCGCCCAGCCCGTCCGCCCCGGCAGCGTCTATCGCCTCACTCCGCCGCCGCCCGCGCCCGCCAAGCCGCAGGCGGAGGCGATGCCGCTCGACATCCTCTTCGAGGACCAGCACCTCATCGTCCTCGACAAGCCCGCCGGCCTCGTCGTCCATCCCGCGCCGGGCAATATGGAGGGCACGCTGGTGAACGGCCTGCTCGCCCATGCAGGCGAGGAACTGGAAGGCATCGGCGGGGAAAAGCGCCCCGGCATCGTCCACCGGCTGGACAAGGACACCTCGGGCATCATGGTCGTGGCGAAGACGGAGCAGGCGCACCGCATCCTCTCCGACGCCTTCGTGACGCGCGACCTCGACCGCGAATACCTGGCGCTGGCCTGGGGCGTGCCCAGCCCGGCCCAAGGCGTGATCGACGCCGCGATCGGCCGCCACACGACGGACCGCAAGCGCATGGCGGTGGTCGAGCAACGCAGCCGCGGCGTCCAGCGCGGCGCCATGGCCGGCGCCAGCGCCGGCAAGCACGCCATCACGAATTACCGGACCGAGCAGGCCTTCCACGGCGCGGTCAGCCTGGTCCGCTGCAAGCTGGAGACGGGGCGGACGCACCAGATTCGCGTCCATATGGCGCATATCGGCCACCCCCTGGTGGGGGACCCCGTGTATCTGCGACGTATCCCGGCGGCCAGCCGGAGCCTGCCGGAGAGCCTCCGCGAGGCGCTCCTGGCCTTCCCGCGCCAGGCGCTTCATGCCGCAAGCCTTGGCTTCGCACACCCGATCACCAAGGAAAATCTCTCCTTCCGGTCTGATCCGCCGGAGGATTTCCGGAAACTCCAGGCGCTGCTCGCCTGTAACACCGAGTAACCGGACCAGTTTGGTCGGTTTTGCTTGCGCAAACCTGTTCGGTTCGGTAATTTCTCGCTGGAACTTAGCGACGGGGTGCCGCTACACCCCCGGCTGCTGCCACCGCCCCTTCCGTGACCGGGGCGGATGCATCCGGGAGGGCCCTGGACGCGTGAGGCCAGAAAGGCCGTGTGCCCGCCGCCGTCACGGGGTGGGGCACGGCGCAAATGGAAGGCTCGTCGAATCCGATGGCGTCTTTGAGTATCCCGCTTGCCCCTGAAGGCAACCTCTCTCGCTACCTTCAGGACATCCGGAAATTCCCCATGCTCGCCCCCGAGGAGGAGCTGGAACTCGCCAAGCGCTGGCGCGATGCCGGCGATGAGGCGGCGGCCCATAAGCTCGTCACCTCGCATCTGCGCCTCGTGGCGAAGATCGCGATGGGCTATCGCGGCTATGGCCTGCCCGTGGGCGAGCTGATCTCCGAGGGCAATGTCGGCATGATGCAGGCGGTGAAGCGGTTCGATCCGGACCGCGGCTTCCGCCTCGCCACCTACGCCATGTGGTGGATCCGCGCCGCCATCCAGGAATACATCCTGCACAGCTGGTCGCTCGTGAAGATGGGCACGACCGCCGCGCAGAAGAAGCTGTTCTTCAACCTCCGTCGCCTCAAGGGGCAGATCGGCGCGCTGGAGGATGGCGACCTGCAGCCCGAGGTGGTCGCGAAGATCGCGAAGACGCTGGCCGTGCCCGAGCAGGATGTGGTGAGCATGAACCGCCGCCTCGCCTCGCCGGACAACAGCCTGAACGCCCCCGTCCGCGCCGATAGCGAGGGCGAGTGGCAGGACTGGCTGGTGGACGATGCCGAGACGCAGGAAAGCGAGCTGGCCGAGCGGGAGGACATGTCCAACCGCAAGGACATGCTGAACGGCGCCCTGCGCACGCTGAACGAGCGCGAGCGGCACATCCTGATCGAGCGCCGCCTGAAGGACGAGCCGACCACGCTGGAGGAGCTCTCGCAGCAGTACAACATCAGCCGCGAGCGCGTCCGCCAGATCGAGGTCCGTGCCTTCGAGAAGCTGCAGAAGAGCATGAAGCAGCAGATCGCGGAGCGGCGCATCAGCGTCGGCTGAACCACGGCGCTCAGGGGCGCGCGCGGGGGGCTTGGCCTCCCGCGTTCAACCCCAGATGGGATCGAGGGGCGGCACGATCGGGCCTTCCAGAACATCCCGCACCGTGACCGTGAGGCTCGCCGTCCCGCTGAGCACCCCGTCCGAGGCTTCGAAGCTGAGGCGGTGGACATTGCTGCGTTCGTAATCGAGCCGCCCGGTCAGTGTGATATCCCCTGTCACGCGATCCCAGGCAAACAGACCGCCCCCGCCCGACATGACCGCCGTCCCGATTTCGCTCGCCGCGGGGCCATCGGGGTCGAGCGCGCGCATATTGGCGATGATGGTACCGACGCCCTGGTCCTCCCGCAGGCTCACGCCGGAGGGGCCCTGGAAATAGGGCGCCTCGTTGCGGTTCACCACATCGATGGAGACGTCACGCCGGGCGGTCAGGCTGCCATCGCTCACCTGCACGGTGAGGGTGTAGCTCCGCACCGCCTCGTAATCGAGCGTGCCGCTCAGGCTGATCTGCCCCGTCGCGGAGTTGATGGCGAAGAGCCCATGATCCTCCAGCAGGCTGAAGGTGAGGGTGGTGTCCGCATCCGGATCGAAAGCGGTGGCGAGGTCGAAGCGGGCCAGCGCGTGATAGCCCTCGGTGATGGCGGCGTTGCCCGTGCCGAGGAGACGCAGGCTGGGCGCCTCGTTCACGTCCTCGACCTCGATGTTCACCACATATTCCTGCTCATTCCAGGATTCGCCGAGACGGCTGAGCGTCATCGTGTAGCTGGACTGAACCTCGAAGTTCAGCGGCGCTGTCGTGTAGACGTTGTGCTCCCTGGCATAATAGGGCTTTCCATCGGCATCCGTGCGCAACAGCACGCTGTTCGTCAAAACAACAAAAGGCCCAGTGTAGGGACGGCCGCCGTCCACGGACCAAAGATAGGACGACCGCTCGGTTCCGTCAGGATCAATGACACGGAAGGAGAAGACCGGCGGCGGCAGGTAGCGATAATCCGTAAGCCAGGGCGCGTCCTCGCGCACCGAGACGGTGCCCGGCAAGCCGATCGGGGCACTCAGCTCGTCATCGTCCTGCACACGGATGGCGAAGGGCTGGCGGAGGGTCGTGACGCCATCGCTGGCCTGAACCTGCATGTCCAGCACGCGCGTCGTCTCGTAATCGAAGGGCGCGGTCTGGAAGACTGCGCCGGTCACAGCGTCGATGCGGAGATAACCCTCCGCCCCGATCAGGAGGAAGCGCGTCGCGGCGGGATCGAGCCCGGTGCCAGCCACCCCGAAATCCGCGATCGCGCCGGTCTCCGTGGTGTTCTCGAGGATGGCGATGCTGCGTGGGCCGGTCAGCGGCTCCGGCGCGTCGGTCAGGACGACCCGCACGGTGGTTGTCGCCGTATCCGTGCCGCTGAACGCCGTGACATCGAAGAGGAAGGCGCCATCCGTCTCGAAGTCCACGGGGCTGTCGAGCCGGATGACGCCCGTGGTTGGATCGATCTGGAAAGGGAGGTCGCGCGACAAAAACCGGTAGCCGACGACGGAGCCCGCATCTGGGTCCACCGCCGTCACCTGCCCCACCACATCGCCGATGCGCGCATGCTCGCTGAGATTGAAGACGGGTGAACGGCCGGTCGGGAAGGCCGGCGGCTCCGGCCTGTCTCCGACGAGGACATAGACCTCCTGGGTGGCGGTCAGGGCGCCGTCGCTGACCTGGACCTTGATCGTCACGAGGGGCGTCTGCTCGTGATCCAGCCGGCCATTCAGGAAGAGGACGCCGGTGGCGGCATCAATGCTGAAGCCGCTTGGTGCCCCGACCAGGCTGAACCGGAGTTCGCTGTCCCGATCGGGGTCGGTCGCGATCACGCTGCCCAGCGGTGTCGTGACGTATTGCCCCTCGGACAGGAAATAGCTCTGCGCTGGGCTGATGCCCGGTGCCTCGTTCACATTCGTCACCTTCACGCGGATGCGGGCCAGGGCGATCTGCCCCTGGCTCTCGAGCCAGATGTCGAATTCCTGTGCCGCCGTCGTCTCATGATCCATCGGGGCGGTGACGCGGATCTCGCCTGTGATCTCGTCGATCACGAACGGCGTGTTGGGTGTCGCCATCCGGAAGGTGACCGGCGGCGCGCCTGCATCCGGGTCCCTCGCCTGGACGCGGCCGACCAGCGTCCCGGCGGGGCTGTTCTCGGCGAGGTTGAAGCTGGAAGGGCTGCCGGGGGCGAGGGTCGGCGGCTCATTGGCATCCGTGACCTGGAGGATCACGCCGCGCCGCGTGCTGAGGCTGCCATCGCTGGCGCGCAGGTGCAGCTCGATACTGGGCTGGGTCTCGAAATCCAGCTCGCCCGTGAAGCGGATGTCGCCCGTGGCGTTGTCGATGCTGAAGCCGGGACCGGGGCTGAGCAGACTGTAAGTGAGCACCGCGCCCGCATCCGCATCGGTGGCCTGGACGCGGCCGATGACCTCGTTGGTGTATCGTCCCTCGCGGATGCTGAATGTGCCCGGACCCGTGAAGAGGGGGGCCTCGTTCACGTTGGTGACGGTGATTGTCAGCACATGCTCGGTCGTTGCACGGCCGTCGCTGGCCCGGAAGGTCAGCGTCCAGCTGGAGCGGCTCTCGAAATCGAGGCCCCTGGCCGTCAGCTCCCCGGTGATGTCGTTCCAGGAAAAGACCGAGCCGCCGCCCTGCATGCTCACGAAGCTGGCGGCCCCTGTCAGGCCCGTCGGGTCCGGATCGCTCACCGTGACGCGCCCGACGACGCGGGGCAGCAGGCTGCTGCCGCCTTCGGCCAGGGTGAGGCTGTTCGGGCCGGTGAAGACCGGCGGGGCGTTCGTCACGACGGAGATGCTGGCTGTGGCCGTCCCGCTATCCCCGCGCAGATCCGACACGGCATAGGTGAAGCGGTCCACTCCCGTGAAGCTGCTGGCGGGCCGGTAATCGAAGCTGCCATCCGCGCGCAGCGTCACGCTGCCGCCACGCTCGGTGGTGAAGACGCCTGCCTGGGCGCGAAGCGCGAGGCCGAGATCATTGGCCAGGAGGCCCCGCGCCGCGTCCACGCGCAGCGTCCCATCCTGGTCCAGCAGCTCATAGCCGTCGGGCCGCACGGCGAAGGGAAGCGTCGCCTGCGCGAGGCTCAGCATCAGCCCGCCTGGCTGCGCGATCACCACGGTTTCGACGCCGGCCATGTCGAGCTGCAGCGCGCTGGAGAGGAAGCGCCCCGCTTCCGCGCCGGGGGCCACGGCGCCGAGGAAGCCATGAAGCCGGAGCAGCTCCGCCTTCACATCCGTCCGCGCATAGGCTTCGGTGCTGAGGTCGAGCACCAGGAGGTCCGAACCCGTGCCGCCCCGCAGCACATCGCGTTCCGCGTCGAGCGTGAGCCGCAGCACGTCATCGCCCTCGCCCCCCTGCAGGGTGTCCGCGCCCTGGTTCCCGGCCAGCCAGTCATTGCCGGCGTCGCCCGAGAGGAGATCATCGCCCTGCCCGCCGGTCAGAGTGTCATCCCCGGCACGGGCATACACCGCGAGCCGCACCGCGGGATCAAGTGCCGCAGCATCCACGGCGAGCGCCGCGCCTGTCACAGCCGAGATCCGCAACCCATCCGCGAAGGCGAGGCTGGCCGCGGCGCCGAGCGTGAGGGAGGAGAGGCCCACCCCCCGCAGCACCAGCACCTCCATCCCCGCCACCTGAGCGAAATCCGTATCCAGCAGGGTGACGGCGTCGGAGAATTGCAGCGTGTCCGTGTCGGTGCCCCCATCGAGGGTTGCGGCGCGCAGATCCGTCCCGCCGCCCAGAAGGAAGCGATCCTCGCCGCCGCCGCCGCGCAGCGTGTCGGCACCGCCGCCGCCCGAGAAGCTGTCGAGACCAGCGCCTCCGATCAGCAGATCGTCACCGGCCGTGCCGCTGATCGTCAGGGGTGTCGCGCTTCCAAGGGCGCTGCCATCCACAATGAGCGCGCCGGCGCTGACCGTGGCGGAGATGCGAAGCCCCGCGGCAAAGGCTGCCGCGGCCAGGGCCCCCAGCGTGAGCGACGAAGTGCCGGCACCCTCGAAGCGGATCGCCTCCATCGCCAGGACATTGGCGAAGGCGGCATCGGTCAGGGTGACGGCGCTGGCGAAACTGAGGCGGTCGAAGCCTTCGCCACCATCCAGCACCCGGCCGGGCGCCAGAAAGGCGGCGACTGACCTGAAGCTGAAAGTGTCATGGCCCGCGCCGCCCAGCAGCGTGTCCGCCCCGGCCGATCCGAAAAGGCTGTCGTTCCCATCGCTGCCGATGAGTCGATCGGCCAGATCGGTCCCACGCAACCTCAATCCGGCCATTCATAATCTCCGATCGCATGCAATCAGGGCGCGAGAATTACTCTTCCTCCACGGGCTCGGCAATGAGGTTGTTCAGGGGCGGGAAGCTTCTGCACGGCGTTGGTGCAATTCATCCCATCCTCTGCAGGGCGGGCCCGTGCCGCCTGAGCCATTCGGTCGCGGCGTGCCGATGCGCCGAGCGGCTCTCCACCAGCGCCCAGAAGCGGTCCGAGTGGTTCATCTCGCGCAGATGCGCCACCTCATGCGCCACCACGTAGTCCAGCACCCAGTCGGGCGCGAGCACGAGGCGCCAGGAGAAGGCGAGGGTGCGGTTGGGTGCGCAACTCCCCCAACGGCTCTTCGTGTCCTTCAGCCGGATGGCGCTGGGCGCGACAGCCAGCGCCTCGCAATGCGGGCGCGCGGCGGCGATGATCCGGCGCAGCGCCTCGGCGCGCAGGAAGTCGCGCACGCGCCGCGCGATGAAGGGCGCCTCGCCCGTCACCACCAGCGCGCCCTCCTCCAGGAAGGCGCCGCCGCGGCGGCCAGGTTCATGGCGGATCGGGTGCTCCACGCCGCCGATCGGCACGCTGCCGCCGGCCTCGAAGGGCCGCTCGGGGGCCAGGCTGCCCAGCTTCTGCATGATCCAGCCGGCATGCTCGGTCAGCAGCGCCACGCCATGGCGCTTGGCCGCGCGGCTCGGCAGCGTCACGACCACATCGCCGCGCGCCGGATCGATCCGAAGCGAAACGCGCCGCGCGCGGGGCGAGCGGCGCCAGCGCACCGGGCAGGGCTCGGGCGGCAGCAGCGGGTCGCGCCGCAGCGGGATGATCTCGGACTCGGGCAGTTCCGGCATGGCGCAGCATGTCGGCATTCCGCGCCGTGGTTCAACGGCTGCTACCCCTGGTTGACAGAATGGGCGGCTTCGCGCCTTTCCCCCGCATGTCGCTCGCCCGCCACATCCCCGCGCTGCTGATTCTCGGCGTGGTCTGGGGGCTGACGCCCTCCATCGTGAAGGCGGCCATGGCCGGCGGCTTCGCACCGCTGGGCTTCGCCTTCTGGGGCGCCTTCGGCTCGGCGTTGATCCTCTCCGTGCTTTGCGCCAAGCGGCGGCTGGCCATCCCCCTCGATCGGCCGCACCTCATCCAATACGCGGCTTCGGGTTTCTCCGGCTTCGCGCTGGCGAATTTCGCGGGCTACACGGCGCTGCAATACATCCCGGCCGGCTTCTTCGCGCTGCTGGTGCCGCTCTCGCCCATCCTGACCGTGCTGGGGGCGGCGGCGCTGGGGATGGACCGGCTGACGCCTGCCCGCATCGCGGGCACGCTGCTGGGCTTCGCGGGCGTCGCACTCGCCATGGCGCCCGGTGCAGCGCTGCCCGATCCGAGCCTGCTGGGCTGGGCCCTGCTGGCCGCCATCACGCCCGTCGGCTTCGCCATCTCCAACATCGTGGCCTCGCGCCTCGCCCCGCGCGGCACCGACGCGCTGGTGCTTGCGACCGGCGCGCTCTACGCCGCCGCCTTCTTCATCGCGATCTTCGGCGTGATCATGGGCCAGGTGCATCTGCCCGGCGCGATCGGCTGGCGCGTCGAGTGGCTGATCCCCTTCCAGGCCTCGCTCACCGCCTTCGCCTATTTGCTCTATTTCCGGCTGATCGCCGCCACCGGCAGCGTGATCACGAGCCAGACGGGATACATCGTCACCATCGCGGGCGTCCTCTGGGGCGCGGCCCTGTTCGGCGAGCGCATGGGCTGGCTGGCGCTGCCGGCCGCGGCGCTGGTCTTCGCCGGATTGTGGCTGGTCACCTCGCGCCGTTGATGGCGCTCATTGCGGATCGTGATTGGCGCGGCGGCGGCCCGGGGTGCCAGGATGCGCCCATGGAACAGACGCCCTACACCGCACCCGCCGCCACCCGCATCGGCCATGTCCACCTCAAGGTGGCCGACATCCCCCGCGCGCTCGCCTTCTGGCGCGACGTGCTGGGCCTGACCGTGATGCTGGAGCGCCCCGGCGCCGCCTTCCTCTCGGCTGGCGGCTACCACCACCACATCGCCCTCAACACCTGGGAGAGCGAGGGCGGTTCGCCCCCGCCGCCGCACCACACCGGCCTCTATCACGTGGCCATCCTCTACCCGGACCGCGCTTCGCTCGCCGCCGCCGTGAAGCGCGTGCTGGAAGCCGGCCTCCGGCTCGACGGCGCTTCCGACCATGGCGTGAGCGAAGCCCTCTACCTGCGCGACCCCGACGGCAATGGCGTGGAGCTCTATCGCGACCGCCCGCGCGAGGAATGGCCGCGCGACGAGGCGGGCGAGATGACCATGTTCACCCGCCGCCTCGACGTCGCTGGCCTGCTGGCCGAGGCGTGACCCGCGGGGCAGAATGCGCCCCATGGATCGCAATCTCCTCATCATCGGCAAGGGCTATACGGGCGAGGCCATCCTGGACCTTGCGCGCCGCGCGGGCTGGACGGCCCGCATCACCTCCCGCAAGGCCGGCGGGCCGGGCGTCGTCGCTTTCGATGATCCGGCGCTGCTCGACGGCGTCACGCATCTCGTCATCACCGCGCCGCCCGGCCCGGCGGGGGATCCCGTCTGGGCCATGCATGCGGCCGCCTTGCGCGCCGCGCCGCTGCGATGGGTCGGCTACATCTCCACCACCGGCGTCTATGGCGACCGCCAGGGCGGTTGGGTGGAGGAGGACACGCCGCCCGCGCCGGGGCAGGAGCGCAGCCAGCGCCGCCTGGATGCCGAGAACCAATGGCGCGAACTCGCGCCCCGTGTGGCGGTGGACCTGTTCCGCACCGGCGGCATCTATGGCCCGGGCCGTTCGGCGCTGGATGACGTCCGCGCCGGCACGGCGCGCTGCGTGGTGAAGCCTGGCCACAGCTTCAGCCGCATCCATCGCGACGACATCGCCCGCGCCGTGCTGGCCGCCGCAACCCGCCCGCCCGGGCCGGGGGTGCGCGTGCTGCATCTGGTGGACGACACGCCCAGCACCCAGGCCGATGTCACGCTGGAGGCCTGCCGCCTGCTGGGCGTGACGCCGCCGCCGCCCACCCCCTTCGCCGAGGCCTATGCGCGGATGAGCGAGATGGGCCGCAGCTTCTGGGATGAAAGCCGCCTCGTCTCCAGCCGCCGCACGAGGCAGGCGCTGGGCATCGAATGGGCCTATCCCAGTTATCGCGAGGGGCTAGCCAGCATTCTCGCCGAGGAGGGCGCCGAGCGTCCGGCCGAGTAGGGCAAGTTCCGCCGGCTTGGAGAGGCGGTGGTCGCCCGCCTTCACCAGCGTCACCTCCACATCCTCGCCGGTGATGTGGGCCGCGAGGCGGATCGCCGTCTCCCAGGGCACGTCCGGGTCCGCCTGGCCCTGCAGCAGCCGCACCGGGGCGGCGATGGCGAGAGGCTCGCGCAGCACCAGATTCCGCCGCCCATCCTCGATGAGGTGGCGCGTGATGGGGTAGGGGGCGCCGTATTCCGAGGGGCGCAGCCATTGCCCCTCGCGCTCTATCTGTTTGCGCACCGCCCTCGGGAACTGTGCCCACATCAGGTCTTCCGTGAAGTCAGGCGCGGCAGCGATGCCGATCAGCCCGGCCAGCCGCTCTGGATGGCGGCGGGCCAGGAGCAGCGAGATCCAGCCGCCCATGGAGGAGCCGATGAGGATCTGCGGCCCCGTGGTCAGCTCCAGCAGCACGCGCTCGGCATCCTCCGCCCATTGGCCGATGGAGCCCTCCTCGAAGCGCCCGCCCGAGGCGCCGTGGCCGCTATAGTCGAAGCGCAGGAAGGCCCGGCCCCGCGCGGCGCACCAGCCAGCGAGGTATTCCGCCTTGCTGCCCGTCATGTCGCTGTTGAAGCCGCCGAGGAAGACGACGCCGGGCCCGAGCCCAGGAAGCCGCCGATACGCCAGGTGTCCGAGGGTGCCGTGTTCTTCGTTCATCCCCCCGGAATCGCACGCGGAGTGGACGCCGTCCATGCGGAAGGATAGCAGGGGCCTCCATGTCTCTTCCGCCCGCCATCCTCCAGGTGCTGCCTGCCCTTGATGCGGGCGGCGTGGAGCGCGGCACGCTGGAGATCGCCGAGGCGATCCAGGCGGCGGGCTGGCGCGCGCTGGTCGCCTCGGCCGGCGGGCGGCTGGTGCCGGCGCTGGAGGCGACGGGGGCGCGGCACATCACCCTGCCGCTCGCCACCAAGTCGCCCTTCGCCATCTGGCGCAACGCGGCGGCGCTGGCGGATCTGGTGCGGGCCGAGCGGGTGTCCATCCTGCATGCCCGCTCCCGCGCGCCGGCCTGGTCGGCCTGGCTGGCGGCACGGCGCTGCGGCATCCCCTTCGTCACCACCTATCACGGCACCTATGGCGAGGGCTTCCCGGGCAAGCGCCTCTACAATTCCATCATGGCGCGGGGCGACCGCGTCATCGCCATCAGCCGCCACATCGCCGATCACATCCGCGTCACGCATGGCCTGGCGAGCCTGGTCATCCCGCGTGGGGTGGACCCGCGCCGCTTCGACCCGGCGCTGGTCGCGCCCGAGCGCATCGCCGCCCTGCGCGCCGCCTGGGATATTCCGCCCGATGCGCCCGTCATCCTGCTGCCGGCACGCCTCACGCGCTGGAAGGGCCAGGCCGTGCTGATCGAGGCCCTGGCGGAAATCCCGGGCGCCATCGCCGTCCTGGCGGGCGACCCGCAGGGGCGCGACGCTTATGTGGCCAGCCTGCGCGCCCTGGCCGAGCAACGCGGCGTGGCGGACCGCCTGCGCATCCCCGGCCACATCGCCGACATGCCCGCCGCGCTGCTGGCCGCCGACGTGGTGGTCCATGCCAGCATCGAGCCCGAGGCCTTCGGCCGCACCGTGATCGAGGCCCAGGCCATGGGCCGCCCGATCATCGCGGCCGATCTCGGCGGCCCGCGGGAGACGGTGGAGCACGGCGTGACCGGCTGGCTCACTCCGGCCGGCGACGCCGCCGCACTGGCCGCGCAGATCAACGCGGCGCTGGCCCTGCCGCCGGAGGCGCGCGCCGCCCTGGGCGGAGCGGCACGAAGCCGCGTGCCCACCATGGAGGCCATGCAGGCCGCGACCCTCGGCCTCTATCGCGAGCTTCTGCCATGACCCGCATCCTGGTCATCAAGCTCGCGGCCCTGGGCGATTTCGTGCAGGCCTTCGGCCCCTTCGCTGCCATCCGCGCGCATCATCCGGGCGCGCGGATCACGCTGCTGACCACGCCGCCCTTCCGCGCGCTGGCCGAGGCCGCGCCCTGGTTCGACGAGATCTGGAGCGAGGGCCGCCCGGACTGGACCAATCTCCCCGCCGTGCTGCGCCTGGCACTCAGGCTGCGCCAGGCCGGCTTCGACCGCGTCTATGACCTGCAGACCTCCTCCCGTTCCTCCCGCTATCGCTGGTTCGTGGGCGGGGCCGCGGAGTGGTCCGGCATCGCGCGCGGCGCCTCCCACCCCGATGCCGACCCCCGGCGGGACTTCCTGCACACGGTGGAGCGCCAGCGGGGCCAGCTGCGCGCCGCCGGGATCACCGAATTCCCGGCGCCCGCGCTGGATTGGCTGGATGCCGATGTCACGGGCTTCGGCCTGCCCGAGGGCTTCGCGCTGATCCTCCCCGGCGCTTCGCCGCTGCGCCCGGCCAAGCGCTGGCCCGTGGCGCGCTTCGCCGAGATGGCGGCCCGGCTCGGCCGGCCGGTGGTGATCGGCGGCGGCCCGGCCGAGGCGCCGCTGGCCCAGGAGATCCAGGCCCTTGTGCCCGAAGCGCTGGACCTGACGGGCCGCACCGACCTGCGGCAACTCGCCGCCGTCGCCCGCCGCGCGGGGCTCACCATCGGCAATGACAGCGGCCCGACGCACATGGCCGCAGCCGCCGGCTGCCCGACGCTCGCCCTCTTCGGCGATGACAGCGACCCCGCCCTCTGCGCCCCGCGCGGCCAGGCGGTGCGCGTGCTGCGCCACCAGCCGCTGGCCGAACTGCCGGTGGCGGCGGTGCTTCAGGAAGTCTCGTCGCTCGCGGGCGGCTGATCGAGCCATTCCGGGCGCAGGATATGCCCGCCGCCCGGCCCCTCGCGCCGGATGAAACCCCCGGCAGCGGCCAGCAGCGCGTCCAGCGAGCCGGTGCCCGCGAAATCGCTGCCGCGCAGCGTGGCCCCGGTCCGGTCGCGCAGCATCTGGCCCAGATGCGGCACATGCACCGGCACATCGGCTTCCAGCAGGATGTCGCGCACCACGGCCAGCAGCTCATCGGCGCTGGGGGCGAAGGCCGGCCCCGCCTCCCGCGCCGGCTGCCAGCCGAGCCAGCCCGCCAGCATATCGAGGCCGATCACCTCATCCGCCGCCGCCCGCACCACCCGCCCCACCTCGGGATGCGCCACCAGCCGTGTCCGCCGGTCGGCCGCGCGCAGGCGCTGCAGCAGGGGCACGAAGTCGGAATCGGTGGAAAGCAGGATGAACTCGTCGAAGCGTGCGAGGGGCGAGAGCATGGCCTCCATCGCATCCAGCGCGATGCGCAGGTCGGCCGCGTTCTTGAGGCGCGTGAGCCGCGGGCAATCCACCACCTCGAACCCCGCCGCCAGGAAGGCCCAGCGGAATTCGGCGTAGCGCAGGCGCGAACCCGCCCCATCCTCCAGGGCACCGGCCGGGTTCATGTAGCAACGGCGCAGCAGGGCGCGGCGAGGCTGGTCGGCCAGGAGTGGCGTCAGCCAGAGATCGGGCCGCTCGGCGAAGCGCAGCGCGTATTCCGGGCCAGCCCCGTCCCTGAGGCCGGAGATCAGGTTGTCGAAGTCCAGGAAGATCGCGCTGCGCAGCTCGCTCATGGCCCATCTTGGCGCGCGCGGCCCAGCCGTGCAAAGGGAAGCGCTTGACCGGCGCGGCCGCGCTGCCCATGGTCCGCCACCCGTTTCACCAGCACGAGATAGCCATGCCCGCGATCACCCTCCCTGACGGTTCCCTTCGCCAGTTCGACGGCGCGGTGACCGGCACGACGGTGGCCGCCTCCATCGGCCCCGGCCTGGCCAAGGCGGCGCTCGCCATGGTCGTGAATGGCGAGATGATGGATCTCAGCCGTGAGATCACGGCGGATGCCAGCCTTCGCTTCATCACCCGCAAGGACCCCGAGGCGCTGGAACTCATCCGCCACGATGCCGCCCATGTGTTGGCGGAAGCCGTGCAGGAGCTTTTTCCCGGCACGCAGGTGACGATCGGCCCCGCCATCGAGAACGGCTTCTACTACGATTTCTCCCCGAATGAGCCCTTCACGCCCGAGGACTTCCCGGTCATCGAGGCGAAGATGCGCGAGATCATCGCGCGGAACGCCGCCTTCACGCGCGAGGTCTGGCCGCGCGAGCAGGCCATCGAATTCTTCGAGAAGAAGGGCGAGCGCTACAAGGCGGAGCTGATCCGCGACCTGCCGGCGGATGTGCCCATCTCGATCTATCGCCAGGGCGACTGGCTCGACCTGTGCCGCGGCCCGCATATGCCGAGCACGGGTGCCATCGGGAGCGCCTTCAAGCTGATGAAGGTGGCCGGGGCCTATTGGCGCGGCGACCATCGCAACGCGATGCTGAGCCGCATCTATGCCACGGCCTGGCGGGACCAGAAGGAACTGGACGCCCATCTGCTGCAGCTTGAGGAGGCCGAGCGGCGCGATCATCGTGGCCTCGGCCAGCGCATGGACCTGTTCCACTTTCAGTCGGACGCGCCGGGCGCGGTGTTCTGGCACCCGCGAGGCTGGAAGCTCTTCTCCACGCTGATCGACTACATGCGCCGCCGCCAGGAGGCCGCGGGTTATCTGGAGATCAACACGCCGGACATCATGGACCGCGGCCTATGGGAGAAATCCGGCCATTGGGACAAGTTCCGCGACGCCATGTACCTGACTGAGGCCAAGGAGGATCGCGTCTTCGCGCTGAAGCCGATGAACTGCCCGGGAGGCATTCAGGTCTTCAAGCAGGGGTTGCGGAGCTACCGCGAATTGCCCCTCAAGCTGGGCGAATTCGGCAAGGTGCATCGCTTCGAGCCCTCGGGCGCCCTGCAGGGGCTGATGCGCGTGCGTGCCTTCACCCAGGATGACGCGCATGTCTTCTGCACGGAAGCGCAGATGCAGCAGGAGTGCGTGAAGATCATCGATCTCTGCCTCTCCATCTACAAGGATTTCGGCTTCGAGGATGTGCGCATCAAGCTCTCTGACCGGCCTGAGAAGCGCGTCGGTACGGATGAGATCTGGGATCGCAGCGAGGCGGCGCTGCACGCGGCGCTCATGGCCGCCGGCATCCGCGAATACTCGGTGAACAAGGGCGAGGGCGCCTTCTATGGTCCGAAGCTCGAATTCGTCCTGCGCGATGCGATGGGCCGTGACTGGCAATGCGGCACCCTTCAGGTGGACTTCAACATGCCGGGCGCGCTTGGCGCGAGCTACATCGGCGAGGACAGCCAGCGCCATGTCCCGGTCATGCTGCACCGGGCGCTCTTCGGCAGTCTGGAGCGCTTCACCGGCATCCTGATCGAGCACACCGCCGGCCGTCTCCCGCTCTGGCTCGCACCGCAGCAGGTCGTGGTCGCCAGCATCGTGGATGACGCCGCCGCCTATGCCGAGTCGGTGGCGCGCCAGATGCGCGCTGCGGGCCTGCGCGCCGAAGCTGACACCCGCAACGAGAAGATCAACCGCAAGGTGGTGGATCACATCGAGACCAACCTGCCGGTCCTCGCCGTGGTCGGCCGGCGCGAGGCGGAGGAGGGGATGCTGGTGCTGCGGCGCCTGCCGGGCCGCGAGCAGGAGACCCTGCCGCTGGCCGAGGCGGTGGCCCTGCTTGCAAAGGAGGCAACCCCTCCCGATCTGCGGGCAGAATCGTTGCAGACAGTTGCGGCCTGACGCGGACGGTCCCATAAGACGCGCTGACGCCGTTTGATAACTGAGACAGGAGACGACCATAGCACGAGGCCCCATGCCCCCTTCGCCCCCCTCCCGCGAGGGGCCGCGCGTGAACGAGGAGATCCGCGTTCCGCAGGTGCGTCTGATTGACGAGAATGGCGAAATGCTTGGCGTGATGAGCATCCGCGACGCCCTCTACAAGGCGTTCCAGGCGGGGCTCGATCTGCTGGAAATCAGCCCGAACGCCGTCCCGCCGGTCTGCAAGATCACCGACTACGGCAAGTTCAAGTACGAGCAGCAGAAGAAGGCCAACGAGGCCCGCAAGAAGCAGAAGGTCGTCGAGATCAAGGAAATCAAGGTTCGCCCGAACATTGATGACCATGACTATGACGTGAAGATGCGCCAGGCGAAGAGCTTCATCGGCGAGGGTGACAAGGTGAAGGTCACGCTGCGCTTCCGTGGCCGCGAGATGGCGCACCAGGAACTCGGCGTGAAGCTGCTGGAGCGCATCCGCACCGAGCTGACCGACATCGTGAAGGTCGAGCAGATGCCGCGCCTGGAAAACCGCCAGATGATCATGGTGCTGGCGCCGAAATAGCGCCGGCTTCCAGGCTTGCGGTGAAATGGCGGCGCGAGCCGCCATTTTCATGTCTGGCCCTCGCGCTGGACATTGTCCGGATGAATTCTTAGCGTCGGGCAATGACCGAGCCGGACCCCCTTGAGCCGGGGCTGCAAGCCTATCTCGACCACACGCGGCGGGTGACGGCCGGGCTTGGCCCCCTGGGCGGGCTCACGCCGGCGCAGCGGCGGGAGCGGGCGGAGCTCTACGCCCTGGCCACGCAGGAGCCGCACCCGCCCGGACTGCACACCCGCACCGATTATGTCGTCCTGCCGGGCCGCGAGATCCCGGTGCGCCTCTACCGGCCGCCAGGGCCGGCACGCGCCGGCCTCGTCTACCTGCATGGCGGCAGCTGGATCGCCGGCAGCCCCGAGACGCATGATTTCGTCACCGCGAGCCTTGCGATGAACACCGGGGCGCAGATCCTCAGCGTGCATTACCGCCGCGCGCCGGAGAACCCTTACCCCGCGCCGACGCAGGACGCTGATGCCGCCCTGCGCTGGGCCTTGGACAGCGCCGCCGCACTGGGCCTGGACCCGCAGCGCATCGGCCTCGCGGGTGACAGCGCCGGCGGCAACCTGGCGGCCGGCGCGGCGCTCATGGCGCGGGACCGTGGCGGCGCCCAGCCCGCCTGCCTGGTCCTGATCTATCCCGTCCTCGACCGCGATCTCGGCACGCCGAGCTACCGCGCGGCGCGCGACCCCATCCTGACCCGCGCGGCGATGCACGAGGCGATCGAGGCCTTCGCCCCGCCGGACGAACCCTACGCCCTGCCGCTCCGCGCGCCGGAGCTCGCGGGCCTCCCGCCCACCATCCTCTCCGTCGCCGAGCGCGACCCGCTGCGCGACGAGGGCCTGGCCTTCGCCGCCCGCCTCAAGGCCGCCGGCGTGCCCCTCTGGTGCCGCGAGGCGCCCGGCATGATCCACAGCTATCCCCGCGCACGCCGCCACAGCGCCGTGGCCGAGGCGGAGTTCCAGCAACTCTGCGCCGCGATCCGCCACGCCCTGGCCCTGCCCGACCTGCCCCCCTGGTGAAGGAGACCTGCCCATGCGCCGCCGCCACCTGCTCTCCCTGCTGCCCGCCACGCTCGCCGCGCCGGCCCTGGCCCAGGCTTTCCCCGAGCGCCCCATCACCTTGGTCATCCCTTTCGCCCCGGGCGGATCGAGCGACGCCATCGCGCGGCTTCTCTCCGAACGGATGACGCCGCTGCTGGGCCAGCCGGTGGTGGCCGAGAACCGGCCGGGGGCCGGGGGCATCGTCGCCTCCCAGGCCGTGGCCCGGGCGCGGCCGGATGGCCACACCCTGCTCTTCGGCGGGCTTTCGGCGCAGATCCTGGTGCAGGGCGTGCAGCCCAACCTGCCCTTCGATCCGGTGGCCGATTTCGCGCCGGTGATCATCACCTCCAAGGTGCCGCTCGTGCTGGTGGCCGCCCGCCAGCTCGAGGTGACCGACGCGCCGGCGCTCGTCGAGCGCCTGCGGCGCGAACCGGGCCGGCACAATTTCAGCTCGGCCGGCAATGGCACCTCGGGCCATATCTCGGCGCAGCACTTCGCCGATGTGAACCAGCTCCAGGTGACGCATGTGCCCTATCGCGGCAGTGCCGCGGGCCTGGCCGACCTGATCGCCGGGCGGATCTCCTACCTTTCCGACACGCCCTCGGTCGTCGCGGCCCAGGCCCAGGCGGGGCAGTTGCGCGCGCTGGCGGTCTTCTCCGGCAGCCGCGCCGCGGCCCTGCCGGGCGTGCCGACCTTCCGCGAGGCCGGGCTGCCGCAGGTCAACAATATGGAACCCTGGCAGGCCATCCTCGCGCCACGCGGGACGCCGGAGCCGGTTCTGGCGCGGCTGAACGCCGTGCTGACGGCCATCCTGGGCGAGCCCGAGGTCCGCGCCCGCTTCGCCGCCATCGACCTCACCGTCATGGGCGGCAGCGTGGCCGAGGCCGCCGCCTTCTTCCGGGCCGAGAACGACCTCTGGGTGCCGATCCTGCGCGGGATGGGGCTTTCGGCCACCTGAATGATTGACGCCCCCGGGCTGAGCCCCTAAACGCACGCTCGTCAGGCGTCCCTGACATGGGTCCCGCGATCTGTGGGATCCCCGTCGCTCCGCGAGTTTCGCGCAGCGGCGCGTTTTCTGTTGGAGAGGGTTTTTTCGTGTTCGAGACCTTGGGCAACCGGTTGCAGGGAGTGTTCGACCGCCTGCGCGGCCGCGGCGCCCTGTCCGAGTCCGATGTCTCCGACGCGCTGCGCGAAGTCCGCGTCGCCCTGCTCGAGGCCGATGTCGCGCTCTCCGTGGTGAAGGACATCACCGCCCGCGTGCGCGAGCGCGCCGTGGGGCAGGAGGTCATCCGCTCGATCCAGCCCGGCCAGCAGGTCGTGAAGATCGTGAACGACGCGCTGGTGGAAGCGCTGGGCGGCAATGAGCCGGGCCCGCGCGGCATCAGCCTGGACGCCGCCGCGCCCGTCGCCATCCTGATGGTCGGCCTGCAGGGCTCGGGCAAGACGACCACCTCCGGCAAGATCGCGCTGCGCCTCAAGGGCCGTGAGCGCAAGAAGGTGCTGCTGGCGAGCCTCGACGTGCACCGCCCCGCCGCGCAATTGCAGCTGGCCCAGCTCGCCGAGCGCGCCGAGGTGACGAGCCTGCCCATCATCGCGGGCCAGACGCCGCTGCAGATCGCCGAGCGCGCCATGGATCTGGGCCGCCGCGAACTCTATGACGTGGTGATCCTCGACACCGCCGGCCGCCTCTCCATCGACGAGGCGCTGATGGCCGAGGTCGCGGCCGTGAAGCAGGCGGTGAACCCGCATGAGACGCTGCTGGTCGTGGACGCCATGACCGGCCAGGACGCGGTGAACACGGCGCGCATCTTCAATGAGCGCGTGGGCATCTCCGGCATCGTGATGACGCGTGTGGATGGCGATGCGCGCGGTGGCGCGGCGCTCTCCATGCGGGCCGTCACCGGCGCGCCGATCAAGCTGCTGGGCGCGGGCGAAAAGCTCGACGCGCTCGAGGATTTCCACCCGGACCGCATCGCCAACCGCATCCTCGGCATGGGGGACATCGTCTCCCTCGTCGAGCGCGCGGCCGAGAGCATCGACCAGGCGGAGGCCGAGAAGCTCGCCGCCCGCATGCAGAAGGGCCAGTTCTCGCTGGAGGACTATGCCCAGCAGCTCAAGCAGATCGGCAAGATGGGCGGCATGACCGGGCTGATGGGCATGCTGCCCGGTGTGGCGAAGGTCAAGGCGCA
Organism: Roseococcus sp. SDR; assembly: GCF_019083995.1. Lineage (GTDB taxonomy): Bacteria > Pseudomonadota > Alphaproteobacteria > Acetobacterales > Acetobacteraceae > Roseococcus. The sequence continues at coordinate 38,495 of NZ_JAHRCU010000008.1, forward strand.
GCTGCAGGACGCCAATCTGGACACCGGCATCCTGAAGAAGCAGGCCGCCATCATCGGCAGCATGACGGTGCAGGAGCGCCGCCAGCCCGACATCATCAAGGCGTCGCGCAAGCGGCGCATCGCGGCCGGTTCCGGCGCCTCCGTGCAGGAGGTGAACCGCCTGCTCAAGCAGTTCGAGGACATGCGCGACATGATGAAGCGCATGAACAAGATGGGCCAGAAGGGGATGATGCGCGGCGGCCTCGCCAGCCTCCTCCCCCAAGGCCGCAGACCTTTTTGACTTTACTGAAGGAGAGAGCCCGATGGGCCTGAAGATCCGCCTTGCCCGCGCCGGTGCGAAGAAGCGCCCCTATTACCACATCGTGGTGGCCGACAGCCGTTCGCCGCGCGATGGCCGCTTCATCGAGAAGGTGGGCAGCTACAACCCCATGCTGCCGGCCGAGCACGCGGACCGCATCCGCCTGCAGGAGGAGCGCATCAAGGAGTGGCTCTCCCAGGGCGCGCTGGCGACGGACCGCGTGGCGAAGTTCCTGGGCCGCGCCGGCCTGATCGCGATGCCGGCGATCCCGACGCAGCCGATCCAGTCCGCGCCGAAGAAGAAGGCGCAGGAACGCGCCGCGGCCGCCGCGCGCTGAACTGATCCATGGCTGAGGCGATGATCCTGCTGGGCGAAATCGGGAGGCCGCACGGTGTGCGGGGCCTGGTGCGCGTCCGCAGCTTCACCGCCGAGCCTGAGGATCTGACGGCCTATGGCCCGCTCAGCGACGCCACGGGCACGCAGCGCTTCGTGCTGGAGATGCTGGCCCCCGACCTCGCCCGCATCGAAGGTGTTTCCGACCGCGACCAGGCCGCGCGCCTGACCGGGACGAAGCTCTACGTGCCGCGCGCGGCGCTGCCACCGCCCGAGGATGAGGACGAGTTCTACCTCTCCGACCTCGAGGGCATGGCGGCGGTGACCGAGGCGGGCGCTTCGCTCGGCCGGGTGCGCTCGGTCGAGGATCACGGGGCGGGGGCCTTCCTCGTGCTGGAAGGCCCGCCCGAGCGGCTGGTGCCCTTCACGCGCGCGGCGGTGCCCGTGGTGGATGTGGCGGCACGCCGCATCACCGTGGTGCCGCCCGAGGAAGTGCTGGTGGAACCGCAACCGGGCGAGCAGGAGGCGGGCGCGGCATGAGCTGGCACGCCACCATCCTGACGCTCTTCCCGGAGATGTTCCCGGGGCCGCTCGGCGTCTCGCTGGCCGGCCGCGCGCTGCGCGAGGGCATCTGGCGCTGCGAGGCGCTGGATATCCGGAGCTTCGCGACCGACAGGCACCGCACGGTGGATGACACGCCCTTCGGCGGCGGCGCCGGCATGGTGATGCGCCCCGACGTGGCGGATACGGCCATCGCGGCCGCCATGCCGGACGGGGATCGGCGCCCGCTGGTCTATCTCACGCCGCGCGGCCGACTGCTCGACCAGGCGATGGTGCGCGATTTCGCGGCCGGGCCCGGGATCGTGCTGTTCTGCGGCCGCTACGAGGGGCTGGACCAGCGCGTGATCGAGGCGCGCGGCATGCGCGAGGTGAGCCTCGGCGACTACGTCCTCTCCGGGGGCGAGGTCGCGGCTCTCGCGCTGCTCGATGCCTGCGTGCGGCTGCTGCCGGGCGTCATGGGCGCGGCCGAGAGCGCGGTGGAGGAAAGCCACAGCGCGGGGCTGCTCGAATACCCGCACTACACGCGGCCGGCCGAATGGCAGGGCCGCGCCGTCCCGCCCGTGCTGCTCTCGGGCCACCATGCCGAGGTGGCACGCTGGCGGCGCCATCAATCCGAGGCCGCGACGCGCGAGCGGCGGCCCGATCTCTGGAACCGCATCCAGGTTGCGGGCACGCAAGCCCCGGCCTAAAGCAATTTCTTCGAAAGGACTTGACCATGAACCTCTTGCAGCAGTTCGACGCCGACCAGAAGGCCCGCCTGACGGCCGCGCGCCCCGTTCCCGAATTCGCCGCCGGTGACACCGTGCGCGTGATGGTGAAGGTGGTGGAAGGCGAGCGCACGCGCGTCCAGGCCTATGAGGGCGTGGTGATCGCGCGTTCCAACCGCGGCCTGCACAGCAACTTCACGGTGCGCAAGCTCTCCTACGGTGAGGGCGTTGAGCGCGTCTTCCCGCTGCACTCCCCCTCCATCGCGGAGATCTCCGTGGTCCGCCGCGGCAAGGTGCGCCGCGCGAAGCTCTATTACCTGCGTGGCCGCACCGGCAAGTCCGCGCGCATCGCCGAGAAGCTCGGCCTGCGCACCCCAGCCGCCGAGGCCGGCAAGGACGCCGCCGAGGCCTGAGGCCCGGTTGCGGGGGGCTGTCCGGCCCCCCGCCTGACTATCACTGCCAAGAGGGAGAAGCCGCCAATGAGCGCTGGAAAGCCGCGCACGCTGTTCGACAAGATCTGGGCCGCCCATGTGGTCGAGACGCTTCCGGACGGAACGGCCCTTCTCTACATCGACCTCCACCTCACCCATGAGGTGACGACGCCGCAGGCCTTCGAGGGCCTGCGCATGGCCGGCCGCAAGATCCGCCGCCCGGATCTGACGCTGGGCGTGATCGACCACAACATCGCGACCGACGCCTCGCGCTACACCGGCATCGTGGACCCCGAGAGCCGCCTGCAGGTCGAGACGCTGGAGAAGAACGCGGCCGAATTCGGCATGCCGCTCATCCCGCTGCTCGACAAGCGCCAGGGCATCGTCCACGTCATCGGGCCGGAACTGGGCCGTTCGCTGCCGGGCATGACCATCGTCTGCGGCGATAGCCACACCTCGACGCATGGCGCGATGGGGGCACTCGCCTTCGGCATCGGCACCTCCGAGGTGGAGCATGTGCTGGCCACGCAGACGCTGCTGCAGAAGCCGGCCAAGAACATGCAGGTGCTGGTCGAGGGCAACCTCGCCATCGGCTGCTCGGGCAAGGACATCACGCTGGCCATCATCGGCAAGATCGGCACGGCGGGCGGCACGGGCCATGTCATCGAGTATTGCGGCGATACGATCCGCGCGCTCGACATGGCGGGCCGCATGACGCTCTGCAACATGTCCATCGAGGGCGGGGCGCGGGCCGGCATGGTGGCGCCGGACGAGACCACCTTCGAGTATATCCGCGGCCGCCCCATGGCGCCGAAGGGCGAGGCGCTGGCGCGCGCCATGGAATACTGGAAGACGCTGCCGAGCGACCCGGGTGCCCATTACGACACGGTGGTGAAGCTCGCCGCGCATGAGATCGCGCCGCAGGTCACCTGGGGCACCAGCCCCGAGGATGTGCTGCCCATCACGGGCGTGGTGCCGAACCCGGAAGAGGCCAAGGACGAGGCGCGCCGCGCCCAGCTCCGCCGCATGGTCGAATATATGGGCCTGACGCCGGGGCAGAAGCTGACGGACCTCAAGATCGACGTCGCCTTCATCGGCAGCTGCACCAACAGCCGCATCGAGGATATCCGCGCCGCCGCCGCCATCGCCAAGGGCCGCAAGGTGGCCGATGGCGTGCGCGCCATGGTGGTGCCGGGCTCCGGCCTCGTGAAGGCGCAGGCCGAGGAGGAGGGGCTGGATCGCATCCTCACCGAGGCCGGCTTCGAATGGCGCGAGGCGGGCTGCTCGATGTGCCTCGGCATGAACCCGGACAAGCTGACGCCGGGCCAGCGCAGCGCCAGCACCAGCAACCGCAATTTCGAAGGGCGCCAGGGCCCGGGCGGGCGCACGCACCTGCTCTCGCCCGCCATGGCGGCGGCCGCCGCCATCGCCGGCCACCTGGCCGATGTGCGCGATTATCAGCCCAAGGGGAGCCTGTGACATGCAAGCCTTCACCACGCTGACCGGCATCGCGGCCCCGCTTCCCAAGGCCAATGTGGATACCGACCAGATCATCCCCGCGCGCTTCCTGAAGTCCATCGCGCGCACGGGCTTCGGCAAGAACCTCTTCGCCAATTTCCGCTACAATCCGGATGGCTCGGAGCAGCCGGATTTCGTGCTGAACCAGGAGCCCTATCGCAAGGCCGAGATCCTCATCGCCTTCGAGAATTTCGGCTGCGGCTCCTCGCGTGAGCATGCGCCCTGGGCGCTGCTCGATTTCGGCATCCGCTGCGTGATCGCGCCCGACTTCGCCGACATCTTCCACAACAACAGCTTCAAGAACGGCCTGCTGCCCATCCGCCTGCCGCGCGAGATCTGCGAGAAGCTGATGGAAGATGCCAAGCTCGGCGGCAATGCGCGCATCACGGTGGATCTGGAGCGCAATGTCGTCGTGCGCCCGAATGGCGAGGAGATCTCCTTCTCCATCGACCCGTTCCGCCGCCACTGCCTGCTGAACGGCCTCGATGATATCGGCCAGACGATGCAGCACACGACTTCCATCGACAGCTATGAAGACAAGCAGCGCCAGGCCCAGCCCTGGCTGCACGCCGCGGAGAACCGCCTGTGATCGCCAACAAGAAGCTCCTCGTCCTGCCGGGTGACGGCATCGGCCCCGAGGTGATGCACGAGGTCCGCCGCGTCATCGACTGGATGGAAAGCCGCCGCATGGTGCGCTTCGAGATCGGCGAGGGCCTGGTGGGTGGTGCGGCCATCGATGCCGAGGGCGTGCCCTGCCCGGACCGCACGCTGGAAGCCGCGCGCAACGCCGATGCCGTGCTCTTCGGCAGCGTGGGCGGCCCCAAGTGGGACAAGCTGCCCTTCGAGCAGCGCCCTGAGCTTGGCATCCTGCGCCTGCGCAAGGAGCTTGGCCTGTTTGCCAACCTCCGCCCGGCCATCGTGCTCGATCCGCTCGTGGACGCCTCCTCGCTGAAGCCCGATGTGGTGCGCGGCCTCGACATCATGATCGTGCGGGAGAGCACGGGCGGCATCTATTTCGGTGAGCCGCGCGGCATCCATACCGACGCCAACGGCAAGCGCGTCGGCATCGACACCGAGGTCTATTCGGAGGAGGAGATCGCCCGCGCCGCGCGCGTCGCCTTCGACCTCGCGCGCAAGCGCCGCAACAAGGTGACGAGCACCGAGAAGGCGAATGTCATGCAGTCCGGCCGCCTCTGGCGCGCCGTGGTGAGCGAGGTCCACAAGGCCGAGTTCCCGGATGTCGAGCTCGAGCACATGTATGCCGACAATGCGGCGATGCAGCTCTGCTCCCGCCCCAAGCAGTTCGACGTGATCCTCGCCTCCAACCTCTTCGGCGACGTGCTGAGCGATCTCGCGGCCGCTCTCACCGGCTCGCTTGGCATGCTGCCTTCGGCCACGCTGGGCGCCGTGCAGCCCGATGGCCGCCGCCATGCGCTCTATGAGCCGATCCACGGCTCGGCCCCGGATATCGCGGGCAAGGGCATCGCGAATCCGTCGGCGCAGATCCTCTCCTTCGCCATGCTGCTGCGCTGGTCCTTCGGCATGGAGGAGCAGGCGAAGCTGGTGGAGCAGGCGGTGGAGCGCGTGCTGGCCGGTGGTCTGCGCACGGCCGACATCATGCAGCCCGGCATGGCGCGCATCAGCTGCTCCGTGATGGGCGAGAGCGTGGTGCGGGAGTTGAACAAGCTCGCCGGTTGATCCGCGCGGCACGCATGGCGCCCTTGCCGCAACGCGCGGCGGGATCGTCACAAAGCTGACGCCCGGGGGGTTGCGCGGCATGGCCGCGAAGGCTATTCCCCGGGCCACGGCAAGCACCCGTAGCTCAATGGATAGAGCACCAGACTACGAATCTGGGGGTTGGAGGTTCGAGTCCTTCCGGGTGCGCCACTCTTCCTGCGATGCCGATACGAAAAAGGGCGAGCCTCACGGCTCGCCCTTTTCGCGTCCGGCGCTGTGCGCGCCTTACTCGGGCTCGATCCCCGCGGCGCGGATCGCGTTCGTCCACTTCACCGTCTCGCTGCGCATGAAGGCCACCGCCTCCTCCTGCGTGGAGGGCGTGACACTCATGCCCAGCGTCTGCTCCAGCCGCTGGCGCAGCTCGGGGTTCTGCGTCGCATGGCGCACGGCGGCGTTGAGGCGCGCCAGCACGGCGGGCGGTGTGCCCGTGGGCGCCACCAGCACGAACCAGGCGAAGAGCTCGTAGTTCGGCAGGTTGCCGGCCTCGGCCACGGTCGGCACATCGGGCAGCTGCGGCGAGCGCGTGCGCGTCGTCACACCCAGCACGCGGAGCTGGCCCGCCTGGGTGGGCGGCAGGATCACCGCCTGGTCGGCGATGAAGACGTCCACGCGGCCCGAAATCAGATCCTGCACGGCGGCCGGCGAAGCGCGGTAGGGCACGTGCAGCATGCGCACGCCGGCCATCGAGGCCAGCATCTCGGAGGCCACGCGCTGCGAGGAGGATGCGGAGGCGAAGGAGATCGCCTCCGGCCGCGCGCGGGCCGCGGTGAGCAGATCGGCCAGCGTGCGGTGCGGGCTGTTGGCCGGCACCGCCACCAGCAGCGGAACGGAAGCGAGCAGCGACGCCGGGACGAAGTCGCGCTCCATATCGAAGGGCACGCGGCGGAACAGCGCGTTCGCCGCGGCATTGGTGGAGTTGGTGCCGAAGAGCAGCGTCAGGCCATCCGGCGCCGAACGCGCGACGAATTCGGCACCGATCAGCCCCGAGGCGCCGGCGCGATTCTCGACGACGACGGGCTGGCCCAGCACCTCGCGCATGCGCTCGGCAAACAGACGCGCCACGATGTCGGTCGCGCTGCCGGCGGCGAAGGGTACGACGGCGCGGACGGGCGCCGCGGGCCATTCCTGGGCGGCGGCGGGCAGCGCGAGCGCGGCGGGGGCGGCGGTGAGAAGCGTGCGGCGAAGCATGGTGGGTCCTCCGGTTTGGCGCGGAGTTAGAGCGCGGGAGCCGCAGAGGCAAGAACACGGCGCAGCGCGGCATGGGCGGCGGCGCTGGCGCGTGCCAGGCGCAGCAGGGCAGGGAGGTCTTGCGGCCGGCGCAGCAGCGCGCGCAGCACGCGGCCGGGCGCGGGTGAGCCATCCGGGTTGAGCCCGACCGCGGCCGCTTCGGGCAGCACATCTCGCGGCCCGTCCGCCACGGCCCGCAGAGCCGCGAAAGGCAGGCCGCGCGCCGCGGCGAAGCGCCAGGCGGCGCCGCTTTCCATATCCACTGCCAGCGCGCCCGAGGCACGGTACAGCGCGGCCTTGGCGGCGCCGCTGTCCAGCAGCGCATCGCTCGCCGCGAGCACGCCTGAGCGCGCCTTGCAGCGGGCCTGCAGCGTGGCGGACCAGGCGGCGTCCACGGCGCGCGCCACGCCCGCTTCCCAGAGCGCGGAGGCCACCAGCACGTCGCCGGTGGCGACATCGGGCGCCAGGCCGCCCGCGATGCCAAAGGAGAGAACAGCGGCCGCATCCGCGGGCCACAGCGTCGCAAGCCGCGCCGGATCGCCGCCGGAGACGATGCAGCGCACCCCCGCCGGCAGCAGTGCCGCCTCGCTCTTCAACCCGACGACGACGACGCAGCCGGGCGGGAAGATCGCCTCAACCATCCAGCGGCGGCGCGCGGTCCTTCCAGGGTGCCGCGCGTTCGAAGCCATGCGCCACGCGCAGCAGCAGCGCTTCGGTGAAGGCCGGCGTCACGAATTGCAGCGAAAGCGGCAGACCGCGGGCGGAGAGGCCCGACATCAGGGTGATGGCCGGATGCCCGCTGACGTTGAAGGGCGTGCGCGCTTGGCGCGGATAGGTGCGCTCCACGGCTTCCGTGTCGTCAATCTTGCAGGCGGGGTCCATGCTGCTCGCCGTCAGCAGCACATCCACCTCATCGAAGGCGGCGTTGATCGCCGCGATGAGCTGCGTGCGGCGCCGTGCCGCGTGCATGTAGTCCACCGCGGGCAGGAAGAGGCCCGGCAACAGGCGGCGGCGCGTGACATTCGCGTATTCGTCCGGGCGCGTGGTCAGCCATTCCTCATGCACGGCGGAGCTTTCGGCGTAGAGCACGGTGCGGTTGACGGCGGCGAACTCGGAGAGGCGAGGCAGGGTCACATCGGTGACGATGGCGCCCTCGGCGGCGAGCAGGCGGGCACCCTCTTCGAGCGCCGCCGCCATCTCCGGGTCGGCCGGCATGTCGGTCTCATGGAAATGCCGCACGAACCCGATGCGCAGGCCCTTGAGGCCGAGGCCCAGATCGCGCGTGTAATCCTCGCGCCCGCCCGACATCACGTTCAGCATCAGCGCGGCATCGCGCACGGTGCGCGTCAACGGCCCCACATGGTCGAGCGAGAAGGCCAGCGGGAACACGCCCTCCCGTGGCACGAGGCCATAGGTCGCCTTCAGGCCGACGATCCCGCAATGGGACGCCGGGTGCCGCACGCTGCCCCCGGTATCCGTCCCGAGTGCGGCCGGCAGCATGCGCGCGGCGACCGCCGCGCCCGAGCCGGAGGAGGAGCCGCCCGGGTGATGCGCCGTGTTCCAGGGGTTGCGCGCGGGCGGGAAGGGCAGGTCGAAGGCCGGGCCGCCGATCGCGAACTCGTGGGTTGCCAGCTTGCCCGGAAACACGGCACCGCCCTGGCGCAGCAGCCCAACCACCGCCGCATCCTCGCTCGCCACGTGGTCGAGGCGAAGGCGCGAATGGCAGGTCGTCGGATGCCCGGCGAGGTCGATGATGTCCTTGATCCCGATCGGAATGCCATGCAGCGCGGAACGGGGGCCGTTGCGCCTGATCTCGGCCTCGGCCTCGCGCGCGGCGGCTTCGGCCTCGGGCAGGGTCTGACGGATGAAGGCGTTGATGCGCGGCTCCAGCGCCGCGATGCGCGCTGCGCAGTCGGCGAGCAGTTCCACCGGCGAGAGCTTGCCGGCGGCGATGAGGCCCGAGGCTTCGGCCAGCGTCATCTGATGCGGCGCGGTCATGCGCGCGGGCCCCCGTGGGACAGCCCCTGATAGGCGGGCGTCGGCTCCAGCGCCGGGTCGCTGCTGCGGGGCAGGGCGGCCTTGTGCTTGGCGAGCGTGGCCAGCGCTTCTTCCACATCGGCCGGGAAGCGGGCGGCCGTCGCGGCGAGGCCGGCGGCCTCAGCCAGGGTTTTGGTGCGGTCATCCATGCGGGCATTCCTCCGGCGTGATGCAGGCGAGAGTGACGCAAGCCGGAGGCGGGGCAAAGATGGGGGCGGATGCGGCAGCACCCGCCCCCGAGTTGGGTCGCGCGCCTGCGGGGGGGCAGGCGGCATCCGGGAGAGACGGGAGGGTCAGGGGAACCGCTCCCGAGACCCGGCATAAGGCCGCGCCATGAACAAAGCGTTGCGCTCGAATTCTCGCCGGGCGCGCGCCGCGCTAAACCCGCGCCAGCGAATCACGGGGGAACACGCATGCTGCCCTTGCAAGGCCTGAAGATCGTCGAGCTGGGGCACTACATCGCCGCCCCCTTCTGCACCCGCCTGCTGGCCGATCTCGGCGCCGAGGTGATCAAGGTCGAGCCGCCCGATGGCGACCCCTTCCGCGGCTGGGGCTCCAAGAAGGACGGGCATTCCGTCTGGTTCAGCGTGCATGGCCGCAACAAGCTCTCCGTCACGCTCGACCTGAAGAGCGCCGAGGGTCAGCGCCGCGTGAAGGCGCTCTGCGCGCGGGCCGATGCGATGGTGGAGAATTTCCGCCCCGGCTATCTGGAGCGCATCGGCCTCGGCCCCGCCGTGCTGCAGGCGGAGAATCCGCGCCTCACCATCGCGCGCATCAGCGGCTACGGGCAGGACGGGCCCTATCGCGACAAGCCCGCCTTCGGCGCGATCGGCGAGGCGATGGGCGGGCTGCGCCACCTGACCGCCAATCCGGGCCAGAGCGAATACCCGCCGCCGCGCTGCGGCGTTTCCATCAGCGATGATCTGGCGGGGATGTATGCGGCCCTCGCCCTGGTGTCCGCCTGCTGGGGGCGCGACCGCAGCCCCGATGGCAAGGGCCGCATCCTCGATCTCGACCTCGTCAGCAGCGTCTTCTCGCTCATGGAGGGCATGCTGCCGGAATACGGGCTGACCGGTGCCATCCGCCAACCCGCGGGGGCGGCCATCCCGACCGCCGCGCCCACCAACACCTACCCGTGTGCCGATGGCAAATGGCTCTGCGTCGCCGGCAACTCGGACCTGATCTTCCGCCGGCTGATGACGCTGATCGGGCGTGAGGACCTCTCGGCCGATCCGCGCATGGCGACGAATGGCGGCCGCTGCGAGCACGCGGCCGAGCTCGACGCCGCCATCGCCGCCTGGACGCGGACGCTGCCCGCGCGCGAGGCCGAGGCGCTGCTGGAGAAGGCCGAGGTTCCCTGCTCGCGCCTCTACGACATCGCCGATTGCGCGAATGACCCGCATTTCCGCGCGCGCGGCACCGTGCTTCCGGTGCAGGACCCGCTGCTGGGCGAGGTGTTGCACCCGGCCCCCCCCTTCCGCCTGGATGGCGTCACCCCGGCCGAGATGGTGCGCTGGACGGGCCGTGCGGCCGGTGCTGACAATGACCACGTGTTCCATGAATTGCTGGGAGAAGCCCGATGAACGTCACCCTCTCCGAGGTGAGCCCGCGCGACGGGCTGCAGCCCATCAAGCAATTCGTGCCGACCGAGACGAAGATCGCCCTTGTCCGCGCGCTGCACGCGGCCGGCATCCGCCGCATGGAGGTGGGCAGCTTCGTCAGCCCGAAGGCCATCCCGCAAATGGCCGATACGGGCGAGGTGCTGCAGGCGGCGAAGCAATTGGACGGGCTGGAATGCACCGTGCTGGTGCCAAATCGCCGCGGCTTCGATACGGCGATCGCGGCCGGGGCCGATCGCCTGGGCCTCTTCATGTCGCTCACCGAGGGGCACAACCAGGCCAATCTCAACCGCTCGCGCCAGGCGAGCTTCGATGACCTCGCTGGAATCGTGCGCGATGCGCCGAAGGGCCAGAAGATCCGCTTCAACCTCTCCTGCACCTTCCACTGCCCCTTCGAGGGCGTGGTGGATGAGGCCGACGCCCTCTCCTGGGTCGAGCGCGTCGCCGCGCTGAACCCGGAGATGGAGATCTCGCTCTGCGACACCACGGGCAATGCGGCGCCCGACCAGGTGCGGCGGATGATGCGCCAGGCCATCGCAAATTTCGGTGATCGCTTCGCCTATCACGGGCACGACACCTATGGCCTCGGCCTCGCCAACATGGCCGCCGCCTGGGAGGCGGGCTGCCGGGTCTTCGATGCGGGCTCGGGCGGCATCGGCGGCTGCCCCTATGCGCCGGGTGCCACGGGCAATACCGCGATGGAGGATGCGGTCTGGATGTTCCACCGCATGGGTGTGGAGACCGGCATCCATTGGGGCAGGCTGCTGGAGGCGGCGGATCTGGCCGCCGGCATCGCAGGCGCGCTGCCCGGCGGGCGCGTGCGCGGCGTGCCGGGGGCGCGGGCTGCGGCATGAGAGCCCCGCGCGTTTCAGGGGTTGGCGCGGGGCCGCGCATCCCCTAAACCCCCTCGCACGGTGGCACCCCTGGAGGCCGCCTCCATGCGCGCGCCCATCGCGCCGCGTGGAATCACACCCGTTAAGGAGCAAGTGGCATGGTCCAAACCATCAGGATCGAGGCCGCGGCGCGCGGGCGTGCCGGTAAGGGGGCGGCGCGCGCGACCCGGCGAGAGGGGCTGGTCCCCGGTGTTGTCTATGGGGCGAAGCAGGAGGCGACGCTGGTCGCTTTCGATCCCCGCGACATCATGAAGGAAATGCACAAGGGCGGCTGGCAGTCGCACCTCTATGAGGTGGCGGTGAAGGACGGCCCGACCGAGCGTGCGCTGATGCGCGACGTGCAGTTCGACCCGGTGACGGACCGCCCGCTGCACATCGATTTCCAGCGTCTCGCGCCCGGCGCCCGCATCCGCGTGAAGGTGCCCGTCACCTTCCTGCACGAAGAGACCTGCCCGGGCATCAAGGCCGGCGGCGTGCTCAACGTCGTCCGCCGCGAGATCGAGGTGATGGCCGATGTGGACACGGTGCCCGAGCGCTTCGAGGTTGATCTGGCCGAGGCCAAGATCGGCGAGAGCCTGCGCTGGTCCGCCGTGAAGGACGCCTTCGGCGCCAAGCCCGTGATCACCGGCCGTGACTTCGTCGTGGCGACCATCGCGGCACCCACCGTGGTCGAGGATGCCGTGGCCGCGCCCCCGGCGGAAGTGCAGGCGACCAAGCAGAAGGCCCCGGCCGCTGCGGCCGCCGCCAAGGCCCCCGCGAAGAAGAAGTAAGCCCGCTTGGCGCTGCTCTGGGTGGGTCTCGGCAATCCCGGGCCCGAACACGCAAGGCAGCGCCACAATATCGGCTTCATGGCGCTCGACGCCATTCAACGCCGCCACGGGTTCGCCCCGTGGCGGTCCAAGTTCAAGGCGGAACTCTCCGAGGGCACGCTCGCCGGCCAGAAGGTCTTCCTCCTCAAGCCGCAGACCTACATGAATTTGAGCGGCGATGCGGTGAAACCCGCCAGCGCCTTCCACAAGATCCCGCCCGCCGCCATCACCGCCTGGCATGACGAGCTCGACCTCGCGCCGGGCAAGATGCGCGTGAAGCAGGGCGGCGGCACGGCCGGGCATAATGGGCTGCGCGACATGCAGCGGGCGCTGGGCACGGCGGAATTCGGCCGCGTGCGGCTGGGCATCGGCCATCCCGGCCACAAGGACCGCGTGAGCGGCTATGTGCTGGGCGGCTTCGCCAAGGATGAGAGCTGGGTCGGCCCACTGCTCGATGCGCTGGCCGACGCCGCGCCCCTGCTGGCCGAGGGCAAGCCGGCCGATTTCATGACGCGGGTGGCGCTGCTCACCCAGGAGAAGCCCTGATGGAACCGATGGTGGTTGAAGAATTCTTCGGCGGCCCGGGCCCCGAGGATCTGCTGAACGCGGCCGCCGCCATTGCCCAGGCGTTGCGGCAATTTGCGGCGACCGAGGCCCAGGCGGCCGCGGGCCTCACCGCCTGCCTGCCCCGCGCGGGTGAGCCGGGCCCGATCAGCGACATCCGCCGCGGCAAGGCGGTGGCGCAGGCGGCCGCCGAGGCTGCGAGCCGCGCCGCGCTGCTGCTGGAAGCGGCCGACCTGCTGGCCCCCGGCGGCACGGCGGCCGAGATCGCGGCCGCACTGGGCAATGCCACCAAGCGCGCGGGCCTGCCGCCCGGCGTGCTGATCCCGCTGCTGCGCGCGGCGGCCCTTTCCCTGCCCACGGATGACGCCTCGGCCCGCATCGCGGCCTCGGTGCGCGTGCAGGAACTTGCCAACCTGCTGGCCTGACATCTTTCAGACGGAACCAATCAGATGGGCTTCAATTGTGGAATCGTGGGCCTGCCCAATGTCGGCAAGTCCACCCTGTTCAACGCGCTGACGCAGACGGTGGCGGCGCAGGCGGCGAATTACCCCTTCTGCACCATCGAGCCCAATATCGGCCGCGTGGCCGTGCCGGATGAGCGGCTGCAGAAGCTCGCCGCCATTGGCAAGAGCCAGAAGATCATCCCGACCAGCCTGGAATTCGTGGACATCGCGGGCCTAGTGCGCGGCGCCTCCAAGGGCGAGGGGCTGGGCAACCAGTTCCTCGGCAATATCCGCGAGGTGGATGCCATCGTGCATGTGCTGCGCTGCTTCGAGGATGGCGATGTGACGCATGTCGAGGGCAGCGTGGACCCGCTGCGCGACATGGAGACGATCGAGACCGAGCTGATGCTGGCCGATCTCGACAGCCTCGAGAAGCGCGTGCCTGCGCTGCAGAAGAAGGCGCGCGGCAATGACAAGGAGGCGCAGGCGCAGTTGGCCCTGGTCGAAGCCTTGCTGCCCGCGCTGCAGGCCGGCCGCGCCGCCCGCACCGCCGTGCCCAAGGGCGAGGAGGAGGCGGCGAAGCGCCTCGGCCTGATGACGACCAAGCCCGTGCTCTATGTCTGCAATGTCGAGGAAGGCTCGGCCGCCACCGGCAATGCGCACAGCCAGCGCGTGCTGGAATTCGCGGCACGCGAGAAGGCCAGCGCCGTCGTCGTCTCGGCCGCCATCGAGGCCGAGATCGCGCAGATGGCCGAGGCCGACCGTGGCGAGTTCCTGGAGACGCTGGGGCTGTCGGACAGCGGCCTCGATCGCGTGATCCGCGCGGGCTACGGGCTGCTCGGCCTCATCACCTATTTCACGGTCGGCCCCAAGGAGACGCGCGCCTGGACCATCATCCGCGGCATGACGGCGCCGCAGGCGGCGGGCGTGATCCATGGCGATTTCGAGCGCGGTTTCATCGCGGCCGAGACCATCGGCTATGACGACTACATCGCGCTGGGCGGCGAGCAGGGCGCCAAGGAGGCCGGCAAGATGCGCGTCGAGGGCAAGGGCTATGTCGTGCGCGATGGCGACGTGATGCTGTTCCGCTTCAACGTCTGAGGCGCGGTCGAGTCTGATCGCCGTTGGTGGCTTCACCAAAGGCGTGAATCAGCCTCGCAGACATCAGGCGGCCGCTTTCGCGCACCAATGCGTGATGGCGGCGGTGGCGGCGGCGAAATCCTCCATCCGCATGTCTTCCAGCGGCGTGTGGCTGCCATTCTGGTTGCGCACGAAGACCATCATCGCCGGAATGCCGGCCTGGGCGAAGGCCGCCGCATCATGCCCGCCGCCGGAGGGCATGATCTTGTGGGCGATGCCCATGGCTTCCGCCGATTGGCGCAGCGCCTCGCGCAGCTTCGCATCCATCGGCGTGGGCATGCTGGCCTGGCGGCCTTCGAGCGCGAAGCTCACGCCGCGCGCGGCGCTGATCTCCGCGATCAGGCGGTCAATCTCGGCATAGGCGCGATCCAGCGTCGCTATTTCGGGCGCGCGCACATCGAGGCTGAAGCTGATCTCGCCCGGCACCTTGCCGAAGCCCGCCTGGTCGCTGGTTTCGATGGTGCAGAAGGTGATGACGAGCGGTACGCCCTCCGCCTCCAGCCCGCCCCAGAACAGGTCCAGCCGATGCGCGAATTCCGCGAGCGCGAGGGCCGCATCATGCCGATAGGCGCGCGGCGTCGCACCCGAATGGTTCCACTCGCCGCGCACCAGTCCGCGCCGCACGCGCCGATTGCCGGGCAGGGCGGTGACGAGGCCCATCGGGATCTCCTCCGCGTCCAGCACCGGGCCCTGCTCGATATGCAGCTCGACATAGGCGGCGACCGTCTCGGGCAGGATGTGCTGGCGGCCCTGGCGCAGCGCCTCCGGGTCGAAGCCCAGTTCGCGCATGTGGTGCTCCAGCGAGAGGCCGGTATCGGGCCGGAGGATGGCGAGGTTCTCGGGCGGGAAGCTGCCCAGCGCGCCGCGGCTGCCCGGGAAGCCGTTGAACCAGGCGCCGCCCTCCTCGGCGCGGATCGCCATGACCGTCACGTCGCGCGTGGGCGTGAAGCCCGCCTGGCGCATGCCGGCCACCACCGCCATGCCGCAGAGCACGCCCGCCGCGCCATCGTAATTGCCGCCCTGCGGCACGGAATCGAGATGGCTGCCCAGGATGATGCGCGGCAGGCTGCGATCCGTCCCCGGCAGCGTCATGTACATGTTGCCGGCAAAGTCCACGCTGATCTCGAGGCCGAGCTTCTCCGCCTCGGCGCGCACCAGCGCATGGGCGATCTCCTCGCCGCGGCCATAGGCTTCGCGCGTGACACCCACGCCGTCGAAGGTGGTCTCGCGCAGCGCGTCGAAGAGGCGCTGGGCGAGGGCGATGTCGGGGCGGAGGTTCGTGGCCATGCCGCATCTTTCCCCGCGGGGCGCGCGATCGCAACCGGCGCGGTCAGGTGATGCAGGGAAGGAGTGGCGGACCCGAATGGATTCGAACCATCGACCTCTGCCTTCGGAGGGCAGCGCTCTATCCAGCTGAGCTACGGGTCCACGCTGCCCTCTTCCTAGCCGAAGGCAGCGCGCCTTGGAAGCCTCACGCCGCGAAGGGATCTGGCGTGCCGTCCGGCAGCGGCACCCGCGCCACGTTCAGCGTGAGCCCGACCGCGGTGTAGTAGCCGCAGATGCCCAGCAGCTCGGCCACGCCGGTCTCGCCGAACATGGCCTTGGCCGTGTCGAAGGCGGCATCGCTCACATCGCCATCGGCGTGCAGCTCGGTGCAGAAGCGGTGCACCGCGGCTTCGTCCGCCGCCATGCCCTGCGGCGGCTGGCCGAGGCGCACCGCCTCCGCGATCTCGGGCTTCAGGCCGCCGGCCAGCGCCAGCGGATGGTGTGCGAACCACTCGTAGCGCGCGCGGTAGCGCTTTGCTGTGATCAGGATGGCGAGTTCCGAGAGGCGGGCCGGAAAGCTGCTGCCCCAGCGCATGAAGCGGCCCGCGCGCTGCAGCGCATCGGCCATGTCGGGGCTGTGCAGCCAGGCGGGGAAGGGCCCGCGCAGCCCGCCGCGCGCGCCGGCGCCGATGGCCTCCGCCACCTCGCGCTGGCGCTCGGTCATCATCTCGGGCGTGAGTTCGGTGAAGCGGGGCATGGCATTTCCTCGGGCGTTGTTCGCGCTAGGATGGCCGTGTCCCGGGGAAACGCCAATGCCTGCGAAGAACGTACTCTTCATCATGTGCGACCAGCTGCGCTGGGATCACCTCGGCTGCGCGGGCCACCCCTTCCTGAAGACGCCCAACATCGATGCGCTGGCCGCACGCGGCGTGCGCTTTTCCCAGGCCTATGTGCAATCGGGCATCTGCGGCCCCTCGCGCATGAGCTTCTACACGGGGCGCTATGTGGCCAGCCACGGTGCCACGCATAACCGCGTGCCGCTGGGCGTGGGCGAGGTGACGCTGGGCTGGCACCTGCGCCAGGCGGGCCGCACCCTGGCGCTGGCCGGCAAGACCCACATGCTGCCCGACGCGCATGGCATGAAGCGCCTGCTGCTCGACGGGCAGGAGGAGCTGGCCGTGCTGCTGCGCGAGGGCTGGTTCACCCTGGTGGACCGCCATGACGGCCACCACGCCGAGACCGAGAGTGCCTATGCCCATTGGCTGCGCGCCCAGGGCTATGACGGCCCCGACCCCTGGACCGATCACGTCATCGCGGTCGAGAGCCCTGCGGGCGAGGTGCTGAACGGCTGGAAGATGCGCAACGCCCGCCACCCCGCCCGCGTGCGCGAGGAACACAGCGAGACCGCCTACACGACCGACCAGGCGCTGCGCTTCATCCGCGCGCAGGGCGAGAATCCCTGGGTGCTGCACCTCTCCTACGTGAAGCCGCACTGGCCCTACATCGCGCCCGCGCCCTACCACGCCATGTACACGCCGGAGCAATGCCTGCCCGTGCAGCGCCACGCGGCCGAGCGCGGGCCGGACATCCACCCCATGCTGCGCGAATTCCAGAACGAGGAGGTGGCGGAGAGCTTCCAGCTGGATGACTGCATCGCGACCGTGCGCCCGGCCTATCAGGGGCTGATCGCGCAGATCGACGCGCATCTCGGCCGCCTCTGGGCGCTGCTGGAGGAGACGGGCCGCTGGCGCGACACCATGGTGATCTTCACCAGCGACCATGGCGATTACCTCGGCGACCATTGGCTGGGTGAGAAGGAGCTCTTCCACGACTGCATCCAGCGCGTGCCCTTCCTGCTCTACGATCCGTCGGCGGCGGCGGACGCCACGCGCGGGACGGTGGAGGGGCGCTTCGTCGAGGCGATCGACGTGGTGCCCACCATTCTCGATGCCCTGGGTCTCGAGGCGCAGCCGCATGTGCTGGAGGGGCGCTCGCTGCTCGCGCTCACGCGCGGCTCCGCGACGGAATGGCGCGATGCGGTGGTGAGCGAGCTGGACTGGACCTTTCGCGGCGCGCGCCGGCGGCTGGGTTTGCCCACCGGCCAGCATCGCGCCTTCATGATCCGCGACGCGCGCTGGAAATACATCCATTGGACGAGCGGCCTGCGCCCGCAGCTCTATGACCTCGTGGCGGATCCGGAGGAGTATTTCGACCTCGGCGCCGATCCCGCGCTCGAGCCGGTGCGGGCCGTGATGCGTGAGAAGCTGCTGGCCTGGGCGACCGGCCTTAAATGCCGCACGACGCTGACCTGGGCCGAGGCGGAATTCCGCACGGACAGGCACAAGGCGGCCGGCGTGTTCTATGGCGAGTGGTGAGACGCGAGCCTTTGCCGAGGGACGGATTCACGCCTTTGGTGATTCCACCAAAGGCGATCAGGCCCTAAGCCGCCTTCCCCACCAGGTGATAGTCCCGCGCGAAATACAGCAGCGCGGCCTCCACGCCATCCGCCGTGCGGATCGCCTCGATCTCGGCGAACATCACGAGATGCGTGCCCTTCTCCACCACATCGGTGATGCGCGCATCGAAGGCGACCAGCGCACCCTCCAGCACCGGCGCGCCGGTGTGCAGCTTGCGCCAGGTGCCGGAGTTGAAGCGCGCCGCGCCATCCACGCCTGTGAACCCGGCGAAGACGCCCGAGAGATCCTGATGCGTGCCGCAGAGGGTGTTCACCGCCAGCACGCCGTTCTGCCGGAAGGCTTCGCAGGAGGAGACGCTGCGGTTCATGCAGACCAGCAGTGTGGGCGGGCTGTCTGTCACGCTGCAGACTGCGCTGGCGGTGAAGCCGCCCAGGCCCCCTGGACCATCGGTGGTGACGATGTTCACCGCGGCCGGCAGCCGCGCCATGGCGTCGCGAAATTCCTTGCGTTCGATCGGCATCGTCTCTCCTAGGCGCAGCGGGTGAAGCGGATCCGTTCCACCATGGCGGAAATTCGGCTCTGTGTATCGTCCGCATCCGTGCCGATGGCGATTTCCTGCAAGGGCGGCGGGTCGCCAATGAAGGCTTCGCGCCAGTCCTTGGCGAGGTCCACGCGCTCCTCGAACCAGCGGCCCGTCGGCGCCGTGGCCGGGCGCAGGATGCGCACCTTGCCGAGGCCGCTGAGCCAGGGGCTGTAGAAGCTCTCTGGCTCCTGCCCCGTGCCGCCCCAGGCATAGATCAGCACGCTGCGCGGCAGGGCATGGCTGCCGGCACGGGCCTGCGCCACCCCATGCTGCATGCGTTGCCAGACGGTCGAGCGGCTGGGCCAGCCCTGGAAACCCACTGCAATGGAGATCGCGCGGTCATCGCCGCCGCGGCGTGTGAGATCGGTGGGCGGGGGGGCCGCATCCACCCTCCAGCGCCAGGTGAGGCAGCCGGGCACGCCATCGACGCGGCGCCAGACGAAGCTGCCCGCGCCCTGACCCTCGATCGCCACGCCATCGGGCAGGCTCCGGAAGCTGGCGGCGCGGATCCCGTCATACTCGCCATGCGTCCAGCCCGCGGCCGCGAGTCCGGCCTCCGTCGCCGCCCGCGCCACGGCGGGGGCGGTGAGGCCCAGTGTCACGGAGGCGAGCATGGCGCGACGATCCATCGTGGTTTACATGGCCGCCATCGAGGTTTGCGCCAAGGGAGATGACGCCATGTCCACCATCAAGATCGCCGCAACCGACGGAAGCGGCTCATTTGACTGCCTGGTTGTGACCCCGAAGACACAGGCGCCCACCGGCGTCGTGGTCATGATCCAGGAAATCTTCGGCATCAACGCCGCCATGCGCTCGCTCTCGGCCTGGGTGGCCGATATGGGCTTCATCGCGGTCGCGCCCGACCTGTTCTGGCGCCAGGAGCCGGGCGTGCAGCTCGACCCCGATGCCGGCCAGGCGCAGTGGGATCGTGCCTTCGCGCTCTTCAACGGCTTCGACCAGGAGAAGGGGCTCGAGGATCTGAAGGCCACCATCGCCGCCGCGCGCAAGCTGCCGGGCGCCAACGGGAAGGTCGGCACCATGGGCTTCTGCCTGGGCGGCCGCATGGCCTTCAAGACGGCGGCGCACACCGATGCGGACTGCAATGTCAGCTACTATGGGGTGGGCATCGAGGGCATGCTGGGCGACGCGCCCGGCATGAAGGGCCCGCTGCTGATGCACATCGCCGAGCTCGACAAGTTCGTGCCGCCGGCCGCGCAGAAGGCGATCCTGGAGGGGCTCGCCGGCCACCCGAAGGTGACCTGCCATGTCTATCCGGGCGTGGACCACGCCTTCGCCCGCATGGGCGGCCATGCCTGGGATGCACGCGCGGCCACCATCGCGAATGGGCGTACGGCGGAGTTCCTGGTGAAGTACCTCTGAGCGTGGCGCCGGCCCGGCATGTGCCGGGCCGGCACCCCCTTACTTCCGCTGGATCAGCTCGATCTTGTAGCCGTCCGGGTCCTCGATGAAGGCGATCAGCGTGGTGCCGAACTTCACGGGGCCCGGCTCGCGCGTGATCTTCACGCCCGCCGCGCGCATCTTTTCGCAGACGCCGTAGATGTCCGGCACGCCGATGGCGAGGTGCCCGAAGGCGCCGCCCATCTCATAGCTGGCGACGCCGTAATTGTAGGTCAGCTCCAGCACCGTCTCGCTCTTCTCATCACCGTAGCCGAGGAAGACGAGGGTGTACTTGCCGTCCGGCACGTCGTTCCGGCGCAATTCGCGCATGCCGAGATGCGTCGTGTAGAAGGCCACGCTGCGCTCGAGGTCGCCCACGCGCAGCATGGTGTGCAGGTAGCGGAAGGGATGGTCCATCATGTCTCTCCGTCGGATGGGCGCGCAATCAGGCTGAACGCGCGAAAGTCTCGGGCTCGACCGCGATGACAAAGAGGCCCTGCTTGCGGGCCTCGGCCACCAGGCCTTCACTATCGGCCAATATGGTGCGTCCCGCCTCGATGGCGATGCCACGCAGGCCGGCCTCGGCCGCGTGCCGGACGGTGAGCGAGCCGACGACGGGTGCATCCACCCGCAGCTCCTGCTGCGGCTTGGCGAGCTTCACCAGCACGCCGCCCGGGCCATCGCGGCGCAGGCTTCCCGCACGCGCCAGCAGGGCATCCGTGCCCTCCACGGCCTCGATGCCGAGGACCAGCCCCTGCTGCACCACGATGGATTGGCCCACATCCTGGTCTGCCAGGGCGCGCAGCACACCGATGCCGCGCAGGATGTCGGTGTGCGCCATCTCGTCCGGCGCCTCGCCGGCCAGCAGCCCGGCCTCGGCGGTGCTGGAGGGCAGCAGCGATTGCGGCGCCACCACCTCGAAGCCTTCCTCGCCCAGGATGCCGATGAAGTTGCGCAGCAGCGTGTCGTCGCCGGCGAAGACGGCCTTGCCCAGCCGCGCGATCACCTTCGCCATCCAGGCATCGGGCCAGAGCGTGAGTGGCGAGAGGCGCTTTGCCCGCCCGCAGAGGACGAGATGCGTGATGCCCTCGGCCCGCAGCCGCTGGATGATGGCACCGCCCGCGCCCACGCGCTCCTCGATATGCGGGTAGCTGCGCAGGCCGGGGTCGTCGTGGAAGTCGCGTAGCAGGACCACGAAGACCTCATGCCCGCTGGCCGTCGCGGCCGCCGCGACGCGGGCCGGGAAGGGGCCGCCGCCGGCGACCAGGCCGAGCTTCAAGCCTCTTCCTCGTCGCCACCCAGCTCGGCGGCCATGCGGCCGGGGCGGATCAGCTCGCGCTTGCGCTCGTCGGAGCGCAGGAAGGCCAGCACCTCCTCCACCAGCGCATCGCCGGCGAAGCGCTGCTCCGCCGCATCCATGCGCGCGGCGAAGGTGCCGGGATCGCGGAACAGCAGCCGGAAGGCCGAGCGCAGCGCGTGCAGGTTCTCGCGCGAGAAGCCGCGGCGGCGCAGGCCCACCACATTGAGGCCGACGAGGCGCGCGGGCAGGCCGAAGACATTGCCGAAGGGCGGGATGTCGTTGGTGACGCCGGCCAGGCCGCCCACCATCGCGTGCCGGCCCACGCGCACCATCTGGTGGATGGCCGAGCCACCGCCCAGGAAGCACTGCTCGCCCAGCTGCACATGGCCGCCCAGCATGACGTTGTTGGCGAGGATCACGCGGTCGCCCACGCGGCAATCATGGCCGACATGGCTGCAGGCCATCAGCAGGCAATCGGCGCCGATGCGCGTCATCCCCTGGCCGCCCACGCTGCCGCGATGCACCGTCACATGCTCACGCAACTGGCTCCGGGCGCCGATGGTGACGCCGGTCGGCTCGCCCTTGTACTTCAGGTCCTGCGGCGGCAGGCCGACGGAGGCATAGGGCGAGAGCTTCACCTCCGCGCCGATCACGGTCTGCCCCTCGATCACGACGTGGGAGGCGAGCTCAACGCCCTCCTCCAGCACGACGGCGGCACCGACGATGCAATAGGGGCCGATGCGACAGCCGGCGCCGATGCGGGCGCCGGGCTCGATGATCGCGGAGGGATGAATCTGCGCCGTGCCGGAGATGCGGTCCACGGGGCTCACCGGTCCCGGATCATGGCGGCATAGGTCGCCTCGGCCACAACCTGGCCATCCACCTTGGCCTGGCCACTGAACTTCCAGACATTGGCCCGGCGCTGCACCCGCGTCACATGCACCATCACCTGGTCTCCGGGCACCACGGGGCGACGGAACTTGGCACCCTCGATGGACATGAAATAGACGAGCTTGCCCTCGGCATCCGGGCCCAGCGTGGCGACGACGAGCACGGCCGCGGTCTGCGCCATGCTCTCGATCAGCAGCACGCCCGGCATCACCGGCTCGGTCGGGAAATGGCCCTGAAAGAAGCTCTCGTTGATCGAGACGTTCTTCACGCCGACCGCCGATTCGCCGAGGACGATGTCCACCACGCGGTCGATCAGCAGGAAGGGGTAGCGATGCGGGATGGACCGCATGATCTGGGCAATGTTGTAGCTGCCGATCACGGCGCTGGGCGGGGCGGCCTCATCCATCTCCATCACTCCGGTTTTTGCTTGGCAGCGGGGCGGGAATCGCTGCCGAGGCGCTTCAGGACCAACATCGCGCGGATCGCCTCCTTCTTGGGGGCGGCGGGGGAGCCGAGCACCTCGATCCCCGCGGGCACGTCATTCATCACGCCAGCCTGCGCGCCGATGCGCACCTGGCTGCCGATCTTCAGATGTCCCGTGATGCCCGCCTGGCCGCCGGCCATCACATAATCGCCCAGCGTGGTCGAGCCCGAGACGCCGACCTGTGAGACGAGGACGCAGCCGCGCCCGGTGCGGACGTTGTGGCCGATCTGCACGAGGTTATCGATCCGCGTGCCGGGGCCGAGCACCGTCTCGCCCAGAGCCCCGCGATCCACGCAGCTATTGGCGCCGATCTCCACCGCATCGCCCAGCCGGACCAGGCCCAACTGGGGGGCGGTGACGAAGCGACCATCGGCGGTGGTGTTGAAGCCGAAGCCTTCCTGGCCGATGCGCGCACCGGGATGCAGCACCACGCCGCGGCCGAGAACCGCATGGGTCACGCTGCAATGGCTGTGGATGACGCAATCATCGCCGATGGCGACATTGGCCCCGATCAACACCAGCGGCCCGATGCGGCAGTTGCGGCCGATCTCCGCACCCGCCTCGACGACGGTGCCGGCCCCGATCTCGGTGCCCTCGCCGATGCGCGCATCGGGATGGATGACGGCGGAGGGATGGATGCGGCCGCTGGAGACCGCCGGTGGATGGAACAGCGCGGCGACGCGCCCGAAGGCCAGGGCTGTATCACGGCAGACCACGGCGATGCTGTCGGGCGGGACTGTGTCGGCGAGATCCGGGGCGACAAGCACCAGACCGGCCGCGGTCTGCGCCAGCGCCTCCTTGTAGGCGCGCCCCTCGCAGTAGCTCACCTGCAGCCGCGTCGCCGAGCCAAGCGGCGCCACGCCTTCGAAGACGCGTTCCGGATCACCGCCGCCTTCGCCCCCCGCGGCCGCGAGGATGGCGGCGAGCGGCATGAGGCGCGGTGGCCCTAGGAATCGTCGTTCGTCCGCCATGCGGGCCCCGTGTCGCCCGGACTCAGTTGCGGCGGGGCTGCTGCGCGGGCGCGGGTGCGGCCGGGCGGGCGGGCGGCGTCGGCGGGGCGGGCGGGTTCGCGCCGTCGGAATCGGGGGCGATCGTCACCTGGCGCAGCGTGCGATTGAACTGCTGCGCAACCTCCTCGGTCAGGTCGAAGCCCGGATCATTCATGATGACCAGCGGGCGCGGCACCACGATGTTGACCGAGCGGCTGGCGGCGACCTGGCGCACCACACCGGCCAGCGCTTCCTCGATCTGCATGAGGGATTGCTGCGCCGCCTGCTCGATCGCCTGGCTGCGGTTGCGGAAAATGCGCTGGCTGTCCGTGATGCGGTCCTGCAGCTCACGCTCGCGGGCGCGGATCTGGTCCGGCGTCATCTGCGTGCGCTGCACGGAGAGTGCCTGCTGCGCCTCGCGCCAGCCATTCTGCTCGCGCTGCAAATCGTCATTCAGGCGGGTGCGGCGGCGCTCGATCTCTTCACGCACCTGGTTGAAGGCGGTGGAGAGGCGCTGGATCTCGGGGATGTCCACGATGCCGATGACCGCCGTCGGCGGCGGCGAGCCGGGCGGCAGGGCGGCAGGGCGGGCCGGCTGCCCCTGGGGCGGCCGCTGCGGCTGGCCCTGCGGCTGCTGCGGCGGGCGCTGCTGCTGCTGGCCCTGCGGGCGCTGGCCGCCCTGGCCAGGGACGAACCATTCCTGGTTCTGCTGCGCCAGGGCGGGGCTCGACGCCATGAGCAGCAGGGCGAGCGCGGTGCGGAAGGATGTCATGTCGTGTACCTGTCTGCGCGCTCAGAAGCGCGTCCCGAAGCCGAAACGGAATACCTGGGTCTGGTCGTAGGATTGCTTCACCACCGCCTGCGCGAGGTCGATGTTGATCAGCCCGAAGGGGCTGCGCCAGGAGATGCCGACGCCCGTGCCCACGCGCGGCGAGGAACTGGTGCCGATATTGGGGCCCTGCACCGTGTCCCACAGCGCGCCGACATCCACGAAGGCACGGCCCAGCAGGCCGATTTCGGACGGAATGCCCGGAAGCGGGAAGCGCATCTCCGTGCTCTGCGTCCAGAGGCGGCGGCCGCCCAGGGCGTCGTTGGTCTGCAGGTCACGCGGGCCGGCGCCGGCCAGCGCGAAGCCGCGCAGGTTCTCGCCGCCCAGGAAGAAGCGGTCCACGATGCGCTCCTGGTTCCCGTTGCCGTTCCAGGGCTCGATGTAGCCAAGGCTGCCCGAGATGCTCAGGACGTAGTCCGGGTGCCCGAAGACCTGCTCGAAGGGCAGGAAGAGGGCGCCGTCCAGGCGGGCGCGGAAGAAGGCCACGTCGCCGCCCAGGCCCGCGAAGTCGGTGCCGAGGCGCATGATGTAGCCGCGCCGCGGCTCGATCAGGTTGTCGCGGGTGTCATAGGCGATGGTCTGGCTGATCTGGCTCAGCAGCGTCGTGCCGGCCTGCTCCTGGATGTAGATCGAGGCGCCCGGCTGGATGTTGTAAACTTCGCGGTTGATCAGGCTGTAGGACCAGGACTGGCGCAGGCGCTCGTTGAACTCGTAGCCCGCGCGGACCGCGAAGCCGCCGCGGCGCTCGCTGAACTGCGAGATGTTCTGCAGGTTTCGCTGGATGTAGAAGAGGTCCGCGCCGACCGCGAGGTTGCGGTCCATGAATTGCGGGTTGGTGGCCGAGAGGTCAAGCTGGCTGCGGCGCTGGGCGAGCGTCGCATTGATGCGCGCATCAATGCCGGTGCCCGAGAGGTTGCGCTCGCGCAGGCCGACATCCGCCAGGAAGCCGGCATCCGTCGAGTAGCCGCCGCCGATGCTGACCTCACCCGTCGCGCGCTCGACGACCTGGGTGTTCAGGATCGTGCGGTCCGGCGCCGAGCCGGGCGAGTTGGTGATCTGGACGTCCGAGAAATAGCCCAGGTTGCGCAGACGCTCACGCGAGCGGCGGACCTGCGCGGCGTTGAAGGCGTCGCCCTCCGCGAGGCGGAACTCGCGCCGGATCACGCGGTCCTGCGTGCGGGTATTGCCGTTGATGTCGATGCGCTCGACGAAGACGCGCGGCGCCTCGTTCACCGCGAAGGTGATGTTGATCGTGTTGTTCTCGGTGTCGCGCGTCACGCGCGGCTGCACGTCCACGAAGGGGAAGCCGCGCAGGTTCGCGCCATCGGCGATGGCCTGGGCGCTACGCTCCACCGCGTCGCCGTTATAGACGCCGCCCGCGCTGATCTCGAGGAAACGCTGCAGATCCGCGGGATTCAGGTTCGGGAAGGCCGAGGTGATCTCAACCGTGCCGAAGGTGTAACGCGGCCCCTCGTTGACGTTGTAGGTCAGGAAGAAGCCGCTGCGGTCCGGCGCCAGCTCGGCCGTCGCGGTGCCCACCTGGATGTCGGCATAGCCGGTGCGCAGATAGTAGCGGCGCAGCAGCTCGCGGTCGAAGTTCAGGCGGTCCGGATCGAAGGTGTCGGAGGAAGAGAGGAACCGGTACCAGGCCTGCTGCTTGGTCGAGATCACATCCGCGAGGCGCGCATCCGAATAGGCGCGGTTGCCCACGAAGTTCACGCGCGCGACCAGCGCGGCATCGCCCTCGGTGATCTCGAACACCACATCCACGCGGTTCTGGTCGAGCTCGATGATCTTGGGCTCGACCCGCGCGGCGAAGCGGCCGCGGCGGGCATAGAGGTCCAGGATGCGCTGGCGGTCGGCCTGCACCATCTGCGTGGTGAAGACCGAGCGCGAACGCAGCTGCACCTCCGGGCGCAGGTTGTCGTCGGAGACGCGGCGGTTGCCCTCGAAGGCGACGCGGTTGACCAGCGGATTCTCCGCCACCGTCACGATCAGGCGCGAGCCGTCGCGCGCGATGCTGACGTCCCGGAACAGGCCGGTCGCGAAGAGGCTGCGCAGCGAGCGGTCTGCGCGGTCGCTGTCATATTGGTCGCCGGGGGCGAGCAGCATATAGCTGCGGATCGTATCGATCTCGATCCGCTGGTTGCCGCGGATCTCCACGGCCGTGATCACGCCGCCCGGCGCCTCCGCACGCGCAGGGATGCTGCGCGGGCGATTCTGCGCCTCGGAGGGGACGGGGGCCAGGACCGTGAGGCCGGCCGCCACGAGCAGGATCGGATGCAGCTTCATTGTCAAACGGGAACCCACCCTGTTTCGGCCACGGAAAAGCGGCCGGACCATAGCCTCAGGCGCCTGTGGCCGCCACCCCGGGAGTGTCGTCTTCTTCATCCGATCCACCCCGCAACCCAGCGGCCGATGCCGCCATGGGCGATATCATTCCAGGTTGCAAACAGAAAAAGCCCGATCAGCACGGCGAATCCCGCCCGGAAGCCCAATTCCATGGCCCGGGGCGGCAGCGGCCGCCCGCGGATCGCTTCCGCCGCATAGAACATCAGGTGCCCGCCATCCAGCAGGGGAATCGGGAAGAGGTTCAGCAGGGCGAGGCTCACCGAGAGCAGCGCCATCAGGTTCACCAGGGGCACGATGCCGAGCGTCGCCGCCTCGCCCGAGACCTCGGCGATGCGGATCGGCCCGCCCAGCTCCTTCGGGCTGCGGGTGCCGGCGAACATTTCGCCGATGCCCACCAGCGTCTGCCAGCTGACATCGGCGGTCTGCACGGTGCCGGCCCAGAGGGCGTCCAGCGGCCCGAGGCGCTCAAACTGCGCCCGCCCGCCCTGGATGCCGAGCACGCCGACCGGCGGCGAATCGCCCCGCGCCTGCGCCGCCGGCACGGCGGTCAGCGTCAGCTCCCGCCCGTCGCGGTCCACGCGCACCTGCACCTCCTGCCCGGCGCGGGGCTGGATGTGGCGCTGCACCTGGTCGAACCGCGTGATGCGCTGGCCGTCCAGCGAGAGCACCACGTCGCCCGGCAGCAGCCCGGCGCGCTCGGCGGCCGAGGCCGGCACGACGGCCGCGATGGTGGCCAGCCCGCGCGGCACGCCATGCGTGGCGAAGAGGCCGGCGAAGAGCAGGGCGGCCAGCACGAAATTGGCGATCGGGCCGGCGGCCACGATGATGGCGCGGTCCAGCACCGGCTTGTTGTGGAAGGTTTCGCCCTCGCGCTCGGGGACGCGCTCGGCCTCGGGCGTGTCATCCAGCGGCGACTGGCCGTGCAGCTTCACGTAGCCACCGAGCGGGATCCAGGCGAGGCGCCACTCCGTGCCGCGCTTGTCGGTCCAGCGCAGCAGGGCGCGGCCGAATCCGATGCTGAAGGCATCCACATGCACCCGGCGCCAGCGCGCGGCGGCGTAATGGCCGAGCTCGTGGAAGAAGATGAGCACGCCCAGGACCACCAGGAAGGCGATCACGGTCCGCGCGGCGTCGGGCAGGAAATCCAGCAAGGTCAGCTCCCGTCAGGCGGCCGCGCGAGTGGCGGCCAGCTCCGATGCGATGTGGCGTGCCGCGCGGTCCAATTCCAGCACGGCGTCCAGGTCCGGCACGCCGCGCCCGGCCAGGGCCGCCATGGTGTCTTCCACCACGGCCGCAATGTCGAGGAATCCCAGGCGCTTCTCCAGGAAAAGGCCGACCGCGACCTCATTGGCGGCGTTCAGCGCGCAGGGCGCGCCGCCCTCGGCCGCCAGCGCCTCGCGCGCCAGGCGGAGCGCGGGGAAGCGGACCGGGTCGGGGGCCTCGAAATCCAGCCGGCCGAGGGCGGCGAGGTCGAGGCGGGGCACGTCCACGGCCATCCGAGCGGGCCAGGCGAGGCAATGGGCGATGGGCGTGCGCATGTCGGGCGAGCCCAGCTGCGCCAGCAGCGAGCCGTCGCTGTACTGCACCATGCCATGCACGGCCGACTGGCGGTGCACCAGCACCTCCAGCCGCTCGGCCGGAACGGGAAAGAGGCGTGCGGCCTCGATCAGCTCCAGGCCTTTGTTGAACATGGTGGCGCTGTCCACGCTGATCTTGGCCCCCATGGACCAGACCGGGTGCCGCACCGCCTGCTCTGGGGTGGCCGTCCGCATCTGGGCCAGCGGCCAGTCGCGGAAGGGGCCGCCCGAGGCGGTGATGATGATTTTCTCGATCACCCGCGGGTCGCGCGGGTCGAGCGCCTGGAAGATGGCGTTGTGCTCGGAATCGACCGGCAGCAGCGTCGCGCCATGCCGGGTCGCCATATCGAGCACCAGTTGCCCGGCGCAGACCAGGCTCTCTTTGTTGGCCAGCGCCAGCGTGCCGCCGCGCTTCAGCGCCGCCATGGTGCTCTTGAGGCCCACGGCGCCGACGATGGCGGCCATGGTCCAGTCGGCCGGGCGGGCGGCGGCCTCGATCACCGCCTGGGCGCCGGAAGCGGTCTCGATACCGGTGCCCGCCAGCGCCGCCTTCAGCGCGTCATGGCAGGCCTCATCGGCCACCACGGCCAGTTCGGCCCGATGGGCGCGGGCCTGGGCGGCCAGCGTCGCCACGTCGCGGCCGGCCACAAGGGCGCGCACCCGGAACTGCCCAGGCTGGGCCGTATCCAGCAGCGCCATGGTGCTGCGCCCGATCGAACCCGTGCTGCCGAGCACGGTGACGCTGCGCGCCGAAGTCTCCGTCACACCCATCTCCACACATGAACCCCCGGCCCGGATGCCAGGCCGATCAGGGCCGCGACCGGGGCGGCGGCCATCACGCCGTCCAGCCGGTCGAGCAGCCCGCCATGCCCAGGCAGCAGCCCGGACGAATCCTTCACGCCGAAGCGCCGCTTGATCCAACTCTCAAACATGTCGCCCGACTGGGTGGCAAGGCCCAGCAGGACGGCCACCGCCGCGATGGTGCCGAGCGGCGCTGGCCCGCCCAGGGCCAAGGCGGCGCCAAGGCCAACCAGCATGGCGCCGAGCAGGCCGCCCAGCGCGCCCGACCAGGTCTTATTGGGGGAGATCCGGGGCGCGAGCTTGGGCCCGCCCAGGAAGCGGCCGGTGAAATAGGCCGAGATGTCCGAAGCCCAGACGACGAGGAACAGGAACAGCACATTGCCGCGCCCGGCCGCGCCGTCATGCCGCAACTCGAGCAGCGCGATGCCCGCCAGGCCGATATAGAGCACGCCGAAGCCCAGCCAATGCGCGGGCAGGGCGCCGGCCATGCGCCAGGCCACCACCGCGCCCAGCGCCACCACGGCAAGGCCCGCGAGCGGCCAGTTCAGCGCGGCAAGGCCCGCGCCGATCAGCACCGGCGGCAGCACCAGCAGCCCCGGCAGCCGGCGTGAGCGCCCCCCGCAGAGCCGCACCCATTCCCAGCCGAGCCCCAGCACGCAGAGCAGCATGAGCCCCGACCACCAGGCGCCGCCCACCCACATGCAGAACAGCGCGGCGGGCGCGATGAGGGAGGCGGTCAGGACGCGCGCGCGCAGATCCGCGAGCTGGGCCATCAGCCGGTGCGCGCGCCGAAGCGCCGCTCCCGCGCGGCATAGGCGGCTAGCGCCGCATTGAAATCCTCGAGGCCGAAATCGGGCCAGAGCACGGGCTGGAAGATCAGCTCGGCATAGGCGGCCTGCCAGAGCAGGAAATTCGAGATGCGCTGCTCACCGGATGTGCGGATGATCAGGTCCGGGTCCGGCATGCCAGCGGTAAACAGATGCCGTTCGAAGCTCGCCTCATCCAGGGCGGCGGGGTCGAGCTCGCCGCGCCGCGCGGCCTCGGCCACGGCGCGCGCGGCGGCCAGGATCTCGGCCCGCGCGCCGTAGGAGATGGCCATGTTGAGGTTGAGGCGCGTGCCGCCGGCCGTCACTTCCTCGGCCGCCAGCATGGCCTTCTGCGTCTCCTCCCCGAAGCGCGCGCGGTCGCCGATGACGCGCAGGCGCACCCCTTCCTTGGTCAGCTGGTTCACCTCGGCCCGCAGATAGTGGCGCAGCAGCAGGGTGAGTTCCTGCACCTCATCGGCCGGGCGGGACCAGTTCTCGGAGGAGAAGGCGAAGAGCGTCAGCCAGGAGACGCCGGCCCGGATCGCCGCCTCGATGGCGCGCCGCGCCGCATCCGCCCCGGCGCGGTGGCCGAGTGCGACGGGAAGTCCACGCGCCTGGGCCCAGCGGCGGTTGCCATCCATGATGATGGCGACATGCCGGGGCGTCTCCGCCCCTGCACCCGCCACTGGAGCCGGGTGCGCGCTCATCAAACGGTCTTGATGTCCTTTTCCTTCTCGGCGAGGAGGACATCGATCTTCTTCACATACTCGTCCGTCAGCTTCTGGACCTCGTCGGACCAGCGCTTGGCGTCATCCTCGCCGATCTCGGACTTCTTCTTCCAGGCCTGGATCTGCTCCATGCCGTCGCGGCGCACGCCGCGGATCGCGACCTTGGCACCCTCGGAATACTTGGAGGCGGTCTTCGCCAGCTCATTGCGGCGCTGCTCGGTCAACGGCGGCAGCATGACGCGGATGGTCTGGCCTTCGGATTGCGGATTGAGCCCGAGGCCCGAATCACGGATCGCAATCTCGACGGCCTTCACGACCGAGCGGTCCCAGACCTGCACCTGCAGCATGGACGGGCCGGCGACCGAGACGTTGCCGACCTGCGAGAGCGGCTGGTTGTTGCCATAGGCCTCGACGCGGATCGGCTCCAGCAGCGAGGGGCTGGCGCGGCCGGTGCGAAGCCCGCTGAACTCCTTCTTCAGCGTGTCGATCGCGCCATCCATGCGGCGCACCAGATCGGTCTTCAGGACCTGACGGTCGGGCGGGGGAGCGGCCATGATGTGTGACTTTCAGGGCGTGTCGGTGACGGTGGTGAAGCGGCCTTCGCCGCGGATCACGGCGGTGAAGGCGCCGGGTTCGTGGATGTTGAAGACGATGATGGGCAGGTGGTTCTCGCGCGCGACCGAGATCGCCGCCGCATCCATCACGGCGAGGTCGCGCGAGAGCATTTCGAGGTAGCTCAACGTGGTGTAGCGCGAGGCGTCCGGGTTCTTGCGCGGATCGCTGTCATAGACGCCATCCACCTGCGTGCCCTTGAGCAGCGCCTGGCAGCCCATCTCGGCCGCGCGGAGCGCCGCAGCCGTATCGGTGGTGAAGAAGGGGTTGCCGGTGCCGGCCGCGAAGATCACCACGCGGCCCTTCTCCATGTGCCGCATGGCGCGGCGGCGGATATAGGGCTCGCAGATCGAGCTCATCTCGATGGCGGATTGCACGCGCGTCTGCACGCCGATCTTCTCGAGCGCGGATTGCATGCCGAGCGCGTTCATCACGGTGGCCAGCATGCCCATGTAATCGGCCTGGGCACGGTCCATGCCGGTCGCCGCACCTGCGACACCGCGGAAGATGTTGCCGCCGCCGATCACCAGCGCGACCTCGACACCGAGGTCCACCACGCCCTTGATGTCCTGCGCGATGGCCTTCACGGTCGTGACGTCAAGGCCATAGGCGCGGTCGCCCATCAGGGCCTCGCCCGAGACCTTCAGCAGGACGCGCTTGTAGCGGGGCGGTTCGCTCATGGCGGGGGACGGTTCCTTGGCGGTTGGTGCGACGATAGCAGGGGGGCGGGTCGCCGCAAGCGCTCGCGGCCGCCGGATGGTCGGGCCCGCCGAAAAAGGGGCGGGCCGGGGCTGATCGCCCGGCCCGCCATTCGCCTTTACGAAACGCCGGCGGTGGCGGCCACTTCGGCCGCGAAGTCGGAGACCTGCTTCTCGATCCCCTCGCCGAGCTGGAAGCGGGTGAAGCCGGTCAGCTTCAGGCCCAGCTTGTCCACCACGGCCTTCACGCGGCTCTCGCCGTCATGCACCCAGACCTGCTCCAGGAGGACCACTTCCTCGTAGAACTTGCGGATGCGGCCTTCCACCATCTTCTCGATGACGGCGGGCGGCTTGCCAGAGGCCTGGGCCTGCTCGGTCAGCACGGCCTTCTCGCGCTCGAGCGCGGAGGGCTCGACGGCGCTGATGTCCAGCGCCGCCGGGCGGGTGGCCGCGACGTGCATGCCGATCTGGCGACCCAGCGTCTCCATCACCGACATCTCGTTCTCGCCCTCGAGGGCGACGAGCACGCCGATCTTGCCGAGGCCCGGCTTCACGGCGTTGTGCATGTAGGTGGCGACCGCGCCCTTGCTCACGCGCAGCACGCTGGCGCGGCGGATCGTCATGTTCTCGCCGATGGTGGCGATCAGCTTCGTCAGCTCTTCCTGGGTGCTGTGCTGCGTGCCCGGATAGGTCGCGGCCTTCAGCGCCTCGATGTCGTCGCCGACGGAGAGCGCCAGCCCCGCCACCTCGGAGACGAAGTTCTGGAAGCTCTCATTGCGCGCGACGAAATCCGTCTCGGCATTCACTTCCACCATCGCGGCCACATGCGGGCCGGAGGCGACGCCCACCAGGCCCTCGGCGGCCACGCGGCCGGACTTCTTCGCCGCGGCGGAGAGGCCCTTCTTGCGCAGCCAGTCGATCGCGGCCTCGATGTCGCCGCCGGTTTCCACCAGCGCCTTCTTGCAATCCATCATGCCGGCACCCGTCGCTTCGCGCAGGTCCCGAACCAGGGCAGCCGTGATTTCAGCCATCTTCTTGCTCCTTCTTGCGCGCGATCAGGCCTGGGCGGCCGGCTCTTCGGCGGCGACCTCGATGGTCACCTCCTCGGCCACCGGCTCGGCCAGGGCGCCGACATCGCGGCCCGAGGCTTGCATCTCGGCCGAGATGCCGTCGAACACGGCGGCCGCGATCAGGTCGCAATAAAGGTTGATGGCGCGGATCGCGTCGTCATTGCCCGGGATCGGGAAGGTGACGCCGGTGGGATCGCAGTTGCTGTCCACCACGGCCACCACCGGGATGCCAAGCGTATTGGCTTCCTGGATGGCGAGCTTCTCCTTCACGACGTCGATCACGAAGATCATGTCGGGCAGGCCGCCCATCTCCCGGATGCCGCCCAGCGCGCGGTCGAGCTTGTCGCGCTCGCGCGTCAGCATCAGGATTTCCTTCTTGGTCAGGCCCTGGATGTCGCCCGAGAGGCGCGCATCCATCTCCTTCAGGCGCTTGATCGAGCCCGTGATGGTCTTCCAGTTGGTCAGCATGCCGCCGAGCCAGCGGTGGTTCACGTAGTACTGGCCGCAGCGCGTCGCGGCCTCGGCCACGTATTCCGCCGCCGCCTTCTTGGTGCCCACGAAGAGCACGCGGCCGCCGCCGGCCACCGTGTCACGCACCGTGCGCAGCGCGCGCTCCAGCATGGGCACGGTCTGCTGCAGGTCCAGGATATGCACCTGGTTGCGCACGCCGAAGATGTAGGGCGCCATGCGCGGGTTCCAGCGCCGCGTGTGGTGGCCGAAATGCACGCCCGCCTCGAGCAGCTGGCGCAGGGAAACTTCTGGCATCGCCATGTCGAACTTCCTTCCGAATCAGTCCGGTTGAGCCTCCGCGGTGCAAACCTCGGGGATGAGCCGAGACCGGACCCTGCCGTGAGGAAGGGAGCACCGCGTGTGGATTTCCGCGGGGCCCATGCCTCGCGGTGGCTGGCCTATGGCCGAAAACCGCCCGGAAGGCAACCCGCGGCCACCGCTTCCAGCGCGGATCTGAGCCGCGCGGCACCCTGTTCCACCGGGCCGTCATTGATGACGCGCAGCATGTCGAGCCCGTCCGGCAGCGGCACCTCGCGCGCCAGGCGGGCTGCGATGGCGCCCGCATCCTCCCGCCCGCGCGCGGCCAGGCGCGCGGCCAGCAGGGCAGGGGGCGCCGTCACCTCGATCACGGTCAGCGCGCGTAGCGCCGCCGCCTGGAGGAGCACCGCGCGCGAGAGGCTGAGCACCACGACCCGATCCGCCGGCGCCTCCTCATGCCGGATGCCGTAGCCCAGGCCATGGGCGCGCCAATGCAGCAGGAACTGGCCTGCCGCGAGGGCTGTCTCGTAACCCTCGGGCGTCAGTGCCTCATGCACCTCGCCACCCGCGACCTCGGGCCGGGTGATGCTGCGGCGGGCGAAGTGGAAGCGCGGGTCACCCTTCAGCCCTGCCCTCACCGCATCCAGCAGCGTGTCCTTGCCCGCGCCCGAGGGGCCGGCGAGCGCGACCCAGCCCGGTTGACCGAAGCCCGCAATCGCCCCCAGATCAGACGGCATCCGAAAAGGTCTTCCCCATGTTCACCACCCGCCCCGAGATCGCCGGCACCTTCGGCGCGGTCGCCACCACGCATTGGCTGGCGAGCCAGGTCGGCATGGCCGTGCTCGAGCGCGGCGGCAATGCCTTCGACGCCGCGGCCGCCGCCGGCTTCACCCTGCAGATCGTCGAGCCGCACCTCAATGGCCCGGGCGGTGATTGTCCCATCATTCTGCACGATGCCAAGCAGGGTCGCGAAATTGTCATCTGCGGGCAGGGGCCGGCCCCTTCCGGGCTGAGTGTGGACCTGATCGCGAACAAGCTCGGCCTCGACATCATGCCGGGCACGGGCTTCCTGCCCGCCCCCATCCCCGGCGCCTTCGACGCCTGGGCCACCATGCTGCAGAACCACGGCACCTGGCGGCTGCGCGACGTGCTGGCCTATGCCATCGGCTATGCCCGCAATGGCGCGCATATGGTGGCGCGCATCTGCCAGACGGTGGCCACCGTCCGCCCGCTCTTCGAGGCGGAATGGACCTGCTCCGCCGCGCTCTGGCTGCGCAATGGCGGCCCGCAGCCCGGCCAGCTCTATGCCAACCCCACGCTGGCCGACACCTATGAGCGCGTCCTGCGCGAGGCCGAGGCCCCCGGCCGCTCGCGCGAGATGGAGATCGAGGCCGCCCGCCGCGCCTGGTATTCCGGCTTCGTGGCCGAAGCGGTCGAGCGCTTCGCCCGCATCCCCGCCATGGACACCTCCGGCCAGCGCCATGCGGGCGTGATCACCGCGCATGACATGTCCCAATGGCGCGCCGGCATCGAGGAGGCGGTGCGCCTCGATTATCGCGGCACCACCGTCCTGAAATGCGGCGCCTGGAGCCAGGGGCCGGCCATGCTGCAGACGCTGGCGCTGCTCGCCGGCTATGACCTCGCCGCGATGGACCCGGTGGGCGCGGATTACGTCCATCACGTCACCGAGGCCATGAAGCTCGCCTTCGCCGACCGGGAGGCCTTCTATGGCGACCCGAATTTCGTGGATGTGCCGCTCGCGACCCTGCTCTCGCCGGAATATGCCGAGGCGCGCCGCAAGCTGATCGGTCCCGACGCGTCGCTGGAATTCCGCCCCGGCAATCCGGACGGCCTCCCCATCCGCGGTGTGGACTATGCCGCCGCCGTCCGCCGCGCCGAGGAAATGGCCATGGCCGCCGGCACGGGTGAGCCCACCGTCTCGCGCCTCGGCGCGGCCGGTGGTGACACCTGCCATGTGGACGTGATCGACCGCGACGGGAATTTCGTCAGCGCCACGCCCTCGGCCGGCTGGCTGCAATCCTCGCCGGCCATCCCGGAACTCGGCTTCTGCCTCGGCACGCGCTGCCAGATGTTCTGGCTCGACGAATCCCTCCCCAACGGCCTGAAGCCCGGCAAGCGGCCGCGCACCACCCTCTCGCCCTCCATGGTGCTGCGCGACGGCAAGCCCTGGATGAGCTTCGGCACGCCCGGCGGCGAGCAGCAGGACCAGTGGCAGCCCATCATGCTCACCCGCATGCTGGCGCATGGCTTCAACATCCAGGAAGCGATCGACCTGCCCAGCTTCCACTCCGAACACTGGGTCAGCAGCTTCTGGCCGCGCGGCGCCAAGCCCGGCAAGCTCGTCCTCGAAGGCCGCTTCGCGCCGGACGTCCTCGCCGCCCTCCGCGCCCGCGGCCACCGCGCCGAAATGGGCGGCGACTGGAGCGAAGGCCGCCTCACCGGCGCCCGCCGCGAAGCCGATGGCCAGATCTTCGCCGGCGCCAACCCGCGCGGCATGCAGGGCTATGCCGTGGGGCGGTGAGGTTGCCCTAGGGAGGACGCCGTCCTCCCCAGACCCCACCTGCCAAGGGCCGAGAGGCCCTTGGAACCCGGGACTGGGCCTTGGGAGGGAGGGGGCGTCGCGGGAGCGCCCGTGATCCAGGGCGCGCCCTGCCCCCTCCCTCCCAAGGCCAAACTCTCGGCGGGTCCAGGGGCGCCACGCCCCTGGCGGGAGGGTCCGGGAGGGCAACGCCCTCCCGGGGAAGAACCTCAACGCATCACAGCTTGCGCTGCATCTGCGCCAGGTAGCTGCG
The DNA here is from genome assembly GCF_019083995.1 of Roseococcus sp. SDR. Lineage (GTDB taxonomy): Bacteria > Pseudomonadota > Alphaproteobacteria > Acetobacterales > Acetobacteraceae > Roseococcus. The sequence goes on from NZ_JAHRCU010000008.1 coordinate 75,194, forward strand.
GTTGCGCGTCGGCGTGATCAGCACTTCGTTGATGCAGACATGCGGCGGCTGGCTGGCGAGGAATTTCACCAGGGCGCCGCAATCTTCCGGCTGCACCATCTCGGCGAGTTCCTTTTCGGTGAGCTTGTTGGGGCGTTTGTCGAGGATGGGCGTGCGGACTTCGCCCGGGCACATCACGGTGCTGCGGATGCCGTTGCCGCATTCCTCCATGTTCAGCGAATGGCTCATGGCGACCACGCCGTGCTTGCTCGCGGTATAGCCGGCGCCGCTCAGCGGGCTGACGAAGCGGCCGGCCATCGAGGCCGTGTGGATGAAGAGGCCGTCCTTCTGCGCGCGCATGATGGGAAGGGCCGCCAGCACGCCGTGGAAGGCGGAGGTGAGGTTGCCTTCGACGAGTTCCTTCACGCCCTCGGCCGAGAGGTTGCTCCAGCGGCGTTCGGTGATGTTGAGTCCGGCATTGTTCACCATGACGTCGAGGCGGCCGAGCTTCTGCTGGATGAAGTCCGCGACCTTCTGCACGGCGGCGGCCTTGCTCATGTCGGCGGTCTTGACGTGGGCGGTGCCGCCCATGGCCTTGATGCGCGCGGCGACGGCATCAAGCTTGGCCTTGGTGCGGCCGGTCAGCACGACGATCATGCCCATCTCGGCCAGCGCGATCGCCGCTGCCTCGCCGATGCCGCTGCCCGCACCCGTCACCCATGCGACCTTTGTCATTGGACCTTCCTTCCTTGGCTTGGTTGCGGCCAGTCTGCCGCAAGGCCGCGCGCTGGCAAGCCCGCGGCCTTGCCGGGTGCGGGGACGCATGCTTGGCTTGCCCCACAAGAGAGGGAGGCCAAGGCCAATGGCGAAGTTCCGCATCGTGACGCCCGCGGGCGCCAGTTTCACCACCGCCGGGGGCGGCTATGAGCTCGAAATGGAGGCGCTTGCCGGCCTCGATGCCGAGATCGTGGAAGCGCCGACGGACACGGCGGGTTTCATCGCCGCGGCCGCCACGGCGGATGCGATCTACGCCAAGGGCATTCCCATCACGGCCGAGATCATCGGCGCGCTGAAGAACTGCAAGGTGATCAGCCTGGGTTCGGTGGGCGTGGACAGCGTGGATGTGAAGGCGGCGACGCGTGCGGGCATTCCCGTGACGAACGTGCCCGACACCTTCATCGAGGAGGTGGCGGACCACTGCATGATGCTGCTGCTGGCGACCTTCCGCCGCGCCATCGAGCAGGACCGCATGGTGCGCGAGCATCGCTGGAAGGAAGGCCGCCCGGCGCTGCTGAAGATCCCGCGCCTGATGGGGCAGACGCTGGGCTTCATCAGCTTCGGCCGCGTGGCGCGCGCGGTGGCGAAGCGCGCCGCCCCCTTCGGCCTGCGCATGATCGCCTATGATCCGTTCCTCGATGAGACGCTGATGAGCGAGCACGGCGTGCTGCCGGCGACGCTGACCGAGGTGATGAGCCAGTCCGACTTCGTCTCGATGCATGCGCCGGCCCGGCCGGAATGCAACAAGATGCTGCAGGAGAAGCACTTCCGCCTGATGAAGAAGAGCGCGATCTTCCTCAATGTCGGCCGTGGCCCTACGGTGGATGAGGCGGCGCTGATCAAGGCGCTGAGCGAGGGCTGGATCGCCTATGCGGGCCTGGATGTGCTGGAGGTCGAGCCGCCCTCCCACAACAACCCGATCCTCAGCATGGACAATGTGATCCTCTCGGCGCACACGGCCTCGGCCTCGGCGCGCTTCGATGAGGCGCGCAAGCGCCGCGTGGGCAGCGAGCTCTCGCTGGTGCTGCAGGGCAAGTGGCCGATGAGCTGCGTGAACCCCGCCGTGCTGCAGAACACGAAACTGCAGCGTTGGCAGCCCGTCGGCCTGGGCCGCGGCCCGAACAGCTGAGGTGATGGGGCGGGTGATCCGGCGGGGCCGGATCACCCCTCAATCCAGCACGATCCCGCGCGCCCGGATGATCGCGGACCAGCGCGCGCGTTCCGTCTCGATCATCCGGCTGAGGGCGGCCTGGTCCCGCACCGGCTGGATCAGCAGGCCGAGGCCGCCGAAGCGCTCCTGGAAGCCATTGTCGCGCTGCACCTCGGCCAGTGCCGCGCTGAGCCGGGCCTGGATCGGCTGTGGCGTGGAGCGCGGCGCGGCGACGCCGAACCAGGTCGTCGCCTCGTAATCCGGGAAGCCCTGCTCGGCCACGCTCGGCACCTGGGGCAGCACGGGCACGCGGCCGCGCGTCGTCACCGCCAGCGCGCGCAGGCGCCCGGCCTGCACCAGGGGCAGCGCCGTCAGGATCACGTCGAACATCACCTGCACATCGCCCGCCATCAGCGCGGTCAGTGCCGGCGCGCTGCCGGGATAGACGACGTTCTCCAGCTCGATCCCCGCCGCGCTGCGGAACAGCTCGGCGGCGAGGTGGATCGGATTGCCCACGCCGACCGTCGCGGCGTTCAGCCGCCGCTGGCGGGCAAGCGCGACGAATTCCGCGAGGTTCGCGGCGGGCAGCGCGGGCGGGACGACCATGAGCAGCGGCGTTTCGACCATCGCGGCCAGCAGCGTGAGGTCGCGGTCGGCGTCGTAGGGCAGGCGGCGGTAGAGCAGCGGGTTCACCACCATGCTGGCGCCCGAGGCCATGAGCAGCGTGGTGCCATCGCCCGCGGCCTGGGCCACGGCCTGGGTGCCGATGATGGTATTGGCCCCGGCGCGGTTCTCGACCACGACCGGCTGGCCCAATTCGCGTGAGAGACGCTCGGCGATGAAGCGGCCGAGCTGGTCGGTCACACCGCCCGGCGCATAGGGCACGACGAGGCGGAGCGGGCGGCTGGGCCAGGCCTCCTGCGCGCGCAGGGCTGGCGCCGCCAGCGCGGCCGGAACCGCGATGGCCGCGCGGCGTGTCAGCGATGCCATGGCTCAGTCCTCGACGAGGGGCGGGCCGGCCAGCACGCCGCCATCGATCACCATGCTCTGCCCGGTCATGAAGCCGGAGGCGGCGCTGGCCAGGAAGACGGCAGCCCCCGCGATCTCGTCCGGCTCGCCGATGCGCAGCAGTGGCGTGTCGCGCGTGCGCTTCTTCAGGTTCACCGGATCTTCCCACAGGGCGCGGGCGAAGTCGGTCCGCACCAGGCCGGGGGCGATGGCGTTCACGCGCACGCCGCGCGGGCCCCATTCGGTGGCCAGCGCGCGCGCCAGCTGCATGTCCGCCGCCTTGGAGACGCCGTAGATGCCCAGCCGCGGTGAACCGCGGAAGCCGCCGATCGAGCTCACGATGATGACCGAGCCGCCGCCACGCGCCGCCATGCCCGGGATCGCCATCTGGCAGAGCCAGAGGTTGCTCCGGACATTGGAGTTCATGATGCGGTCATAGGCCTCGTCCGGAATGTCCTGCGAGGGGCCGAAATAGGGGTTCACCGCCGCGTTGCAGACCAGCACGTCCACCTGGCCATAGGCCGCGATGGTGGCATCCACCAGCGCCTGCAGCTCGGGCTTGCGGCCGATGTTGCAGGCGACCGCCATGGCGGTGCCGCCATTCGCCGTGATGCCGTCCACCACCTCCTGGCAGGCATCGAGCTTGCGGGAGCTGACGACGACCTTGGCGCCATGCTGCGCCAGACGCTCGCAGATGGCGCGGCCGATGCCGCGGCTGCCGCCGGTGACGATGGCGACCTTGCCGGTCAGGTCGAACAGGTTTTGCACGCGGGCTTCCTCCGTTTTGTTGGGAGGAAGCGTAGCGGGCCTATTCGGCGGCCAACAGGGGGCGCGCCTGGCTTTCCATCTCGTGGCGGAGCCGCACCGCATCCTGCGTCGCGTCCAGCGCCACGTCGGATTGGCGCAGGACCGCGCCCGCCGGAATGTCGCGCAGCAGCTTCACGCCATGGGCGAGGCCGATCGGCAGCGCGTTCTCGGCCAGGCTGCGCGCGGCCGGGATGCACTTGCCCCAGACCATGGCGCCGCCCTCGCCATCCAGGATCTCGCCGGCCTTGAGCGGACGCTTGGCGGTGGCCACCGCATCGCCGCGCCAGGCCTCGCTCATGCCCGTGGGCTCGCGCCGCAGCGCGACGGAGGCGACGGAGACGGCGAGTTCCAGGCCGATGAGGTGATAGGGGCGCCAGAGTGCGGCGTAATGGCCGGTGCTGTCCGTGTGCACGCCGTACTCCGAGAAGCAGCGGCGGATATAGTCGGTCTCGCCCTCGAAGACGGCATAGACGCCCCAGCGCAAATCCCCTACCACCTGGCGCGCATCGCGCTCCAGGCTGCTGATCACCTCCACCATGCCCTTCTGCGGCAGGATGCCGCCCTCGCTGCGCGGGCGGAGGATATGCGGCAGGTCCTGCACGCCGCAGGGCGGGAAGGCGAGGCCATCCTCGGGCGGGAGAAGGCCGGTGGCGTTCGCGATGGCGGCCATCTCGATGCTCGACTTCGTGCCATCGAGGAAGGAGTTGAACATCTGCGGGTTCATCCCGCCCGCCTTGGCCTGCTCCGGCGTCAGCCCGTAATGGCCCCAGACCGTCTCGGGCGTGGAGGCGTGGAAGATGGGCAGGTATTTCGTGCCCTTGCCGGCGGCGATGACCGGCAGGCCCATGGCGCGGATGGTATCCACCATCTCGCAGACCAGGGCCGGCTGGTCGCCATAGGCCATGGAATAGACGACGCCCGCCTGGGCGGCCTTCGCCGTCAGCAGCGGGCCGGCCAGCACATCCGCCTCGACATTCACCATGACGATGTGCTGGCGCGCGGCGATGGCGGCGAGCGCGTGGCGGATGCCGGCGGCCGGGTTGCCGGTGGATTCCACCACCACCTCGATGCGCGGATCATTCACCGTCGCCGCATCCTCGGTGACGAAGGTGGCGCCGGAAGCCAGCGCGGCATCGAGGCTGGCGGCGGCCGAACGCTCCGGCTCCCAGCCGATGCGCGTCAGGTTCTCGCGCGCGCGGGCGGGCGCGAGATCGGCGATCACGGCCACATGGATGCCGGGCGACCGCGCCGCCATGGCGAGGAACATGGCGCCGAACTTGCCGGCGCCGATGACGCCGACGGTGATGGGCTTTCCAGCCGCCGCGCGGGCGGCGAGGAGGCGGGAGAGGTTCATGGTCGGGTCACCTGTTCAAATGCCTGGCGCAGACAAGCCACGGCCCGGCCCTGGAGGCAAGCCGCCTACTGCACCAGCACGCAGGAGGGGTTTTCCTGCGTGCCCGAGACCTGGAGCGTGGCCGCCCGGTCGCCCAGCCCCGTGACCTGGCAGAGTTGGCGCAGAGGGCCGCCCACATTGCCGCGGATGGTGAAGCGCACCTGCGTGGCACCCGGCTGGCCGCGCTGGCAACGCCGGCCGGGGTCGGTGACGACATAGTAGATGTTGTTCCAGGTGCCGGCGCTGTCGCGGGCGTCCATGATGATATTGGCGGCCCAGCTGCTCTGAAGTTCCACGCAGTAGAGGAAGAAGGTCGAATTCTGGCTTTGCGCGGGGGGCGCGATGGCCAGGGCCGAGAGGCCCAAGGCGGATGCGGCGAGCAGGGTGTTGCGGATCATCGGGGATCTCCTTCGCCAACCATGCTACCGCTGCGCCGGGGCCTGCCCAATCGGTGCGCGCGATCGATGCGATCGGTTTCGCCCGATCATCACGGCCGCCACACGCCGCCTGTCAGAGCCGGATGGCGACGCTCGCCGCATGGGCGCCCAGGCCCTCGGCCTCGGCCAGCTTGACCGCGGCGGGGCCGATGGCGGCCAGGCCCACGGCATTGGCCTCCACCCAGGTGGTCCGCTTCAGGAAATCATAGACCGAGAGGCCCGAGGCGAAGCGGCTGGTGCGGCCGGTGGGCAGCACATGGTTGGGGCCGGCCACGTAGTCGCCGATGGCTTCGGGCGTGTAGCGGCCGAGGAAGGCGGCGCCCGCGTGGCGGATTCGCGCGAAGAGGGCCTGTGGATCGGCCGTCATGATCTGCAGGTGCTCCGGCGCCAGGCGATTGGTGAGGTTGGCGGCCTCCTCCCAGTTCTGGACCAGGATGATGGCGCCATGCCTGGCCCAGCTTTCGCCCGCGATGGCGCGGCGGGGCAGGGTTTCCAGGGCCTTCTCCACCTCGCGCGCCACGGCCTGCGCGAAGCCCGCGTCATCGGTGATGAGGATGGATTGCGCGGCCTCGTCATGCTCGGCCTGGGCCATCAGGTCCATCGCCACATGGGCCGGGTTGTTCGTGCCATCGGCCAGGATCAGCACTTCGGAGGGGCCGGCGATGGAATCGATGCCGACGCGGCCGAAAACCTGGCGCTTGGCTTCCGCCACATAGGCATTGCCAGGGCCCACCACGCGGTCCACCGGCGCGATGCTCGCCGTGCCCCAGGCCAGCGCCGCCACCGCCTGCGCGCCGCCGATGCGCCAGACTTCCGTGACACCCGCGCGGCGGGCGGCGGCCAGCACCAGCGGGTTGAGCGCGCCGCCCGGCGTGGGGACGACCATGGCGAGGCGCGCCACGCCGGCCACGCGCGCCGGGATGGCGTTCATCAGCACGGAGGAGGGGTAGGCCGCCTTGCCGCCAGGGACGTAGAGGCCGACCGCATCGAGCGCGTTCCAGCGCAGGCCGAGGGCGACGCCATCGGCGCCGGGGAGGACGAGGTCGGCCGGGAGTTGCGCGCGGTGGAAGGCTTCGATGCGCTGTGCGGCCAGGTCGAGCGCTTCCAGCAGCGTTGGCTCCACGCTGGCGATGGCGGCGTCGACCTCGGCGGGGGTGACGCGCAGCGCCGTGGGGTCGGCCGGCGCCCAGCCGTCGAAGCGCGCGGTCAGGCGCAGCAGGGCGGTGTCGCCTTCGCTGCGGATGGACTGGATGATCTCGGCGACGGCGGCGTCCACGCGCGTGGTCGTATCGCGCCCATCTTCCAGGATGGCGGTGAAGGCGGCTTCGAAGCCGGCATCGCGTGTGCTGATCAGCTGCATGTCAAACTCATGGTTCCCAAAGGCCTGGGCCTTTGGCGGGGTCCAGGGGCAGCGCCCCTGGGGGCATGTTTGAGGGGCTGATTCACGCCTTTGGTGATTCCACCAAAGGCGATCAGACCCTAGGCGAGGGCGGCCCTGAACCGCGCAATCCACCCGGCGATTTCTTCCGGGCGCGTCTTCAGCGCGGTGCGGTTCACGATGAGGCGCGAGGTGACATGCGCGATGACTTCGGTTTCCACCAGCCCATTCGCCTTCAGGGTCGAGCCGGTCTGCACCAGGTCCACGATGACGCGGGAGAGGCCGAGGGAGGGCGCCAGCTCCATGGCGCCGTTCAGATGCACCACCTCCGCCTGCACGCCGCGGGCGGAGAAGTGGCGGCGGGCGATGTTCGGGTATTTGGTGGCGACGCGAATGCGCGACCAGCGTGACGGATCGTCCTGCCCCGCCGTCACCGCCTGTTCGGCGACGGAGACGCGGCAGCGGCCCAGGCCCAGGTCGAGCGGCGCGTAGATCTGGTCCGTGTCGTATTCCATCAGCACGTCGCCGCCGCAGACGCCGATCTGCGCGCCGCCATGGGCCACGAAGGTCGCGACGTCGAAGGGGCGGACGCGCACCACGTCCAGCATCGGGTCATTGGTCTCGAAGCGCAGGCGGCGACTGTCCTCATCGGCGAAGTCGGCGGCGGGGACGATGCCGGCGCGGGCCAGCACGGGGCGCAGTTCCTTCAGGATGCGGCCCTTCGGCAGGGCCAGGATGAGGCCGGTGCCGGCCTCGCTGGTGGTCAGCGGCATGGGCATGTCCATCACGCGGGCAGCCGCGCGATGTCGGCGCCGACGGCGGCCAGCTTCTGCTCGACATGCTCATAGCCGCGGTCGAGGTGATAGACGCGGTTCACGATGGTCTCCCCCTCGGCGGCGAGGCCGGCCAGGATGAGGCTGACCGAGGCGCGCAGGTCGGTCGCCATCACCGGCGCGCCGGCGAGCTTCGGCACGCCGCGGATGATGGCGGAGGTGCCGTGGAAGTTGATGCGGGCCCCCATGCGCATCAGCTCGGGCACATGCATGAAGCGGTTCTCGAAGATGGTCTCGGTGATCATCGAGGCACCCTCGGCCACGCACATCAGCGCCATGAACTGGGCCTGCATGTCGGTCGCGAAGCCGGGGAAGGGTTCGGTCACCACATCCACGCCGCGCAGGCCGTTGAGGCGGCTGACGGTGAGGCCGGTATGGGTCTCGGCCACATCCACGCCGGCATCGCGCAGCACGCGGGCGACGGCGCCCAGATGCTCCATCTTGGCACCTTGCAGGTGCAGCGTGCCGCCGGTGATGGCCGCCGCGCAGGCATAGGTGCCGGCCTCGATCCGATCAGGGACGATGGGGTGGGTGGCCGACATCAGCGTGGCTCCGCCCTCGACGCGCAGCGTGCCGGTGCCGATGCCCTCGATGCGGGCGCCCATGCGCATGAGGCACATGGCGAGGTCGCTGATCTCGGGCTCGCGCGCGGCGTTGACCAGCTCGGTCTCGCCCTCGGCGAGGCAGGCGGCCATCAGCAGGTTCTCGGTGGCGCCGACGCTGACCTGGGGGAAGATGATCTTGGCCCCGCGCAGCTTGCCCTGGGGGGCGCGGGCCTCGATGTAGCCGGCATTGATGTCGATCTCGGCGCCGAGCTGCTCCAGGCCCTTGATGTGCAGGTCCACCGGCCGGGTGCCGATGGCGCAGCCGCCGGGCAGCGAGACGCGGGCCTGGCCGTAGCGGGCCAGCAGGGGCCCGAGCACGAGGACGGAGGCGCGCATCTTGCGGACGATGTCGTAGGGCGCTTCCAGGTTGGTGGCGGCGCCGCTCAGCTTCAGGGTCCGGGCCTCGCGGTCATGCTCGACGGTCAGCCCGTGCTGGACGAGCAGGGCGCGCATGGTGGCGATGTCGGCCAGGTCCGGCGCGTTGGTCAGCGTCAGTGGCCCGTCGCAGAGCAGGGCGGCCGCCATCAGCGGCAGGGCCGCGTTCTTGGCGCCTGAGACCGGCACGGTGCCGTTCAGCTTCACGCCGCCGCGGATGCGAATCCGGTCCATGTGATCTCTGCCTAATCCAAAACCCAGCCTGGAGCCTGGATCATCTGCCACCACCCCCCGCTCAAGACAACCGCGCCCTGAGCATGGCCCGCCCCCGGCCGGAGGGGGCGGCGGCGCCGGTCAGTGGCCGGAGAACACCAGTGCCTTGAAGGGCAACATAAGGGTCTGAATTCGCAGCAGGATCGCATGCACCAAGCCGACGGCGTCGATCCCATGCAGTGCGATGGCCTGCAGTGTCCCGGTGGCCGGGTCGCTCAGCGCCTCGTGGTTCGAGGTGTAGGCGTTGGCGAAGCAGTTGCTGCCAGGGATCACCTGGTCCAGCCCGCCGGGATAGAGCGGCTCAAGGATGGCCAGCACGGTGCCGGGCCGGCTGAACTGCTGGGCGTCCAGCAGCACGTCGCCGCCGCGCACCTGCCCGCTGGCGACGAAGGGCTGCACGCCCGTCACCACCATGGGGATGACGGTCCAGGGCAGGGACGCGCAGCTCGCCTCGGCCAGCATGCCGACGCGCAGGACGCGCGCCTCGATCTGGCCGAAGCCGGCGGCGAGGCGCGGGCTGCGCTGGCCCAGATCCTCCGGCACCAGCACGCCCGCAGGGCGGGCGAAGGGGTTCACCACATCGCCCACCTGCAGCAGGAACTGCTCCACACGGCCAGAGACGCCGGCGCGCACGATGGTCTTGTCCAGCTCGGCCTCGGCCTGGGCGAGGGCGGCCAGCGCGCTGGCCCGCTCGGCCGGGAGCTGATCGGAGAGCCGGGCGGCGACGGCCTCGCGCGCGGCCTGGGCGGCGGCGACCCCCGCTTCGCGCTGCCGCACCGTCACCTGGAGGCGCTCCACCTCGCGCCGGGCCGCGACATCGCCGAGCGAACGGCGCATCGCCAGTTCATCCGCCGTCTGCTGCAGCGCGGCCTGGGCTTCCAGGATGCGGGCCTCGGCGGCGGCAAGGTCGGCCTGGGCCACCAGCCGGGCGGCATCCACCTCGGCCACCGCGCGCCGCGCGACCTCGACGGCGGTGCGCTGGGTTTCGTCCGCCAGGCGGAACAGCGGCGCGCCGGCCTCCACCGCCTCGCTGCCGCGGACGTAGATCTCGGCCACGCGGCCGTTGATCTGGGGGACGATCGGCACGGTGCGGAAGACCGAGCTGACATGCACGCTGGTCGGGTGGAAGTAGAAGACGGCGGTGATCAGGCTGATCGCCAGCAGCAGGCAGGTGACGATGCCCCAGCGCAGCTCGAACCAGACCGAGAAGAGCGTGATCTCATGGCCGAAGCGCTTGCCCTGGGCGTAACGCCGGAAGAGGTAGTCCGGCAGGATCGTGACCATCGAGCAGAGCAGGATTTCCAGCATGGCTCAGTGGCCCCGCTTCCTGGCGGCCTGGGTCTGCGGCTGCGCCTCGGGATCGTCGCCGCCGCCGGGCGGCAGGCCTGCGATGCGCTCGCTCGATCCGGCGATCCGGCGCATGGGGCTCAGGAAATCCGGGAAGTCGATCAGCGCCAGCAGGAGCCCGGCCACCCAGAAGGCATGGATATGGGTGAAGAGGGCGAGCAGCCCGAGCACGGCCACGATCTCGAATTGCAGCTTGTGGGTGCGGTGCGCCATGCGCTCCGGCAGGGTGTGCAGCCTGAGGAAGAGCAGGCCGAAGGCGATGGTCGAGACCAGCAGGATGCCGGCCGTGATCCACATCAGCCCGTCGCTGCCATCGGGGCCGGGGATGAAGATGGGCAGGTGGTGCGGGGCGGCCGGATGGATGGCGGCGGGCGTGCTCATGCGGCGGGATTCTTGTGCTGTCGGGGAGGGAGGGCCCGCGCGAGCCTATGGCCTTCGCCTCCCCGGCGAAAGTCCTGGTCAGCCGGTCCGGCCGCGTTGGCGAGCGAGGTGCCAGCGCTGCACCCGGGCGATGAGCGCATTGCGCAGATCTGGCGGCAGCGCGCCCACCAGCCGGATGCCCAGATGCACGCGGCGCGGGAAGGAGATGCGCGTCCGGCCGGCGGCAATTCCCTCCAGCGTGAGCCGCGCGGCGCGCGCCGGCCGCATGATCAGCGGCATGGGCATGGTGTTGCCGGCACTGAGCCTGGTGCGGATATAGCCCGGTGCCACGGCATGAAGCCGGATGCCGCGCGCGCGCTCATTGCCATCCATCGCCTCCGCCCAGGCCTGGAGGGCTGATTTGCTGGCCGAATAGGCGGGCGCCATGGGTGCGGCCACGAAGGCGAGGATGGACGAGATCACCGCGATGCGGCCGCGCACGCCATCGGTGTCCATCGGCTGCTCCGCCATGGCGGCGATGGCTGGCAGCGCCGTGTTGATGGTGCCGGTGACATTGGTGTTCAGGATGCGCCGCGCCTGCTCGGCGCATTCGAAGGGGGCACCGATCTCGCCCAGCACAGCGGCATTGGCGATGACGAGGTCGAGCGGCCTGGACCCCTGCACCCAGCTCGTCATGGAAGCCGCGTCGCAGACATCGATCACGGCCGTGGTGACGCAGGCCCCGCGGGCGATGCACAATGCCTCGGTCTCCGCCAAGCCCGCCGGGTCGAGATCCCCGAGATGAAGCATGACTCCGGGCGCGGCGCAGGCCTCGGCCAGCGCGCGACCCAGGCCGGAGGCCGCGCCGGTGATCAGCACGTTTCGCCAATTGTAGCGACCCACGGGGTGTCTCGGCCTTCGCGAACCCGTCCTCTACAGCCGTGGCAGCGCCACGCCGCGCTGGCCCATGTATTTGCCCGCGCGGTCGGCATAGCTCACCTCCGGCGCGCCGGCCCCCTGCAGGAAGAGGAACTGGCAGATCCCTTCATTGGCGTAGACCTTGGCCGGCAGCGGCGTGGTGTTGCTGATCTCGATGGTGACCTGGCCTTCCCACTCGGGCTCCAACGGCGTCACGTTCACGATCAGGCCGCAGCGCGCATAGGTGGACTTGCCGAGGCAGACCACCAGAACGTCGCGTGGCACCTTGAACCACTCCACCGTGTGGGTCAGCACGAAGGAATTGGGCGGGATGATGCAGACAGGGCCCTTGCGGGTGACGAAGCCGGTCTCCGAGAATTCCTTGGGGTCCACCACCGCGTTGTCCACATTGGTGAAGACCTTGAACTCGTCCGCCGCGCGCGCGTCATAGCCGTAGGAGGAGAGGCCGTAGGAGATCACGCCTTCGCGCTTCTGCGCCTCGATGAAGGGCGAGATCATGCCATGCTCGGTCGCCATGCGGCGGATCCAGTGGTCGGGCATGATGGGCATGTCAGGGCTTCCTCGGCTCTGGCTCGGAGGAGGGGGGTCTAGCCTCGTTCGGGGCGTCCCGTCCATCGGCCGAGGCGTCCGGCGCCTCGGCGCGGGCGCGCTGCTGCGCCTTGCGCTTGCGGAGATTGGCCCGCAGCGCGGCGGCGCGGCGGGCTTCCTTGTCGTCGGTCATGCGGCGGCGTGGTCCAGCTGGTTGGGCGATGCCGGCCCGTCACACCTCAACCCGCATCCATCTGCAACCCCTCGCGGCGGATCACCTCGGCCCATTTGCGGGTCTCGGCCGCGACGAAGGCGGCGAATTCCTCCGGGCTGAGGCGCAGCGGCACGCCGCCCAACTCGGTGAAGCGGGCCTTGGTCTCATCGAGGTCGAGCCAGGCATTCACCTCGGCATTCACGCCGGTCACGACGGCCGTCGGCAGGCCTGCGGGGCCGAAGACGCCGAACCAGGTGTTCACCTCATAGCCCGCCAGCTCGGGCAGCGTTTCGCGCATCGCGGGCACCTCGGGCAGCTGCGGGCTGCGCTCGGCGCTGGTGACGGCGAGGGCGCGGACGCGGCCGGCGCGGATGTGCTCCATCACGCCGGTCAGGTTGTCGATCATGAAGGCCACATGCCCGGCCAGCAGGTCCACCTGGGCCGGGCCCGAGCCCCGGAAGGGCACATGGATCGCCTGGGCGTTCAGCATCTGCAGCATGAGCACGGGCGAGAGATGCGTCGATTGCCCCACACCCGTGGACGCATAGGGGATCTGCCCCGGCCGCGCTCGCAGCAGCGCCGCGAGCTCAGCCACGTTGCGGGCCGGCGTGTCGTTGTTCACCACCAGCACGTTGGGGCCGCGGATGGTGCCGGCGATGCTGGTGATCTGATCCGCGCGGTAGGCGAGGTTGCGGAACAGCGAATAGGCGATGGCCTGCGGGCCGATATTGCCCGACATCAGCGTGAAGCCATCGGGGCGGGAGCGCACCAGCTCCAGCGTGCCGATGGTGCCGCCGGCGCCAGCCCGATTCTCCACCACCACGTTCACGCCCCAGCGCGCCTGGAGCCGTGGGGCCATCAGGCGGGCCATGATGTCGGTGGTGCCGGCGGGGGCGGCGGGAACGAGGATGCGCACCGGCTGGGCCGGCTTCCAATCTTGCGCCCGGGCGGCGAGGGGAAGCAGTGGCAGGGCAAGCGCTGCGCGCCGGGCGAGCTTGGGCATGGACGTTCTCCTCAAGGCCTTGTCTTTGGCCGGAGCATGTCCCCCTTTGGCGCGCGCGTCACGCGCCTTCGTGGTCAGACCAAGCGCTTGCGGTACCAGATCCGCGCATGCCCGGGCGGCATGCCGTCCAGCCGCCCGGCCTCCACCCAGCCATTGCGCGTCCAGAAATGGGGCGCGTGGAAGCTGAAGGTGTCGGTATAGGCATCGGTGCAGCCGCGGGCGCGCGCCACCGCCTCGGCGCGCGCCAGCAGCTCGGTGCCCAGTCCCTTGCCGCGCTGGTCCTGCGCCAGCCAGAGCCAGTCGATGAAGAGCCAGTTCCAGTAGGTGAGGCCGAGGAGCCCGCCCTTCACCACCTCATCCTCGTCGCGCGCCAGGACGGTCACCGGCTCGCGGTCATAGGGGCCGCCGCGCTCCTGGTTGTAGCTGTGCAGGCCGCGTTGGATGGCGGCCACCGCCTCCAGCTCGGGATAGTCGTCGTCGCGGATGGTGAGGTTGTGCGTCAACCGATGCGCCCCCAGGCGGCGATGCCGAGTGTTGTCAGGCCCAGCAGGAGATTGGCCGTGACGAGCAGGCGGATGCGGTCATTGGCGGCGGCGGCGCGCGGCGCATCGCCCGCCGCCAGCGCCTCGCGCATCGCCCGCCAGGGGCCGAAGAAGATCGCGAGGTAGATGGCGGCCATCAGCAGGCCCGTCAGGTGCATCAGGTGCACATGCCACCCCACGCCACGGAAGCCGCCGTAATGGCCGAAGAGCAGCCAATAGCCACTCACCAGAACGATCGGCATGGCGTGCCAGACGATGAGGAAGAAGCGCCTGTGGACGCGGCCCATCAGGGCCAGGCGCTGCGGTGGCTCCAGCACACTGAGCGCCGGACGGAGCGCGAGGATGGCGAAAGCCATGCCACCCACCCAGAGCGCCGCGAAGACAACATGCAGCGCGAAGGCGAGGTTCGCCATCACTTGCCCTTGGCCTTGCCGGCGACAAGCTTGCCGATCGCCGCGGCCAGCGCGCGCATCTCCTCGGCGGCGGGGCTGCGAGCGGCACTTTCCGTCACGCCCTGTCCCAGCGCGAAGGCGGCGCCGAAGGCCGAGCGGTTGCCGAGCGTCTGCGCCATGACGGGCGCCTTGCGCCGCGCCAGTTCCTCCATGACCACATCCCGCAGGCGGCCCGAGGCAGGAAGGCGGTTCAGCACCAGCCGGTGCGCACGCTTCTCGGCCTCGGCCAGCGCGATGGTCGCCTCGCTGGCCCAGAGGTCGGGGAGCGAGGCCTGGAGCGGGATCAGCACGAGGTCGGCGCCGCGGATCGCGATCCGGCTGTCGGTGTCGGCATGGGGCGGCGTGTCCAGCACGATCACATCGGCCTCGCGCTTGAGCTTTTCCAGCGCGCCGGTGACGCGCCAGCCCGACGGCGCGTCGAAGAGGAGGCGCGGGGCCGTGGCGGGGCGCAGCGCATGCCAGCGCGAGAGGCTCGCCTGCGGATCGGTGTCGAGCAGCGCGACCCGCCGGTTGCCCTGGAGCAGGGCGACCGCGAGGTTGGAGGCGAGGGTGGATTTCCCAGCCCCCCCCTTCTGCTGTGCGACGGCGATGATGAAGGCCATTCCAGCGCTCCGGCGAATCGTCGGCGCGCAGTCTAGCGCGAATCCCGCGCCTTGAGCGCGGCCCGCGCCGCCGCCATCACACTGATGGCGGGAACCGTCAGCGGCGGCGCCTCCGGCAGCAGGGCGGAGGCGCCCGCCATGGAGGCCTGGGCAAGGACGACGCGCCCGGGCAAGGGGCGCGCCACCTCGGCGATGCGGGCGTGGTAGGCCGCCGTCTCGCCAGCCTGGAAGAGCGGCCAGGCGCCCTCCACCAGGTGCAGGCGCAACTGCGCGCCGCTCTTCCGGGCGGCCGCCTCGAAGATGCTGCGCGTGGGCCCCTCGGTGGTGGGGGCGGCATAGAGCACTTCGACCAGCCCGCCGCGCCGCGTCGCCGCCTCGGCGAGCGCGGCATCGGCGCGCAGCACGGGCCGGGGCGCATCCTGCGCATGGGCGGCTGCGTCGCCGATGGTGGAGCAGGTGAGCAGAACGGCATCCGCCCCCTGGGCCATTTCGCGGAGCAGGGCAGCCGCCTCCTCCAGCGTCTCCGGCGTCGGGTCGCGCAGCAGGTCCGGCCGGACCCGGTGCGTGAGGGCGAGGGCGCCGCCAGGGAGGGCGGCGGCTGCGGCCTGGAAAAGGAGGGCGTTGCTTTCCGCCGTGTGCAGGCAGGCCAGGGTCAGGGGCATGGGGGATGCTACCGGCGGTCCTGCGGCGTGTTGCATGAGCGAAACATGAAGTCTTCGACAGGTCGACGGAATCTGTGATGCCTGAGTGTGCCCGTAGGTTATAGCGGTGGGCTTCGTTTCCCCATCGCAAGGATGCAGCCATGACCGTCGGTGCCGTGCTCAACCAGAAGGGTGCTGCCGTGATCTCGGTCCTGCCGGGTTCTCCGGTGACCGAGGCGGCGGAGATCATTTCCAAGCGGCGCATCGGTGCCGTCGTGGTCTGCGATGCCGAGGGCACGCTGGTCGGCATCCTGAGCGAGCGGGACGTGGTGCGCGGCCTGACGCAGCATGGCGCGGGCCTGCTCTCCCTGCCCGTCTCCGCTCTGATGACCCATGAGGTCGAGGTGGTGACGGCGGCCACCTCGGTGGATGAGGCCATGGAGATCATGGATGCCGGCTATTTCCGCCATCTGCCGGTGGTGGATCGGAACCGGCGCCTGTGCGGCATCGTCTCGATCCGCGACCTCGTGCGCTTCCGCATCACCAGCCAGCAAAGCGATGTGGAATCGCTGCAGGCTTACGTCATCGGCCGCGGCTACGGCCTCGGGCGGGTGGCCTGAGGGGAGGGGGCGCCGGGCGGGGTGGGCCGCCCGGCGGTTGTCAGTTGAGGAAGGGGTTCCGCCCCCGGGCCGGAGCCGCGCGCGGGCCGAAATGCTGCGCGAGGTAATCCACGATGAGGGTGCGTTCGGCACCCTCCAGCGGATTCATCCCGTGCTTCTCCGTCATCCAGTCCATCAACCCATCCCACTGCTCCCGCGGGAAATGGCTGCGGCGGATGATCGCGGTGCTGTGGCACGCGGTGCAGGTGTAGAAGACTTCCTCCTGCCCCTGGCCGGCGGGCAGGATGGAGGGGTCCTCGGGCGGGTCGGCCGCCTGGGCGATTGCCAGCGCTCCGCCGAACAGGCCGACCGTGAGCAGAAGAAAGCGCCGCATCAGCCGACCAGGATCGCCGCCCGGCTGATCGGGTTCGCCCCATAGCCCTGCGGGTTCCAGTTGGCGGCGGCGAAAGGCTGCATCTTCCCGTTGCTGTCCGTCGCCCGGTACCAGATCTCGAAATACCCGTCCGACGGCAGCGCCACGCGGCCCTGCCAGCGCTGCCAGGCATGGCGGTTGGCGGGGGCCGCAACCTGCATCGGCGTCCAGCTCGCGCCGAAATCCACGCTGACATCCACCGCGCGCACCGTGAGGTCGCCGGCCCAGGCCGCCCCGCGCAGATCCAGGCTGCGGGTGCCGGCCGGCAGGCGCGAGCCGTGCGCGTGTGAGGAGAGGATCGAGCGCACCGGCATGCTCGTCATGTCCACGAAATCGGCGCCGTTGTTGTTGCTGCCGGGGACGATCGGGCGCACCGGGATGCGGTAGCTGGTGCCGCCCATGCCCGCGCCGGTGTGCGGCTTGTCGAGGATGGTGATGCGCGTCAGCCATTTCTGGCTGAGGCTGCCGGGCCAGCCGGGCGTGACGAGGCGGATCGGCGCGCCATGGATGTGCGGCAGCGGCTGGCCGTTCAGCGCGAAGGCGATGATGGTGTCCTCGTCCATGGCCTTGGCCAGCGGCATGCCGCGGCTGATGGCCTGGCGATCGGTGGCACCCGAGAGATGCGGGTCGGCGCCGAAATGGCCGGTATAGGCCGCGCCCGGCTTGAGGCCGGCGGCGGCCAGCACGTCGCGCAGACGCACGCCTGTCCATTCGCCATTGCTGATGGCGCCATTGCCCCATTGGTTGCCGCGCGTCTGCGGCGTGAAGAAGGCGCGGCCATTTCCGCCGCACTCCATCTGCAATTGCCGCGTGACGTTGGGGAAGCGCGTGCGCAGATCACCCACCGTCAGCGTGAGCGGGCTGTTCACCTCGCCATCCAGGGTGAAGCGCCAGGCATTGGGGTCGGTCGTCAGCGGCTCGGGGATCTGGCCGTTGTTGCGCACGAAGAAGTAGCGATAGCTGGTCACCGCCTCATCCAGCATGTGCTCGGGCGTCTCACCGACCAACGGACGGTCGCCCTGCAGAATGAGTTCCGCCTTGCCCTCCATCCGAAAGACGGCGGGCGCCTGCTGGGCCGAGGCCGGGCGGGCGAAGAGGGCCGGCAGCAGGCCGTCGGGCATGTGGCGGCCAAAGGGAATGGCACCGCCCACGGCGGCGCCCATCGTGGCGAGGGCAGCGCCCTTCAGCACGCCACGCCGGCCCCAGGCCAGCGCATCGGCGCGCTCCGGATCGTCGCGATAGAGTTCCTGGATCGAGCGTTCCCGCTTCTGGACCATGTGACGTCTCCCTTTGTTGCCCCATTATGGCGGCAATGACACCCAACCCCGCAATCCCCCCGGAGCTGCTGACGCCCGCCGAAATGGCCGAGGCGGACCGTCTCGCCGGCAACGGGCCGGCCCTGATGGACGCCGCCGGGCGCGCCGTGGCGGTGGCCATCCGCCGGCGCTTCCGGCCCTGCCGTGTCCTGGTGCTGGCGGGCCCAGGCAACAATGGCGGCGATGGCTATGTGGCAGCGCGCCTTCTGGAGCGCGCAGGCTGGGATGTGGGGGTTGCGGCCCTGGCGCCGCCCAGGGGCGACGCGGCCCTGGCGGCCGCTGCCTGGCGCGGGCCGATGCGGCCCTTCGCGGCGGCCGAGGTGGCGCGCGCCGGGCTTCTGGTGGACGCGCTTTTCGGCGCCGGCCTCTCCCGCCCGCTGGACGGGCCGGCGGCGGAACTGCTGGCCGCGGCGCAGGCGCCGATCGTCGCGGTGGATGTGCCCTCGGGCGTCTGCGGCGCGACCGGCGCGGTGCGCGGCTTCGCGGCGCGGGCGGCGCTGACCGTCGGCTTCTTCCGCGCCAAGCCCGGCCATCTGCTCCGCCCGGGGCGTGACCTCTGCGGGGAGCTGGTCCTGGCCGATATCGGCCTGCCGGCCGATGTGCTGCGGTCCATCCGGCCCAGATGCTTCGCCAATGGCCCGGCCCTGTGGCGCCTGCCGCGCCCCGATGCGGCGAGCCACAAGCACAGCCGCGGCCATGTGACGATCATCTCGGGCACGGAGATGGCCGGTGCGGCGCTGCTCGCCGCCCGTGCAGCCCGGCGGATCGGCGCCGGGCTCGTCACCCTCGCCTGCGCCGACGGCTCGAGCGCCCTCCTGCACCGCCTGGCCGAGCCGGGCGCCCTGGTGATCCAGGCCGCGGGCATGCAGGACCTGCTGGGCGCGCTGCTCGATGATCCGAAGCGCCAGGTGATCCTGCTTGGTCCGGGCTTGCCGCCCGATGCGACCACGCGCGGCGCCGTCGTCGGTTTGCTCGCGGCCGGACGGCGCCTTGTGCTCGATGCCGGCGCCCTGACCGCCTGCGAGGGCCAATCCGAGGCGCTGCGCGGGGCCGCCATCCTCACGCCGCATGAGGGCGAATTCGCGCGCCTCTTCGGCGCCCCGGGCGCGGATCGGCTGACGGCGGCGCGTGAGGCCGCACGCAGCACCGGCGCCGTGGTGCTGCTCAAGGGCTCGGACAGCGTGATCGCGGCGCCGGATGGCCGGGCTGCGATCAACCACAACGCGCCGCCCACCCTCGCCACGGGCGGCAGCGGCGATGTGCTGGCGGGCCTTGCCGCCTCGCTGCTCGCGCAAGGGATGGAACCCTTCGAGGCCGCCTGTGCCGCCGCCTGGCTGCAGGGCGAGGCGGCACGGCTCCACGGGCCCGGATTGCTGGCGGAGGACCTGCCCGAGGCGGCCATGCGTGCGGCTATTTCTCTCGGCGAATGAAAGATTTGCATCCTGCGCGAACGGGGCCGGAGCCTCTGATCGCACTTTATTTCTGAATGTTTCCGGGTTACGCTCATGCCCTCCCTTGGAGACTGCTCATGCCAGATGCCACCCTGTCCCTGAACGACTCCCTGGTGGATCGCGCGCTGCGCCGGGTCACCGGTCTCTGGCGGGACATGGCGGACCGCGTCGGCGGCCGTGACGATGCCGAGGATGTGGCGGCGCAGATGCAGGCCTGCCTGGCCGCGCGTGGCGGCGAGGTCTCGGCCCGGGCCCGCGCGGCCAAGCTCGCAGCGGCGTATCGCGGCTTCTCCGAGGCGGAGCGGGTGAGTTTCCTGCGCGTCCTTGCGGGCTTCGACGCCGACCCGAAGGCTGTCGAGCGTGCCATCGCCGAATGGACCCAGGCCGCGGATGGCCCGGCCAAGGCGGCCGCCAAGGTTCGGCTGCGCCGTGCCCTGGAAAGCCCGCGCGTGCGGCTGCTGACGCAGTTCACCGCGATCCCCGACGGCATGAAGCTGCTGGTGGACCTGCGCGCCGACCTGCTGCGTGCCGTCGAGACCGACCCGCTGCTGGAGGCGCTGGAGGCCGATCTCAAGACGCTGCTCACCTCCTGGTTCGACCTGGGCTTCCTGGAGCTTCGCCGCATCGACTGGAACTCGCCCGCGGCCCTGCTCGAGAAGCTGATCCGCTATGAGGCGGTGCACCGCATCGAGAGCTGGGACGACCTGAAGAACCGCCTGGATTCCGACCGCCGCTGCTACGCCTTCTTCCACCCGCGCATGCCGGAAGAGCCGCTGATCTTCGTCGAGATCGCGCTGATGAAGGGCCTCGCCGGCTCCGTGCAGGCGCTGCTCGACCCCAAGGCCGAGGTGATGGATCCGAACCAGGCCGATACCGCGATCTTCTACTCCATCAACAACTGCCAGCGTGGGCTCGATGGCATCGCCTTCGGCAATTTTCTCATCAAGCGCGTGGTCGAGGTGCTGGGCCAGGAATTCCGCGGCCTCAAGCAATTCGCGACCCTCTCGCCCGTGCCCGGCTTCTGCCGCTGGCTGAACGCGCGGGAGGAGGCAGGGGATGCGACGCTGCTGACGGCGGAGGAACTCACCGCCATCCGCAACGCGGCGGGCGTGCCGCCGGAGACCTCGCCCGGCGCGGCCCTGCAATTGCTGCTCTCGCGCAAGGAATGGCCGCCGGCGCTGTCCAAGGTGCTGGAGCCGGTGCTGGTCCGGCTTTGCGCGCGTTTCGTCGCCGTCGAATCCGGTCGCAACCCCAAGCGCGCGGCCGATCCGGTGGCGCATTTCCACCTCTCCAACGGCGCCCGCGTCGAGCGCATCAACTGGCGGGGCGACACCTCGGCCAAGGGCATGCGCGAGAGCGCGGGGCTGATGGTGAACTACCTCTATGATCCTGAGTTCATCGAGGACAATCACGAGGCCTATGCCGGCGAGGGCAAGCGCGCGATGGCCAGTACCGTTCGCAAGCTGGTCAAGGCCTGAGCCTGCGAGCAATGCGGGTCTAGCCACGCCGGGGGGGGATCGGGGTAAGCTGCCTCCCAAGCCAGGAAGCATGCCCATGAACCAGCAGACCCCCCTCTCGCGTGCCGCCACCATGGACGAGGCGCGGCGCGTGGCGCTGCTCAACGCGGTCGAGCGCAAGCTGCTCTGGATCTCGGCCTGGATGATCCATCACGCCAACCATGTCCGCCCCAACCGGGACGGGCTGAAGGTGGGCGGGCACCAGGCCTCCTGCGCCTCGGTCATCTCGATCCTGACCGCGCTCTATTTCGACATCCTGAAGCCGGCGGACCGCGTCGCCATCAAGCCGCATGCGGGGCCGGTGTTCCACGCGATGAACCTGCTGCTGGGGCGGCAGAGTGCCGACCGCCTCTCCACGCTGCGACAATTCGGCGGCATCCAGCCCTATCCCTCGCGCATGAAGGATGGCGGCGAGGTTGATTTCTCCACGGGCTCCGTCGGCCTCGGCGTGGCGCTCACCAGCTTCGGCAGCCTCGTGCAGGATTATGTGCGGCTGAAGAAGCTGGCCCCCGAGGGCCTGCCCGCCGGCCGGCATGTCGCGATCGTCGGCGATGCCGAGCTGGACGAGGGCAATATCTACGAGGCCCTGCTGGAGGGCTGGAAGCACGACATCCGCAATGTCTGGTGGGTGGTGGACTACAACCGCCAGAGCCTGGACAGCGTGGTGCAGGACCGCCTCTTCGGCCGCATCGAGGGCCTGTTCCGCGACATGGGCTGGAATGTCGTCACCCTCAAATACGGCCGCAAGCTGCAGGCGGCCTTCGCGCGGCCGGGCGGCGAGGCGCTGCGCCGCTGGATCGATGACTGCCCCAACAGCCTCTATGCCGCGCTCACCTTCCAGGGTGGGGCGGCCTGGCGCTCCGCGCTGCTGGCGGAACTGGGCCGCGAGGAGGGGCTGCGCGCCATCATCGATCCGCTGACGGATGACGAGCTGGCGGCGCTGATGAACAACCTGGGCGGCCATGACATCGAGACGCTGATGGAAGCCTTCCGCGCGCAGGACGCGGCGGGCGACCAGCCCACCTGCTTCATCGCCTATACCGTGAAGGGCATGGGCCTGCCCTTCGCCGGCCACAAGGACAACCATGCCGGGCTGATGACGAAGGAGCAGATGGAGGAGTTCCGCTCCGCCATGCGCATCCGCCCCGGCCATGAATGGGACGAGTTCGAGGGCCTCGACGTCCCGGCCGAGGAGATGCGCGCCTTCATCGACAGCGTGCCCTTCGCTGAGAAGCTGACGCCCGCGGGCCGCTCGCTCACCTCGCCCAAGATCCCCATCCCGGCCGTGCTGCCGGTGCCGCGCGTGCCGGCGGGGCGCAAGCTCTCCACCCAGGCGGCCTTCGGCGAGATCCTGGCCGGCATCGGGCGCGGGGAGGGGGAGTACGCGCCCATGGCGGGGCGCATCGTCACCACCAGCCCGGATGTGACGGTCTCCACCAATCTCGGCCCCTGGGTGAACCGGCGCGGCATCTTCGACCGGCATCTGAAGAATGATGTCTTCCGCGATGCGAAGCTGGCTTCGGCCCAGCGCTGGGGCATGTCGCCCGAGGGGCAGCATGTGGAGCTCGGCATCGCCGAGCAGAACCTCTTCCTGGTGCTGGCCGCACTCGGCCTCTCCGACCGGCTCTATGGCGCCCGCCTGCTGCCCATCGGCACGGTCTATGATCCCTTCGTCAATCGCGGCCTCGATGCGCTGATCTATGGCTGCTACATGGATGCGCGTTTCCTGCTGGTCAGCACACCGTCCGGCATCACCTTGGCGGCCGAGGGCGGGCAGCACCAGTCGGTGAACACGCCGCTGATCGGCATGGCGCAGGATCGGCTGGCCGCCTATGAGCCCGCCTTCGCGGATGAGCTCTCCATCCTGATGCGCCACGCCTTCGCGCATATGCAGGAGCCCGACGGCTCCTCCGTCTGGCTGCGCCTTTCGACCCGCGGCCTGACCCAGCCCGAGCGGCAGCTCGACCCGGCGCAGGTGATCGCCGGCGGCTATTGGATGGTGCCGCCCGCGGTGGGCGCGCGCATCGCCATCGCCTATCAGGGGGCGCTGGCCCCGGAGGCCATGGCCGCCTTCGAGACGCTGCGGCAGGAGGAGCCGGGCGCCGGCCTGATGGCCGTGACTTCGCCTGACCGTCTGCACCAGGGCTGGCTCGAAGCCCGCAAGCGCGCCCGCGGTGGGCCGGGCGGCGCGCCCTCCCACATCGAGACGCTGCTGGCGCCGCTGGCCCCCGGCGCGGGCATCGTCACCCTGCTGGATGGCCACCCGGCCGCGCTGGACTGGATGGGCGGGGTGCGCGGCCAGCGCATTGCCGCGCTCGGCGTGGACCGCTTCGGCCAGGGCGGCGACATCCCGGCGCTCTATGCCGAATACGGGCTGGACGAGGCGGCGATCCTGGATGCCTGCGCGGAGCTGCTGCTGGGCTGAGCCTCAGCCCGGGAAGGGCACCAGCGCCGCATCCCGCCGCTGGTAGAGGGGGTGCTTCGGGCTGCCGTCATTGTTCGTGCCGAAGCACATCGGCGTGATCCCTGCCCCCCGCAGAAGTGCCGCCAGAGCCGGCCCGCGCCCCATCAGCGGTTTGGGGGGCTGCCCCCAGGCGACGACGACCAGCGGTGCCCCGCGCGCATAATGCAGGATGGTCGCGTCATTCTCCGCCCCCACCGGGTCATCCACCTCCAGCAGGCGCTTCTTGTCGGTCGCGCGATAGGCGAAGGCATTGAGCATGACGAGGCCGGGCAGGCCCCAGCGGTGCCGCGCCCGCCAGATGCAGCCGGCGACCGTCGGGTCATCCGCGTCCAGATCGGCCGTGGAGGGGTTCATGCCGATCACGACCCCGAAGCCGGGCGTGCCGATCGGCTGCCCATCCCAGCGCCGCTCCAGCCACCAGCGCCAGCGGCGGCATTCGGAAAAGGCGGCGGCGGAGACGATGTCGGAGGCGAGGCGCAGCCGCACCTTTCCGCCCGGGTCATGCGGGATGGTCATGGGGGGCCAGTATTGGCGAGGGCGGCCGTTTCGGCTACATGCGCCGCTTCCCATTTGGCCACGCGGTCATGCGGGCGTGGTGGAATTGGCAGACACGCTGGATTTAGGTTCCAGTGGCGCAAGCCGTGGGGGTTCAAATCCCTCCGCCCGCACCACGGCCGCGCCCATCAACACACGAACGGAATCGCTCACTATGCAGGTCACTGAGGTTGCGAACGAAGGGCTCAAGCGGGCCTACACGGTGGTGGTTCCCGCGACGAGCATCGCCGCCCAGAAGGACAAGCGCCTGGCGGAGCTGGCCAAGGACATGAAGATGCCGGGCTTCCGCCCCGGCAAGGTGCCGCAGAAGGTGGTGCTGGCCCGCTACGGCCAGGCCGTGATGGGCGAGGTGCTGGAAGCCTCCGTGCAGGAAGCCACCAGCAAGGTCGTCACCGACAACAACCTCCGCCCCGCGCTGCAGCCCAAGATCGAGCTGGTGAACTTCGCCGATGGCGCCGACCTCGAATTCCGCATGGATGTCGAGGTGCTGCCCACCATCCCGATGCCGGACTTCGCCAGCATCAGCCTGACGCGCCTGAAGGCCGCCCCGGGCGATGAGGAAGTCGCCAAGGCGCTGGAGAGCATCAGCCGCCGCCAGGCGAGCCTGGAAGAGACGGAAGCCCGCGCCGCCGCCAAGGGCGAGGTGCTGGTCTGCGACTTCGTCGGCCGCATCGGCGGCGAGGAGTTCCAGGGCGGCTCCGCCACCGACATGCCGATCGAGGTGGCCGGCCCCGGCTTCATCCCGGGCTTCACCGAGCAGCTGGAAGGCCTCGCCCCGGGCGAGCAGCGGATCGTCAAGGTGACCTTCCCGGCCGAATACGGCTCGGCCGAGCTGGCCGGCAAGGATGCCGAGTTCACCGTGACCGCCAAGGCGCTCAAGGTCTATTCCAAGCCCGCGCTGGACGATGAGCTGGCGAAGAAGCTGGGTCTCGAGAGCTTCGAGAAGCTGCGCGAGGTGATCCTGGAGAGCCTGCAGCGCGAATATGACAGCCAGAGCCGCATGGCCATCAAGCGCAAGCTGCTGGATGCGCTGGCCGAGCGCGCCAGCTTCGAAGTGCCCGAGGGCATGGTGGAGAATGAGTTCAAGCAGATCTGGGAGCGTGTGGAGGCCGATATGAAGGCCGGCCGCCTGGACGGCGAGGATGCCGGCAAGGACGAGGCCACGCTGAAGGCCGAGTACCGCGGCATCGCCGAGCGCCGCATCCGCCTCGGCCTGCTGCTCTCCGAGATCGGCACCACCAACAACATCACGGTGAGCCGCGAGGAGCTGGGCAACGCGATGCGCGCCGAGGTGCAGCGCTATCCGGGCCAGGAAAAGCAGGTGTTCGAGTTCTTCCAGAAGAACCCGCAGGCGCTGGAGAACCTCCGCAGCCCGATCTTCGAGGAGAAGGTCGTGGACTTCATGCTGGAGCTGGCCAAGGTCGAGGACGAGACCGTGACGCCGGAGAAGCTGGCCGAGGCCGCCACCCAGATCTGAGGGTGAAACGGGGGAGGGGGTTTTCGCGCCCCCTCTTTCCTTGGGCGCGTCTCTGCCCACATGCTGTGCCTGACCGAGGGGCCGGGGCACGATTCGTCCGGCCTTAACCAGGCCGTGCCCATCCTGGGGCGGACCTCAGAAGATGGGAATGCAAGACGTGCGATATGTGGGGACCCAGGATCGCGATCCTGTTGAAATCTATAACAACTCCCTCGTCCCCATGGTGGTGGAGCAATCCAGCCGCGGCGAGCGCGCCTATGACATCTATTCGCGGATGCTCAAGGAGCGGATCATCTTCCTGACTGGCGCCGTCTATGACGGCGTCTCCTCCCTGATCTGCGCGCAGCTCCTGTTTCTGGAGAGCGAGAACCCCAACAAGGAAATTTCCTTCTACATCAACAGCCCGGGCGGCGTGGTGAGCGCCGGGCTCGCGATCTATGACACCATGCAGTTCATCCGCAGCCCGGTCAGCACGGTCTGCCTCGGGATGGCGGCTTCGATGGGCTCGCTGCTGCTGACGGCCGGCGCCAAGGGCAAGCGCTTCGCCCTGCCGAACGCCCGCGTGATGGTCCATCAGCCCTCCGGCGGTGCCCAGGGCCAGGCGACCGATATCGAGATCCAGGCGCGCGAAATCCTGGAATTGCGCAAGCGCCTGAACCAGATCTACGTCACCCACACGGGCCAGCCGGTCGAGGCCATCGAGGCCAAGCTGGAGCGTGACAGCTACATGTCGGCCGAGGAGGCCCGGGACTGGGGCCTGATCGACCAGGTGGTGGACAAGCGCCCCGCGGTTACGGAAGCCCCCAAGAGCTGAGCCTCGACAGAGGTTTATGGGGCAGGATGCGTCGGCAAGGGCGGCAAAGCTTCCCTTGCAGGCCCCCGGGAGGGTAGATTCCCGGGTCACGAGTTTGAAACGCGGCCTGGGGGCAGACAGCCGGGTCCCTCCCCGCCGCGAGGAGTGCGCATGAGCAAGTCTGGCGACAGCAAGAATACCCTTTACTGCTCCTTCTGCGGCAAGTCGCAGCATGAGGTGCGCAAGCTCATCGCGGGCCCGACCGTCTTCATCTGCGATGAATGCGTCGAACTCTGCATGGATATCATCCGTGAAGAGCACAAGACGCATATGGTGAAGACACGCGATGGCGTGCCGACGCCCAAGGAGATCTGCAAGGTCCTCGACGACTACGTGATCGGCCAGGAGCACGCGAAGAAGGTGCTCGCGGTCGCGGTTCATAACCATTACAAGCGCTTGGCCGCTGTCGCGAAGAACAACGACGTCGAGATCGCCAAGTCCAACATCATGCTGATCGGGCCCACAGGCTCGGGCAAGACGCTGCTGGCGCAGACGCTGGCCCGCATCCTGGACGTGCCCTTCACCATGGCCGATGCAACCACGCTGACCGAGGCCGGCTATGTCGGCGAGGATGTGGAGAACATCATCCTCAAACTGCTGCAGGCGGCCGACTACAATGTCGAGCGCGCGCAGCGCGGCATCGTCTACATCGACGAGGTCGACAAGATCAGCCGCAAGTCGGACAACCCCTCGATCACGCGGGATGTCTCGGGCGAGGGCGTCCAGCAGGCGCTGCTCAAGATCATGGAGGGCACCGTGGCCTCCGTCCCGCCGCAGGGCGGGCGCAAGCATCCGCAGCAGGAATTCCTGCAGGTGGACACGACGAACATCCTCTTCATCTGCGGCGGCGCCTTCGCCGGGCTGGAGCGGATCATCGGCGCGCGCGGCAAGGGCTCGGGCATCGGCTATGGCGCGGAGGTGCGCAGCCCCGAGGATCGCCGCATGGGTGCCGTGCTGCGCGAGGTCGAGCCCGAGGACCTGCTGAAGTTCGGCCTGATCCCGGAATTCATCGGCCGCCTGCCGGTCGTGGCCACCCTCGAGGATCTGGACGAGAAGGCGCTCATCGAGATCCTGACCCGCCCCAAGAACGCACTGCTCAAGCAGTATCAGCGCCTCTTCGAGATGGAGGGGGCCAAGCTCACCTTCACGGAAGACGCGCTGCGCTCGGTCGCCACGCGTGCCATCCAGCGCAAGACCGGCGCGCGCGGCCTGCGTTCCATCATGGAGCAGATCCTGCTCTCCACCATGTTCGAATTGCCGGGCCTCGCCGATGTGGAGGAGGTGGTGGTGAACCGCGAAGTGGCGGAGATCCGGGCCCAGCCGCTCTTCATCTACGGCGAGAAGCCCGCCGAACAGACCTCCGCCTGAGCCGGCGGAGGTCAGAGGGGGCGGCTTGTTTGCCGCCCTTTCATGACCAAATAAGGTCATCAACCCGTGGCTTCGGGTGGGCGTGCCGAATTCGGGCGCCTGCCCCGCCGACTGTCCCAGTGAGGTCCTCATGACGGAAACCATTCGCGGCGACCTGCTTCCCGTATTGCCGCTGCGGGATATCGTCGTCTTCCCGCACATGATCGTGCCGCTTTTCGTTGGCCGCGAGAAATCCGTCCGCGCGCTTGAAGCCGTGATGCGCGAAGACAAGCAGATCCTGCTCGTCGCCCAGAAGAACGCTCTGCAGGATGACCCGGCGGCGAAGGACCTCTTCGAGACCGGCACCGTCTCCACGGTGCTGCAGCTGCTGAAGCTGCCGGATGGCACCGTGAAGGTGCTGGTGGAAGGCGGCCGCCGCGCGAAGATCGTGGGCTTCAAGGAGACCGAGAGCTACTTCGAGGCTTTCACCGAGCCGATGGCCGAGGCTGCCTCGGACAAGCGCGAGGTCGAGGCGCTGATGCGCACCGTGATCTCGCAGTTCGAGAGCTACATCAAGCTCAACAAGAAGATCGCGCCCGAGGTGCTGGTCTCGATCAACCAGATCGATGACGCCGGCAAGCTCGCGGACACGGTGGCGAGCCACCTCTCCATCAAGATCCCCGAGAAGCAGGAGCTGCTCGAGATCGCCTCCGTCGCGGCCCGGCTGGAGCGCGTCTTCTCCCACATGGAAGGCGAGATGAGCGTGCTCCAGGTGGAGAAGCGCATCCGCAGCCGCGTGAAGCGGCAGATGGAGAAGACGCAGCGCGAATACTACCTGAACGAGCAGATGCGCGCGATCCAGAAGGAGCTGGGGGAGGGCGAGGACGGCAAGGACGAATCGGCGGAGATCGAGGCCAAGATCAAGGCCACGAAGCTCAGCAAGGAAGCGCATGACAAGGCGATGGCGGAGCTGAAGAAGCTGCGCACCATGTCGCCCATGTCGGCCGAGGCGACCGTCGTCCGCAACTACCTCGACTGGATCCTCAGCATCCCCTGGAAGAAGCGCAGCGTCATCCGCCGCGACATCACCGCGGCCGAGAAGGTGCTCGACGCCGACCATTACGGCCTGGAGAAGGTGAAGGAGCGGATCATCGAGTATCTGGCTGTGCAGGCGCGCAGCAAGAAGATCCGTGGCCCCATCCTTTGCCTGGTCGGCCCGCCTGGCGTGGGCAAGACCTCGCTCGGCAAGTCCATCGCCAAGGCCACGGGGCGCAACTTCGTCCGCATGTCGCTGGGCGGCGTGCGGGACGAGGCGGAGGTGCGCGGCCACCGCCGGACCTATATCGGCTCCATGCCGGGCAAGGTCATCCAGGGCATGAAGAAGGCGAAGACGAGCAACCCGCTCTTCCTGCTGGACGAGATCGACAAGCTCGGCGCGGATTGGCGCGGCGACCCCTCCAGCGCGCTGCTGGAGGTGCTGGACCCCGAGCAGAACGCCACCTTCGCCGACCACTACCTGGAGGTGGATTACGACCTGTCGGATGTGATGTTCGTCACGACCGCCAATTCGCTGCGCATGCCCCAGCCCCTGCTGGACCGCATGGAGATCATCCGCATCCCCGGCTACACCGAGGATGAGAAGGTGCAGATCTCCAAGCGCCATTTGCTGCCCAAGGTGACCGAGGCGAATGGTCTGAAGCCGGCCGAATGGTCGCTTTCGGATGACGCACTGCTCGACCTGGTGCGCTACTACACGCGCGAGGCCGGCGTGCGGAACCTGGAGCGCGAGCTGGGAGGCCTGGCCCGCAAGGCGGTGAAGGAGATCGTGACCGGCAAGGCGAAGAAGGTCGCGATCACCCGCAAGAACCTCGAGAAATATGCGGGCGTGAAGAAGTTCCGCTACGGCGAGGCCGAGAGCGAGGACATGGTGGGCGTCGTCACCGGCCTCGCCTGGACGGAGGTGGGGGGAGACATCCTCTCCATCGAAAGCGTGGTGGTGCCCGGCAAGGGCAACATCAAGCCGACCGGCCAGCTGGGCGATGTGATGAAGGAATCGGTCAGCGCCGCGCTGTCCTATGTCCGCTCGCGCTCCATCACCTTCGGCATCAAGCCCACGCTCTTTGAGAAGCGCGACATCCATGTGCACGTACCGGAAGGTGCGACGCCCAAGGATGGGCCCAGCGCAGGTGTCGCCATGGCGACCTCGATCATCTCCGTGCTCACCGGTATCCCGGTGCGGCGCGAGGTGGCGATGACGGGCGAGATCACATTGCGCGGCCGCGTCCTGCCGATCGGCGGCCTGAAGGAGAAGCTGCTGGCCGCGCTGCGCGCGGGCATCACCACGGTCTTCATCCCGAAGGACAATGAGAAGGACCTGGCGGACATCCCGGACAGCGTGAAGAAGGCGCTGAAGATCATCGCCGTCAGCCATGCCGACGAGGTGATCAACAAGGCGCTCGTGCGCGCGCCCGAGGCCATCACCTGGGTGGAGCCGGAGGAGGCGCCGGTGCCGGCGGTCGAATCGGGAGCGGCTGTCCGGCCGCACTGACGGGGCCGGGATTGCGTTCCGGGAAGGGCGTCCCTCGTGGGCGCCCTTTTCATTTTCGCCACGGCCATCAAGGGTTTGCGGAAGCTATCCCCAAAAAACCCAGGCAAACCGCCGCGAATCGGAGGTGTGGCTGATTGACGCGGCGGAAAACCGCCGCTTACTGTCCCGCTCAGGCCAGTGTGGAGAATCGGTCTTCACGTGCGTAGGCCGTTCAGTAAGGGGACCGTCCCATGAACAAGCAGGATCTCGTGGCCGTCGTTGCCGAGTCGGGTGAACTGTCCAAGGCGAAGGCCGGCGACGTTCTCGACTCCGTCTTCGAGGCGATCACCAAGGCGCTGAAGAAGAAGCAGGAAGTCCGCCTCGTCGGCTTCGGCACCTTCAGCACCAGCAAGCGCAAGGCCGGCAAGGGCCGCAACCCGCGCACGGGCGAGGAGATCAAGATCCCCGCCTCGACCACGGTTCGCTTCAAGGCCGGCAAGAACCTCAAGGACGCCGTGAACTGAGCTGACGCCAGTTCCGTCTTGCAGGGCCGGTCCGCCAAGTGCGGGTCGGCCCTTTTTCTTGTGCGGGGCGTCATGGCATGATGACGCCCTGGGGCGCTTAGCTCAGAGGTAGAGCGCCTGCTTTACACGCAGGATGTCGGCGGTTCGACCCCGTCAGCGCCCACCATCTTTTCCGGCTCCGGTTGGTTGACAGCCACTCGGGCGGGGCCTAAACGCCCCTTCGTCTGCTGCGGGTGTAGCTCAGTCGGTTAGAGCGCCGGCCTGTCACGCCGGAGGTCGCGGGTTCGAGCCCCGTCACTCGCGCCAGATTTTACCCTCCTCAACATTGCCAATCCGATCCGATCGCACGGCGCAACCGCCTGTGCTGACGTGCGTTTAACTTGCACCCCCTATGGCGGAGCGGGCCTTCCTTGCTGTATGGTGCGCCGCGTCAGAGGCGCAGTCCCGCGCCCCTGGCCCATCGTGCATCCGCCGTGGCAAAGCGGCCAGGAATGCGCGAGGCAAAAGAGTCGCCGAGGCAAAGATGACGCAGCCCTTGCTCGCCGAGTATTTCCCGATCCTCGTTTTTCTGGGGATCGCGGGAGGCATCGCCCTCGCCATGGTGGGCGGCAGCCTGCTGGTTGCGCGGCAGAAGCCCAATGCCGAGAAGCTCTCCGCCTATGAGTGCGGCTTCGCGCCCTTCGACGATACGCGCCGCCGCTTCGACGTGCGGTTCTACTTGGTCGCGATCCTGTTCATCATCTTCGACCTCGAAGTGGCCTTCCTCTTCCCCTGGGCGGTGACGCTGGGCGAGATCGGCTGGCTCGGCTTCTTCTCGATGATGGGCTTCCTCGGCGTGCTGACGGTGGGCTTCATCTATGAGTGGCGCAAAGGCGCCCTGGATTGGGAATAAGGCCATGAACGAGATTGCCTGGAACCCGGCCGGAGCCCCGCAGGACGCCGTGATTCGCGCCGTGACCGGCGAGATCGAGGAGAAGGGCTTTGTCGTCGCCAACCTGGACAAGGTGGTGAACTGGGCCCGCACCGGCTCGCTCTGGCCGATGACCTTCGGCCTCGCCTGCTGCGCGGTGCCGATGATCCATGCCTACATGGCGCGCTATGACCTCGACCGCTTCGGCATCATCCCGCGCGGTTCGCCGCGGCAGAGCGACGTGATGATCGTGGCCGGCACGCTGACCAACAAGATGGCCCCCGCGCTGCGCAAGGTCTACGACCAGATGAGCGAGCCGCGCTGGGTCATCTCCATGGGCTCCTGCGCCAATGGCGGGGGCTATTACCACTACAGCTACTCGGTGGTGCGGGGCTGCGACCGAATCGTGCCGGTGGACATCTACGTCCCCGGCTGCCCGCCCACGGCCGAGGCGCTGGTCTACGGAATCCTGCAATTGCAGAAGAAGATCCGCCGCACGGGGACCATCCTTCGTGGTTGACGCACTCGAGAACGACATCCGCGGCCTGATCGCGGACCGCCTGCCCGTGGCCTTCACGCGCGAGCGTGGCGGGGCCGAACTCGTGCTGCACGTGACGCGCGATGCGCTGCTGCCGCTCATGACGCTGCTGCGCGACGCGCCCGCGCTCGATTTCGCGCAGCTCATGGATGTCTGCGGCGTGGACTGGCCCGACCGGCCGGAGCGATTCGAGGTGGTGTACAACCTGCTCTCGCTGACGCGGAACGAGCGGCTGCGCGTGATCACGATGACGGATGCCGAGCAGCCCGTGCCGAGCGTGGCTTCCATCTGGCCCACCGCCACCTGGTTCGAGCGCGAGACCTGGGACATGTACGGCGTGGTCTTCGCGGGCCTGGCCGATCTTCGCCGGCTGCTGACCGATTACGGCTTCGAGGGGCATCCGCTCCGCAAGGATTTCCCGCTCAGCGGCTTCGTCGAGATGCGCTACGACGCCGAAGTCGGCCGCGTGGTGCAGGAGCCGGTGAAGCTCGTGCAGGATTTCCGCAACTTCGACTTCCTGAGCCCCTGGGAGGCGATGACCACCCTGCCGGGCGACGAGAAGGTGCATCTGAACCGCATCGCGCGCCCCGAGGATGAGAAGGGGGACAAGGCATGAGCGACCTCAGCCCGATCGGCGAAGCGGCCCCGAACGAGACGGAACGCCGCATCGTCGAGATGGACAGCCACACCATCAATTTCGGTCCGCAGCACCCGGCGGCACATGGCGTGCTGCGCCTCATCCTCGAGATGAAGGGCGAGGTGGTGGAGCGCGCCGATCCGCATATCGGCCTGCTGCATCGCGGCACCGAAAAGCTGATCGAGTACAAGACCTATCTCCAGGCGCTGCCCTATTTCGATCGCCTCGACTACGTCAGCCCCATGTGCATGGAGCACAGCTTCGCCCTGGCGACGGAGCGGCTGCTGGGCATCACGCAGGACGTGCCGGAGCGCGCGCAGTACATCCGCGTGCTCTTCGCCGAGATCACGCGCATCGCGAACCACCTGCTGAACGTGACGACCTACGCGCTGGATTGCGGCGCGATCACGCCGGCGCTCTGGGGTTTCGAGCAGCGCGAGCATCTGCTCGAAATGTACGAGATGACCTCGGGCAGCCACTACCACGCCAATTACTTCCGGCCCGGTGGCGTCGCGAAGGACATTCCCGCCGCGCTGCCCGAGAAGATCGAGCGCTGGATGGCGCAGTTCCCGGCCTT
Organism: Roseococcus sp. SDR; assembly: GCF_019083995.1. Classification (GTDB taxonomy): domain Bacteria; phylum Pseudomonadota; class Alphaproteobacteria; order Acetobacterales; family Acetobacteraceae; genus Roseococcus. The sequence continues at coordinate 108,562 of NZ_JAHRCU010000008.1, forward strand.
CCTCGACGAGCTGGAAGGGCTGCTGACCAACAACCGCATCTTCAAGCAGCGCACGGTGGATATCGGCGTGATGACGGCCGAGCAGGCGATGGAATGGGGCTTCTCCGGCCCCTGCCTGCGCGCCTCGGGCGTCGCCTGGGATCTGCGCAAGTCGCAGCCCTATGACGTCTATGACCGCATGGAATTCGACGTGCCGGTCGGCCGCAATGGCGATTGCTACGATCGCTATCTGCTACGCATGCAGGAGATGCGGCAGTCGCTGCGCATCATCCGGCAATGCCTGGACCAGATGAAGCCCGGCCCCATCAAGGTGCTGGACAACAAGATCGTCCCGCCGACGCGCGGGCAGATGAAGCGCTCGATGGAAGCGCTCATCCACCACTTCAAGCTCTACACCGAGGGCTATCACGTGCCCGCCGGCAGCACCTACACGGTGACCGAGGCGCCCAAGGGCGAGTTCGGCGTGTATCTGGTCGCCGACGGGACCAACAAGCCGTATCGCTGCAAGATCCGCGCCCCTGGCTACGCGCATCTCCAGGCGATGGAGGTGCTGAGCAAGGGCCACATGCTGGCCGATGCGGTGGCCATCATCGGCAGCCTCGACATCGTCTTCGGCGAGATCGACCGGTGAGCGACAACGCCCTGATCAGCTTCATCGGCTTCTATGTGCCGGCGCTGGTCGCGGGCGTCCTGTTCCGTTGGCTGAAGCCCGCCTGGGGCTGGACGCCGCTTTGGCTGGCGGTGATCCTCACCGCGGCCGTTTTCTTCGTGCAGAAGCTGTAAGCCCCATGAGCGAGCCGACCTCCTTCGAATTCGACGCCGAGAGCGAAGCGCAGATCGCCAAGATCCTGCCGCGCTATCCGGCCGGCAAGCAGGCCAGCGCCGTCATGCCGCTGCTCTATGTCGCGCAGAAGCAGATGGGGCGGCAGACCGGCTCGGCCTGGGTGCCGCGCGTGGCCATGGATGTGATCGCGGCCCGCCTCGGCATGGCGCCGATGCGCGTCTATGAGGTCGCGACCTTCTACTTCATGTACAACACCAAGCCGATCGGGCGCTTCCACCTGCAGGTCTGCGGCACCACGCCCTGCTGGCTGCGCGGCTCGGATGACGTGCTGCGCGCCTGCAAGGATGCGGGCGCGCTCAAGGGCTATGGCGACACCAGCGCCGACGGCAACTTCACGCTGACGGAAGTCGAATGCCTGGGCGGCTGCGTGAACGCGCCGATCCTGCAGGTGGATGACGACTATTACGAGGACATGGACTACGACAGCACGGTGAAGCTGATCGAGGCGCTGAAGCGCGGCGAGCGGCCCAAGCCCGGCTCGATGATCGGGCGGCAGACCAGCGCGCCCATCGGTGGCCCGCAGGTGCTGAACGGGGCGGAGGACTGAACCATGGCGCTCTCCGACAAGGATCGCATCTTCACCAACCTCTATGGCACGCAGCCCTGGAATCTGGCTGCGGCGCGCATGCGCGGCGACTGGGACGGCACGAAGGACCTGCTCATCCGCGGACGCGATGCGCTGATCGAGGAAGTGAAGAATTCCGGCCTGCGCGGCCGCGGCGGCGCCGGCTTCCCGACCGGCATGAAGTGGTCCTTCATGCCCAAGGCGCCCGTCGAGGGCCGGCCCTCCTACCTCGTCGTGAACGGCGATGAGAGCGAGCCCGGCACTTGCAAGGACCGCGACATCATCCGCCACGATCCTCATAAGCTGGTCGAGGGCTGCCTGATTGCAGGCTTCGCCATGGGGGCGGTGGCCGCCTACATCTATGTGCGCGGCGAGTACTACAACGAGATCCAGGTGCTGCAGGCCGCGATCGACGAGGCCTATGACGCGGGGCTGATCGGCAAGAATGCCTGTGGCTCGGGCTATGATTTCGACGTCTTCGTGCATCGCGGCGCCGGCGCCTATATCTGCGGCGAAGAGACGGCGCTGATCGAGAGCCTCGAGGGCAAGAAGGGCATGCCGCGGTTGAAGCCGCCATTCCCCGCTGCCGTCGGCCTCTATGGCTGCCCGACGACCGTGAACAATGTTGAGACCATCGCGGTGGTGCCCACCATCCTGCGGCGCGGCGCCTCCTGGTTCTCCAGCTTCGGGCGGCCGAAGAATTCGGGCACCAAGATCTTCTGCCTGCAGGGCCACGTGAACAAGCCGTGCAATGTGGAAGCCGAGATGAGCATCCCGCTGCGCGAACTGATCGACCGTTATGCCGGCGGCGTGCGCGGCGGCTGGGACAATCTGCTGGCGGTGATTCCGGGCGGCTCCTCCACGCCGATGATCCCGAAGAGCGTCTGCGACGACGTGCTGATGGATTTCGACGCGCTGCGCGAGCACAAGACCGGCCTCGGCACCGCCGGCGTGATCGTGATGGACAAGTCCACCGACCTGATCAAGGCGATCCAGCGCCTCTCCGCCTTCTACAAGCATGAGAGCTGCGGCCAGTGCACGCCCTGCCGCGAGGGCATGGGCTGGGTGAACCGCGTGATGCTCCGCATGGTGGAAGGCCGCGCCGAGATCGAGGAGATCGACGTGCTCGAGCAGGTGACGCGGCAGATCGAGGGCCACACCATCTGCGCGCTGGCCGATGGCGGCGTCTGGCCGGTGCAGGGGCTGATCCGCCACTTCCGTCCGCTGATGGAAGAGCGCATCGCCGCCTACAAGGCGCGCAACAACCTGCCCCAGGGCTTGAACATGGCTGCGGAGTAAGGCGATGGCCAAGGTCACCATCGACGGCATCGAGGTCGAGGTCCCGAACGGGTCCTCCGTGCTGCAGGCCTGCGAGGCCGCGGGCAAGGAAATCCCGCGCTTCTGCTACCATGAGCGCCTCTCGGTCGCCGGCAATTGCCGCATGTGCCTGGTGGAGGTGGAGAAGGCGCCGAAGCCCGTCGCCTCCTGCGCCTATCCGGTCATGGATGGCATGAAGGTCTTCACCGACACGCCGGTGGTGCGCAATGCGCGGCGCGGCGTGATGGAATTCCTGCTGATCAACCATCCGCTCGATTGCCCGATCTGCGACCAGGGCGGCGAATGCGACCTGCAGGACCAGGCCATGTCCTACGGCAAGGATGGCAGCCGGTATCACGAGCAGAAGCGCTCGGTGAAGGACAAGTATGTCGGCCCGCTGATCAAGACGGTGATGAACCGCTGCATCCATTGCACGCGCTGCATCCGCTTCGCCGCCGAAGTGGCCGGCGTGCCGGAGATGGGTGCGACGGGCCGCGGCGAGAACATGGAAGTCGGCACCTATGTCGAGAAGGCGCTGACCAGCGAGCTTTCCGGCAATCTGATCGACCTCTGCCCTGTCGGCGCGCTGACCAGCCGGCCCTATGCCTTCGTCTCCCGCCCCTGGGAGCTGTCGAAGACGGACAGCGTGGATGTGCTGGACGCGACCGGGGCCGCCATCCGCGTGGATGTGCGCGGCGGCGAGGTGCTGCGCATGCTGCCGCGCGTGAATGATGATGTGAACGAGGAGTGGCTGGGCGACCGCTCGCGCTTCTCCTTCGATGGGCTCAAGCGCAAGCGGCTGGACCGGCCCTGGGTGCGGCGCGACGGCGTGCTGAAGCCGGCGAGCTGGGCCGAGGCGTTTGGCGCGATCGTGCAGAATGTGCGCGGCCAGCGCATCGGCGCCATCGCGGGCGACACGATGGATGCGGAGAGCCTCTTCGCGCTGAAGGCGATGCTGGCCGCCATGGGCAGCACGAACCTGGATGCGCGGCAGGATGGCGCGAAGCTCGATGCCTCGCGGCCGGACTACTATCTGTTCAATTCCAGCATCGCCGGGATTGAGGAGGCAGATGCCATCCTCATCATCGGCAGCAATCCGCGCGTCGAAGCGCCGGTCATCAATGCCCGCATCCGCAAGCGCTGGACGCTAGGCGGGATGCGGGTCGGCGTGATCGGCGAGGCGGTGGACCTGACCTATCCCGCCACGCATCTGGGCACGGGCCCGGCGGATTTCGCGGCCGGCGCGGAGTTCCTGAAGGGTGCCGCCAAGCCCATGGTGATCCTGGGCCGTGGCGCGCTGGCGCGGGAGGATGGCGCGGCCGTGCTCTCCTCCGCCTGGGAGATCGCCAAGGCGGCCGAGGCGCTGCGCGAGGATTGGCACGGCTTCAACCTGCTGCACCAGTTCGGTGGCCAGGTGGCGGCCCTCGACCTCGGCTTCGTTCCGGGGGAACGGGGCCTCGACATGGCCGGCATGCTGGCGGGTGGCGTGGATGCGCTCTGGCTTCTGGGGGCGGATGGCTTCGATGTGTCGCGCATCAAGCCCGGCACCTTCGTGATCTATCAGGGCCATCATGGCGAGGCCGCGGCCGCGCGGGCCGATGTGATCCTGCCGGGGGCCGCCTATACCGAGAAGGACGGCACCTACGTCAACACGGAAGGCCGCGTGCAGCGGGGCCGCATGGCCGTGCCGCCGCCGGGCGAGGCGCGGGAGGATTGGCGCATCATCCGCGCCGCCTCGCAATTCCTGGGCGTGACGCTGCCCTTCGACACGCTGGAGGCGCTGCGGGCCGAGATGGCGGCCGCACACCCGGTCTTCGCGCGGCTGGACCAGGCGCCGCTGCCGGGCTGCACCGATGATGCAGGGCCGGAAGTGACGGGCGGGCTGAGTGCGGCGCCCTTCGGCCTGCCGATCCGCAACTATTGGCAGGTGGACCCCATCACGCGGGCCAGCTCCACCATGGCGGAATGCGCGGCCACCTATCTGCGCCCGGCGCTGGCGGCGGAGTGAGGGCATGACGGATTTACTCAACTCCCCGATCGGCGTGCTGGCGCTCACCGTGGCGCAGGCGCTGGCGCTTCTGGTGCCGATCCTGGTCGCGGTCGCCTACCTCACCTGGGCCGAGCGCAAGGTGCTGGGTGCCATGCAGATGCGGCGCGGACCGAACGTGGTCGGCCCCTTTGGCCTGCTGCAGCCCTTCGCCGATGCGTTGAAGATGCTGATGAAGGAGACGATCATTCCTTCCGGCGCCTCTCGCGGGCTGTTCATCCTGGCGCCGATGCTCACCTTCATCCTGGCCATGATGGCCTGGGCGGTGATCCCGGTGAATGACGGCTGGGCGATCGCCGACATCAATGTCGGCATCCTCTACCTCTTCGCCATCTCCTCGCTGGGTGTCTACGGCATCATCATCGCGGGCTGGGCGTCCAATTCGAAATACGCCTTCCTCGGCGCGCTGCGCTCGGCGGCGCAGATGGTCTCCTATGAAGTCTCGATGGGCTTCGTGATCGTGACCGTGCTGCTCTGCGTCGGCTCGCTGAACCTGACGGAGATCGTCCGCGCGCAGGAGAACCTCTGGTTCGCCATCCCGCTCTTTCCGATGTTCGTCATCTTTTTCATCAGCACGCTGGCCGAGACCAACCGTGCCCCCTTCGACCTGCCCGAGGGCGAGAGCGAGCTGGTGGCGGGCTTCTTCGTCGAATACAGCTCGATGAGCTTCGCGCTGTTCTTCCTCGGCGAATACGCGAACATGATCCTCATGTCCGCGCTGACCACCATCCTCTTCCTGGGGGGCTGGTATCCGCCGCTCGACATCGCGCCGCTGAACTGGATCCCGGGCCCCGTGTGGTTCGCGCTGAAGGTGGCGGCGCTGCTCTTCGTCTTCATCTGGGTGCGCGCGACCTTCCCCCGCTATCGCTATGACCAGCTGATGCGGCTGGGCTGGAAGGTTTTTCTTCCGTTCAGCCTGGTCTGGCTCGTGCTCACAGCCGCGTTCCTCAAGCTGACAGGGTTGCTGCCCGCATGACCTCTCTGGACCGCTTTGCGCGCTCGTTTCTGCTGGCCGAGCTGGTCTCGGGCATGGCGCAGACCCTGCGGCAATTCTTCAGCCGCAAGGTCACGCTGAACTACCCCTACGAGAAGACGCCGCTCTCGCCGCGCTTCAAGGGCGAGCACGCGCTGCGCCGCTATCCCAATGGCGAGGAGCGCTGCATCGCCTGCAAGCTCTGCGAGGCGGTCTGCCCCGCCCAGGCCATCACCATCGAGGCCGAACCGCGCGAGGACGGCTCCCGCCGCACCACGCGCTACGACATCGACATGACGAAGTGCATCTATTGCGGCATGTGCGAGGAAGCCTGCCCGGTGGACGCCATCGTCGAGGGGCCAAACGCGGAATTCGCGACCGAAACCCGCGAGGAGCTGATGTACGACAAGGACCGCCTGCTCGCGAATGGCGACCGGTGGGAGAGCCTTCTCGCCAAGCGTCTCGAACTGGATGCGCCCTACCGATGATCGCCGGCCTCGCCTTCTACCTCTTCGCCTTCATCCTCATCGCCTCGGCGGTGATGGTGGTGACGTCGCGCAACCCCGTCTATTCGGTGCTCTACCTCATCCTCGCCTTCTTCAACGCGGCAGCGCTCTTCCTGATCGCGGGCGCGGAGTTCCTGGCGATGATCCTGGTCATCGTCTATGTCGGCGCGGTCGCGGTGCTGTTCCTGTTTGTCGTGATGATGCTCGACATCGGCTTCGCGCAGATGCGGGAGGGCTTCCAGCGCTATCTGCCGGTGGGCGCCGTGATCGGCGGCATCCTCTTCCTGGAGCTTCTGCTGGTGCTGGGCGCCTGGCGCTTCGCGGCCGATGTGGGTGACCTGCGGCTCTCGCCGACGCCCGCCGGTGTCTCCAACACGGAGGCGCTGGGGCGCGTCATCTACACGGACTACATCTACCTCTTCCAGGCTTCGGGCCTGATCCTGCTGGTGGCCATGATCGGCGCGATCGTGCTGACGCTGCGCGACAAGCCGCAGGCGAAGCGCCAGAACATCGCCGAGCAGATCGCCCGCTCCTCCGAGGTGGTGATGGCGCAGCCGGCCATCGGTGCCGGCATCAACCGCGCGGAGATCCTGCGGCCGCTGCCGCCGCCCGTCGCGGAGAAGCCCAAGCCCGTGGCGCATGACGGGGGGCACCACTGATGCTGACCATCGGCCTCGCGCATTACCTCACGGTGGGCGCCATTCTCTTCGTGCTGGGCGTGCTCGGCATCTTCCTGAACCGCAAGAACGTCATCGTGATCCTGATGAGCGTGGAGCTCATCCTGCTCGCGGTGAATTTGAATTTCGTGGCCTTCTCGGCCCGGCTCGATGATCTCACCGGCCAGGTCTTCGCCATGTTCATCCTGACCGTCGCCGCCGCCGAGGCGGCGATCGGCCTGGCCATTGTCGTCATCTACTTCCGAAACCGGGGCAGCATCGAGGTCGATGACGTCTCGGCCCTGAAAGGCTGACCCGATGTTCGTCGGAGCCATCTTCTTCCCCCTGCTGGGCGCCTGCATCAGCGGCTTCTTCGGCCGCTGGATCGGCGACCGCGCGGCCATGTGGTCCACCGTGCTCTGCATGGCGCTGGCCGCCATCTGCGGCAGCATGGCCTTCTTCCAGGTGGCGCTCGGCGGCCAGCCGGCCACCGTCACCCTCTTCACCTGGATGGATGTGGGCGAGCTCGAATTCGCCTGGGCGCTGCGCTACGATACGCTGAGCGCGATCATGGTCGGCATGGTGACGCTGATCTCCACGCTGATCCATCTCTACAGCATCGGCTACATGTCCCACGACGCGACGCCGAGCCGCTTCTTCGCCTACCTCTCCCTCTTCACCTTCATGATGCTGATGCTGGTGACGGCGGACAACCTCGTGCAGCTCTTCTTCGGCTGGGAGGGCGTGGGCCTCGCGAGCTACCTGCTCATCGGCTACTGGTATGAGAAGGACAGCGCCAATGCGGCGGCGATGAAGGCCTTCATCGTGAACCGCGTGGGCGACGTCTTCTTCATGCTCGGCATGGCGCTGACCTTCCTGATCTTCGGCAGCCTCGAGTTCAACACGATCTTCGCCGCCGCCGCCTCCAAGGTGGACGAGACCTTCCTCGGCCTGCCGGCGCTGGAGCTGATCGGCGTGCTGCTCTTCCTCGGCGCCTGCGGCAAGTCGGCGCAGCTTGGCCTGCACACCTGGCTGCCGGACGCGATGGAGGGGCCCACGCCCGTCTCCGCGCTGATCCATGCGGCGACGATGGTGACGGCGGGCGTCTTCCTGATCTGCCGCATGTCGCCGGTGATGGAGTACGCGCCGGTGGCGCTCGCCATCGTGACGGTGGTGGGCGCCTCGACCGCGCTGTTTGCCGCGACGATCGGCTGCGTGCAGAACGACATCAAGCGCATCATCGCCTACTCGACCTGCTCGCAGCTCGGCTACATGTTCTTCGCCGCCGGCGTGGGTCTCTATCAGGCCGCGATGTTCCACCTCTTCACCCACGCCTTCTTCAAGGCGCTGCTCTTCCTGGGCGCCGGCAGCGTGATCCATGCCATGTCGGACGAGCAGGACATCCGGAAGATGGGCGGCATCTGGAAGAAGATCCCGGTCACCTATCTGGTGATGTGGATCGGTTCGCTCGCCCTGGCGGGCATCCCGATCTTCGCCGGCTACTACTCGAAGGATGCGATCCTGGAAGGCGCCATCGCGGCGCATAGCGGGGTTGGCGCCTATGCCTTCGCCTGCGGTGTGATCGCCGCCTTCCTCACGGCCTTCTACTCCTGGCGCCTGCTGATCCTGACCTTCCACGGCAAGCCGCGGGCGGATCACCACACCATGGAGCATGTGCATGAAAGCCCGCTCGTCATGCTCGTGCCGCTGGTCGTGCTCTCAGTCGGTGCCATCACCACGGGCTTCGTCTTCGCGCCCTATTTCATCGGCGACAACGCGACGGCCTTCTGGAACGGCGCCATCTTCAACCTGCCGGCCAAGCACATGATGGAGGCGCTGCACCACGCGCCGCATTGGGTGCCGACGCTCGCGAAGACGGTTGCCATCAGCGGCATCGCGCTGGCTGTGGTCATCTATGGCTTCATGCCGCAGCTGCCCGGCCGCGTCGCCGCCATGGCCCCGCGCGCCTATCAGTTCCTGCTGAACAAGTGGTATTTCGACGAGCTGTATGACCGCATTTTCGTCCAGCCGGCGCGCCGCATGGCGGTCCAGCTCTGGCAGGTGGGCGATGTGCGGATCATCGACGGCATGCCCAATGGCGCGGCCAGCATGGCAGCGACCACCGCGCGTGGCGTGGTGCGGCTGCAGACGGGGAGGGTGGCGAACTACGCCTTCGCCATGATCATCGGCCTCGTCCTCTTCGTCTCACTCTATCTGATGGGGCGCTGAGCGATGGGCTTCCCGCTTCTCTCCCTGATCACCTTCCTGCCCCTGCTGGGTGCGGCCATCATCATGTGCGTGCGCGGCGAGGAACAGGTCGTCGCCAGCAATGCGCGCTGGACGGCGCTCTGGACCAGCCTCATCACCTTCGGCCTCTCGCTCATTCTCTGGGCACAGTTCGACAAGACGAGCGTGGATTTCCAGTTCGTCGAGCAGCTCTCCTGGCTGCCGGAGTTCGGCGTCTCCTACATCATGGGCGTGGACGGCATCTCCGTGCTGTTCATCCTGCTTTCCACCCTGCTGACGCCCATCTGCGTCCTCGCCTCATGGGAGAGTGTGCAGAACCGTGTGCGCGAATACATGGTCGCCTTCCTCATCCTCGAGACGATGATGGTGGGCATGTTCGCGGCGCTGGACTTCATGCTCTTCTACATCTTCTTCGAGGCCGTGCTGATCCCGATGTTCCTGATCATCGGCATCTGGGGCGGTGCGCGGCGGGTCTACGCCTCCTACAAGTTCTTCCTCTACACGCTGCTCGGCTCGGTGCTGATGCTGCTGGCCATCATCGCGCTCTGGTACCAGGCGGGCACGACGAACATCGCGGAGCTGGCGGAGTACGACATTCCGTTCAACATGCAGGTCTGGCTGTTCCTGGCCTTCTTCGCCTCCTTCGCGGTCAAGGTGCCGATGTGGCCGGTCCATACCTGGCTGCCGGACGCCCACGTGGAAGCGCCGACGGCGGGCTCGGTCATCCTGGCCGGCGTGCTGCTGAAGATGGGCGCCTATGGCTTCCTGCGCTTCAGCCTGCCGCTGCTGCCCGAAGCCAGCTTCTACTTCGCGCCCTTCATCTATGTGCTGAGCATCGTGGCGGTGGTCTACACCAGCCTCGTCGCACTCGCGCAGACCGACATGAAGAAGCTGATCGCCTATTCCTCGGTCGCGCATATGGGCATCGTCACGCTCGGTATTTTTACCTTCAACCAGCAGGGCATCGAGGGCGCGCTCTTCACCATGCTCTCGCACGGCGTGGTCTCCGGCGCGCTCTTCCTCTGCGTGGGCGTGCTCTATGACCGCGTGCACAGCCGTGAGATCGCGCGCTATGGCGGCGTGGCGAAGATCATGCCGGCCTATGCGCTGATCTTCATGCTCTTCACCATGGCCTCGGTCGCGCTGCCGGGCACGGCGGGCTTCCCGGGCGAGTTCCTGGTGATCCTGGGCGCCTGGGCGGTGAACCCCTGGGTCGCCTTTGGCGCCGCACTCGGCATGATCCTGGGCGCGGCCTATATGCTGTTCCTGTATCGCCGCGTGGCCTTCGGCCGGATCATCCGGGACGACCTGAAGTCCCTGCTCGATCTCAGCCCGCGCGAATATGCCATCTTCGCGCCGCTCATCGCGCTGACGCTCTGGATGGGCATCTACCCGCAATCCTTCCTCTCCTTCTTCTCGGTGACGGTGGCGGAGCTGGTGCAGGAGCACCAGGCCGCGATCGGCGCCGCTTCGCGTCTGGCAGGCCTCTGATGAACTGGACCCTCGCCCTCCCGGAACTGGCGCTGGCGCTTTCGGGCCTCGCGATCCTCGTCTTCGGCGTGATCCCCAAGCGCGACACGACCTTCCCCTGCACCATGCTGGTGCTGGGCGCCTTCCTGCTGGCCGGCGTGCTGGTGCTGGCCCAGGGCGAGGGCACGGCCTTCGCCGGGCAGTACGTGGCCGATGCCTTCTCGGGCTTCATGAAGCTGCTGGCGCTGGCCGCCGCGGCCCTCGGCCTGCTGCTGGCGCTGGACTGGAACGAGAAGGAGCGCCTCTCGCGCTTCGAATTCCCGGTGCTCGTCCTCTTCGCCACGCTCGGCATGATGGTCATGATCTCGGCGAATGACCTGATGAGCCTTTATCTCGGGCTCGAGCTGCTCTCCCTGCCGCTCTACGTGCTCGCCTCCTTCGACCGGGACAATGGCCGCTCGGCCGAGGCGGGGCTCAAGTATTTCGTGCTGGGCGCGCTGGCCTCGGGCCTGATGCTCTACGGCGCCTCGCTGGTCTATGGCTTCGCGGGCACCACGAATTTCGATCGCCTGGCCGATGCGCTCTCGAGCCCGCAGGATGTGTCGAACGGCGTGGTGGTGGGCATCATCTTCATCATCGCCGCCATGGCCTTCAAGATCGCGGCCGTGCCCTTCCACATGTGGACGCCCGATGTTTATGAGGGCGCGCCCACGCCGGTGACGGCCTTCTTCGCCTCCGCGCCCAAGGTGGCCGCCGTGGCGCTGCTGGTCCGCATCCTGGCCGGGCCCTTCAGCGATGTGGTCGGCCAGTGGCAGCAGGTGATCGTGCTGGCCTCGCTCGGCTCCATGATCCTCGGCGCCTTCGCCGCGATCGGGCAGACCAACATCAAGCGGCTGATGGCCTATTCCTCCATCGGCCATGTCGGCTTCACCCTGATGGGCCTGGCCGTCGGCGGCGAGAGCGGTCTGCGCGGCGTGCTGGTCTACATGGCCATCTACATCGCCATGAACATCGGTGCCTTCGCCGTGCTCATCGCCATGCGGCGCGATGGCCGCGCGGTGGAGGGCGTGGAGGACCTGGCGGGCCTGGGCCGGAGCGACCCCGGCATGGCGCTGGCCATGGCGATCTTCATGTTCTCCATGGCGGGTATTCCGCCGCTGGCCGGCTTCTTCGCCAAGCTCTACGTCCTGCTGCCCGCGATCGAGCAGGGCTTCTGGCTGCTGGCGGTGGTGGCCGTGCTCTGCTCGGTGGTTTCAGCCTATTACTATCTGCGCATCGTGAAGGTGATGTATTTCGACGCGGCGAAGCCGGGCTTCGATGCGCGCCCCACCGGCGTTTCGGTGGTGCTGGCCGGCACGGGCGCCTTCACGCTCTTCTTTTTCCTGTTCCCCGCGCCGCTCCTCGCGGCCGCGCGGCAGGCGGTGGCGGCGCTGATCGGGTGACGGGCGGCTTTCGCCTCGAAATCCACGATCTTCTCCCCAGCACGCAGAGTCTCCTCACCGAGAAGGCGGGGCAGGGGGAACCTGCCGGGCTCGCCATCCTGGCCCGCCGGCAGAGCGCGGGCAGGGGCCGGGCGGGCCGGCCCTGGCTCTCCGACCCGGGCAATTTGCACATCTCCATCCTGCTGCGGCCGGGCGGGCCTGCCCGGGACATCGCGGGCTATGCCCTTCTGGCCGCCGTCGCGCTGCATGACGCCGCCTGCCACCACGCGCCCGGCCGGGCGCTGCGGCTGAAATGGCCCAACGACCTGATGGGGGAGGGGGCCAAGCTCGCCGGCATCCTTTCCGAGGCGGCATTGGATGACCAAGCCAGGGTCGCCCATCTGATCTTCGGCATCGGCGTGAACCTGGCCCATGCGCCGCCGGTGCCGGGGAGGGAGGTGACCTGCCTTGGCCCCATTCCGCCCGAGGGATTCGCCGCGACCCTGCTGGACCGCCTGGCGCATTGGCTGGCGCTGCGGGAGGCCCAAGGCTTCGCCCCCATCCGCGCTGCCTGGATGGAGCGTGGCCCTCAGCGCGGCTCTCACATGACGTTGCGGCAAGGCGACAATCCCGTCACGGGAAGCTACGAAGGGCTCGCCGAGGATGGCGGGCTCATTCTCGCCACGGCCGGAGGCCCGCATGTCTTCCATGTGGGCGAGGTGATGGAACGACCCGATGCTTCTCGCGATTGACGCCGGCAACACCAATGTCGTCTTCGCCGTGCATGACGGCACGGAGTGGCGCGGCCGCTGGCGGATCGCGACGGACCCCAATCGCACCAGCGACGAATACGCCGTCTGGCTGCTGGCGCTGATGCAGCATGCGGGGCTGCGCCCGGCCGATGTGCAGCGCTGCGTCATCGGCACCGTCGTGCCGGTCGCGCTCTACAACCTCCGCCGACTCTGTCGCGACTGGTTCGGCAATGAGCCGCTGGTGGCGCGTTCGGTCCTGGACTGGGGCTTCCAGATCAAGGTGGATCAGCCGCAGGAGGTGGGCGCGGACCGCCTGCTGAACGCACTGGCGGCGCATCACCATTACCAGGGGCCGCTCATCGTCATTGATTTCGGCACGGCCACCACCTTCGACGTGGTGGATGGCACGGGCGCCTATCTGGGCGGCGTGATCGCGCCTGGCATCAATCTCTCCATCGAGGCGCTGCACCGCGCCGCGGCCCGTCTGCCCCGCATCGGCATCGGACGGCCGCAGGCGGCGATCGGCCGCAACACGGTCTCCGCCATGCAATCGGGCATCTTCTGGGGTTATGTCGGCATGATGGAAGGCATCGTCTCGCGCATCCGCGCCGAGGTGGAACTGCCGCGCATGAAGGTCATCGCGACCGGCGGCCTGGCTCCCCTGCTGGCCGAGGGCACCACCCTGATCGAACGCATCGACCCTGACATCACGCTGGAGGGGCTTCGCCTGTTGGCGGAACGCAACCCCAGCCCCATCTCTCAAAAAGACCTTTTGTGAAATCAACAGACACCATGGACGACTTTGCCTTCATCCCGCTCGGTGGCACCGGCGAGATCGGGATGAACCTCAATGTGTACCGCTGCGACGGGAAATATCTCGCCGTGGATTGCGGCATCGGCTTCGGCGGGGCGGAAAACCCGGCCGTGGATGTGATGGTGCCCGACCCGGCCTGGCTGTCCGAACGCAGCAAGGATCTGGTGGCGCTGGTCATCACCCATGCGCATGAGGACCATATCGGGGCCGTGGCCCATCTCTGGCCGAGCCTGAAATGCCCGGTCATCGCCGGGCCCTTCGCCAGCAACGTGCTGCGCCGCAAGCTGGCCGAGGCGGGCCTGGGCCAGGATGTGAAGATCATCACGCACGGGTTGCCAGGGACGCATGAGGTCGGGCCCTTCGGCCTCGAATTCATCCGCGTCACGCATTCCGTGCCGGAAGCCTGCGCGCTGGCCATCCGCACGCGGCATGGCCTCGTCGTGCACACGGGCGATTGGAAGCTCGACCCCCAGCCGCTGATCGGCCCGCCCACGGACGAGGCCGCCTTCGCGCGCCTGGGCGCCGAGGGCGTGCTGGCCATGGTGTGCGACAGCACCAATGCCATGGTGGAGGGCCATTCGGGCAGCGAAGCCGAGGTTCGCCGCAACCTCAAGGCGCTGATCGGCGGGCTGCGCGGGCGCGTGGCCGTCACCTGCTTCTCCACCAACCTGGCGCGCATCGAATCCATCGCGCTGGCCGGTCAGGCGGCGGGGCGGGAGGTGGCGCTGTTCGGCCGCTCGCTGCGCAACGCCGTGCAGTCGGCGCGGGATTGCGGCTACCTCTCCTCCGTGCGGGACTTCATCAGCGAGGAGGAGGCGGACCGCCTGCCGGATGATGAACTCCTCATCATCTGCACCGGCAGCCAGGGCGAGGAGCGCAGCGCGCTCGCCAAGATCGCGGCCGATACCCACCCCAACATCTCGCTGGGGGAGGGGGATACCGTCATCTTCTCCTCGCGCATGATCCCGGGGAATGAGCGCGGCATCCTGCATGTCCAGGATGAGCTGACGCGGGCCGGCTGCCGGGTGATGACGGCCGATGACCACGCCGTCCATGTCTCGGGCCACCCGGCGCGGGATGAACTGAAGAAGCTCTACGCCCTGGTGAAGCCCAAGGTGGCCATCCCGGTGCATGGCGAATGGCGGCACCTCTCGCAGCACGCCGACCTCGCGCAGGAATGCGGCGCCGAGCCGATCCTGGTCGAGGATGGGGATGTGGTGCGCCTCGGCCCGGGCAAGCCGAAGATCGCCGAGAGCGTGCCGACCGGGCGCCTCGCGGTGGATGGGCCACGCCTGCTGCCCATGGAGGGCGGTGTGATCGGGGCACGCAAGCGCATGCTGTTCAACGGCATCGTGGTTGCCAGCCTGGCGGTGGATGAGGCCGGGCGCGTCATCGGCCGCCCGCGCGTCTCCGCACCTGGGCTCTTCGAGGCGGAGGGGCCGGAATCGGGGCAGCTCGAGGATGAATTGGCGCGCGGCGTCGGCGAATTGCCAAAGGGCCTGCGCCGCGAGGACGACGCCCTGACCGAGGCCGCGCGCGCCGTGCTGCGAAAGGCCGTGGGGCGGCGGCTGAAGAAGCGGCCCAATGTCGAAATCCACCTCTTAAGAGTCTGATATGGGCTGGTTTCTCGGTTTCGTCGTCTATGCGCTGATCTGGTGGACGGCGCTGTTCTGCGTCCTGCCCATCGGCGTGCGGCCGGATGCCAAGGGCGATGTGGAGGCGGGCGGCTGGCGCGGCACGCCGACGAAACTGCATCTCGGCCGGAAGCTGATCGGGACCACGATTCTCTCGGCCGTGCTCTGGCTGGGGGTCTATGCGCTGGTCGAGAGCAACTGGATCAGCTTCCGGGACCCCTGGCTCTCGATCCCCGATCGGTGACCTGCACAAAGAAAAGGCGACTGTCCGGGTTTCCCTGGACCGCCGCCTGCGTTTTGAGCATCCGTTGGCCGGACGCTCGTTTTTTCGCCGTCTACAGCACCGATTGGCGTTGAGGCTTCCCGGCCTTTTGCGGCAATCTTCACTTCAGAGAGAGGATTTTCCTCTTTCTGCCGTGTGACTGGCGTTTCCTCCCTAAACTTGGGCCGCTCCCGTTCGGGGGTGGCCCTTTCTTTTTCTTAAGCCATTTCGTTCACACCTATCAAGACATTTTCGAGCCTTCCGGACATGTTGCGGCGCAGCATTGTTGCGCGTCCGTGCGGGCGGTTTCGGCCAAACCCGTTCTCGGTTAGGTTCCGCGCCGACCCCCGACCGGTAAGGAATTCTGGCCTTGCGTCTCACCCGCGCCTTTCTGCCCACCCTCAAGGAAACCCCGGCCGAGGCGCAGATCGTCTCGCACCGGCTGATGCTGCGCGCGGGGCTGATCCGGCAGACCTCGGCCGGCATCTATGCCTGGCTGCCGGCGGGCTGGCGCGTGCTGCAGCGCGTGACGCAGATCGTGCGCGAAGAGCAGGACCGCGCCGGCGCCCAGGAAGTGCTGATGCCGACCATCCAGTCGGCCGAGCTCTGGCAGCGCTCCGGCCGCTATGAGGATTACGGCAAGGAGATGCTGCGCCTGAAGGACCGGCATGAGCGCGACATGCTCTTCGGGCCGACCAATGAGGAGATGATCACGGACATCTTCCGCGGCTATGCCACCAGCTACCGCGACCTGCCGCGCAACCTCTATCACATCCAGTGGAAGTTCCGGGACGAGGTGCGCCCGCGCTTCGGCGTGATGCGTGGCCGCGAATTCCTGATGAAGGACGCCTATTCCTTCGACATGACGGTGGAGGGCGCCCAGCATTCCTACCGCCAGATGATGCTGGCCTATCTGCGCACCTTCCAGCGCATGGGGCTGAAGGCCGTGCCGATGCGCGCGGATACCGGCCCCATCGGCGGCAATCTCAGCCACGAATTCATCATCCTGGCCGAGACGGGCGAGAGCACCGTCTTCTACGACAGCGAATTCGAAAGCCGCGACTGGGCGGATGCGAGCCTCGGCTATGACGATGTGCCGGCTCTGCAGGGCTTCTTCGACCAGGTCACTTCCATGTACGCGGCGACCGAGGAGATGCATGACCCGGCCGCCTGGGAGGGCGTGCCTGAGGCGCGCCGGCGCGAGGGCAAAGGCATCGAGGTCGGCCACATCTTCTATTTCGGCCAGAAGTATTCCGCGACGATGGGCCTCTCCGTCGCGGGGCCCGATGGCGCGAATGTGGTGCCGGAGATGGGCAGCTACGGCATCGGCGTCTCGCGCCTCGTCGCCGCGCTGATCGAGGCGAACCACGACGATGCCGGGATCAAGTGGCCGGATGCGGTCGCACCCTGGAAGCTCGCCATCCTGAACCTGAAGGTGGGCGATGCGGCGTGTGACGCGCTCTGCGAAAAGCTCTACGCCGCCTTCCCCGACCAGGCCGTGTATGACGACCGCGCCGAGCGCGCCGGCGTGAAGTTCAACGATGCCGACCTGATGGGCTTCCCCTGGCAGGCCATCATCGGGCCCCGCGGCGCGGCCGCCGGGAAGGTGGAGCTGAAGCGCCGCATGACGGGTGAGCGCGTGGAGTTGTCTCTCGAGGACGCGCTCGCGAAGCTCAACGCTTGATGTTCAACGCCTTCGAACGCACCGTCGCCGCGCGCTATCTCATGTCGCGCAAGAGCGACCGCTTCACCTCGGTGATCGCGGGCTTCTCGCTCATCGGCATCATGCTGGGCGTGGCGACGCTCATCATCGTCATGTCGGTCATGGGCGGCTTCCGGCAGGAATTGCTCGGGCGCATCCTGGGCCTGAACGGGCATCTCGGCGTCTATGCGGCCGATCGCGGCAATCTGCGCGATTTCGACGCCATCGCCGCCACCATCCGCCGCCTGCCCAATGTCGTCTCCGCGACCCCCATCGTGGAGGGCCAGGTGCTGCTGACCGGCGCGGGGGCGACGGCCACGGGCGGCCTCGCGCGCGGCATCCGGCCGGATGATCTCCGCGCGCGACCTATCATCGCGCAGAACATCCGCGCCGGCTCGCTCGCGAATTTCGAAGGGGAGGATGCGGTTGCCATCGGCACGCGCCTCGCTTTCCGGCTGGGGCTGTCCATCGGCGACAAGATCACGCTGGTGAGCCCGCAGGGGCGTGCGACGGTGATCGGCACCATCCCGCGGCTGCGCGCCTATACCGTTGCCGCGATCTTTGAAGTCGGCATGAACGAGTATGACAGCACCTATGTCTTCATGCCGCTGAGCGCCGCGCAGATCTATTTCCAGACGGGCGATGCGGCCTCCCAGGTCGAAGTGTTCGTGGCGGATCCGACGCGCGTGCGGGCCGTGAACCGCGAGATCCGAGCCGCACTCAGCCAGCCGGTCCGCATTCTCGACTGGCAGGACGCCAATTCCAGCTTCTTCGCGGCGGTGCAGGTGGAGCGGAACGTGATGTTCCTGATCCTGACCCTCATCATCATCGTCGCCGCCTTCAACATCATCTCCTCCCTCATCATGCTGGTGAAGGACAAGGGGCGGGACATCGCGGTGCTGCGCACCATGGGCGCCACGCGCGGCGCCATCATGCGCATCTTCCTGATGTGTGGCGCCTGGATCGGCGTGGTCGGCACGCTGGCGGGCTTCCTCGTCGGCGTCGTCTTCTGCCTGAACATCGAGAGCATCCGGCAATTCATCCAGATGCTGAGCGGCACCGAGCTGTTCAGCGCCGAGATCTACTTCCTCACGCAACTCCCCGCCGTGCTGAACTGGACCGAGGTGGCGCAGGTGGTGGCGCTGGCCCTCTCACTCGCGCTGCTGGCGACGATTTATCCGAGCTGGCGCGCGGCGAAGACGGACCCTGTCGAGATGCTGCGCAATGAGTAGCCCGCCGCTGGAGCTGCGCGCCGTCGAGCGGCGCTACAAGACCGAGGCCGGCGCGCTCACGGTGCTGCGCGGCGCGGACCTGACCTTGCAGGCTGGCGAGATCGTGGCGCTCGTCGCCCCCTCGGGCACGGGCAAGTCCACGCTGCTGCATGTGACCGGCCTGCTGGAGCGCCCGGATGGCGGCGAGGTCTTCGTCGAAGGGGCGGCTGCCGGCACGCTCAGCGATGATGCGCGCACGGCGATCCGCCGCAACACCATCGGCTTCGTCTACCAGTTCCATCACCTCCTCCCCGAATTCACGGCGGAGGAGAATGTGATGCTGCCCCAGCTCGCCGCCGGCACGCCGCGCGGCACGGCCAAGGCGCGGGCGGCGGAGATCCTGGGCCAGTTCGGCCTGGCCGCGCGGCTGCAGCACCGGCCGGGCAAGCTCTCGGGTGGCGAGCAGCAGCGTGTCGCCATCGCCCGCGCGCTGGCCAATGCGCCGCGCCTGCTGCTGGCGGATGAGCCGACCGGCAATCTCGACACCGGAACCGCGAACCTGGTCTTCGAGGAGTTGCTGCGCGAGGCGCGGGGCAGGGGCCTCGCCTGCCTCATCGCCACGCACAACCCGGAGCTTGCTGCGCGCATGGACCGCACCGTCACGCTGCGCGAGGGCCGCGTCGTCCCCGGGTAGCGCGGTACGCGGCAGCGCCTAAACTGCGCCCCGACAGGAGGGACGCAAGATGGATCTGCCGCTGACGGGGCTCACCGTGATCGAAGTGGGCCAGGCGCTGGCCGGGCCCTTGGCCGGCGTGGTGCTGGCCGATATGGGCGCCGATGTGATCAAGGTGGAAAAGCCCGATGGCGGGGATGATGCCCGCCTTTGGGGCCCGCCCTATGGGCCGGACGGCGTCACCTCGCTCTATTTCCACGGGCAGAACCGCTCCAAGCGCTCCATCACGCTCGACCTCAAGAAGCCCGAGGACGTGGCCGAGCTGCATCGGCTGTGTGAGAGCGCCGACATCCTGATCCAGAACCTGCGCCCCGGCGTGGTGGAGGAGATCGGCATCGGGCCGGAGGCGATGCTCGAGCGGCATCCACGCCTGATCTACTGCTCCATCTGGGCCTTCGGTTTCGAGGGGCCGATGAAGATGAAGCCGGGCTTCGACCCGCTGCTCCAGGCCTATGGCGGGATGATGAGCGTGACCGGCCAGCCCGATGGCCCGCCCACCTTCTGTGGCGCCTCGATCAACGACAAGGCGACGGGGCTCTTCATCACCATCGGGGCACTTGCGGCGCTGCGCTGGCGCGACCGCACGGGAAAGGGCTGCCTGGTGGATGGCAGCCTCTTCGAGACGGCGGCCTTCTGGGTGGAGGGGCAGATCAACAACCACCTGGCCACCGGCGACATCCCGCAGCGGCACGGCACGGGGGCGGCGGTGATCGTGCCCTACCAGGTCTTCGACACGGCGGACCGGCCTCTGTGCCTCGCCGCCGGCAACAATCGGCTCTTTGCCCGCGCGGCCAAGGTGATGGGGCATCCCGAATGGGCGGAGGATCCGCGCTTCGCCACCGGCGGCAACCGCGTGCGCAACAAGGATGCGCTGATCCCGCTGATCAAGGCCGTGCTGCTGACGCGCCCGCGCGACGAATGGCTGGCCGAGCTGGATGCCGTCGGCGTGCCGAGCGGGCCGGTGAATGACATCGCGGAGGTCACGGCCAGCCCGCAAATGGCGGCGGTGGATCTGATCCAGGACCTGCCGGGCGGCGGCCCGAAGGTCATTGGCCTGCCGCTCTCCTTCAACCGGCAACGCCCGAAGCCGCGCAGCGATTCGCCCAAGCTCGGCGCGCATAACCGCGAGATCCTGGGGCGGGATTAGCCGTCCTGCCGGCGGCCCGCGCGGCGCACATGCCGCGCGGCGAGCAGGGCGGCGAGTTCCTCGTCGCCCTCGGAGACGGCCTCCAGGATCATCGCGTGCTCCTGCCAGTCGCGCACGGCGCGTTCGGTGCTGTTGCGGCGAAAAACGAGCTCGGTGCGTTCGCGCAGCGGGCGCATCACCTCACGCAGGGCCTGGTTGGTGCCGGCGAGCGCCAGCAGGTCATGGAATTCGGTGTTGAGCGCGGCCAGCTGCTCGGCATCGCGCTGCGGGGCCGCGGCGAGTGCGGCGCCGCGTTCCAGCAGCGCCTCGATCTCGGCTTGCGTCTTCGCGTTGCAGTGGCGCGCGGCGAGGCGTGCGGTCAGCCCTTCCAGCACGGCGCGCACCTCGATCAGGTCCCGCGCGAAATCCTCCGTCATCACCGCGACCTGCGCGCCGCGCGTGCCTTCGGCGGGCACGGCGAGGCCCTCGGCGATCAGCTGCTGGATGGCCTCGCGGATCGGCACGCGGGACATGCCGAGCTCGGCCGAAAGGCGTTCCTCCACAAGCCTTTCGCCGGGCTGGAGTGCGCCGGAGAGGATGGCGGCGCGCAGGCGCTGCAGGGCCTGGCGGCTGAGGGGTTCGCGGGTCATGGGTTCATTGTATACGAAAAGGGCGCGATATGCGTCTGATCTTCCCTAAATCGGGAAGGTTTCGTTTGACTCCGGCACTTCTCGTATACCATGCTCGCATCCTCCCCACCGCAGGAAGGACGCGCCCATGACCGCCCTGATGACCCATGACGAGTTCCGCACCGCGCTCGAGAACGCCATCAAGGGCAAGGCCGCGACCGCCTCGCCCTTCAGCATCGCCTGGGCCAATGGCACGCTGACGCGCGAGCATCTCTGCCGCTGGGCCGAGAACCACTACCACTATGTCGGCCCCTTCGCCGACTACCTCGGCTACGTCTATGCCCGCATGCCCGCGCACATGACCGAGGCCAAGGATTTCCTCCTGGCCAACATGTATGAGGAGGAGATCGGCGGCGATCGCCACACCGACCTCTTGATCCGCTTCGCCGAGGCCTGTGGGACCACGCGGGAGCGCGTGCAGAACCCCGACAACATGTCCCCCACCACCCGCGGCCTGCAGAGCTGGTGCTATGCGGTGGCGATGCGCGAGGACCCGGTGGTGGCCGTGGCCGCGCTGGTCGTCGGCCTCGAATCCCAGGTGCCCAGCATCTACCGCAAGCAGACGCCGACGCTGCGTGAGAAATACGGCTTCACCGACGAGGAGGTGGAGTTCTTCGACCTGCACATCGTCTCGGATGAGATCCATGGCGAGCGCGGCTACCAGATCGTCCTCGAGCATGCGAACACGGTCGAGCTGCAGCAGAAATGCCTGCGGATCTGCGAGATCGGCGCCGAGATGCGGCTGCTCTACACCACGGCGCTGTATCACGACTATGTCGAGCGCCGCCTCGCCGCCGCGGCCTGATGCCGAAGGTCACCTTCCACAAGGCGGGCGAGGTGCATGAGGGCGAGGTGCCGGAGAAGGGCAACCTCGTCGTCCGCGCCGGCATCAGGAAATACCCCTGGCCGCATCTGCGCTATGGCTGCGGCATGGGCAAATGCGGCAAATGCGCCTGCCGCGTGCTGGCGGGCGGCGACGCGCTGCCCGAGCCCAATTGGAAGGAAGTGAAGCAGCTGGGCGAGCGCATCGGCGAGGGCTACCGGCTGATGTGCCAGCTCTGGCTCGAGCATGACATCACCCTGGAACAGGATGCGGCCTGATGCCCCAATATGTGATCCTGACCAGCAAGCCCGGCCAGTTCCGCACCGAACTGACACCCGGCCTGGTTCCGGTCGAGACCTATGACTACCAGGCTCAGGGCAAGCTGCGCGCGCAATTCGTGATCGCGGAATTGCAGCACGAGACCAAGCTGCGCGTGGTGGATCTGGCCGGCGAGCCGATCCTGAACCTGGTGCCCAGCAAGTTCCTGCCCCGCTTCGCCGATCTCGATGCGGCGCGGGCGGAGCTCTCGCATCTCACCCGCTTCCGCAGCGTCGAGGCCGAGCTGGTTCGTCAATGAGCGAGGCTGAGGCGCCGCGCATCCGCGTGACCTTCGTGAGCAATGACGGCAAGCAGGTGGAGGCCGCGGCCGGTGGCAGCCTGCTGCGCATCTCCATCCGCGAGAAGGGCGGCATTCCCTTCAAATGCGGCGGCGGGCATTGCGGCACCTGCCGCTGCCGCTTCGAGGCCGGCCTGGAACACGCCTCCGCCGTCACGGCCAAGGAGCGCAAGCATCTGACGGAGGAGGAATTCGCCGCCGGCTGGCGCATGGCCTGCCAGACCTTCGTGAACGGCGATGCCAGCATCTCCTGGCCGCCCAAGCCTGCTCAGGGAACCGCTGCATGAAATCCGCCCTGAAGCTCGAAACCCGCGAGGCGCGGGCGATGGTGGCCGGCGCCACGGCCAAGGCGCTGGAGATCGGCGTGCGGCAGAGCGTGTGCATCGTGGATGAGGGCGGCGTGCCCATCCTGCTGGAGCGCATGGATGGCGCCCGCATCACGGGGCCCCAGATCGCCTGGAACAAGGCCTTCACCGCGGCCGGGCACAAGCGCTCCACCCATCTGTTCAACACGCCGCCCAACGGGCCGGCTCTGCCGGGCAATGAGGCCTTCGGCATCCAATGGAGCTTCGAGGGGCGCTTCGCGGTCTTCGTCGGCGGCTTTCCCATCGTGCTGAACGGCGAAGTCGTCGGCGGCATCGGCCTCTCGGGTGGCAATGGCGAGCAGGACATCGCCTGCGGCGTGGCCGGCCTCCAGGCCCTGGCCGAGCTTCTGGGCCCCGAGGGGCATGTCGTGCAGGTCGCGGCCGACCTGAAGCTCTGACGCCGCCCCCTGGGTTGTGCCTTCGGCGAAGCTGCCCCACCTTCTCGCCAAAGCAACCGGAGAGACCCCCATGGCCGATTATCCCAACACCCTGCTGCACATCGCCGGCGAATGGCGCGAGGGCGAGGGCGGTCGCAAGATCGACGTCCTGAACCCCGCCAATGAGGAGGTGATCGGCACCGTCGCCCATGCCTCGATCAAGGATCTGGACGCGGCGCTGGCGGCCACCGAGCGCGGCTTCGCGGCCTGGCGCAAGGTCGGCACCTATGACCGCTCCAAGATGATGCGCAAGGCGGCGGACCTGATGCGCTCCCGCGCCGATGAGATCGCCAAGCTCATGACGATGGAGCAGGGCAAGCCGCTGGGCGAGGCCAAGGTCGAGATCATGGGTGGTGCGGACACCATCGACTGGTTCGCCGAGGAAGGCCGCCGCGCCTATGGCCATGTCATCCCGGCCCGCGCCCCCGGCGTCTACCAGATGACGATCAAGGAGCCGGTCGGCCCCGTCGCCGCCTTCACGCCCTGGAACTTCCCGATCAACCAGATCGTCCGCAAGCTCTCGGCGGCGCTGACCACCGGCTGCTCGATCATCGTGAAGGCGCCGGAAGAGACGCCGGCCAGCCCGGCCGCGCTCATCAAGTGCTTCCTCGATGCCGGCGTGCCGGGCGATGTGATCGGCCTGGTCTACGGCGTGCCGAGCGAGATCAGCTCCTACCTCATCGCGAGCCCGATCATCCGCAAGGTGACGTTCACCGGCTCCACCCCCGTGGGCAAGATGCTGGCCGCCATGGCCGGCCAGCACATGAAGCGCGTGACGATGGAATTGGGCGGCCATGCGCCGGCGATGGTCTTCGACGATGCCGATGTGGAGCACGCGGCCAAGACGCTCGCTTTCGCCAAGTTCCGCAACGCCGGCCAGGTCTGCGTCAGCCCGACGCGCTTCCTGGTGCAGGAGCGCGTCTATGACCAGTTCGTCGCGAGCTTCGTGGGCCATGCCAAGGCGCTGAAGGTCGGCAATGGCCTGGAGGCCGATACCCAGATGGGCCCGATGGCCAATGAGCGCCGCGTGCCGCAGATGGAGGTGCTGATCGCCGATGCCAAGCAGAAGGGCGCCGAGGTCGTCACCGGCGGCAACCGCATCGGCAACAAGGGCTATTTCTTCGAGCCGACAGTGGTGGCGGGTGTCACCACCGACATGCGCGCGATGAACGAGGAGCCCTTCGGCCCCGTCGCCCTGATGCGCCCCTTCAAGACGCTGGACGAAGTGGTGAGCGAGGCGAACCGCCTGCCCTTCGGCCTCGCCAGCTACGCCTTCACCGGCAGCGGCAAGACGGCCTCCGCGCTCGCGGCCGGCGTCGAGGTGGGGATGATGACCATCAACCACCTGGGCCTCGCCATCCCCGAAGTGCCCTTCGGCGGCGTGAAGGACAGCGGCTACGGCACCGAGGGCGGCGATGAGGCGATCGAGGCCTACCTCAACACCAAGTTCGTGACCCAGGCCGGCCTGTAAGGCTCAGCCTCCGCCCATGATGAGCCCGCCGTCCGGCAGAGGCCGGGCGGCGGGCTTTCTCGTTTCGAGCTCGGGTTGCTGGCGCCCTGGCGCTGGGCTACCCCGCGCGCATGCCAAGCCGCCCCTGGATCCTGCCCTACGGCCTGCTGCTGGCCGGCTTCGCCTGGGTCTGGGCCAGCCTGCCGCTGATGGCCATTCCCAATGCGGGCGTGGATGACGCGCTCTTCGTCCGCCATGCGGCGCTGATCCTCAGCGGCCAATGGCTCGGCCCCTACACGCAGTTCACCCTGGCCAAGGGGGTCGGCTATCCGCTCTGGCTGGCGCTGACGGGCGGGCTGGCCATCCCCGCCCTGCTGGCCCAGGCGCTGCTCTATGCGGCGGCCGCGCTGCTGCTGGTGCGGGCGCTTTCGCGCTGGATCCCGCAGGAGGGCGCGCTGTTTGCTCTGCTGGTCCTGCTGCTGGCCAACCCAGGCCTCTATGGCACCGAGAACCTGCGGATCATCCGCGAGGGCTTCTACACGCCCACCCTGCTGATGATCCTGGCCCTGCTGCTCTGGTGGGTGCGCTGGTCGGGCGAGGGGCTCGCGGCGCGGCTCAGCCTCGCCGCGGCGCTGGGCCTTGCCCTCGGCCTCTTCCACCTGACGCGCGAGGAGGGGGTCTGGATCCTGCCCTTCCTGCTGGGCTGCCTGCTGCTGCGCGGCCTCGCCTTCTGGCGCGGCTGGACGCCCGCCTCCTGGCGGGCCGAGGCGGTGGCGCTGCTGGCCTGCGGCGTCATGGCCGTGCTGCCGGTGCTGGCGGTGAGCGCCATGAACGCCCGGGTCTATGGCGTCTTCCGCACCGTGGAGTTCCGCGACCCCGCCTTCATCGCCGCCTATTCGGCGCTGGCCCGCCTGGGGCCCGAGGAGCCCTCGCTCATCGTGCTGCCCCGGGCGCGGCTGCCGGAATTGTTCGCGGCGAGTCCGGCGGCGGCCGAGCTTGCCCCCTATTTCGAGGGCACCCGCGGGCAGGACTACCTCAATGTCGGCTGCCAGACCTACCGCATCACCCCCTGCGACGCCGAGTTCCGCGCCGCCTGGTTCATGTGGGCGCTGCGCGATGCCACCGTGGTCGTCGCCGGCCACACCGATGCCGTCGCGGTCCAGCGCTTCAACCTGCGCCTGGCCGAGGAGGTGAACGCCGCCTGCGCCAGCGGCCAACTCGCCTGCCTGCCGGCGCGCCACAGCCTGGCCCCGCGGTTTCGCGCCGCCTATATCCTGCCCACGCTGGGCGCCGCCTGGCAGGTCTGGACCACCGGTCTCGCGCCGGTCGGGCTGCCCGATCCGCGGCGGCTGCGCTCGGTCTATTTCTCCGGCGGGGAGCTGGAACCCCGCGGCTCGGCCTTCCTCGACGTCGTGCGCGGAGACCTCTTCGTGGACGTGCTGCGGCCGGAGGCGACGCCGCCCTATCCCTTCCCCTCGCTCGCCGTGGAGCGCGCGACACGATTGCTGCGCGGGTTGGAGGGGTGGATGCGCGTCTGGGGCATCCTGGGGCCGCTGCTGCAGGTGGCGGCGCTGCTGGCGCTGCTGGCGCTGCCCTGGCTCTGGCGCGCCCGGCCGGAGCGCGCCTGCTGGCCCATGCTGGCGCTCTGCGCGGGGGCCTATCTGATCTATGCCACCCGCGTGGCGCTGCTGGCCTATCTCGACACGGTCGCCATCCCGAGCGTGAACATGCTCTACCTCTCGCCCGCCATGCCCGCGCTTCTGCTGGGCCTCGCCTTGCCGCTGATCCTGCTGTGGCGGACGCTCCGCCGGGGCTGACCGGGTTCCCGGGCCGCGCATCACCCCATATATGGCCCCAGCCGGGACCGGCCGAGGAGAATCCATGACCGCCGCGTCGCTCGAACTCACCATCCTGATGCCCTGCCTGAACGAGGCGGAGACGCTCGCCACCTGCATCCGCAAGGCGATGGGCTACCTGGCGCGCAGCGGCGTCCAGGGCGAGGTGCTGATCGCCGACAATGGCAGCACCGATGGCAGCCAGGCGATCGCGGAGAGCCTCGGCGCGCGGGTGCTGCCGGTGCCCGAGCGCGGCTATGGCGCGGCGCTGATCGCGGGCATCAAGGGCGCGCGCGGCCGCTTCGTCATCATGGGCGACAGCGATGACAGCTATGACTTCGAGAACCTCGACCCCTTCGTGGCCAAGCTGCGCGAGGGCCATGACCTCGTCATGGGCAACCGCTTCAAGGGCGGCATCAAGCCCGGCGCCATGCCGCCTTTGCACCGCTACCTCGGCAACCCGGTGCTGACGACGATCGGCCGCGTCTTCTTCGGCAGCCCGAGCGGCGATTTCCACTGCGGTCTGCGCGGCTTCAACCGCGACGCCATCCTCGGGCTCGACCTGCGCGCGCCCGGCATGGAATTCGCGAGCGAGATGGTGGTGAAGGCCACGTTGCAGAAGCTGCGCATCACCGAGGTGCCGACGACGCTCTCCCCCGATGGCCGTTCCCGTCCGCCGCATCTGCGCTCCTGGCGGGATGGCTGGCGGCATCTGCGCTTCCTGCTGGTCTTCTGCCCGCGCTGGCTCTTCCTCTATCCGGGGCTGATCCTCTTCCTGGGCGGCCTCTTCGGCATGGGCGCGCTGCTGACCGGGCCGGCAAAGCTGGGTGGTGTCACGCTCGACGTGCACACGCTGCTCTACGCCTCGGCGGCGGTGAGCATGGGCTTCCAGCTCATCCTCTTCTGGGCCTTCGCCCGCATCCATGGGGCGCGCGAGGGGCTGGTGCCGGAGCAGCCCTTGCTCACCGCCTTCCTGGCGCGCTTCGGGCTGGAGCCCGCGCTGCTGACGGCGTTGGGCTTGTTCGTGCTCGGCCTGCTGCTGGGCCTGGCGGCGGTGGTGATCTGGGGATCGGTCAGCTTCGGCGAGATCGGAGGGCATGGGACGATGCGGCTGGCCATCGCCTCCATGACGGCCATGCTGCTGGGGTTGCAGTTGGCCATGGGCGCCTTCTTCATCGCGGTGCTGGACATGGTGCGCGCGCGGCGGTGAAGGCGCGCTAAACTCGCGCCATGGCCGATTCCTTCATCCACCTGCACACCCATTCGTCCTATTCGCTGAGCGAGGGCGCCATCAAGGTGGACAAGCTGCCGGGCCTCGCCTTGGCCGCCGGCATGCCGGCCGTGGCGCTGACGGATACGGCGAACCTGTTTGGCGCCCTGGAATTCGCGCAATACGCCTCGGGCAAGGGCATCCAGCCCATCATGGGCTGCCAGCTCTGGCTCTCCCGCGCCGCGACCGGCGAGGAGCGGCCCGAGGCGCTGCGCGCCGGTGCGGATGCGGTGGTCGCACTCGCCATGAACGCGCAGGGGCTGGAGAACCTGCAGCGCCTCTCCTCGCTGGGCTGGCTGGGCGAGGATGTCTCGGGCAAGCCCGCCCTTTCTCTGGAGCAGCTGCTCTCCCACGCGCCTGGCCTGATGCTGCTGACGGGCGGCGATCACGGCCCGCTCTCCCGCCTGTTGGCCGAGGGGCGGCGGGAGGCGGCGGTGCGGCTTCTGAAGGAACTGGGCGAGGCCTATGACGGGCGCCTGGTGGTGGAACTGATGCGCCACCACACGGACCGGCAACAGGCGCTGGAGCCCGGCCTGCTGCGCCTCGCGGATGAGGCCGGCCTGCCGATCGTCGCCACCAATGACGTCTACTTCGCCGAGGAGAAGACGCATGTGGCGCATGACGCGCTGCTCTGCATCGCCGAGGGCCGCCTGGTGGCCGAGCAGAATCGCCGCCGCGTCACGCCGCATCACTGGTTCAAGCCGGCAGATGCCATGCGCGCCCTCTTCGCCGACCTGCCGGAGGCCTGCGACAACACCCTCGCCATCGCGCGCATGTGCGCCGTGATGGCGGAATCGAAGAAGCCCGAGCTGCCGATCTGCCCGAAAGTCCTGCCCGGCCGCACCGAGGCGGAGACGGTGGCCGACATGGCGCGCGAAGGCCTGAAGCGCCGCTTCCCCGACGGCGTGCCCGCCGAGCATGCCGAGCGCCTGGAATACGAGCTCGGCGTCATCGAGCAGATGGGCTTCTCCGGCTACTTCCTGATCGTGGCGGACTTCATCCAATGGGCGAAGCAGCACGATATTCCGGTGGGGCCGGGCCGTGGCTCGGGTGCCGGTTCCGTCGCGGCCTGGGCGCTCTCCATCACGGATCTCGACCCGCTGCGCTTCGGGCTGCTGTTCGAGCGCTTCCTCAATCCCGAACGCGTCTCGATGCCGGACTTCGACATCGATTTCTGCCAGGACCGGCGCGATGAGGTGATCGACTATGTCCGCCGCGAATATGGCGCGGATCGCGTCGCGCAGATCATCACCTTCGGCAAGCTGCAAGCGAAGGCGGCGGTGCGCGATGTGGGGCGCGTGCTGGGCATGCCCTATGGCCAGGTGGACAAGATCGCGAGCCTGATCCCGAACAACCCGGCCAATCCCGTCAGCCTCGCCGATGCCATCAAGGGCGAGCCCAAGCTGCAGGAAATGCAGGAGACGGACGAGGCCATCGCCAAGCTGCTGGACACGGCGCTCCAGGTGGAGGGGCTTTATCGCAACGCCTCCACCCATGCGGCCGGCGTGGTCATCGGCCGCAAGCCGCTGATCGAGATCACCTCGATCTACCGCGACCCGCGCTCGCCCTCGCTCATCACCCAGTACTCGATGAAATATGTCGAGCAGGCGAGCCTGGTGAAGTTCGACTTCCTGGGCCTGAAGACGCTGACGGTGCTGCAGCGCGCGGTGCAGCTGCTCAAGGCACGCGGCATCGAGGTGGACCTCGACAAGCTGCCGCTGGATGACGAGCGCACCTACGCCATGCTGGCCAAGGGCGATGCGGCCGGCGTGTTCCAGTTCGAAGGCCAGGGCATGCGGGACTGCCTGCGCTCCATGCGCCCCGACCGCTTCGAGGACCTGATCGCCGCCGTCTCGCTCTACCGGCCGGGCCCGATGGAGAACATCCCGGCCTATTGCGCCCGCAAGCATGGCGAGAAGTGGGAGGCGCCGCACGCCTCCATCCACCACATCCTGGCCGAGACCTACGGCATCATGGTCTACCAGGAGCAGGTGATGCAGATCGCCCAGGTCATGGCCGGCTATTCGCTGGGCGGCGCCGACCTGCTGCGGCGCGCCATGGGCAAGAAGGACGCTGCCGCGATGGCGAAGCAGCGCGCCATCTTCTGCGAGGGCGCGGCGAAGAACGGCGTGCCGGCCGAGAAGGCGGGCGAGGTCTTCGACCTCATGGAGAAATTCGCCAATTACGGCTTCAACAAATCGCACGCGGCGGCCTACGCCTTGGTCGCCTATCACACGGCCTGGCTGAAGGCGAACCATCCGGTCGCCTTCCTAGCCGCTTCCATGTCGCTCGATCTCGACAAGACGGAGAAGCTCGCCTCGCACATGCAGGAGGCGGCGCGCCTGGGCATCAAGGTGCTGCCGCCCGACATCAACAAGAGCGGCGCCGAATTCACCATCGAGGATCGCGAGGACGGCCCGGCGATCCGCTTCGCGCTCGCCGCCATCAAGCGCGTGGGGCTGCAGGCCATGCGGGATCTCGTGGCCGCGCGCGATGCGCCCTTCACCAGCATCGCGGATTTCGCGGCGCGGGTGGACCCGAAGCTGCTGAACAAGATGCAGCTGGAGAACCTCGCCAAGGCCGGCGCCTTCGACAGCCTGGAGGGCAATCGCGCGCGCCTCGTGGCCGGCGCGGAGACCGTGCTGCGCCGCGCCCAGGCGACGGCCGAGGATCGCGCCAGCAACCAGATCGGCCTCTTCGGCGAGGTGGAGCAGGGGCCGCCCCTGTTGCGCCTGCCGGAGATCCCGGATTGGCCGCAGCTCGACAAGCTCGGCTTCGAGGCGGAGGCGGTCGGCTTCCACCTCTCGGCCCATCCGCTCGACGAGTACAAGGGCGCGCTGCGGCGGCTGGGCGCGACACCCTCCGCCCTGATCGGGGACCGCGCGCGCGCCGGCTCCACCCGCCTGAAGCTCGCCGGTACGGTGAATGCGAAGAAGGAACGCAACACGCGCACCGGCAGCCGCATGGCCTGGATCAGCCTCTCCGACCAGGCGGGCAGCTATGAGGTGACCTTCTTCAGCGAGGTGCTGAACCGCTCCCGCGACATGCTGGAGGAAGGCACGGCGCTGCTCATCACCGCCGAGGCGAAGCTGGAGGGCGAGGCGCTGCGGCTGACCGCCATGGATGTCGAGCGGCTGGACAAGGCGGCGGCCGGCGTGGGGCAGGGGATGCGCATCTTCATCGATGCGGCGACCGCCGTGCCCGATATCCGCGCCATCCTGGAGCGCGACGGCCGAGGCAAGGGGCGCGTCAGCCTGATCCCCCGCCTCGCCCCGGGCCAGGAGGTGGAGGTGACGCTGCCCGGCGGCTGGAACGTCTCGCCGCGCATGATGCAGGCGATGAAGCTGGTCGCCGGCGTCGCCAGCGTGGAAGAGGTCTGAGGCGGCCTCAGCCAGGGCGGGGCTTCGGCGCGGCCAGCACCAGCAGGATCGCGCCGCACAATGCCGAGAGCAGCGAGCCCGCCAGCACGCCGATCTTCACCGCGGCCTGCAGCGCCTCCGACTCGTCGAAGGCGAGCATCCCGATGAAGAGGCTCATGGTGAAACCGATGCCGGCCAGCAGCGCCACGCCATAGATCTGCGCGAAGCTGGCGCGCGCCGGCTTCTCGGCCAGGCCCAGCCGGATGGCGAGCCAGGTGATGCCGAAGACGCCCACCTGCTTGCCGAGGAAGAGGCCCGCCGCGACGCCGATCGGCACCGGCGCCAGCAGCGCGGCCCAGCTCATCCCCGCGAGGGAGACGCCGGCATTGGCGAAGCCGAAGACGGGCACGACCAGGAAGGCCACCCAGGGATGCAGCGCGTGCTCCAGGATGTGCAGCGGAGAATCCGCAGCGTCCGGCGCGGCCGGGGAGGGGGTGAGCGGAATGGTCAGTGCCAGCGCCACGCCGGCCAGCGTCGCGTGCACGCCGGACTTCAGGACCAGGAACCACAGCACGGCGCCGACCAGCAGATAGGGCAGCAGCGCCATCACCTTGAGGCGATTGAGCAGGACCAGCGCCAGCAGCGCCCCACCCGCGAGGCCGAGCCAGAAGAGCGACAACTCCTCCGTGTAGAAGAGCGCGATCACGATCACCGCCAGCAGGTCATCGATGATGGCAACGGCGGTGAGGAAGACCTTCAGCGAAAGCGGCACGCGCTTGCCCAGAAGCGCCAGCACGCCGAGCGCGAAGGCAATGTCGGTCGCGGCTGGAATCGCCCAACCGCGCAGCGTCTCGGGATTGCCGGCGTTGAAGGCGACATAGATCAGTGCCGGCGCCACCATGCCGCCCACGGCGGCCAGGCCCGGCAGGATTCGCTGCGACCAGCGCGAAAGCTGCCCGTCCAGGAACTCGCGCTTGATCTCGAGGCCCACCAGCAGGAAGAACAGCGCCATCAGCGCGTCATTGATCCAGTGGTGGATGCTGAGGCCCGCGACATAGGTCTTGAGCACGGCGAAATAGGCCGGTGCGAGCGCGGAATTCGCGACGATGAGGCCGAGGGCCGCCGCGATCATCAGGGCGATGCCGCCGCTCGCTTCGCCCTTGAGGAAGCTGCGGAAGAGGGAGGGGGGACGCTGCGCCGAAGATGTCATAATGTTCATCTTCTCGACGCCGCGAGGCAGGGTGTCAACGAAAACCGGGGCGCCTCGGTTTCGTCAGCCTTCCTTCGGCTTTGAGCCCTTGGCGATCAGCTTGGTCTGTGCCTGCATCTTGTCGATGAAGGCCAGCACCAGCGCGCCGACCACGAAGCACATGTGGATGATGACGCCCCAGGTCAGCGCCCGGTCATCCAGGCTGTCCACATTCATGAATTTCTGCAGCAGGTGGATCGAGCTGATGGCGATGATGGCGAGGCCCACCTTCAGCTTCAGATTGCCCGGATCGAGGTTGGAGACCCATTCGATCTCGGACTTGCCCTGCTCATTGATCAGGCGGGAGACGAGGCTGTCATAGGAGGAGATGGCCACCATCGCGACGAGCGACGCCACCAGCGCGCTGTCCACGAGGTAGAGGATGCTGAGGAGGATCTGGTTGTCATCCGTCTCGGTCAGGATGGTGGTCGCGAATTTCCAGACCTTGAACCCGAACTTGACGGCATAGGCGGCCAGCGCCACGGCAAGCCCGAGGTAGAAGACCGCCAGGATGTAGCGGCTGGCGATCATCGCACGGTCGAGTAGAGTCTGCATGGCGCGCTATGTGGCTCAACCGGGGCGCGGAAAAAAGGGGTGATGTGATGATCCGACGTCTGGCGGAGGAGGGGCGGCTTTCGGGCGCCGTGGTGCATGGCGGGCTGGTCTGGCTCGCGGGCCAGGTGGCCGATGACGCGACACTGGACGCCGAGGGCCAGACGGCCGATATCCTGGCCCAGATCGACGCCCTGCTGGCCGAGGCCGGGACCAGCAAGGCGAATCTGCTCAGCGTGCAGATCATCCTGCGCGACATCGCGGATGCGCCAGCGATGAACCGCGCCTGGGACGCGTGGCTCGATCGGGGCAACAAGCCCGCGCGCATGACCATCCAGGCGCCGCTGGTGGATCCGGCCTGGCGCGTCGAGATCACCGGGGTCGCGGCGCTGCCCTGATGGAGGTGCCCTCGCCCCGCCGCCGCGCCCTGCTGGCGACGGGGCTGACGCTGGCCTTCATGCTGCTGGTGGCCATGGGCGTCTCCGACCAGGGCTGGATCTTTTCCATCGTCACGCTGCTGATCGCGAGCCTCGCGCTCGGCGGGCTACACTTCATTTTCCCGCATGGGCTGATGTTCGCGCTGGGCGCCGCAAATGGGCTCGCGATCTACGTGAGCCTTTTCGTGGTGATCGGCCAGGCCTCCTTCCCGGCAGCGGCGGCCTGGTCGCGCTCGGTCGCCTTCCTCCTGCCGGTGCTGGCCTTCGTGCTGGCTTGCTGGGCGCGGCGGGACGTGCTGGCCGCCGCCGCCTCGGCCGAGGGCGGCGCGGACCTCCGCCACTTTCCCCGCGCCGTCCGCTGGCTGCTGCCGACGGGCATGATCGGCATCGTCTCGCTCTCCGCACCGATCAACCGGGCCATGCCGGAGTGGCAGACCCTGGCCCTGCTGCTGGCCATGGCCGGCATCGCCATCATCGGCGCCGTCTCGGTCGGCCATATCGTGCGGCTGCTCGTGGATATCTCGGCCATCCTGCGGCGGGTCGGCATGCGGCTGCAGTTCCTCGCCGTGCCGATCGCCACCTATGTCAGCCTCTTCGCGCTGCTCTCGGTCGCCTTCGCCTGCTTCTACCGGATCGCCGATGAGTTCTCGCGGGGCGAGATCTTCATCCTGATGGGCCAGCCGGGGCGGCTCGCCTTCTCGGATGCGCTGCATTTCAGCATCGTCACGCTCTCGACGGTGGGCTATGGCGACATCCAGCCCGCCGATGACGGCATCCGGCTGCTGGCGGCGATCCAGATGATCCTGGGCCAGCTGCTGCTGCTCTTCGGCTTTGCCGAGATCATGCGCAGCCATGGCGGGGGCACACGGGCGACGGATAAATGATACCACGCCGCTGGCGTGATTCCGCCGCAATGCGGGCCATGATGAGGGACGTCGAACACAGGTGGCGAACGTGAGTTCTGGTTTGGGTGATCCGGGCTTCTGGCGCCGGAAGCGGGTTCTGGTGACGGGTGGGGCGGGCTTCCTCGGCAGCAATCTCTGCCATGCCCTGGCGGGTCTCGGCGCGCGCGTCACGGCGCTCGATGCCATGCTGCCCGATGGCGGCGCCAACCCGGCCAATCTCGAAGGGGCCGGCGTCATGCTGGTGCGCGGCGACCTGCGCGACACGGAGCTCGCGACCCTCTGCCAGGGCGTGGACGTGCTGTTCAACATGGCGGCCCAGACCAGCCACATGGGCGGCCAGAAGGACCCGGTCTTCGACATCGCCATCAATGCCGTGGCCCAGGTGCGCCTCGTGCAGGTGATGCGCGAGGCCGCGCCCAAGGCGGCCGTGATCCATGCCTCGACGCGCCAGTTCTACGGGCGCCCGATCAGCCTGCCGGTGAACGAGCTGCACCCGGTGAACCCGCCCGATGCCAATGGCGTCTCCAAATGGGCGGGCGAGCAGTACTGGATGCTGGAGAACCGGGTGCTGGGCCGGCCCGTCGTCTCGCTGAGGCTCACCAATTGCTACGGTCCGCGCCTGCGCATCGCCGATGCGCGGCAGACCTTCCTCGGCATCTGGCTGCGCCGCCTGCTGGAGAATGAGCCCTTCGAGGTCTGGGGCGGCGCGCAGCTGCGCGACCTCGCCTATGTGGATGATGTGACGCGCGCCTTCCTGGTGGCGGCCGAACAGGCCGGCAGCCCCGATGTGGCCGGCCATGTCTTCAACCTGGGCGGTGCGCCGCCCGTCTCCCTGCTCGACCTCGCGCATCTGGTCATCGCGGCCAATGACGGCCAGGGCCGCTTCACCACGCGGGAATTCCCGGCCGACCGCGCGCCGATCGACATCGGCAGCTATCACGCCGATGACCAGGCCTTCCGCGCCGCCACCGGCTGGGCGCCGCAGGTCAGCCTGGAGGAAGGGCTGCGCCGGAGCCTGGACTGGTATCGGGAGCGCATGAGCGACTACATTTTCAGCGACGCGCCGAAATGA
The DNA here is from genome assembly GCF_019083995.1 of Roseococcus sp. SDR. Lineage (GTDB taxonomy): Bacteria > Pseudomonadota > Alphaproteobacteria > Acetobacterales > Acetobacteraceae > Roseococcus. The sequence continues at coordinate 143,901 of NZ_JAHRCU010000008.1, forward strand.
GGGCCGCCCGCCCCATCACACCGCCGAAGGCCGCCGGGGCCGAGGCGAACCGCCATCAAGAGCCATGCCGATGAACGCCTCCCCCGCCATCCTCCCCTTCGCCGATCCCGGCGCCGGCTACCGGGCCCTGCAGCCGGAGATCGACGCCGCCGTCGCCCGTGCGCTGGCCTCGGGCTGGTACATCCTAGGCCGCGAGGGCGAGGCCTTCGAGGCGGAATTCGCCGCCTGGCTCGGCGACCAGCCGGGCGCGCCCGCCATGCATGCGGTGGGCTGCGCCAATGGCACGGATGCCATCATGCTCATCCTGCGCGGCATGGGCATCGGCGAGGGCAGCACGGTCGTCACCGTGAGCCACACCGCGGTCGCGACCGTCGCCGCCATCGAGATGGTGGGCGCCACGCCCCTGCTGCTCGACATCGACCCCGACACCTACACCATGGACCCGGATGAGCTGGCCTCGGTCCTGGCGGACCCGCCGCCCGGCCTGCCGCCGATCCGCGCCGTGATTCCGGTGCATATCTACGGGCAGGCGGTGGATCTTGGCCCCATCAAGGCGGCCTGTGACGAGGCGGGCGTCTTCCTCATCGAGGATTGCGCGCAATGCCATGGCGCGATGCTGGGCGGCGCCAAGCTTGGCACCATCGGGCATGCGGCGGCCTTCAGCCTCTATCCGACCAAGAATCTGGGCGCCCTGGGCGATGGCGGCATCCTGGCCACGCCGGACCCGGAGCTTGCGGCGCGGATCGGCGCGATCCGGCAATATGGTTGGAAGCGGCGCTATATCAGTGATCTGCAGGGGGTGAACTCCCGCCTGGACGAGGTGCAGGCCGCCATCCTGCGGGTGAAGCTCCAGCACCTGGACCGGCAGAATGACCGCCGCCGGCAGATCGCCGCCGCCTATGACGCGGCGCTGGCCGGCACGGCGCTGACGCCGCCGGTGCGGCGCGAGGGCGCGCATCACGTCTTCCATCTTTACGTGCTGCGCCACCCGAAGCGCGATGAGTTCATGTTCGCGCTGAAGGCGCGCGGCATCGGCACCGGCATCCATTACCCCATGCCGGTGCACAGCCAGCCCGCCTATGCCGGCCGCGTGCCGCTCGGCCCCGCCAATTGCGCCGAGACGGCGCGCGCGGCGGAGGAGGTGTTCAGCCTGCCCATGTATCCCGAACTGACGGATGAGCAGGTGGCGCGGGTCTGCGAAGCGCTATCGGGCCTCTGACCGCCCCTTTGGGCGCCGGGCTGATCTTCGCGCTGGCGGCGGTCTTCGAGATCGCCGGCTGCTTCGCGTTCTGGGCGGTGCTGCGCCAGGGGGCGTCCGTGCTCTGGCTGCTGCCGGGCGTGGGCGCGCTCATCGCCTTCGCCTGGCTGCTCACGCTGGTTCCGGGCGAGATCGCGGCGGGGCGGGCCTTCGCGGCCTATGGCGGGATCTATGTCGCGGCGACGCTCGCCTGGCTCATGCTGGCGGAAGGGCTGCGGCCGACCGCCTGGGACCTGGCGGGCGTGGCGCTGTGCCTGGTGGGCACGGCGGTGATCCTGCTGGGCGCCGCCCGGCAGGTTTAACGTCGCTGTCGCTGGCCAATCGGGCGGGGCGGCATTACCTCAGGAGCAAACGCCCGGGAGCACCGCATGAACCGCCGCAGCCTCTTCGCCTCCACCGCCGCCCTGGCCTTGGCCGCGCATGGCCCTGCCGCGGCGCAAGGCGCGCCCCGGCCGACCAATGTCATCTTCTTCCATCCTGACGGCTTCGGCGTCGCCGCCTGGGGCGCGGTGCGCATGGTGAGCGTGGGCCCCGATGGCCGGACGGAGTGGGACCGGCTGCCGCACAGCGCCGTCTATCTCGGCCACATGAAGGACGGGCTGACCAGCACCTCGCATGGGGGCGCCACCACCCATGCCTTCGGCCGGCGCGTCCAGGCCGACAGCTTCGGCATGGATGGCGACCAACCGATCCGCGGCCTCTCGGGCTTCGAGGGCTCGATCGCGAAGGAGGCGCTGGCGCGCGGCAAATGGGTCGGCCTCGTGCAGACGGGGGCCGCCTACGAGCCGGGGACGGCGGCCTTCGTCGCCAGCACGCCGCGCCGCAACAACCTCGCCGAGATCACCCGCCTCGTCGTCGAATCCGGCGTGCAGCTGCATCTGGCGGGCGGCGAGCGCTGGTACCTGCCGCGCGGCATGCAGGGCCGCTTCGGCGAGGGGGCGCGCGAGGATGGGCTGAACCTGATCGAGCTGCTGCGCCAGCGCGGCTACACCATCGTCTTCACGAAGGAGGAGCTGGCCGCGGTGCCGGCCGGCACGGAAAAGCTCTGGGGCATCTTCGCGCATGACCACAGCTTCCATGACCGCAACGAGGAAACCCTCGCCCGCGAGAACCTGCCGCACTACGTCCCCAGCGCCCCCAGCATCGCCGAGATGAGCGAGGCGGCGCTGCGCTTCCTCTCCCGCGCGCCGGACGGGTTCTTTCTGGTGGCCGAGGAGGAGGGGACCGACAATTTCGGCAATGTGAACAATGCGGCCGGCGCAATCGAGGCCGGCATCCGCGCGGATGCGGCGATCGGCGTCTTCCGGCGCTTCGTGGCGGCCAACCCGAACACGCTGATGCTCACCACCTGTGACTCCGATGCGGGCGGCATGCAGGTGATCGGCCCCGGGCGGCAGCAGAACGTGATCCGCGAGGGCGCCAACCTGCCCGAGCGCGACCGCAACGGCGCGCCGCTGGATGGCCAGCGCGGCACGGCCACCACCGCCTGGCTCTCCGCGCCCGATCGCAACGGCGTGCGGCATCCTTTCGCCATCGCCTGGTCGACCCTGACCGACGTCTCGGGCGCCATCCTGGTGCGAGCGGTGGGTTTGAACGCCGAGCGGGTGAGCCAGGCCGGGACGATGGACAATGTCGATGTCTATCGCCTGATGTACCGGACGCTGTTCGGGCGTGACCCCGGCTGATTTGTCCGGAGGAGTTGTCGCCGCCCTGGGCCGGGCCTAGATTTTCCGGCGTCCAGGGAGAAAAGCCATGCCCATCGCCGCCTCCGCCGAGGCCGTCCGCCCGACGCGCCGGCCCGTCACCGCCAATGGCGTGCCGATCCACACCACCACCTATATCGGCACCAACTGGACCAACCGCACGGCCGACAGCCCGCCGCCGCCCGCGCCCGGCACCTATTACCCCATGGCCTTCCTGGTGGAGCAGCCGCCCGGTTCCGTCGTGCAGTCGCATTTCCATGCGGCCGACCAGTTCCAGGTGGTGGTGGCCGGCGGCGGCCATCTCGGCCGGCACCCGGTGCGGCCGGTGACGGTGCACTACACCAATGCCCACACCGCCTATGGCCCGATCACGGCGGGCGAGGAGGGGCTGCACTATTTCACGCTGCGCAACGGCTATGACCCGGGCGCCCGCTACGTGGCGCAGGAGGCGGCGGCGCTGAAGGCCATCCCGGGGCGCAGGCCCTGGCAGACCACCACGGCGCCGGTCGAGCCCATGCCCGCCATCGCCGGCCCGGCGCGCGTGGAGGAAATGCTGGAGCCGCGCGCCGATGGGCTCCATGCTGATGGATTGGGCGCCTGGCGCCACATCCTGCCGCCCGGCGCGCGCCTCACGGGGCCGGACCCGGCGGCCGGGAGGGGCCAGTTCTGGGTGGTGACGGCCGGGAGCCTGGACGGCATGCCGCCGCTCTCGCTCGTCTATGTGCATCCCGAGGACGCGGCGCGCGAGGCCGAGGCGGGGGCGGAGGGGGCTGACCTGCTGATCCTGCAATACCCACGGCGGACGGCCGACGCCTGACCCCTGGCGGGCAGCCGGCGCATCATCTTTGGGCAGGGCGCGGCTGGCGTCGCCGCTTTCGTCGCATGCGATGCTGGCGGCCGCGGCCGGGCTGTCCGAGGCTGAGGCCCTGGATGCAAGGGGAATGGGCATGCTGACACGTCGAACCCTGCCGGCCGCCGCGATCCTGCTGGCCGCGCCCGCGCTGCGTGCGCAGACGCGCGTGATCCGTCTGGTCATCCCTTTCGGTGCGGGCGGCATCACAGACCTCGTCGCCCGCATCCTGGCCGAGCGCGCGGCGGCGGAACTGGGTGTCACCATCGTCGCCGAGAACCGGGCCGGGGCGAATGGAAACATCGCGGGCGAGTATGTGGCGCGCGCGGCACCGGATGGCACGACGCTGCTCATGGCCTCGCTCGCCATGTTCTCCGTCAATCCGGTGATCTATCCCCGCATGAGCTATGATCCACTCACGGATTTCGCGCCCGTGGCGCTGGCGGCCAGCACGCCGCATGTGGTGGTGGCGCATCCGGGCAGCGTGCCCGCGGGCTTCGCCGCCATGCTGGCCGCCGCCCGCGCCCGGCCCGAGGGGCTGAGTTGGGGCACGGCGGGGGCGGGGAGCAGCCCGCATCTCACGCAGATCCTGCTGCAGTCTCTGGCCGGGGTCAGCTTCCTGCCGGTTCATTTCCGCAGCGGTGCGGCCAGCGTGCAATCGGTGATCGCGGGGCAGGTCGCGTTGACAGCCGAAGCGACGCCCATCGTCGCCGAGCATGTGCGCGCGGGCACGCTCAGCGCGCTCGCCGTCGCCTCGCCCGAGCGGCTGGCCCTGCTGCCCGATGTGCCGACGGCAACGCAGGCCGGGCTGCCGGGGCTGGAGAATGGCTCCACCTCGGCCATCGTCGCGCCCCGCGGCACGCCCGATGCGGTGCTGGCGCGCCTGGCCGAGGGCTTTCGGGCGGCACTCGCAGCACCGGAGACGCGCGCCCGCCTCAGCCAGCAGGGGACCATCCCGCTGGGCGGCACGGGCGCCGAGTTCACCGGCCTCATCACGCGGGAAGTCACCCGCTGGCGCCCTCTGCTCACCGGCATCCAGCCCGGATAGCGGCGCGCGCGCAACCATGGTCACATCCTGCCAACAGCATCGCCTGATCGGAGAGCTTCCTTGAGCGAATTCACCTGGGCCGGGCGCCTGCTCGCCATCCACATCACCGAGCAGGCCGCGGCCGACATGCAGGAGTTGCGGGAGGCGAAGCTCATCGTCGGCGTCGGCATCGAGGGCGACCGCTACGCCACCGGCCGCGGCACCTACAGCAAGAAGCCACAGCCCGAGCGCCAGGTGACGCTCATCGAGATCGAGACTCTCGAAGCCATCCAACGTGATCACAAGATCGAGCTGCCGCCGCATGAGACGCGCCGCAACCTGCTGACGCGCGGCGTGCCGCTGAACCATCTGGTGGGCAAGGCGTTCCGCGTGGGCGAGGTGGAGCTCTTCGGCGGGCGGCTGAACGTGCCCTGCGTCTATCTCGACAAGCTGTTGGGGAAGCCGCTCTTCGGGCCGCTGACCAACCGCTCCGGGCTGAACTGCGTGATCACGAAGGGCGGCGTGATCCGGCCGGGGGATGCGATCACGCCTCTCTGAGGCCATCAAGCGCCGGGCGCGGCCTCTGCCGCTTCGCTTTGGCCCCCTGGGCGGCCGCTGGTCCTAGTCCTCGTTCTCCAGCCGCTCGATATCCTCGTCCGAGAGGCCGAAATGGTGCCCCACCTCGTGCAGCAGCACGTTGCGGACGAGGCGGAACAGATCCTCCCCCGTCTCGATCCATTCGAGCAGGATGGGCTCGCGGTAGAGCAGGATGGTGTCGGGCTCGGCCGGCGTGTCCTGCGTGGATTTGTGGGTGAGCGGCGTGCCGCGATAGAGGCCGGTCAGCTCCCAGGGGCTTTCCAGGCCGAGCTCGGCCACCACCTCATCCTCCGGGACCTCTTCCACGATGATGGCGGTCCCGCGCACCATGTCGCGCAGCGGGCGGGGGATGGCGGCGAGGGCATCCTCGGCCATCTCCAACAGGTCTTCCAGGCTGGGGGGCGTGGTCGGGCGCATGGGGGCTTGTGCCATGCGGCGGGCGGAAAGGGGAGGGGCGGATGATCGAGCGGCTGGATGAGGGGGCGCGGGCGGAACTGGCCCAGCGCCTGCCGGATTGGGAGATGGTGCCGGGGCGTGACGCCATCCGGCGGCGCTTCCGCTTCCAGGATTTCAGCGCCGCCTGGGGCTTCATGAGCCGCGTCGCGCTGCTGGCGGAGGCGCAGGACCATCACCCCGAATGGTCCAACATCTACAATCGCGTCGACATCATCCTCACCACCCATGACGCAAGCGGGCTTTCGGCACGGGATGTCCGCATGGCCCTGGCCATCGACGCGCTGCTGTGACGCTCGACGCACCCCAGCGGACCTTCGCCGTGACGCGCTCGGCCATGCGCTATTGCCTCGCCTGCGCCTGGTCGCCGCTGGCCGAGGTGCCGCTGCCCGATGGCAGGCGCGCGGACATTCTGGCCCTCCGCCCCGACGGCGGCTTCGTGATCATCGAGGTGAAGTCCTGCGCGCGGGATTTTCTCAGCGACGGCAAGTGGCAGGATTACCGCGACTTCTCCGATGAACTGCACTTCGCGGTGGACCTGGATTTCCCACAGGAGCTGCTGCCCGGCGATGTCGGGCTGCTGGTCTGCGACGGCTATGAGGCGAGCCCCTTGCGCGCGGCGCCTGCCCACCCGCTGGCCCCGGCCAGGCGCCGCGCCCTGCTGCACCGCTTCGCCACGCTTGCCGCCACGCGCTTGGCCACCGTGAACGACCCGGTGGGCCTGGCCGAGCGGCGGTCTGCGCTACGGCTCGACTGAAGCTTCCATTGCCGAGAGGGTCTGGCCAGGACACGATCCGGGCCTGGAGGACTCGGACATGCTCAGATACCTGGTTCCGCTCGCCCTCATGGCCGGGCCGGCCGCCGCGCAACAGCAGCCCATGGCGGGCGAGGGGCTGCGTGTCGCGCGGCAATGGTGCGCCGCCTGCCACGTCATCTCCCGCGACATGCCGCCGCCGGCCGCCGATGCCGCGCCAAGCTTCCCCGGCATCGCCGACCGCGCGAACACGACCGAGACCGGCCTGCGCGCCTTCCTGCAGACGCCGCATGCCAACATGCCCAACTGGCAATTGAGCCGGGCGGAGCTGGACGCGGTGGTGGCCTATATCCTCTCGCTCCGCCGATGATCCTCTACTTCGCGCCGGGCAGCCCCTTCGCGCGCATCATCCGCATCCTGGCGCGCGAGCGCGGCCTGGCGCTGGATGAGGTGGAGACGCCCCTGCGCGACCCCACCGCGCCGCAACTCGCCCACAACCCAGCCGGGCGTGTGCCCGCGCTGCTGGATGGCGGCGCGCTGATCTGCGAGACGCCGCTGATCCTGGCCCATCTGGGCTGGCTGCCGCGCGAGCCGGCGGCGCTTTCCCGCCTCGGCCAGGCTTGCGCCTTCATCGATGGCATCGCGGTCTGGAACCGTGACCTGCGGCGGCCGGAGCATGAGCGCTCGCCGGGCTTCCAGGCGTTGGAGCGGGTGCGGGCCAATCGCATCCTGGATGCGCTGGACCTCGATGCCCACGCGCCGCATTCGGTCGAGGCCGTCGCGCTCGCCTGCGGGCTTGGCTATTGCGACCGGCGGCATACCGTCTTTGCGTGGCGGGAGGGGCGCCAAGCCCTCACCCTGTGGTATGACGCCATGACCGCGCGGCCGGCCTTCGCCGAGACCGTCCCTCCTGTTTCCGGGATTTGACCATGCAGAACACCGAACCCGTCTGGCGCATCGTGGATGAGAAGGCGCAGCCCGCCATCGAGCTGAGCGACCGCGTCTGGGGCATGCCGGAGTTGGCCTATAACGAGCACAAGTCCGCCGCCGAACACACCGCCTACCTCCATGCCGAGGGTTTCCGTGTGACGGAGCAGCTTGCCGGCATCCCAACGGCCATGATGGGCGAGGCGGGCGAGGGCGGCCCGGTCATCGCGATCCTGGGCGAATTCGACGCGCTGCCGGGCCTCTCCAATGAGGCCGGGGTCGCCGAGCACCGCCCCGTGCCGGGCGACGGCAATGGCCATGCCTGCGGCCACAACCTGCTGGGCGCGGCCTCGCTGCTCGCCGCCACCGCGGTGAAGGATTACCTCAAGGCCAACGGCATCGAGGGCCGCGTGCGCTATTACGGCTGCCCGGCCGAGGAGGGTGGTGCGGCCAAGGGCTTCATGGCCCGCGCCGGCCTGTTCGACGATGTGGACATCGCCATCTCCTGGCATCCGGGCAGCTTCGCCTCGGTGAATGAGCCGATCTCGCTGGCCAATACGCGCATCGACTTCACCTTCCATGGCCGCGCCAGCCATGCCGCCGCCTCGCCCCATCTGGGCCGCAGCGCGCTGGATGCCGTCGAGCTCATGTCGGTCGGCGTGAACTATCTGCGCGAGCACATCCCGCAGGAAAGCCGCATCCACTACGCCTATCTCGATGCCGGCGGCGTGGCGCCCAATGTGGTGCAGGCCAAGGCGAAGGTGCGCTACCTGATCCGCGCGGCCGATGTGAAGGCGCTGAACAGCCTGGTGGCGCGCGTGCGCAAGATCGCCGATGGCGCGGCGCTGATGACCGATACGCGCGTCGAGACGCAGGTCATTTCGGCCGTGTCCAACCTGCTCGGCAACACGCCGCTCGAGAAGCTGATGCAGGATGCGCTGGACCGCCTGGGCCCGCCGCCCTTCGACGCCGAGGACCGCCAGCGCGCTGCCGAATTCCAGGCGACGCTCTCGGAGGAGGACATCGCCGCCGCCTTCCGCAAGGTGGGCATGCCGCGCAATGACGACCCGCTGCCGACCAGCATCGTGCCGCTGGATTCCAAGCGCGCGCCGATGATCGGCAGCACGGATGTGGGTGATGTCTCCTGGGTGGTGCCGACGGTGCAGGCGCGCGGTGCGACGCACGCCATCGGCACGCCCCTGCATTCCTGGCAGGCGACGGCGCAGGGCAAGCTGCCGCATGCGCACAAGGGCATGGTGCATGTGGCCAAGGTGATGGCGAGCACGGCGGTCGAGGCGCTCACGAAGCCCGAGATCATCGCCGCCGCCAAGGCCGATCACGCGGCGCGCGCGGGCGGGGCCTATGTCTGCCCGCTGCCGGAAGACGCCAAGCCGCCGATCGGGATGTCGCTGGCCGTCTGATGCTTGTCATTCGGGACGCGGCCGCACTTCGCGCCGCCACCCAGGGTTGGAAGAACCAGGGCGAGCGCATCGCCCTGGTGCCGACCATGGGCTATCTGCATGCGGGCCATCTGGCCCTGGTGGCGCGCGCCCGCGAGCTCGCGCCGCGCGTGATCGCGACCATCTTCGTCAATCCCACGCAATTCGCGCCGCATGAGGATCTCGGCCGCTATCCGCGCGACGAGGCGGGGGACATCGCGAAGCTCGAGGCGGCAGGCTGCGACCTGCTCTTCGCGCCGGATGTCGCGACGGTCTATCCGCCGGGCTTCGCGACCCGCATCACCATGGCCGGGCCCGCGGAGGGGCTGGAGGGCACGCATCGCCCGCAGATGTTCGGCGGCGTGGCGCTGGTCTGCACGCGGCTTTTCGGGCTTTGCGCGGCGGATGTGGCCGTGTTCGGCGAGAAGGATTGGCAGCAGGTGATGGTGGTGCGGCAGGTGGCCCGCGACCTCGCGCTGCCGCTGACCATTGAGACGGTGCCGACGATCCGGGCGGAGGATGGCTTGGCGCTCTCTTCGCGCAACGCCTATCTCGACGCCGAGGCACGGCAGCGGGCGACGGTGCTGCACGCCGCACTTCAGCATGCGGCGACGCGTCTGCGGGCGGGCGCCGGGGCGGAGGAGGCCTGCAGCGAGGCCGAGGCGCGGCTCAGCGAGGCGGGCTTCCGGCAGGTGGATTACGTGGCGCTGCGCCGCGCCGAGGACTTCGCGCAGATGGCGCGGTTGGAGGCGCCGGGGCGGCTGCTGGGCGCCGCTTGGCTCGGCCAGGTGCGGCTGATCGACAACATCCTGGTCTGAGAGCCGCTGCCGTCAGCAGCCGTGGAAGCCACCGCCGGGCAGCTTCACGAATTCCACGATGCCGAGCGGCTGTGCTGCGCCGGGCTCGATCACCAGCGCGGCACCTTCCGGGAAGGCGGTGCCGCCCACGCTCTGGCCGTAGATCATGATGGCGGGCGTTCGGTGACCCACCAGCACGCGGTTCACGCCCGCCGGCAGCGGCGCGTTGAACAGGCGGCGATGCTCCGCCAGCACCCAGTCCAGCCGCGCACCGGCATAGTCATCGGCGAGCAGGCTGTCGGTGACTTGCACGCGCGCTGAACCCCAGGCCTCCTCCGCCGTGTCGCGGGCGCGATAGACGGGGCCGGCCAGCACCGGGAACTGCACGGGAATGCCAAGCTCCGCGAAGCGCTGGCCGATGCGCCGGGCCTGCGCGCGCCCGCGCGGTGAGAGGTTGCGCTGGCCGGCGCGGTCCCCCAGGCGGTAGCTGCGATCACAAGGCTCGCCCGCCGTGTCGGCGTGCCGGAAGAAGAGAACGAGGCCGCCCGCGCGCAGCCGTGGCAGCAGGGCCGAGCCATCCACTTCCCCAGGCACCATCTGCTGCGCTGCGGCGGGTGCCGCGAGCGTCAGTCCCAGCAGGGCGCGGCGCGTCGTGCTCAAAATTTGAAGGTCAGGCCCGCGATCACGCGCGCCGTGCAGACATCCTGCTGAACGCCTTGGCCGCTCAGGCACTGGTTGCGGGGGATGGTCGTGTCGAAATAGTTCACGCTGGCCGTGAAGGTGCCCACACCCGCGATCTCGAAATCACGGCTCACGGCCAGGCCCCACCAGGTGTAGTCCGGCGTGCCGTAGCGTGGGTTCTTCTCGATGAACTGGTAGCCGAGCCGCGCGCTGAGCGTGAGGTCCCAGAAGGCCGTATCCCAATCCGCCCCGCCCTCGACATAGACGCCAAGCCCGGTCGCATCGAAGTAGTTGGGCGAGACGTTGATCGAGGCCATGAGCTTCACCGGGCCGAATGAGCGGTTCACGCGCAGATAGGCCTCGCCGTAATCCACCGCGTCGCTGGCGCGGCCGCTGGAGTAGCTCGGGTAGAAGGTGCCGATGCCGCCGATATCGAAGTTGGTGTCGCCCCAGGTGAAGCGGAAGCCGGCGAGGAGATCGATTTCTTCCCGCGCATCGGTGCCCGCGAAGCGCACATTGCCGATGAAGCCGCCGATATAGACGCCGCTCTCATGCGCCAGCTCGCCGCTGGCCTGGTAGGCCATCCGCCCCATGGTCTGGCTGATGCCGCGCGAGACATAGTCGCTGGCGAGGGTGCCTGTGCCGCTGATCGTCCAGCCGCTCTCACCGATTGCCACCTGCGCCCGCACGGGCAAGGCGAGGCACAGCAACGCCAGGAGGAGCGGAACCGCGCGCCGCATCTATTCGAGGCGCGCGCCCGAGAGCTGCACCAGGCGTTGCCAATTGGGCGTGTCGCGCTCGATCAAGGCGGTCAGTGCGGCCGGGGTCGCGCTGGTCACGGTGCCGTAGCCCAGCGGCTTCAACCGCTCCACGAAATCCGCCTGCGCACCCACGCTGCGGATCGCGCCATGCAGGCGCTGGATATGCTCGGGTGGGGTGCCGCCCGGCGCCATCACCGCGTTCCAGGTGACCACATCGTGCCGGCCGAGGCCGAGATCGGCGAAATCCGCCATGCCCGGCACCTCGGGCAGGATGGAGAGGCGCGCGGCCGAACTCACCGCCAGCGGCAGGAAGCGGCCAGCGGTCACATGCGGCATCAGGGCGGGCATCACGTCGAACATCATGTCGATCGTGCCGGCCAGCAGGTCCGTGATGGCGGGGCCGCCGCCGCGATAGGGCACGTGAAGGATCTTGGCGTTGGCCTCGGCGTTGATCGCCTCGATGTTGATGTGGCTCGTCGTGCCCGTGCCGCTGCTGCCCATCTTCAACTGCTCGGGGTTCGCCCGGCTCCAGGTGATCAGGCGACGGAAATCGCTCCAGCCCTGCTGCCGTGCCTTTTCGGCGTTCACGACGCAGAGCAGCGCGCCATCGGTGATCTGCGTGACGGGGGCGAGGTCTGTGCGCGGGTTGAAGGGCAGGCGGGAGGTCATGAAGGGGAAGGCGCAGAGCGTGGTGACGCTGATGAGGCCGATCATCGTGCCGTCACGGTCGCCCTTGGCCAGCGCATCGGCGCCGATCAGCCCGCCGGCACCGCCGCGGTTCTCGACGACGACGGGCGTGCCGAGTGCTGAGGGCAGCCGCTCGGCCAGGACGCGGCCCAGGATGTCCACCGCGCCGCCGGGCGGGAAGGGCACGATGATCCGCAGCGGGCGCCCCTGCGCGAGAGCCGGTGCGGCGAGCGGCAGGGAAGCGGCGCCGAGGATGAGGCTGCGTCGTTGGGTCATGGAGCGTTTCTCCCGGGTTACCGTGCGAGATTGCGGCTCATGCCGGGGCTTCCGCAAGGCGCTTGCGGGAAAGCGCGATCACCGCCTGCGCTTCGCGTGTCAGGGCATATTTCGGGAGCTCATCGGGGCGCGCCCAGGCGACGGCGCTGACATCGTCACCTGCCCGCGCCTCGCCATCCACCCATTCGGCGCAGTAATCCACGATGGTGTAGTGGTAGCGCACGGCGCCAGCCTCATCGCGCGTGACGGAATCGATCACGTCGGCGAGCAGGAGTGGGCCGACGGTGATGCCCGTCTCCTCCAGCAATTCGCGCCGCGCGGCTTCCTGCGCGCCCTCGCCCACATGCTGCGCGCCGCCGGGCAGCGACCATGAGCCGATGCGGGGCGGCTTGCCGCGTTGGACCAGCAAAACCTCCTCGCCGCGGAAGACGATGACGCCGATGCCGATCCATGGGCGGTCGGGATATTCCCGGGTCACGAAACGACCAGGTCCTCGAGACGCGGGACCATCGCCTTCTCCTTCCAAAGACCGAGCTGGAAGGCCCAGCCCTGGAAGCGCGCGTTGAGCCGCTGCGCCTCCTCACTGCCTTCCGCGCCGAGGCGCACCCAGAAGAGCTCTCCCTCGCGATGCGCGTGGAGCGTGATCGTGACCTCATCCGTGTAGTGGAAGCGCGCCTCGCCCAGCGCCTCGCCGGGCGCGTCGGTGCGGACCTCGATGAAGGTGAGCCCGTCGAAGGCGCGGCCCACCTCGTCCAGCGCGATGCGGTCGGCCACTGGGTGTTCGGCGGGGGTGATGATGTCGAGCGGCGCATCCACCTCGCCCGCGCGGGCCAGCACGAGCGGCGGCTGGCCGCTGCGGTTGACCTCGACGCGGCGCAGGCGGGCGGGGGCGAGGCTCGCGAGATCGCGGTCGAGCCAGAGCGAGGGGTCGGCATCGGCGCCGAGGCGCCCTTCGGCCAGCCACGCGCGGTTCTCACCGGGGCGGCGGGCATAGATGCCCTCGGGCTGGTTGCCCTGGGTGCGGACGCGGCGGCGGCCGAGGATCATCTCGGCGAGCGGCCTCCCCTCGGCGTCGAAGACGCGCAGCAGGGTCGCGGTGCTGCCGGGGGCGGCGGGATCCTCCACGCCCAAGCGCGGCCATTGTGCTGGGTCGCTGCTGCGCTCCTCCGTCAGGCGGAGTTCGGTGAGGCCCACCAGGGTTTCGCGCACGCGTTCGGGCCGGGCGGGATAGCCCTGGAATTCGGCGATACGCCAGGTCTCGCCCTCGCGGATCAGGGTGGTGCCCTGCGCGCCGCGCCGAAGTTCGATGCGGCGCGCGCCGGCGAGCCGCGTGGCGAGGCCCGGGAAGGCCAGGCTGCCTTCGCTGATGCGCCCCTCCACCTCGCCCTCCGGCCGCAGCAGCAGGGCGGCACCGAGGCTTGCCACCGCGGCACCACCAAGGGCGATCAATCCGCGCTTGCCGATCATGCGCGGGCCTTGGCGCGGCGGCGGGCGCGCAGCACGCCGATGACGATGGCGAGGATGGTCAGCAGCACCGGCACGAAGGCGATGTTGAAGATGCGCAGCCATGTCTCCAGCGCCTCGATGTCACGCCGCAGCTCAAGCTGCACCGCGCGGAGCTGGCGGCGAGTGGCGGCGATCTCCTCGCGCGCGCGGTCGATTTCGGCGCGCTGCTCGGGCGTGATCACGGTCTGGTTGGTGTTCCGCGCCCCAGCTTCGCCCCCTGGGCCGCCCGTGCCCTGGCGCAGCTCACGCAGGCGGCGCTCGGTGGCCTGGAGGCGTTCGGTCAGCTGCTGCTCGCTCTGGCGGAACTGGGCATCGGCCTGGCGGCGGATATCCTCCACCAGCTCGAAGGGCCGCTGGGATTCGCCGCGCGAGCGCAGGCTGATCATGGCGTCCGAGCCCGCCAGCGTATCGGCGATGTTCACGACGAAGCTGCCATTGCCCGAGAAGGGATTGGCGACGGGCTGGCCGAAGAACTCCTGAACGCGCACCCAGAAGCGGTCCTCCAGGATATCCGTGTCATGCACGACGACGACATTGGCTGGGCCGGTGCTGCGCGGGAGATGCGCGGGGAAATCGGCCGGGCGCTCCACACCCTCGGCCGGGGCGGGGGCGCCTTCCTGGAAGGCGCTGCGCAGATTGCCGCGGATGCGGGCCGCGATGACACGGCGCTGACCATCGGCGCGGAACTCGGCCAGGATACGCGTGGGCGAAGGGTCGGTCCGCACGCGCGCCGCGTCCACCAGCATGGATTGCGACGAGCTGGTCAGCAGCGGGATGAACTCGATGCCCGCATTGGGTCGCGGCGCGAGATAGCCGGAGGAAGCCACCGTCACCTGCTCCAGCAGGGCTGTGGCCACTTCCTGGCGGTTGATGCTGTCGCCCTGCAGGTTGAACCAGGCGATGTAATCCACCGCCTGCACGCGCTCATTGGGCGCGGCGCGCACGCGCCAGGCGCCGCGCAGGTCGAGCACCACCTGATCGGCCGGTGCTTCCACGCCCCAGGCCTCCAGCAGGCGCGGCAGGACGGAGGCGGTGTTGGCCGGCGGACGCCCGCCCGGGCCGGGCCGCGAGGCCTGGAACTCGCTGTGCGGGTCGATCATCAGGAAGAGGCGGCCGCCGCGCATGACGAACTGGTCCACCGCGTATTGCGCGGCCTCCGGCAGGTCCTGCGGGTGAGCCAGCAGCAGGATCTGCACATCGGCGGGGATCACCTGCACGTCGAAGCCGAGGTCGCGCACCGTGAAGCCCTCGCGCAGCTGGCGCATCACCACCTGCGGCTGGGCCAGGGCGGGCTGGCGCATCATCATCGCGCGCGGATCGCCATTCAGCGGCAGCGGCGACATGACGCCGAGCACCGGCTTGGTCGGGTTGGAGAGCTCGAAGATCAGGCGCGTCAGGTCGGCTTCCAGGAAGCGCTCGCGCTCCGGCTGGAAGAAGGGGATGTTCCGTTCGTCATCCACCTGGTTGCTGCCGGAGAGGCCGAAATAGACCTGCTCGCCGGCCTGATCGAGCGGCACGCCCTGCATGCCGAGCGAGACGGCGCGGTCCTCCACCTCGGAGAAGGGTTCGGGGTCGAAGATCTCGAGGCGCAGCTTGCCGCGGGCGGCGACCACGTATTCGCGCAGCATCTCGCGCACGCGCTCGGCATAGGCGCCGAATTGCGGGGCCTCCGCACCCAGCTTGCGCGAGTAGAAGAAGCGCAGCGTGATCGGGTCCTGCAGGCCTTCCAGCACCTGCCGCGTGCCGGGCGAGAGGGTGTAGATGCGGTTCTCGGTCAGGTCCACGCGGGCGGAGGCGAGCAGCCGGTCGGCCAGCATGTTGACGCCGACGGCGAGTGCGAGGGCGGCGAGGATGCCGAGGGAGGAGTAGAGGAGGCGGGAATTGCGCATGGTCTCAATCCGCCTTCTTCAGCTCGAGGATCACGGTGTTCACGAAAAGCCAGAAGGCGATGAAGCTGGCGAAGAAGACGAAATCCCGCGCCGAGATCACGCCGCGGGTGAAGCCGTTGATCCGCTCGCTGACGGAGATGCCGCGGGCGACTTCCGCCAGGACCGGGAATTGCGAGGAGAGAAACTCCGTCACCACGGGCGAGCCGGCGGCGGCGAAGAGGAAGCAGCCGGCCACCGCCAGCACGAAGGCGATGACCTGGTTGCGCGTGACGGCCGAGATGGCAGCCCCCACGGCGAGATAGGCGCCGGCGACCAGGAAGCAGCCGAGATAGCCGGTGAGAATCACGCCATTATCCGGCTCGCCCAGCAGGTTCACCGTGAGGACCAGCGGGAAGGTCAGCGCCAGCGCCACCGCGCAGAAGGCCCAGGCGGCGAGGAACTTGCCCACCACTGCCTGGCCGGCCGTGATGGGC
This sequence comes from Roseococcus sp. SDR, assembly GCF_019083995.1. Lineage (GTDB taxonomy): Bacteria > Pseudomonadota > Alphaproteobacteria > Acetobacterales > Acetobacteraceae > Roseococcus. The sequence continues at coordinate 159,979 of NZ_JAHRCU010000008.1, forward strand.
AGCGTCAGCAGCAATTCGATGGTGCCGAGGCGGCGTTCCTCCGCCCAGAGGCGCATGGTCAGCGCGGGGACGAGGAACAGGAAGAGCCAGGGGACGAAGCTGAAGAAGGGAATGAGGTCCGCCTGGCCGCGCCCGAAGAAGCCGCCCAGCGTGAAGGTGAGCGCGCCCGAGAGCACCAGGAAGATCACGATGAAGACGGTGGCGACGGGCGTCGCGAAATAGGCCGCGAATTCGCGCCGCGCGACTGTCAGGGCGGCCTTCATGCGGCGGCTCCCAAGGTCAGCGAGCGGAAGACTTCCTCCATGCTGCGCCCGTCCGCCACCAGCGCGGCGGGCGTGGCATCGGCCAGCACGCGGCCGCGCGCGATCACGATGGCGCGGGTGCAGACGGCCGCCACCTCCTCCAGGATGTGGGTCGAGATGATGATGGCCTTCTCCGGCGCCATGGCGCGAATGAGCTCCCGCACCTCGTGCTTCTGGTTGGGGTCCAGGCCATCCGTCGGCTCGTCCAGCACCAGCACGGGGGGCGAGTGGAGCAGCGCCTGGGCGAGGCCCACGCGGCGCTTGAAGCCCTTGGAAAGCGTCTCGATCGGCTGCAGCCGCACGCCTTCGAGCTGCGTCAGCGCCATGGCATGGGCCACGCGCTCCTCCCGCTCGGCGCCGCCGAAGCCGCGGATGCGGGCGCAGAAATCGAGGAAATCGGTGACACTCATCTCGGGATAGGTGGGGGCACCCTCGGGCAGGAAGCCCAGGTTGCGCTTGGCGGCCACGGGGCTCTTCACCACATCCTCGCCGCAGATGCGCGCCGTGCCCGCGGTGGGCAGCATGAAGCCGGCCAGCATCCGCATGGTGGTGGATTTGCCGGCGCCATTGGGGCCCAGGAAGCCCACCACCTCGCCGCGTTTCACAGAGAAGCTGACCCCATCCACGGCGGTGAAGCTGCCGAACCGCTTGGTCAGGCCCTCGATCTCGATCAGGCCCGCGCTTTCGCCCGGCCCTTCCATGTCGTTTGGCGAAGTCACCAACAATTCTCCCGGTTCGGCCAGCCGATTTAAAAAAAACGACAGGGAATTCAAGTCACCCGGCCGCCAGGAGCGCCACCGCGCCCTCCTTGTCAAACAGGCGCAGCAGGAGGCGCGCGGCCTGGCCGCGGGGCGAGGCGAGCGCCGGGTCCCGCGTCAGCAGCACCTCGGCATCCTGGGCCGCCATCTCGATCAGCGCGTTCTGGCGGTTGGCAGCGCGCTGGGCCGCGGCCTCATCCTCGCCGCGCAGGCCCAGGCGGAACTGAACCTGGCCGGCCTGGCGCGTGCCCAGCGCCTCGCCGCCGCCGCGGATGCGCAGATCCTCCTCGGCGATGACGAAGCCATCCTCCGTGTCCCGCAGGATCAGCAGGCGTTCGCGCTCGCGCTCCGACAGCGCCTCGGAATGCACCAGCAGGCAGGAGGAGGGCTTGGAGCCGCGCCCCACGCGGCCGCGCAGCTGGTGCAGGGCGGAGAGGCCGAAGCGCTCGGCCTGCTCGATCAGGATGATGGTGGCTTCCGGCACATCCACGCCGACCTCGATGACCGTGGTGGCGACCAGGATCTGCGTGCGGCCCTCGGCGAAGTCGCGCAGGGCGCCTTCACGGGTTTCCATCTCCAGTTCGCCATGGGCAAGGCCGACCTGGCCGGGAAACAGCTCGGAGAGCTCGGCGAAGCGGGTTTCGGCGGCGATGCTGTCGTCATGCTCGCCGCCGGTGATGGCGCGCACCACCCAATAGGCGCGCTCGCCCCGGGCCAGGGCCTGGCGGAGGCGGGCGATGATCTCGGGCAGGCGGGCGCTGCTGGCGATGCGGGTCGCGATGGGCTGCCGGCCGCGCGGCTTGCCCGCGATGCGGCTCACCTGCATCTCGCCCCATTGGGTGAGCTGCAGCGTGCGGGGGATGGGGGTCGCCGTCATCACCAGCATGTCCACCTGCGCGCCCTTGCCGGCCAGTTCCAGCCGCTGCGCCACGCCGAAGCGGTGCTGCTCATCCACCACGGCCAGCGCCAGGTCGCGGAACTCGACCCCCTGCTGGAAGAGCGCATGCGTGCCGATGGCGATGGGGATGGAGCCATCCGCGAAGCCCTTGAGCACGCGCCGCCGCTCCGCCCCCTTCACCGAGCCGGCCAGCAAAGCCACGGGCACGGGGGAGAGCCTTTCCAGGGTGCGCAGATGCTGCCGCGCCAGGATTTCCGTGGGCGCCATGATGGCCGCCTGCGCCCCGGCCTCGACGGCTTGGAGCATGGCGAGGATGGCGACCAGCGTCTTGCCCGAGCCCACATCGCCCTGCAGCAGGCGCAGCATGCGGCGGGGCGCGGCGAGGTCGCGGGAGATTTCCGCCAGGGCCTGGGCCTGGTCGGGCGTCGGTTCATGGCCGAAGGCGGCGAGTGCCTGGGCGCGCAGGCTGCCATCGCCGGTGAGCGCGCGGCCCGGCGCCTCGCGGTTGCGGCGGCGGAGCAAGGCGAGGGCGAGTTGGCCCGCCAGCGCCTCGTCATAGGCCAGGCGCTCCCAGGGCTTGGCGTCCGGGCGCGTTTGGGGGGCGTGGAGGGCGCGCAGTGCCGCGGCGAAGCCGGGCCAGGCCTCGCGGGCCAGGAGGGGCGCGTCCTGCCACTCCGATGGGTCGGGCAGGCGCTTGAGGGCCGCCATGACGGCGGGTGCCATATGGCCGCGCTTCAGCCCCTCGGTGAGGGGCCAGATGGCCTCCAGCGCCGGAAAGCCCGCCTCATTCGCCGACACATCGGGGCTGATGCAGGACCAGCCATCGCCCTCGGGGCGGATGCGGCCGGAGATCCAGCGCGGCTCGCCCCTGGGCAGCAGCCGCTCGATCCAGCCCAGGTTGGATTGCATGAAGCGGAGGGTGACTTCCTCGGCCGTGCGCACCTCCACGTAGCGGCGGCGCGTCGCGCGGCTCATGGCGCTGCGAGTCGCAACGGGCGTCACGCGCAGCACGCACTCGGTCTCCGGCGGCGCCTCGGCGGGATGACTGATCTGCGTGCGGCTCGCGATGCGGTCGGGCAGGTGGAAGAGCAGATCGAGGATGCGCGGCCCGCCGCAGGCCTTGGCGATGAGTTCAGCGCGCTTGGGCCCGACCCCCGGCAGGGTTTCGAGGGAATCAAACAGGCTCTGGAGGCTGACACTCTGGCTCACACGCGCCTATATGCCACCCGTGACGAGTCCTGACGAAACCCCCGAACTCCCCCACCGCCAACGCCGCCTCCTGTTTCGGGCGCTGCATCGCGGCACCAAGGAATGCGACCTGATGCTGGGCGGCTTCGTGCGCCGGCATATCGGCGCGCTCTCGCCACCCGAATTGGATGAGCTGGAAGCCATCATGGAATTGCCGGATGTGGATTTGGCCGATTGGTTTTCCGGCCGCCGCGCGGCGCCGCCCGAGGTGCGCGGGCCGCTGTTTGACCGGATCGCGGCCGAGAGCGCGGCACCCGGCGCGGGCGTGCCGGAACACTTGCGATGACGCTGCGCGTCTACGGCGCCCCCGAGGGCTATGACGCGCTCCTGCTGCGCCAGCGCCGGGCCGAGACCCAGGCGCCTGTTCTGCATGTCTGCCGCGATGATGCCCGCATGGCCCGCATGGCCGATGCGCTGGCCTTCTTCATGCCCGAGGCCGAGATCCTGCGCCTGCCGGCCTGGGATTGCCTGCCCTATGACCGCGTCTCGCCCAATCCGGAGCTGATCGCCGAGCGTGTGGCCACGCTGGCCGAACTCACCACCCAGGCCACGCGTCCGCGCATCGTGCTGACGACGGTGAACGCGCTGGTCCAGCGCGTGCCGCCCCGCAGCGCCTTCGCCGATTCCGCGCTGCTGCTGCGCAAGGGCGGCCGCGCCAGCATCGGGCAGATCACCGCCTTCCTCGAGACCAATGGCTACAACCGCACGGGCACCGTCATGGAGCCCGGCGAATATGCGGTGCGCGGCGGCATCCTGGACCTCTTCCCCTCGGGCGAGGCGGACCCGCTGCGCCTCGATCTGTTTGGTGACGAGATCGAGAGCATCCGGCGCCTCGACACGGGCACGCAGCGCAGCGGCGCGGCGGTTGATCGGCTGACGCTGCGCCCGGTGGGCGAGGTGTTTCTCGACCCCGCCTCGATCGAGCGCTTCCGCACCGCCTATCGCGAGCTCTTCGGCAATGCGGCGGCCGAGGACCCGCTCTATGTCTCGGTCAGCGCCGGGCGGCGGCACCCGGGCATGGAGCATTGGGCGGGGCTGTTTCACGCCGAGATGGAGACCCTGCTGGACTATCTGCCCGGCGCCTCGGTCAGCCTGGACGCGCAAGCCGAAGAAGCGCTGACGGCTCGGCTGGAGATGATCCAGGACCACTACGAAGCACGGCGCATCCCGGCCCGGCTGAATGAAGGCGAGGTGCCCTATCGCCCCGCGCCGCCCGCGCGCCTCTACCTCGACCGCAAGGGATGGGAGGCCATGCTGGCCCAGGGGCCGCAGCTGCATTTCTCGCCCTTCCACAAGCCGGACGGCGCGGAGGGCTTCGATGCCGGCGGGCGCGCGGGTCGCCTTTTCACCGAGATCCGCCAGGCGGGCGAAAACCTATTTTCCGCCTATGCCGCCCATGCGGAGACCGAGCGCGGCCGTGGCCGGCAGCCGATGCTCGCCGCCTGGACCCGCGGCTCGCGCGAGCGGCTCGTCACCCTGCTGCGCGAGAACCGCGTGGCGGCCGAGCCGGTGGACGACTACTACGCCTTCCAGCGCCTGGCGCCCGGCGTGGTCGGCGTCGGTATCCTGGGCCTGGAGCGTGGCTTCACCGCCGAAAAGATATCGATCACCGCCGAGCAGGACCTGCTGGGCGAGCGCATCGCCCGCCCGGCGCGGCGCAAGAAGCGCGCCGACCAGTTCATCGCGGATGCCACCCAGATCGAGGTGGGAGACCTGCTGGTCCATCAGGATCACGGCATCGGGCGCTATGACGGGCTCGCCACCATCGAGGTGAGCGGCGCGCCCCATGACTGCCTGCGGATGATCTATGACGGCAATGACAAGCTGTTTGTCCCGGTCGAGAATATCGAGATCCTGAGCCGCTTCGGCAGCGAGACGGCGGGTGTGGCGCTGGACAAGCTGGGCGGCGCCTCCTGGCAGGCGCGCAAATCCAAGGCCAAGCAGCGCATCGCCGACATGGCGGGTGCCCTGATCCGCATCGCGGCCGAGCGCCAGACGCGCGAGGCGCCGATGATGGCCCCACCCGAAGGCGCCTGGGACGAGTTCTGCGCCCGCTTCCCCTATGCCGAGACGGAGGACCAGGCGCGTGCCATCGCCGATGTGCTGGAGGATCTCGCCTCCGGCCGGCCCATGGACCGGCTGATCTGCGGCGATGTGGGCTTCGGCAAGACGGAGGTGGCGCTGCGCGCGGCCTTCACCGTCGCGATGTCCGGCTCCCAGGTCGCGGTCGTGGTGCCGACCACGCTGCTGGCGCGCCAGCACCACCGCATCTTCACCGCGCGTTTCGCGGGGCTGCCGATCAAGGTCGCGCAGCTCTCCCGCATGGTGACGGCGAAGGAGGCCGCGCAGGTGAAGGCGGCGCTGGCGGCGGGCGAGGTGGATATCGTCGTCGGCACCCATGCGCTGCTGGGCAAGGGCATCGGTTTCGACAATCTCGGCCTCGTCATCGTGGATGAGGAGCAGCATTTCGGCGTGAAGCACAAGGAACGCCTGAAGGAGCTGGAAGCGGGCGTGCATGTGCTGACGCTGACGGCCACCCCCATCCCGCGCACCTTGCAGCTGGCCCTGTCCGGCGTGCGGGAGATGAGCGTGATCGCGACCCCGCCGGTGGATCGCCTCGCCGTCCGCACCTTCATCATGCCCTGGGATTCCTTGGTTCTGCGCGAGGCGGTGCAGCGCGAGCGCTTCCGCGGTGGCCAGGTCTTCGTCGTCGTCCCCCGCATCGAGGACATGGCGAAGATGGCCGAGCGGCTCGCCGAAGTGGCGCCCGAGGCGCGCGTGGTGCAGGCGCATGGCCGGCTCGCGCCCACCGAGCTCGAGCAGGTGATGACCGAGTTCGGCGATGGCAAATACGACATCCTGCTCGCCACCAACATCGTGGAATCCGGCCTCGACATGCCGGCGGTGAACACGCTCATCATCCACCGGGCCGACATGTTCGGCCTCGGCCAGCTCTATCAGCTGCGCGGGCGCGTGGGCCGCGGCAAGCAGCGCGGCTATGCCTACCTCACCTGGCCGCCGCATCACCGGCTCAGCCCCACCTCGCAGAAGCGGCTCGAGGTCATGCAGACGCTGGACAATCTCGGCGCCGGCTTCACCCTGGCCAGCCACGACCTCGACATCCGCGGTGCCGGGAACCTGCTGGGCGAGGAGCAATCGGGCCAGATCCGCGAGGTCGGCATCGAACTCTACCAGGAGATGCTGGAGGAAGCCGTGGCCGATCTGCGCGCCGGCTCCAAGCGCGCGCGGGAGGCGGAGGGCCGCTTCACGCCGCAGATCAATCTCGGCCTGCCCGTTCTGATCCCCGAGAACTACGTGCAGGAACTGCCGGTGCGCCTGGGGCTCTACCGCCGCATCGGCGGGCTGGAGACCGAAGCCGAGGTGGAGGCCATGGCCGCCGAATTCGCCGACCGGTTCGGCCCCATCCCGCCCGAGGTGGAAAACCTGCTGCAGGTGGTGAGCCTCAAGCTCGCCTGCCGGGCGGCGGGGGTTGAGAAGGTGGATGCGGGGCCGAAGGGCGTCGTCATCGCCTTCCACAAGAACCGCTTCGCCAATCCGGCGGGTCTGGTCGCCTGGGTCTCGGGCCAGAAGGGCCTGGTTTCGCTGCGGCCCGACCATAAGCTCGCCCTGCTGCGCGAATTGCCCTTCGATGCTCGGGTGAAGGCGGCGCGGGGCCTCGTGACGAATCTGGTGCGTGTCGTGGAGCAGGCGAAGGCGGCCTGAGCCCAAGCGCGCTCAGGCTATGGGCAGGCGGATTCTGAAGGCCGTGCCGCCCGGCACATTCTCGGCCGTGAGGCTGCCACCCATGTCCTGGATGATGCCGTAGCTGATCGAGAGGCCGAGGCCCGTGCCCTGGCCGACGGGCTTGGTGGTGAAGAAGGGTTCGAAGATGCGCGGCAGGATCTCGGGAGCGATGCCGCCCGCCGCATCGCGCACCTCCATCAGGACATGCGTCCCGTCCCGGACTGCCCTGAGGCGGACGCGGCGCCCGGGCCCGTCGTCGGGCGACTGGGCGTCGTAGGCGTCGCAGGCATTGGCGACCAGGTTCATCAGCACCTGCTCCAGTGGGATGGCGCTGCCGAGGACCGGCGGCAGCCCGGCCTCCACCTCCTGCACCACCTCGACCGAGGAGAGCGTCAGCTTGCTGTTCAGCATCTCAAGCGCCGCGGTGATCACCTGAGGGATGTCGAGGGGGGCCGGCGGCAGGTTCTCCGCGCGGCCAAAGATCCGCATATGGTCGATCAGGTTCGCCATCCGCCCGGTCTGGCCGATGATCTTCTCGAGCCGCTCACGCATCGGCGCCAGCGCCGGGTCGGCGGCGTCGAGCTGCAGCAGCATGATGTCGGCCGCCATGCTGATGGTGGCGAGCGGCTGGTTCAGCTCATGCGCCATGCCGGTCGTCACCTCGCCCAGCTGGGCGAGCTTGGCGGAATGGGCCAGCTGCTCGGCCAGCTGCTTCTCCCGCGTGATGTCCGTCCAGATGCTCATCAGCTCCGGCACACCTGCGGCATTCACCTGGCTGCGCTGGATGCCGCGGATCCAGAGCCAACGCCCATCCTTGTGGCGGAAGCGGAATTCGGTGGCGGATTCAGGCTGGCCGATCGTCGCGTCCGGCAGGGCCATCACGCGGTCGCAATCCTCGGGGTGCGCATGGGCCCGGAACCAGCCGAGCTGGGTGGCCTCGCCCGGGGTGAAGCCGGTGAGCGCCTCCAGCTGAGCCGAGGCATAGCGGCGAAGCCAACGGCCATCGGCCTGCCGCTCGAAGCGGAACAGCACGCCGGGCAGCCGGGCCAGCATGGAGTCGCGCTCGGCCAGCGCTTCGGCGCGGGCGATCTCCGCCTCACGCTCCAGGGTCACGTCACGCTGGATTGAGACCCAATGGGTGAACCGGCCCTCGCTGTCGGCCACCGGGGAGATCCGCAGATCGGACCAGAAGGTGCTGCCATCCTTGCGGTAGTTCAGCACCGCCTGCCGCACGGGCTGCCACGTTTCCAGCGCGTTGCGGATGTTGCGCCGGGCCTTCGCGGAAGTGCCGGGGCCCTGGAGCAGGCGGGGCGTCCGTCCGGTCACCTCGGCCAGGGTGTAGCCGGTCTCGCGCTCGAAGGCAGGGTTCGCGTAGACGATGCGGGGTCCGGGTTCGTCGAAGGGTTCCGCCTCGGTGATGAGCACCACGTCGGAGCTCGCCTCGACGACGCGGCGCAGGAGGCGGGCCTGCTCCTCGTCGCGCAGCCGGCGAAGGATGGGGCGCAGCGCCGCGACCGCCTGCTCCAGGAGATGCGACACCTCCGCAAGGTCGGTCCGCCCCGCGCCGAGCCCGATCAGCAAGGCGAAGCCTTGCGACTCCAGATGGAAAGGGGAGACCATGAGCGCGGATAGGCCCCGCTGCGCGGCGGCCTCCAGCAACGGGTTGCCGGCCTGGTCCTCGGAGGTCACATCCTCCACCAGGATCTGCCGACCCTCGCTCATCGCGCGCAGGGTCGGGGAATTGGGGACGGAGACCACCTGGTTGCGCTGCGCACCAGGCCCGACCTCGAAGGTGGGCTCACTCCAGCCTCCGAGGAATCGGGCGCTCAGCTCCGAGCCTCCGTGGCGCTGCCAGAGCTGGCAGGTGAGGGCCTGGGTCGCCTCGCAAAGCGCCTGGGCGGCGGAGCGGACCGAACTTTCGAGATCCGCCGCCTCGGCCGCGACGGCCATCAGCCGCCGCAGCAATTGTGCATCACGCGCAAGGCGAGCTTCGCCCAGCGCGCGGCGACGCTCCTCCAACTGCTCCATGACAATCCGGGCGAGATCGAGCAGCGCCTCGCGGATCGCATCCCGGGCCGTGCCGCCAGGCGGCGGGCCGGGGCGCTGGTCGAGGACGCACAGGGCGCCCAGCACGATGCCCTGGGTGTTGATGAGGGGGACACCCGCCACGAAGCGCCACGCGGCCGATGGAGCGGTGACGATCGGCGCCCCGGTCTCCATCACTTCCCGCGCGAGGGTATCGAGGGCGATGGCGGCGCTCGGTGCCTCCTCGCCCAGGGCGGTGCGCGGGCCGCCGTCGCGGAAGAGCACGGCCCCGGCCGAGGCGTCACAGAGGCGCAGGGCGAGGCGGAGGGCGCGCTCATGCTCCGGCTCGCGGCCCGCTGCCAAGAGGCCATGCGCGGCAAGCTCCGCGGTCCAGGCCCGCTCGGTATCTCTCATTTCTTCAACTTTCCGAGGCCTTCGCCCCTTCCAATCGCGCCATCCATGGCCAGTTCCCGGCCGCGCGCAAGCGGGTACCCCGCCCTCAGCCGGCGGCCAGCGCCACTTCGATCAGCCGTTCAAGCACTTCCGGTTCCTGCGCGCCGGCGATGGCATGCTCGCCATCCACCAGGAAGCAGGGCACGCCGTTGATGCCAAGGCGGTGGGCGCGGAGATTCTCCAGATGCACCCATTCCGTCTCGCCCGCGCCGCCCAGCAGGCGGAGGGCGGCCGTCTGGTCGAAGCCTTCCTCGCCGGCCAGCATGGCGAGCGTCGCGTGCTGGCCGATGTCCAGCCCCTCGCAGAAATAGGCGGCGAAGAGGCGCTCCACGAGGCGATCCACCGGCGCATGCCGGCCGGCCCAGCGGAGCAGGCGATGCGCGTCAAGGCTGGCCGGGATGCGGCGCAGCAGGTCGAAGCGAAAGGCGATTCCCTCGGCGCGGCCGAGTTCGGTGATGGTGCCATGCAGGCGCCGGGCGCGGTCCTCGCCGCCGAACTTGCGGGCCAGCCAATCCTGACGGGGGATGCCGCCGGGTGCGATCTCCGGGTTCAGCAGGAAGGGGCGCCATTGCAGCTCCGGCTGCAGGTCATGCCGCTCGGCCAGCACCCGCATGAGGCGGCGGATGCCCAGGTAGCACCAGGGGCAGACGAGATCGAAGACGATCTCGACCGAAAGCCGCGGGCGTGGTGGCGCGAGGATGTTCACGCGTGCATGCTACAGTCTTCCGGCGCGTCTGGGCAAAGGGTGGATGATGGAAAGCAAGGAGCAACTGGCCCGGCTGGTGGGCTTCATCGCGGCCGGTGCGCTGGCGGCGGGCTGTTTCCTTGTGCTCAAGCCCTTCATCTCGACGCTGATGTGGGCTGTCATCCTCGTCTTCTGCACCTGGCCGGCCTACCGCTTCCTGACCGACCGGCTGCGGCTGGGAGCGGGGCTGGCGGCGGGCGTCATGGTGGCGGCCGAGTTCCTGCTGATCGGCCTGCCGCTGGTCTTTGCCACGCCGGTGCGGCGGGAAGACATCGAGGGCATCCGCAATTGGCTGGTGCGCGTCTTCAGCGAGGGCCTGCCCGACCTCTCGGGCGTCTTCCTGCTGATCCCCCTGGCCGGTCCCTACCTGAACGATTGGTGGCAGGCGCTGGCGGGCGATGCCTCCCACCTCGTCGCCACCATCCGACCCTATGCGGGCGACATCGCGCAATTCGCGCTGTCGCTGCTGCTGGGCCTGCTCTCGGGCGTGGCCGAAATGCTGATCGCGATCCTGCTCGCCTTCTTCATCTACAAGGACGGACCGGCGCTGGCGAAAGGGGCCTATGGGCTGCTGGAGCGGCTGGCCGGCGCCCGGGCCCCGCATCTGTGGGACCTGACGGGCAACGTCACCCGCGGCGTGGTCTATGGCATGCTGGGCACGGCGGTCGCCCAGGGCTTCATGACCTTCTTCGGCCTCTGGATCTCGGGCGTGCCGCAGCCCGTGCTGCTGGCGGTGATCGCGGGCGTCATCTCCATCCTGCCGGTGGGGGCGCCGCTGGTCTGGATCCCGGCCGCGATCTGGCTGCTGGCGACGGGCAGCATCGGCTGGGGCATCTTCCTGGCGCTCTATGGGGGCTTGGGCATCTCCTCGGTGGACAATGTGATCCGGCCCTGGTTCATCTCGCGCGGCGCGGACCTGCCGCTGCTGCTGACCATCCTGGGCGCGCTGGGTGGCGTGCTGGCCTTCGGCTTTCTGGGCCTCTTCCTGGGGCCGGTCCTGCTGGCGCTGGGCTATACCCTGGTCAAGGAATGGGCGCTGGGCGTGCCGGAGGAGACTTCCCCCGAGGCGCGTCCGCCCCTATAGCGGCGCTTTCCGGCCGGAGAGGCCTGGGGTTCGGGAGACATCAATGAAGGCTCTGTGGCGGGCCGCGATGCTGGTCGCGGCGCTGATGGTGGGTGTTGCCGAGGCGCGGACCGTGCGCTGGGCGGCGAGCGGCGATCCGAACACGATGGATCCGCACAGCCAGAATGTCGGCACCGTCACCATGGTGCTGCAGCAGATCTATGACGCGCTGATCAGCCGCAACCCACAGCTGGGGCTCGAGCCCGGCCTCGCCACCGCCTGGCGGCAGGAGGAGCCGACGCGCTGGCGCTTCACGCTGCGCCCCAATGTGCGCTTCCATGAGGGCGAGGCCTTCACCAGCGACGATGTGGTCTTCAGCATCACCCGCGCCCTGCAGCCGACCAGCAATTTCGGCATCTTCGTGGACACGATCGACCGCGCCGTGGCTGTCGACCCGCTGACGGTCGACATCATCACCAAGGCGCCCGACCCGATCCTGCCCAACAAGCTGGCCTCCGTCTTCATGATGTCGCGCAGCTGGAGCGAGCGGAACAATGCGGCCCGCCCGCAGAACACCCGCCAGCGCGAGGAGATGTTCACGGTCCGCAACACCAACGGCACCGGCGCCTTTCGCCTGCAGTCGCGTGAGCCGGATGTCCGCACTGTGCTGGCCCGCAACCCCGACTGGTGGGGCTGGCAGGTGCCGGCCAACAACGGCAACGTGACCGAGATCATCTTCCGCCCGATCGCGAGCGATGCGACCCGCGTGGCCGCCCTGCTCTCCAACGAGATCGACTTCGTCATCGATCCGCCGCTGCAGGATCTGGCGCGGCTGCGCAATGCCCAGGGGCTGCGCGTGCTGGAAGGGCCGGAGGTGCGGACCATCTTCCTCGCGATGGATGTGGCGCGCGACGAGCTGCTCTATTCCGACGTGCGCGGCCGCAACCCGCTGCGCGACATCCGCGTGCGCCGCGCGCTGTATCACGCGATCGACATCCAGGCGATCCATCGCACCATCATGCGCAACCAGTCCGTGGTGACCGGCACGCTCTTCCCCGAGCAGGTGCAGGGCTATTCGCGTGAAGAAGATGTGCGCCTGCCCTATGACCAGGCCCGCGCCCGCGCCCTGCTGACGGAGGCCGGCTATCCGAACGGCTTCGAGATCACGCTCGACTGCTCCAACAACCGCTACATCAATGACGAGCAGATCTGCCAGGCGATCGTCGCCATGTGGGCGCGCGTCGGCATCCGGGCGCGACTGAACGCCATGCCGCTCGGCCCCTTCTTCGCCAAGATCCAGCGCGATGACACCAGCCTCTACATGCTGGGCTGGGGCGTGCCGACCCTGGATGCGCTTTATTCCTTCCAGTCGCTGCTGGCGACGCGCAACGGCGCGCAGGGTGACGGCATCTGGAACTACGGCCGCTACTCCAACCCGCAGATGGATGCGCTGATCCAGCGCATGAAGACCGAGACGGGCGAGGCGCGGAATGCGACCATCCGCGAGGCGCTGCGCCTCTATCGCGAGGACGTGCCGCACATCCCGCTGCACCACCAGATGATCCCCTGGGCGGTGCGCGGCAACATCACCATCCCGCACATGGCCAACAACCAGCCTTACTTCCGCTGGGCCGTGGTGAACTGAGGCCGCATGTTCTCCTTCATCGTCTCCCGCATCCTCCAGGCGCTGCCGGTGATGTTCGTGGTCTCGCTCATCAGCTTCGCCATGTTCGCCTATGTGGGTGACCCGGTGGCGATCATGCTGGGCCAGGACTTCACCGAGGCGCAGCGCGAGGCGCTGGTGCGCGATCTGGGGCTGGACCAGCCCTTCTTCGTGCAGTTCGCGACCTTCCTCGGCAATGCCGTGCAGGGCGAGTTCGGGCTTTCCTACCGGCTCTCCCGCCCGGTGGCGGAGCTGATCGCGGAGCGCGCGCCGGCCACGCTGGAGCTGGCGCTGACGGCGGCCTTCATCGCGCTGATGATCGGCGTGCCGATGGGGGTCTATACCGGCCTCTACCGCAATTCCTGGCTTTCCCGCTTCTTCCTGACCTTCAGCCTGGTCGGCGTTTCGCTGCCGACCTTCCTGATCGGCATCCTGCTCATCCTCACCTTCTCGGTCTGGCTTGGCTGGCTGCCGAGCTTCGGGCGGGGAGACGTGACACGGCTGGGCTGGTGGTCCTCGGGCTTCTTCACCTGGTCGGGCATCAAGGCGCTGATCCTGCCCGCCATCACGCTGGGCCTGTTCCAGCTGACGCTCATCATGCGCCTCGTGCGTTCCGAGATGATGGAGGTGCTGCGGACCGACTACATCAAGTTCGCCCGCGCGCGGGGCCTCAGCAACCGCGCCATCAATTTCGGCCATGCGCTGAAGAACACGCTGGTGCCGGTCATCACCATCGCGGGGCTGCAGCTTGGCGGCATCATCGCCTTCGCCATCGTGACCGAGACGGTGTTCCAATGGCCGGGCATGGGGCTGCTCTTCATCCAGAGCGTGGGCGCCGCCGATATCCCGGTCATGGCGGCCTATCTGATGCTGATCGCGCTGGTTTTCGTGACGATCAACCTGATCGTGGACCTTCTCTATTATGCGGTGGACCCCAGGCTGCGTGTCGGCCGCGGGAAGGGGCACTAGGCCATGAAGGCGTTTTTCGACTCCGACCTCTGGTGGAGCTTCACGCGCTCGCCCGTCACGGTGATCTCGGCCATCGTGGCCTTCATCTGCATCGCGGGCGCGGTACTGGCGCCGGTGCTGGCGCCGCACAATCCGTTCGACCTCGCCTCGCTCCAGCTCATGGACGCCTTCAAGCCGCCGGCCTGGTCCAGCGAGGGCGACGCGACCTATCCGCTGGGTACGGATGACCAGGGGCGCGACATGCTCTCGGCCATCATGTATGGCGCGCGTGTCTCGCTGCTGGTGGGCTTTGCCGCGGTGATCTTCTCGACGCTGGTGGGCGTGACGGTCGGCCTGCTGGCCGGGTATCTGGGCGGCAAGGTGGATGCGCTGCTGATGCGCATCGCGGACATCCAGCTCACCTTCCCCTCCATCCTGGTGGCGCTGCTGATCGATGGCGTGGTGCGTGCCGTGCTGCCGCGCGAGACGCATAGCGAGGTGGCGCTGTTTGTCGTGATCTTCGCCATCGGCATTTCCAACTGGCCGCAATTCGCCCGCACCGTCCGCGGCTCCACCCTGGTGGAGCGCAACAAGGAATATGTGCAGGCGGCGCGCGTCATCGGGCTTTCGCCGCTGCGCATCATGCGCAGCCATGTGCTGCCCAATGTCATGTCGCCGGTGCTGGTGATCGCGACCCTCAACCTCGGCTTCGCCATCCTGGCGGAGGCGACGCTCTCCTTCCTTGGCGTCGGCGTGCCGCCGACCCAGCCCTCGCTCGGCACGCTGATCCGTATCGGCAATGACTTCCTGTTCTCGGGCGAGTGGTGGATCACGATTTTCCCGGGTGTCGCGCTGATCGTGATGGTGCTTTCCGTGAACCTGCTGGGCGACTGGCTGCGCGACGCGCTGAACCCGAGGCTGCGCTGATGTCTCTTCTTCAGGTCAAGAATCTCCGCGTCGAATTCCCGACGCGGCGCGGCACGCTGGTGGCGCTGGACGATGTCTCCTTCGACATCGCGCCTGGCGAGGTGCTGGGCGTGGTGGGGGAATCCGGCGCCGGCAAATCCATGACCGGGGCCGCCATCATCGGCCTGCTGGAACCGCCGGGCCGCATCGCCAAGGGCGAGATCCTTCTCGAAGGGCGGCGCATCGACAACCTGCCCTATGAGCAGATGCGCCGCATCCGCGGCCGCGAGATCGGCGCGATCTTCCAGGACCCGCTGACCACGCTGAACCCGCTCTACACCATCGGCCGCCAGCTGGTGGAGACGATGACGACGCACCTGCCGATCACCCCCGCCGAAGCGCGGGAGAAGGCGATCGGCTGGCTCGAACTCGTGGGCATTCCGGCCGCGCGGGAGCGCATCGACAGCTATCCGCATGAATTCTCGGGCGGCATGCGCCAGCGCGTGGTGATCGCTCTCGCCCTCTGCGCCGAGCCCAAGCTGATCGTGGCGGATGAGCCGACGACGGCGCTGGACGTCTCGATCCAGGCGCAGGTCATCGCCATGCTGAAGACGCTCGCGCGGGAGAAGGGGACGGCGATGATGCTCGTCACCCACGACATGGGCGTGATCGCCGAGACGGCCGACCGCGTGGCGGTGATGTATGCCGGCCGCATCGCCGAGATCGGGCCGGTGCGGGAGGTGGTGCGCCAGGCGCGGCACCCCTATTCACAGGGGCTGATGGGCTCCATCCCTCCGCTCGATCGCCGCGTGGAGCGGCTGCAGCAGATTGACGGCGCCATGCCACGGCTGACGGCCATCCCCAAGGGCTGCGCCTATAATCCGCGCTGTCCCAAGGTCTTCTCGCGCTGCGCTGTGGAGCGTCCGGAGCTGATGGATGCCGGCACCACGCGCGCGGCCTGCTGGCTTTACGCGGAGGGACAGTCGTGACTGCCACCCCGATGATCGCGGCGGACGACGTCGCGCGTTACTTCGATGTCTCGAAGCCGCTGATCCAGCGCATCGTGGC
Organism: Roseococcus sp. SDR; assembly: GCF_019083995.1. Classification (GTDB taxonomy): domain Bacteria; phylum Pseudomonadota; class Alphaproteobacteria; order Acetobacterales; family Acetobacteraceae; genus Roseococcus. Next base: position 175,800 of record NZ_JAHRCU010000008.1, read on the forward strand.
CCGCGAGGGCAAGCGCACGCTCAGGGCGGTGGACGGCATTTCCTTCGAGATTCCCAAGGGCACCACGCTTTCCCTTGTGGGTGAGAGCGGCTGCGGCAAGTCCACCGTGGCCCGGCTCATGGTCGGCCTCTATCCCACCACGCGCGGGCGGGTGATGTTCGACGGGCAGGACCTTTCGCAGGCGCGCGCCGATTCCAAGCAGCGCAGCCGCATGCAGATGATCTTCCAGGATCCCTATGCTTCGCTCAATCCGCGCTGGCGCGTGGTGGACATCGTGGCCGAGCCGATCCGCGCCTTCGGCCTGATCGAGGACAAGCAGGCGATCCTGACGCGCGTGGGCGAGTTGCTGACGCAGGTGGGCCTCTCGCCGCTCGACGGGCAGAAATATCCGCATGAGTTCTCGGGCGGGCAGCGGCAGCGCATCTCCATCGCGCGCGCGCTGAGTTCCAGCCCGGAATTCCTGGTCTGCGACGAGCCGACCTCGGCCCTCGACGTCTCCGTGCAGGCGCAGATCCTGAACCTGATGAAGGAGCTGCAGAGCCGCCTCGGCCTCACCTATCTCTTCATCAGCCACAACCTCGCCGTGGTGCGACAGGTGAGCGACCGCATCGGTGTGATGTATCTCGGCAAGCTGGTGGAGCTTTCGCCGGCCGAGAGCCTCTTCCAGAAGCCGCGCCACCCCTACACGCGCGCGCTGATGGAGGCGATCCCGGATCTGGAGATGACGGGGCGGCAGCGCATTCCGGTGGGCGGGGAGGTGCCGTCGCCGATTTCGCCGCCCTCCGGCTGCACCTTCCATCCGCGCTGCCCGCTCGCCAATGCGCGCTGCAAGGCGGAAGTGCCGGTGATGAAGCCGGCAGGCGATGCGATGGTGGCGTGTCACGCGGTCGAGGAAGGGCGCGCCACCGCCTGAGGCGATCTGCCCAAGCGCGCGCCATCGGGCTGGCTGGTGGCGCGTTTTTTCATGGCGTGAAAATTGCTGCGCCTCCGGGGACACGCTCCCTGGAGGTTCTGATGCGCTTGGCGTTCCTGCTTGCCGCCTTCACCCTTCTCGCCCTTCCGGCCGCGGCCTTTCCGGACCGGCCCGTCACTCTCATCGTTCCCTTCGCGCCCGGCGGTCCGACGGATACGACGGGGCGCCTGGTCGCCGACGGGCTCAGCCAGCGCCTGGGCCAGCGCTTCGTGGTGGAGAACGTCTCCGGGGCAGGCAGCAGCATCGGCTCGGCCCGGGTGGCGCGGGCGGCGCCGGATGGGCATGTGCTTCTGGTGAACCACCTGGCGCTGCCGGGCAGTGCCGCGCTGCAGGCGAACCTGCCCTATGACACCGCCACCGCTTTCGTGCCGGTCGGGCTGATCAATTACGGGCCGATGATCCTGATCGGCCGGCGGGACCTGCCGGCGCGCGACGTCGCCGCCGCCTTCGCCTGGATGCGGGCGGGCGGCGAGCGTGTCACGCTCGGCCATGCCGGCACCGGCTCGGCGCTGCATCTCTGCGGGCTGCTGATCCAGCATCGGCTGGGCACGCGCTTCACCGAGATCGGCTATCGCGGCAGCGCGCCCGCCTTCCAGGACATGCTGGGCGGACGGGTGGACGTGATCTGCGATATCTCCACCACCGGCCTGCCGCAGGTGATGGCCGGCGCCGCCCGCGCCTTCGCCGTGACCACCCGCGCGCGGCTGCCCGCGCTGCCCGATGTGCCGACGCTGGCCGAAGCCGGTTTCGAGGGCTTCGAGCTGGTGCTCTGGAACGCGCTCTTCGCGCCCGCCGGCACGCCGCGCCCGATCATCGATCGGCTGAACGCCGCCCTTCGCGAGGTGCTGGCCGACCCTGCCATCCGCGAGCGCTTCGCCGCCTTCGGCAGCGACATCTTCCCGCCCGCCGAACAGACGCCGGAGGCCGCGCAGGCGCGGCTCCAGGCCGAGATCGTCGCGATCCGCGACACGGTGCGGGCGATGGGGGTGCAGCCGGAACGCTAGCCCCGACCCAGGCAGGCCCCCGAATCCGGGCCCGCGAGTCCGGTCTTCAAGGCACGGACGCGCTGTGCGCTGCTGCCATGGGTGAAGCTCTCGGGCACGACATGGCCGCGCGCCTGCTGTTGCAGGCGATCATCGCCGACGGCGGCCGCGGCGGCGAGGCCTTCCTCGATGTCGCCGGCTTCGAGGATCCGTCGCGTCTCATGCGCCTGACGCGCCCAGAAGCCGGCCAGGCAATCCGCCTGCAACTCCGTGCGCACCGATGCCGCATTGTCCCGCCCGCCGCCGAGGCGCCCCAGCAGGTTCTGCACGTGATGGCCCACCTCATGCGCGATGACATAGGCCTGGGCGAAATCGCCCGGCGCGCCCATGCGCTGCGCGAGTTCCCGGAAAAAGGCGAGGTCGAGGTAAACGCGGCGGTCAGCCGGGCAGTAGAAGGGGCCCATGGCGGATTGCGCCGTGCCGCAGCCCGACTGCACCGCCCCCGAAAAGAGCACGAGGCGCGGCGGCTCATAGCGCTGGCCGTGGCGCGCGAACTCGGCCGTCCAGACATCCTCCGTGCTCGCCAGCACCCGGCTGACGAAGCGGGCCGCCGGGTCATCGCGCGGTGGGGCCTGCGCGGCCTGTTGCGTCGCGGGCGCCTGGCCGGTCTCGAGCGTGGAGAGCACAACGCCCGGGTCCACGCCCAGCAGGAGCGAGATCACCACCACCGCGATCAGGCCAAAGCCGCCGATCCGCGCGCCGCCGCCGCCCAAGGGACCACGCTGGCCGCGCCGGTCCTCGATGTTGCGGCTCTCGCGCTCGTCATCCATGCGCATGGCGCTGGCTCCCGCGCGCCGGCGTCAGACGCGCTCGAGGATGCTCACGTAGTTGGCGACGGCCGCGCCGCCCATATTGAACACGCCGCCGATCTCGGCGCGCGGCAGTTGCATGGCCCCCGCCTCGCCGGTGAGCTGCATGGCGGCCAGCGCGTGCATGGAGACGCCGGTCGCGCCGATCGGATGCCCCTTGGCCTTGAGCCCGCCCGAGCGGTTGACCGGCAGGCGGCCATCCTTGCGCGTCCAGCCTTCCAGGATGGCGCGGCTGCCCTGGCCTTCCGGCGTCAGGCCCATCGCCTCGTATTCGATGAGCTCGGCCACCGTGAAGCAGTCATGCGTCTCGGCGAAGGAGAGATCGGCGAGGGTGAGGCCGGCGGCCGCGAAGGCCCGTGCCCAGGCCTCGCGAGCGCCCTCGAAGCGGATGATGTCGCGCCGGGCGATGGGCAGGAAGTCGTTCACCTGCGCGGTGCCGCGGAAGCGCACGGCACGCCGCGCGGTGGCGGCCACATCGCCCTCGGCGATGATCAGCGCCGCCGCGCCGTCCGAGACCAGGCTGCAGTCGGTGCGCTTCAGGGGGCGGGCGACGAAGGGGTTCTTCTCGCTCTCGTTGCGGCAGAACTCATAGCCGAGATCCTTGCGCATCTGGGCATAGGGGTTGTCGACGCCGTTCGCATGGTTCTTGGCGGCGATGGCGGCCAGCGCGTCGGAGCTGTCGCCATGGCGCTGGAAATAGGCCTCGGCGATGCGGGCGAAGACGCCGGCGAAGCCGGCCTCGATCCCGGCCTCGGTCTTGAGGTGGGAGGCGGAGAGCAGGATCTCGCCCACGCGCGGGCCAGGGGTGGAGGTCATCTTCTCCACGCCGACGACCAGCGTGATGCGGCCACGTTTCGCGCCCAGGAAATCCAGCGCGCCATGGATGGCGGCGGTGCCGGTGGCACAGGCATTCTCGAAGCGGGTCGCGGGCTTGAAGCGCAGCTCCGGTACGGCCTGGAAGACGAGGGAAGAGGGGAAGTCCTGCGCCTGGAAGCCGCCATTGAAGGTGCCGAGGAAGACGGCATCCACCTCATGCGGCTCGAGACCGGCATCGGCGATGGCCTCGCGCGCGACGAGGCCGATCAGCGCCTCGGCGTCCGGCGCCTCCTCCAGCTTGCCGAAGCGGCTATGCGCCCAGCCGATGATGGCGGCGTCATGTTGCGATGCGGTCATGGCAGCTTTCCTCTCGTTTCGGAGAGGTTAGGGCAGGGGCGGGTGCGTTGCCAGTGCTTCGGAATCCGCTGCCAAGGTCCGGACATGTTGCAAATTTGCAACAGATGGCACTTACGTTAAGCGATACATTTTCGAAAAGGTATTGAACCGGGGTTTGCGCAACCCATCTCTGTCCGCGTCGGGCGCTGACTCAGCCCCGACAGCTTTGCCTTCCTCAACCTTGACTTGGCCGCTCCGCAAGGGGCGGCTTTTTTTTGCGCGCTACCTGGGGTGGCAAGAGGCCCGGACAAAGTCTTTCAAGACAAGGGCTTCAGTCCGGCACCAGGAGGCTCACCGCCGCCTGGCAGGCGATGCCTTCGCCCCGGCCGGGGAAGCCCAGGCGCTCCGTCGTCGTCGCCTTCACGCCGATGCGCCGTTCCTCCACGCCCATGATGTCGGCGAGGCGGGTGATCATCGCCGCCGCATGGGGGCCGATCTTGGGTTGCTCACAGATCAGGGTGACGTCCGCATTGACCAGCATGCCGCCCCGGCCGCGCACGCGTTCCATGGCGTGCACCAGGAATTGGGCGCTGTCGGCATCACGCCACTTCATCTGCGAGGGCGGGAAGTGGCGGCCGATATCGCCCTCGGCCAGCGCGCCGTAGATCGCATCGCAGAGCGCGTGGATGCCGACATCGGCGTCGGAATGGCCATCGAGGCCGAGTTCGTGCGGGATGGTCACGCCGCAGAGGATCAAGGGGCGGCCGGGCACCAGGCGGTGCACGTCGAAGCCGGTGCCGATGCGCGGAAGCAGCCGCGGCTGAAGGGTGGATTCCACGCGGGCCAGATCCTCCGGGAAGGTGATTTTGACATTGCTCTCATGGCCCGGAACCAGGGCCACGCTCTCGCCGATCCATTCCAGGAGCTGCGCGTCATCCGTCGCCTCCGCCGTCGCGGCCTCGTGGGCGGCGCGGATCGTGTCGAAGCGGAAGGCCTGGGGTGTCTGGGCGCGGAACAGGCCGGCGCGCGGCACCGTCTCGCCGATCACGCCGCCTTCGCCGCGCTTCAGCGTGTCGGAAACCGGCTGGGCGGGGATGGCGCCGGCGCGCGCCTCGAGCGCGGCCAGCAGCGTGGGGATGGTCCCGGCCGGGATGACGGGCCGGGCAGCGTCATGCACGAGAACGGCGCTGGGGGTGAGCGGGGCGAGGGCGGCGAGCCCGGCCTTCACGCTGGCCTGGCGCGTGGCGCCGCCGGTCACGGGCGGCAGATGCGGCAGCCCCTCCAGCATGGCGGCGATGCGCGCCTCTTCGCCCGCCGCGCAGACCGGCTGCAGGGCCTGGACGTGGCCGCCCGCCAGCAGGGCCTCCGCCGCCACCCGCAGCACCGGGCGGCCCAGGAGCAGGGCATATTGCTTGGGTTGGGGCGCGCCGAAGCGCTCGCCGCGCCCCGCGGCCAGGAGAAGGGCTGCGATCATCAGCTCCGTCAGATAGGCCATATCGGCGGGCACGGGAATTCGGGGCGAGAAATCTCGTCCGGCGATACGCGCGCCGTGGACGCGGGGCGCGGTTTTGCGTATGCCTGCCCAAATGATGAGCAACCGCCTCCGGCCCATCTCGCTTGCGCGCGATGTGACCATCGAAACGCCCGTGATCCTCGCACCCATGTCGGGCGTGACCGATCTGCCCTTCCGCCGCCTCGCGCGGGCCGAGGGCACCGGGCTTGTGGTCAGCGAGATGATCGCCTCCGCCGCGATGATCCGCGAGAACCGCCAGAGCCTGAAGATGTGCGACACGACCGATGAGCTGGGCGGGCCCTCCTCCGTCCAGCTCGCCGGCTGCGACCCCGCCGTCATGGCCGAGGCGGCGCGCCTCGTCGTGGACAAGGGGGCGGCCATCGTGGACATCAATTTCGGCTGCCCGGTGAAGAAGGTGGCGGTGGGCCAGAGCGCCGGTTCCGCCCTCATGCGGGACGAGCTACGGGCGGCCGCGATCCTGGAGGCGGTGGTGAAGGCCGTGCCCGTGCCCGTCACGCTCAAGATGCGGATGGGCTGGGACCACCAGAGCCTGAACGCGCCGAAGCTCGCGCGCATCGCCGAGGAATGCGGCATCCGCCTCGTCACCATCCATGGCCGCACCCGCCAGCAGCTCTACACCGGCGTGGCGGATTGGGATTTCATCGCCTCGGTGAAGGCGGCGGTCAGCATCCCCGTCATCGCCAATGGCGACATCGTCACCGTGGACAACGCGCTGGACGCGCTGACGCGCTCGGGCGCCGATGGCGTGATGATCGGGCGTGGCTGCTACGGCCGGCCCTGGTTCCCGCGCCAGGTGGCCGCTTTCCTGCGGGACGGCATTCGCCTGCCCGATCCGACGCTGGAGGATCAGCTGGCCATCCTGCTCAGGCACTACCGGGCCATCCTGGAGCATCACGGCGAGGGCGTGGGCGTGCGCATGGCGCGCAAGCATGTCGCCTGGTATTCGCGGGGCCTGCCGGGCAGCGCCGAGTTCCGCGCCCAGGTGAACCGCGTCGAGATGGGCGAGGCGGCGGAAGACCTCATCATGGGCTTCTACGGACCTCTCATCGAGCGTGGCCATGCGCCCGCCTCAGAGCCCTGGCGGGAGGCGGCATGACCGGGGTGATCAGCCGCGTGGCCGCGCTGGCCCGCCGCCCGCGCGGCTTCGCACTGCCCGACAGCGCGGCCATCCTGCAGGCCCTGCCCATGCCGGCCGTGGTGCTGGATGGCGAGGACCGCTTCCGGTTCGTGAACCCGGCGGCCGAGCTGTTCTTCCAGCAGTCGCAACAGACATTGATGGGCGTGCCTCTGGCCGAACTGCTGCCGGCCGATCATCGCCTCTTCGCCCTGCTGCATCAGGTCCGGCTGCAGGACAGCCCTGTGGCGGATCACGACCTCTCGCTGGAGAGCCCGCGCCTTCATCGGCATGGCGTCTCCGTTTACGGCGCGCCCATGCCGGACCTGCAGGGCGGCGTGGTGCTGACGCTGCAGGATGGCTCGACCGCGGCCATGCTGGACCGGCAGCTGCACTTCCTGGGCGCGGCGCGGGGTGCGACCGCCATGGCGGCGATGCTCGCGCATGAGGTGAAGAACCCGCTCTCCGGCATCCGTGGCGCCGCGCAGCTGCTGGAGCAGGGCGCCTCCGACGGCGACCGCGAGCTCTGCCTGCTGATCCAGGAGGAGAGCGACCGCATCCGCAACCTGGTGGACCGGATGGAGATGTTCTCCGACCGGCCGATCACGCGGCGTGCGGTGAACATCCACTCCGTGCTGGACCATGTGCGGCGCGTCGCGCAATCGGGCTTCGCCTGCCATCTGCGCATCGTCGAGGAATACGACCCCTCGCTGCCCGCCGTCTGGGGCGACCGGGACCAGCTGATCCAGATCCTCCTGAACCTCGTGAAGAACGCTTCTGAAGCGCTGAGCGATGGGACTGGTGCGGGCGGCAGCGGCGAGATCCTGCTCTCCACCGCCTATCACCACGGCGTGCGCATCGCGGTGCCCGGCAGCAGCGAGCGCGTGCACCTGCCCCTGCAGGTCATCGTCCGCGACAATGGGCCGGGCATTCCCGAGGCGCTGCGCTCCACGCTCTTCGAGCCCTTCGTGACCACGAAGCGCGGCGGGCAGGGGCTTGGCCTCGCGCTGGTCGCGAAGCTCGTTTCCAACCATGGCGGGCTGATCGAATGCGACAGCCGCCCCGGCCGCACCACCTTCCGCCTGTCCCTGCCGGCCCAGCCCCCGGGTCAGGCGGCGAATGAGAGTGACGAATGACCGATTCCCGCACCATCCTGATCGCCGATGACGACCGCGCGATCCGCACCGTCCTCTCCCAGGCGCTGACGCGCGCGGGCTACAATGTGCGCGCGACATCGTCGGCCTCCACGCTGTGGCGCTGGGTGGAGGATGGCGAGGGAGACCTCGTGGTCACCGATGTGGTGATGCCCGATGAGAACGGGCTTGACCTGTTGCCGCGCATGAAGCGCATCCGCCCGGATCTGCGCGTGGTGGTGATGTCGGCGCAATCCACCTTCACGACGGCGGTCAAGGCGGCGCAACGCGGCGCCTTCGAATACCTGCCCAAGCCCTTCGACCTGAAGGAGCTTCTGAACGTCGTCGAGCGCGCCCTGGCGCAACCGGCGACCGCCCTGCCGGAGGACGAGGAGGGCGAGGCGGGCGAGCGCCTGCCGCTGGTGGGCCGCAGCACCGCCATGCAGGAGATCTACCGCACGGTGGCCCGCCTCACGACCGCGGACCTCACCGTCATGGTCACGGGCGAGAGCGGCACGGGCAAGGAGCTGATCGCCCGCGCGCTGCACGATTACGGCAAGCGCCGGCAGGGGCCGTTCGTGGCCATCAACATGGCGGCGATCCCGCGCGAGCTGATCGAGAGCGAGCTCTTCGGCCATGAGCGCGGCGCCTTCACCGGGGCTCTCACGCGAGGCGTCGGCCGCTTCGAGCAGGCGGCCGGCGGCACGCTCTTCCTGGACGAGATCGGCGACATGCCGGCCGAGGCGCAGACCCGCCTGCTGCGCGTGCTGCAGGAGGGTGAGTTCACCACGGTGGGCGGGCGCCAGCCGGTGAAGGCCAATGTCCGCATCGTGGCGGCGACGCACCGGGACCTGCGCGCCTCGATCCGCGCCGGCCTGTTCCGCGAGGACCTGTTCTACCGCCTGAACGTGGTGCCCATCCGCCTGCCGCCGCTGCGCGAGCGAACGGAGGACATCCCGCTGTTGGCGCGGCATTTCCTGGAGCGCGCCCGCGCCTCCGGCCTGCCCATGAAGTCGCTGAGCAATGAGGCGCTGGAGCGGCTGAAGCGCCATTCCTGGCCGGGCAATGCGCGGGAGCTGGAAAACCTGATGCGGCGCCTGGCCGCCCTCTACCCGCAGGAGATCATCGGCGAGGAGGCGGTGGCCGCCGAACTCGCCGAGGCGGAAGCGCCGTCGGACGGCGCGCCGCGCTCCAGCGAGACGCTGGAGCAGGCGGTGGAACGGCACCTCAAGCTCTTCATGGCGGCCCACAAGGACGGTATCCCCATTCGGGATCTGCATGACCGCGTGATCTCGGAAGTGGAGCGCCCGCTGCTGCGCCTTGCGCTGAGTGCCACGCGCGGCAACCAGATCAAGGCGGCGGCGCTGCTCGGCCTGAACCGCAACACGCTGCGCAAGAAGCTGCGCGACCTCGAATTGCCGGTCGTGCGCGGCCTGTCATGAGCGGCCCCTGACCATGGTGAAGCCAGCCAGGGTCCCGCTGCTGCGACGCCTGGCCGACATGCTGCTCGGCCGGGGTGTGACGCTCGGCCTCGCGGTGGGCGCCCTTCTCATGGGCATCCTCACCTTCGTGGTGCTGTCGGATGGCAGCCCGCTCGGGCCGACGCGGCCCGGGCAGGTGGTCGCGCTCGTCCTCATCAACCTGGCCATCATCCTGCTGCTGCTGGCCTCGCTCGCCGGGCAGCTCGTGCGTGTCTGGGCGGAGCGGCGGCGTGGTTCGGCCGGATCGCGGCTGCACACGCGGCTCGTCTTGCTGTTTTCGGTGGTCGCCATCGTGCCGGCGATGCTGCTGGCAGGCTTCTCGGCGATCTTCTTCAACCTCGGCATCCAGGCCTGGTTCAGCGACCGCGTGCGGACGGCCCTCGAAGCCTCGCTGATGGCCAGCCGCGCCTATTTCGAAGAGCACCAGAACAACATCCGAGCCGACGCGCTCGCCATGGCGAATGACCTGAACCGTGCCGTCGTGCTGCTGCCCGATCAAAGCCTGGCCTTCGCCCGCGTCCTCGCCACCCAGGCCAGCGCGCGCGGCCTGACGGAGGCGGTGGTGTTCGAGCCGCTGCTGGGCCGCATCGTCGCGCATGCGGGTGTGACCTCCGCCTTCCTGCTCTCGCCTCCGCCCGACTGGGCGATCGAGATCGCGACCGGCGGCGAGGTGGCGGTGGTCGCCGTGGAGGAGGAGAACCGGGTGCGCGCCATCGTGGCGCTGACGCCCACCTCCGGCTTGCAGCTCATGATCGGCCGGCCGGTCGATTCCTCGGTGCTGGAGCACATGCAGCGCACCGAGCAGGCGGTGACGGCCTATCAGGCGATCGACCGCAATCGCGAGGGGCTACAGATCACCTTCGTGATGATCTTTGCCATCGGCGCGCTGCTCGTGCTGCTCGCCGCCGTGCTGGTTGGACTCGTCCTCGCCAATCAGTTGGCGGGGCCGATTTCGCGCCTGATCACCGCGGCCGAGCGGGTGCGCGGCGGCGATCTCTCGGTGCGCGTCGAGGAGGGCGACGGCGATGACGAGATCGGCAGCCTGAGCCGCGCCTTCAACCGCATGACCAACCAGCTCGCTGGCCAGCGCAGCGAGCTTCTGGAGGCCTATCGCCAGATCGCCGAGCGGCAGAACTTCACCGAGGCCGTGCTGGGCGGCGTCTCGGCCGGCATCGTGGGGCTCGACCAGGAATTGCGGGTGAACCTGCCCAACCGCAGCGCGAGCCAACTGCTCGGCATCGACCTCGATCGCGAGATCGGCCGCCTGATGGCGGATGTGGCGCCGGAATTCGCGGGGCTGCTGGCCCAGCCCGGCACCACCCGCACGGCCGAGATCCGCGTGGGCCCGCCCAATGAGCGCAAGACGCTGCTGGCCCGCCTCTCGCCCGAGATGGAAGGGCAGGGGCATGTGCTGACCTTCGATGACATCTCAGCCCTGCTGACGGCGCAGCGCCAGGCCGCCTGGGCGGATGTGGCGCGGCGCATCGCGCATGAGATCAAGAACCCGCTGACGCCCATCCAGCTCAGCGCCGAGCGCCTGAAGCGCCGCTACCTGAAGCAGATCACGCACGACCCCGAGACCTTCACCGCCTGCACCGACACCATCGTGCGCCAGGTGGGCGATATCGGCCGCATGGTGGATGAGTTCAGTGCCTTCGCCCGCATGCCCCAGCCGGTGATCCGCCCCGAGGAGATGGGCCGCCTGGTGCGGGAGGCGCTGGTGCTGCAGCAGCAATCCCGCCCCGAGATCGCCTGGGTGACCGACCTGCCGGAGGAGAAGCATCACGCGGCCTGCGACCGACGCCTGATCAACCAGGCGCTGACCAATCTGCTCAACAATGCGGCGGATGCCATCGCCATGCGGGTCCAGCGGGACGAAGAGGAGGGCCTTGCCTGCCCCAGGCCGGTCGGCCATATCCGGGTGAGCTTGTCTTCCGATGCGGGGCGTCTGATCATCGCGGTGGAAGATGACGGGATCGGCCTGCCGGCGGGGGACCAGCGAGACCGGCTGACCGAGCCCTATGTGACGCACAAGACAAAGGGAACCGGCCTTGGTCTCGCGATCGTGAAGAAGATCATGGAGGACCACCGCGGGAGCATCCGCCTGGGCGATTCGCGCGAGGGGCGTGGCGCGCGGGCCGAGCTGATCCTGCCGGAGCTGGAGGCCGAGGTGGCCGGTGCCGCCGAGGGGGAGACCAGGGAGCCGCGGCATGGCGCATGACATCCTGATCGTGGATGACGAGCCGGATATCCGCTCGCTGATCGACGGAATCCTCTCGGATGAGGGCTACGAGACCCGGCAGGCGCATAATTCGGACACGGCCATCGCGCATTTCCGCGCGCGCCGGCCATCGCTCGTGATCCTCGACATCTGGCTGGCCAATTCCCGCATGGACGGGCTCGAGATCCTGGACGCGCTGCACCGCGAGGAGCCGCATGTCCCCTGCGTGATGATCTCGGGCCATGGCAATATCGAGACCGCGGTGCAGGCGATCCAGAAGGGCGCCTTCGACTTCATCGAGAAGCCGTTCAAGAGCGACCGGCTGCTGCTGATCGTGGCGCGCGCCCTGGAAGCGGCAAAGCTGAAGCGCGAGATCAGCGACCTCCGGCTGCGCGCCGGTTCGGAAGCGGAGCTGATCGGCGGTTCCGCCGCCATGGCGCAGATCCGCTCGGCCATAGAGCGCGTGGCGCCGACCAACTCGCGCGTGCTGATCAGCGGCCCGCCGGGCACCGGCAAGGAGGTGGCGGCGCGCATGCTCCATGCGCGCTCCCGCCGCGCCGATGGGCCTTTCGTCGCGCTGAATTGCGCGACGCTCGATCCCTCCCGCATCGAGGAGGAGCTGTTCGGCGTGGAGCCGCGCGGCGACCAGCCGCGCCGCGCCGGGACGCTGGAGCGCGCGCATGGCGGCACGCTGCTGCTGGACGAGGTCTCCGACATGCCGCTGGAGACCCAGGGCAAGATCGTCCGCGCGCTGCAGGAGCAGGGCTTCGAGCGCATCGGCGGCGCCACGCGCGTGAAGGTGGATGTGCGCGTCATCGCCACCACCAACAAGGACCTCCAGGCCGAGATCGCGGCCGGGCGCTTCCGCGAGGACCTGTTCTATCGCCTTTCCGTCGTGCCGCTGCGCATGCCCGCGCTGCGCGAGCGGCGGGAGGATGTGCCAGCCCTCGCCCGCCACTTCATGACGCGCTCCATCGAAAGCTCGGGCCTCGCCCCCCGCGCACTGGCGGAGGACACGATCGCGGCGCTGCAGACGCATGACTGGCCCGGCAATGTGCGCCAGCTGCGCAACCTGATGGATTGGCTGCTGATCATGGCACCTGGCGATTCGGGCTCGCCCATCCGGGCGGAATCGCTGCCGCCCGAGATCGTCTCCACGGCGCCCTCCATGCTGCGGCTGGACCGATCCAGCGAGATCATGACGCTGCCGCTGCGTGACGCGCGGGAGGCCTTCGAGCGGCAATATCTGGAGGCGCAATTGCTGCGCTTCGGCGGCAATATCAGCCGGACTGCCAATTTCGTCGGCATGGAACGCAGCGCGCTGCACCGCAAGCTGAAATTCCTGGGCGTCCACGCGGAAGACAGGGCCTCGGGAACCGCCTAAGCTTCTTCGCATGTCGAAGATCGCTTATGTGAACGGGGCCTATCTCCCCCAGCGCCACGCCTCGGTGAATGTCGAGGATCGCGGCTACCAGTTCGGCGACGGGATCTATGAGGTGGTGCACCTCTACCGTGGCCGCTTCATCGACGAGGACCGCCACCTCGACCGGCTGGAGCGCTCGCTGAGGGAAATCCACCTTTCCATGCCCATGCCGCGCGCGGCGCTGCGCATGGTGCTGATGGAAGTGGCGCGGCGCAACCGCGTGACCGATGGGCTGCTCTACATGCAGGTGACGCGCGGCGTGGCGCGGCGCGACCATGCCTTCCCGAAGACGCCTGTGCCCGTCTCGCTCGTCGTCACGGTACGGCACATCCCGCCCTACCCGAAGGATGTGGACCGCTGGACCATCAGCGCCATCACCCACCCCGACCTGCGCTGGGCACGGCGCGACATCAAGAGCGTGAACCTTCTGCCCAATGTGCTGGCCCGGCAGGCGGCGCGTGAGGCCGGTTCGGCCGAGGCGATCCTCTACGAGGAGGCGACCGGCATGGTGACGGAAGGCGCCGCCACCTCCTTCTGGATCGTGGATGCTGAGGGCGTGCTGCGGACCCGTCACCTCGACCATGTGATCCTGCCTGGCTGCACGCGCGGCGCGCTGATCGCCGAGATGGAGGCGGCGGGCATCCCCTACAGCCTGGAGCCCTTCAGCCTTGATGAACTGGCCGGCGCCAAGGAAGCCTTCCTGACCTCGGCGACCTCCTTCGTGAAGCCCATCGTGAAGATTGATGGCCGCGCGGTGGGGGATGGGCAGGTGGGGCCCATCACGCGACGGCTGTTCGATCTGTTCTCCCGGCATGTGCATGCCGGACTGGGCAACGCCGCATGACCCCGCCCGATGGTCGTCGGGCGCAGCCCGGAGGGCTGAATCGGTCGGGCGATCACATCACGCCTGAGGCCATCCTTTTTGATTGGGACAACACCCTCATTGACGGCTGGGCCGCCATCGAGGCCGGGCTGAACGCGGCCTTCGCCGCCTTCGGCAAGCCCGCCTGGACGCGCGAGCAGGTGCTGGCCAATGTGCGCAAATCCCTGCGGGACAGCTTCCCCGAGCATTTCGGCGCCGAGTGGGAGCGCGCGCGGGACATCTTCTATGAGGCGGTGCATGCCACGCACCTGGAGGTGATCCGCCCGCTGCCGGCCACCATCGCCATGTTGGACGCGCTGGCGCATCTGCCGCTCGGCGTCGTTTCGAACAAGCAGGGGCCGCTCCTTCGCAAGGAGGCTGCCCATCTGGGCTGGGCGGAGCGCTTCCGCGTGCTGGTGGGGGCGGGGGATGCGGTAGCGGACAAGCCCTCGGGCGCGCCGTTGCACCTCGCCCTGCAGCGCATGGGGCTCAGCGCGGGGCCGCATATCTGGTACGTGGGCGACACGGCGATCGACATGCAGGCGGCGCGCGCGGCGGGCTGCCGCGCGGTGTTGCTGGGCGATGCCGCACATGATGGCGGAATCCTTGCCTGCGCCCCCGACCTGGCCTTCACCGATGGCGTGCAACTCGCGGCCCGCCTGGGCGCTCTGGACAAGTGATCCGCGACACCCGACATTGCCCGCATGGCAAGGCGACGGGCCTCCCCGGTGACGGGCGCCCGCGACCAAGAAGAAGAAGGAGGCCGTGATGGCCGAGAAGTCCCAGAACGTGCAGGACGTGTTCCTGAACCACGTTCGCAAGAGCAAGACCCCGGTGACGGTGTTCCTCGTCAATGGCGTCAAACTCCAGGGCATCATCACCTGGTTCGACAACTTCTCCGTCCTGTTGCGGCGGGACGGGCACACGCAGCTTGTCTACAAGCATGCCATCAGCACGGTGATGCCGGGCGCCCCCATCATGCTGTTTGATCCGCAGGCCGCAGGCGCCGCCGCCGCGCCGCCGGCCACCGGCACGCCCGTGCGCGAGACGACGCTGACCATGTCGCGGGAGCCAGCAGCTGCCCGCGAAGAGTGAAGATGTCGCGGCCGCGCCGACGCGCGCGGCCGTCATCCTGCCCTTTGAGCGCACGCAGCGCTCGAACGTCCTGGAATTCGCGCCCACGGGCGGGCTGCCGCGCGCCGCCGAGGCCCGGCTTGCGGAGGCCGTAGGACTCGCCGCTTCCATCGGTGTCATGATCGTCCATTCGGCGATCCATCCGCTGCGCCAGCGCCGTCCCTCCACCCTGCTCGGCGAGGGGCAGGTGGAGATGGTCCATCAGGCGCTGGAGGAGCAGGGCGCCACCCTCGTCATCGTAGATGCGGCACTCACACCCGTGCAGCAGCGCAACCTGGAGCGCGAATGGGGGGCCAAGGTCATCGACCGCACCGGCCTCATCCTCGAGATCTTCGGCGAGCGTGCCCGCACGCGCGAGGGTACGCTGCAGGTGGAACTCGCCCATCTGGAATACCAGCGCACGCGCCTCGTCCGTTCCTGGACGCACCTCGAGCGGCAGCGCGGTGGCTTCGGCTTCCTGGGCGGCCCCGGTGAAAGCCAGATCGAGATTGACCGCCGCCTGATCGGCGAGCGCATCATCCGTCTGAAGCGCGAGCTGGAGCAGGTGCGCCGCACGCGCGGCCTGCACCGCAAGGCGCGCGAGCGCGTGCCTTTCCCCGTGATCGCGCTGGTCGGCTACACCAATGCCGGCAAGTCCACGCTGTTCAACGCGCTGACCGGTGCGACGGTCTATGCGCAGGACCAGCTCTTCGCCACGCTCGATCCGACCATGCGGCAGATCACGCTGCCCTCCGGGCGGCATGCCATCCTCTCCGACACGGTGGGCTTCATCAGCGACCTGCCGACGCAGCTCATCGAGGCCTTCCGCGCGACGCTGGAAGAGGTCGCGGCGGCCGACATCATCCTGCATGTGCGGGACGTGGCGCACCCGGACAGCACGGCGCAGCGCAATGACGTGAACGCGGTGCTGGATGAGATGACCGAAGGCCCGGATGCGGCGCTGGATGCCGGCTGGCGCGGCCGCTGCATCGAGGTGCTGAACAAGGCGGATCTGCTGGGCGGGCCGGAGGCGATCGCCTCGCGCGCGGCGGGTGCGGTCGCGGTCTCGGCACTCACGGGCGATGGGTTGGATGTGTTGCGCGAGGCGCTGGATGCGCGCCTCGCCGAGACCATGGTGACCGAGCGCTTCGACGTGCCAAGCGAGGATGGCTCGCGCCTTGCCTGGCTGTACCGCCATGGCGAGGTGCTGGAGCGCGTGGATGGCGAGGACCGCATCCAGCTCACCGTGCGGATCTCGCCCGCCAATCGCGCGCGCTACGAGCTGCTCTCTTGAGGTTGTCCGCTACTCAGGCCAGCGAGATCGCTGGGCTGCTGCGTGAGGCGGCGCAGGCCGAGATCCTGCCCCGCTTCCGGCGGCTGGCGAGCGGCGACATCCGCGCGAAGTCGGGTCCGCTGGACCTGGTCACGGAGGCGGATGAGGCGGCGGAGCGCCGGCTGAGCGCCGCCCTTGCCGCGCGCTATCCGAAGGCGATGATCCTGGGCGAGGAGGCGACGGCGGCCGATCCCGGGCTTCTCACGCGCATGCTCGATGCGGAGCTGTGCTTCGTGCTGGACCCGGTGGATGGCACGGCGAATTTCGCAGGCGGCGTGCCGCTCTTCGGCGTGATGCTGGCCGCCGTGCAGCACGGCGAGACCATCGCGGGCTGGATTCATGACCCGATGGGCGATGACACGGCCATCGCTCTGCGCGGCGAGGGAGCCTGGATCGAGGCGCCCTCCGGGCATCGCGTGGATTGCCGTGTGGCCGCGCCGGCGCCGCTGGGGCGGATGGTGGGTGCCATTTCCTGGGGCTTCCTGCCGCCGGAGCGCAAGGCGCATCTGCTGCCGCGCCTCTCGCTGCTCGCCGGCACGCTGAATTTCCGCTGCGCCGCACACGAGTATCGCCTTGCCGCGACGGGCGGACTGCACGCGCTGTTCTACAACAAGCTGATGCCCTGGGATCACGCGGCGGGCGCGCTGCTGCATGCCGAGGCGGGTGGCTATTCGGCCCAGTTCGACGGCAGCATCTATTCGCCGCGCAAACACATCGGCGGGCTGATCTGCGCGCCGGACCGCGAGGGGTGGCAGGCCCTGCGCGAGGGCCTGCTGGGTTGACCAGCGCCTGATCGCCCTTGGTGCAAGCACCAAAGGCGTGAATCAGTCCCTCGACCGCGTTATCCGGCGCCCAGGCGCGCCGCCAGATCCACGAAATCCGCCGCCACGCAGTCCCACGGGTCCTCGGCTGTGAGGTCGATGGTCTGGCCCGCGCCGTGCTCGGTCGGGCGCGGGATGAAGGCGGTGGCGAGGCCGGCGGCGCGTGCCGCCCGCAGGTCCCCGTTATGGGCGGCGACAAGGCAGACCTCATCCGGGCGCATCGCCAGGAGTTCCGCCGTGCGCAGATAGGCCTCCGGCTGCGGCTTGTAGGCCTGCACCGGCTCGGCGCCCAGGATCGCATCCCAGGGGATGCGCGCGCGCTTCGCCATGTTCGCCAGCAGCGCGATGTTCCCGTTCGACAGCGGCGCCAGGAAATACTTGCGCTTCAGCCGGTGCAGGCCCAGCAGCACATCCGGCCAGGGGTCGAGCTTGTGCCAGGCGAGGTTCAGCGCATCGAGGTCACTGGCCTTGCAGCCGGCCACACCGTGATCCGCCAGCATCGCCTCCAGGTTTTCCCGGTGCAGCACATCGAGCCGCGTGAAGGGGCGCCGGCCGCTGCGGCATTCCTCCATCGCCGGCTGGTAGCGCCGGCGCCAGGCATCAGCGAGCAGGAAGGGGTCGAGATCGGTGCGGCCGATCGCGGAGAGATAGCCCGCGAGTTCGCGCGCGACCCCGCTGCGCCAATCCACCACCGTGCCGAAGACGTCGAAGACGAGGGCCTTCACCTGTTGCATCGCCTCAGTCCTTCCGCGCCCATTTCTTGTCGAACTCCCAGACCTCGGGAAAGCCCATCAGCTCGCACATGCGGCCGAAGCCGTAGCTTTCCTGCGCCGGCAGGCCGTTGGTGTCGCCGTTCTTCAGCAGGTGGGAATAGACGCGCTCCAGCGCGGCACTCACCGCGAGGAAGCCCGCCCCCGGATAGATCGCGATGCTGTAGCCGATCTCCTTCAGGCGCGCGGCCGGCAGGATGGGCGTGCGGCCGCCTTCCACGTTGTTGGCGAGCAACGGCTTGTTGATGGAGCGGCCGATCTCGACCATCTCGGCCTCGGTCTCGGGGCTTTCGATGAAGACGATGTCGGCGCCCGCATCGCCATACATGCGGCCGCGGCGGATGGCCTCTTCCAGGCCCAGGCTGGTGCGCGCATCGGTGCGCGCCACGATCAGGAAGTTCGGATCACGCCGGGCTTCGACCGCGACCTTGAGCTTCAGGACCATGTCCTCCGCCGGGATCACGCTGCGGCCGGGCGTATGGCCGCATTTCTTCGGCATCTCCTGGTCCTCGAGCTGGATGCCCGAGATGCCGGCGGTCTCATAGCCCATGACGGTGTGGCGCACGTTGAGCAGGCCGCCATAGCCGGTGTCGGCATCGGCGATGATCGGCGTCCTCGCCATCTGCGCGAAGCGGCCCATGCGGCCCACCATGTCGGTGTAGGTCGCGATGCCGGCATCGGCCACGCCCAGATGCGAGGCGACGGTGCCGAAGCCCGTGGCATAGAGGCAATCGAAGCCCATGCCATCCGCCACGCGCGTGCTGATCATGTCGAAGATGCCGGGGGCGACGATGAACTTCTTCGCGTCGAAGGCGGCCTTGAGGGAGGGGTTTGCCATGGAGACCTCTACTGGCGTTGGATATGGCCGGCGGCGGAGGCCGCGGCCCAGATGCGGTCCTCGCGCTGCATGGCGGCGAGGGTTTCGGCGGGTGGGCGCAGATCAGGCTCGATGCCGAGCGCCGTCAAGCGGGCCCGGAACGCCTGATCGGCGAAGGCGCCATCCACGGCCGTGCGGATGCGCGCCGAGATGGCATCGGGCAGACCTGCCGGCGCCAGCAGCGCCACCCAGCCCGCCAGGTCGAAATCGGCGATGCCCTGTTCCTGCACCGTCGGCACGTCGGGGAAGAAGGGCGTGCGGGTCGCCGTGCTGACGGCGATGATGCGCGTGCGGCCAGTGGCGAGATGCGGCGTGGCACTGGCCGTGCTGGTCCAGCCGAGCGGCAGGTGGCCGGCCACCACATCCGTCATCAGCTGCCCGCCGGAGCGATACTGCACATCGGGGATCTCCAGGCGGAGGCGGCGGGCCAACTCCTGCCCGATGAATTGCGAGAGCGCTTCGGTACTCCCGGTGGAGAGCCGGGCGGGATTGGCGGCGGCGAAGGCGCGCAGCCCAGCGATGTCGGTGAAGGGCAGCGTGTGGGAGGCGGCCAGCACCATGGTGTTGCGCGTCAGCATGGAGACGGGCGTGAAGTCGCGGATCGGGTCGAAGGGGATCTGCGCCAGCACGTGGCGGTTCATCACATGGGTGGAGACGACGGCGGTGAGCGTATGGCCATCGGGCTCGGCGCGGGCCACCAGCTCGCTGCCGATGACGCCGGCGGCACCGGCCCGATTCTCGACGATGATCGGGTGCGCCAGGCTGGGGCGCAGCGCCTCGGCCATGGCACGGGCCAGGATGTCGGTGCCGCCGCCCGCCGCATAGGGCACGATCAGACGGACCGGCTTCTGCGGCCAGGCGGGTTGCGCAAGGGAAGCGGCTGGCAGCAGCGCGGGCAGGGCCAGCAGATGGCGTCGGCGCATCATGGGATTTCCTCCGGTTGCCGGAGTTTCGCGCGTGATCGCTGTGGGCGGAAGCCCCGGGACTGTGCAACCCTGGGTTTATGAATCCGCGCGTGACCGTGATCGGCCTCGGCTATGTCGGCCTGCCCACCGCCGCCCTGCTGGCGAGCCGCGGCATGGCCGTGCAGGGGGTGGACAGCAACGCGGCCGTGCGCGCCACCCTGGCCGCCGGCCGCATCCACATCACCGAGGCCGATGTGGAGGCGCTGCTGGAACGCGCGCTCCGCGCCGGGCTTTTCACGCTGCATGCCGAGCCGCCGCCGGCGGACGTCTTCATCATCGCGGTGCCCACGCCGCTCGGACCCGGCAACACGCCGATGCTGGAGCATGTCCTGGACGCGACGCGCGCCCTGGCGCCGGCGCTGCGGCCCGGCAATCTGGTGCTGCTGGAGAGCACCAGCCCGATCGGCACCACGGCGCGCGTCGCGGCCCTGCTGGCCGAGCTGCGGCCCGAACTGACCGACCTTGCCATCGCCTATGGGCCGGAGCGCGTGTTGCCGGGCCGCGTGCTGACCGAACTCGTCGAGAATGACCGCGTGGCGGGCGGCCTCACGCCGGAGGCGACGCGCCGCGCCGTCGCCTTCTACCGCCTCTTCGTCCGCGGTGAGGTTGTGGGCACGGATGCCGCGACGGCCGAGATGGTGAAGCTCTCGGAGAACGCCTTTCGTGACGTGAACATCGCCTTCGCCAACGAGCTCTCGCTGATCGCGGTTCAGCATGGGCTGGATGCGTGGCGCGTCATCGAACTCGCCAACCGCCACCCGCGCGTGAACATCCTCAGGCCTGGCCCCGGCGTGGGCGGGCATTGCATCGCGGTGGACCCCTGGTTCCTGGCGCATGGCGCACCGGAGGCCGCGCGCCTGATCCCGGCCGCACGGGCGGTGGATGCCGCGAAGCGCGCCGCCGTGCTGGAGCAGGCCTCGGCGCTCTGCGCGGCGGATGGGCGGGTGATCTGCCTCGGCCTCGCCTTCAAGGCGGATGTGGGCGATCTGCGCGAAAGCCCGGCGCTCGAGATCGTCACCGAGTTGGCGCGCCGCCACCCGGGCCGGGTGGTGGTGGTGGAGCCGCATCTGCGCGCGGCACCCGCGGGCCTTGCCGCGCCGTTGCTCGGGCTGGAGGAAGCGCTGGCCGGCCCCGGCGCCTTGCTGGTATTGACCGACCACGCCGCCTTCCGCCGCATCACGCCCGCACAGCGGAACGGGCGGCGCATCCTGGACACGCGCGGCCTGTTCCGCGACGAGGAGAACTCCTGATGCCCGATGGTTCCCCCCTGGCTAATGTGACGCTGCCCGCCCTGACGCAGATCGAGGCAGTGGTGCAGACCTATCTCGATGGGCTCTACGAGGGTGATGGCACCAAGATCAGCGCCGCCTTCCACCCCGTCTCGCATCTCTACAACGTGGTGGATGGCCAGGTGGTGGACCTGCCGCGCGCGGACTGGCTCACCATGATTGCTGGCCGGCCCTCTCCTGCGTCGCGCAACCTGGCGCGCGAGGACCGTATCCTCGCCATCGATATGGCGGGCGAGGACGCGGCCTGCGTGAAGGTGAATTGCTGCATTCCGCCACGCTACTTCACGGACTACCTGCTGCTGCTGAAGACGGCCGAGGGCTGGAAGATCGTCAGCAAGAGCTTTCACACCGAGCTTCGCTCGGTGTGAGTCTTTTTGATGCCCTTAGGCGCCGGGCGGCCGCGTCCGCGGCCTTGGCTTCGGGATGCTGACGCATCCCGCCGGGCCTATTCGGCCCGGATACTCGGAGGGCACGCTTTAGTTTGATCTGTTGCACCTGCTGGGCTGTCGGCGTCAGCCCGCCGCCTTCAGGATGTAGTCCACGCCCGCACGCGCCGCGACGTCCTTCACGTGTTGCACCAGGCTCTCCGGCATGGGGATGCCCTCCGCCAGTCGCTTGGCGCGGGACATTTCCTCGGGCTCGCCCGGTACCAGCACGGGCTTGGCCGGGTCGGCCGGGCGCGTGGCGTGCAGCACGTCGATCACCGCGTCCAGGTCGCTCTCATAGCCCTCGATGTCGCGGAAGGCGCGCGGGTCCACCGCCAGCATGAAGTGGCCGATATTGTTCGGGTCGTCCGGCTTCTGCGTGCGGTTGCGGATCGGAGAGAAGCTGGCGCCGACCAGCGTGCCGCCCAGGATATGGGCCATGAGTGCCAGCCCGTACCCCTTGTGCCCGCCCAGCGATTCCGGCCCGCCCACGGGCGTGATGCCGCCCTCCTTGTGCTTGAACACATAGTCATTGGCGATGTGGCTGTCGGTGACGGGCTTCCCCTCACCATCCTGCACCCAGCCTTCGGGGATCGGCTTGTCGTTGAGGTGATAGACCTTGACCTTGTTGCCCGCGACCGTCGTCGTCGCCATGTCGAGCACCACGGGCTTGTGCTTGCCGGCGGGCGCCGCGAAGGCGATGGGGTTGGTGCCGAGCACCGGCTCTGCCGCGCGCGTCGGCACCATCAGGATGCCGCGGGTGGAGGAGGTGACGAGGCCGATCAGCCCCGCCTCGGCCGCCAGCCGCGCATAGCAGCCCGCCGCGCCGAAATGGTGGCTGTTCACCACGCCGACGGCGCCGATGCCGAAGGCCCGCGCCTTCTCGATGGCGAATTTCATCGCCATGAAGGCGGCCGGGTGGCCCAGCCCATCCGCGCCATCCACCATCGCCGTCGCCGCGAAATCGCGCACCACCCGCGGCTCGCCCGCGATGCGCAACTGGCCGCGCTTCAGCAGATCCTCATAGGCCATGAGCATCGAGATGCCGTGGCTGTCCACGCCGGAGAGGTCGGTCTCGACCATGATGTCGGCGGTGGTTTCCGCCAGATGGGGCGGGCTGCCCCAGGCGGTCAGGATGGCGAGGATCTGGGCGCGGATGGAGTCATGGGTTGCGTGCAGCATGGCTCAATCCACCGTGGCGCCGGTGGCGCGCACGATGGGCACCCATTTCTCGATCTCGGCGGCGATGAAGGCGCGGGTGCGCTCGGGCGTCATGTTCTCCGGGATGGTGTTGCCGAGTGCGAGGATGCGCTCGCGCACCGGGCCTGCGGCGAGCTGGGCGGCGATCTGCTGCTGCAGGAATTCCAGGATGACGGGCGGCGTGCCGATGGCACTCGACCACGGCGTCCAGGTCGTCGCCTGGAAGCCGGGCACGCCAGCCTCGGCCGCGGTCGGCACATCGGGCGTCATGGGAGAGCGCGTGGCGGTGCCGATGGCGAGGCCATTCACCGTGCCGGCGCGGATATGCTGCTCCAGGAAGGAGATGGTGTCCGTCTGGAACTGGATGCGCCCGGCCGAGAGATCGGCAAAGGACGCTGCCGAGCCGCGATAGGGGATGTGCTGCGCCGTGACGCCCATCTGGCTCAGCAGCAGCGCCGAGGCGATGTGCCCCGTGGTGCCATTGCCGGAGGAGCCGAAGGTGTAGTGGTTGGGCCGTGCCAGCAGGGCGGCGCGCATCTCGGCCAGATTGCGCCAGCCGGTGGAGGGATGCACCGCCACCACCATCGCACTCTCCGAGCTGATGGTGATGTGATCGAGCCCCGTGAGCGGATGCACCGGCAGGTTGCGATAGAGGCCGACATTCAGCGCATGTGAGCCGAGCGCGCCGACGAGGAGGGTGTAGCCATCGGGGGCTGCGCGCCCCACCGTCTCCATCGCCACCACGCCACCGCCCGAGGGGCGGTTCTCGACCACGAATTGCTGGCCCAGCGCATTGCTGAGCGCGGCGGAGACGAGGCGTGCGTTGATGTCGGCATTGCCGCCTGGGGCGAGGGCCACGACGACCCGGACCGGGCGATTTGGGTAATCCGTGCCCGGCGCGCGGGGCTGGGCCAGTGCGGGTGTCGCCAGCAGAAGCAGCAGGCTGAGTGCGCGGATCATGGAAGTTGTCCTCAGGCGATCGAATGGCGCAGCGTGCCGATGCCCGAGACGCTGAGCGCCAGGGCGTCGCCGCTTTTCAGATAGCGGGGCGGATTGCGGAAATGGCCGGAGCCGGCCGGCGTGCCGGTCGCGATGACGTCGCCGGTCTCGAGCCGCATGAAGCGGGAGATGTAGGCAATCAGCGAGGCGACGGAGAAGATCAGCTCCCGCGTGTTGCCATGCTGCACGTTCTCGCCGTTCAGCGTGCAATCCACATCCAGCGCCCAGGGCTCCCCCAGCTCATCGGCGGTGACGATCCAGGGGCCGATCGGGCAGAACTGCGCCAGGCCCTTGGCGAAGCTGGTCATGGCGAGCGGCTGGTCGAACTGGAATTCGCGCGCCGAGACGTCGTTCAGGATGGTGTAGCCGGCGACGTGGTCCAGCGCCACGCGCTCCTCCACCTCATAGGCTGGTGTGCCGATAATGACGGCGAGCTCCGCCTCCCAATCGGGCTTGGTGACGGCGCGTGGGATGACCACCGCCGTGCCCGGGCCACAGACCGAGGATGTGGGCTTGAGGAAGAGCTTGGGCGCTTCCAGCTTCGGTCCGCCCACCTCGCTCGCATGCGCGCCGTAATTCCGACCGACGCCGACGATCTTGCCGGGGCGCAGCGGCGCATCGAGCAGCGCTTCGTCCAGCTTGATCCGCAGCGCCGCATTCTCGGGGCGGGCGGCGAAGGCGATGGCGCGGGCGGCCTCGGTCATCGCGGCCTCGTCGGCCAGCAGGGCGGTCATCTCGCCGGGCAGGGCGCCGCCGCCCGCCGCGCGCAGCGCAGCCTCCAGCGGCACCAGCGCATCGGGCAGCACACCGGCGAGCCGACCATCCTTCAGTGTGGCGAGCCTCATGCCGCCAGCGCCGCGTAGTCGAGGCTCGCCATCACCTGGGCGCGCAGGATGAAGCGCGGCTCGTCCGGGCCGTAATCGGCGCGGGCATTGTGGGTGGTGCCGATATTGTCCCACATCAGCACGTCGCCCGGCGTCCAGGCATGGCTGTGCAGGTATTTCGCCTGGGATTGATGGCGGAAGAGATAGTCGAGCAGCGCGTCGCTCTCGGCCTTCTCCAGCCCCTCGATCTCCATCGCATAGCCCGGGTTGCAATAGAGCACCCGCCGGCCGGTGATGGGGTGCGTGCGGAAGATGGGCTGGCGGACAGGCGGCTTCTTCGCGCGCTGCTCGGGCGTCAGCGGGCCGCGGATGGAGCCGGGGCGGATGCGCATCATGTCCCAGAATTTCTGGAAGTCATGGATGGCCACGCGGCCTTCCAGGCGCTGCTTCACCTCGGCGGACAGGTCCTCATAGGCGGCGTGCATGTTGCGGAACTGCGTGTCGCCCAGCGGGCGGCCGTCGCGCAGCGGCACCTCCTTCGCGTGCAGCACATTGGCGAGCGCGATCTCCGTCGAATAGCTCATGTCGGTGTGCCAGCCCTGGCCGGCATCGTTGAGGCCGACGGGCTTGCCCGCCGCGTCGCGCTTGTTGGAGAGGATCATGATCTCGGGCAGGCCCGGCGCGTGGAACATGTTCGCCACGTTCACCTCCAGCTCACCGAAGCGGCGGGCGTAACCCGCAAGTTGGGGCGCATCGAGATCCTGACCTGGGAAGCAGAGCACGCCGTACTCGCCGAGCGCGCGCAGCACCGTGCGGAACTCCTCCGGCGCCAGCGGCCGGCTCAGATCCAGGTCGTGAATGCGCGCGCCGAGGCCCGTGTTGTTGGGCACGATCCGCATGGTGTTCCTCCGTTCTTGCCGAAACCTTCGGGCTGCATTGCGGGCGCGTCAATCATGCGCGAGCATCCCGGATCATGGACCCAAGACCTCGCATCCTTGTCATCGGCGCCGGCATCGTCGGGCTGTGTTCCGCCTGGTATCTGGCGCGGCAGGGCGCGGCGGTGACCCTGGTGGACCGCGAGGGGCCGGGCGAGGGGACTTCCTCCGGCAATGCAGGCGCGATCTCGGGCGGCTCAGTCGCGCCGCTCGCCATGCCGGGCGTGCTGAAGCAGGTGCCGGGCATGCTGCTCGACCCGAAGGGCGCGCTGCACATCCCCACGCGCTATTGGCCCGCCGCCTTCCCCTGGCTCTGGCGCTTCGTGCTGGAAGCGCGGCCCGAGCGCGTGCAGGAGATCGCGGAGGCGCTCGCCGTGCTGCTGCATGGCGCGGAGGAGCGGCATCTCGAGATCCTGGCTGCCGAGGGCGCGCTCGATCTCATCACGCATAATGGCCAGCTCTACCTGTACCGGGACGCGCAGCACCTGGCGAAGGATGACGCGGCCTGGGCGCTGCGCCGCCAGCACGGGCTTGAGATGCAGGTGCTGGACCGCGCTGGGATTCTCGCGCTGGAGCCGGAGGTGTCCGAGACCTATGGCGTGGCCGTCTTCCTGCCGCGCCAGGGGCATTCGGTGAACCCGCTGCGGCAGGCCCGCGTCATCGCGCGCGGCATCGAGCGCATGGGCGGGCGGATCCTGCGCGGCTCCGTCTCGGCGCTCACTACCGAGGGCCATCGCGTCACCGGCGCCAGGGTGGATGGCGCGCCGGTCAGCGCCGATCACGTCGTGCTGGCCGCCGGCGCCTGGTCGGCCAAGCTGCTGGCGCCGCTCGGCATCAAGGTGCCGCTGGAGAGCCAGCGCGGCTATCACATCATGCTGCCGAACCCGGGTGTCATGCCGCGCCGGCCCGTGGTGCCGGCCGATCGCAAGGCCTTCATCACGCCGATGGAGGAGGGGCTGCGCATCGCCGGCACGGTCGAGTTCGGCGGCACGGAGGCACCGCCCAACCCGGCCCGCGCGGCGATGCTGCTGGAGGATCTGGCGAAGGTCTATCCGCAGGCGGATACGCGCGATGCGAAGCCGCATTGGATGGGCCATCGCCCCTGCCTGCCGGACAGCCTGCCCGTGG
This sequence comes from Roseococcus sp. SDR, assembly GCF_019083995.1. Classification (GTDB taxonomy): domain Bacteria; phylum Pseudomonadota; class Alphaproteobacteria; order Acetobacterales; family Acetobacteraceae; genus Roseococcus. The sequence goes on from NZ_JAHRCU010000008.1 coordinate 202,224, forward strand.
TGGGGCCGGTTGCGGCCTGGCCCGGCCTCTGGTGCGCCTTCGGGCATGGGCATCTGGGGCTGACCGGCTCGGCGCCGACCGGCGCGCTGCTGGCCGCCGCGATGCTGGGGCCCAGGCCCAATGCCGACCTCACGCCCTTCGGCGTGGAGCGCTTCGCGTGAGCGCCACCGCCCGGCCCGGCTCGGGCGAGCTGGCCAGGCGCATCCTGGCGCTGGCCGCGCCGACGACGCTGCTCTCCGCGCTGCAGGTGGTGGCGCTGCTGATCGAGACCTGGATCGCGGCCCGTCTTGGCCGTTCCGCGCTGGCGGGCTGGGCGGTGGTGCTGCCGTTTGCGCTGCTGCTGGGCCAGATGTCGGCGGGTGCGATGGGCGGCGGCGTGGTCAGCGCCATCGCCCGCGCGCTGGGGGCGAAGAAGCCGGAGGAGGCCTCCGCACTCGCTGTCCATGCGCTGCTGATCGCGCTCGGCTTCGCGGCGATGTTCGTGATCCTGCTGGCGGGCTTTCCCTGGACGCTGCTGGGCTGGATCGGCGGGCCGGAGGCGGCGGCGGCGGGTGCCCCTTATGCGGCGGTGATGTTCGGCCTGGGCGCCGTGCCGGCCTGGATGGCCAATACGCTGGGCTCCATCCTGCGCGGGGCGGGCAAGCATGCGCTGGCGGCGCGGGTGCTGAACTTCGCCTGGCTGGGTTACCCGGCGCTGGGCTTCGTGCTGGCCGAGGTGCTGGGCTGGGGGCTGATCGGCCTCGGCCTTGCTTTCGCGCTCTGCTTCTGGGGGGCGGCGGGGGTGATGGCGAAGGTGGTCTTCTCCGGGGCCGCGGGCTTCACGCCGAACCTGCGCGTGACGCTGCAATGGGCGTTGTTCCGACGCATCCTCGCTGTGGGCGCCATCGCCTGCACGCTCGCGCTGATCGCGAATATGGCGACCATCCTGGTGACGGCGCGGCTTGCCTCCTATGGCGCGGCGGTGGTGGCGGCCTATGGCGTCTCGGCTCGCCTGGAATTCATGATGATCCCGCTCGCCTTCGGCGTGGGCTCGGCGCTCACGGCCCTGGTCGGCCGCGCGGTGGGGCAGGGGGATTGGGAGACGGCGCGGCGCACCGCCTGGGTGGGCGGGCTGATGGCGTTCGGCGTGTGCTCCACGGTCGGCATCTCGGTCGCGCTGCAGCCGCTCTTCTTCGCGAACCTCTTCGCCTCGGATGCCGAGGTGGCGGCGATCGCGGCCCGCGCGCTGACCTTCATCGGGCCCGCCTTCGGCGGCTTCGGCCTCGGCATGGCGATGTATTTCGCGGCGATGGGGGCGGGGCGGATGGGTTATCCGATCCTGGCCGGCGTCTCGCGCCTTGGCATCGCGGTGGGGGGCGGCTGGCTGCTGGGCGATGTGCTGGGCCTTGGCATGGACGGGCAGTTCCTGGCCGTGGCGCTCGGCGTCACCGCCTATGGCGTGCTGGCGGCGGTGGCGGTGCGGGCCAGCATCTGGGGCCCGCGCTCATAGGCGCGGCGCGAAGCTGACGCCGCCGCGCCGCAGCGCGCAGGCCAGGTGGATCAGCGCGGGCATGGCGCGATAGGCGCCCAGCGGCGGGGCCAGGCGATGCAGCAAGCCGAGCGCCATGCTGCGCCGCCCCTGCTGCACCGCGCCGATGGCGAGCAGCAACGCGGCCTCGCTGGGCTGGATGCTGAGACAGAGCGGGCAGCCCAGTTGCAGGCCGGGCAGGGCGCGCAGCAGCGGGTCGAGCCGGAGCGCCACGCCCTCCACGCCGGCGGCGGCCAGCACCAGCGCGGCCTCGCCCACCGGGCCGGCGGGGCCGGGGCCGGCCCAGGCGCGGGCGGCGTCCAGCAGCAGGCGCTCGGCCTCCGGCAGGTCGTCCGCGCTGTCATTCAGGTGGGGCCAGGTGGGAAGGCCGCGAGTCGCCATGGGCAGGTTCTCCGTGCTGCCCGCACTATGCTGCAAATGAGAATGATTCGCAAATACCAGCTGGCAATGCCCTGGGAGAATCCGGCCGCACCGCGGCCGGCGGCCACGCGATGCCCTCGCCACCCGCGCACCATGCCTGAGGGCCGCAAGCCAAGCGCGCGGAGCGCGCGCCGGCGCCTGAGGCACAAAATCAATGAAAATCCCGGCTCGGTTGCCGCAGCGCCTCCTTCCGCTTCACCCGCGGGTCGGGCGAGAGGTTTGGCCGCAGCACCTCATCCGCATGGGCGATGCCGCGCGCCCAGGTGTCGCCATCCAACTCATGCAGCCCGTGCAGCAGGGCCGAATGGTCCTCCAGCTTGCGCACCAGCAGGTGCAGGATGGGCACATGCGCCTCGGTGCGTTCGAGGCGCCCTTCGGCGATGACCAGGCGCGCCGCCACCACCTCGCGCCGGAAGCGCTGCGAGATATCGGGGAAGAGGACGAGGTTGGCCGTGCCGTGCTCATCCTCGATGGTGAAGAACATCACGCCCTTCGCACTCCCCGGCCGCTGCCGCACGAGGACGAGGCCCGCGACCCGCAGCCATTTCCCCTGCCGTGCCTGGGCATAGTCCCGCGTGCTGACGGCGCCGCGGCGCGTGAGTTCGCCGCGCAGCAGTGCCAGCGGATGCGGCCCGAGGGTCAGGCCCGTGCCGGCGTAATCCAGCACCACGCGCTCGCCCGCGGTCGCCAGAGGGAGTTGCGGCGCGGCCTCGGTGATGGGGGCGGCGAGGGCGGTCGCGTGCTCCACCGCCGCCGCCTCCCAGAGTGCCGCGCGGCGATCGAGGCCCAGGCCGCGCAGCGCATCGGCTTCCGCGAGCCGCTCCACCGCGCCGCGATCCAGCGCCGCACGGCGCACCATGTCGCGGAAATCGGCGAAGGGCCGCGCCTCCGTGATGCGCTCTGCCACCTTGTCGGAGAGGCCCGTCACGAGGCGCAGGCCTAAACGCAAAGCGCCATCCGCCCGATGACCAGAGGGCGCAGCCCGGAGGTCTGAATCGGTCGGGGCAGCATGCTCCAGCGTGCAGTCCCACGCGCTGACGGTCACATCCACCGGCCGCACCCGCACGCCATGCTCCCGCGCGTCGCGGATGATCTGCGCGGGCGCGTAGAAGCCCATGGGCTGGCTGTTCAGCAGCGCGGCCGCGAAGGCCGCCGGGTGGTGGCATTTCAGCCAGGCCGAGATGTAGACGAGCTGCGCGAAGCTCGCCGCATGGCTCTCCGGAAAGCCATAGGTGCCGAAGCCTTCGAGCTGGCGGAAGCAGCGCTCCGCGAAGCCCGGATCATAGCCGTTGCGCGCCATCCCTTCGAGGAACTCGGCGCGGAATTGCGGCAGCTGGCCGTTGCGCTTGAAGGTCGCCATGGCGCGGCGCAGCTGGTCGGCCCGCGTCGCGGAGAAACCGGCGCCCACGATCGCGATCTTCATCGCCTGCTCCTGGAAGAGCGGCACGCCGAGCGTCTTGCCCAGCACCTCCTCCAGGCCGTGCGGCACCTCGATGGCCTCCTCGCCATTCCGCCGCCGCAGATAGGGATGGACCATGTCGCCCTGGATCGGCCCCGGCCGCACGATCGCGACCTCGATCACCAGATCGTAGAACTCGCGGGGGCGGAGGCGCGGCAGCATGTTCATCTGCGCCCGGCTCTCCACCTGGAAGACGCCCAGGCTGTCCGCCCGGCTCAGCATCTCATAGGTGGCCGGGTCGTCCTGCGGGATCTCGGTCAGCGCCCGCTTGCCGATCAGCGCCAGAGCGCGGCGGATGCAGGAGAGCATGCCGAGGCCCAGCACATCCACCTTCAGCATGCGCAGCGCCTCGATGTCGTCCTTGTCCCATTCGATCGTGTGGCGGTCCGCCATCGCCGCGCGCGTGACGACGCAGAGCTCGGTCAGCGGCCCGCGCGTGATGACGAAGCCGCCGACATGGGTGGCCAGGTGGCGCGGGAAATCCTGGATCTCGTCGGCCAATTCGCAGGCGAGGCTGAGGCGCGGATCTTCCGCATCCAGCCCATGCTCGGCCGCGATCTCGGCCCAGCTGGCATCGCCGGCCCCCCAGACCGCCTTGGCCAGCGGCGCCGTCACCGCCTCATCCAGGCCCAGCGCCTTGCCCACCTCGCGGATCGCACTGCGCTCGCGGAAGCGGATCACGGTCGCGGCGATGGCGGCGCGGTGCCGGCCGTAGCGTTCATAGATGTGCTGGATCACCTCCTCGCGCCGCTCATGCTCGAAATCCACGTCGATGTCGGGCGGCTCGTCGCGCGCTTCGCTGATGAATCGCTCGAAGAGCAGGTCATGCTTGTCGGGCGGCACGGCGGTGATGCCGAGCGCGTAGCAGACCGCCGAATTGGCCGCCGAGCCGCGCCCCTGGCAGAGGATGCCGCGGCTGCGCGCATAGCGCACGATCTCATGCACCGTCAGGAAATAGGGCGCGTAGTTCAGCTTGCCGATCAGCGCGAGTTCATGCGCGATCTGCCGCGCGACCTTCTCCGGCGTGCCCTCGGGCCAGATGCGGTGCTGCGCTTCCGCCACGCGCGCCTCCAGCGTCTGCTGCGGCGTGCGGCCGGGGTCCAGGATCTCGTCCGGGTATTCATAGGCGAGTTCGCGGAGGGAAAACCGCGCGACCTCCGCCAGCTCCGCCACGCGATCCACCGCCGACTCATGCCCCTGGAAGAGGCGACGCAGCTCGGCCTCGGGCTTGAGGCAGGCTTCGGCATTGGGCTCGGCGTCGAGGCCGAGTTCATCCACGGTTCGGCCCAGGCGGATGGCGCTGAGCACATCCGCGAGGCGCCGGCGTTGCGGTGCGTGGTAGCGCACGCCGCCGGCCGCGATCAGCCGCGCGCCCATGGCCGCCAGCGCATCGAGCCGGGCGCGGTCGCCTCCGGTGGCCCGGTGATGCACGGCCACCATCAGCGGCATCGCCAGCGCGCGGCCGAATTCCGCCGCATCGCGCCTGAGCCGCGTGGCGAAACCGGCATCAGGCTGGCGGGGGGCGACGAGGGCCAGCGCCTGGCCGGGGCTGGCTGCCAGCAGCGCCTCGCGCGTCAGCGGGCATTCGCCTTTGGGTGCCTCCATCCGCGCGGCCGAGAGCATGCTGGTCAGCCGCCCATAGGCCGCGCGGTCGCTGGGCCAGGCCAGGTATTCGCTGCCGTCCAGCAGGGTGAGCCGCACGCCCAGCAGATAGCGCAGCCCCGCCTGCTCGGCTGCGACCATGGCCTGGACGCTGCCGGCGAAACCCTGGCGGTCCGCCACGCCGATCAGGGAATGGCCCAGGCGCTGCGCCGTCTCCACCAGTTCGCGCGCATGCGACGCCCCTTCCAGAAAGGAGAAGTTGGAGAAGGCGGCAGGCTCGCCGAAGGAATGTGCCATGCCCTCAGGCGCCGGGCGCCGGCTCCGCCGGCTTGGCTTCGGAACGCTGAAGCGTTCCGCCGCGCCTGTTCGGCGCGGATACGCTGAGGGCGGTGCCGGGCTGAGAGGAGCAGCGTTCCTTCCGAGAATCCGGCCGCGCATGCGGCCGGCGCCGCCCAACCGCCCTACGGGCCTGGCGCACCCGTGGTGCGGCGAAGCCAAGCGGCCGGAGGCCGCGCCCGGCGCCTGAGGGCCTAAACAAAACTTCCATGCAGATACCACCGGGCATCCGGCGCGCCGGGGGCGCCGCTGCGGCAGACCCACCAGCGCGCGCCGCACTGGGTCTCCACCCGATAATAGTCGCGCGGGCGGGCGGCGTGGCCGTTCCACCATTCGGGCTCCAGCCGCTCCGGCCCCATGGCACGCAGGATGCGATGGCTCTGGCGCCCCAGCCGCAGCAGGGAAGGGGGTGCATCGGGCAGCAAGGCCACCGCCTCCAGCGGCAAAGGCCGGCGCAGCAGCCGCACCGGGCGCGCCGCCGGCTGGAAGGCGACAGGCTTGGCGAAAGGGCTGACGCGACGCAGCGCCCGTTCGGGCCAATGCGAGGCATGCGGCGCCAGCCGCCACAGCTTCACCCGCTGCCCCAGCCGGTCGAGCAGCGCGGCCAGTTCCTCGGGCGCCGTATCCTCGCCCGGCAATCCGGCCTGGCGGGGGGCGAGCGCCTCCGTCACCTCGGCCGCCAGCACCAGGCGCTCGAAGCCCAGTTCCGGCCGCAGCTCCTCCACGCGCCGGGCCAGCAGGCGGTGCAGATGGGTGGGCTCGCGGCTCGCCTGGCCCAGGCCCTGGCGCAGCTCCTGCCAGGAGGCATCGCCCCGGAAGGCGGTGAGGCGCAGCACGCGCGCGCCTTCGCCGGCGGCCAGCAGCCCCGCGCAGAGCTGGGCGATCAGTCCGCTGATCGCGCGCTCCAGCCCCGGGGCAGTGACCAGGGGCGAGAGGCAATCCCGCGCCACGCGGTGGCGGGGCGGCGGGCGGATGGGGGTGAAGGGGGCGATGGCGCCGCGCAGCGCCGCGAGTTCCTGCGCGATGGCGGGGCCGAAGCGGCGGGCGAGCGGGCCGCGCGGCTGGGCTTCCAGCGCCGCCACCTCGCGCAGGCCCAGGCGGTGCAGGGCGGCGATCATGGCTTCGGGCAGGGCCAGCGCGCTGACCGGCAGGCGCGCCAGATCCGGCATGGGGTCCAGCACCTGGGAGGGCAGGCCCGCGCGCAGCAGGGCGGCCAGGGCGGCGGGGGCGGCGCCGATCAGCCCGCGCGCCGGGTGCCCGGCCTTTTCGAAGGCGGCCAGGATGCGGGCCAGCAAGGCGGGCTCGGCCTCGGGCAGGCCGGTGGTTTCGATCAGCAGCCCCTCGTCGCGCCAGAGGCCGACGAGGGGGGAGAATCGCAGCGCCCAGACGGCCGCCCGCGGCTGGGCGAGGCCTGGCCCGTGCAGCATCAGGAAGCGGCGGGTGCTGGCGGTCTGCTCCGCGGCGGGGATGAGGGCGGGGGGCGTGGGCGGCCCCGCCTCGAAGAGCGGCAGCCGCGGCGTCCGTGCAGCGCGCCGCCCCGTCATCGCCCCGATGCCTTTTCGGACAAATGGAGATTCCGAGGCTTTGTCTGGAAGTCCCTAAAATTCCTGGGGTCTGGGGCCTTTCGGCCCCAGCCGCCGGAGGCCTCTTTTCGTGCCTCTTTCATGCGCCAAAGGCCCGCTTGTTCGGCTGAGCTGCCCCCATCACCCGCAATTCACCTCTGAGCGCATCCCATTCCCCCGCCCAGGCCCCCGGCCGTCCGCCCCGCGCGCGCAGCAGCGCGATCTCCCAGGCCGGATCGCCGATCTGGTGGGCCGAGCCGCCCTCGCTCGGCCGGGCGGCCAGGCGCCAGCGGGTGAGTGCCGCGGTCGGGCCGGGCGCCTCATCCTCGCCGCGCAGCAGCAGGCCGATGCCGCCCCCCGTCTCGGCCGCAAGCTGCAGGCGCCGCGCGGCGGTGAGGTCGGGCGTCACGTTCATCACCAGGGCCGCGGCGATGGCCGGACAGCGCAGCCCTTCCTCGGCCGCCCAGAGCGCATCGGCCGGGCGGGGCGCGCGCACCAGGATCAGGCCGGCGGCGGAAAGGCCCAGGGTGGCGAGGCCGGGCGGATAGGCATCGGGCTCATCGGCGATCCAGAGGACGGAGCGGCCGGGCAGCGCCGCCTGGGCGCGGGCCAGCAGCAAGGCGGCAAAGCCCATGCCGGCCCCGGGCTCGGCCGCCAGCACCTCATGCAGCCCGGCGAGCGGCAGGCCGCCCCAGGGCAGGTAGGCGTCGAGCTCGGGGGCCAAGGGGAGGGTGGCGCGGCTGGTCTCGAGCCCCGGATCGAAGCCCGCGATGCGCGCCCGCAGCCCTGCCAGCAGGCCAGCGCGATCCATCGCGGCCGGGGCGGGCGGCTCGGGTTCGGTCGGGGAGGGGCGTGGGGAGAGCAGCATGGTTGTTCTTGAAATGTTCTAATCCCTGGCAGCGCCAAAGGTCAAGCTTCTGGTCGCTCGGCTGGGGGGCGTGTCTCCCGACTTGGCCTTCATCCTTCAGGAATTATTAATTTTTATACCGCAGGCCGAAGGGGATCAGACCGAGGGTGTAATATTGCCATGCCGGAAAACATGCACCGCTTTCTTGGATTGTTCCTGGGCGCCCTGCTTCTCGCGGGTTGCGCGGCCCTGCCCGCCCAGCAGGCCGAGGGAACGCCCGCCGCGCGCGTTGCGCGGGACAGCCTGGCCAGCCTGCAGGCGGGCGGCGTCTCGGTGGGTGCCGCGATCGCGGTGGATGACCAGCATGTCCTCACCAACGCCCATGTGCTGCGCCAGGCCGGCGGCCCGGTCACGCTCCGCCGCGCCGACGGCTCGGCCGAGGCAGCGGCCCGGCTGGTCGCGACCAGCCCGCGCATGGACCTCGCCGTGCTGCGCATGCCCGAAGGCTTCCTCCGCCCCGCGCCGCTGGCCCCCGAATTGCCGGTCGCCGGCGAGGCGGTCTGGGCGCTCGGCCCCGAGGGGCTGGGGCGCGCTTTGGCCGAGGGGCGGGTCGCGCGGCCCTATGTGCAGATGCGCGGCTTCGGCCCGGGCTTCACGGCGGGGCTGGGCGCGCTGATGGGATTTTCCGGTGGACCCGTGGTGGATGGCCGGGGCCAGGTGATGGGGCTGACCACCGCCCTGCCGCAACCCGGTGCGGCGCCCCTGCTGGCCGCCATGACCGGTGTGGATCTCGCCGGCCTCGCCGAGGGCGCGCGCCGGCAGGTCTTCATCCTCGACATCCGCGAGGCGATGGCCGAGGCGGAGCGCCTCGGCGTGCCGATCGCCGCCACCCCGGCGCAACCGGCGGTGGCCATGCGCCACCGCCCCTGGCGGGAGGCGGCCGGCTGGGCGGAGGGCCGGCTGGCCGGCGCCTCGCCCCGGCCGTAAGGCCGGTTCAGCCCCCCTGGATGTCCCAGGGCTTGCGGGCCGCCTCGATCTGCGCGTCCAGCCGCGTCAAGCCGATGTCGCGCAGCAGATGCGGGTCCAGCTCGGCGAGTTGGCGGCGGGTGTCATAGGCGCGCCAGAAGCGGGCCAGCCAGACCACCCAGCCGAAGCTGAGCTTCGGCGTCCCGAACCGCGCGGGAAGCCGCGAGGCGGAGGGAAGGGGGCTGATCTGGGCGGACATGGCTTCTGTTCCTTGTGCGAAAGTACCCCCCTGTTATCCCAGCCTGGGAACCATCATTCAAACGACTAATCTTGACGGTCAACATCAATTATTGTGATGTTGCCCAATGAACCTCCCCGCCGGCCTCGACCCCGAGCTGCTCCGCAGCTTCGTCCTCATCGCCGAGGGGGAGAGCGTGACCCGCACCGCCGAGAAGATCGGCCGCACCCAATCCGCCGTCTCCATGCAGATGCGCCGCCTGGAGGAGATCCTGGGCGAGGAATTGCTGCGCCGCGGCCATCGCGGCCTGGAGCCCACCTCGAAGGGCGCCTGGCTGCTGGAGCGCGCCCGCACGCTGCTTGCGCTGAACGAGGAGATCATCACCACCTTCCGCGCCCCGGCGCTGACCGGCCAGGTGCGCCTGGGCAGCCCGGATGACTACGCGCTGCAATGGCTGCCCGGCATCCTCGCCCGCTTCGGCCGCACCCATCCGGGCATCGAAGTGGATGTGCTCTGCATGAGCTCCGAGGAACTCGCCCGCCGCCTCCAGCATGGCCATCTCGACCTCGCGCTGCTGACCGAGGGCCATGGCCGCGATGGCGAGGAGGTCTGGCGCGGCCCGCTGCGCTGGGTGGGGCCGCAGGGCAGCACGCTGCACAAGCGCGACCCGCTGCCGCTCGCCGCCGCCCATCCGGGCTGCACCTGGCGCCGCGCGGCGCTGGAGGCGCTGGGCCGCGAGGGGCGGCGGGTGCGCGTCAGCTACAACAGCACCACCCAATCCGGCTGCTTCGCGGTGGCCCTGGCGGGCCTGGCGCTCACCATCTCGACGCCGACGCGCCTGCCGCCCGGCCTCGCCTGGATGGGGGAGGCGGAGGGGCTGCCCTCGCTGGGCGAGATGGGCATTTTGCTGGCGCTGGGCGAGGCGCCCCTCTCGCCGGGCGCCCGCGCCCTGGTGGAGGCGATCCGCGCCGGTTTCGCACAAGCTTCTTGAGGCGGCACGCAGGGCTGTGGTCTGCTCCCCGGCGTCACACCGGGGAAGCCAGAATGCGCCGCCGTTCCGCCATCGCCTCCTTGCTCGCGAGCCCAACCTTGGCCACGGGCGCCTGGGCGCAATCCTGGCCCGAGCGGCCGGTGCGCATCATCATCCCCTTTCCGCCCGGCGGCTCGAACGACACGGTGGCGCGCATCCTCCAGCCGCGCCTGCAGGAGATCCTCGGCCGGCCGGTGGTGGTGGACAATCGCGCCGGCGCCTCGGGCTCCGTCGCCTCCACCGAGACGGCGCGCGCCGCGCCCGACGGCCACACCTGGATGCTGGCCAATGACACCCTGGCCGGCAACGAGACGCTGATGAGCCTGCCCTACCGGGTGATGGAGGCCTTCACCTTCTGCTCGCTGCTGGGGACCTGCCCCTATGCGCTGACAGCGCACCCCTCCACGCCCTTCCGCACCCTGCCCCAGATGATCGAGGCGGCGAAGGCGCGGCCGGATGCGCTGAGTTACGCCACCACGGGTGTGGGTTCGCTCGCGCATGTGGCGACGGTGCTGCTGCAGCAGCGCGGCGACTTCAAGATCAGCCACGTGCCCTATCGCGGCGGCGGCCCGGCCCTGCAGGACGCACTGGCCGGCCATGTGCCGCTGTTCATGTCCAACATCGTGATCATCCTGAGCCATATCCGCGAGGGCCGGCTGATCCCGCTCGGCGTCTCTTCGGCGCAGACCAGCCGCTTCCTGCCGCAGGTGCCGACCTTCGCGGCCCAGGGCTTCCCGGGCTTCGAGGCGCTGACCTACTGGGTGATGGTGGGCCCCGCCGGCATCCCGCCGGCCATCAACAACCGGATGCAGGCGGCCCTGCGCCAGGTGCTGGGCGAGGCGCCGATCCAGGCGCGCATGGCCGAGCAGGGGGCCGAGATCGTCGCCGCCAGCCCGGCCGAGACCGAGGCCTTCATCCGCGGCGAAATCGCCAAGTGGGGCGAGGTGATCCGCGCCAACAACATCCGCACGGAAAGCTGACGAGACTTGCCAAGGCGCCGGGCTTTCCGGCATGTCCGTTCCGGTTACTCAGAAAAGCAACCGGGAGGTTACATGATCAATCGCCGCCTATTCCTCAGCCTGGCCGGGACGGGCCTCGCTGCCCCCGCGTTGCTCCATGCGCAAAGCCTGGGCGCGGGCTTCCCCGACCGGCCACTGCGCCTGATCGTCCCCTGGCCGCCCGGCGGCTCGACCGACACCATCGCCCGCATCTACCAGGCCCGCCTGGGCGAGGTGCTGGGCCGGCAGATCGTGATCGACAACCGCGGCGGCGCCTCAGGCGCCACGGGCGCGATCGAGGCCTCCCGCGCGCCGGCCGATGGCAGCACCTGGACCTTCGTCTACGACACGCAGAGCACCAACGAGACGGTGATGCGCCTGCCCTTCCGCACCATGGAGGCCTTTGTTCCGGTCTGCCATGTGGCCTCGGGCCCGCTGGCGATGGTGGCGCATCAGTCCACGCCCTATCGGACCTTTCAGGATGTGGTGGAGGCCGCGCGCCGTGCGCCGGATACGCTGAACTACGCGACCTCCGGCGTCGGTGGCCTCGCCCATGTCTCGACGACGCTGCTGCAGCAGCAGGGCAATTTCCGGATTGTCCACGTGCCTTATCGCGGCGGTGGGCCGGCCGTTCAGGACGCCGTGGCGGGCCATGTGCCGCTGTTCATGACCAATGTCGTGATCGTGAGCCAGCACATCCGCTCGGGCGTGCTGCGGCCGCTCGGCGTCACGACCGCGACCGAAAGCCGCCATGTCCCGGGGGCGCCGACCTTCGCATCCCAGGGCTTCGCCGGCTTCGAAGCGCCCACCTGGTGGGCGATGCTGGGCCGCGCGGGCACGCCGGCGCCGCTGGTGCGCCAGATGAACGAGGCCCTGGTGACGGTCCTGCGCGAACCGGCCGTGAAGAACCGGATCGAGGAGCAGGGCTGCGACATCGTGGCGAGCACGCCCGAGGAATGCGGCCGTTTCCTGCAGGCCGAGATCACCAAGTGGGGCCGCGTGATCACGGAGAACAACATCCGCGCGGATAGCTGAGCGCCCTCCGAATCGGCGAGGGCTGTGCAAGTCGCATGGGATGCATGGTCGCTATGCGTCGAATTGCGGGAGAGGCGCTTTACAGTTCTGCTTCGCTCCCGTAGATACCCCTCACCGCCGAGGAACACTTCGGTGGTGAGGGCTCGGCCCACGAAGAGCTTGACCGGTGCACTGAATGTGCTAAGGTCCATCCCCTTCGCGGTCGAATCCGCGTCCATCTGAAAAGATGGGATGAGTGCTCCATCCGGGTTTCCGGTTGGGACGCTCAAGTTGTTTCACAATTAAATCTGTTGTGCAGATGGTTATGATTGCTATCTGGGCGGGGATGCGTGGTTGGCGCTGCGTGTGGTGACATGCGTTGGTGTTGGCTGATGTATCTGGCGTCTTGGTGGT
>NZ_JAHRCU010000009.1 GCF_019083995.1 Roseococcus sp. SDR
CGCCATCTCCATCCCGTCGCAGCGTCCGGAGCATCCGGCCGCACGGCGGCCGGCGCGCCGCGCCCGCCCTTCCCTCCGCCGCATCCTCACGCGGCGCGAAGGCAAGGCGGCGGAGCCGCCGCCCGCCCCGCTTGACCCCAGCCCCGCAGCCCGCCATCTCCATCCCGTCGCAGCGTCCGGAGCATCCGGCCGCACGGCGGCCGGCGCGCCGCGCCCGCCCTTCCCTCCGCCGCATCCTCACGCGGCGCGAAGGCAAGGCGGCGGAGCCGCCGCCCGCCGTCTGAGGGCAGATAAAGATGAACTGGATTTCCGAGTGGGCGCTGCCCAAGATCAAGACGCTCTTCGGCACCTCGCGCGAGATGCCGGACAATCTCTGGCACCAATGCCCGAGCTGCCAGAAGATGATCTTCCAGACGGATCTGGAGAAGAACCTCCGCGTCTGCACGCATTGCGGCCACCATATGCGGCTCTCGGCGAAGCAGCGGCTCGACGCCACGCTGGATGAGGGCTGGCAGAAGATCGAGCTGCCCAAGGCGCCGGCCGATCCGCTGCGCTTCCGCGACCAGCGCCGCTATTCCGAGCGCCTGCGCGACGCCCAGACCAAATCCGGCATGGATGACGCCGTCGTGGTGGGCCATGGGCAGATCGAGGGCCAGCGCGCCGTCGTCGCGGTCTTCGAATTCGCCTTCATGGGCGGCTCGATGGGTGCCGGCGTGGGCGAGGCGATCGTCACCGCCGCGCGGCTTGCGGTGCTGCAGGACGCGCCGCTGATCGTGTTTGCCAGCTCCGGCGGCGCGCGCATGCAGGAAGGTGCGATCAGCCTGATGCAGATGCCGCGCACCGTGATCGCGACGCAGATGGTGAAGGATGCGGGCCTGCCCTTCATCGTCGTGCTGTGCGACCCGACGACGGGCGGCGTGACGGCCAGCTTCGCCATGCTGGGCGACATCCAGATCGCGGAACCCGGCGCGCTGATCGGCTTTGCCGGCGCGCGCGTCATCGAGAGCACGGTGCGCGAAAAGCTGCCCGAGGGGTTCCAGCGGGCCGAATACCTGCTGGAGCACGGCATCCTCGACATGGTGGTGAAGCGCGCCGAGATGCGCGAGACGCTGGCGCGGGTGATCCGCCTGCTGCGCGCCGCCGAGGAAGCGCCGGCCGCGGCATGAGCGGCACATCATCGGGCCGTTCGGAGGCCATCATCGAGCGGATGCACGCGCTGCATCCGAAGCTGATCGATTTGAGCCTGGGGCGGCTCGCGACGCTGCTCGGCAAGCTCGGGCATCCGGAGCGCAAGCTGCCGCCCGTGATCCATGTGGCCGGCACCAACGGGAAGGGCAGCACCTGCGCCTTCCTGCGCGCCATCGGCGAGGCGGCCGGCCAGCGCGTGCATGTCTATACCTCGCCGCATCTCGTGCGCTTCCATGAGCGCATCCGGCTGGCGGGCGAACTCGTCAGCGAGGATGCGCTGAGCGACGCGCTCACGGAGGTGGAGCGGGTGAATGGCGCCACACCCATCACCGTCTTCGAGATCACCACCGCCGTCGCCTTCCTGTTGTTCAGCCGCGTGCCGGCCGACCTGCTGGTGCTGGAGGTGGGGCTGGGCGGGCGCTTCGATGCGACCAATGTGGTGGCCTCGCCGGCGGCGACGGCGATCGCGAGCATCTCCATGGACCATATGGAGTTCCTGGGCGACACCATCGGCAAGATCGCCTTCGAGAAGGCCGGGATCATCAAGCCGGGCGTGCCCTGCGCCACCGGGCGGCAAGCCGATGAGGCGCTTTCGGTGATCGCGGCCCGCGCGGCGGAGCTGGGCGCGCCGCTGCTGGCGCGGGATGCGGCCTGGCGGATGGAGCGGATGGGATCAGCGCACCGCTACACGGATGGCGCGGGGAGCATCCTGCTGCCCGAGCTGGGCCTGAAGGGCGCGCATCAGCCGGACAATGCCGGCATCGCCATCGCCGCACTCCGCGCCTGGAACCCGGCCTGGCTGAACGAGGACGCCATCATCCGCGGCGTCGCCGCCGCCGAATGGCCGGCGCGAATGCAGCGCCTGCGGGGGCGGCTGGCACCCCCTGCCCCCTGGGAGCTCTGGCTGGATGGCGGGCACAATGCCGGCGCCGGGCAGGCGCTGGCGGCAACGCTAGAAGAGTTCCGCGACCGGCCGCTGCACCTCGTCATCGGCATGAAGCAGGGCAAGACGGCCTCTGGCTTCATGGCGCCCATCCTGCCGCTCGCCACCAGCGTCACGGCGGTTTCCGAGCCGGGGCAGCATCTGGCGATGAGTGTGGCGGACATCATCGCGGCCAGCGGCGGCGTCGCGAAGGCCGGGCCGGATGTGCGCGCGGCATTGGCCCGCATCCAGGCGGAGGAAGCGCCCGGGCGCGTGCTGATCTGCGGCAGCCTCTACCTCGCGGGCGAGGTGCTGAAGCTGGACGCGGCCGCTACTTGATTTCCTCGTCCGGGAGGACGCCGAAGATCTCGCCGCGCTTGATGAAGCCGCGGCGGTCCTGCACCTGCACCTCGCACCAGTCGCTGCCGGCCTCGCAGCCGCGGATGCGGCCGATCACGCCCGGCTTGAGGCGCGCGACGGGGGCGGAGGAATCCTCGGCGCGGCGGCGCAGCGGGATCTCGGCGCTGGGTTCGCCGCGCACGATGAAGGTGCGGCGCCCGGGCTGCAGGTTGGAGGCGGCGAGCCAGCCTTCCGCGCCGTCGGGGTCGCGGATGCGGCGCCACTGGTCATGCTCGCGGATGATCTGCACCGGCAGGTCGGAGCGCTGGTAGCGCCATTCGACCGGGAAGCGGCGGTCCGGGCCGACGCGCAGGTTCACGTCGTTGGAGCGGAGCGCGGCGAAGCGCGGCATGGGCAGGCCGGTGACGCTGCCGATGGGCGGGATGGGCTCGGGCGGCGGCGGGGTGGCGGGCTGCGGGGGGGCCGCGGCAGCCGCGGTTCCGGCGGCGGCTGCGGCCGCGGCGGCTGCGGCGGCGGCGCGGCGCTGCTGGGCCTGCTGGCGTTGGGCCTGCTGGCGCTGGGCGGCGGTGGGCGGCTGACGCTGCGCGGTGTTGGGCCGCGCGGCCGTGCCGCCCTGCGGCGGGCGTGCCGCCTGGCCCTGCGGCGGGCGCTGCCCCTGGGGCGGGCGCTGTGCGTTGCCCTGGGCGGGGCGCGGCGTGCTGGCGGCCGGTGCCGTGGTGGAGGATGCGGCGGGTGGCGTGGCCGCGCGCGGCGGCGGCACGCTGCCCTGCCCGCCCAGGCTCGATTGCGCGGCCGCCCCGCCCGCGAGGACGAGGACACAGAGCGTGGCAAGGGTGAGGCGGGCCTGCATCACCCCTCTGGATGCCAAGCCCGCCCGCGCCGGGTCAAGCGTCACAGCGAAATCACCTGCCCCCCGCCGACCGCGCCGAGGAAGGTGACGATGCCGGCCAGTTCCGTGCCCGGGGCCAGTTCCTCGCCCTCCAGCCCCTCGGCCTTCAGCCCGGCCTCGCAGGCGATGCAGCGGATTTCGAGGGCGCGTGCCGCTTCCATCAGCGTGGTGATGGTGGCGACCCCGGCGCGCGCCAGCTCCGCCTCGCGCGGGTCATGCTCCAGGGGAGCGGATTTCAGCAGCAGCCGGCAGCCGGCATTGGTGGCGAAAAGCGTGACCGGCCGGCCGAGGGCCGCGGCCGCGGTCGCCAGCATCAACGCGTAATGCGCCCGCTCATGCCCGCCCGAGATCAGCAGCAGGCCGAGCGCGTTCATGCGCCATGGGCCGAGAGGTCATGGATGGTGGCGTGCTCGCCGCAGAGGGCACAGGCCGGGTCACGCTTCAGCTTCACGGTGCGGAAGCGCGCATCCAGCGCGTCCCAGAGCAGCAGGCGGCCGGACATGTCCTCGCCGATGCCGAGAATGACCTTGAGCACTTCCGTGGCTTGCAGCGTGCCCATGACGCCGACCACGGCGCCCAGCACACCGGCCTGGGAGCAGGTGGGGACCAGCCCCTCGGGCGGCATTTCGGGGTTGAGGCAGCGGTGGCAGGGATGCGGCGCGCCCTCATGCGCGCGGAAGACCGAGAGCTGGCCTTCGAAGCGCAGCACGGCCGCGCTGACCAGCGGCTTGCCCAGCAGGTGGCAGGCATCGCCCAGCAGGAAGCGGGTGGGGAAATTGTCGGTGCCGTCGCAGATCACGTCGTAGCGCGGGATGAGCTCCTCGGCCGCCGCGCGGTCCATGCGGCGGGTGTGGAGTTCAAGGCGCACCTCGGGGTTCAGGCCGCGCAGGGCTTCGGCGGCGCTCTCGGTCTTGTTCTGGCCGAGGCGGGCGGTGCTGTGGGCCACCTGGCGCTGGAGGTTGGAGAGCTCCAGGTGGTCGTGATCCACAAGGCCGATGGTGCCCACGCCGGCGGCGGCCAGATACAGCGCCAGCGGCGAGCCGAGGCCGCCCGCGCCCACCACCAGCACGCGCGCCTGGCGCAGCCGCGCCTGGCCGATCGCGCCCACCTCCTTCAGCAGGATGTGGCGCGAATAGCGGTGCAGCTCGTCTTCGGTGAAATCGAGGTCCATGGCGGCCTATATGGGGTGGCAGGGCCGCGAAGGGAACGGGCCTACAGCAGCGCCTCGATCTCGCGCTTCAGCGCCTCGGGCTTGGTGGTCGGCGCGTGGCGGGAGACGACGTTGCCCTGCCTGTCCACCAGGAACTTGGTGAAGTTCCACTTGATCCCGTCGCCCAGGATTCCGCCCTTCTGCTTCTTCAGCCAGGTGTAGAGCGGATGCGCGTCGGCGCCGTTCACGGCGATCTTGGAGAAGACCGGGAAGGTGACGTTGTATTTGGTATCGCAGAAGGCCGCGATCTCGGCGTCGCTGCCGGGTTCCTGCGCGCCGAACTGGTTGCAGGGGAAGGCCAGCACCTCGAAGCCGCGCGGGCCGTATTCCTCCTGCAGGGCCTGGAGGCCCTTGTATTGCGGGGTGAAGCCGCATTTGGAGGCGACGTTGACAATGAGCAGGGCCTTGCCGGCATAGGCGGAAAGGCTCTGCTCCGTGCCATCGCCGAGCCTGGCGGTGAAGTCATGGACCGTCGTCACTGGGGTCTCCCTCGGGTCAGCCGCCGCCGAGTTGCTGCTCCACCAGGCGGGCGAAGCAGCTGGCGCCGATCGGCAGCAGCGCGTCGTTGAAATCATAGCGGCCGTGATGCACGGGCGTATTCCCGTGCTCCGGCGTCATCTGGCCCAGCAGCATGAAGGCGCCAGGGGCCTTCTCCAGATAATAGGCGAAATCCTCGCCGGCCGTCAGCGAGGGCAGGTTGGTCATGATGAGATCGTCGCCCACCACGTCGCGCGCCGCGGCCTCGAAGGCGGAGGCTTCCTCCACCGTGTTGATGGTGGGCGGGTAGGAGCGGCGGTAGTCGAGGCTGACCTCCACGCCATGGGCGGCGGCGATGCCATGCACGGTCTGGTGAAACAGCTCATCCATGGCGCGACGGGTGGTGGGCTTCAGCGTGCGGATGGTGCCGCGCATCAGCACCGTCTCGGGGATCACGATCTGCGAGGTGCCGGCCTGGAACTGGCCGATGGAGAGGACCACCGTCTCATGCGGGTCCATGCGACGGCTCACCAGGTTCTGCAACGCCGTGTAGATCTGCACGGCGCAGGGCAGCGGATCGAGCCCGCGATGCGGCTGGGCGGCGTGGCTGCTGCGGCCGGTCAGCGTCAGGTCGAAGTAGTCCACGGCGGCCAGCACCGTGCCGGGGCGGATGGCGGCGGTGCCGAGCGGCAGGTCATAGGCGTTGTGGATGCCATAGACCTGGTCGCAGGGGTATTTCTGGAAGAGGCCGTCGCGCAGCATTTCGGCGGCGCCCGTGAGCCCCTCCTCCGCCGGCTGGAAGATGAGGTGGACCGTGCCGGAGAAGTTGCGCGTCTCCGCCAGGTAGCGGGCGGCGCCCAGCAGCATGGTGGTGTGGCCGTCATGGCCGCAGGCATGCATGCGATTGGGGATGGTGCTGCGATGGGCGAATTCGTTCAGCTCCGGCATGGGCAGCGCGTCCATGTCGGCGCGCAGGCCGATGGTGCGGTTGCCCGGCCGCTTGCCGCGAATGACGCCGACGACGCCGGTGCGGCCCAGGCCGCGCTCCACCTCGATGCCCCAGGATTCCAGCTTCTCCGCCACGATCCCGCTGGTGCGGACTTCCTCGAAGCCGATCTCGGGATGGGCGTGGAAATCGCGCCGCCACTCCGTCATCTCGGCGTGGAATTCGGCGATGCGGGGGATGGGCTGCATGGCGGGACGACTCCTCAGGCGAAGCGGAAGAGGCCGTTGCTGACGACGACCACGTCGCGCTCGACGACGCGGGCTCGGAAGGCGGCCCCTTCGGGACGATGCCAGATTTCCGTGCGGATGGTCTCGCCCGGATAGACGGGGGAGGAGAAGCGGAGATCCATGCCGCCGAAGCGCGCCGTGCCATAGTCGCAGAGGCCCTTCATCAGCGCGTGGCAGACCACGCCGAAGGTGCAGAGCCCGTGCAGGATGGGGCGCGGGAAGCCGGCCTTGGTGGCCACGCCCGGGTCGATATGCAGCGGGTTGTGGTCGCCGTTCAGGCGGTAATAGGCGGCCTGCTCGGGGCGCGTCGGCAGGTCAATGACCAGATCGGGCGGGCCTTCCGCCTCGGGATGCGGGGGTTTCACCGGGCCCGTGGGGCCGCCGAAGCCGCCATCGCCGCGTGCGAAGGTGGTCATCGCCACCGTGGCGAGCTTCTCGCCGCTGGCGGCATCGCGGATCACGCGCTCGGAATAGATCAGCGCGCCCTTGCCGGGGCCGCGATCCACCAGGCCGGTGACGCGCGAGGTACCGATGACCTCGCCGCTGGTGGGCAGCGGGCGATGCAGGGTGAGGGATTGCTCGCCATGCACCACGCGCACCCAGTCCACGCCCGTATCGGGCGCCTTGATCCAGAAGCCGGGATAGCCGAGCACGACCGCCATGGAGGGCATGGCGGTGAGATTGGGCTCATAGGTGAAGGGAAGCTGGCGCAGATCCATCGGGTCCTGCCCCAGGCCGATGGAGAGGTTGTAGAGCGCCACATCCTGCCAGCGCAGATTCTGGCGGATTTCCGGGATGGGATAGGCGAGGAGCTTTTCGGCGACGATCATTCCCCGATCTCCAGCACGGCATCGGCGGCGAAGGCGCCCTCGCCTTCCGGCAGGACGAGCAGCGGGTTGATGTCCACCGAGAGCAGGCGCGGGCCGGCGGCGACGGCGAAGGTGGAGAGGTTGGCGAGCGCCTGCGCCAAGGCTGTCACATCCGCCTTCCTGCGGCCACGCACGCCGTCCAATAGAGGAAAACCCTTCAGCGAGCGGATCATCGCCTCGGCCTCGTCCACGCCGAAGGGGCAGCGGCGGAAGCTCACATCCTTCAGCACCTCGATGAAGATGCCACCGAGGCCCACCATGGCGACGGGGCCGAAGACCGGATCGCGCACCAGGCCCAAGGCCATCTCGACGGCGCCCTTGATCTGCTTGGCCACCAGCACGCCCTCGATGCGCGCACCGGGCGCGCGTTCGGCGGCGCGGGCGAGGAGGGTGGCGAAGCCTTCGCGCACCGCGGCCTCGCTCGCGATATCGAGCAGCACGCCGCCGATCTCGCTCTTGTGCAGGATGTCGGGGCTCAGGATCTTCAGCACCACGGGGAAGCCGAATTCGCGGGCGGCGGCGACGGCCGCTTCCACATCGGCGCAGGCGCGCTCGGGCACGGCGGGGATGCCGGCGGCGGCCAGGATGCGCTTGCCCTCGGCCTCGGTCGGCGTGGTGGCGGGCAGGGTGACTTGCGGGAGGGCCGGCGTGGCGGGTGTGGCGCGGGCGAAGGCCTCGCCGAAGCGGCCCATGGCGTGCAGGGCGACGACGGCGCGCGTCGGGTCCTCGAAGATCAGGAAGCCGTCCTTCTCATATTCGCGGATCATGTCGCGCGGCGCGATGATGGAGAGCGCCCAGAGCCGGTCCGGGTGCTGGTCCGCCACGGCCTTCATCTGCGCGCGCAGCTTGGGGGCCACCGATTTGGACGCGCCCACCTGGGTGAAGAAGCCGAGGCAGGAGGTATAGCCGCCATCCACCACCATGGCGGTGGCGAATTCGCCGATGAGCTCGGTCTGATTGATGGCCTGGGCGGTGCAATCCACCGGGTTGCGCGGCGCGCAGAAGGGCACGAAGCCGCGCAGCCGGTCCTGCGCCGGCTGCGGCATCTCGGGCATTTCGAAGCCGATGGATTCCGCGACGTCGGAGATCAGCACGCCCGCCCCGCCCGAGACCGTCACCACGCCCAGCGTGTTGCGCACGGGGTAGATGCGCTTGGTGGCGGCATAGGCGATGTCCAGCAGCTCCTCCGTGTTGCGGGCACGCACCACGCCGAATTCCTGCAGCACCGCATCGGTCACCGCGTCATCGCCGGCGATGCTGGCGGTGTGCGATTGGGCGGCAGCCTGGCCCAGCGCGCTGCGGCCCACCTTCATCATCACGATGGGCTTGCGGTTGCGGCGCGCGAGGTCGAGCGCCGCCAGAAAATTCTTCCCCTCGCGGATGCCCTCCGCATAGGCGCAGATCACGTCCACATCGGGGCTTTGCGCCATCCAGCCCAGCACGTCGCTCAGCGTCACCTCGGCCTCATTGCCGGTGGTGATGCAGATCTGCGTGCCGATCTCGCGGTCGCGCGCGATGGAATAGAGATGCGTGCCATAGGCGCCGGATTGCGAGGCGATGCCGATGCGGCCGGGCAAGGGCCAGCCGCTTTCGAAGCTGGCGGAAAAGGTCGCGTAGAAATTGATGGCGGAGTTGAAGAGGCCAAGGCAATTCGGCCCCATCAGCCGCATGCCATGCTTGCGCGCGCTGGCCACCATCACATCCTGCGCCGCCGCACCGCCCGCATCCATCTCGGCGAAGCCGGCGGTGAAGACGATGGCGCCCTTGCAGCCGCGCGCGCCGAGGTCCTCCACCGCCTGCAAGGCCGCGGAACTGGGCACGGCCACGATGGCGACATCCGGCGTCTCGGGCAGGCTGTTCACATCGGCGTAGCTGGTGAGGCCCTGCACCGTGGGGCGCTTCGGGTTGACCGGATAGATCGCGCCCTGGAAGCCGCGTTGCAGCATGTAGGAGATGGGGCGGCCGCCGATGCGCACCGGCTCGTCGGAAGCGCCGATGATCGCGATGGACCGCGGATTCACCACCGGGTCGAGCGAAGAGAAATCCATTTTTTCGTTTCCTCGGGAGTCGGTTTTCAGCCGGCCAGAAGGCTCTGGAAGATGGGCACGGCGCGGTTCAGTTGATCCAGCGCCACGCATTCATGCGGCGTATGCGCGGTCTCGATCGGGCCTGGCCCCAGCACCACGCAGGGCGCGATGGCCTGAAGCTCGGAGGCATCGGTGCCATAGGGCGCGGTGCGGGCGGCCTGACCCGTGATGGCTGAGGCGCGGCGGACCAGCGGGTGGTCCAGCGGCAGCTCTGGCGGGTGGCCCTCATGCGCCTCTTCCAGCGTCAGGCCATTGGCGCGCGCGGCCTCGCGCATCGCGGTCAGCACGGGGGACGGATCAATCTTGTGGCTGTAGCGGAACTTGATGCGGGCGGTGGCTTTCGCGACGGTCACGTTCACCGCCGTGCCGTGATTGTCCACCACCAGGTTGAAGTCGCTGAAGACGGGATCATAGGCCGTGTCCTGCAGCGACGGATCGTTGCGCAGCCGCTCGAACATCGCCTTCACCTCGACCAGGAAGGGGATCAGCGCCCAATTGGCGTTCAGCCCCTTGCCGGTGGAGGAATGCGCCTGCACGCCCTCGGCCGTCGCGGTGAAGGCGATGTGCGCGCGGTGGCCGCGGACGGGGATGAGGCTGGTGGGCTCGGCCACCACGATTCCCGTCAGGCCCGCCTTCTGCGCCAGCTTGGACTGGCCCGCGATGATGCGCGCACCCTGCTTCGTCGTCTCCTCATCGGTGGTGATGAGCAGCGTGGCACGGGGGGCCGATCGGGCGGCGATGACGCAGGCCGCGACGGCGCCCTTCATGTCCACCGAGCCCAGGCCATGCAGCACGCCGTCACGGATCGCGCCGCTCCAGGGGTCGTCCGTCCAGCCGGTGGCGGGGACGGTGTCCATATGGCCGGAGAGAGCGAGGCCGCCGGGGCCGCCGCGATGGGCGACGAGCGCGCGCTTGGCCACGCCGGCGCCGTCCACGTAATCGAGCCGTTCGATCTCGAAACCGGGGAGTTCGGCCTCGATGCGCTCGGCGACGGCGATGTTGGAGAGGTGGCTGCGGCTGTCCATCCGCACCAGGTCGGCCGCGAGGCGGGCGAGTTCGTCGTTCATGGGGGGCGAGGCTTGCCCGAAGCGGGCTTGCGCGCAACCCTGGGCGGCATGACCTCCTATCTCGATCCGCGCTCGGGCCGCATTTATCCGCTCGAAACCCCGCGCTGGTGCGGCGATGACCGCGCCCCCCTGCTGCTGACGGACCTGCCGGGAATCGGCCGGGACGACATCGCCTCCGGCGTGCGCAGCATCTGGCGCTATGCCGCCGCCCTGCCCTTCCTGCCGCAAAAGCCGATTTCCATGGGCGAGGGCTGCACGCCGCTGATGGAAATGACGCTGGGCGAGGGCACGGCGCTGCTGAAATGCGAATGGTTCATGCCGACCGGCAGCTTCAAGGATCGCGGCGCCTCGGTGATGCTCTCCCTGCTGCGGGAGCAGGGGGTGACCGCGGTGCTGGAGGACAGCTCGGGCAATGGCGGGGCCGCGGTGTCCGCCTATGCGGCGGCGGGGGGCATGGAGGCCACGATCTTCGTCCCCGCCAGCACCAGCCCGGCCAAGACGGTGCAGAGCCGCGCGGCGGGGGCGACCATCACGCTGGTGCCCGGCTCCCGCCAGGATTGCGCGGATGCGGCGGAGCGCGAGGCGGAGCGCCTCTTCTACGCCAGCCACAATTGGCAGCCCTTCTTCCTGCAGGGCACCAAGAGCCTGGCCTATGAGCTCTGGGAGGATTTTTCCTTCGCGGCGCCGGACAATGTGATCGTGCCGTGTGGGGCGGGGTCGAACGTTCTGGGCTGCTTCATCGGGTTTTCGGAGCTGCTGCGGGCGGGGCAGATCCGCAAGCTGCCGCGCATCTTCGCGGCGCAGCCCGCGAATTGCGCGCCGATCGCGCGGGCGGCGCTGGGGCTCGATCCGGTGGCCGCGCAGCCCACCATCGCGGAGGGCACGGCCATCGCGCAGCCGCTGCGCACCGCCGAATGCCTGCGCGCCATGCGCGAGAGTGGCGGCGGTGCCGTGATGCTGGCGGAGGATGAGATCGCGGCGGCCTCGTTGATGCTGGCGAAGCGCGGCGTCTATGTGGAGCCGACCTGCGCCCAGGCGGCGGCCGCCTTCGGCAAGCTGCTGGCCTCGGGCAAGATCGCCGCGCGCGAGAGCACGGTGGTCGTCCTGACCGGCACCGGCCTGAAATCCACCCCCCGCTATGCGGAGCTGCTGGGGGTTCAAGTCTAAGGTGCCGCAGGGGTCCGGGGAGCCCGTGGCTCCCCGGGTTTTCTTGACTTTTTGCGGGTCTTCGGCATATTTTCCTAGGATGATTTATGCCCCTGCCCCCTCCCCTCCGCGCCTCGTTCCGACCGGCTCCGGCGCGCGGGGGATTTGTCCGAAACCGGCCTTCGCTGCGCCGGTAAGATCGTAAGATGGTAAGATGGTAAGGTGACACCTGCATGAGTCCGCGCATCGCCCTGTTGGGCTTTTCCATCGAGTGCAACCGCTTCGCGCCCATCGCGACGGAGGCCGACTTCGCCTATCGCTGCCTGCTGCGGGGCGAGGCCATCGTGACCGATGCGCGCAGCGCGAGCCCGCAGGCGCTGGGCGAGATGCCGGGCTTCGTCACCGGCATGGACGCGACCGGGCCGTGGCAGCCGCGGCCGATCACGCTCGCCATGGCCGAGCCCAATGGGCCGGTGGAGCATGGCTTCTTCGAAAAGCTGATGGAGGAATGGCGCGCGGGGTTGCGGGCGCTGCGTGGGCAGGTGGAGGGCGCCTTCTGCGTCATGCATGGCGCGGGGCTGACGACGGTGCTGGATGACCCGGAGGGCGCGGTGCAGGCGCTGGTGCGGGCGGAGCTGGGGGAGATCCCCTTCATCTGCACCTATGACCTGCATGCGAATGTGAGCGACGCCAATGTCGCGCTGAACGACGCCTATGTGGGGTATCTGACCAATCCGCACATGGATATGCGCGCGCGGGGCGAGGAAAGCGCCGGGCTGATGCGCCGGCTGCTGAAGGGCGAGCGCTTCGTCCGCGCGCATCGGCGCCTGCCGATCGTGGCGCCGACCGTCTCGCTGCTCACGGCGCAGGGGCCTTATGCGGAGGTGATCAATCTGGGGCAGGCGCGGCGGGCGGCGGATCCGCGCATCGTGAATGTCTCGGTCATGGCGGGCTTCGCCTATGGGGACACGCCGTTCAACGGGATGTGCGCCATCGTCACCGCCACGCATCAGGGCGCGGCCGATGCGCTGGCCGATGAGCTGGCCGAGGCCGCCTGGGCGCGGCGGGACCGCTTCGTGGCGAAGCTGACGCCGCTGGAAGAGGCGACCGAGCGCGCGCTGACCAGCGAGGTGCCGCTCGCCTTCGCCGATGTGGCGGATAATCCGGGCGGCGGCGGGCGCGGCAACACCATGTGGCTGCTGGAGGCGTTTCACCGCGCGGGGGTGCAGGGCGCCGTGTTCGGCGTGATCCATGACCCGGCGCTGGTGGCCGACGCCAAGGCGCAGGGCGTCGGCGCGCGGTTCGAGGCGCGGTTCAACCGCGCGGCCGAGCAGGACCCGTTCAGCCGGCCCTTCGCGGCGGAGGCGGAGGTGAAGGCGCTCTCGGATGGGCATGTCACGGGGCGGCGCGGCATCTTCGCGGGCACGGCGATGCAGCTCGGCGATACGGCCTGGCTGCGGCTGGGTGGGATTGACGTGGTGGTGATCAGCCAGCGCACGCAATGCGCGGACCCGGCCTTCCTGGAGCATCTGGGCATTGATGTGGGCCAGGCGCGCTGCGTGGTGGTGAAGTCGCGCGGGCATTTCCGCGGCGGCTTCGATGAGTTCTTCCAGCACGAGCAGATCGTGGAGGTGGATGCGCCGGGGCTGACCTCGCCCATTCTCTCCCGCTTCGACTGGACGAAATTGCCGCGGCCGGTGCTGCCGCTGGATCAGGATGCGACGCGATGAATCTCGATGAATTGACGACGCCGGCGCTGGTGCTGGACCTCGGCGTGCTGAAGCGGAACCTGGCGATGATGCAGCGCGCGCTGGCGCGGCATCCGGGCGTGGTGCTGCGGCCGCATCTGAAGACCGCGAAGTCGCGCGATGTGGCGATGCTGGCGGCGCCGGGCTACGGGCCGGTCACGGTCAGCACGCTGGCGGAGGCGCGGTATTTCGCGGAGGGCGGCTGGAAGGACCAGATCTACGCCGTGGGCATCACGCCGCAGAAGCTGGATGCCGTGGCCGCGCTGAACGCGCAGGGCGCCGATGTGAAGGTCATCACGGATGATGTGGAGGCGGCGGAGGCCATCGCCGCGCATCCGGGCAAGATCCGGGCCCTCGTGGAAGTGGATGTGGGCGAGGGGCGCGGCGGCGTGCCGCCGGATGAGGCGCGCGCCATCGCGGCGGCGCTGGGTTCGAAGCTCGCCGGCGTCTTCACCCATGCCGGCCATTCCTATGGCGGGCGCAGCATTCCGGAGATGGCCGCGATCGCGGAGCTGGAGCGGGCGGGCGTGGTGCGCGCGGCCGATACGCTGCGCGAGGCGGGGTTCACGCTCGAGATCGTGAGCCTCGGCTCCTCGCCCACCGCGCTGCATGCGGAGAAGCTGGACGGCATCACGGAGATCCGCGCGGGCGTCTATATGTTCGGGGATCTCTTCCAGGCGCAGCTCGGCACGCATCCGGAAGGGGACATCGCGGTGACGGTGCTGGCCAGCGTCATCGGCCGCAAGCCGGCGCGGGGCGCGCTGCTGCTGGATAGCGGGGCGCTGGCCATGAGCAAGGATCGCAGCACGGAGAAGGCGCCGCGCGATTATGGGTTCGGGCTGGTGCTGGATATGGATGGCGGCAATACGCTGGGCGAGCCGATCCTGACGCGGGTGCATCAGGAGCATGGCGAGGCGGCGCCCGCGCCGATGCTGCCCATCGGCACGAAGTTGCGGGTCGCGCCCAATCATACCTGCCTGACAGCGGCGGCCTTCGACCGCTATCATGTGGTGGATGGATCGCGCGAGGTGATCGCCGTGTGGGATCGGATCAACGGATGGTAGCGCATCAGGACTGGTCCGCGCTGCGGGCGGCGGAGACCCAGCGCATGCTGGCCGCCTGCACGCGATGCGGGGCCTGCTTCGAGGCCTGCCCGATGGTGGCTTACGCGCCGGAGGCTCGCGGCACGGATGCGAAGGCGGCCGTGATCGGCGTGCTGGATGTGCTGGCGGGTGGCCCAGGCGATGCGGCGTCGCGCAACTGGATCAGCGTCTGCACGCGGAGCGGCTCCTGCAACGAGGCCTGCCCGGAAGCGGTGAACCCCATGCTCATGCTGCGGCTGGCCAAGTGGCAGGCGCAGGAGGGCGGCGTGATTCCGAAGCGGGATGCGGCGGAGACCATGGCGCGCGTGAAGGTCTTCGCGCGCTTGTCCATGACCGAAGAGGAGCAGGCGAAATGGCTGTGAGCACCTTCTGGTATGGCTGCAACATGACGCGCCATGGCGAGATCATCCGCCTGAGCCAGCGCATGCTGGAGGCGGTGGGCGTGGAGGCGGCGCCGGTGGGCGGGCCGGGCGCCTGCTGCGGCAGCCCGAAAGAGAGCACGCCGCGCATCGCGGAAGGCATGGCCGACCGGACGATGGAAAAATTCGCGGCGAGCGGGACGCCGCGCGTCATTACGTGGTGCCCTTCGTGTCATGCGAATCTCGATGATTTCATGGGGCAGACGAAGGAGCAGGGCTTCGACAGCCAGCATCTCTGCGAGGCGATCCATGAGAAGCGGGCCGCACTGGCGCCGCTGCTGACGCAGCGGGTTTCGGCGCGGGTCTTCGTGGACCGGCATGTGGGCTTCCAGGGGCGGGTGCCGGTGAATGACATCATCCCGGAGCTGCTGGGGATGATTCCGGGCGTCGAGGTGGTGGACCATCCCTATCGGGCGCCGAGCTACATGTGCTTCGGGCTGGCGAGCGTGCCGGGGGCGCTGGCGGATGTGCAGCGGACCACGCTGGCGGCGATGCGGGAGACGGGGGCGGATACGCTGGTGACGATCTTCCACTCCTGCCATCGCGAGATGATCGGGCTGGAGCGGGACCACGGGATTCGCGTGGTGAACTGGGTGCATCTGCT
This sequence comes from Roseococcus sp. SDR, assembly GCF_019083995.1. Lineage (GTDB taxonomy): Bacteria > Pseudomonadota > Alphaproteobacteria > Acetobacterales > Acetobacteraceae > Roseococcus. The sequence continues at coordinate 15,323 of NZ_JAHRCU010000009.1, forward strand.
GGCTGAGGGCCTGGGCTGGCCCTACGAGGATGAATACAAGGCCTGGCGCAACGCCGAGGACCCGCTGGCCGCGATCGGCCCCGAGCGAGTCGCGGCGGCCGGGGAAGTCGCCGTGCGCAAATTGGTCGAGCCGGAGCTGACCCGGCCCAGGCTGGTCTAGGTCCGGATTTTACCTTGTATCGGAAGACCTAGGCGGCTTAAGGTTTAGGGGGTTTTCTCCGAGAGTTGATTACGTGATGGCACTGCTTGTGCTTTGTCTGGCGTTTCGCCAGACATGACTGGATTGTACACTTCTGGCCGGCGCGGGAGGCCGCGGCGACTCGCCGCGAGCCGCTCCGCTCGGCAAGTCGCCGCGGCCTCCCGCGCCTTTGGTAATTGAATCTCTCGGAGAAAATTCCAAACCTCCTTGAACGCTTGGACGTGACCAGCATACGCGTCTACGTCCCAACAAAAATTTTTCTAGTGTGTGGCGGACCACGCCTTACAGAGAATGGAACCCCCTCAAACTGGCGCGATGCCTTTTTACGAATTGCGAAATTCGTAGATCAGCCGGATATTGACGTCCAAATTCCTGAAGACTGCAGCATATTTCCACCGCATGGGCATTATCAAGACTGGCTAACATTCGAAACCGATTTCGCCCATTTATGCGAAGCGATTCTTTTATTCGTTGAAAGCGCAGGAAGTATCGCTGAACTAGGAGCATTTTCTGCAATACCACCTATCGCGGAAAGACTTCTTGTAGTTATTGACTATAAATACTTCAATCACGACTCATTTATTAGGCGCGGACCAGTCGAATATCTGCGAAAAATGCATGGAGATCATTCTGTCATCAGTCTCTCAAAGACAGATGTGGGATGTTTGACCGAAGCATCTTTTCACGACATCGACCTTAACATGCTTTATGATGCGATAATTCCCAACGCATCTATCGTACTTGAAAAATCCCGCCTGAAAACTACATTTGATAAATCGAACATTGGCCACTTGATCTTGCTGATGATTGGCCTAATACAGCATTATGGAGCACTTAAATTCGATGAAATCTCGGAATTAGTCAATTGCATTACAGACTCCTGCTATTCGCGAGAAAAAATCCGTCAGTATCTCTGCGCTGGCGAGTGTGCTGGCTGGATTGTTTCAAGCGTACGCGGGACGTCAGAATATTTCGGTTCCCGCATTACGAAAAAATGCTGGAACTTTGAAGTCACTGGTGAACACATAAACAGGGAGAGGTGGAGAACGGATATCATTGATCACTGGAAGACAAAAGAATCGAGTAGATTTAACTTCATCAGATCAATGGCGGGGGCATAAGTCATGCTTACGCAATATCTTGCACAAGCAACCGGGCTCTCAACCCTGGAGATTGAGAGAATCGCCCGTTCAGCGCCCCGTCGCTATAAAGATTACATGATTCCGAAAGCGAATGGAGGACATCGCCTTATCTCACATCCCGCGCGAGAGGTTAAGGCACTCCAACGCGCATTAGTTGAATGGCTGTCCGATAAATTTCCAGTTCATCATTGTGCCACTGCGTATAAGAAGGGAGGCTCTATCGCATTAAACGCCGATCAGCATGCCCAAAATGGGCCGATAATGAAAATGGACTTTAGAAATTTTTTCCCTTCAATCAAGAGTCACGACTGGATAAAGTTTATTACAGAGAATAATTTTCCGTTGAACGAATTTGATCGAGAATTGACTAGAACTATTTTGTTCCACAAGCGACCAAGCATGCCAGACCTACGCCTTGCAATCGGCGCGCCTTCATCTCCATTTATTTCGAATATAATGATGTATGACTTTGACTGTTACGTTCATGACAAAACGAAGGCGGAGAAAATTACATATACACGCTATGCCGATGATTTAACCTTTTCTTCTGCGCGCGCCTGGAATCTTCGTGACGTAGAGCCAATCATCAAGAAGGCAGTCAGGGATCATGCCTTCTCAAAACTCGAAATAAACAACGAAAAAACGAGGGTAGTTACCACCAAATTCCGGCGCATCGTTACGGGAGTAACGCTTGCCAATCAGGGTCACATTTCAGTCGGCCGGAACGCTAAACGTGAACTACGTGCCATAATGAGTCGACTTTCCTTGAGGCAGACACCCAAACAAAATCCATCTCAGATCGTAGGTATTTTGGGGTTCTTAGGCTCCATTGAGCCCAAATACCTTCAGTCTCTTAAAGAAAAATACGGAAAAGACACGTTCGACTTCTTATACAGTTTAGCTGGCGACTTGCGCACAGATAACAGGCAAGGGCAAGCGGATGCTGCGACCGAAGACTAACGGCGCAACGGATGGCTCCCAAAACTCGGGCCTAGGGCCTTGCGGCCCTGGGTAGCGCGGCGCGGAGCCGCGCGTCCCTCAGCCCCCCAAAGCCGCCTTCACGGCCGGCCCGGCCTTGGCCATGTCCAGGCTCGCCGCGTGCTTCGCCTTCAGCGCGGCCATGACCTTGCCCATCTCCTTGATGCTGGTGGCCCCCGTCTCGGCCACGGCGGCGGCGACGGCGGCGGCGAGTGCGGCGTCATCCATCTGCTGCGGCAGGAAGCTTTCGATCACCTTGATCTCGGCCTCTTCCTTGGCGGCGAGCTCCTCACGGTTGCCCTGGCGGTAGAGTTCCACGGCTTCGCGGCGGGATTTGGCCATGCCGCGGAGCATGTTGATGATGGCGGGCTCCTCCAGGGGCGGGCCGGGGCGGGCGGCGATGTCCATGTCCTTCAGCTTGGCCGTGATCATGCGCAGCGTGCCGGTGGTGGCGGCATCCTTGGCGAGCATGGCGGTTTTCAATTCGGCGGTGAAACGGCTACGAAGGTCCATGGCGTCATTCCTTACAGGGGCAGTCGGGAGTGTTTTTCCCAGGCGCGGGGCTCACGCCTTGCCTTGGGAAGTCATTTCCCACATATGATAGCCCATGCGCTCCGTGGAAGACATCCTTGCCCTGATGGGGGGCGCCGAGGCCGCCGCCGCCCAATGCCAGGTGGGCACCGAGGCCATTCGCAAATGGCGGCAGGCCAAATCCATCCCGGCCAAGCACTGGCCGGCGGTGCTGGCCGCCACCGGCCTCACCCTCTCCGACCTGACCAGCACAGCCCCCAATGGCGCGGCCCCCAACGCCCAGGAAACGACCATGCCCGACCAAGCTCCCGAAGGTGCCACCGCCGTCCTCGTGCTGGATGATGGTAGCGTGCATTGGGGCCGCGGCTTCGGCGCGCATGGCACCCAGGTGGCCGAGATCTGCTTCAACACCGGCCTGACGGGCTATCAGGAGACGCTGACCGACCCCTCCTATGCCGGGCAGATCATCAACTTCACCTTCCCGCATATCGGCATCGTCGGCACCAATGCCGAGGATATGGAGGCGGCGACCCCCGTCGCCCGCGGCCTGATCGTCAAGCAGGACGTGACGGAGCCCGCGAATTACCGCGCCACGCTGCATCTGCGGGACTGGCTGAAGCGACATGGCGTGCCGGGCATCAGCGGGCTGGATACGCGGGCGCTGACGGCGCGCATCCGCGATGGCGGCGCGCCCAATGGCGTGATCAGCTTCCCGGCCGATGGCCGCTTCGACATCCCGGCCCTGCTGGCCCAGGCCAAGGCCTGGCCAGGGCTGGAGGGGATGGACCTGGCGAAGGAAGTGACGGCCCGCCAAGCCTATCACTGGGACGAGACGCGCTGGTCCTGGGGCAAGGGCTTCGGCAAGCAGGCGGCGCCCAAGCATCGCGTGGTGGCGCTGGATTTCGGCGCCAAGCGCAACATCCTGCGCTGCCTGGCCGATGCCGGCTGCGACGTGACGGTGCTGCCGGCGACGGCCACGGCCGAGGACATCCTGCGCGAGAAGCCGGATGGCGTGTTTCTCTCCAACGGCCCGGGCGACCCGGCGGCGACGGGCGCCTATGCCGTGCCCGCCATCCAGGGCGTGCTGGCGGCTGAGGTCCCGGTGTTCGGCATCTGCCTGGGGCATCAGCTGCTGGCGCTGGCCTTGGGCGCCAAGACCTACAAGCTCGATCGCGGGCATCGCGGGGCGAACCAGCCGGTGCAGGACCTCTCGACCGGCAAGGTCGAGATCACCAGCCAGAATCACGGCTTCGCGGTGGACCCGAAGACCCTGCCCGAGGGCGTGGTGGTCACGCATATCAGCCTCTTCGACGGCACGAATGAGGGCATCGCGGCACCCGCGAAGCGCGCCTTCTCGGTGCAGTATCACCCCGAGGCCTCGCCGGGCCCGTCGGACAGCCACTACCTGTTCCATCGCTTTGTGGAGATGATGGACACGGCGAAAGCCTGAACAGGGAAAGGGAAACGCGGCATGTTCGATCTCACGGGGCGCGTGGCGCTCGTCACCGGCGGCAATGGCGGCATCGGGCTCGGCTTTGCCCGCGGCCTGGCCAAGGCGGGCGCGAGCGTGGTGCTGGCGGGGCGCGACGCGGCCAAGAGCGCCGCCGCGCTGGAAGAGCTGCGCGCGCTGGGTGCGAAGGCCGAGGCGGTGAGCGTGGACGTGACCGACCCTGACTCCATCAAGGCGATGGTGGCGGCGGCGGCCGGGTTCTTCGGGCGGCTCGACATCCTGGTGAACAATGCCGGCACCAATATCCGCTCGCGCCCCGAGGAGACCTCGCTGGCCGATTGGCACACGGTGCTGAACACGAATCTCACCAGCACGATGTTCGCGGCGCAGGCGGCCTATCCGCATCTCAAGGCGGGCGGCGTGGGACGCATCATCAACAACGGCTCCATGCTCTCCATCTTCGGGATGCCGCTGCACGCGGCCTATTCCTCGTCCAAGGGCGCGGTGGTGCAGCTGACCAAGACGCTGGCGACGGCCTGGGCGAAGGATGGCATCACGGTGAATTGCGTGCTGCCGGGCTGGATCGACACCGCGCTGACGCGCGGCGCGCGGCGGGACATGCCGACGCTGGATGAGAATGTCCGCACCCGCGCGCCGGCCGGCCGCTGGGGCACGCCCGAGGATTTCGAGGGCATCGCGGCCTTCTATGCGAGTGACGCAGCGGCCTACATCACCGGCACCTCCATCGCCGTGGATGGCGGCTACTCCATTCAGGGATGAGGACGTGGCGCTGCCGGAATTCATGCAGATCGAGGCGCCTCCCTTCGCGCCGCGTCGCACCCTCTCCCTGCTGGAGACGGAGCAATTCCTGCTGCTCGCCACCTATCACCTCTGGCGCGACGATGTCTGGCCGATTGATGGCGAGGCGCTGGACAAGCTGCGCGGCGCCTTCTCGCCGCACCCCGTGCGCGACCAGAACAAGCAGTTCGGCATGAACGTGCTGGAGATGGCGCTGGAGCGGATGAGCACGGGTGGCCTGATCGAGATCCGCAAGCGCGGCATCGTGCCCACGACGCGCGCGATCGAGGAGCTGGAGCGCGCCATCGCCGAGACGAGGAAGAGCGCCGAAGACATGCTGCGCAAGATCCTGGAGGACTAGATGCCCTCCCTCGAAACGCTCCTGGTCTTCGCCGCGCTCTCCTTCGGCCTGGTGCTCACGCCCGGGCCGAACATGCTCTACCTCGTCAGCCGCTCCCTGGCGCAGGGGACGCGCGCGGGCATGGTTTCGCTGGCCGGCTGCCAGGCGGGCTCGCTGCTCATCATGCTGTGTGCCGCGGCGGGCATCACGGCGGCGCTGTTTGCCATTCCCTATGCCTGGGATGCGCTGCGCATCGGCGGCGCGATCTACCTGGCATGGCTCGCCTGGCAATGCGTGCGGCCCGGCGCCACGCCGCTGTTTGCGCCGCGCGCCATGCCGCCCGAGCCCGATGCACGCCTCTTCGCGGTCGGCTTCGCCACCGCCGCGCTGAACCCCAAGGTGGCGCTGTTCTATGTGGCCGTGCTGCCGCCCTTTCTCGACCCCGCGCTGGGCAACCTCTTTCTCCAGGGCATCATCCTGGGCGCGGTGCAGATCGTCATCGCCATCGTCTTCGACGGCATCCTCGTCTGGGGTGCGGCGGGCACGGCACGCTTCCTCGGCACGCGGCCCGCCTGGCTCGCCGTGCAGCGCTATGTGCTGGGGGCGGCGCTGGCGCTGATCGCGGCGAAGCTCGCCTTCGGCGAGGGATTCTCGGGGAGTGCGGCGCGTGGCTGAGATGCTCGTCACCCTGCTCGTCGTGCTGATGCTGCTGGCCGGCTGCACGCTCGTCGCCATCATCGCCACCACCGCCTTCGGCCGGATGCTGCCGCGGCTGGAGCAGGCGCTCGGCCTCTCCATGCTGCTGATGGGCGTGCTGCTCTACCTGGTGTTTCCCGGCACCGGGGCGCTCTACGTCGTCGGCCTCGTCGCACTCTCGCATGCCATCGCGGGGGGCTTGATCTGGTATCGCAAGAAGGTGTTCGGGCGATGAACGGCTTCGTCTTCGCCCTCTTCGCGCTGGGCTATTCCGGCGGCGTGCTCTTCTGGCTGGCGCATGCGCTGAAGAAGATGTTCCCGCCGATGCGCGCGGCACTCACCGCCTTCGCCATCTCCGTCACGGTGCATGGCGTGACGATGTTCTTCCTGGAACCGCAGCATGTGTTGGCCGCACTCGGCTTCTGGGGCGTGCCGCATCTGATCCTGCTGCCGGCGCTGCTTTATTCCGCGTGGCGTGAATCCAAGGGGGTGCGAAGCTGATGGAACAGATCCTCATCATCGTGCAGGGGCTGGTCTATTCGGGCCTCGTCGTCACGCTGCTCGCCAATCGCCTCTCGCAGGGCAAGCCGGGCGTGATCCCGATCCTGGCCGCCGCCGGCTCCCTCATCCTGCTGCACGGGCTGCTGACCTTCCTGGTGCCCGATGCCTGGCGCACCACCTGGTTCGTCTTCTGGGTGCCGGGCCACATCATCACGCCGATCATCCTGATCTGGCGCCGTCGCGCCGCCAAAGACTGAGCTTCACCGGTCGCCACCGGCCTTTCCTTCCCTCTGAGGTCCCCCATGCCCAAGCGCACAGACATCTCCTCGATCCTCATCATCGGCGCCGGCCCCATCGTCATCGGCCAGGCCTGTGAGTTCGACTATTCCGGGGCGCAGGCCTGCAAGGCGCTCCGCGCCGAGGGCTATCGCGTCATCCTGGTGAATTCCAACCCGGCCACGATCATGACCGATCCGGGCCTGGCGGATGCCACCTATATCGAGCCCATCACGCCCGAGATCGTCGAGAAGATCATCGCGAAGGAGCGCCCGGATGCGCTGCTGCCCACCATGGGCGGGCAGACCGCGCTGAACACGGCGCTGAAGCTCGACGCCGCCGGCGTGCTGACCAAATACGGCTGCGAGCTGATCGGCGCGAAGGCCGAGGTCATCGACAAGGCGGAGGACCGCCAGAAGTTCCGCGATGCGATGAGCAAGATCGGCATCGAAAGCCCGCGCAGCGCCATCGCGCACACGATGGACGAGGCCTGGGCCGGCCTCGCGGAAGTGGGCCTGCCCTGCGTCATCCGGCCGAGCTTCACGCTGGGCGGCACGGGCGGCGGGATTGCCTATAACCGCGAGGAGTTCGAGCAGATCGTCTCCGCCGGCCTCGCCGCCTCGATGACGAGCGAGGTGCTGGTCGAGGAGAGCGTGCTGGGCTGGAAGGAATACGAGATGGAAGTCGTTCGCGACCGCGCGGACAACTGCATCATCGTCTGCTCCATCGAGAACCTGGACGCGATGGGCGTGCACACGGGCGACAGCGTGACCATCGCCCCCGCGCTGACGCTGACCGACAAGGAATACCAGCGCATGCGCGATGCGAGCATCGCCTGCCTGCGCGAGATCGGCGTGGATACCGGCGGCTCCAACGTGCAGTTCGGCATCAACCCGAAGGATGGCCGCATGGTGGTCATCGAGATGAACCCGCGCGTCAGCCGCTCCTCCGCGCTCGCCTCCAAGGCGACGGGTTTCCCGATCGCGAAGATCGCCGCCAAGCTCGCCGTCGGCTACACGCTGGATGAGCTGAAGAACGACATCACCATGGTGACGCCGGCCAGCTTCGAGCCGACCATCGACTATGTGGTGGTGAAGATTCCCCGCTTCACCTTCGAGAAATTCCCCGGCACGCCCGCCACGCTCACCACCAGCATGAAGTCGGTGGGCGAGGCAATGGCCATCGGCCGCAGCTTCGCCGAAGCCCTGCAGAAGGGCCTGCGCAGCCTGGAGACCGGCCTCTCCGGCCTGGATGAACAGGCGCCGCCGGGCGATGGCTCGCGCGAGGCGTTCCACGCCTCGCTCGCGACCCCGCGGCCGGACCGCGTGTTGACCGTGGCCCAGGCGCTGCGCGCCGGCGTGCCGGTGGAGGAGATCCACGCCGCCTGCCAGTTCGACCCCTGGTTCATCCGCGAGATCGAGCGCATCGTGCTGGCCGAGCAGCGCGTGAAGGCCGAGGGCCTGCCGAAGAGCGCGCAGGCCATGCGCAACCTCAAGGCGCTCGGCTTTTCCGACAAGCAGCTCGCCAAGCTGACCGGCCAGGCGGAGAGCGCGGTGACGGCGGCGCGCGAGGCGCTGGGCGTCACGCCGGTCTACAAGCGCATCGACACCTGCGCCGCCGAATTCGCGGCCGACACGCCCTACATGTACTCCACCTATGAGGGCGGCTTCGGCACGCCGGTCTGCGAATCCCGCCCCACGGCGCGCGACAAGGTGGTGATCCTGGGCGGCGGGCCGAACCGCATCGGCCAGGGCATCGAGTTCGACTATTGCTGCGTCCATGCCTGCTACGCGCTGAAGGAAGCGGGCATCGAGACCATCATGGTCAACTGCAACCCCGAGACCGTCTCGACCGACCCCGAGACGGCCGACCGCCTCTATTTCGAGCCGCTGACGCCTGAGGATGTGATCGCCCTGATCCGGCGCGAGCAGGAGGGCGGCCGCCTGCTCGGCTGTATCGTGCAATATGGCGGGCAGACGCCGCTGAAGCTCAGCCAGGCGCTGGACAAGGCCGGCATCCCCATCCTCGGCACCAGCGCGGAGGCCATCGACATCGCGGAGGATCGCGAGCGCTTCCAGCAGATGCTGAAGGGCCTGGGCCTGCAGCAGCCGCAGAACGGCATCGCCCGCAACCTGGAGGAAGCGGCGGCCGAGGCCCAGCGCATCGGCTATCCCGTCGTCGTCCGCCCCTCCTATGTGCTGGGCGGCCGCGCCATGGAGATCGCCTACAACGCGGAGCAGCTGCAGCGCTTCGGCGCCGAGGCGGTGCGCGTCTCGGGCGAAAATCCCATCCTCATTGACCAGTACCTGGCGGACGCCATCGAGGTGGATGTGGACTGCATCGCGGACAGCGACGGCGAAGTCTATGTCGCCGGCGTGATGGAACACATCGAGGAGGCGGGCATCCATTCGGGGGACAGCGCCTGCTCGCTGCCGCCCTATTCGTTGCCGCCGGCCATCATCACGGAGCTCAAGGCGCAGACCCAGGCCATGGCGCGCGCGCTCAAGGTGCGCGGGCTGATGAACGTGCAATATGCGGTGAAGGATGGCGAGATCTACGTGCTGGAGGTGAACCCGCGCGCCAGCCGCACCGTGCCCTTCGTGGCCAAGGCCACGGGTGTCGCCGTCGCCAAGATCGGCGCGCGCGTGATGGCCGGTGCGAAGCTCGCCGAGTTCAGCCTGGATGACGACGCGGTGGCCAAGCATGTGGCGGTGAAGGAGGCGGTCTTCCCCTTCAACCGCTTCCCCGGCGTGGATGTGCTGCTCGGCCCCGAGATGAAGTCCACCGGCGAGGTGATGGGCCTCGACACCAGCTTCGAGCGCGCCTTCCTCAAGTCGCAGATGGGCGCCGGCGTGAAGCTGCCCGAGGGCGGCACCGCCTTCATCTCGGTGCGCGAGGGCGACAAGGCGGCCTCCGTCGGCATCGCGCGGCGCCTCTCGGAAATGGGCTTCCGCGTGATGGCGACGCGCGGCACGGCGGCGCGGCTGCGCGAGGCCGGGATCGAGGTCACGGTGGTGAACAAGGTGCTGGAAGGCCGCCCGCATTGCGTGGACGCGATCAAGTCCGGCGAGATCCAGCTGGTGATCAACACCTCGGGCGGCGGGCGCAGCGTGTCGGACAGCTTCGACATCCGTCGCTCGGCGCTGACGCAAGGCGTTCCGCACTACACCACCATCGCCGGCGCCCGGGCGGCGGCGGGGGCCATCGCGGCGCTTCGCGCGGGAACCCTTGATGTAGCGCCCCTGCAATCCTACTCTATCACGTCGTTCTGAAGTCCGACTCCCTGAGGGAGAGGCGATTTTCCGCCTCCTCCCTCCCCCTGTCCCACCGGCCTGCCATCCAACGAGCCTGCCGGGGAGAGGGGTATCGCCGTGAAGGAAGATACCGCCGTGCAGAAGTTCCCGATGACCGCCGAGGGGCTGGCCAAGCTGGAAGAGGAACTGAAGCAGTTGAAGTCCGTCGAACGCCCCGCGATCATCGTGGCGATCGCGGAAGCGCGCGCGCATGGCGACCTTTCGGAGAACGCCGAGTATCACGCGGCGCGCGAGCGGCAATCCTTCATCGAGGGCCGCCTCGCGGAGCTCGAGGCGATCATCCCCTCGGTCGAGGTGATCGACGTCAGCAAGATGACGGGCACGCAGGTGCGCTTCGGCGCGCGCGTCACCATCATCGACGAGGAGACCGAGAAGGAGACGACCTATCGCATCGTCGGCCAGTATGAGGCCGACATGAAGACCGGTTCGATCTCGCTTTCCTCGCCGCTCGCCAAGGCGCTGATGGGCAAGAAGGTGGGCGACAGCGTGGAGGTGCCCGCGCCAGGCGGCGCGCGTGCCGTCGAGATCACCGCCGTCGCGTTCAACTGATCCCGTGACCCTTTCCATCGCCGATATCCGCGCCGCGGCCGAGCGGGTGCGCGGGCGCATCGTCCGCACGCCGAGCATCGAGAGCCCGGCCGTCACGCAGGCCTGCGGCACCCGGGTCTCCCTGAAGCTCGACAACCTCCAGGCCACGGGCGCCTTCAAGGAACGCGGGGCGGCCAATCGCCTCTCCCTGCTGACCGCGCGCGAGCGCGAGGCCGGCGTCATCGCCATGTCGGCCGGCAACCATGCGCAGGCCGTGGCCCGCCACGCGACGCTGCTGGGCATCGCGTCCACCATCGTCATGCCGCGCTTCACGCCCTCCACGAAGGTGGCGCGCACCGAGGGCTTCGGCGCGCGCGTGGTGCTGCACGGCGACACCCTGGCCGAGGCCGCGGCCCATGCGCATCACCTCGCGCGGACGGAGGGTCTCACCTTCATCCATCCCTATGATGATCCGGCCGTCATCGCCGGCCAGGGCACCCTGGCGCTGGAGATGCTGGAAGACGTGCCCGACATCGATGCGCTGATCTTTCCCACCGGCGGCGGCGGCATGGTGACGGGCTGTGCCGTCGCGGCGCGCGCGCTGCGGCCGGGCATGCCGGTCTTCGGCGTGGAGGTCGAGGGTTATCAGGCCATGCGCCAGCGCCTGGCTGGCCAGCCGGTGCAGGTGGGCGGCCCCACGGTCGCCGAGGGCATCGCCGTGCGCGATGTCGGCAGCCTGCCGCTGGAGATGCTGAAGCGCCTCGGCGTGGAGATCCTCGTCGTCCCCGAGCACGCGGTGGAGCAGGCGATCGCGCTGCTGGCCGAGGGCGCCAAGGTGGTGGCCGAGGGCGCCGGTGCGGCGGGTGTTGCTGCGCTGCTGACCCACCCTGATCGCTTCGCGGGGCTGCATGTCGGCACCGTCGTCTGTGGCGGCAACATCGACTCGCGCGCGCTGTCCAACGTGCTGCTGCGGCAGTTGCTGCGCGATGGGCGCATCCTGCGTCTCACCTTCGACATCCCTGACCGTCCCGGCATGCTGGCGCAGATCGCCGCGCGGATTTCCGAGATCGGCGGCAATGTGATCGAGGTGCAGCACCAGCAATTGTTCGGCGCCCCCACGGTGCAGAGCACCGAGCTGCATCTGATGATCGAAGTGCGTGACCGCGCCCAGGGCGAAGCCATGATCGCCGCCCTCGAAGCCGGCGACTTCGGCGTCCGCCGCACCTAGACCGCGCTGCGTTCACATGCGTTCACTTCGCGCGGCCTAGGATTTTTCTGAGAGGATGATTCAGCGTTTCGGCGAGTCCGCCTCAACGCATCATGCTCCAGCGGTTTCCAAAGGCCACGGCCTTTGGTGGGGTCCAAGGGGCAAAGCCCCTTGTCTTCACTTCAAGAAATCCGGCTCGATCAGCCGCGGCAGCAGCAGCGCCATATCCGGCCACAGGATCAGCAGCGCCAGCACGCCCAGCATGGGCAGCAGCATGATCATCACATCCTTCAGCGCATCGATGACGCGCATCTCCGCCACCGCGCAGGTGATGAGGAGACACAGCCCGTAAGGCGGCGTCACCAGCCCGAAAGCGAGCGAGACGATGCCGATCATCGCGAAATGCACCGGATGCAGCCCCGCGGCCTCGGCGATGGGCTGCAGGATGGCGCCCACGATGATGATGGCCGGGATCGCATCCAGGAAGCAGCCCACCACCAGGAAGACGCCCGCGATGAAGAAGCCGGTCATCGCCGGTCCCATCTGCCAGGCGCCGACGCCGGCCATCAGCGCCTCGGGGATCTTGTAGAAGGCGAGCAGCCAGCCGAAGGCACTCGCCGTGCCCACGCAGAAGAGTGCCACGGCCGAGAGCTTGCCCGTCTCGCTCAGCGCATTCCACAAGCCGCGCATATCCATCTCGCGATAGACGATGATGGAGAGGAACCCCGCATAGAGGACCGCGATGCAGGCGCTCTCCGTCGCGGTGAACCAGCCGAAGATCTTGCCGCCGATGATGATGAAGGGCGTCAGCAGCGCCGGGATCGAGACGAGGAAGGAGGCGAAGATCTCGTTGATCGTCGAGCGCGGATAGGTCGGGTAGCCGCGCATCTTCGCATAGGCATGCACCGTCCCCATCTGCGCGAGGCCGATGAGCAGCCCGGGCAGCACGCCCGCCAGGAACAGCGCGCCGATCGAGACGGTCAGCACCCCGCCCCAGACGATCATCAGGATCGAGGGCGGGATGATCACCGCCAGCACGGCCGAGACGGCGGTGATCGCGACGGAGAAGCTGTCGTCATACCCCTCCTTGCGCTGCGCCTCGATGAAGAGCTTGGCCTGGCTCGCCGCATCCGCGGTGGAGCTGCCCGAGATGCCGGCGAAGAAGATGGAGAGCACCACATTCACCTGCGCGAGGCCGCCCGGGAAATGCCCCACCAGGGCGCGGGAGAAGCGCACCAGGCGATCGGTGATGCCGCCGATGTTCATCAGGTTCGCCGTGAGCAGGAAGAAGGGCACGGCGAGCAGGATGAAGCTGTTATAGGCGTTGAAGGTCTCCTGCAGCAGCAGCATGGGCCAGAGCCGCTCCTCGATCAGCAGGATGGGCAGGCAGGCGAGGCCGATGGCCACCGCGACGGGAACGCGCAGCGCCAGCATGCCGAAGAAGCCGCCGAAGAGGATCCAGGCCGCCTGCGCGGAAGACAGCGTGCTCGCCCCCATCAGCCGCGCCCCCGCAGCACCTGGATGCTGTCGTACATGTGCTCACCGGTGAAGAGCAGCCAGGAGAAACCCGCGATGGGCCAGGCGACATGGATGGTCCAGAGCGGCAGTTCCGCCAGCTCGCTGATGCGGAACCAGGCGAAATCGGTGAACTCGATCCCCCACCAGAGAAAGACGAAGCCGAAGACGAGCATGAAGAGATTGGCGATGATATCGAGCACCGCCTTGAACTTGCCCGTCGCCGATGGGAAGAAATCCACGATGAAGTGGCTCCCTTCCCGCACGCCGATCATGGCCCCCAGCATGATCATCCAGACGAGGAGGAAGCGCGCCGCCTCCTCCGTCCAGATGTAGCGCGGGATGAATTCGGTGAAGCGCGCGAAGATCTGCAGCGTCACCGGCACGATGAGGATGACGACGGTGAGCACCACCAGCACATCGAGGAAGCGACTGTAGAGGAAGGTGGCGCGGCGGAAGGCGCCGCGCGGCTGGTGGTGCGCCATCGGCTCAGCTGTTCAGCGCGTTGATGCGGGCAAAGATGTTCTCCGCCTCGATCTCCCGCGCATAGGCCGCCATCACCGGCGCCACGGCGGCGAGCATCGCCGCGCGGTCGGCGAAGGGGATGCGGCGCAGGCGGCCTTCCCCTTCCAGGCGCGCCAGCGTCTGCCCGTCCTCGGTGCTTTCGGTCTGCCGGCCGAAGACGCCGGCCTCGCGCCCCGCGCGGCGCACCGCCTCCTGCACCTCGCGCGGCAGGCGCGCGAAGGTCTGGCCCGAGAAGCAGATGGGGCGCACCGTGATCGCGTGCTGCGTCATGGCGAGGTTGGGCGCCACCTCGAAGAAGCGCATGGCCAGCACGCCCGCCGCCTCATTCTCCCCCGCCTCGAGCACATTGTTCTGGATGGCGTTGTAGACCTCGTTATAGGCGATCACCTGCGGCGCCATGCCGGCCGCCTGGAAGGTGCGGTTCCAGATCGGCGCGCCCTGCACGCGCACGCGAAGCCCGCGCATCTCCGCCATGTTCGAGACCGGCTTGTTCGCGAAGATGTTGCGCACGCCCCCGCCCGCATAGCCGATGAGCATGACGCGCGCGCGCCGCTCCACCTCCTGCGCCACGGGCGAGAGCAGGTCCTGGTCCATCACCTGGTTCCAATGCGCCAGGTCGCGGAACAGGAAGGGCGCGTCGATGAAGGGTGCGGCCCGGCTGAAGGTGGACATGTGCGCGGGCGAGACGATGCCGTAATCCACCGCGCGCCCGGCCGACATGTATTCGAAATACTGCTTCTCGAGGCCGAGGCTGCTGTTGCGGTGCAGGACGAAGTTGATCGGCCGGTTGGCGTATTGCTTCACCAGCTCCTCGAAGCGCAGCAGCGTGCGGTTGAAGACGTGGTCATCATTGAACTGCACGGCGCCGTTCAGCGTGATGGGCGCTTGCGCCCGCACGACAGTGGGGGCGGCGAGCAGGCCAGCGGCAGCGCCGCCCAGAAGCGTTCTGCGATGCATATGCGGATCCTCCCTGTGGTTCCGTCTCACGGCGGGTTTCCCGCTCGCGAGGGGAAGCCTATGCCTTGGGAAGGTCCATTGGGAAGGGTCCGATTTCCGGCCGCCCGGGCCTAGAACGGAACCCCGACGGCGTTCTTCGCCGTGCGGATCGTCTGCAGCGTCTGCACCCGCAGCACGTTCTGCGCGCTCGTCAGCCGTGCCGTCAGCGCGTTCTCGTGCGCCGTGTCCCGCGCCACGAGGCGCAGCAGGAAATCGCCCCCGCCGCGGATCATGTGGCATTCGCGCACCTCCGGCCAGGCGATGACCTCGGCCTCGAAGGCGTCCAGCACCACCTGCTTCTGGCTCTCCAGCCCCACGATGGCGAAGAAGGTGACCTCGAATCCGAGCGCCGCGGGCTCCACATCGGCGTGGTAGCCGCGCAGCACCCCCGCCTCCTCCAGCCGGCGCACCCGGCGCAGGCAGGGCGGCGCGGAGAGGCCCACCCGGCTCGCCAGCTCCACATTCGTGATCCGCCCGTCCGATTGCAGCTCGGCCAGGATCCGGAGGTCGATCGCGTCCAGGTCAGCCGTGCCGACGGGCGTTGTTTCGTTGCTACGGGGTGCCATGCGGCGCAATATCCTTGCGGATGCTGCGAAGTGCAACCCACTCCCTTGTTCCGCATGCCAAGATGGGCAGATATGCGTCCCACACACGCCCGTCTCCGGAATCGCCCGTGACCGCCACCACCCCCACCCGCCTCCTGATCATCGGCGCCGGCCCGGCCGGCTACACCGCCGCGATCTATGCGGCCCGCGCCGGCCTCAAGCCCATCCTCGTCGCCGGCATGCAGCCGGGCGGCCAGCTGACCATCACCACGGAGGTGGAGAACTATCCGGGCTTCGCCGAGGCCGTCCAAGGCCCCTGGCTGATGGAGCAGATGCGCGCCCAGGCCGAACATGTCGGCACCGAGCTGAAATACGACCTCGTCACCAAGGTGGACCTCTCCCGCCGCCCCTTCCGCGCGGAATGCGACAGCGGCGAGGTCTACATGGCGGATTCCATCATCATCGCCACCGGCGCCCAGGCCCGCTGGCTCGGCATCCCTGGCGAGCAGGCGCTGTCCGGCTTCGGCGTCTCCGCCTGCGCGACCTGCGACGGCTTCTTCTTCCGCGGCAAGGATGTGGCGGTCATCGGCGGCGGCAATTCGGCCGTCGAGGAAGCCCTCTACCTCGCCAACCTCGCGCGCCACGTCACCCTCATCCACCGCCGCGACAGCCTGCGCGCCGAGCGCATCCTGCAGCAGCGCCTCTTCGCCAAGGAGAATGTCACCATCCTCTGGGACATGGTGACCGAGGAGATGCTGGGGACCGACGGCCCCCGCCCCGTGGCCCGCGGCCTGGCGCTCCGCCACGCCCGCACCGGCGAGCGGCGCGAACTCCCGGTGGACGGCATTTTCGTGGCGATCGGCCATGACCCGGCGACGAGCCTCTTCCGCGGCCAGCTCGCCATGGATGAAGGAGGCTATCTGATGGTGACACCAGGCGGCACCCGCACCAGCGTGGAGGGCGTCTTCGCGGCGGGCGACGTGGCGGACAAGGTCTATCGCCAGGCGGTGACGGCCGCCGGCACCGGCTGCATGGCGGCGCTGGACGCCGAGAAATTCCTCGCCGCCCAGGAAGCGGCTCATGACAAGGCCGCCGCGTGATGCCGCTCGACTGGGACAAGCTGCGCGTCTTCCACGCCGTCGCCGAAGCCGGCTCCTTCACCCATGCGGGTGAAACCCTGGCGCTGAGCCAATCCGCCGTCTCGCGCCAGATCCAGGCGCTGGAGGATGCGCTCTCCGTGCCGCTCTTCCACCGCCACGCGCGCGGGCTGATCCTCACCGAATCGGGCGAGACGCTGAACCGCACCGTGCGCGAGGTCTTCGCCAAGCTCGCCATGACCGAGGCGCTGCTGACGGAAGGCCGCGAACGCCCGGCCGGGCGGCTGAAGATCACCACCACCACCGGCTTCGGCGGCTCCTGGCTCGCCCCCCGCCTGCACCGCTTCCTGGAGATGTATCCGGAGATCAACGTCTCCGTGATCCTGGACGATGCGGACCTCGACCTCGCCATGCGCGAGGCCGACGTCGCCATCCGCATGCACCCGCCCCGCCAGCCGGACCTGATCCAGCGCCATGTGGCGAGCTTCGGCTGGCGCATCGTGGGCAGCCCGGACTACCTGAAACGCCACGGCATCCCGCAGCGGCCGGAGGACCTGGACGCCCACAGGCTCATCGTCTGGGGCGACTACCGGCCGCCCGTGGAGGAGATCAACTGGCTGGCCGAAGTCGGGCGCAAGCCGGGCCAGGGCCGGCGCGGGACGCTGGAGGTGAACAGCCTGACCGGCATGCTGCGCGCCGTGCAATCGGGCATGGGCCTGGCCGCCATGCCCGACTATGTGGGCCCGGAACTGGAAGGCCTGCTGACGGTGCTGCCCGAGCTGAAGGCGCCCAAGATCAACGCCTATTTCGTCTATCCGGAGGAAATGCGCGCCTCCAAGCGCGTC
This sequence comes from Roseococcus sp. SDR, assembly GCF_019083995.1. Taxonomy (GTDB): domain Bacteria; phylum Pseudomonadota; class Alphaproteobacteria; order Acetobacterales; family Acetobacteraceae; genus Roseococcus. The sequence goes on from NZ_JAHRCU010000009.1 coordinate 32,806, forward strand.
TCGGTCTTCCGCGACTTCCTCGTGGCGGAACTGGCCGGCGCCAACAGCTGAGCCGGGCGCGCGGACCGCGCCGCGCGCCACATCACGCCATGCACGGTTTCGGACAAATCCCGCGCCCGGCGAAAGCCGGGGGCGCGAGGGCTTGGCCGCGGGCAAGCCCAGCTCGTTGGCCGGGTGGGTCGTGACGCCCGGCACCCGGCTTCGGCACCGGCTGAACATGCCCTGCCGCGATGCCAAAACCGCCCCATAGAGGCCCTTTCCGGACGTCTGGGTGGGGCCGGCAGAGGGGAAACGAGAGCGCATGCCGTCACTATAGGAAAATATACCAGATAAGCGCCAGGAAAAAAGGCCTCCGGCGGCCGAGGGGCTTGCCCCTCGGAACCCGATTCCATCACCCTGGGAGGCGACGGGAAGGCCACTCGCCCGTCCGGGGAGCACGTGATGACAGACGCCGCGCAACGCCCGCGCCCACATCATGACGGCTGAGCAACGCGGCGTGGCCCTCGGCATGGCCACGGCCATGCTCGTCGCGGTGGCCGGCCTCAGCCTGGCCGCCCTGCTCGGAGGCAGCTCGCTGGGATCGGCCCCGTCCGTCGAGCTGCGGCTGGCCGTGCTGGCGTCCTCCGCCCTGGCGCCCGCCGCCGCCTTGATCTTCTGCATTGCCCGGCTGGCGCGGCACCGCTTCATCACACCGGAGGATATCCAGGGCAGCGGCCTGACCGAGGGCTCCGCGCGCGCCAGGCTGCTGCAGAACACGCTGGAGCAATCCGCGCTGGCCTGGCCGGTCTATCTCGCCGGCGCCGTGCTGCTGCCGGGCGCGCTTCTCGCCCTGGTCCCGGCCGCCGCTGCGATGTTCCTGATCGGCCGCGTGCTGTTTTTCGCGGGCTATGCCGGCGGGGCGCATGCGCGGGCCTTCGGCTTCGCCCTCACCTTCTACCCGACGGTCCTGCTGGCCGCGATCCCGATCGGGATCGCGATCATCCACCTCATCGCCTGACGGAAAGGCGATGCCCCCAACACCCGGGGTCCGGGGCCTCTCGGCCCCGGCGGGTCCAGGGCAGCGCCATGGAACTCCCCCTTACTTCCGCAGTTTCTCCGCGATCTGCACCGCGTTCAGCGCCGCCCCCTTCAGCAGCTGGTCGCCGCAGAGGAAGAAGTCCAGCCCGCGATCGCCGAACACCGGGTTCGCGCGGATGCGCCCCGCTTCCACGTCATCCTGCCCCGTGGCCGTGATCGGCATGGGGTAGCGCTGGGCCGCGGGCTCATCCACCACCCGCACGCCCGGCGCGCGGGAGAGCACCTCGCGCGCCGCTTCCGGTGTGATGGGGCGTTCCGTCTCGATGGTCACGGCTTCCGCATGCACGCGATAGGTCGGGATGCGAACGGCGGTGCAGGAGATCAGAAGATCGGGCATGCCCATGATCTTCCGGCTCTCCCAGGCCACCTTCATCTCCTCGCGCGTGTAGCCGTTCGGCTGGAAGGTATCGATCTGCGGGATGACGTTGAACGCCAGCGGATGGGCAAACACGTCATGCTGCGCGGGCTGGCCTTCCACCAGCACGCGCCGCGTCTCGCGCTCCAGCTCGGCCATGCCCTCGGCGCCAGCGCCCGAGGCCGCCTGGTAGGTCGAGACGATGACGCGCTTCAGCCCGAAGGCCTGGCGCAGCGGCTCGAGCGCCACGACGAGGATGGCCGTCGTGCAGTTCGGGTTGGCGATGAGGCGATGCGCGCCGATGGCACCTTCGTTCACCTCGGGCACCACCAGCGGCACATCGGCCTCGAGGCGCAGCGCGGAGGAATTGTCCACTACGGCCACGCCATCGGCGGCCAGCGCGCGCGCATGCGCCTTGGCGAAATCGCCCGAGACGGCGAGCAGCGCGAGATCGAGGTTGCGGGCGCCGTCCGGGCTATAGGCCTCGATCGCGACGTCGCCCCAGGGCGTGGTCTGTTTGGTGCCGGCGCTGCGCGTGGAGGCGAAGAGGCGCAGCTCGCTCACGGGGAATTTCCGGCGGGCGAGCACCGCCACCAGTTCCTTGCCGACCGCGCCCGTGGCACCGATCACGCCCACACGCATCACACACTTCTCCAGGTTGAAAACGGGTTCGTGTAGCGCAGGCGGCGGCGCGGGGAAACCGCGCTCAGCGCAGGGCAGATCAGACCGGCTGGAGGCGCGTGAGGCGCGAGGGATTGATCTCGGCCAGCAGCACGCTGCCATCCGGATGCAGCGCGATGCCATGCGCCCCGTTCAGCACCGCCCGCGCGCGCCCCACCAGGGCGCCCGTGCGGGAGAAGACGGAAAGCCGCGGCACCTGGTCCGTCACCCACCAGTTCCCCTCGGAATCCGAGCCGATATCCATGGGCTTATGCACGTCGGTGATGTCGCGCAGGAAGGTGCCGTCGGGCGTGAAGATCTGCACGCGGCTGTTGTCGCGGTCCGCCACCGCGATCTCGCCAAAGGCGTTCATCCAGACGGCGTGCGGCGTGCAGAACTGGCCGGGGCCGCGGCCGGGCTCGCCCCAGCCGCCATCGGGCGTGCCGTCCGGCTTGAAGCGATGGATGCGCGACGCCGCATAGCCATCCGCCACGAAGGCGGTGCCGTCCGGCGCGAAGCAGATGTCGCAGGGGCTGTTGAAGGGCTCGCACGGCCCATGCCGGCGGCCCAGCGCGCCCAGGCGCTCACCCTCCGCATCGAAGCGGATGATCTCATGTGCGTCGCGGTCCACCACATGCACGCTGCCATCGGGTGCCGCGCAGAGCATGTGCCCATCCGCCACGCGCTCCCCCCAGGAATCCAGGCGCCGCCCCTCGGCGTCGAGCACGATGACGGTGTGGATCGCCGGGTCCACATAGGGGTCGGCGCGCAGCAGCACGTAGATCAGCCCCGCCGCATCCACCGTCACGTCGCTTACGCGGCCCGCGCCGTCCGGCACGGCGCCCCAGGGGCGTTGGATCCGGTAGCGCTGCGCGCCGAGCGTGACGAAGAGTTCCATGCGGTGAAGCTTGCCATGCGCGCGGCGTGGCGGCCAAGCTTCACGCCACATGATTCGACACCAAAGAGCGATCGGCGCCGCATCCCTCGACGTGGCGGCGCACGGCCTTGTCCGCCTGGCCCAGGCCTCGCCGCTGCGCATCCTCTTCCCGACGCCCGAGCCGGGGGCGGCGCTGGAGGCGGCCTTCGTGAATGTCGCGGGCGGGCTCGCGGGCGGGGATTCCATCACCTCGGGCATCACGCTCCTGCCCGGCGCGCGCGCCCAGATCACGACGCCGGCCGCCGAGAAGATCTATCGCAGCCTGGGCGACGCGTCGGCCATCACCACGCGCATCGAGGTCGCCGAGGGCGCCGTCCTGGAATTCCTCCCGCAGGAGGCCATCCTCTTCGACGGCGCGGTCCTGACGCGCGCCATGGACGCCCGCGTCGCCCCCGGCGGCACGCTGCTCGCCGCCGAGGCCGTGGTCTTGGGCCGCATCGCCCGCGGCGAGGTCTGGCACCACGGCGCCCTGCACGACCGCTGGCGCCTCTCCCAGGGCGAGCGGCTGATCTGGGCCGACGCCATGCGCCTCGACGCCGCGCGGCGCGATGCCCCATTCGGCCTGGATGGCGCGGATTCCCTGGGCATGATCCTGCTGCTGGCGGAAGACGCCGCCCGCCACCGGGAACTGGCGCGCGACCTCACCGATGGCGCGGCCTCACTCGTCCGCCCCGGGCTCCTGCTGCTGCGTTTCCTCGGCACGGCCGGTGCGGTGCGTGGCGCCATGGCGGCCGCCATCCCGGCACTGCGCGCGGCGGCCCTCGGCCTGCCGCCCGTTCTTCCAAGATTGTGGACGTGCTGAGCCAAGCCGTTCCATGATGCTGCAATGCACCTGACCCCTCGCGAAAAAGACAAGCTCCTCATCGCCATGGCCGCCCAGGTGGCGCGCCGCAGGCTGGAGCGCGGCGTGAAGCTCAACCACCCCGAGGCCATCGCGCTGATCACCGATTTCGTCGTGGAAGGCGCGCGCGACGGCCGTTCCGTGGCCGACCTCATGGCCGCCGGCGGCGAGGTCATCACGCGCGCCCAGGTGATGGAAGGCGTCGCCGAGATGATCCACGACATCCAGGTGGAAGCCACCTTCCCCGACGGCACCAAGCTCGTCACCGTCCACAACCCCATCCGTTGATGCTGGGCCGATTCACCCTCCGCGCCGCAGCGGCGCTTCGGGACCGGACCAGGGAGGCACTTCGATGATCCCAGGTGAAGTGATCTGCGCGCCCGGCGAGATCGAGCTGAACGCCGGCCAGGAGGTCACCGAGCTGGAGGTGGCGAACACCGGCGACCGGCCGATCCAGGTCGGCAGCCACTACCACTTCTTCGAGACCAACCCCGCGCTGCAATTCGACCGCGCCGCCGCGCGCGGCAAGCGCCTCGACATCGCCGCCGGCACCGCCGTGCGCTTCGAGCCAGGCCAGTCCCGCACCATCCGCCTCGTGCCGCTGCGCGGCGGCCGCGTGGTGCATGGCTTCCGCGGCGACATTGAAGGAAAGCTCTGATGCAGGACGTGATGACACGACTGGGCCTGTCCCATCGCCCGGGCATCGGGGATGTCCCGCGCATCGTCTCCAGGCTGCTCGGCCTGCCCGCCACCGCGCCCGCGCGCCCCACGCCCAAGGGGCTGCTCACGGCACCCGGCCTCGGTGCCGCGCCGCCGCGCGAAGTGAAGCGCAGCCTGCTGATCGCCCTCGGCCTGCAGCCGCATCCGGCGGATCGCGGCAAGCCGCTCGGCCTCATCTCCGGCTTCGGGCCGCGCCCGGTGGGCATTGACCTGCGCACGCCGCGCGGCCTGCTGGTGGCGCCGGGGCTGAAGCCCTCGCCGCTGCACAATGCGGCGCCGGACGGGTGGCTGGCCGCCTTCGGCCTGCATCCACGCGGCGTCACGCCCAACCGCTTCCGCGCGGCACTCGGCCTCGGCCCGGCCGTCCCGGCGCAGCGCGGCCTCTTCATCGTCCCAGGACCTGCGCCCCGTGGCCCCGGGCCCGCCTTGCCGCGCGGCATCCTCGTCCGCCTCGGGATCGTGCCGGCCTCGGCCCGCTTCATCGGCGGGCGCGCGCCGCTGGTGATCCGCGACCTTGCTCCCTCCCGGCTCACCCGGCCCGCCTGGCTGGCGCCGCCGCCCGCCGCCGTCGAAGCCGTCCGCAAGCTCGGCGAGCGCCTGCCCGTGGCCGATCTCCGCCGGAAGCTCAACGAACGCGTCGCGGCGATCGACACCAGCAGGCCCCGGCAATGGCTCGGCACCGCGCGCGATCGCCTCGCCGCGCTGAGGAACCGCTGATGGCCCGCCTCACCCGCAACGCCTATGCCGGCATGTATGGCCCCACGGTGGGCGACCGCGTGCGCCTGGCCGATACCGAGCTCTTCATCGAGGTCGAGCGTGACCTCACCACCTATGGCGAGGAGGTGAAGTTCGGCGGCGGCAAGGTGATCCGCGACGGCATGGGGCAATCCCAGGTCACGCGCGAACAGGGTGCCGCCGACACCGTCATCACCAATGCCCTCATCCTCGACCATTGGGGCGTGGTGAAGGCCGATGTGGCGCTGCGCGACGGGCGCATCCATGCCATCGGCAAGGCCGGCAATCCGGACACGCAGCCCGGCGTGGACATCGTGATCGGCCCGGGCACGGAGATCATCGCGGGCGAGGGCAAGATCCTCACCGCCGGCGGCATTGACGCGCATATTCATTTCATCTGCCCGCAGCAGATCGAGGAGGCGCTGGCCTCCGGCGTCACCACCATGTTCGGCGGCGGCACCGGCCCCGCCCATGGCACGCTCGCCACCACCTGCACGCCCGGGCCTTGGCATTTGGCCCGCATGATTCAGGCGGCCGAGGGCTTCCCGATGAATCTCGGCTTCCTCGGCAAGGGCAATGCCGCCCGCCCCGAGGGCCTGGAGGAGATGATCCGCGCCGGCGCGGCCGGCATGAAGCTGCATGAGGATTGGGGCACCACGCCGGCGGCCATCCGCAACTGCCTCGCCGTCGCCGACAAGTATGACGTGCAGGTCGCCATCCACACCGACACGCTGAACGAGAGCGGCTTCGTCGCCGACACCATCGCCGCCTTCGAGGGCCGCACCATCCATGCGTTCCACGTGGAAGGCGCGGGCGGCGGCCATGCGCCGGATATCCTGAAGCTGCTGGGCGAGAGGAACGTGCTGCCCAGCTCCACCAACCCCACCATGCCCTATACGGTGAACACGGTGGATGAGCATCTCGACATGCTCATGGTCTGCCATCACCTCGATCCGCGCATCGCGGAGGACGTGGCCTTTGCCGAAAGCCGCATCCGGCGCGAGACCATCGCGGCGGAGGACATCCTGCACGACCTCGGCGCCATCTCCATGATGTCGAGCGACAGCCAGGCCATGGGCCGCGTGGGCGAGGTGATCATCCGCACCTGGCAGACCGCCCACAAGATGAAGGTCCAGCGCGGCCGCCTGCCCGGCGCGACGGGCGAGAACGACAATCTCCGCGCGCGGCGCTACATCGCGAAATACACGATCAACCCCGCCATCGCGCAGGGCATCGCCGCGCATGTCGGCAGCGTCGAGGTCGGCAAGCTCGCGGACCTCGTGCTCTGGAACCCGGCCTTTTTCGGCGTGAAGCCGGAGATGGTGCTGAAATGCGGCACCATCGCCATGGCGCCGATGGGCGACCCCAACGCCTCCATCCCCACGCCGCAGCCGGTGCATTACCGCCCCATGTTCGGCGCCTATGGCCGCGCCGCGCTCTTCACCAGCGTGACCTTCACCTCGCAGGCCGCGCTGGATGGCGGCCTGGCGAAATCCCTCGGCCTCACGCGCCCGCTGCTGCCCGTCGCCAACACGCGCGGCGGCATCTCGAAGAAGAGCATGGTGCTGAACGACGCCACCCCCGTGATGGAGGTGGATGCCGAAACCTACGAGGTGCGCGCCGATGGCGAATTGCTGATCTGCGAGCCCGCGAAGGTGCTGCCCATGGCGCAGCGCTACTTCCTGTTCTGAGAGAACACCCGATGCACGACATCCTCCCCCGCGCGACGCGCGTCGCACCCCCCGGCAGCTTCACCGCCGATGCCGAGGTGCGCCTCGATTTCGATGACCGCTACCGCCGGCGCAAGCGCTATGAGACGGCGGGCGGCATCCCCTTCGTGCTCGACCTCGCGGAAGCCCAGGTGCTGCGCGAGGGCGATGGCCTGATCCTCGATGATGGCCGCGTCATCCTGGTCCGCGCCGCGGAGGAGCCGCTGGTGGAAATCCGCGCGCACAACGCGGCCGAGATGATCCGCCTCGCTTGGCATCTCGGCAACCGGCACCTCCCGGCCGAACTGCAGGAACACCGCATCCTGATCCGCGAGGACCATGTCATCGAGCAGATGCTGCGCGGCCTCGGCGCCCATCTCCAGAAGGTGCGCGCCCCCTTCAACCCCGAGGGCGGCGCCTATGGCGAGCACAACCGCTCCTCGCACCAGCACCATCATGGCCATGACCACGGCCACCACCACCACCACGGCGATGGTCACCACCATCACCACCATGATGACAACGGGCACCACCACCATCCCGGTGACTGACGCAGACCTTTTCCGCCTGATGGCCTGGACCTCGCCCGCCTATCCGGTGGGCGGCTTCAGCTACAGCCACGGCATCGAGATGGCGGTGGAGGAAGGCCGGCTGAAGCGCCAGGCCGATCTCGTCGCCTATATCGCCGCCGTGCTGCGCCAGGGTGCGGGGCGGGTGGATGCGGTGCTCTTCGCGCAGGCCCATCGCGCCGCTGGCCGCGATCGCCCTGAGCTTCTTGGCGAAGGGCGTGAATCGCCGGCCCAGAGTGATGCGGCCCTCGACGAGATCGCCGAACTCGCCTTCGCCTGGCGCGGCACGGCCGAGACCGCGCTGGAATCCACCCAGCAGGGCGGCAGCTTCGCCAGCGTCACCGTCACCTGCTGGCCCGACGCACGCTTCGCCACCTTCGCCCAGCGGCATCGCGGCCGCCTCTCCCACGCCGTCGCCTTCGGCGCCGCCGCCGGCATGGCCGGCATGCCGCTCCGCCCCGCCCTCTTCGCCTTCCTGCAGGGCTTCTGCGCCAATCTCGTCTCGGCCGGCGTGCGCCTCATCCCGCTCGGCCAGACCGACGGGCAGATCGCGACCGCCGCGCTTCTCCCCATCATCTCCGAATGCGCCGATGCGGCGCTCATCACCCCGCTGGACGAACTCGGCACGGCGTCCCCGCTGCTCGACATGCTCTCCATGCGTCACGAAACCCAATACACGAGGCTCTTCAGATCATGAGCAATGGACCCTTCCGCGTCGGCGTCGGCGGCCCTGTCGGTTCGGGCAAGACGGCGCTGGTCGAGCGCCTCTGCCGCCTGCTGCGCCAGACGCACGACATCGCCGCCATCACCAATGACATCTACACCAAGGAAGACGCCGAATTCCTGACGCGCGCCGGCGCGCTCGACGCCGACCGCATCATGGGTGTCGAGACCGGCGGCTGCCCCCACACCGCGATCCGCGAGGATGCCTCGATCAACCTCGCCGCGGTGGATGACATGTCCGCGCGCTTCCCGAATCTCGAAGTGCTCTTCATCGAGAGCGGCGGCGACAACCTGGCCGCGACCTTCAGTCCCGAGCTGGCGGACCTCACCATCTACGTCATCGATGTGAGCGCGGGCGACAAGATCCCGCGCAAGGGCGGCCCCGGCATCACGCGCTCCGACATCCTGGTGATCAACAAGATCGACCTCGCCCCGCTGGTCGGCGCCGACCTCTCCGTGATGGATCGCGACGCGCGCCGCATGCGCGGGCAGCGGCCCTTCATCTTCAGCAATCTGAAGATCGACAAGGGTGTGGCCGAGATCGCGGATTTCATCCTGGAGCAGGGCGGGCTGGCCACGCGCGAATCCCGCCAACTGGTGGGGTCTGGGGCCTGAGGCCCCAGCCGCCGGAGGCCCTTTTTGCTTATCGTCTGGCCAGGCTCAGCACGCCCGCCAGGACCGCCAGCACCGCCCCGCAGTAAAACCCCATCCACGGCCCCGCCAGGGTGAAGCAGGCGGCCGCCGTCGTCGCCCCCAGGCTTTGCCCCAGCACGCGCGCCGTGGCCTGCATGCCACCCGCGCTGCCCGCGCGGTGGCGCGGCGCGCTGGAGAGGATCGCGCGGTTGTTCGGCGCCTGGAAGCAGCCGAAGCCCACCCCCGCCAGCAGCAGCGCGCCGCAGACCCAGAGGCTGGCCGGAATGCTCCCCAGCAGGATCAAGGCCAGCGCCAGCACGCCGCCACCCGCCGCGACGGGCAGGGCCGAGGCCGTGCGATCCGCGAAGCGTCCGGCGATGGGCGCCAGCAACCCGACCGCGATCGGATAGGGCGTGATGATCAGCCCGATCTGCACCGGCGTGAATCCCGCCGCCGAGAGGTGGAAGGGCATGGAAATGACCGTCACCATATGCGCCGCGAACATGCAGATGGAGGCGGCGATCGCCAGCCGCACCGTACGGATGCGCAAGAGGTCCAGCGGCAGCAGCGGCACGGCGCGCGCCATCTCCCGACGGATCAGCAGCGCGCCGGTGAAGATGCCCAGCGCCAGCGCGACGAAGCCCGGCACCGGCCAATGCAGGATGAGATCGAGCCCGAGGAAGACCAGCCCGAAGGCGGCCACGTTCATCGCCGCCGCGCCGAGGTCGAAGGCGCGCGCCTGGGGCGGCACGTCGGGCAGCACGCGCGCGCCGAAGATCAGCGCGGCCAATCCCACGGGAAGGTGCACCAGGAACACCGCCGGCCAATTCGCCACCGCCAGCACGGCCGCTCCCAGCGAAGGGCCGGTCGCCGAGCACAGCGCCACCACCATGGCGTTGAAGCCGATGGCGCGGCCCAGCTGCGCGATGGGATAGGTGTGGCGCACCAGCCCCGACATCAGGCTCATCACCGCCGCGCCGCCCAGCCCCTGCGCGATGCGCGCGGCCAGCAGCGCCTCGAAGCTCGGCGCCAGCGCGGAGCACAGCGCGGCCAGGAGAAACAGCGCCAGCCCGGCATTCCAGACGCGCTTGAACCCCGCAATCTCGCCCAGCGCCGCGAAGGGGATGAGCGTGCCGACGACGGTGATCTGGTAGGCATTCACCACCCAGACCGATTCCGCCGGCGTCAGCCCGAGGTCCCGCGCCGCCGAGGGCAGCGCGATATTGACCATCGCGGCATCGAGCACGGTGAGCGCGATCCCCGCCGCGATGCAGGCGGCGGCGCGGGTGCGTCTGGGTTCGGGAAGGCCGTCCGCCTCGGCGTTCACGCCGCGTGCGAGACCTTCCGCGCGGCCTGCGGCAGCGATACGCCGACCAGATGGTCGCGCGAGACGATGGCGGTCAGCTCATCCTCGCTCCAGCCCTCGGTGCCGGGCGGCCGCATCGGCAGCACCATCCAGCGGAAATCCGCCGTGCTGTCCACCACGCGCACCTGGATGCCGGCCGGCAGCACCGTGCCGAATTCGGCCAGCACCGCGCGGGGTTCACGCACGGCGCGCGAGCGATAGGCGGCCGATTTGTACCAATGCGGCGGATAGCCGATCACCGCGCGCGGGTAGCAGGAGCAGAGCGTGCAGACGACCAGGTGATGCACGCTCTCCGTGTCTTCCAGCACGCCGAGCGGCGGGTTGCCCTTCATCGAGACGCCCATGGCCTCGGCCGCGGCCGTGCCGTCGCGCAGCAGGAATGCGCGCCACTCCGGGTCGATCCAGGCGCGGGCCACCATGCGGGCGCCGGTCTCGGGATTCGCGCGCTCGGCGATGGTCCGGCGCAGCGCAATCTCCTCCTCGGTCACGATCCCGCGCGACTTCAGCGCGGCGACCAGCTTTTCCAGGAGGGCGACGCTTTCCGGGCGTGCTTCGTAGCCGGCCATGATTACGCCTCCTCCAGCCAGTGTTCGAACAATTCGATCAGCAGCGTGTCGCCGGGCTCGCCCTCGTTCCAGACGGGCGGCTGGTCGAACAGCACATGGTACAGCACGCGCGGCTCGGCCGGGCGGTTGAAGGCGATGTCCTCGGGGTTGGGGAAGGTGCCCAGCGCCCGCGTCACCGTGCCCAGGCGGCCGCGCACATAATGCGGCGTGCGCAGGTGCAGCCGCGCGATGCGCTCCGGCCGCGCATCCTTCACCCGCACGCGCTGCCCGGCCTTGAAGCGGGCGGCCGCGATGTCACCCACGCCGGTGCTCACTGCAGTTCCTCCCAGCTCACCGCGCCCTTGGCGAGCATGACGGCGGCGATCGCCCGCAGCCATTTCTCGTAATAGGTCAGGCCGAAATACTCGGCCTCGGGCAGGCTTTCGATGTTCAGGCGCTGCTCATCGGTGGTCAGCAGGCCCTTCTCGCGCAGCACCACGCGGAGCGCGTCCACGCGCTTGCCGAAATCATCGGGCGGGCCGTCGGCATCGGGCTCGACGGGGGTGCAGCGGAAGCGGGGATTGCCGCCCAGGTCGTGCTGGGCCGGCGCGGGTGCGGGCGTGTCCATGTCCCCAGCCTAAGCCTGCCTGCCACGCCCTCGCAACCGGCTCGGCGCGCCGTCTTCACCGGTTCGTAAGCCTGCCCCGGCATATTCCGGCCATGACGCCCCGCTTCCCCTCCGCCGGCGCGCTGCCCGAGCGCCTGGCGCTGGCCACCCGCCCCGATGCGCCCCTGCTGTTGCTGGCGGCGGATGAGGCCGCCCCGGTGCGGCTCGCCGTCGCCGCCAACCCGCATGCGCCCGCCCTCGCCGATGCCCTGCTGGCGCGCGACCCGGTGGCCGAGATCCGCGCACGGCTCGCCCGCAAGCTCGCCTGGCACGCGGCGGAGCTGGCCCGGATGGACTGGAGCCGGCTGCGGCAACTCGCGGGCGACGGATCGCCCCAGGTGCGCCACGCGGTGGCCGATACCCTGGCCGACCTGCACGACGCCCCGCATGACCTGGTCCTCGCCCTCGCACGCGACGCCGAACCCAGCGTGAGCGAACCACTGATCCGCCTCTCGCGCGTGCTGACCGAGGATGACCTGATCGCCCTCGTCCAGGCGCCACCCGGGGCGGAGGCCCGGCAATCCGTCGCGCGGCGGCTGAACGTCCCGGAAGCTGTGGCGGCAGCCATCCTGCGCAGCGGTGATCCGGTGGCCATGGCCGCGCTCCGTCGCAACCCCACGGCGCGCCTGCCGGACATGCGGGGGCATGGACCAATCGCGCCAAAGGTCGGTGTCATCGAAGCTTCACAAATCTGAAACACCAGCGTCTCCCCGGCCGCCTACCCCTCCGCCCGCTGAGACGCGGGCCGAGCCCCGCGGATGCCCGATCAAAACGGAGACTCTTGTGAACCGACGCTCCCTCCTGGCCCTGCCCGCCCTTCTGCCGCTGCTGCCCCGCACGGGCTTCGCGCAGCAGGCCACCATCACCGGTGCCGGCGCCACCTTCCCCCGCCCCGTCTATGAGCGCTGGGGCCAGGCCGCCCGCGAGGGCGTGGGCGTGACCCTCAACTACCAGTCCATCGGCTCGGGCGGCGGCATCAATCAGATCACCAACCGCACCGTGGATTTCGGCGCGACCGACGCGCCCCTCTCCGAGGCCCAGCTGCGCGAGCGCAACCTGATCCAGTTCCCGACGGTGATGGGCTCGGTCGTTCTCATCGTGAACCTGCCCGGCGTGGCCGACAACGCGCTGAAGCTCTCGCCCGAGGTGATCACCGACATCTTCCTGGGCCGCATCACCCGCTGGAACGACCCCCGCCTGGTCGAGCTGAACCGCGACATCCGGATGCCGAACCTGCCCGTCTCGCCCGCCTATCGCGCGGATGCCTCCGGCACCACCTTCGTCTTCACCACCTATCTCTCCCGCGTGTCCGAGGCCTGGAAGAATGGCCCGGGGGCCGCGACCAGCGTGCAATGGCCGGTCGGCAACGGCGCGCGCGGCAATGAGGGCGTCTCCAACGCCGTGCGCAACACGCCGGGCGCCATCGGCTATACCGAGAACGCCTATGCCACCGTGAACCGCCTGATCACCACGCAGATCCGCAACAAGGCCGGCAACTTCATCGTGCCCGCCATGCCGAGCTTCCAGGCCGCTGCCGCCGCGGCCGACTGGAACCGCCCCGGCTTCGCGGCCGACATGGTGGACCTGCCGGGCGCCGATGTCTGGCCCATCGTCTCGCCCACCTTCATCCTGCTGCCGACCAACCCGGTGGCGGAGCGCGTGGCGGGCAGCCGCAACACCATGCGCTTCTTCGACTGGGCCTTCCGGAACGGCGCCGACGCCGCCCGCCGCCTGGAATATATCGCGCTCCCCGAAGCGGTGCACACCGCCATCCGCACCAGCTGGGGCCAGGTGCGCGACCCGGCCGGTGCGGCTATCTGGAGCTGACGTCTCAAGGGGGCGGCCATCCGCCCCCTTCCTGTTTCCGCTGAAGGACGAGGTTCCGGCGTGTCGCAATCCATCACCCCCCTCGCCAAGCCGCGCGGCTCCAGCGGGGCGCTCGGGGACAAGCTCTTCGAATGGCTCTGCCGCGGCGCCGGCCTGCTGGTCCTCGCCCTGCTCGGCGCCATCATCCTGACGCTCTTCATCGGCGGGCTGCCGGCCTTCCGGGAATTCGGCCTGCAATTCCTCTGGTCCACCGCCTGGCAGCCGGTCGAGGGGCGCGAGAATTACGGCGCGCTGGTGCCGGTGCTGGGCACCATCGTCACCTCCATCCTCGCCATCCTCATCGCCGTGCCCGCCGCCTTCGGCATCGCCTTCTACCTGACCGAGCTGGCGCCGCCCTGGCTGCGCCAGCCCGTCGGCACCGCCATCGAGCTGCTGGCCGCCATCCCCTCCATCATCTTCGGCATGTGGGGCCTCTTCGTCCTGGTGCCGATCATCCAAAACTGGATCCAGCTCCCCTTCGGCGAGGCGCTGAGCGCCCTGCCGGTGATCGGCGCCATCTTCGACAGCAACAACTTCGCCGGCACCTCGGTCTTCGCCGCCTCCATCGTGCTGGCGATCATGATCCTGCCCTTCATCGCCGCCACGATGCGCGACGTCTTCCTCCAGGTCCCGCCGGTCTACAAGGAAAGCGCCTATGGCCTGGGGGCCACGCGCTGGGAGGTGATGCGCGGCGTGGTGATCCCCTACACCCGCGTCTCCGTCGTGGGCGGCATCATGCTGGGCCTGGGCCGCGCGCTGGGCGAGACCATGGCCGTCACCTTCGTCATCGGCAACGCCAACCGCATCTTCACCTCGATCTTCGATCCCTCCACCACCATCGCCTCGGTGGTCGCGATGGAATTCCCGGAGAGCCTGATGGGCAGCCTCAAGCAGTCCTCGCTGCTGGCGCTAGGTTTCCTCCTCTTCGTCATCTCCTTCATCGTGCTGGCCACCTCGCGCTGGCTGCTGCGCTCGCGGCTGAAGTGAGGAGCGCGCCATGAGCACCACGACCTTCAATCCCGCCAGCGCACCCGCCAAGAACATGTCGGTCGCTCGCGCGCTCGGCCGCCGCCGCCGCCTGGTGGACCGGACGATCCAATACGCCTGCGTCGCCGCCACGGTGATAGGGCTGATCTTCCTGGCCTCCATCCTCGTCACGCTCTTCCTGCGCGGCTTCGCCGCCCTGGACTGGACGGTGCTGACCAAGGCCTTCGAACCCACCACCTATGGCGATGACACGGCCCCCCGCGGCGGCCTCTCGCACGCCATCGTCGGCACGCTGATCCAGACGACCCTGGCGACCCTGATCGGCACGCCCATCGGCCTGCTGGTCGGCACCTACCTCGCCGAATATGCGCGTGGCTCGAAGCTGGGCGAGGCGGTGCGCTTCGTCTCGGACGTGCTGCTTTCCGCCCCCTCCATCCTGATCGGCCTCTTCATCTACCAGCTCGTCGTGCTGCCGATGGGCGGCTTCTCGGGCTTCGCCGGCACGCTGGCGCTGGCCGTCATCGTCATCCCCGTCGTGGTGCGGACGACGGAAGACATGCTGCAGCTCATCCCCAACACGCTGCGTGAGGCGGTGGTGGCGCTCGGTGCCCCCAAGTGGAAAATGGTGGTCCTGGTCTGCTGGCGCGCGGCCGTCTCCGGCATCGTCACCGGCATCCTGCTCGCCTTCGCCCGCATCGCGGGCGAGACGGCGCCGCTGCTGCTCACCAGCTTCGGCAACAATGTGATGAGCACGGATCTCTCGACCGCCATGGCGAGCCTGCCGGTCGCCATCTACCAGCAAGCCAATTCCGGCTTCCCCGACCTGATCAGCATCGCCTGGGCGGGCGCGCTGCTCGTCACCCTCGGCGTTCTCGCCGTCAACATCATCGCGCGGGTTCTGCTCCGCAAGCGCAAGTAGAGTGAGGGCATCGCCATGAACTCCGACACCCAGACGAATATCGAGAACACCGGCAGCTTCGGCGGCATGCAGGTGCGCTCCGATGCGGTGCTGAGCACCGACAACCGCATCAGCATCCGCAACCTCGATTTCTACTACGGCCCGACGCTGCCCAAGGCGCTCAAGGGCATCAACCTGAACTTCCCGAACCGCCAGGTGACCGGGATGATCGGCCCCTCGGGCTGCGGCAAGTCCACGCTGCTGCGCGTGATGAACCGCATGTACAGCCTCTATCCCGGCCAGCGCGCCGAGGGCGAGGTGATGATGGATGGCCAGAACCTGATCGATCCCAGCGTGGACATCAACGAGCTGCGCTCCAAGGTCGGCATGGTCTTCCAGAAGCCCACGCCCTTCCCGATGACCATCTATGAGAACATCGCCTTCGGCGTGCGCCTGCACGAGAAGCTCTCCAAGGCCGAGATGGACCAGCGCGTCGAATGGGCGCTGACCCGCGCGGCCATCTGGACCGAGGTGAAGGACCGGCTCCAGGCCAACGCCATGGGCCTCTCCGGCGGCCAGCAGCAGCGCCTGTGCATCGCGCGCACCATCGCCGTCCGGCCCGAGGTGATCCTCTTCGACGAGCCGACCTCCGCGCTCGACCCGATCAGCACGCTGAAGATCGAGGAGCTGATCGACGAGCTGAAGCGCGACTTCACCATCGCCATCGTCACGCACAACATGCAGCAGGCGGCGCGCTGCGCGGACCAGGTGGCCTTCTTCTACCTGGGCGAGCTGATCGAGGTGGCGCCGGCGGCCGAGATGTTCACCGCCCCCAAGCAGCGCAAGACCCAGGAATACATCACCGGCCGGTTCGGCTGAGGAGCAGTCAGATGCCCAATGGTTCCCCCTCGCACATCGTCAAATCCTACGAGGAAGACCTCAAGCGCCTGCGCGAGATGATCGCCCGCATGGGCGGCCTCGCCGAGCGCCAGGTGGCCGACGCCGCCGATGCCCTGATCCGCCGCGACAACAAGCTCGCCGCCGAGGTGGTGGCGCGCGACAAGCTGCTGGACGACATGGAGCGCGAGGTGGAGCAGTTCTGCGTCCGCCTCCTGGCGCTCCGTCAGCCCATGGCGCAGGACCTGCGCCTCATCATCGCCTGCATGAAGATCAGCCAGGACCTGGAGCGCATCGGCGACTATGCGCGCAACGGCGCCAAGCGGGCCATCGTCGTCTCCCAGCAGCCGCTGCTGGGCAGCCTCAACGGCTTCGAGCGCATGGCCGAGCTGGTGCAGGAGAACCTCAAGGGCGCGATCGACGCCCTCGTCGAGGAAGACCACGCCCAGGCCGACGCCGTCTGGGCGAATGACGAGCCGATCGACGGCATCTACAACGGCATCTTCCGCGAGATGCTGACCTTCATGATGGAAGATCCGCGGAACATCACCGCCGCCACGCACCTGCTCTTCATCGCGAAGAACATGGAGCGCATCGGCGACCACGCGACCAACATCGCCGAGCGCGTGCATTTCGCCGTGCTCGGCACGCCGCTGACCGAGGAGCGCCCCAAGGCGGATGTCTCCACCTCGGCGGTCGTCGAGCCCCCGGCTTAAGGAGTGCGCGCCATGCCCGAAGGCTTCCATGGCGGGGCCAAGCCCACCATCCTCGTCGTCGAGGACGAAGCGGCCCTGCTCGCCCTGCTGCGCTACAACCTCGAGCGCCAGGGCTTCCATGTCGAGGAAGCGACCGACGGGCAGGAGGCGCTGATCCGTATCGCCGAAGCCAAGCCCGACCTGGTGCTGCTCGACTGGATGCTGCCCGCCATGTCCGGCATCGAGGTCTGCCGCCAGATCCGCCGCCGCCCCGCCACGCGCGACCTGCCGGTCATCATGGTCACCGCCCGCACCGAGGACCAGGACGCGGTCCGCGCGCTGGACACCGGCGCCGATGACTACATCGCCAAGCCCTTCGCGGTGGAGGCGCTTCTCGCCCGCATCCGCGCTTTGCTGCGCCGTTCCGCCAGCGTGCCGGCCAAGGGCAGCATCACCTATGCCGACCTCGCGATGGACCAGGACGCGCACCGCGTCACGCGCAATGGCCGCGCGCTGCATCTGGGCCCCACCGAATACCGGCTGCTGGAATTCTTCCTCAGCCACCCGCGCCGCGTCTTCACGCGCGAGCAGCTGCTCGACGCCGTCTGGGGCCGCGACATCCATGTGGAGCTGCGCACGGTGGATGTGCATATCCGCCGCCTGCGCAAGGCGATCAACGAGGAAGGCGAGGTGGACCTGATCCGCACCGTCCGCTCGGCCGGCTACGCGCTGGACGCCGACGGCGGCTGAGCCGGCCGGCCCCGGCGCGCGCATGAAAAAGGGGGCGTGCCGGCGACCGGCACGCCCCCTCTGACGTCTGCGGCGGATCAGACCATCCAGTCATTGCCGAAGATGCTGGCCACGCCGGCGAGCGTGAAGGTCTCGGTGAACCCACCGAGTTCCTGGATCTGGAACTGGCCGTTGCCGAGGCCCACGACGGTCACCCCGAGGCTGTAGCCCGTGAGAACCAGCCGGTCACCGCCCGACGCCGCGCCATTCGCGTTGAAGTCGAAGATGGCATCACCCTCCACCTGACCACGGGCCAGATAGAAGCGATCATCGCCAGCACCGCCGAACATCTGATCCGCGCCGGCGCCGCCATAGATGCTGTCATTGCCCAGGCCGCCATGGATCGTGTCGGCGCCGCCATCGCCATAGAGGATGTCGTTGTTGTCGCCGCCATCCACATAGTCGGTGCCATTGCCGCCATAGAGCAGGTCGCTGCCGACGCCGCCGATGAGGCTGTCCGCACCGCCCATGCCGTACATGGTGTCATTGCCGGAGTCGCCCTGGAGGTAGTCGACATCGCCGCCGCCGGTCACGGAATCCGCGCCCTCGCCGGCGATGACCTGGTTGAAGCCGGCGCCGACCGTGATGCGGTCATCACCAGAGCCGCCATCCACGTAGTCATTGCCCGATCCGGTGGAGATGGTGTCGGCACCGGTGCCGCCGAAGACCTGGTTCACACCATCGCCGGCATTGATCGAGTCGTTCGCATCGCCGCCTGAAATATAGTCATTGCCGCTGCCGGCGTTGATGGTGTCGAGGCCGAAGCCGCCATAAACCTGGTTCGCGCCGTCCCCGGCATTGATGGAGTCGTCGCCCGCGTCACCGGTGATGTAGTCATTGCCGCCGAGCGCGATGATCGTGTCACCCCCGGCGCCGCCGAAGACCTGATTGTCGCCGGTACCGGCTTCGAGACGGTCATTGCCTGCGCCGCCAAGCAGCGTGTCCGCATCCTCACCACCGCGAAGGACGTCGTCGCCATCACCACCATCCAGGTAGTCCCGGCCGACGCCACCGATCAGCGTGTCATTGCCGCCGAAGCCGAAAAGGGTGTCATTGCCCTCGCCGCCGTCCACCCGCTCGGCCAGGGAGCGGCCCTCGAAATAGTCATGTCCATCGAGGAGGTTATAGGTAACCACACTCAAGGGACGGCCGGTCGCAATGATGCGATCAGCCAAGTTGGTGCCGGTAAACGTGCCGCTCATGACAATGACCTTTTCGTTTTCCCGTCGGGGGGGGGGATAGGGGGCAGATCACAGAAATAGATGCCTGCGACGACAATGCGAAACCAACCAATCAGAGAGTGAGCCAACACTTGCTCCCGCCTGGGTTGCGTTTTTCTCACATGTATTTTTTTTGGCTCAAGTCAGATCAATAATAGCGCCGTATGCCTGTTTTGATGCTCGGTCGCATAAAGTGGTATCAGTTTTCTGTCCTTGCCCCACGGCATGGACTCTTCGCGCGTTCTGGACGCACCTCTTTCAGATTATGATGCAGATTGCACGGAAGCGTTATGGATTAATTTTCAGTAATTTTTTGGGGCCGTGGAGCACGCTCGGCCGCGCCGAGCCCACAAAAAAAGCCGCGCATGACCCGGGTCATGCGCGGCCTCGTGCCATGCCCCCCGGGATCGGGGGGCATGCCGTCGCGTCAGATCACCAGTTCGATCAGGAAGGGCCCGGGCCGGGCGAAGCTCTGCGCCATCAGGTCCGCCACCTGGTCCAGCGTGGTGGCCTGCGCGGCCTCCACCCCCATGGATTCAGCGAGCTTGACCCAGCCGATATCCGGATTGCCCAGATCCAGCATGTTCATCGCCGTCGGGCCCGGATTGGCGCCCACATTGTGATACTCGCCGATCAGGATCTGGTACTTGCGGTTGGAGAGGATGATCGTCGTCACCGGCAGCTTCTCGCGCGCCTGGGTCCAGAGGCCCTGCACCGTGTACATGGCCGAGCCATCCGCCTGCAGCGCGATCACGCGCCGCCCGCCGCCACCGATCGCCGCACCCGTCGCCAGCGGCACGCCGCAGCCGATGGCGCCGCCCGTGATCTGCAGCCAGTCATGCGCGGGCGCCGCATGGGTGTGCGGGAAGAAGCCGCGGCCATAGCTCACCGCCTCATCCACGATGATCGCCCCTTCCGGCATGAGTGCGGCGACCGTGCGCGCCAGGCCCTCGGGCGTCGGTCCGCCGCGCACCGCCTCGGGGCGCGGGCCCGGATCAGGCATCGCGACCTTCGGCGCGCTCAGCTCATCGGCGAGCGCGCGCAGCGCCGCCACGGCATCCTGCTCCGGGCGCGTCAGCACGGTGATGCCGGCGCCCTCCGGGTAATGCTTGGAAGGCATGTTCGGATAGGCGAAGAAGCCGATCGGCGCCTTGGACCCGACCAGGATGATCTGCTCGTAATCCTTCAGCCGCGCGATGGCCTGGTCCGCCGGATAGGGCACGCGCTCGAGCTGCAGGCGGCCGCGGCCGCGCTGGAACTTCGCGTTGGAGGTCTCGGCCAGCAGATGCGCGCCGGTCGCGGCCGCGATCCGGTTGGCCTCGATCTGCGCCGCCTCGCTCGTGCCCATGGTGCCGCCCAGCAGCACCAGCACGTTCTTCTTCTCGCGCAGCACGCGCGCGGCATTGCGGATGGCGTGCATCTCGGCCTGCGGCACGGCCGGCACCGGCAGCGCATCCGCCACCACGCCGCCCTCATCCCAGCAGGTGTCGGAGGGCAGGATCATGGTGGCGATCTGCCCGGGCGAGGTGCGGGCGGCCTGCACCGCCGTCGCGGCATCGGCGCCCACATCGGCGGCCTTGGTGCTGGTGCGCACCCATTGCGAGACGCCGCGCGCGAAGCCCTCGGTATCGGCCGTCAGCGGCGCGTCATAGGGGCGGTGATAGGTCGCCTGGTCACCCACGCAATTCACGATGCCCGAGCGCGCACGCCGGGCGTTGTGCAGGTTGGACAACCCGTTCGCGAGGCCCGGGCCGCAATGCAGCAGCGTGACCGCGGGCTTGCCCGTCATGCGCCAATAGCCATCCGCGGCGCCGGTCACGACATTCTCCTGCAGGCCGAGCACGCAGCGCATGCCGGGGATGCGGTCCAATGCGGCCACGAAATGCATCTCGCTGGTGCCAGGGTTGGAGAAGCAGACCTCCACGCCGCTCTTCAGCAGGCTGTGGACAAGGCTTTCGGCACCGTTCACGCAAATTCTCCCCAAGTGTCAAAATGGCAGGCTGGACCCGCAGGGCAGCCTGGGCCACAGATGGCTTCCGGGCAAGACGGGGGTCGCGATGTCGAAGTCCACGGGCAGCAAGATCTGGTTCATCGGCTTCATCGTGGGCGCGCTGGCCATGATGGCCTTCCACCAGGCCTTCCTCCACGTGCTGCACCACCACGCCCATAAGATCCCCATGGTCACCGATGCCATCGGGCGCTTCCCCATGGCCTTCGATTTCCGCCCCGTGTCGCCCTATGGCATCCCCATGCTGGCCCTGCTGGGCCTCTGGGGCGGGGTCTGGGGCATCATCATCGCAGTGCTGGTGCGCATCACCCGCGTCGGCAATTTCGACCTGCCGCTCGGCCTCCTCTTCGGCGGCATCGCCATCACCGCCGCCGAGACCACCGGCCTGCCCGCGCTGATCGGCCTGCCCGTGCTCAACAGCGCCAATGAACCCGCCCTGATCCGCGCCGCCATCCTCAATGCGAGCTTCGGCTTCGGCACGGTCTTCTTCCTGCGCCCCTTCGCGGTGCGCGGCTGAACCGCCATATGGCGGGCATGGACACGCCCGACCTCCAGGTCCGCCCGGACCCCGCCGACCCCCGCCTGACCCGCCGCGTCACCGGCCTCGACCACACCGGCGCCGAGGTGGAGACCAGCGTCACCATGGAACGCCCGCTCACGCTCTACCTGAACGGGCAGGAGATCGTGACGATGATGACGATCCTCGACCGCCCGGAGGATCTCGCGGTCGGCTACCTGCTGAACCAGGGCATGCTCCGCGCGGAAGATCGCCTGACCGGCGTGGATTACGATGACGACCTGGGCGTCGTCGTCGTCCGCACCGAGGCGCGCACGAACTTCGAGGAGAAGCTGAAGAAGAAGACGCTCACCTCCGGCTGCGCCCAGGGCACCGCCTTCGGCGACCTGATGGAGGGCTTCGCCAGCGTGAGCCTCTCCACCGAGGTGAAGCTCCGCACCAGCGACCTCTATCGCCTGCTGCACCGGATCAACACCATTCCCTCGCTCTATCTCGAGGCCGGCGCCATCCATGGCTGCGCGCTGGCCCTGGCCGACCAGCCGCTCTGCTACATGGAAGATGTCGGCCGCCACAACGCGGTGGACAAGATCGCGGGCTGGATGTTCCGGAACGGCATCCCGGGCGCCGACAAGATCTTCTACACCACCGGCCGCCTGACGTCCGAGATGGTGATCAAGACCGTCCGCATGGGCATCCCCATCCTGCTCTCCCGCTCCGGCTTCACCGCCTGGGGCGTGGAGCTGGCGCGCGAGGCGAACCTGACGCTGATCGGCCGCTGCAAGGGCAAGCGCTTCACCGTGCTGGCGGGCGAGGGCCGCATGGTCTTCGACGCCGATCTTCGCTACGTCGAGGAGGAGAGCGCGAAACACTGGCGCAAGAACGCGGCGGAAGCAGAATAGGACGCCGCCGCCCAACAAACCGGCAAGTCGTCCGGTCAAAAAATGTCCATGCGGGCCAAAACCCCTTTTCTTCGGGGTTGAGCGGCGCATCATCGCCTGATGACCGCGCCCCGCCAGATGGCCCTCGCCACCCTCGTCCAGCCCAATGGCAATCACCTCGCCGCCTGGCTCGCCCCCGGCGCGCAGCCCGATGCGGGCACCGACATCGCCTGGTGGCAGCGCATCGCGCAGATCGCGGAAGCCGGGAAGTTCGACCTCTTCTTCATCGCCGACACGCCCACCGTGCGCACCGACGACATGCGCATCTGGAGCCACGCGCCCGTCTTCATGAACCAGCTGGAGCCGCTGACCCTGCTCTCCGCCGTCGCCGGCGCCACGAAGCGCATCGGCCTCGGCGCCACCGTCTCCACCAGCTTCAGCGAGCCCTACAATGTGGCGCGCTTCTTCGCCTCGCTCGATCACATCTCGCAGGGGCGCGCGGCCTGGAACGTCGTCACCTCGGCCAATGACTACGCCGCGCGCAATTTCGGCCATGCCAAGCTGGCGCCCCATGGCGAGCGCTACGAGCGCGCTGGCGAATTCGTGGAGGTCGTGAAGAAGCTCTGGAACAGCTGGGAGCCGGATGCCTTCGTCTATGACACGACGGAAAAGCTCACCTTCGACCCCGCGAAGTTCCACCTGGTCCAGCATGAGGGCAAGCATTTCCGCGTCCATGGCGGGCTGAACATCGCCCCCGCGCCGCAGGGCCATCCCGTCATCATCCAGGCCGGCGCATCGGACACCGGCAAAGAGCTCGCCGCCGCCACGGCGGAGGTGGTCTTCGGCACCTCGGCCACCATCAAGAGCGCCGTGGCCTTCTACCAGGACCTCAAGGGCCGCATGGCGAAATACGGCCGCGCGCCGGAGACCCTGAAGATCCTGGGCGGCATCACCGTCATCGTCGGCGACACCGCCGAGGAAGCGGAGGCGCTCAACCGCGAATACCAGGAGCTGCTGCACCCCGCCGTCGGCGTCATGCGCCTAGGCCAGGATCTCGAGACCGACCTCAGCGACCTGCCGCTGGACGAGCCGGTGCCCGAGCACCGCATCCCCGCCGCCAGCAACCACCACCAGGCCTATTTCGCCGAGATCGCCGGCCTGATCCGCGAGGGCCTGACCCTTCGCCAGGTCGCCATGCGCTACAACCGCAGCAAGGCGACGCTGTGCGGCTCGCCCAGCCAGATCGCCGATCTCATGCAGGAATGGATGGAAGCCGGCGCCTGCGACGGCTTCATGGTGACCTTCCCGGTCATGCCGCGCGGCCTGCAGGATTTCGTGGACAAGGTCGTGCCCGAACTCCAGCGCCGCGGCCTCTGCCGCCAGGACTACACGGGCACGACGCTGCGCGAGCATCTCGGCCTGCCGCGCCCCCGCCACCCCGCCCAGGAGACCCCAGCATGACCTTCCCCCGCCGCTCGCTGCTCGCCAGCCCCTTGGCGCTCCCGGCGCTGGCCACCGCGCAGACGGTGGATGGCTGGCCCAACCGCCCGGTGCGCCTCGTCATCGCCTTCGCCGCCGGCGGCGCGCTGGATGCCATCGCCCGCTCGATGGGCCGGCACATGGAGCGCGAATACGGCCAGCCCTTCGTGACGGATGCGCGCAGCGGCGCGGGCGGGCGCATCGGCACCGCGCATGTCGGCCGCTCGCCCGGCGATGGCTATACGCTGCTCGTCACCAGCAGCGCGGCCCACGGCGTGGCCCCGGGCCTCTACCCGGACCTGCCCTATCACCCGATGAACGACTTCACCCATATCGGGCTCGTCGGCACCGCTCCCATGGTGCTGCTGACCAGCGGCAATGCCCCCTATCGGGACCTTGCCGGCCTCGTCGCCTCCGCCCGCGCACGCGGCACGCCGGTGAATTTCGGCTCGCCCGGCATCGGCAGCCTCGGCCACCTGACGGGCGAACTCGCCGGCCGCACGCTGGGCATCCCGGTGCAGCATGTCTCCTACCGAGGCTCAGCCCCGGCGCAGCTCGACATGCTGGCCGGGCAGCTGGAGCTGGTCTCGGACAACCCCTCCTCCCACAGCGGGCCGATGCAGGCAGGCCGCATCCGCTGCCTCGCCGTGGCGGCCCCCCAGCGCATGGCCGCCTTCCCCGATGCGCCGACCTGGGCCGAACAGGGCTTCCCGCAGATGGTCGCCAGCGCCTGGTACGGCTTCTCCGGCCCGGCCGGCATGCCACCCGCGTTGGTGACCCGCCTCAACGCCAGCCTGGCCGCCTGGCTCGCCACGGCCGAGGCGCAGGAGCTGCTGCGCGGCATGGCGATGCAGCCGGAAGGGCGCATGTCCTCGGCGCAGTACACCGCCTTCGTGGCCTCGGAAGTGGCGCGATGGGCGCAGGTGGCGCGGGACGCGAATGTCAGGGTGGAAGGGTAAGCGGGGCCTCCGGCAGCTGGGGCCGAAAGGCCCCAGACCCCGGCAATTGACGGGCGCGCCCAAGGCCAACACAAGCGCCTGATGCACGATACCTATGGCGTCATCCTGGCTGGCGGCCTCGCGCGCCGAATGGGCGGCGGCGACAAGCCGCTTCGGCCCCTCGCAGGCAAGCCAATGCTTGATCACGTCATCGCCCGCCTCGCGCCCCAATGCGCCGCCCTGGCACTCAACGCCAATGGCGACCCCACGCGCTTCGCGGCCCATGGCCTGCCCGTCCTGCCCGACACCCTGCCCGACCACCCGGGCCCCCTCGCCGGCATCCTCGCCGCCATGGAAGCCTCGCCGCTCCCCTGGATCGTCACCGTCCCCGGCGATTCCCCCTTCCTGCCAAACGACCTCGTCGCCCGCCTCCACGCGGCGCGCGAGGCCGCCGGCACGCCCATGGCCTGCGCCGCCTCGGGCGGCTACACGCATCCGCCCATCGCCCTCTGGCCGCGCGACCTCGCCCCCGCTTTGCGCCAGGCCGTGGCGGAAGGCGAACGCAAGATCGACCGCTGGACCGCCCGCCACGGCGTCGCCACCGCCGAATGGCCCACCACCCCCTTCGATCCCTTCTTCAACGCCAATACTCCCGAGGAACTGGCCGAAGCCGAGAAGCTCTTGCTCAACCGGGGCGTTTCGCCGTAACGGATGATCCGCCTTTTCCGGGAGAAAAGAACATGAAATCCGTCATCACCGGCATCCTCGCCGCCACCATCCTGTCCCTTGCCGCCGCCTTCGTGCTGGACACGCGCGTGCAGGAAACGGTGGACGAGCGCTTCGCCACTTCCGGCGTCCGTCTTTGATGGGACGGCACGAAGGCGTGGCCTTCGTGCCCCTCAAGCGCCGGCGGGCCGCGTCCGCGGTCCTAGGCTTCGCGGCATAAGCCGCGGGGCGCATTCGCGCCCTCGGCCCTACGGGCCGTAGTTTTTTCCTGATGCGGCCCCTCAGGGCCGCAGCACCACCCGCCCCACCGCCCGCCGTCCGCGCACTTCCGCCATCGCCTCGCGGAACTGCGCGAGCGGGAAGCCCGCATGCACCTCCGGCCGCAGCTTCCCTGCCGCCCACCAGACCATGAGCTGATCCCACAGCGCCCGCACGCGCGGTGCATGGCCCTCGCGCCCATCCCCCGGCGACCAGCCGAGATAGGTGCCCCAGTTCAGCCCGGCCACCGCGATGTTCTTCAGCAGCAGGATATTGGCCGGCACGCTCGGGATGCGCCCCGCCGCATAGCCCACCGTCACCAGCGTGCCGCCATCGGCGAGACACCGCAGGGATTCATCGAAGACATCGCCGCCCAGCGTGTCCAGCACGCAGGCCACCCCCGCGCCGCCGGTCACGTCCCGCACCGCCTCGCGGAAGGGCGCATCGCTCTCCAGCACCAGATCGGCGCCGCGCGCCTGCAGCATCGCATGCTTCGCCGCCCCCGCCCGCGCAATGACCTTCGCCCCCAGCGCCTTCAGGATCTCGACCCCCGCCAGCCCCACGCCGCCGGCCGCGCCATGCACCAGCACCCAGTCGCCTGCCTGCACCCGCCCGCGCCACATCAGGGCCGAGGCCGCGGTCGGGTAGCTGATCGGGAAAGCCACGGCCGGTTCCAGCGGCAGTCCGTCCGGGATGGGCACGACGTGGACGGCGTCCACCACCGCCTCCTCCGCGAAGCCGCCCCAGTCCAGCGCCGCGAAGACCCGCGTCCCCACCGGCAGCGGCCCTTCCAGCACGGTGCCCACCACCTCCGTCCCCGGCGCGAAGGGCAGGGGCGGCTTGCGCTGATACTTCCCCGCGACCACGAGCTGCACCGCGAAGGAGACGCCCGCCGCCGCGATCTTGATCCGCACCGCGCCGGGCCGCATCGGCGGGCGAGGCACCTCCTTCACCTCCAGCGCGTCGAAATCGCGCCAGGATTCGCACACCAGTGCCCGCATCATCTCACTCACCCTTGATGTCCGCCTCGCGGATCAGCCTTCCGAAGCGTTCGAACTCCGCGCGCGTGAATTCCGCAAAGGCGGAGGGCGTGCTCGCCACCGGCTCCGCCCCCATCGAGGCGAAGCGCGCCTGCGCCTCGGGCGTCGCCGCCATCCGCGCCACGCTTTCCTGGATGCGATTGGCCAGCGCGGGCGCCATGCGCGGCGGCCCCCACATCCCGTACCAGGTCGTCATCTCATAGCCCGGCACCGTCTCGGCCACCGTCGGCAGATCAGGCTGCGCCGGCAGCCGCGCCGAGGTCGTCACCGCCAGCGCCCGCAGCCGCCCCGACCGCACATGCCCGGCCGAGGAGGCGAGGCTGTCGAACATCACCTGCACCGTGCCGCCCAGCAGGTCCTGCAAGGCAGGGCCGGAGCCGCGATAGGGCACATGCACCATGTCCGTCCGCGTCATCAGCTTGAACAGCTCGCCCGCCAGATGCGGCGCACCGCCGATGGAGGAGGAGGCATAGGAGAGCCGCCCCGGCTGCGCCCGCGCGAGCGCGATCAGCTCAGCCACATTCCGCGCCGGCACCGCCTCATTCACCACCAGGACCAGCGGCACCTTCACGATTTCGCTGATCGGCGTGAAGTCGGTCAGCGCGTCATAGGGCATGTTGCGCTGGAGATGCGGCACGATGACATGCGCGGACGCATTCACCAGCAGCATCGTTCCATCGGTCGCGGCGCGCGAGACCTCCCCCGCGCCGATGGCACCCCCCGCCCCCGGCCGGTTCTCCACCAGCGAGGGCTGCATCCCCGCGGACGCCACACGCCCCACAAGGTCGGTCGGCCCGCCGGGCGGATAGGGGACGATGAAGCGTGTCGGCCGCTCCTGCGCCTGTGCCAGCCCCGCGCAGCCCAGCATCGGCATGGCCAGCATGGCCCGTCTCGTCGCGTTCATCCGCCCTCCCTTTCCAGTCGTGGATTTTGGGGGATGATAGGCGCAACACAGAGGAACGCCATGTCCCAACCCTTGAAGCCCTATGAAGGCCTGGTCGTGCTGGACGCCGCGCAGGGCATTGCCGGCCCCTATTGCGGCATGCTGCTGGCCCAGGCCGGCGCCACCGTCATCAAGCTGGAGCCGCCCAAGGGCGATTGGTCCCGCGGCCTCACCTCCCGCGCCGGCAGCCACAGCGTCATGCACACCGCCTTCAACCGCGGCAAGCGCAGCCTGGTGCTGGACCTGGCCACGGAAGAAGGCCAGGCGCGCGTGAAAAAGCTCGCCGCCCGCGCCGATATCCTGATCGAGGCCTTCCGCCCCGGCGTTGCCGCCCGCATCGGCCTCGGCCCCGAAGCGGCGAAGGAAGATGCCGTCTGCGTCTCCGTCTCCGGCTTCGGCCAATCCGGCCCCTATCGCGAACGGCCCTGCACCGATGGCATCGCCCAGGCCTTCTCCGGCCTCGTCGCGGTGAACACCGGCGCGGATGGCGTGCCGCACAAGACCGGCACGCTGGTGGTGGATGTCGTCACCGGCATTTCCGCCTTCGCCGCCTGCCAGGCGGCACTCGCCGAACGCGCGCAGGATGCCGCCGCGGGCCGCCCGGGCCGCCGCCGCCACCTCGATGTCTCGCTGATGCAGACCGCGGCCTCGCTGCTCGTGCTGCCCATCTCGGAATCCGGCCTGCTCGGCCGCCTGCCGGGCGAGCTGAACACGCCCGCCGGCAGCTATCCCACCAAGGATGGCGCCTGGATCATGTTCGCCCTGGTGCGCGAGGAGGAATGGGTGAATCTCTGCCGCACCATCAAGCGCGAGGACCTGTTGGAAGACCCGCGCTTCACCGATTTCAAGACGCGCTTCGCCAACAAGCCCGCGCTGATCTCCATCCTGCGCGACGAGTTCATGACGCGTGACGCCGCCGAATGGGTCGCGCTGCTGCAAGCTGCGCGCCTGCTCTGTGACCGGGTGAACACGCCGCTCGAATTCCTGGCCGATCCGCATGTCCAGGCCGTGGGCGCCGCGCCCGTTCTGCAGCAGCCGGAGCTGGGCGCGCTTCCCTTCCCGGCCATCCCGGGCTTCGGCGCCTGGGAGGAGACCGCCCCCGCGCTGGGCGAGGACACCGAGGCGCTGCTTTCCGAATGGGGGATCTGAACCATGGCCCATGACGCCCAGGGCAACCGCGCCACCTTCGCCTCCGCCGAGGCCGCCCACGCCTTCGACCACATGGTGGAGGGCTTTCTGAAGTACCGCCTGGACACGCCGCTGCGCCTCAAGGCCGTGCTGCAGCTCGATCCCGAGGCGCCGCTGCCCGTCATGATGAAGGCCGGCTTCGCCATGCTGGCCTACAAGGCCGCCCATGTGCCGGCCGCGAAATCCGCGCTCGACCAGGCCCGCAAGCTCGGCGGCAATGCGCGCGAGCAGATGCACCTGGCCGCGCTCGACGCCTGGGCCGAGGGCGGGCAGGACCGCGCCATCGCCATCTGGGAGCGCATCATCGCCGAGCACCCGCGCGACATCCTGGCCTTCCGCTTCCACCACTTCGCCGCCTTCTGGATGGGCAAGGCGCCCGCCATGTGGAACGCGGTGGAGGGCATCCTGCCGCATTGGGATGGCGAGGTGCCGGGCTATGGCTCCGTGCTGGCCTGCCGCGCCTTCGCCAATGAGGAGGCCGGCAACCTGCTCATCGCCGAGCATGCGGGGCGCGAGGCCATCCGCCGCGACCCGGCCGATCTCTGGGCCGCCCATGCGGTCGCCCATGTGCTGGAGATGCAGGGCCGCCGGGCCGAGGGCATCGCCTGGATCACCGGCCTGCGCCCGCATTTCGAGGGCGGCAACAACCTGATGCATCACATCGACTGGCACCAGGCCATGTTCCACCTGGAGCGCGGCGAGCATGCCGAGGTGCTGCACCTCTACGACACCGGCTTCCGCAACCTGGAGAGCCCGGTCACGCAGATGCAGCCCGACCTCTACATCGACTGCCAGAACGCCGCCTCCATGCTCTTCCGCCTGGAGCGCCAGGGCGTGGATGTGGGCAACCGCTGGGAGGAACTGGCCGAGAAGGCCGAGGCCCGCATCGGCGACTGCCTCTCGGCCTTCACCCTGCCGCACTGGATGATGGCGCTCTGCGCCGCCGGCCGCTTCGAGGCGGCGGACCGCATGCTGGCCGCCATGCGGGACTACGCGGCCAGCAACACGGGCGAAAACCCGCGCGTGGTGCGCGAGGCCGCACTCCCCTGCTGCGAGGCGGTGCTGCTGCGCGCGCGGGGGATGCCTGCGGCGGCGGTCGCCGTGATGCGCCCGGCGCTCGGCGGGATGCATGAGCTGGGCGGCAGTCACGCCCAGCAGGACGTGCTGGAGCAGCTTTTCCTCGATTGCGCGGTCGCGGCCGGGCTGCAGGCCGATGCCGAGCTGCTGCTGGAGCGCGTCACCGGCCGCTGGCCGACGCCCCCCGATCGCCGGGTGGGATATCGCTCGGCGGCGGTGGGCTGGCGGGGCTGACCCCGCGCCACGCCTTCAGCGGCAACCAACACGCTCAACCCCTTGTCCTGATTCAATGATTTGACAGGAAAATCTTTTTGCGGTGTCAATCGGGAAGGGGCCGAGTATATAGCGGCCCTGACTCAAGGGGTGAGCCAGGCGGGGTGGCCAGATCGTCGAAGATCGCCCCTTCGCAGGTTGAAAGGCGCCCCCTCACCATGACGAAAGGTCTGTAGCCTTTGCTGCACACGAGATGGATGTTCCGTGTTTTCGCCCTGGCGCTCCTGCCCGGCTGCGGCATGCAATGGCCCGATTTCACGCCGATCGCCTCCAGTGCGCCCCCCCCGCCCGTCGTCGAGGCGCCGCGCGGCCCTGATCCCCTGGGCGACTTCGCCGAAACCGCCACCCCCGGCGGCGTGGGCTTCGTGAACGGTGAGCGCGCCCGCCTCGTGCGCTCCTACAACGCCGCCAGCGGACGCGAATGCCGCGAGATCATCCTGGGCTCCGGCGGTGCCGAGCGCGTGGCGGTGGCCTGCCGCAACAGCGCGGGCCAGTACGTCTCCTCCACCCCGCTGCTGCGCGGCAGCCTCAGGTAGCCCCTTCCATGGACCTCGCGGGCAGGGATCCGGGCCTACTCGAGAGCTTCCGCGCACGCATGCGCGTCCTGCAGGCGCTGATGATCCGCGAACTGCACACGCGCTTCGGCCGCGAGAACCTGGGCTATGTCTGGCTGTTCATGGAGCCGGCCATGCTGGGCGTCGGCGTCGGCCTCTGGCAACTGGCGGTCCGCGGCAGCGCGGCCATGCCCGGGGATCTGAACAAGTTCAGCTTCTTCCTGATCGGCTATATCCTCTTCTATCTCTTCCGCACGCTCGTCGGTCGCTCGCCGCACGGCATCGCCGCCAATTATCAGCTCCTCTATCACTCCCGCGTGACGATCGAGGCGGTGATGTGGGCCCGCAGCCTGCTGGACGGCGCCGCCGTGGCCATCTGCATCGGGATCTTCCTGATCATCATCGGCGTCGCCTTGGGCGATTGGCCCACCGACCCCCTGCAGATGATGGTCGGCGTCGCCCTGATGACGCTGCTCGCGCACGGCACCGGGCTGCTCTTCCTCGCCGCGACGAGCCTCAACTCGCAGATCGTGGACCGCGTGGTGCATCCGTTCACCTACCTCTCGATCCCGTTTTCCGGCATGTTCTACATGGTATGGTGGCTGCCCGGCCCGATGCAGGAGGTCCTGCTCTGGTCGCCCCTCATCCACATCATGGAGTTCACGCGCGAAGGCCAGTTCGGCCCCCGCGTGCCCTATACCTACGACCTCACCTACGTCGCCTTCTGGATCGTGATCGTGAATTTCCTGGGGCTCTGCGCGCTGAAGGCGGCGAAGCCGCATATGGAGCATTGAGGGCGCGATGCTGCAGCTGGAGGGCGTGTACAAGAGCTTCAAGAAGAACGGCATCACGCGGGAGGTGCTGTCAGGCATCGACGCCACCTTCCTGCCGGGCGACGCCGTGGGCATCCTGGGCCGCAACGGCGCGGGCAAGAGCACGCTGATGAAGATCCTGGCCGGCGTCGAGCATCCGACGCGCGGCAAGGTACGCCGCCGCATGAGCGTCTCCTGGCCCATGGGCTACGACGCGGCAG
This sequence comes from Roseococcus sp. SDR, assembly GCF_019083995.1. Taxonomy (GTDB): domain Bacteria; phylum Pseudomonadota; class Alphaproteobacteria; order Acetobacterales; family Acetobacteraceae; genus Roseococcus. The sequence goes on from NZ_JAHRCU010000009.1 coordinate 64,607, forward strand.
TGCACGGCGCGTTGACGGGCGCCGACAACGCCCGCTTCATCGCGCGGCTCTATGACCGCCCGGTCGGGTGGGTGGAAAGCTTCGTCCAGGAATTCTCCGAGATCGGCGAAGAGTTCCGCAAGCCGGTCAAGACCTATTCGGACGGCATGAAGGCGCGCCTCATCTTCGCGCTCTCCATGGCCGTGGATTTCGACTGCTACCTGATCGACGAGGTGATCGCCGCCGGTGACGCCCGCTTCGCCGAGCGATGCCGCCAGGCCCTGCTGGCCCGGCGCGGCCGCAGCGCCTTGATTCTTGTCTCGCACCAGACGAATACGGTGCGGCAGCTCTGTTCCCACGCCGCGATCCTCCACGAAGGGAGGCTGAGTTTTCATGAAGATCTGGACCAGGCTTTCGCCGAATACGAGCAGCTCTAGCGCTGGCCCGGCGGCACCTCGTCCGGCGGCTGCGCCGGCGATGGCCGCTCCGGTCCGGACCTCGGGCGGTGCCAGCGCCCTGCGGGCGAAGACGACGCGCACGCTTCCAGCGCGCGCGCCCACGGCCCGCGCCGGCCAGACGGCGAGCCTCGCGGAACGGCTCTCCGGCCGCACGCTCGGCGCGGTGCCGAGCCTCGGCGGGCGCGGCGGCTGGCGGGGCTGGATGCGCGAACACCCCTTCACCATGTGGGTCGTCCTGCCCAGCCTCATCGCCGCCTTCTATCTCTTCTTCGTGGCCGCGCCCCAGTATGTGAGCGAATCCCGTTTCCTGGTGCGCGCGCAGATGCCGCGCGCCGCGACGTCCAGTTCCGTGGGCAGCGAGATGCTGGGCTCGGCCGGCTTCCTTCCCTCGCCCGAGAACGTCGCCGCCGTGCGGGATTTCCTCCTTTCGCACGACGCCGTGCGCAAGACGCGTGAGAAGCTCGACCTCGTCGAGATCTTCCGCCGGCCAGAGGCTGACCCGCTGTTCCGCCTGTGGTGGGCCCACCCCACGGCGGAACGCCTGCGCTGGTTCTACCGATGGCAGGTGACCGTGACGGTGGATCCGACGACCGGCATCTCCGACCTGCGCGTCTGGACCTTCCGCCCGGCCGACAGTCTGGCCCTGTCCAACCGGCTCCTGGAGCTGAGCCAGGAACTCGTGAATGAGATGAACAACAACATCCGGGAGGAGGCGCTGCGCATCGCCCGCTCGGAATTGCGCCGGGCCGAGACGCGGCTGACCGATGCGCGCGTGGCGCTGACCATGTTCCGCCAGCAGGAGCGGGAGGTGGACCCGACCGCCACCGCCACCGCCGCCGTCGCCACCATCAACAGCCTGCAGAGCGACATCGCCCGCGCGCGCAGCGATCTCCAGGCGCTGCAGGCCTTCGCACGCCCCGGCAGCCCGCAGATCCTGGTCCTCGAGAACCGGATCCGCGGCCTCGAGGCGCAGGTGGCCGAGGAACGGACGCGCATCGCCTCCGCCAATACCGGCGTCACCGAGCAGATGGAGACCTTCGCGCGGCTGAGCGCCGAGGTCACCCTGGCGCAAAGCCAGCTCGAGGCGAATGTGCTGGTGCTGGACCGTGCCAATTCGGACGCCGCCCGGCAGACCATCTTCCTCTCGCGCGTGGTGGACCCCAACCTCGCCGAGCGGTCGCTTTTCCCCCTGCCCTACTGGGCCAGTCTCTATGTCTTCCTCAGCCTGACCGTCCTCTACGGCATGACATGGCTGATCGTGACCGGAATGAGAGAACATGCGCGCTGACTTTCTTCGCCCCCTCGTCGTCGCCGCCGGTCTCGCCGGTCTGATCCCGGCCGGGGGCCAGGCCCAGGGCACCTTCACCGGGGGCATGCCGCCCGGCCTCGCCGCCGCGGCGGCCGCCATCACCAATCCGGGCGGGGGCGGCGCGCCGATGGGCGCTCCCGCCGGGACGGCGGGCACAGCCGGCAATGCCCTCTCCGGCGCGCCGGGCGATCCGGGCACCAACCGCCTGGGCAGCACGACGGAGGCCGAGGCCGGCGCCCTGGCCGCGCTGCCGCTGGGCGAACTCGGCCGCGCCGCCGGCCGGCCGACCGCCGTCTTCGGCGCGGCACTCTTCATGCAATCCGCCGCCGCCTCCTCGGAGGCGCCGAACCCGAACTACGTCCTGACGCCGGGCGACCGCGTCTCCGTCCGCGTCTGGGGCGCGGTGGACGCGGACCAGAGCGGCATGATCGACCCGGCGGGCAATTTCTTCCTGCCCAATGTCGGCCCCATCCCGCTCGCCGGCACGCGCTCGGGTGACATCCAGGCCCGCGTGGAGCAGGAACTCCGCCGCCTCTACACGCAGCAGGTCCAGGTCTATGCGACCGTGCTCTCGGCCCAGCGCATCGGCGTCTTCGTCACCGGCTTCGTCCGCACGCCCGGCCGCTTCGCCGGCAGCGCGGCGGATTCCGTCATCGACTTCCTGGTGCGCGCCGGCGGCGTGGACCCCTCGCGCGGCAGCTTCCGCGAGATCTCGATCCTGCGCGGCGGCCGCCAGGCGGCCAGCGTGGACCTCTACCGCTTCCTGCTCGACGGCCGCCTGCCGCCGCTGCGCCTGCAGGAGGGCGACACGATCGTCGTCGGCCGGCAGCGCGCCCTGGTGGGCGCCACGGGCGGCGTGCGCAACAACTTCCTCTTCGAGGTGCCCGGCACGGTCATGACGGGGCGCGAGCTGATCGACTACGCCCGCCCGCTGCCGAGCGCCACCAACGCCATCATCCAGGGCACGCGCGACGGCCGGCCCTTCTCGCGCTACAGCACACTGAGCGAGTTCGCCTCCCAGCGCCTGGGCGACCAGGATGTGGTGACCTTCATCACCGATCGCCCGATGCAGACCGTCCGCGTCACCGTCGAGGGCAGCCGCGTCGGCCCCTCGGTTCTGGTGATGGATCGCGACGCGCAGCTCTGCAACGCGCTCGACTACATCGAGGTCAACCCGACGCTGGCCGACACCGGCAGCATCTACATCCTGCGCGCCAGCGTCGCCGCCCAGCAGGCCCGCGCCCTGTCCGAGGCCGCCGACCGGCTGGAGCGCGCGCTCTTCCTCGCCGTCTCGCCCACCCAGGGCGTAGCCAATATCCGCTCGGCCGAGGCGCAGCAGATCTCCGCCTACCTGCAGCGCGCGCGGCGCGTGGTGCCGGAGGGGCGCATCGTCGTCTTCAGCGGCGGGCGCTGCAACAGCATCCGCCTCGAAGACAACGACATCATCGTGATCCCCGAGCGACGCGAGACGGTGCTCGTCACGGGTGAGGTCGGGGTCACCCGCGCGGTGCTCTGGCGCCCCGGCATCACGGTGCCCGATCTGATCCGCGAGGCGGGCGGCCTGACGGCGCGCGGGAACATGAGCAGCATCATGATCCGCCGCGCCTCGGGCGAGGTGATCCTCGACCCGCGGGAGCCGCCACGTCCGGGCGACGAGGTGATCGCCCTGCCCCGCATCGATCCGCGCAACCTCCAGGTGGCGCAGGACATCATGCAGGTCCTGTTCCAGGCGGCCCTGGCGGCGCGCGTCTTCGTGCCTGTGAATTAGAGTAACAGGCCGCGGCCCGGCCGCGGCAGCGGGCACCCCCCGCTGCCGCGTAACCGAGCCCCTGCCAACCAGTGCGGGGCGAGGCGCCGCCCGGCGCCTGATCGCGCGCATGGGCCCGCATTGCGGCGTTGCACAATTTTGGGTTGACCTGCCCCACCCCTTGGGTTGCAGATGAGGGAAGCTTCGCGGCGGGCCCTCCCGGCCCGTTGCCATAGGGATTTCTCTGCATGCGGTTTTTCGTTGCGTCGGTGTTCCTGGCGGCGGCCTCCCTGGCCCAGCCCGCCCAGGCGCAGATGGGACCCGGCGGCCCTCCTCCCGCCGTGGGCGTGGTCGAGGCACAGCGCCAGCCGGTCACCGAAAGTACCGAGTTCATCGGCCGCATCGAGGCGATCAACCGCGTCGAGCTGCGGGCCCGCATCACCGGCTTCCTGGAGGAGCGCCTCTTCCGCGAGGGCACCGAGGTCGAGGAGGGCAAGCTCCTCTTCCGCATCGAGCGCGCGCCCTTCGAGGCACAGGTGGAACAGGCGCAGGCCAATGTCGCCTCGGCCGAGGCGCAGCTCGCCAATGCGCGCACCTCGCTCGCCCGCGCGCGCGAACTGCGCACCACCGGCACCGGCACGCAGGTGGCGCTCGACAACGCCCAGGCGCAGGAGCGCACCTCCGCCGCCACGCTGCTCGGCGCCCAGGCGGCGGTGCGCGTGGCGGAGATCAACCTGGCCTACACCAACATCACCGCGCCCTTCGCAGGCGCCATCGGGCGCTCCACCTACACGCCCGGCAATGTCGTCTCCCCCTCCAGCGAGCCGCTGGCCACCATCGTCAGCCAGGACCCGATGCGCGTGGCCTTCACCATCGCCCAGCGCACCGCGCTTGAGCTGCGGGAGCGCTATGAGGGCCGCGGCGGCGCGGCGGCCGTCGTGGTGCGCATCCGCCAGTCGGACGGCACCATCTACCCGCTGCCCGGCCGCATCGACTTCATCGACACGCAGGTCAGCCGCGACACGGATTCCATCCTGGTCCGCGCGAGCATCCCCAACCCGATCCGCGCGGGCATGCAGCAGAACGACATCGGCGCACGGCAATTGGTGGACGGGCAGTTCGTGACCGTCCTGCTGGAGGGCGCGCAGCCGGTCATGGCCGTCACCATCCCGCGCTCGGCCATCGCGCAGGACCAGGCCGGTTTCTTCGTCTTCATCGTGGATGGCGAGGGCCGCGCCCAACGCCGCAACGTGACGCTCGGCCGCAGCACGGCCGAGACGGCCGTGATCGAAAGCGGCGTCGAGGCCGGCAACCGCGTCATCACCGAAGGCATCCAGCGCGTCCGCCCCGGCCAGCCGGTGAACGCCGCCCCCGCGGGCGTGCGCCCCGGCGCCCCGCCCCCCGCGGGCCGGCCGGGCTGACGGCGCATGTTCTCCGCCATCTTCGTCCGCCGCCCGCGCTTCGCCATCGTCATCTCGATCGTGATGACGCTGGCCGGCGCGCTTTCGATGTTCAACATCCCGGTCGCGCAGTTCCCGGACATCGTGCCCCCGGTGGTGCAGGTCACGGCGCGCTACCCCGGCGCCTCGGCCGGCGTGGTGGAGGCGACGGTCGCCCAGCCCATCGAAAGCGCCGTGAACGGCGCGGACCGCATGCTCTACATGCGCTCCAACTCGGGCAGCGACGGCAGCTATTCGCTCTCGGTCACCTTCGCGCTCGGCACGAACCCCGACATCAACACGGTGAACGTGAACAACCGTGTGCAGGGCATCCTGGCGCGGCTGCCACAGGAGGTGCAGCGCGCCGGCGTCACGGTGCGCAAGCAATCCTCGGCCGTTCTGCAGTTCATCGGCGTCTCCTCGACCAATCCCGAGCATCCGCCGCTCTTCCTCTCGAACTACGTGACCATCAACATGCTGGACACGCTGCGCCGCCTCCCCGGCGTGGGGGACGTGCAGATGTTCGGCGCGCAGGACTACTCGATGCGCGTCTGGTTCGAGGTGGACCGGCTGAACAACCTCAACGTCTCGCCCTCCGAGATCATCGCCGCCATCCAGGCGCAGAACATCCAGGCGGCGGCGGGCCGCATCGGTGCTCGTCCGATCGGCGAGGACCAGCAGTTCCAGTTCAACATCCAGACCCAGGGCCGGCTGATCACGCCCGAGGAATTCGGCGCCATCGTCATCCGCGCCAACCAGGACGGCTCGACGCTGCGCGTGCGGGACGTGGCGCAGGTCGAACTCGGTGCTGCCAGCATGGATGTGGAGGCCCGGCTCAACGGGCAATCCACCGTCACCATGGGCGTCTATCTCTCGCCCGGGGCCAATGCCGTGCAGGTGGCGCAGCTTGTCAGCCGCACACTGGCCACCATGGGCCAGCGCTTCCCCGAGGGGATGCGCAGCACCGTCATCTACGACACGTCAACCTTCGTGACCGACACGATGTATGAGGTGATCAAGACGCTCATCGAGGCCTTCATCCTCGTCGTCATCGTGGTCTATCTGTTCCTGGGCTCGCTGCGCGCCACGATCATCCCGACCATCGCGGTGCCCGTCAGCCTCATCGGCACCTTCGCCGTGCTCTATGCCATCGGCTATTCGGCCAACACCATCTCGCTGCTCGCCATGGTGCTCGCCATCGGCATCGTGGTGGATGACGCCATCGTCGTCGTCGAGAATGTCGAGCGCGTGATGGAGGAGGAGCCGGACCTCACCCCGGCGGAGGCCACCAACAAGGCGATGGGCGAGATCACGGCGCCGATCATCGCCATCACGCTCGTGCTGCTTTCGGTCTTCGTGCCGATCGGCCTGATTCCCGGCGTCTCGGGCGTGCTGTTCAAGCAGTTCGCGGTGACCATCAGCGTCGCCATGATCATCTCCGCGATCAATGCGCTGACGCTCTCGCCCGCGCTCTGTGCCATCGTGCTGCGGCATGAGGGGGCGAAGCGGGGCCCCATCAAGTATGTGCTCCGCGCCATCGACAAGGTGCGGGACGGCTATGCCTGGATCGTGGGGCGGCTGGTGCGCGTCGCCTTCCTCTCCATCCTGCTCACCGGCGTCTTCGCCTGGGGCATCATGTCGCTCGGCAGCCGCACGCCGCAGGGCTTCCTGCCGAACGAGGACCAGGGCGCCTTCTTCGTCCAGCTCCAGCTGCCGCAGGGTTCCTCCGTCGCGCGCACGCGCGAGGCAACGATCCAGGTGGAGAATTTCCTGCGGCAGAATCCGGCGATCGAGAACATCCTCTCCATCATCGGCTTCTCCTTCATCGATGGCGGCGCGCAGTCCAACTCGGCCTTTCTCGTCGCGCGCATGAAGCCCTTCGAGGACCGCAAGACGGTGGAGGCGAGCGTCTTCACCGGCATCCGCTCGGTCTTCGGCTTCGCGGCGGGCTTCCGCGTCGCCAATGTCTTCGCCTTCAACGTGCCGCCCATCCTGGGCCTCGGCACCGGCGGCGGCTTCGAATACCAGCTGATGGATTATGAGGGGCGCGACCCGGTCGAGCTCGGCGGCGCCATGATGGGGATGATGATCGCGGCCAACCAGGATCCGCGGCTCGCGGCCGTCTTCTCCACCTTCTCGCCCACGACGCCCTCGCTCTACCTCGATGTGGACCGTGACAAGGCGCAGGCGCTGGGCGTGCGCATCAGCGACATCTTCACCACGCTGCAGGCCTCGCTCGGCGGTTTCTACGTGAACGACTTCAACCTCTTCGGCCGCACCTGGCAGGTGAACATCCAGGCCGTGGCCGCGGATCGCGACGACATCCCGGACATCTGGCGCCTGCAGGTGCGCAATTCGCGCGGGCAGATGGTGCCGCTGCGCGCCTTTGCCGATGTGCGCGTCATCCTCGGGCCACAGACCATCCAGCGCTACAACAACGTCCGCAGCCTGACGCTGAACGGCCAGGGAAGGCCGGGCGTCTCCTCGGGCGATGCCATGATGGCGATGGAGGAACTCTCGGCCCGCGTGCTGCCCTCGGGCTACAGCTTCGACTGGACCGGCACCGCCTTCCAGGAACGCCAGGCCTCCGGCCAGACCGGCGTGCTGATCGCGCTGGCTTTGCTCTTCGCCTATCTCTTCCTCGTGGCGCTGTATGAGAGCTGGACGATCCCGGTGCCGGTGCTGCTCTCGGTGGCGGTGGGCGGCCTCGGCTCCTTCGCAGCGCTGGTCATCGCGGGGCTGCCGCTCAACGTCTATGCGCAGATCGGCCTCGTCGTGCTGATCGCGCTGGCGGCGAAGAACGGCATCCTGATCATCGAATTCGCGAAGGAGCAGCGCGAGAAAGGCCTCTCGATCCAGGAGGCCGCGGTGCTCGGCTCCCGGATGCGGTTCCGCGCGGTGATGATGACGAGCTTCGCCTTCATCCTGGGCCTGGTTCCGCTGATCACGGCGACGGGTGCCGCGGCCCTGTCACGCCAGGCGGTGGGCCTGCCGGTCTTCGGCGGCATGCTCGCGGCCTCGGTCATCGGCATCTTCATGATCCCGATGCTCTACGTGGTGTTCCAATCGCTGCGTGAGCGGGTGAAGGGCATGCTTGGCAAGCGCGAGGGTGAGCCGGCGAAGGCGCATTGAGGGGCGGGGGCGCGGAGGACGCGCCCCACCTCGCCGCCAGACGCGGTGCCGAACCAGGCACCCGAGCACTACTCACAGAATCCGGCCGCACAGCGGCCGGCGCCGCCCAACCGACCTCTTGGCCCAGCACGACAGCCGCGCGGCGAAGCCAAGCGCGCGGAGCGCGCGCCCGGCGCCTGAGGGCGTAACCTAAATCTGACTCTCTTCCCGCTTCTCCGCGAGGTCGCTCCACTCGGGCCACTTCTTGCGCACCACCGGACTGTCCGGCGCATAGGCGTGGCAGGTGCCGAGCAGGGCGGGGCGCTTGCGCGGCGCGCCGGCGGCTTCCGCCTTGCGCTGCGCCGCCTGGCGGCGGTTGCGCAGCGGCCACATGGTCTGGAAGGCCACGGTGCCCATCTGCGCCAGCACCTCGCGCAGATGGGTGCAGCCCAGCACGCCCCCCACGCGCTCATTCACCGCGCGGTTGAAGCCCGGCCCGATGGTCAGCCCCGCGAGCTTGGCGAAGGCGGGCGTCGCCCCGGTGCAGACGGCGAAGGGCGTGTGGTCCGAGGCGGCCTCGCAGGCGATGATCAGCATGTCCTCATTGATCGTCATCCGCACCCACATGCCGTGGATGGGATCGCCGGGGCCCACCTGGCCGCGATGCTCGGAGGGGAAGCCGTAGGTCTTGGTGTCGGTGAGATGCGCCTCGATGTCCACCAGCCCATCCTCGCGCACATAGCCGCGCAACTGGATGTCGCGCAGGTGTTCGAGCTTGCGGGGGGCGGGGGCGGAGAGCGGCATCCCTCAGAGATAGGCTTTTGGTGCGCCGCCGCAAAGGGCGCGACATGGCTGGCGGCTCCGCGCCGCCCGTGGTAGCGCCCCCCATCCCTATTGATCGAAGGCGATCCCATGTCCGACCAGCCCCAGAACCCCGCCAACGGGAACCCCGCCAATGGCAGCTCCGGCCAGGAGCAGATGCCGATCGTCCTGAACATCCAGTTCACCAAGGACCTTTCCTTCGAGGTGCCCGGCGCGCCCGGCATCTACGCGACGCTGCGCGAGCAGCCGCGGGTGGACCTGGCACTCGACGTGCAGGCCCGCCCGATCCAGGAGGGCGAGAACGTTTTCGAGGTCTCGCTGATGATCCGCGCCGACGCCAAGGCGAACGACACGGCCTGCTTCATCGCCGAGCTGACCTATTGCGGAATCTTCACGCTGAACGTGCCGCAGGAGCATCTGGAGCCGGTCCTGCTGGTGGAATGCCCGCGCCTGCTCTTCCCCTTCGCCCGCAACATCCTGGCCGATGTGACGCGCGAGGGTGGCTTCCCGCCCGTGATGCTGAACCCGATCGACTTCGTGCAGCTCTGGCAGAGCCGCCGCGCCCAGCCCGTCGGCACGGCGTGACGCCCCGCAAGGGCGGGAATGCCCCCCGCCCTTGCATTTTTTCATTTTTGATCTGCGCGCGAAATTATAAATATCAGCGAGAAATACACGCAGGACTTGCATTTCCACCCATCTGCTCGCTCTAATTTTGGCCAACGGTTACCAAGGGTTAGCCGAATGGCCTCCGTCCGCCTTGCCTTGCCCGACAGCGCCATCCGGCAATCTCCCGGGGCGTCTCAAACGCTGCTCCCACTCTCCCCGCCCCATCTGGCGGGTGGTGAATTGGACCGCCTGCGGCTCTCCCTGGAATCCGGCTGGCTGGCCCCGGCGGGGCCCGAGCTCCTGGGTTTCGAGGCGGAGATCGCGGAAGCCGCGCGCCTGCCGCATGCGCTGGCGACCAGTTCCGGCACGGCCGCCCTGCATCTGGGCTATCGCCTGCTCGGCGTGGAGCCGGGCGACGAGGTCTGGGCGCCAAGCCTCACATTCGTCGCCACCGTGGCGCCGGCGGTGCAGATGGGCGCCACGCCCCGTTTCCTCGACGTGGACCCCACCTCCTGGACGCTCGATCCGTATCTGTTGCGGGAGGAGTTGGCCGTGGCCGCCCGGCGCGGCCGCCTGCCGCGCTGCGTGGTCCCGGCCGATCTCTACGGCCAGCCCGCCGACATGGCCGCCATCCGCGAGGCCTGTGACGCCTGGGGCGTGCCCATCCTGTCGGACAGCGCCTGCGCGCTCGGCGCCATGCAGCATGGCCGCCCAGCGGGCCATGGCGCGCGGCTGGTCGCGCTCAGCTTCAACGGCAACAAGATCGTGACCGCGGGCGGTGGCGGCGCGCTCCTCTCGGCCGAAGCGGGGCTGATCGCCCAGGCGAGGGCGCTGGCCACCCAGGCGAAAGAGCCAGCCGTGCACTACCAGCACGAGACGACCGGGTTCAACTATGCCATGAGCTCGCTGCTCGCCGCCGTCGGCCGCGCCCAATTGCCGAGCCTGGCCGAGCGGGTGACGACGCGGCGCGCCATCTTCGCGCGCTATGCCAAGGCGCTGGCCCATCTGCCGGGGCTTTCCTTCATGCCGGAGCCCGCCTGGGCGCAATCCTCACGCTGGCTCACCGCCATGCTGGTAGAGCCGCGCGCCTTCGGCACGGATCGCGAGGCGCTGCGCCGGGCCCTGGCCGAGGAAGGGATCGAGAGCCGCCCGGTCTGGAAGCCGCTGCACCTCCAGCCCGCCTTCCGCGATGCGCCCGTGGTGGGCGGCGGCGTGGCGGCGGCACTGTTCGAGCAGGGGCTCTGCCTGCCCTCGGGCAGCGGGATGACCCCGGCCGACCAGGCGCGCGTCATCGCCGTCATCCAGGCCCTGCATCGCGGGTGACGCGGCGCCTTGGCGCGGATCCTCTACCTTCACCAGCATTTCTCCACGCCCTCCGGCGCCACCGCCACGCGCAGCCACGCGCAGGCCCGCGCCCTGGCGCAGGCCGGGCATGCCGTCACGCTGGCCTGCGGCCAATGGCAGGGCGCAGTGACCGGCCTCGAAGGCGCCTTTCGGCGGGGCGCCCGCCAGGGCCGCATCTCGGGCTTCGAGGTGCTCGAATGGGCCATCCCCTGCGGCAATGCGATGGGCGAGGCGGCGCGCATCGGCGCCTTCCTGCGCTACGCGGCGCGCGCCACGCGGCTCGCGCTCCGGCCCGGATGGGACCTGGTGATCGCCAGCTCCACCCCGCTCAGCGTCGCCATCCCCGCGCTGCTCGCCCGCCAGGCGCGCGGCACGCCCTTCCTCTTCGAGATGCGCGACCCCTGGCCCGAGCTCCCTGCCGCCATGGGCCTGCGCCGCCCGCTGCTGCTGCACGCCATGGAACGCCTGGCCCGCGCCGCCTGCCGCGAGGCCGCGGCCGTGGTGGCGCTGACCGAGGGCATGGCCGAGACCGCCCGCCGGCGTGGCACGCCGCCCGAACGCCTCCGCGTGATCGGCCAGGGCTGTGACCTCGATCTCTTCGGCCCGCAGGTCCCGCCCTGGCGGCCGGATGGCGCGGGCAGCGGCGAGATGCTGGCCGTCTATGCCGGCGCGCATGGCCGGGCCAATGGCCTGCACCAGCTGCTGGAGGTGGCGGCCCTGTTGCGCGAAGAGCGCCGCATCCGCCTGCTGCTGGTGGGCGAGGGCGGCGAAAAGCCCGCCCTGCTGGCGGAGGCGGCGGCGCGCGGCCTGGCCAACCTCAGCTTCCTCGACCCGATGCCCAAGCCGGAGCTGGCGCGGCTGCTGGCCGGCAGCCAGGTGGGCCTCCTCTGCCTCGCGCCCATCCCCGCCTTCGCCGAATGGACCGCGCCCAACAAGCTGATGGACTATCTCGCCGCCGGGCGCCCCGTGCTCTCCAACGTCCCGGGCGAGGCGGCGCGGCTGCTGGAGGCCGGCGGCTGCGGTGAAACCCATGCGGAACCCGCCGCCATGGCCGCCGCCCTGCGCCGCCTGGCCGAACAGCCCACCCGGCGCGAGGCGATGGGTCAGGCCGCCCGCCGCCTGGCCGAGCGGCAGCATGACCGCCGCCAGCTCGCCACGCGCTTCGTCACCGCCGTCGAAGGCGCGCTGGCCGCCGCCCCCGCGAGGGCCCTCGCATGATCCTGCTGCTCTCCGCGGCGCATCCGAGCGACGACATGCGCGTGGTCCGCAAGGAGGGCGAGAGCCTGGCCGCGGCCGGCTGGGCCGTGACCCATCTCTCACCCGCACCCGCGCGCCCCATCGGCCCCGTGGCGGTGGAGGGGGTGCCGCCCGCCCCGCGCTGGCGGCGCTGGCGGGCGCTGCATGCGCGTGCCGTCGCCCTGCAGCCGCGCGTGATCCACGCCTCAGAGCCCGATGCCTGGATCATCGCCTGGCTCGCCGCCCGGCGCACGGGGGCACGCCTCGTGCTCGACGTCCATGAGCATTATCCCTCACGCCTGGACGCGCGCCTGCCCGCCTGGCTGCGGCCGGTGGCACAGGGCGCGATCCGGCGCGTGATGGCGGCCCTCGGCCGCCGCGCCGATGCCGTGGTGCTCGCGAAGGACGGCCTCGCCGAGGATTTCCCCGGCGCGCGCTGCGTAGCCGTCCGCAACCACGCGCTGGTGCCCGAAAACCTGCCCCGACGCCGGCACGGCCCAGGCCCGGTGACGCTGCTGCATCTGGGTGCCATCGGTGTGGCTCGCGGCTGGCCCGTGCTGCTGGAGACACTGGCGCAGTGCCCGCCGGAGACCCGCCTACTGGTCATCGGCCGCTTCACCGATGGCAGCGAGGCGGCCTTTCATGACGCGGCGGCCGCGCGGGGCCTGGCCGGCCGTATCACCTGCACCGGCTGGCTCCCGGCCGAGGCGGCCATGGCCCGCGCGGCGATGGCGGACGTCAACCTGATCCTGTTCCAGCCGGGCGAGGAGAATCACCGTCTCGCTTTGCCGCATAAGCTCTTCGACGGGATGGCGCTGGGCCTGCCCGTCATTGCGCCCCGCTTCGCGACAGGCGTGGCCGACATCGTGACGGGCAGCGCCTGCGGGCTGCTGGTGGATGTGACGGATGCGGGCGCCATCGCCGCCGCCGTGGCGCAACTGGGCGATGCGGCGTTGCGCGCGACGCTGGGCGAGGCCGGCTGGCAGGCCGCCCGCGGCGCCTGGGGCTGGCCCGCCGAGGCGGAGAAGCTCGTCGCGCTCTATCGCGAGCTGCTCGCCTAGGCGCCCCGCCGCCGCAGCGCGAGCCGCTTCGCCGGCTCGCCCGTCGCGCGGCTCGCCAGGATCTCCCGCACATCCGCAGGCCAGGGTGTCACGCGGCGGATGTTCAGGTCCACGCAGAGATAGAGCACCTCATGCTCCGAGGCGGTCCAGCCCTCGGTGAAGTGGAACATCCGGTGCTTCACCAGCAGGCGCTTGTCATCGGCAGCGAGCACCATGCTCTCCGCGCCGATCGGCATCGCCTCCGTCATCTCGCGCTGGTAGTCGAGCCAGGCCTCCGCCGCGAAGGTGCCGAGGCCGCCCTTCTTGAGCGAGGTGCCCAGCCCCAGATGCGGCCAGAGCCGGTCGGTCTGCAGGTCATAGGCGACCAGGTAGTAGCCCATGTTGAAATGGCGATAGCTGTCCACCCACTCGCGCTTCACCGCGACCAGCGGCTCATCCCAGCGGAACCAGCCATCCTCCAGCCGCGGCGCCGGACCATCCTCGACAAAGGGCATGCAGCCTCCCCAACCCGACCAGAGCAGAAACGAAGAACAAGCATCGCGCCCCGAGAATCCGGGCCGAATAGGCCCGGCGCAAAGCTTCAGCTTTGCGAAGCCAAGCGCGCGGAGCGCGCGCCCGGCGTCTGAGGGCATAAACTCAGTGAATATCGTCGGACTTGGCCAGCGCCTCGCGCAGCTTGCCGATGTCGAAATCCGGGCGCTTCGCCATCTCCAGGATCACCGCCTCCTTGCGGCTCAGCAGATCGATCGCGGCGGGCAGCGCCTTCACCGCATCGGCGGGGATGGTCACGGCGCCATGGCGGTCGGCATGCACCACCTCGTCATGCACCACCTGCATGCCGTGCACCGTCACCGGCCGGCCCCAATCCACCACATGCACATAGGCGTGGCTCGGGTTGATGATGCCGAGCAGCTGGAAGCCGGGCGCCACCATGTCGAGGTCGCGGATCGAGCCGTTGGTGACGCAGCCCAGCGCCTTCAGCCCCTTGTGGACATTGGTGTTCACCTCGCCCCAGAAGGCGCCGGTGCCCGGCACGTCGTCCAGATCCTGCAGCACGACCACGGTCGGCATGTCGGTGTTGGCGACATACTCGTACCAGCCGATGCGCGACGCGCGGTCCTGCTCCTTGGTGCGGCCCGAGGGGAATTGCGCGCGGATGGTGCCGACGCGCGCCGGGCCGCAGATCGGCTTCATGGAGGGGTGGGCGCAGTCGAAGGTGCGGACGGTGAAGCCATGGCCGCGCCGCGCGGGCACCACGAGTTCCAGCGCGTTGCAGATGGTGGGCGTGTCCCATTCGCAGAGCGCGTCGAGATCGGCTTGGGTATAGGGGCGCGTGACCATGGTGTTCCTCCTGAGGTTCGCGCCAGTGTCGGGCGCGGCGGCGCGCGCGTCAAACCGGGGCGTGACAGATTCGTGATGCGCTGGACAGGGCGCGGAACGGCGCTACAGCATCGCCGCGTGCGCGCGCTGCTGCTCCTGCTGCTGATGCTGCCCGGTCTCGCGAGCGCGCAGACCGGCCGCTTCAACTCGGCCGGCACGCCCAATATCGGCGATCCGTCGGAGGCGATGATCCCGAGCCTCGCCGCCAAGCAGGATCGGCTGGAGGAACAGGGCTGGCTGATCCGCGGCCAGGCCACCTTCATCCTGCAGGGCAATGCGGGATTCCGCTCGCCCTATCAGGGGGCGGCGAGCCTGCTGCCGCAGCCCCAGGCGCGCAACACCTTCTCCTCCGACCTCGTGATCGGAAGGCGCCTCTGGCATGGAGCGGAGGTGATCGTGAACGCCGCCGTCACGCGCGGCTTCGGCATCTCCAATTCCACCGGTGTCGCGAGCTTTCCCAATGGCGAGGCCTTCCGCCTCGGCAGCACCGAGCCGGTGCTCTTCTTCCCGCGCGTCTTCGTGCGCCAGACCATCGCGCTGTCGGAGGATATGGTCCCGCCGGACAATGACCCGCTGCGCTTCACCGAGCCGCTGCCGCGCGAGCGCATCACCATCACGGCGGGCAAGTTCTCCGTCTGGGACATCTTCGACGACAACCGCTACGCGCATGATCCGCGCACGCAGTTCATGTCCTGGGCCCTGGTGGGCGGCGGCGCCTTCGACTACGCGGCCGATGCGCGCGGCTATACGGAAGGGCTCGCGCTGGAATGGGAGAACGGCACCTGGGCGCTGCGCGGCGGCGCCTTCCGCGTGGCGCGCGAGGTGAACAGCCTCTTCCTCGACCCCTCGATCACGCGCGGCTTCCAGCTCATCGCCTCGCTGGAGCGCTTCTGGAAGTTCGGCGAGCGCGAGGGCGCGCTGCGGCTGATCTACGGCTATTCGCGCGCGCGGCAGTCGCGCTGGAACGAGCTCTTCAGCAACGGCTTCCAGACCTTCGATATCAACCCCTACGGCTATCGCGCGAAGAACAACGCGACCCTCTCCTTCGACCAGCAGATCACCGAGGATTTCGGCATCTTCGCCCGCGCCTCCTGGAATGACGGGCAGACGCAGAACTGGATGTTCACCGAGATGGACCGCGCCATCAGCTTCGGTGGGACGCTGATGGGCAACCGCTGGGGCCGGCCCGCGGATACCATCGGCCTCGGCACCAATATCGGCTTCATCAGCGGCGGGCGCCGGCGCTACCTCGAGGATGGCGGCATCGGCTTCATCACCGGCGACGGGCGGCTGAACTACAGCCCGGAATGGGTGACGGAGACCTATTACGACGCGCGCCTCGCCCCCGGCCTGCACGGGGCGCTCGGCTATGCCCTGGTGGTGAACCCGGCCTACAATGCCGATCGTGGTCCCGTCTCCATCTTCACCGCCCGGCTGCGCGTCGCCTTCTGACCGAACCGCGCTGTTTGCCGCCGAGCCGCGCTTCGCCGGCATCGAGGAGCGCGCGGGCCCGCTGCCCTGGCGCACGCGCCCGCGCGGCTTCGCCGGCCTGCTGCGCACCATCTGCGGCCAGCAGATCAGCAATCAGGCGGCCGGCGCCATCTGGCGGCGGCTCTCCGCACTCCCAGGGGCACTGACGCCAGCGGGCCTGCTCGCGATGGATGACGCGACGCTCTGTGGCACGGCCGGCCTCTCGCGCCCCAAGGCCCAGCATGCGCGCAGCCTCGCCACCGCCTGCCTCGACGGCACGTTGGATTTCGAGCGCATGGCCACGCTGCCCGATGCGGAAGCCATCGCCATGCTCAGCGCCGTGAAGGGCCTCGGCCCCTGGACGGCGGAGGTGCATCTGCTCTTCGCCGAAGCGCGGCCCGACATCTTTCCCTCCGGCGACATCGCGCTGGCCAATTCCGCGCGGCATCTCTTCGCGCTGGAGGCGCGCCCCGCGCCGCGCGCGCTGGCCCGCATGGCCGAGGCCTGGTCGCCCGCGCGCTCGCTGGCGGCGCGCCTGCTCTGGCACCATTGGCGGCACGAGACCGGCCGCCCGCTGATCGAGGACCCCTGATGCGCTTCTCGTCCACCATTCTCTCGACCGCCGAGCCGCCCATCCCGGCCGCCCGCGCCTGGGCCGCACGCTACCAGGGCCAACGCGGCCAGGCGCTCGACCTCACGCAGGCCGTGCCCGGCTATCCGCCGCATCCCGAATTGCTCACGCGCCTGGGCGAGGCGGCGGCCCAGCGCAGCGCCGCCGGCTATGGCCCCATCGCGGGTGACGAAGCGCTGCGCGCGGCGCTGGCCGAGGATGCGAGCGGCTTCTACGGTGCGGCCATCGGCGCGGAGCATGTGGCGATCACCGCCGGCTGCAACCTTGCCTTCGCCATGGCGATGAAGGTGCTGGCCGCGCCCGGCGACAATGTCCTCGTCCCCACGCCCTGGTATTTCAACCATGAGATGGCGCTGCGCATGGCGGGCGTCGAAGCCCGCCCGCTGCCCTGCCGTGCCGAGGATGGCTTCGTGCCCGATGCGGCGCTGGCGGCCACGCTGATCGACGGGCGCACGCGCGCAATCCTGCTCGTCACACCGAACAATCCGACCGGCGCCGTCTATCCGGCCGAGGTCATCGCCAGCTTCGCCGAACTCGCCCGCCAGCGCGGCATTGCGCTGGTGCTGGACGAAACCTATCGCGACTTCCTCCCCAACACCGTGCCGCATCGCCTCTTCAGCGACCCGGCCTGGGGCGAGGTGCTGGTGCATCTCTACAGCTTCTCCAAGGCCTATTGCATTCCGGGCCATCGCCTCGGCGCCGTCATCGCCGGCACGGCCTTCCAGCAGCAATTGGCCAAGGCGCTCGACACGCTGCAGATCTGCCCGGCCCGCCCCGCGCAGCAGGTGCTGGCCTGGGCCATTCCCGCGCTGCGCGACTGGCGCTCGGACAATCGCAAGATCATGCAGGCGCGCGCGAGCGCCTGCCGCGCCGCGCTCAACAGCGACTGGATCGACGCGATGGGGAGCTACTTCGCCTATCTTCGCCTGCCCGCCAGCGCGCCGGACGCGATGGCGGCGGCGGAATGGCTGGCGGCCGAGCAGGGGCTGATGACGCTGCCCGGCCCCTTCTTCGGCCCAGGGCAGGAGCGCCATTTGCGCCTTGCATTCGCCAATGCGGAAGCCGAGCGCCTCGCCGAACTGCCGGCGCGGCTGGCCGGACTGGGCTGAGCTCAGCCCGGCCGCAACCCCGCCAGATCCGCCGCGCGCCGCGCATTGGTCAGCTCCTGCCGCAGGAAGGCGGCGAAGCCATCTGGCGAGCGCTGCGCCTCGATGGAGGGAATGGCGCCCACCTCCGCGATGCGCGAGAGCACGGCCGCCTCACCCAGCGTCGCGGCCAGTGCCGCATGCAGCGCCGCCACCACCTCGGGCGACGCGCCGCTCGGCGCCAGCAGCCCGCCATAGCTGCCGGCGGTGAAGCCGGGCAGCCCCGCCTCGATGAAGGTGCCCACCTGCGGCATGAGGGGCGAGCGCTGCTCCGTCGCGATGGCGATGATCGGCGCCTGGTTGTCCCGGTGCAGCGGATAGGCGGAGGGCAGCTCCACCATCGCCACCTCCACCGCGCCGCTGATCAGGTCCGGGATCATCGCGCTGCCGCCGCGATAGGGCACATGCGAGGCGCGCACGCCCGCATTGGCCATCAGCAGCTCGAGCGCCAGATGCGCGGCGCTGCCATTGCCTGGCGTGGCCACCGTCACCTGGCCCGGCCGCGCGCGCATCATCGCCAGCAGATCCGGCAGGTTCCGCGCGGGCAGGCGCGCCGTCACCTGGCAGACCATGGGCAGGATGCCGACCAGGCCGATCGGCCGGAAATCGCGCTCCACATCGTAAGGCAGCCGCACCTGTAGCACCGGGTTGGCCGTCAGCGGCCCACCGGCGCCAAACAGCAGCGTGTACCCATCCGGCGTGGCGCGTGCGACGAGTTCCGCGCCCACGCTGCCGCCCGCCCCGGCGCGGTTCTCGATCACCATGGGCTGGCCGAGCCGCTCGGCCATGCGGGCCGCCAGGATGCGCGCCAGGATGTCGGTATTGCCGCCGGCCGCGAAGGGCACGATCACACGGATCGGCCGGTCCGGATAAGCGGCGTGCGCGGCACGCGAGAGGACAAGGCTGGGCGCTGCGGCGAGCAGCAGGCGGCGTGACCACATGGGCATCATCCTCCAACCCGGCATCTGCGGCCGGTTCCGGGAAAGCATGACGCAGCGGCCGCGCTTGCCGCAAGCACGGCGCTGCCCCAGCATCAGCCGAACAGGGAGAGGCGCGATGGAACAGCGGCGACTGGGCCGGACGGGGCTTTCCGTCTCGGTGCTCGGCTATGGGTGCGGGGCGATCGGCGGCCTCATGGTGAAGGGCACGGCGGCGGAGCAGGACCGCGCCATCGGCCGCGCGCTCGATCACGGCATCACCTATTTCGACACGGCGGCCGTCTATGGCGACGGCGCCTCCGAACGCAATCTCGGCCGCGCGCTGCGCGGGCTTTCCGCGCGACCGGTGGTGGGCACGAAGGTGCGCGTCTTTGCGCCCCAGCGCGGCGACATCGCAGGGCGCATCACCACCTCGCTGGAGGAGAGCCTGCGCCGCCTCGGCATGGAGAGCGTGGACATCTTCCAGCTGCACAACCCGATCACCCTCGCGGGGCAGGAGCCCGCCTTCACGCCGGCGCAGATCCTGGAGGAGGCCGTGCCCGCGCTGGAGCGAGCGCGCGCGGCGGGAAAATTCCGCTTCTTCGGCATCACCGGCCTCGGTGACGCGGAGGCGCTGCGGCAGGTGCTGGATGCCGGCGGCTTCGCCACCGCGCAGATCCCCTACAACCTGCTGAACCCGAGCGGCATCGCCCCCGCGCGCCCCGATGTGCCCGACCTCGGCGGCATCATCCGCCATGCGGTGGCGCAGGATGTCGGCGTCATGGCGATCCGCATCCTCGCCGGCGGCGCGCTGAGCGGGACGGAGGCGCGCAGCCCGCTGGGCGTCGCCAAGGTCGAGCCCATCGCCTCGGGCGCCAGCTATGCCGCCGATGTCGCGGCGGCGCAGCGCTTCCGCCCGCTGGTCGAGGCCGGCCATGCGGCGGATCTGGTGGAGCTCGCGCTGCGCTTCGTCATCGGCGCGAAGGAGATCGCGACGAACATCATCGGCACCTCCAGCCTGGAGGAGCTGGACCACGCGGTGGCGGCGGTCGCGAAGGGCCCGCTGCCGGCGGGCCTTATCGCGGATTGAGGGAGCCTTACAGCGGCGGCGCCGCGTCGAAGCCATTCGCCAGCACCCCGCGCGGCTTCACCATGTCATAGGGCCCGCGCGGCAGGTATTGCGCCGTCCCCGGCTCGGCCTGCACCACGCCATCGCGCATCACCACCTCGCCACGGCGGATGGTCATCACCGGCCAGCCCGTCACCTCCAGCCCCTCATAGGGCGTGTAGTCGATGGCGTGCTGCATCAGCGCATTGGTGATGGTGCGCTTCGCCTTCGGATCCCACAGCGCCAGATCCGCATCGGCGCCGATGGAAATGCTGCCCTTGCGCGGCGCCAGGCCCATCAGCCGCGCGGGATTCGTCGCCGTCAGCCGCACGAAGTCATCGAGGCTGATGCGCCCCTTGGAAACACCCTCGCTGAACAGGATCGGCAGCCGCGCGGCGAGGCCCGGGATGCCGTTCGGAATGTCGCGGAAGCTCGCATCGCGGCCGTTCTGTGCCTTGCCCTTGTCGCCCGCGAAGCTGAAGGCGCAGTGGTCGGAGGAGACGACGTCGAGCACGCCGCGCCGGATCAGATCCCAGATGCGCGCATGCTCCGCTTCGTCGCGCGGCGCGGGGCTGCACATGAACTTGGCACCCTCGAAGCCCGGCTGATCCATCTGCTCCGCGGTCAGCGTCACATATTGCGGGCATGTCTCGCCCCAGACCTTCACGCCGCGCAATTGCGCCCGTGCGATCTCCTCCGCCGCCTCCGCGCAGCTGACATGGAAGACCTGGATGGGCTGGTCCACGAATTCGGCGAGTGCGATGGCGCGGTGCGTGGCCTCGCGCTCCACCACCGGCGGGCGGGACCACGCGTGGTACTTCGGTGCCGTCATGCCGGCCGCCAGCAGCGCCTCGGTGCGCCAGTTGATCGCCGCATAATTCTCGCAATGCACGGTGACCAGGCAGCCATGCTTGCGCGCCGTCACCAGCACCTTGAGGTAATCCGCATCGCTCACATGCAGCGGCTCATAGGTGAGGAAGACCTTCAGGCTGCGCACGCCCTTCGCCACCAGCTGCGGGATCTCCCGCTCCAGCACCTCCTCCGTCGCGTCGCTGATGATCTGGTGGAAGGCGTAGTCCACCATGCCCTTCGCCGCGCGGGCGGAGCTGTCCGCGAAGCGCTCCAGCACGCCATGCCCCTTCCATTGCGGCACAAAGCAGACGACCGATGTCGTCCCGCCCGCGAAGGCGGCACGGGAGGCGCTCTGGAAGCTCTCCTCGTTCACGCCATGCGGGTTGGGCTCCTCGATGTGGCAATGGCTGTCCACGCCGCCCGGCAGCACCAGCAGGCCCGCCGCATCCACGCTGGCGCCGGCCGCCGGAAGTTGCTCCGCCAGCGCCACGATGCGCCCGCCCTTCACGCCGATATCGCAACGAACCGTGCCAAAGCCCGTCGCCACCTCGCCGCCGCGCACCACCAGGTCGTAATCCGCCATGAAGCCCTGTCTCCTCTTGCGCCGCCAGCATGGCGCGGCAGCTTGATCCGGCGCAAGGACAGGGCGGTGCGGTGGCGCGCACCGTCCCTCGCATGGACACCCTCGCTCGCCCCACCCCCACCGTCTCGCTCACCGCGAACCTGCCGCGCTACACGAGCTACCCGACGGCGCCGCATTTCGGGCCGATGGAGGAGGCGCTCTACCGCGAATGGCTCGCCGCCATGCCGGCGGGCTCCGCGCTCTCGCTCTACGTCCACATCCCCTTCTGCCACGAGCTCTGCTGGTATTGCGGCTGCCACACCTCGGTGACGCGCAATGACGCGCGCATCGCGCGCTATGCGGCCGCGCTCGAGACCGAGGCCGGCACGCTGGCCCGCGCGCTCCCGGCCGATGGCCTGGTGCAGCACCTGCATCTGGGCGGCGGCACGCCGAGTGCGCTGGGCGGCGCGCGGCTGACCAAGCTCATGGGCCGCCTGCGCGCCCTCTTCCCCTTCTCCCCCCAGGCCGAACTCTCCGTCGAGCTCGACCCGCGGACGCTCACGCAGGAGGTGGTGGACGCGCTGGCCACCTCCGGCTTCAACCGCGCCTCGCTCGGCCTGCAGGACGCGAATGCCGAGGTGCAGGAGCGCATGGGCCGCGTGCAGCCGGCCGAGATGGTCGCCGCGGCCGTCACGCGCCTGCGCAGCGCCGGCATCAGCCGCATCAATCTCGACATGATGTACGGCCTGCCGGGCCAGAGCTGCGAGCATGTGCGCGCCACTGCGGCGCTGGCCGCCGAGCTCGGCGCGGACCGCGTGGCCGTCTTCGGCTATGCCCATGTGCCCTGGATGAAACCCTCGCAGAAGGCCATCCGCATGGAGGAACTCCCCGGCGCCGAGGCGCGCCTCGAGCAGGCCGATGTCGCCGCCCAGGCGCTGCGCGCGGCCGGCTTCGTCTCCATCGGCCTCGACCATTTCGCCCGGCCGAATGACAGCATGGCCCGCGCCAGCCGCGACGGAAGGCTGCGCCGCAACTTCCAGGGCTATACGACGGACCAGGCGGAATACCTGCTGGGCATCGGCGCCTCCTCCATCGGTGCGACGCCGCGCGGCTATGCGCAGAACATCCCCGACGAACGCGGCTACGTCGCCGCCGTCGAAGCCGGGCGCCTCTCCATCGCGCGCGGCCTGACCCTCACCGAGGAGGACATCACCCGCCGCGCCGCCATCGAGCGGGTGATGTGCGACCTGGCGCTCGACCTCGACGCCCTGCCGCCCGAGGTGCTCGCCACCGCGCGCCCGGCGCTGGAGGTGCTGGAAGCGCAGGGCGTGGTGCGCCTCAGCGGCGCCTGGCTCACCGTGCCGGAAGAATCACGCCCCTTCCTGCGCCACGTGGCCGCCTGCTTCGATGCCTATCTGGGCCAGGGCAAGGGGCGGCACAGCGCCGCGGTGTAGCGCGGCCTAACCCTGCAAAAACGGATTGGTCCGCCGCTCCGTCCCGAAATCCGAGCCCGGCCCATGGCCGCAGACGAAGGCGATGTCATCGCCCAGCGGCAGCAGCTTCGTCGTGATCGCGGTGATCAGCGCCTCATGGTCGCCATAGGGGAAATCGGTGCGGCCGATCGAGCCCTGGAACAGCACATCGCCCACGAAGGCGATGCGCAATTCCTTGCTCACATAGACAAGGCTGCCCGGTGAATGGCCCGGGCAATGCAACACGTCGAAGGTGACACCGCCGATCGTCACCTGCGCGCCCTCGTCGAGCCAGGTGTCCGGCACCAGGTTGCGCGCGCCGCGAATGTCATAGGCGCGGCCCTGCTGCTCCAGATGGTCGAGCAGGATGGCATCCGCGCGATGCGGCCCGGTGACGGGAATGCCCGTCTTCTCGCGCAGCTCATCCGCGCCGCCCGCGTGATCAATATGCCCGTGCGTCAGCAGGATCTGCTTGAGCGTCACGCCGCGCGCCGCGATTTCCTGCTGGATGCGCGCCACATCGCCGCCCGGATCGATCACCGTCGCTTCCAGGCTCTGGTCGTCCCAGACCAGCACGCAATTCTGCTGGAAGGGTGTGACGGGAATGATGCTGGCCTTGAGCGGCATGTCGGGCCTCCTTGCGAGCGCGGGCTGTATCACCCGGCGCCCGGCGCGGCCACCCCGGGCGGCCTTACTCGTTGGCCGGCAGGGGCGTGAACATCGCGGCCGGCGCGAAGCGGCCGCCCACATCGCCGATCAGGTCGTAATTCCCCACGACCTCGAGCTTCCTCACGCCGGAAGCTGGCGCGAAGTCGAAGCGGCCGTAATCCACCCAGAACACATTGGCGCTGTAGACGCCGTCGAAATACACGGTCCGCTGCTCGAGGCTGATCACGCTGCGCCAGATGGTGGTGGCGATGTTGGGGCGCGAGCGATCCGCCACGCCGAAGGGGGCGGAGACGTTGCGCATCACGCTCATGATGGAGGCCACCGCCTCGCGCTGGTTGCGCGGTGTCGGCAGGTGCGTGACGTAATAGGCGGCGCGCACGAAGCGATCGGCCGCCTCATGCGTGCCGGGCAGCCGCTCCGTGCCGCCGAAGCCCTGGAAGCGGCGCAGATTCTCGAGCTGCTTGTCGAAGGTCGGCTGGTTGGTCATCACCACGAAGCGGCGGTCATGGTAGATGTTGATGCGGCCGTTGATGCATTCGAGGATCGCGCAGTCGCCGCTCCGGTCGTTCAGCGCAAGATGGACCGTGCCGGCCATGCCGCTATTGGGCTCGACCGACATGCGGAGCTGGAAGGGCTCCGCCCGCGTGCGCTCCACCGCCTCGGCCACGGAGGCGCAAGTGTCGAGATACCAGGTGATCCATTGCGTGATGGCGAGGCCGGGCTTGGCCGGATCACGCGGGCCGGTGCTCGTCTCCGGCAAATAGAGCACATGCGCGGCGAGCCCGGCCTCGTTCACGCCATCCACGGCCGTGTTGTCGTAGACCGTGACGACGAGGCTGCCGTAGCGGCTGGTCCAGCGCAGCGGGTTCACCGGCGTGGCGCCGCTGCGCTCCATGCCGCGCGGCAGGATCCAGAGGTTGCTCTCGCAATCCTCGAACCAGTCGAGATTGCGGCCGACGAAGACGCCAAGGCCCGGCCAGTTCCACAGGGCGCGCGAGCAGGCCTGCGCCGGGCGCGGCGTGGCCGCGAGGAAGGGCAGCGCGGCGCCCGCGCCGAGGATCATCCGTCGCCCGAGGGTCATCGCCATGCGCGTTCCTCCTGTGCTTCCCCGCGCCTCTCTCGCCCCGACCGCCCGGCAGCGATCAGGGGGCGCAGGTCGGGCGCTTGGCGGCAGACTCCCGCATGCCGGGCCAACGTGCAAGGGGAATGGGGGTCGGGTGTCAGCCGGGCAGGCGCGCGATTACGCGCAGGCCCCCGCCCTCGCGGTTGGCGAGCGTCACCTCCCCGCCATGCGCGCGCAGGATGCTGCGCGCGATGGTGAGGCCGAGGCCCGTGCCGCCCGTCTCGCGGTTGCGGCTCGCCTCGACGCGGCGGAAGGGCTGGAACACCGCCTCCTGCTCCGCCTCGGGGATGCCCGGCCCGTCATCATCCAGCGTCAGCACGGCGCCCTTGGCACGGGCTTCCAGCGTCAGCCGCGCGGCATCGCCATACTTGAGCGCATTGCCGACGAGGTTCGCCAGCGCCCGCTTCATCGCGACCGGGCGCAGCTGCAGCACCAGGTGCTCCGGCCCCGCATAGGTGATGCGATCCGCGTGGCCGGGGCTCGCATCCGCCGCCTCGTCCAGCACGGTGCGGGCCAGGCTCGCCAGGTCCACCGCCGCGGCCGGCTCATTCGCCGCATCATCGCGCGCGAAGGTCAGCGTGGCGGCGATCATCGCCTCCATCTCCGCGAGGTCAGCCAGCATCTTCGCGCGCTGGTCGTCATCCTCGAGGAATTCGGCGCGCAGGCGCAGGCGCGTGATGGGCGTGCGCAGGTCATGGCTGATGGCGGCCAGCATCTGCGTGCGGTCGGCCACGAAGCGGCGGATGTTGCTCGCCATGGTGTTGAAGGCGGCGGCCGCGGTCGCGACCTCGCGCGGGCCGTTCTCCGGCAAGGGGGGCGCGTTCACGCCGCGGCCCAGGCGCTCGGCCGCGGCGGCGAGGTCCGTCACCGGCCGCGTCAGGCGGCGCACCGCCCACCAGGTCATCAGCGCGGCGGCCAAAGACATGGCGAGGAAGGCCACGAGGAAGTTGTCGGAATGCCAGGGGCGCGGCGGCGGAATGCGGATGGTAAGGTTCAGCCAGCCCTGGTCCGGGAAGCGCATGGAGACGGCGAAGCTGCTGCGCCCCAGCGCGCCGGACTGCACCTCGATGGGCCGGAAGCGGCGCGGCGGCGGCGGCAGGCCCCCGCCCTCCAGCCGCAGCGCGGGGCGGGGCGCGCCCTCGAAATCCGGGCGGGGTCGCGGCGGCGGGGGTGGCGGCGGGGCGGCCGCATCCAGCCGGAACCAATTCGCCATCGGCAGCGGCACATGCGGCAGGCCGGCCGGCAGCGTCGAATGCGCGTCATAGGTGGCGCCGAGCGTGGAGGGCAGTTCGGCCTCGGCCAGGATGGCCGCGCGCCGCTCGGGCGGCGCGGTGACCAGGGCGCGCCACAGGCCGAAAATCCGCAGCGCCGTCTCCCGCGCCTCGGCCGCCCGCTGCAGCTCCACGCGGTCGAAGGCGTGGATGGTGAGGCCCACCGCCTGCACCACCATCAGCCCCAGGATGAGGACGAGCGCGGTGCGGCCGGCCAGGCTCCCCGGCCAAAGCCTTTTCATGACCGGGGGCGCTTCATTCCGCCGCGCGCTCGGCTGCCGGCTTCTCGCCACGCTCCACGGTGGCCGAGAGCACATAGCCCCCGCCGCGCACCGTCTTGATGACCGAGGGGTTGCGCCCGTCATCCTCGAGCTTGCGCCGGAGGCGAGAGACCGCGACGTCGATCGCGCGGTCGAAGGGCCCAGGCTGGCGGTTGTGCAGCAGGTCCATCAGCATGTCGCGCGTCAGCACGCGGTTGGGGCGTTCCAGCAGCGTGGTCAGCAGCTCATACTCGCCGCCGGTCAGCGGCACCTCCGCACCCTGCGGGTTGATCAGGCGGCGCCGCGCGGGCTCCAGCAGCCAGCCGGCGAAGCGGATATTGGCGCTGGCATCCTCGCTGGTCTGCGCCATGGCCTGCGCGCCCTCGGCGCGGCGCAGCACGGCGCGGATGCGCGCCAGCAATTCGCGCGGGTTGAAGGGCTTGGCCATATAGTCATCGGCACCGAGCTCCAGGCCCACGATGCGGTCCGTTTCCTCGCCCATCGCGGTCAGCATGACGATCGGGATGTTGGACTGCCCGCGCAGCCAGCGCGCGACATCGAGGCCGGATTCCCCCGGCAGCATCAGGTCCAGCACCACCAGGCTGTAGCGCGCCAGTGGCCAGACCTTCCGCAACTCCCGCGCATCACGGGCCAGCGTCACGCGCAAGCCCTGCTTCTCGAGGAACTTCCCGAGAAGCTCACGGATCTCACGGTCGTCGTCGAGGACAAGGATATGCGGGGCGGGTTCCATGGCGGAGATTGTAACAGCCACCCCCGTATCGGTCCGTCGCCAATTGTAACAGCGGGGCAAGCGGCCCGCAGGGCCGAAAGGCCGTCGCCGCTTATGCGGCGAAGCCAAGGGCCGCGGACGCGGCCCGCCCGGCGTCTGAGGGGCACGAGGGCAAAGCCTTCGTGCGGTCCCGATCAATGCGGAAAACGTCTCGTCCCGCCATCCACATGGATCACCTGGCCGGTGATGTAATGCGCGAGCGGCGAGGCCAGGAAGGTCGCCAGCACCGCCAGGTCCCGCGCCTCGCCGATATAGCCGACCGGCACCTGGCTTTCGGCCCAGGCGCGCCGCGCCTCCTCCGTCGGGAGGATGCGCTGGTCGATCTGCTCGGAGCGGATGCGGCCCGGCGGGATGGAGTTCACCGTGATGCCGTCCCGCCCCAGCGTGCGGCTCAGCGCCTTGGCCCAGATATGCACCGCGCCGTTCGGCGCATTGGCCGCATTGATCATCCAGGCCTCGTCCTGGCCCGTCAGGTTGATGATCCGGCCGAATTTCTGCGCCTGCATCATGGGCACCAGCGCATGCGTGATGCGGCGGCCGGCATGGAAGTTGATCTCCATCGCCTCCATCCAGGCCTCGTCCGCGCCCAGCCCCTCCTGCGGGCGGGAGGAGCCGGCATTGTTCACCAGGATGTCGCAGCGGCCGAAGCGCGCCTGCATCGCATCCCGCACGCGCTCCCCCGCATCCTTGGCCGTGAAGTCCTGCTCGATGATGAGCGGCTCCGCACTGGCCGGCAGCTCGGCGGCGAGCGTCTCCAGCAGCGGGCGGCGGCGCGCCAGGATGGCGAGGCGGCAGCCCTCGGCCGCCAACTCCTTCGCGATGGCCCGGCCGAGGCCGGCCGAGGCGCCCGTCACCAGCGCCACCTTGCCCTGCAGTTGAAGATCCATCCCGACGCCCTCCCCAAACGAAAAACGCCGCGGAGGTTGCCCTCCGCGGCGCGTTTCGGGAAGAGCGCCCGGCCTTACTCGGCGAGCGCCTTGTCCTTGCCCTTGCGGATGTTCGGCAGAAGCATGAGCGCCAGCGCGGTGGCCGCGATGCCGAGCATGGTCGCCGAGATCGGGCGCTGGATGAAGACCGACCAGTCGCCGCGCGAAAGCAGCATGGCGCGGCGCAGGTGCTCCTCCATCATCGGGCCGAGCACGAAGCCGATCAGCAGGGGCGCGGGCTCCAGCTTCAGCTTGTTGCACATGTAGCCGAAGACGGTGAACAGCACGGTCATGTACACGTCGAACACGTTGTTGTTCAGCGAGTAGACGCCGATGCAGCAGAACACCAGGATCGAGGGGTACAGGAAGCGGTAGGGCACCTGCAGCAGCTTCACCCACATGCCGATCATCGGCAGGTTGATGACCAGCAGCATCAGGTTGCCGATCCACATCGAGGCGATCAGGCCCCAGAACAGGTCGGGCTGCGCTTCCACCATGCGGGGACCGGGCTGGATGCCCTGGATGATCAGCGCGCCCACCATCAGCGCCATCACGGCGTTGGAGGGGATGCCCAGCGTCAGCAGCGGGATGAAGCTGGTCTGCGCCGCGGCGTTGTTCGCCGCTTCCGGACCGGCCACGCCCTCGATCGCGCCCTGGCCGAACATGTGCCGGCCCTTCGACATCTTCCGCTCCATCATGTAGGAGCCGAAGGCCGCGAGCGAGGCGCCACCGCCCGGCAGGATGCCGAGGAAGGAGCCGACGACCGTGCCGCGCAGCACCGCGGGCGTCGCGCGCTTGAACTCATCCTTGGTCAGCCAGAGCGAACCCACCTTGGAGCTGAGCACCGAGCGCGATTCCGGCCGCTCCAGGTTCAGCACGATCTCGGCGATGCCGAACATGCCCATGGCGATGGGCACGAAGCCGATGCCGTCAGACAGCTCGGGGATGCCGAAGGTGAAGCGCTGCTGACCGGTCTGCACGTCGGTGCCGACCAGGCCCAGCGCCACGCCCAGCACCACCATGCCGACGGCCTTGATGATCGAGCCCTGCGCAAGCACGCAGGCGATGATCAGGCCCAATAGCATCAGCGAGAAGTAGTCGGCCGGGCCGAAGCTCAACGCCACCTGCGTCAGCAGCGGGCCGGAGGCGGCCACCAGGATGGTGGCGATGGAGCCGGCGAAGAAGGAGCCGAGCGCCGCGGTGGCGAGTGCCGCGCCCGCGCGCCCGTTGCGGGCCATCTTGTAGCCTTCGAGCGTGGTGACGACGGACGACACCTCACCCGGCAGGTTCAGCAGGATGGCGGTGGTCGAACCGCCATACTGCGCGCCGTAGAAGATGCCCGCCAGCATGATGATGGCGGTGGTTGCAGGAAGCCCGAAGGTGATGGGCAGCAGCAGCGAGATCGTCGCCACCGGGCCGATGCCCGGCAGCACGCCGATCGCCGTGCCGATCAGCGCGCCCAACAGGGCGAAGCTGATGTTCTGCAAGGAGAGCGCAACGCCGAAGCCATGCGCGAGGTTGGTCAAAAGCAGTTCCATGGTCGCTATCCCCTATCCCGCACTCAGCTCTGCGGCCACAGATTCACACGGATGTCGAGTTCGTAGATGAAGACCCACCAGCACAGCACCAGCAGGAACACGAGCAGGCCCGCGACGCCCTTCTTGGTGTGGGTGTGCTCGGCCACGCAGCTCACCAGGATCACCGCCGTCAGCGCGGCGAAGAAGCCGCCCTTCTCGAGGATGAGGCCGAACAGCGCCACCGCCGCGCAGATGATCGCAAGCAGCTTCCAGCCGGCGGAGATCGCCATCACCAGGAAGCCCACGGTGATGCCGAGGCCCACCGCATTGTAGGTCTGGCCGAAGAAACCCCAGACGGAAGGCGAGAGCTTCCAGGCCAGGGTGCCGGCGGCGATGCCAAGCGCCAGGCTGCCCCAGTCCATCTTCGTCCACTTCTCCAGCGGATCGGGCCCGCTGAACAGGCTGAAGAAGATCACCAGCGCGCCAAGGCCGGCCTGGATGTAGAAGACCATCATGGGCATGTAGCCCGGGCCCATCCGGCGCGCCGTGCCCAGGCTGTGATCCTGGTTGAGGTAAAGCCCCACGAGCGCGACGAGCACCAGGAAGATTCCTGATGCCAGATCCTTGGCGTTGATCTTCAACTGCATAAGCCAGACTCCCAAACGTCGTGCCGGACCTTCCGGCATTTCGCACGAACTGCCAAGCGCCAAGCGCGCCTGGGATCAAATCTTACGAATCAGTCAGGTTGCGCGCCACTTTCGCGAACCAATGTGGCCCAGCTGGCGACCTCCGACGAGACAAAGTTCGAGTATTCCTCGGGCGAGAATTCACCCGCGGTGCCGCCGATTTCAGCAAAGCGCGCGCGGATTTCCGGCATGGCGAGGATCGCACGCACCTCGCGGGAGAGGCGCTCAACCACAGGTTGCGGCAACCTCGCCGGCCCGGAAAGCCCGAACCAGGAGCTGGTGACGAGGTCGTAACCCTGCTCACGCAGCGTCGGCACATCCGGGAAGGAGGGATGGCGCTCCGCGCTGCTCATCGCGATCGCGCGCACGCTGCCCTGGCGGATATGCGAGGCGGCCGAGGGCAGGCTGTCGCTCATCAGCGGCACCTGGCCACCGATCACCGCCGTCATCGCCGGGCCCGCGCCGCGGAAGGGGATGTGGTTGATCTCGCGCCCCAGGATCTGCCCCATGCGCACGATCAGCAGGTGGTTCGAGCTGCCCGCGCCGCTGCTTGCCATGTCCAGCCCGCGCGGACTCGCGCGATGCACCCGCGCGAAATCCGCCATGTTGGAAATGCCCGCGCGCGGATTCGCGACGAAGACCGAGGGGTTCAGCGTCAGCAGCGCGATATGGCTGAAGTCGCGCACCGCATCGTAGCGGATGTTCGGATACAGCGTGGGCGAGATGCCATGGCTCGCGATGTTGGAGAGCACGAGCGTATAGCCATCGGGCGCGGCCTGTGCGGCCATCAGGCTGCCCACCGTGGCGCCGGCGCCCGGCCGGTTCTCGATGATGATGGGCTGGCCCAGGCGTTCCTGCAGCGGTGTCGCCACCAACCGCGCGATGAGATCGGTCGTGCCGCCGGGCGCGAAGGGAACGATGAGACGGATAGGCTGCACGGGCCAAGCTTGCGCGAGCGCCGGCGTCGGCCCGAAGGCGGCGGCGGCCATCAGCGCATGGCGGCGCGTCAGCTTCCCGAACATCCATGCACCCCCGTGATTGTGGCCTGATTGGGGCCGATCATTAACGGCGCTATGGCACGCTGCCCCGCGGCTTACAAGCCGGAACCCTGGACAGTCCGTAAGCTCAGGGGGAGGATGAAGCACCGCAGCGAGGCCCAGAACATGCTCACCAATGATCCCGCCACCCGCATCCGCGAAGAGGCCGCCGCCCTGGAGCCGCGCCTGATCGAGCTCCGGCGCGACATCCACAGCCATCCGGAGCTCGCCTTCGAGGAAGTCCGCACCGCCGGCATCGTCGCCGCGGAACTCACGCGCATGGGCATCCAGCATCGCACCGGCGTGGGCCGCACCGGCGTCGTCGGCGTGATCGAGGGCGCGCGCCCCGGCCCCACGCTCGCGCTGCGCGCCGACATGGACGCGCTGCCCATCCATGAAGAGACCGGCCAGCCCTTCGCGAGCAAGTTCGACGGCAAGATGCACGCCTGCGGACATGACATCCATACCGTCACGCTGCTCGGCGCGGCCGAGATCCTGAACGGCCTGCGCGAGAATCTCGCCGGCCGCGTCGTGCTGATCTTCCAGCCGGCGGAGGAGGTGCTGGAAGGCGCGCCCGCCATGATCGCCGATGGCGCGGCGGAAGGCATCGACATGGCCATCGGCTTCCACAACCACCCGGACAAGCCCGTCGGCACCTTCGGCTTCGTGCGCGGCCCCTCGCTCGCCGCTTCCGACCGCTTCGACATCATCCTGCGCGGCAAGTCGGGCCATGCGGCGCATCCTTACGCGGCGGTGGACCCGATCGTGGGTGCGGCGCATCTCATCACGCAATTGCAGACCGTGGTCGCGCGCGAGCAGAAGCCGCTGCATCCCTGCGTCGTCACCGTCGGCATGTTCCAGGCCGGCACGACCTACAACATCATCCCCGAGCGCGTGCACCTGAAGGGCACGGTGCGCACCCTGCACGCCGAGGCGCGCGATGTCGCGGAAAACGCGATCCGCCGCCTGGTGGAGCACACCGCCGCCGCGATGCGGATGGAGGCCACCATCACCTATCGCCGCATGGTGGCGAGCCTGGTGAATGACGACCGCGTGCTGGAACCCGCCATCGCCAGCGTGCGCGCGCATTTCGGCGAGGTGGTGCACGAGGGCACGCCCTCGATGGGTGCCGAGGATTTCGCCGCCTTCGCCGAACGCGCCCCCGCCTTCCATCTCGGCGTCGGCGCCGGCGCGCCGGGCCGGGACGACAAGCTGCACAACGCGAACTACCAGCCGGATGAGCGCTGCATCGCGCTCGGCGTGCAGGCGCTGAGCCGCATCGCGGTGGACATGCTGTCGTGAGGATCGCGGAGCTTCCCGCGCCCGAGGTCGCGCGCCGCATCGCCGCCGGCCACGCCATCCTGCTGCCGCTCGGCAGCACCGAGACGCACGGGCCCGCCATGCCGATGGGCGACTATCTGCTGGCCGAGGCGATCGCGCTGCGCATCGCGGAAGCCGCGGGGGACGCGCTGGTCGCGCCGCCGGTCGCCTTCGGCGGCGTGGATTTCTTCCGCGGCGTGCCGGGCGGCGTGGCACTCAGCACGCCCACGCTGACGGCGCTGATCACGGAAATCCTCGTCGCGCTGGATGAGGGCGGCGCGCGCCGCATCCTCATCGTCAACGGCCATGGCGGGAACATTCCCGCCATCGAGGACGCGCAGCGCGCGCTGCGGCGCAGCCATGGCGTCATCATCCCCGTGCTGCATCTCTGGAAAACCGCCGGCCCCTGGCAGGCGGAACTGGGCGGCGCGCCCGAGGCGCTGGGCCATGGCGGGGATCCCGTCGCCTCCGTGGCGCTCCATCTGCGCCCCGATCTCTGTGACCCCGGCAAGCTCGCGCCGCGCGCGGCACCCGAGCCTTTCCTCGGCCTGCCCGTCAGCGGCTTCGGCACCATCCGGGCTGACGGCGTGGATTTCGGCGTGCCGATCGAACTGCCCGAGATCGCGCCCGGCGGCGTGCAGGCGACCGATCCTTCGGGCGCGAACCCCGAACTCGGCGCGCGCATCGTGGCGCGGCATGTCGCCGCCGCCACCGCGCTGCTCACCGCCATGAAGGGCGATGCATGAAGGTCACCATCTTCGGCGCCGGCGCCATCGGCAGCCATGTCGCCGCCCGCCTCGTGGCACGCGGCCGGTCGGAGGTCAGCGTCATCGCGCGCGGCCCGCAGTTGGAGGCGATCCGTGCCCGCGGCATCACCGTCGAGGCGCCGGACGGCAGCTTTACCGCCCATCCCCGCGCGGAGCAGGACCCGGCCGCCCTCGGCCCGCAGGATGCCGTGATCGTCACCGTGAAGGCGCCGGCGGTGACCGGCGTGGCCGAGGCCATCGCGCCGCTGCTGGGGCCGGAGACGCCCGTCGTCTTCGTCATCAACGGCATCCCCTGGTGGTGGGGTGAGACGCTGACGAGCCTCGACCCCGGCGGCGTCGTGCGCGCGCGGATCGGCCTCGATCGCACCATCGGTGGCGTCGTCTGGTCCGCCTGCACGGTCACCGAACCCGGCGTGGTCCGCGTGCTGAGTGCCGCCAACCGCGTCATCTTCGGTGAACTCGACAACCGCATGAGCCCGCGGATCCAGGCGCTGGCCGAGGCACTGGAAGGCCCAGGCATGGGTGGCGTCGCCACCACCGACATCCGCACCGCCATCTGGACCAAGCTGCTCAACAACCTGACCAACGGCCCGATCTGCCTGCTGACGCGTCAGGACATGAAGACGACCTTCACCGACCCGGTGGTGCTGGCCGCCGCGAAGGCCGTGATGCATGAGGGCCTCGCCATCGCCGCCGCGCTCGGCCATCCGGTGCCGGGCGACCCGGAGGCGCAGATCCTCCGCTCCGTCGGCATCGCTCATAAACCGTCGATCCTGCAGGATCTGGAGGCCGGGCGGACGCTGGAATTCGAGGCGCTGATCAGCGTTCCGCTGCAACTCGCGCGCGAAGCCGGCGTGGCGACGCCGGTCTTCGAGCTTCTGGTCTCCCTCGCCCGGCAGGCGGCGCGGGCGGGGTAGCTCCCGCGGCCCTTACCGCGCCTTCACGGGCCGGTTGGCGTGGCTGTCCGCCGGCACGCCGCGCGCGAGCGACATGTGGCTGTGCACCGCGATCCAGGGCTCGGCCCCGTCGCCCGGCACGAGAATGAGCGTGGTGCGGCCAGGCCGGTCGAAGCGCGTGCCGTCCGGCTGGTAGCCGGACGAGGTGAAGGGGGCGATGGCCACCGCCATCTTCCCATCCGGGCTTGCCAGGACGCGCGTCACATCCAGGCGGAAGGCGAAATCGGTGGTCTTCGGCCAGACCGATTCCCACTGCCGGTCCCTGAACACCTCCAGCCCCTCCACGATGGGCTGCACCGTGCCGAAGGCGATGATGCGCGGGTGCCAGAACGGGTAGGCGCTCAGGTAATCCACCTCCCGGACTGTGGCGGAGAAGCGGGTCAGCCAATCCAGCACGGCGTCGCGGATGGCGGGCGGCGCCTCGGGCAGGGCGGGGGCCGGGCTCACGGCCGGGCCCGCCGGGCGGGGGCGGGGCGGTTCAGCGCTGTCAGCGCCGCCTCGATCTCCGCCTGCGCCTTGGGGCGGTCATTGGCCAGCAGCGCCGCGCGCGCGGCGGCGATATGGCCGACCGGGCCGCCCTGCACGGGCTGTCCGGCCTGGGCGGGGACGGTGCTGCGCGTCAGCAGGCGGGATTCGGCGCGCTCCAGGAATTCATTGGCCTGGCCGGCGCGGCCGCTGCGCAGAGCGGTGGCCGCCGCCCGCAGCTGGGCCGCCGCATCATCGAGGCTCGCCGCATCGGCATCCGCCGCGTCCCGGCGTTGCGCCTGTACGCCCGGCGGCACGTCCGGGTTGCGGCGCTGGCGCTGCAATTCCTGGATGGAGTCCGGCGTGGCCGCCTGGGCCATCAGATTGGGCGCCGGATGGCGCTCCCCGTGATGGGCCCAGGCGGGAATGACGGTAGCGGGGGCGGCCAACAGCAGGGCCGCCGCTGCAAGCGAGAGATGGCGCATCAGCGAAGTTCCTATCCGACAAGCGCCTTGAGATCGGCCTGCGGGCGGGCCCCGTAATGGCTGATCACTTCGGCAGCCGCGATGCTGCCCCAACGCCCGGCCTCGGCCAAGGGCTTGCCCGCCGTCCAGGCGGCGAGGAAGCCCGCCGCATAGGCATCGCCCGCGCCGGTCGTGTCCACCACGGCGGTCGGCTGTGCGGCCACCACATGCCGCTGCCCGCCCGAGAGGATGACGGAGCCCTGCTCGCTGCGCGTGAGTGCGGCGATCTCGACATCCTGCGCCACGCGGGCGGCCGCCACCTCGAAGTCCTCCGTCTCATACAGCGCCAGGATCTCCGCCTCATTGGCGAAGAGGATGTCGCATTCCTCGGCCACGAAGGCGCGGAAGGCGTCGCGGTGGCGGCCGACGCAGAAGGGATCGGATAGCGTCAGCGCGACCTTGCGGCCCGCGGCATGCGCGGCCTTCGCCGCCGCGCGGAAGGCGGCCTGCGCCGCCGGCGGGTCGAACAGGTAGCCCTCCAGATAGACCACCTTGGCGCGCGCCACCTCGGCCGCGTCCACATCCTCCGGCCCGAAGGTGACGCAGGCGCCGAGGAAGGTGTTCATGGTGCGCTGGCCATCCGGCGTCACCAGGATCAGGCAGCGGGCCGTGGGCGCGCCGGAGGCCAGCGGCGCGGTCGGGAAGTGCACGCCTGCCGCCCTGATGTCATGCGCGAACACCTGCCCCAGCTGGTCGGCGGCCACCTTGCCGAGAAAGCCGACCTTGGCGCCCAGCGCCGCCGCCACCGCGCAGGTATTGGCCGCTGAACCGCCCGAGCTCTCCACGCCCGCCGGCATGGCGGCATAGAGCGCCTCGGCCTGGGCGGTGTCGATCAGCTGCATCCCCCCCTTGGGCAGGCCGCGCCCGGCCAGGAAGGCGTCATCCGTGGGGGCGAGAACGTCCACGATGGCATTGCCGATGCCGAGGATATCGAGGGAGGTGAGGCTCATGCGGGGCTGTCTTCCGGGTCCAGTCGAGGGCTCGGGGTAGCCTTCCCCGCCGGGAAATGCAAAGCCGTGCGGAAATCTTCACAGACGGCCGTTGCCCGGCCACGGCGGCGCGTTATACACCGCCCTCTTCGCTCGGATCTTGAAGGAACGCCTCCATGTCGATCTTCGGTCGCAAAAAGGATGAGAACGCCGATTCCGCCCAGGAAGGCACGAATGGCGGGGTGCCCCGCGACGCGGAGCTGACCATGCCGAGCTATCGCGCGCCCGCCGCCAACAGCGCGCCCATGGGCCTGCCGCCCAAGCCCAGCAACGCCCCGGTGCGCCCCGGCGTGCCCGCCCCGGCCGCCATGCCGGCCCGCGGCGGCCCCATCACCAGCGCCGGCAATGAGCGCCGCACGCTGATCGTCGGCCGCGGCATCAGCCTCCAGGGCACCGTCACCGACGCCGAGCGGCTGGTGGTCGAGGGCACGGTCGAGAGCCAGATGATCCAGGCGGCCGAGCTCTCCGTGGCCCAGACCGGCGTCTTCCGCGGCGAAGTCCAGGTCGAGGATGCCGAGATCGCCGGCCTGTTCGACGGCACGGTCACCGCCCGCGGCAACCTCGTCGTGCGCTCGACCGGCAAGATCAAGGGCATGGCGCGCTACAAGAAGCTCTCGGTCGAAGAGGGCGGCCAGATCGTCGGCAGCATGGAAATGCTGCAGGGCGAGGGCTGACCCACCTCCCGTCCCGCCGCCCCCGCGGCGGGATTTCTCGACTTGAGCCTCCGTTCAGGACCCCCCCGGCCATGGCGCGCCGCCTGATCCTTCCCCTGCTTGCGCTCACCGCCTGCACCGGCGGGCCGGAGCGTGAGCGGGAGGCCGCCGAGGCCATCCTGGACTCGCACCGCGCCACCCTCCAGGCGCTCGGCGCCCCCACGCCGGCGCCCCGCCCAAGGGCCGCGGCACCCCATGCGGGCCATCCCCACCAGGCCGCCTCGCTGCTGGGCGCGACGCCCGAGGCGGTGCGCGCCGCGCTGGGCGAGCCCATGCTGCGCCGCGCCGAAGGGCCGGCGCAGGTCTGGCTCTATTCCGGCGGCGGCTGCCAGCTCGACATCGTGCTCTATGCCGGCGCCTCCGGCCCGCGCGTCGCCCATGTCCAGGCCCGCGCCGGGGGCCTCGCGCAGCGCAGCGAGGCCTCCTGCCTGCGCGACATCTCGGCCCAGGCGGCGAATTCGCGCCACGCCGCCCCGCCCCGGCCTGATCCCCTTCCTGTGCCAGCCCCCTTGGCCGCCCCCTTGGCCGAGGAGGCCGGGTCGGACGCCTGATCCGGACCCCATGAAAGGGAATCGGGCGCGATGATCGCCTATCTCGACGCCTTCGTCCCCGCCTTCGGCCTGCTGGCACTCGGTGCGCTGCTCAAGCGCCGTCTGCTGCGCGAGGACGCGATCTGGGCCGGCATTGAGCGCCTGATCTTCTGGGTGCTGCTGCCCGCCCTGCTGGTCGCCGCCATCGGCTCGGTGAAGCTGGGCGAGGTACCGGTCTTCGGCATGATGGTGGCGATCTGGACCGCGCTCGGGATCGGCACCGCGGCCTCGCTGCTGATTGCCCGCAGCTTCCGCCAGCCACATGCCTCGATGACCAGCGTGCTGATGGGAGGCATCCGCTTCAACAACCTGATCGGCTTCGCGGTGGCCGGCGCGCTGTTCGGCGCGCCCGGCATCGCGCTCGGCGCCGTGGCCACCGGGCTGATCGTGCCCTTCGTGCAGTTCGTCACCAACACCGCCTTCGCGGCCGGCGGGGGGCGCCGCTTCCAGCCCTGGCCGGTGCTGCGCCAGATCCTGCTGAACCCGCTGATGCTGGCCTGCGTGGTGGGCTTCGCGGTGGCCTGGGCCGGCGGACTGCCGCCGGGCCTCAAGCCCTTGCTGGAATCGCTCGGCCGCGCCTCGGTGGCACTCGGCCTGCTGGCGGTGGGTGCGGCGCTCTCCCTCGGTGCCATGGCGGACCGGCTGCCGCTGCAGCTCGTCACCTCGGCGCTCAAGCTCATCATCATGCCGGGACTCACGCTCGCCTTCTGCCTCTGGCTGGGGCTGGAGCCGCTCTCCATCGCCATGGCGGTGCTCTTCATGGCGCTGCCGACGGCCGCCACCTCCTACGTCATGGCCCGCGCCATGGGGGGGGACGCGCCGCTCATGGCCGCGATCACCTCCACCGAGCATGCGCTGGCCATCATCAGCCTGCCGCTCTGGCTGCTGCTGGTGAAGCATATGACCGGGTTGGGCTGAGCGCCCGGGCGGGCAACGCAATGTTCATCCCTCACCCGGTAGCAAGGCGGCGGAGAAGAGGACCCCGCCGCCCCACATGCACAGCACCGCGACGCACCACGCCCCATCCCGTCCGCACCCAGCCCCGCGCAAGGATCCCACCCTGCTCCATGCGCATGCGGCCATGGGCTCCATGCTCGAGCACGGCCTCTCGCCGACACCGGCCAACTACCTGGTCTGGTTCAGCTACCACGGCGATTCCGCCCCCGGCCTGCGCGCCGAGCTCGAACGTCAGCTCGCGGCGCAACCTCGCGTGACGCAGGCCGTGATGGAGGAGCTGCACGTGCAGTTCTTCACCGCCGATCATGAGGCGCTCTCGCTGCGGGAGGTGGCGGCACGGCTCGAGGTGGCGGTGCACGAGGCCATCGGGCTGGTGCAGGACACGCGCGAGGACGCGCTGCGCTATGGCGGCACGCTCGCCCAGGCCTCCGACCGCATGGGCGGGGAGCCCGAATCCCTCAACGCCCTGCTGCGCCGCCTGGCGGCCGAGACGCTGGAGGTCTCGCGCCGGAGCGAGGCGGCAGCCCGCAACCTGGCCGAGACCGCCCGCAAGACGCAGGAGCTGCGCCACGAGCTGGCCGAGGCGCGGCGCCAGGCCGGCACGGACCCCCTGACCGGCCTCGCCAATCGCCGGCATTTCGACCAGGCCCTGCGGGAGCAGCTGGCAGGGCAGCGCCCCACGGCCCTCCTCATGGTGGATCTCGACCACTTCAAGGCGGTGAACGACACGCATGGCCACCCGGCGGGCGACCAGGTGCTGTGCCGGCTGGCGGACATCCTGGGCGAGGCGGCACCCAAGGGCGCGGTCGCGGCCCGCTTCGGCGGCGAGGAGTTCAGCCTCATGCTGCCCTGCAGCCAGCTGCGCGAAGCGATGAACATGGCCGAGCAGATCCGCGGCCGCATCGCGCAGGCCGCGGTGGAACTGCCGGAGGGTGGGGCGCGCATCAGCGTCACCGCATCCTTCGGTGTGGCGATGGCCATCCCGGGCGAGCGCCCGGCGCAGTTGATCGCCCGCGCCGATGCCGCGCTCTACGAGGCGAAGCGCGGCGGCCGCAACC
The DNA here is from genome assembly GCF_019083995.1 of Roseococcus sp. SDR. Taxonomy (GTDB): domain Bacteria; phylum Pseudomonadota; class Alphaproteobacteria; order Acetobacterales; family Acetobacteraceae; genus Roseococcus. Next base: position 103,874 of record NZ_JAHRCU010000009.1, read on the forward strand.
GCGCCTGCAGCGATCCGCCCCCGCCCAAGGCGGAAAGCGTCTGGAACTGAGGGAAACACCCTTGGAAGGGGGCGCGGCGGGCCGCATGATGGGTCCAGCCGTCCATCGCATGAGAGAGCCCGCCATGCCCTTTACCAGACGCCGCCTCGCCCAAGCCGGGCTGGCGCTTGCCTCCATCCCCGCCGCGGCGCGGGCGCAGAGCTTCCCCGACCGGCCGCTGCGCTGGGTGGTCGGCTATCCCCCGGGGGGCGCGTCCGACACCTTCGCCCGGCTGATCGGCGCCCAGATGGCCGCACGCCTCGGCCAGAGCGTGGTGGTGGAGAACCGGCCCGGAGGCGGCGCCCTGCTGGCAAGCGAGATGGTCGCGCGCTCACCCGCCGACGGCTACACCTGGATGCATGTGGACAACGGCATCCTGACCTACAATCCGGCGCTTTTCTCGCGCATGCCGTTGAACCCGGATACGGACTTCACCGGCATCGGCTTCATCGGCCGCTTCCCGCTCTACATCGTGGTGCGGCCCGAGGGCTCGCCACGCAGCTTTGCGGACTTCCTGGCTGCCGCGCGCACCCGCGCACCCACCTATGGCACGCCAGCCGTGGCCTCGCCGCACCATCTGGCGATGGAGCTGGTGCGCCGCCGCACCGGCCTCGAAGCCACGCATGTGCCCTATCGCGGCGGCCCCGCCGCCATGCAGGACCTGCTGGCAGGCAATGTGGATTCGGTGGTGATCGATACGGCCACCGGCCTGCCCTTCATCCGCGACGGCCGCGTCCGCGCGCTGGCCGTGCTGAGCGATGCGCGCAGCCCCCAGGCGCCGGACGTGCCGACCATGGCCGAGCTCGGCCACGCCAATACCGTCGCCTATGGCTGGCAGGGCATGTCGGTGCCGGTGGGCACGCCGGCCGCCATCATCCAGCGCCTGTCCACGGACATGATCGCGGCCATCCAGTCACCCGAAATCACCGCGCGCATGACCACGCTCGGCATCGAGTATCAGCCCTGGACGCCGGCACAGTTCAACGCCTTCGTCCAGGCCGAGAACGCGCTCTGGCGCCCCTTGATCCGCGAGCTGGGCATCCGGCTCGACGGGTGAGCCGCGCAACGCTTCGGGCGCGCCATGCGGCGCGCCCGGGCGGCCTCAATACATATGCTGGCCACCGTTGATCGACAGCGTCGAGCCCGTGATGAAATCCGCCTCATCCGCCGTCAGGAACACCACACCGCGCGCGATGTCCTGCGCGGTTCCGAGCCGCCCGCGCGGGATGCGCGCGACGATCTTCTCCAGCACGTCGGCCGGCACGGCGCGGACCATCTCGGTGTCCACGTAGCCGGGCGCGATCGCGTTCACCGTGATCTGGTTGCGCGCCCCTTCCTGGGCCAGCGCCTTGGTGAAGCCATGGATGCCCGACTTCGCGGCCGCATAGTTCACCTGGCCGAGCTGCCCGGCCTGGCCGTTCACCGAGCCGATATTCACGATGCGGCCGAACTTGGCCGCGCTCATGCCGTCCCACACGGCCTTGCACATGTTGTAGCAGGAGCCGAGGTTGGTATCGATCACGTCGTCCCACATCTGGCGCGTCAGCTTGCGCATCATCGCATCGCGCGTGATGCCGGCATTGTTCACCAGGATCTCGATCGGCCCATGCTCCGCCTGCACCTTCGCCACGGCCGCCATGCAGGCCTCGAAGTCGGAGACGTCGAACTTGATGCAGGGGATGCCGGTGCGCTCCGTGAACTCGGCGGCGGCCGCGTCATTCCCGGCATAGCTGGCAACGACCTTGCGCCCGGCGGCCTTCAGCCCCTCGCTGATCGCGGCGCCGATACCGCGCTGACCACCCGTCACCAATGCAACTCGCGCCATATGCAACCCTCCCTGGGATCTGCTTGTCCTGTGACGGTTGTTTCGGCCGCCCGCCTTGATCTGTAACAAGCGCCGACAGCGCGCGCCACAGAAACCAACCGGCTACTTGCGGCGCAGCTGGAACAGCGCCTGCTGTCCGAACAAATTGGCGAGCCGCACGGAGCGCTTCCACGGGGCCTTCAACCCGCGCTCATCCACCGCCAGCCAGCGCTCGATCACATAGCCCTCCAGCTCCGCCAGCGCGAAGAAGTCGAGGATGGTGCATGGGTGGATATTGGGCGTCTCGTACCAGGGGCGGGACCAGGTCTCTGTGTCCGGCATGCGTCCGCCCAGCAGCAGCTTCAGCCGCACCTCCCAATGGCCGAAATTCGGGAAGCTCACGATCGCGTGCTGGCCGATGCGCAGCATCTGCCGCAGCACCTCGCGCGGGCGTTCCACCGCCTGCAGCGTGCGGCTCAGCACCACATAGTCGAAGGCGCCGTCGGGATAGAAGGCGAGGTCATTGTCCGCATCGCCATGGATGACGGCGAGGCCCTGCGCCACGGCTTCCGTCGCCTCGCGCATGTCGATCTCGATGCCGCGGGCATCCACGTTCTTCTCATTGGCCAGGTGCGCCATCAGCGCGCCGTCGCCGCAGCCGATGTCGAGCACGCGCGCCCCTTCCGGGATCATCTCCGCGATCAGGCGCAGATCAAGGCGCATGTTCTTCGCGACGTATTGGATCGTGCCGTCGCGCATCAGCGTCGCTCCGCCCAGAGATCATCCTCGGACCAGCCGAGGGCCGCGAATTCGGGCGCGCGCAGATGCGCCTCGCCCCAGCAATAGAATTCGTCGAGCTGCGGCGCGGCGCGCCCCAGCATCGCATGGGCCTGGCCGCGATGATGGATCTGGTGCTGGAACAGGTGCAGCAGCAGCCGGTCCACCCGCTCGCGTTGCACGCGATGGCCACGCTGCACCTCGATGATGCGCCCCATCTCCTCATCGCGCAGCGCCTCGCACCAGGCGATCAGCCGGTCATCCACGGCCGATTGCGCGGCCTGCAGGCTTGCGACATCGCGGCACGGCTCCCGGTCGGCCCAGGCGGCGGGGCCGAGCGTGCCACCCTCCAGCGCATCCACGTAGAAATGGTCGATGATGAGGATGTGGTTCAGCGTGGCGCGCAGCGAGGGGAAGAAGCCCATCCGCTGCTGCTCGAACTCCGCCTGGGACAACCCCGCGCAGAAGTTGAGCAGCCGGTGGTTGGCCCAGGCATTGTTGCGCGCCTGCGCGCGCATCAACAGCGCGCCGCTCATACGGCCAGCGCCGCCGCCGCGCCCGCCAGGAAACCGCCGAGCGCGCGATGGAATTCGGGCTCGTCCAGCAGGAAGGCGTCATGCCCCTTGTCGGTCGTGATCTCGACGAAGCTGACCCGCGCCGCCGCCGCGTTCAGCGCGCGCACCAGGGCGCGGCTTTCGCTCGTCGGGAAGAGCCAGTCGGAGGAAAAGCTCGCCACGAAGAAACGCGTCGGCGTGGCGCGGAAGGCATTGGCCACGCTGCCATGCTCATTCGCCAGGTCGAAGTAGTCCATGGCGCGCGTGATGGTGAGATAGGAATTCGCGTCGAAGCGGCGCACGAAGGTGCTGCCCTGGTGCCGCAGATAGCTCTCCACCTGGAACACGTCCTCCAGGAAGGTCAGCGCGCTCGCCCCTTGCAGCCGGCGGCCGAACTTGCGCGTCAGCGCCGCCTCGGAGAGGTAGGTGATATGCGCCACCATGCGCGCGACCGAGAGCCCCTGCGCCGGGATGCGCCCATCCTCCCAATAGCGCCCGCCCTTCCAGTCGGGGTCGGAATGGATGGCCGCGCGCCCCACCTCATGGAAGGCGATGTTCTGCGCCGAATGATGCGTGGCGCAGGCGATGGGGGCCGCCGCAAAGACGCTCTCCGGATAGGTCGCCGCCCATTCCAGCACCTGCATCCCGCCCATCGAGCCGCCGATCACGGCCAGCAGGCGCTCAATGCCCAGATGCTCCACCAGCTTCTTCTGCGCGCGCACCATGTCGCGGATGGTGACGGTCGGGAAATCCGTGCCCCAGGGGCGGCCCTGCGGCACCCCGTTCTCATCCGTCATCTCCTCGCGCGGCCCGGTCGAGCCCATGCAGCCGCCCAGCACATTGGCGCAGATGACGAAGAAGCGGTCCGTATCCACCGGCTTGCCCGGGCCGATGATCGCTTCCCACCAGCCGCCCTTGCCGGTGACGGGCTGGCGCTCGGCCACATACTGGTCGCCCGTCAGGGCGTGGCAGACCAGGATCGCGTTGCTGCGCGCCGCGTTCAGCGTGCCATAGGTGCGGTAGGCGACGGCGAGCGGCCGGATCACCGCGCCGCAATCCAGCGTCAGTCCCTCAGGCAGGACCGCGCGCTGGTGCTGGACCTCCGGGAAGGGGGCGATTTCATTCATGGAAGCGCAGAGATAGGGCCTGCCCCGCGCCGGGGCAACTTGGCGCGCGGCCCGGGCGCCGCTATGCCTTCCGCACCCATGTCCGAACCAAAGCCCGACCCTGACACGCTGGAGGCGCTGCGCGCCGAGATCAACAGCCTCGACGACGCGATGCATGACCTGCTGATGCGCCGCGCCGAGGTGGTGCATCGCCTGAGTGCCAGCCAGGCCAAGCCCGCCGGCACCGTCCTGCGCCCGGGGCGGGAGGCCGCGATCCTCCGCCGCCTGCTGGCGCGCCATTCCGGCCCCCTGCCGCGCCCAGCCCTGGTCCGCCTGTGGCGCGAGCTCTTCGCCAGCTCCATCGCGCAGCAGGGCAATTTCAGCGTGGCGCTGCCGGCCGACCCGGCACTGGCGCGCCTCGCCGCCGAGCATTTCGGCGTCACCACGCCGCAGCGCCAGCACCCCTCGCTCGGCGCGGCACTCGCCGCCCTCGGCCACCGCGAGGCGAGCATCGCCGTCCTCCCCTGGCCGCGCGAGAGCGACAACACGGCCGAGGAATGGTGGACGCGCTTCGATGCCGCGCACCTCTCCGTCATCGCCCGCCTGCCCTTCGTCTCGGATCGCGAGCCGCCGCTGGAGGCGGCCGTGATCGGCCTGCACCCGGCCGATCCCTCGGGCCGCGACGCCACGCTGCTGCGCGTCGAAATGCCGGGCGAGCCGAGCCGCGCCGCGCTCGCCGCCCATTGCGGCGCGGGCCGCGTTCTCATCATGCGCCGCGGCGCCGGCTTCACCCGCGCCCTGGTCGAGACACTGGAGCCGCCGCCCGCCGGCGCCACCATTCTCGGCCGCTATGCCATTCCCGAACGAGGGACCAAGTAACGCCATGAACGCGCTCCTCCCCCGCCCCTCCATCCTCTCCATCGAGCCCTATGTCGGTGGCGAGTCGAAGATCCCGGGCGTGAACCGGATCATCAAGCTCTCCTCCAATGAGGGCGCCTTCGGCCCGCCACCCATGGCGCAGGAGGCGATCATTGCCAGCGCGCGCGAGGCGCATCGCTACCCGGATGGTGGTGCCACCAAGATCCGCGAGGCGATCGGCGCCAAGTTCGGCCTCGATCCCGCGCGCATCGTCTGCGGCAATGGCTCGGACGAGCTGATCGCCTACCTGATCCTCGCCTATGGCGGCGAGGGCACCGAGCTGATCATGCCCGCGCACGGCTTCGTGATGTATGACCTGACCGGCCGCTATGCCGGCTGCCGCGTCATCAAGGTGCCGGAGAAGAACCTGCTCGCCGATGTGGACGCGATGCTCGCCGCCGTCGGCCCGCGCACCAAGCTCGTCTGCCTCGTGAACCCCAACAACCCGACCGGCGCGCTGCTGCCGCAGAGCGAGGTGAAGCGCCTGCGCGCCGGCCTGCGCGACGACATCCTGCTGATCCTCGATTCCGCCTACGCGGAATACGTGACCGATCCCGATTACGATCCCGGTCAGGCGCTGGTGGATGCCTCGGGCAACACCGTCATGACGCGCACCTTCAGCAAGATCTTCGGCCTGGGCGGCCTGCGCCTCGGCTGGGCCTATATGCCGCCGCAGGTGGCCGATGTGCTGGCGCGCATCCGCGGCCCCTTCAACGTGAACGCCACCGCCATGGCCGCCGGCATCGCGGCTCTGGCCGAGCCCGGCTGGATCGAGCGCAGCGTGGCGCACAACACGGAGTGGCGCGCCAAGACCGTGGCGGGCCTGCAGGCCGCGGGCATCAAGGTCTGGCCCAGCGCCTGCAACTTCATCCTCGCCGATTTCGAGGATGCGGCGCGCGCCAAGGCCGCCGATGCGGCGCTGCGCGCGCGCGGCATCATCGTCCGCGGCGTCGGCGGCTACAGCCTTCCCACCTGCCTGCGCATCACCATCGGCACGGCCGAGGAATGCCAGATGGTGATCGAGGGCCTGACCGAATTCATGCGTGATGTTTGACGCCCTCAGACGCCGGGCGCGCGCTCCGCGCGCTTGGCTTCGGAATGCTGAAGCATTCCGCCTCGGCTATTCGCCCCGGATTCTCGTGGCACGGCGCCTGACTTGGGCTGGCGGTTCCCGCCCGTGACCGAGCCCCTCTTCGATCGGCTCTGCCTGATCGGCGCCGGCCTCATCGGCGGCTCCATCGCGCGGCGCAACCGCGAGGGCCACGCCCTCGCGCGGGAGGTCATCGTCACCGCCAACAGCCAGGCCACGCGCGACCGCGTGCGGGAGCTGGGCTTCGCCGACCGCGTCGAGGATGACCTCGCTGCCGCCGTGCGCGATGCCGATTGCGTCATCCTCTGCGTCCCCGTCGGCGTCTATGGGCAGGTCATGGCGAAGATCGCGCCCCATCTGAAGCCCGGCGCCATCCTCACCGATGTCGGCTCCACCAAGGGCTCCGTGATCCGCGACGTGGCGCCGCTGCTGCCGCCCGGCGTGCATCTCGTGCCCGCCCACCCCATGGCGGGCACCGAGTTCTCCGGCCCCGATTCCGGCTTCCCCACGCTCTTCGAAGGCCGCTACGTCATCGTCACGCCGACCGAGGGCACCGACCCCGCGGCCGTGGAGAAGGTGCGCGAACTCTGGCGCCGCTGCGGTTCCATGATCGAAAGCATGGACCCCGTCACGCATGACAAGGTGGTGGCCATCGTCTCCCACCTGCCGCACCTCATCGCCTTCACCATCTGCGGCACGGCGGACGACCTCAGCGAGGAAACCCGCGAGAGCGTGCTGAAATTCGCGGCCTCCGGCTTCCGCGACTTCACCCGCATCGCCGGCAGCGATGTGAACATGTGGCGCGACGTCTTCCTCAACAACCGCGAGGCGGTGCTGGAAATGCTGGCCCGCTTCACCGAGGACGCGCAGGCCTTCGGCCGCGCCATCCGCTGGGGCGAGGCCGGCTTCATCGAGGACCGCATCAAGCGCGGCCGCAAGATCCGCCACAGCCTGATCGAGCGCAAGCAGGCTTAGTTTGCGCCCTCAGGCGCCGGGCGCGGCCTCCGGCCGCTTGGCTTCGCCGCGCCAGAGGCGCGCTGGGCCCATAGACCTGTTGGGCGGCGCCGGCCGCCATGCGGCCGGATGGTTCTGCAGACGCTCTCAGGCGCGCGCCAGCAGCTTCGGCGCGGGCGGCACAAGTGCCTCCGGGGGCATCGGGCGGGCCACCAGCCAGCCCTGGATGATGTGGCAACCCGCCCGGCGCAGCGCCAAGGCCTGCTCCTCCGTCTCCACACCCTCGCCGATCACCTCGATCCCCATGCCCCGCGCCAGGGCCATGGTCGCCCGCAGCACGGCGTAGGATTTCGGGTCATCGGGCAGCCCTGCCGTGATCGAGCGATCCAGCTTCAGCCGCTGCACCGGCAGCCGCACCACATGTGGCAGGCCCGAATGCCCGCCGCCAAAATCATCCAGGGCGAGTGGCACCCCCACCTCCCGCAGCGCGGCCAGGGTGCGCGCCACCCCCGGCAGGTCCCGGATCGCGAGATCCTCGGGAATCTCGATCTCCAGCTGCTCCGGGGGCACCCCGGCCGCGGTCAGCGCCTCGGCCACTTCAGCGGCGAAGGTCGGGTCATGCAGCGTCGCGATCGAGATGTTGATCCCGAGATTCAGCGGTGCCTCGGGGCGCGTCCCCCAGGCGGCCAGCAGGCCCACCGCGCGGTTGAGGACGAAGCGATCCAGCTCGAGCATCAAGCCCGCCTCGGCCGCCGTCACGAGCATCTCCGCCGGCGGCACCGTGCGGCCAAGCCGGGCGCTGTCCCAGCGGATCAGCGCCTCCGCGCCGACCATGCGCCCACTCTCGAGGTCAAGCTGAGGCTGCACATGCAGTTCCAGTTCGCCCGCGGCCAACGCCTCGCCGAACGCCTCGCGCAACTCGGCCCGCTGCTCGGCCCGCGCGCGCAGCGCGGGCTCGAACAGGGCCACCGCATCGCCGGAGGCGCCGCGCGCCTCGAAGAGCGCAAGGTCGGCCGCGCGCAGCAACTGGTCCGCCTCAACTCCATGCTCAGGCGCACAGGCGACGCCGAAGCTGCCGGACAAGGGCCATTCCGCGCCGCCGATCTCCACGGGGCGCCGCAGGGCCTGCCGGAGGCGCTCGGCCAGCGCGGCCGCGCCCTCATGCCCTGCGCCGAAGGCGAGGACGGCGAACTCATCCCCGCCCAGGCGACCCACCAGATCGCCCGGGCGGACGCCCTCGCGCAGGCGCCGGCCCGCCTCGACCAGCAGCGCATCGCCGACGGCCTGGCCGTGGCGGGCATTGGCCGCCTTGAACTGGTCGATATCGACCAGCACCAGCACGCCGCGCCGCTCCGCAGCCAGCATCTCCTCCAGCGCGGCCCTGAAAGTGCCGCGGTTGATGAGGCCGGTCAGCGGATCGCGCTCGACCAACTGCTCGATCTGCTCCTGCGCGGCCTTCAGCGGCGTCACGTCCAGCACCGAGAGGATGCAGCCGCGCAACTCCGCGGCCGGATCGCCCGTCGCCGCATGGGCGGCCGAGACCCAGGGGGAGGCCGCGATCCGCAGGCGCCGATCCACCTGCCCGGGCAGGGTCAGGCATGCCTCGCTCTCCATCTCCGTGCTGAAGCCGAAGGGCCCATCCGGATCGGGCGCCGAGGTCAGCAGGAGGCCGGAGTCCGCCAGCCCTGGCGGGGCCTCCGCGCCGAACAGCGCCACCAGCCGGCGATTGGCGAAGACGGTCCGCCCCTCACCATCCAGCTGCCAGATGCCGACAGGCGCCATTTCGAGCAGGGCGCGCAGTCGCCCCTCGGATTCCGCCAGCGCCAGCTCACCGCGCTTCACGGCGGAGATATCCACGGCGAAAACCGCAACTTCGCCACCCGGCAGCCGGGTCTGGCGCACACGCTCCCAGCCGCCCTCGCCTGTCAGCACCTCGAAGGGCTCACCCACCGCATGGGCATGCTTGTCCAGCCGGCGGGCCATTTCGGCAGCGCGCTCACGCGGCGGGAGGTGGGCGAGCAGCGCCTGCATCACCTCGACCAGATGCGGATGCCGCCCCAGCGGCGCGACGCGGCGCGTCCAGCCCTGGCCCGGCCGGCCATTGTGCCAGGCCAGGCGCTGATCGGCCGCGTAGATGGAGACGCGATAGGGCGTGGCCGCCATGACCTGTCGCCAGAGCGCGACCTCGCGGCGCAGGCGGCAGGTCCACCAGCCGAGGAGCGCGAACGGCAGCACAGGAAGAAACAGCCAGGCCGGCGCCGACCACCAGGCAAGGCCAAGGAACACCCCAACCACCAGGGCGATGCCCAGGCGAAGGATCGGCAGGTTCAGGCGCGGCGGATGGGGCATGTCACTCTCTTCCACGCGGAAGAAAGCGCCCGGGCCGGTTAAGCCTTCCTTGCAGCCACTCGGGAAAAACCGACTCAGATCAGCGCGATGAGCGCCAATGCAGCCAGCACGCCGCCGGCCCCCAGCAGGAGGGCGCGCAGGGTGCCGCCGGCCGCCACCTGCCCCTCCGCCCGCGCCAGCAACCAACCCGCCGGCGCCACGCCGAGGAGCGTCACGAGCAGCGAGGGCCAGGCGCCCGGCGCATCGAGCAGCATCAGCGGCAGCAACGGGAGGAGGCCGCCCATCGCCTGACCAACGGCCAGCGCCGCCGCCTCCTGCGCCGCGCGGGCCGGTTGCGGCTCGATCAGGTCAAGCTCGAAGCGCATCATGAAATCCACCCAACGGCGCTTGTCGGCGGCGATGGCCTCCACCGCGCGGGCCAGCGTATCGCCACGCAGGCCGTAGCGGTGCAGCACGGCCGCGACCTCCCATCGCTCGCGCTCGGGGTATTCCTCGGTCTCGGCTTCCTCGCGGCGGCGCTCGGCCGCGTAGCGCTCTGTGGCGCCCAGCACGGCGAAGTACCGCGCCAGCGCGGCGACCACCGCCCCCGCACCCAGCGCCGCGAGGCCGCCCGCCAGCAGCGCGGGCCCGCTGATGCCCCCCGCCAGCAGGCCGATGATGACGGCGAGCGGCAGCACCGGCCCCTGCGCCAGCCCGGTCAGGAAGGGTACTTCCGCGCGGCTCAGCAGCGCGTGCTGTTCGCCCTCCGGCGGGCCGGGCGGGGCGGGCGGCAATCCGTCGCGATAGGGGTGGGGCGCGGGGTGGTCCATCGCGCGGTTCTACCTCATCCACGCCGCGTGACGAAACCTTCGCGTGGCGCACGAAAAAAGGGCGCCCCTTGCGGAGCGCCCTTCATCATCCGCGATCCCGGAGGGATCGCCGAATTCAGCCGGCCTTGAGGTTGACCGCGGAGGTCTTGCCGCGCTCTTCCGCCAGCTCGTAGGAAATCTGCTGGCCGTCCTTCAGGCCCTGCAGGCCGGCGGCCTGAACCGCCGTGATGTGCACGAACACATCGGAACCACCGCCGGCCGGCGAGATGAAGCCGTAACCCTTGGTGGCGTTGAACCATTTCACGGTGCCAGAAGCCATCCGCTTATTCTCCAAAATCCTGCGCGCGGGAATCTCCGGCGCATATCACCCACTCCAGCCGGACTTCGCAGAACACGCGCTGATCGCCCGCACCTTTCCCGGCAGGGGCACGCGTTGTCCGGCGGGTACACATCCAGCGGGTCTGAAGAGAGCTTCTGGGGTCGGCACGGCAAGACGAAGGTGAGGCGCACAAGCGCAGATCGCCCCGGCGAAGTCAAACAAAACCGGTCGGCCTGCTGCCATGCACGGCACGCGTGGCGCAAAAAGAAAGGGCGGCCCTTGCGGACCGCCCCTCTCGTTTCGCGTCGAGCGAAGGACTTCTTAGAAGTCCATGTCGCCCATGCCGCCCATGCCGCCACCCGGGCCGCCGGCGGGCGCCGCCGGCTTCGCCGGACGCTCGGCCACCATGGCTTCCGTGGTGATCAGCAGCGAGGCGACCGAGGCCGCGTCCTGCAGCGCCGTGCGCACGACCTTGGTCGGGTCGATGATGCCGGCGTTCACCAGGTCCTTGTACTCGTCGAGCTGGGCGTCATAGCCGAAGGTCCACTCGCTGGAGCGGAGCACTTCGCCCGCGATCACCGCGCCGTCCTTGCCGGCGTTGGCGGCGATCTGCTTCACCGGCGCCTGGATCGCCTTGCGGACGATCTCGATGCCGACCTGCTCGTCGTTGTTCAGGCCCTTCAGCGAGGCCAGGTTGGTCGAGGCGCGCAGCAGCGCGGTGCCACCACCCGGCACGATGCCTTCCTGAACGGCGGCGCGCGTCGCATGCAGCGCGTCGTCCACGCGGTCCTTGCGCTCCTTCACTTCCACTTCGGTGCTGCCACCGACGCGGATGACGGCCACGCCACCGGCGAGCTTCGCCAGGCGCTCCTGCAGCTTCTCGCGGTCGTAGTCCGAGGTGGTCTCCTCGATCTGCGCCTTGATCTGCTCGCAGCGGCCGTTGATCTCGTCCTTCGAGCCGGCACCATCGACGATCGTGGTGTTCTCCTTCTCGATGCGGACGGTCTTGGCCTTGCCCAGCATGGCCAGCGTGACGTTCTCGAGCTTGATGCCGAGGTCCTCGCTGATCATCTGGCCGCCGGTCAGGATCGCGATGTCCTCGAGCATCGCCTTGCGGCGATCACCGAAGCCCGGCGCCTTCACGGCGGCGATCTTCAGGCCGCCACGCAGCTTGTTGACCACCAGCGTGGCCAGCGCCTCGCCTTCCACGTCCTCGGCGATGATGACGAGCGGACGGCCGCTCTGCACCACGGCCTCGAGCAGGGGCAGCATCGGCTGCAGCTGGGAGAGCTTCTTCTCGAAGATCAGGATGTAGGGCTGATCCATCTCCGCGATCATCTTCTCCGCATTCGTGATGAAATACGGGGAGACATAGCCGCGGTCGAACTGCATGCCCTCGACGACGTCGAGCTCGGTCTGGATGCTCTTGGCTTCCTCGACCGTGATCACGCCCTCATTGCCGACGCGCTCCATGGCGGAGGCGATCATCTCGCCGATTTCCTTCTCGCCATTGGCGGAGAGGGTGCCGACCTGGGCGACTTCGGCGGAGGTGGTGATCTTCTTCGTCTTGGTCTCGAGCTCGGCGACGACCTGGGCGACCGCCTTGTCGATGCCGCGCTTCAGATCCATCGGGTTCATGCCGGCGGCAACCGCCTTCGCACCCTCGCGGATGATGGCCTGGGCCAGCACGGTCGCGGTGGTGGTGCCGTCACCGGCGATGTCGTTGGTCTTCGAGGCCACTTCGCGCACCATCTGGGCGCCCATGTTCTCGAACTTGTCGGAGAGCTCGATCTCCTTCGCGACGGTCACGCCGTCCTTCGTGATGCGGGGCGCACCGAAGGACTTGTCGATCACGACATTGCGGCCCTTGGGGCCCAGCGTCACCTTCACGGCGTCGGCCAGGATGTCCACGCCACGGATCATCTTCTCACGCGCCGAAGCGCCGAACTTCACGTCTTTGGCAGCCATTTGATCACCTCATATGGGGTTGAAAGCGATGGTCGTGCGGGCCGATCAGGCCTCGACGATGCCCATCACGTCGGATTCCTTCATGATCAGCAGCTCTTCGCCGTTGACCTTCACCTCGGTGCCGGACCACTTGCCGAACAGGATGCGGTCACCCGCCTTCACGTCGAGCGGGCGGACCTCGCCCTTGTCGTTGATGGTGCCGGCGCCAACGGCCAGAACCTCACCCTCCTGCGGCTTCTCCTTGGCGGTGTCGGGGATGATGATGCCGCCCGCGGTCTTTTCCTCGGCCGTGATGCGGCGAACGAGAACGCGGTCGTGCAAGGGGCGGAACTTCATGTCGGTTCTTTCCTCCTGATGAGTCAGGCTATGGGAACCTCCCCGCGTGCGGCGCCTGTTGGCACTCACTGGCGAGGAGTGCCAGGGAGTTAGGCGGGGCCTCGGCCAGAGTCAAGGCGGATGGCAGCACTCTTCGAGTGCGAGTGCTAATCACCTGATTCCACAAAAGATTTTTCTAGCGAAGCCGCTTCCGATCATGTCAGCCTCATGACGTGACCAGCCCGAGCAACGGGCCGGCCGGAGGATCAGCCGGTCCCGCGGGTTGGAGACGACCCTGACGGAGGCTGCCTGATGCTGGATGTTCTCTCCCCCATGGTCCGCCAAAAGGACTGGCGCCTGACCACGGCGGAAATCCTCTACCACATGCCCGACCACCCGGGCGTTCTTCAGACCTTCATCTGGCAGAAGCACGATTTGGCGCCGAGTTTTCCCGAACTGACCCGCTTTCTGGACTACTGGAAGCGCGAAATCGAAGGGCCGCTCCACTCCGTCCGCGTGGCCAGCGCCGCCCTGATCCGCCCGGCGGACCTGAAATACGCCAACGGGGTGTTTTTGTTGCATTAACCGCCCAGAGATTTTTTGCGCCCTCAGGCGCCGGGCGCGCGCGCCCGCGCGCTTGGCTTCGGATCGCTGAAGCGCTCCGCCGGCCGCACGTGCGGCCGGATTCGGCATTGTCGCAACCCACATCCTTCGCGTGGCGCGCCTGGGGGCTTACTTCCCCGCGCCACTCCAGGTGATCGCCCCCGCCGTGCCGCAGGCGCCACAGAGCGGCTTCCATTCGGAATGCTCCGCCCCACAATGCCCGCAGCGCCAGACCGGTGGCACCGGGGCCATCGCCGCCTCGCGCAGCCAGCCTGCCTCGCGCTCGCGCGCCGCATCCGGCCCGTGCTCGGCCCGCTCGACCTCGCCCAGCAGGGCGTAGCAGCGCTGGTCCGCCTGCCCGGTCTCGCGCCAGAGGGTCAGCTCATGCCGCGCGCGCCCGGTCAGCCCAGCCTCGAAGGCGATGCGCGCGCGCAGCAGCCGGCTTTCCGGATGGGTGGGGGTGTGGCGCGTCAATTCCTCCACCAGCCGCACCCGGCGGATGCGGTCCGTGTCCAGGCTCAGCACCAGCTCCGCGATGCCCGGATGCGGTGCCGCATTCCAGCCGCGCTGCAGCACCCCCCGCGCCCGGCGCTGCTGCCCGGCATCCAGCAGCCGCGTCGCATGGGCGATGACGCCTGGCGCGAAGCCGGGCTCGGCCAGGAAGGCCTGGCGCTCCAGCTCGGCCGCACGGACCGGGTCACGCTCCTGCAGGGCGGCGGCGAGGCTGAGTGCGGCACGGGGCGCATCCGCGCCGGAGAGCGCCAGCGCCTCGCTCCAATCCTGCCGGCGCCGTGCCACCTCCGACCGCTCGGCGCGGAGCCAATCGGCCTCAGGCTCGACCGCCTGCGCCTCGGCCGCGATCTCGCGCGCCGCATCCCAGTCGCCCCGCGCTTCCGCCTGGCGCAACAGCCCGCGCAGGCCGAGGAAGCGCGCCTCGGGTTGGGCCGCGAGCGCCTGGAAGGCCTCGGCGGCGGCGGCCTCATCCCCCTCGGCGCGGGAGGCCTCGGCCGCCAGCAGCAGCAATTGCGGGCTGTCGCCCATCAGCCGCCGCGCCCGCGTCACCTCGATCCGCGCCGCCTCCGCCCGGCCCGCCGCCAGCGCCACCAGGGCGCGTGTCAGCGCCTGTTCGCCCTCGGCCCGGTGCGCCCGCTCCAGCCGCAACCGCCGCCGCAGGGGCCAGGCCAGCAGCCAGGACCAGAGCCGCAGCAGCGCGTGCAGCAGCAGGAAGGCCAAGGCCAGCAGGATCAGCGCGGCGGCCAGCGGCGCCCCGATCCAGAGGTCGCCATGCCGAATCTCGACGCTGCCGCCCAGCTCCATCAGCCAGATCACGCCGGCGAAGCCCGCCAGCAGCACCAGCAGCAGCTTGAGGACCAGCCGCATCAGCCGCCGGCCAGCGCCCTGAGCGCGAAGCGCGCCTGGGCCAGGGCCTGCGCCTCTTCCAGCCAGGCGCGCAGGCCCTGGCGCAGCGGCTCCGGCAGGCGCGAGAGATGGCCGAGCGCGCCCTCCACATCCCCCGCCTCCAGCGCGCGGCGGGCGCGTTCCACATTCACCTCGGTCGCATCGCCCCAGACCACCTCCTCGCCGCGGCGGATGGTGAGCAGGCTGTTCAGCCGGGGCAGCGTGCCCTCCTGCGCCACCGCCCGTGCCTGGCGCAAAGCCTCCTCGAAGCCGAGGCGCAGCGCAGGCTCCGTCGGCGGCGGAGTGGTGGCGAAGCGGGCCAGCGCCGGCGGCGCCGTCTGACCCAACCGCGCCAGCGCGGGCGCCAGCGGCTGCCCGGCATCGAGCAGCGCGCGCAGCGCATCAATGGCCGCCAGCCGCTCGGTCCGCGCCTCGGCCGCCGCGAGGCGCTGCAAGGCCTGCTCGACGGGCGCCAGCCGCTGCGCCGCCTGCGCCTCCATGGCCGCGACGCGCTGCGCGACCAGCGCCTCCAGCGCGGCGAGGCGCTGCAGCAGCCCGGTTTCCAGATTGGTCACGCGCTGGCCAAGGCTCGCCTCGCCCGCCAGACGCGCCTGATCGAGCTGCGCGACGCGCGCGCCCAGCGCCTGTTCCGCCGCCTCGCGCCGCGCGATGATACTGGCCTCGAGCGCGGCGAGGCGCTGATCGAGCCGCGCCGTCCCGGCCGCCTCCACCGCCGCCGTCGCCTGGGCGATGCGCTGCGTCAGCGCCGTCTCCAGCGCCGCGATGCGTTCCTGCAACGCCACTTGCCCGGCCGCGCGATCCGCTGCGACCTGCCGCTCCAGCGCGGCCAGCGCCACGGGGTCGCCCGCCGGGCGGTCGCTCAGCAGGCGGATGGTCGCCTCGGCTGCCGCCAGACGCGTCAGCGCGGCCTCCAGCGCCGCCGGCTCCACCACCGGGCGTGCCGCGAGCTGCGCGATCCGCGCCTCGGCCGCCGCCACGCGTTCATCCGTCCGCGCCGGCGGCGTGCGCCCGCTCAGCAGCCAGAGGATGGCCAGCACCAGCAGCAGCCCCGCGCCCAGCAGCGCCACCCAGGCGGGATCGAGCTTGCGGGTCATGGCAGCAGCTCCAAGAGATGGTCCTGGTCCGGCCGCGCCGCCACGCGAAGGCCCCGCCAGGAGACCCCTTCCAGCGCCGCCGCCACGCGCGGGCTGATCGCCAGCGCCTCGATGCCCTGGAGCGCCGAAGCCAATCCGCCGCCCGTGAGCAGCGCCACGCTACACGCCGCACTGCGGGGCGAGAAGAACATCGCGTGTGACACTTGGCCCGCCAGCAGCGCGGCCCTTGCCGCCTCCGGCAGGGTGGTCGCCTCGCGCGCCGCATAGACCACGCGGCGGATCACCCGGAAGCCGCGCGCCCGCAGCAGCGCCGTGAGGTCGAGCGAATAGCCCTCGCCCACCGCCAGCAGCAGCGGGCCGTCGGCGGGGCGCAGGGTCTCGGCGCAAAGTTCCGCCAGCGCCGCCGCATCACCGCCCGCAGCGCGCACATCGGCAAAGCCAGAAGCGCGCGCCGCCTCGGCCGTCGCCGTGCCCACCGCCAGCACGCGGATGGCCCAGGGGGTCAACGCACGCGCCGCCGCGCGGCTGGTCAGGAGCAGGGCCTGGGCGTGGGCGGGTGGCGCCAGCGGGCGTGGCGCCAGCAGCAGCGCCGGCGCCAGCACCGGCGTGAAGCCCAGCGCGCTCAGCCGCCTGGCGGTCTCGGCCGCGCCCGGTTCGGGCCGGGTGACGAGAACGCCGCCCTTCACGTCAGCCGAAGATGTCGGCCGGGCTATCCGCCCGCAATTCCTCACCCAGCGCGGCGCCAATCCGTGCCGCATCCTCGGCCGCGCCGCGCACCTCGCGCTTGAGCAGGAAGCTGCCATCCTCCCGCGCCACCAGGCCGGTCAGCTGCAGCGTCCCATCCGTCAGCAGCCGCGCATGCCCGCCGATCGGCGTCCGGCAGGAGCCGTCCAGCGCCGCCAGCAGCGCGCGCTCCGCCTTGGAGACGGCCGCCGCCTCGCGATCCTCGATGCCCGAGAGCAGCTCATGCAGCTCCACGTCATCCGCGCGGGTGGTGATGCCGACGATGCCCTGGCCGGCCGCCGGCACCATCACCTCGGGCGGCAGGACCACGCCGGCGCGATCCTCCAGCCCCAGGCGGCGCAGCCCGGCCAGCGCCAGCAGCGTCGCCGTCACTTCGCCACGGGCCACGCGGTCCAGCCGCGTCTGCACATTGCCGCGCAGGGTCACCACCTTCAGGTCCGGCCGCGCGGCCAGCAGCTGCGACTGCCGCCGCAGCGAGGAAGAGCCGACGACGGCGCCGCGCGGCAGGCAGGCATAGGGGTCGGAGGGGTCCGGCGTGCCGCAGCCCGGGCCCAGCACCAGCGCATCGCGCGCATCCTCCCGCCGCAGCGTGCAGGCGAGCACGATGCCGGGGGGCATCTCGGTCTCCAGATCCTTCAGCGAATGCACGGCGAAATCCACGCGCCGGTCCAGCAGCGCCTCATGGATTTCCTTGGCGAACAGGCCCTTGCCGCCGATCTCGGCGAGCCGCCGGTTCTGCACCAGGTCGCCCGTGGTGGCGATGGCGTGCTCCTCGAAGGCATTCACGCCGCGCAGCACCGGGCAGAAGCCGGTGATGATCTCGAGGAAATGCCGCGTCTGCCACAGCGCCAGCGGCGAGGCGCGCGTGCCCACGCGCAGCGGCAGCGCGCGCATGCGGGAATGCTTGGCCGGGTGCGAAGCCGGGCTCGGGGCGGACATGGCGGAAGACATCGGCGCGTCATATAGGGCGGGAGTGATGAACGAAACCCGCCCCGATGCATTGCCGGTCCTCGGAATCGAGAGCAGCTGCGACGAAACCGCCGCCGCCGTGCTGGATGGGACCGGACAAATCCTCGCCGAGGCGGTCTTCACCCAATCGGCCGAGCATGCGCGCTTCGGAGGGGTGGTGCCCGAGATCGCCGCCCGCGCCCATCTCCAGCGCCTGGAGGGCATGGTCCGCGGCGTGCTGGACCGGGCGGGCCTCACCCCGCGGGACCTCGGCGGCGTGGCCGCGACGGCCGGGCCCGGGCTGATCGGCGGCCTCATCGTCGGCGCCAGCCTGGGCAAGGGTTTGGCGATGGGGGCAGGCATCCCCTTCCTCGGCGTGAACCACCTGGAGGCGCATGCGCTGACGGCGCGGATGCCGGGCCTGTTCGAGACGCCGCCCGCCTATCCCTATCTGCTGATCCTCGTCTCCGGCGGGCATTGCCAATGCGTGGCGGTGGAAGGGCTGGGCCGCTACCGCCGCCTGGGCACCACGCTGGATGACGCGGTGGGCGAGGCCTTCGACAAGGCGGCCAAGCTGCTCGGCCTGCCCTGGCCCGGCGGCGCGCATCTGGAGCGGCTCGCCGCCGGCGGGGATGCCGGCGCCGTGCCCTTGCCGCGCCCGCTGCTGCGCCGCCCGGGCTGCGACTTCTCCTTCTCCGGCCTCAAGACCGCCGTGGCCCAGGCCGTGGGCAAGGGGCACCGGCGCGAGGACATCGCGGCCAGCTTCCAGGCCGCCGTCGCCGCCGTGCTGGCCGACCGTGCCCGCAATGCGGCCGCCATGCTGCCCGAGGCGACGGCGCTGGTCGTGGCGGGTGGCGTCGCCGCCAACCAGGCGGTGCGCGCGGCGCTGGCCGGGGCCACCCCCCTCCCCCTGCTCGCCCCCCCGCTGCGCCTCTGCGGCGACAATGCCGTGATGGTGGCCTGGGCCGGGCTGGAGCGCCTGCGCGCCGGCCAGCGCGACGCCATGGCCCTCGCCCCCCGGCCGCGCTGGCCACTCGGCGAATTGGCGCCGCCGGCATGAAATGGCGTTAAGCCCCGGCGCGCGACATTGACGCAGCCCCCGGCCGCGCTCAGGTTCCGGCGATGAGCGAAGCCACCCTCTCCGCCCGCCGCGACTATCAGATCTGCGCCCTGATCGGCACGGGCCACTTCCTCAGCCACTTCTACATGCTCTGCCTGCCGCCGATCTTCCTGCTCTGGCGCGCGGAGTTCGACGTCTCCTTCGCCATGCTCGGCGCCTCGCTCGCGCTGATGAGCGGCACCACGGCCCTGCTGCAGACGCCCGTGGGCTTCCTCGTGGACAAGTATGGCGCGCGGCGCTTCCTGGTGGGCGGCACGCTGCTCATGGCGCTCTCCATCAGCGCCATGGCCTTCGTCCAGGATTTCCGGCTGATCCTGGTGCTGGCCGTGCTGTCGGGCATCGGCAATTCCGTGATCCACCCGGCCGACTACGCCATCCTCGCCGGCTCCATCCGCAAGGAATTCGTGGGCCGCGCCTTCGCGCTGCACACCTTCACCGGCAATCTCGGCTTCGCGCTGGCACCCCCCACCATCGCGCTGCTGCTGCTGGTGATGGATTGGCGCGGCGCGCTGATGCTGGTGGGGCTGCTGGGCGTGCCCGTCGTCGGCCTCATCCTCTGGCAGTCGCGCATCCTGAGCGACCAGCCGAAGGCGCGCGGGCCCAAGAAGGAAGGCGGCGTGCGGCTGCTGACCAGCAAGCCCATCCTCGCCTTCTTCGCCTTCTTCCTGCTCTCGGCCATGGCGGGCTCGGGCATGACGGCCTTCCTCATCACCGTGCTGGGCAAGCTCTGGGGCACGCCCATCGCCGTCGCCTCGCTGGCGCTCACCGGCTACATGGCGGGTGCGACGGGCGGCACGCTGGTGGGCGGCTGGTGGGCCGACAAGAAGGGCGGGAACCTGCTGGGCTTCGTCACGGTGCTGACGCTCTGCGCCGCGGGCCTGATCCTCTCCCTCGGCTTCGTGCCCATCGCCGAATGGCTGCTGGCGCCCGTCGCCCTCGTCGCCGGTCTCTGCCTCGGCTCGTCCCGCACGCCGCGCGACGTGATGCTGAAGGAGGCCTGCCCGCCCGGTGAGATCGGCAAGGTCTTCGGCTTCGTCAGCGCCGGCCTGCCGCTGGGCTCCGCCCTCATGCCCGTGCCCATGGGGCTGCTGATCGATTTCGGCCTGACCTGGCTGGTGCTGCCCGTGGTGGCGAGCCTGCTCGTCCTCTCCCTGCTTTGCGCCGGCAGCGCGCGGGCCATGGCGGCGGCGCCCGGGCCGCGCGTGCAGCCCGCCGAATAGTGGCCGCGCTCGACGCCTGGCTCTACTGGATCGACCACGCCGCCATCGCGGTCTTCGCGATCTCGGGCGCGCTGGTCGCCTCGCGCAAGCAGATGGATGCGGTGGGCTTCATCCTCATCGCCATCGTCACCGGCTTCGGCGGCGGCACCCTGCGGGACCTGCTGCTGGGCCGCACGCCGGTCTTCTGGCTGAAAGCGCCGGAGCTGGTGGCCGTCGCCGTCGTCTCGGCCATCCTCGTCTTCTTCATGGCCCATCTGGTGCAGAACCGCTTCCGCGCCCTGCTCTGGGCCGATGCGGTGGGACTGTCCATCTATGCCGTGCTGGGCGCCGAGATCGCGCTGCTGGCCGGCGCGCATGCCTGGGCGGCGGTCATCCTCGGCGTGATCACCGCCACCTTCGGCGGCATCGCGCGGGACGTGATCTGCAACGAGATCCCGCTCATCCTCCGCCGCGAAATCTACGTCACGGCCGCCGCGGCCGGGGCCACGGTCTTCATCCTGCTGCGGCTGGACGGCGTCTGGCGCGAGCCCGCCTTCCTGGCCGGCGTGATGACCTGCTTCCTGATCCGCGCGGCCGCGCTGCGCTATGGCTGGAGCCTGCCGGGGTATCGCGCCCGCCCGGGCCGGGATTATCCTAATCCCGACACGTGAGGGGGAACGCCATGGAATATCGTGTGCTCGGCCGCAGCGGGATGCGCGTCAGCCGGCTCTGCCTCGGGACGATGATGTTCGGCGGCCCGACCGACGCCGCCACCAGCGCCCGCATGATCGCGACCGCCAAGGACGCCGGCTTCAACTTCCTCGATACGGCCGATGTCTATTCGCGTGGCGCCTCGGAGGAGGTGGTGGGCCAGGCGCTGGCCGGCACGCGCAACGATTGGGTCCTGGCCACCAAGCTCGGCAACCCGATGGGGCCGGGGCAGAACGAGAAGGGCCTCTCCCGCGCCTGGATGATCCGCGCCGTGGAAGGCAGCCTCAGGCGCCTCGGCACCGACCACATCGACATCCTCTATCTGCACCGCGAGGACCACGACACGCCGCTGGAGGTGACCGTGGCCGCGCTGGGTGACCTGATCCGCGCCGGCAAGATCCGTGGCTTCGGCCTGTCGAACTTCCGCGCCTGGCGCATCGCCGCCCTCTGCGAGGCTTGCGATCGGCTCGGCGTGGACCGGCCCATCGTGAACCAGCCCCTTTATCACGCGCTGAACCGCATGGCGGAGGTCGAGGTGCTGCCCGTCGCCGCGCATTACGGGATGGGCGTCTTCCCCTATAGCCCGCTCGCGCGCGGCGTGCTCACCGCGAAATACGACCCCGCCGCGCCGCCCGCGCCCGAAAGCCGCGCGGGCCGGGGCGACAAGCGCATGATGGAGGCGGAATGGCACCCGGCCTCCATCGCCACGGCGCAAAAGCTGGCGCAGCACGCGGCGGCGCGCGGCGTTGCGTCCGCGCATCTCGCCATCCAATGGGTGCTGCACAACCCGATCATCACCGGCGCCATCGTCGGCCCGCGCACCGAGGCGCAGCTCGCGGACTACATCGCGGCCCTCGGCTGCACCTACACGGCGGAGGATGAGGCGGTGATCAGCGGCCTCGTCACGCCGGGCCATGCCGCGACGCCGGGTTATAACGACCCGGCCTATCGCATCGAAGGCCGGCCCGCTTAGGTACCGAGGGCGAGAGGCGACGCCTCACCGCCGCGCTTGCCTCGCGAATGGGCAGGCGCTGATGCCGGACAGGGCAAGCCGCGCGGCGGCCGTCCACGACCGCGGCGCCGCGCGCGTTGACGCTCCCCGCCGCGCACCGCATCACACACCGCATCCCTCTCGCGGTATCCGGCCATGATCATTGACGCGCACACCCACACGCTCTGCCCCGGCGTGAACCCGATGGTGGCCGGGCGGCCCGAGCTCCGCGCCATTCCCTATAATCGCGACATGGAGCCGGAAAGCGCCGCGGTGGACCAGGCGCAATTCCCCGAGCTCTCACGCCGCTTCCTCGACATCGCCGCGCGCCGCGCGGACATGGCGCGCATGCGCGTGGACCATCAGGTCGTGATGCCGGCCCCCGGCCAGCAGCATTACTGGGCGGAGCCGGATCTGCTCATCGCCCTCTCCCGCGCGCAAAACGAACATGTGGCCGGGCTGGTCGCGGCCGGCGCCGGCGCCTTCACCGGCATCGGCACCTTGCCGATGACCGCACCCGACCGCGCGCCGGATGAAGCCGCGCGCGCGGTCGAGGAACTCGGCCTCAAGGGCTTTCAGATCGACACGCGCGCGGGCGCGATGGAGCTCTCCGACCCCGCGCTCGATCCGCTCTGGGCGCGGCTGGCGCGGCTCGGGGCGGCACTGGTGCTGCACCCGCTCGGCTTCTCGGATGGCGCGCGGCTTGGGCGCTTCTTCATGGTCAACACGGTGGGCAATCCGCTGGAGGAAGTGATCGCCGCCAATCACCTCACCCTCGGCGGCGTGCTGGACCGCCACCCGGAGCTGCGCGTGAAGATCGTGCATGGCGGCGGCTTCTATCCCTTCCTGGCCGGGCGGCTGGATCATGCGTGGCGGCGCCGGCCGGAGCTGCGGCGCCTCACGGCCGAGCCCCCCTCGGCCTATCTCTCGCGCCTCTGGTACGACACGGTGGTGTTCGATCCGCGCCTGCTGCGCATGCTGTTCGAGCTGGTGGGGCCCGGCCGCATCATGCTCGGCAGCGACTATCCCTTCGACATGGGCGAGGAGGATCCGCGCGCCACCCTGGCCGCGGCCGGCCTGCCCGCCGAGGAGGTGAGCGCCATCGAAAGCGGGACCGCGCGGCGCTTCTTCGGCATCTGACGCGCCTCCTGGCCCGCCGCTTGCTTCGTCACGCGCTCAGCCCGCCTTTCGGAGACCCCCATGCACCGCCGCCACCTGCTCGCCCTCTCCCTCGCCACGCCGCATGTGGCGCGCGCGCAAGCCGCCACGCTGCGCCTGATCGTGCCCTTCGCGCCGGGCGGCGCCTCGGACACCACGGCGCGCATCATCCAGCCAGGGCTGGCGGCGGCGCTGGGGCGCACCATCGTCATCGAGAACCGGGCCGGGGCCTCGGGCTCCATCGGCACGCGGCTCGTGGTGCAGGCGCCGCCGGATGGCTCCGTCATCGGCATTTCCAACACCTCGCCGCATGGCATCGTGCCGCTGGCCATGCAGCCGCCGCCCTATGACGGCGACCGCGACTTCACCCACATCGCCATGGTGGCCGACACGCCGACGGTGATGCTGCTGCCGGGCAACAGCGGCTTCCGCAGCTTCGCAGAATTGCGCGCCGCGGCGGCCGCGCGGCCGCAGGGGCTGACCTATGGCTCCTCGGGCGTGGGCGGCATGCAGCATCTCCAGGGGGAGATGATGGCGAAGCTGGTGGGCGGGCGCTGGGTGCATGTGCCCTATCGCGGGACGGGCCCCGGGCTGCAGGCGACAATCGCCGGCGAGGTGGACTGCTTCCTGACGCCGATGGCCGGCACCACCGGCGCGATCGAGGCCGGCCAGGTGCGCGCCATCGCCGTCTCGACGGCGCAGCCCTTCCCGGCGCTGCCCGGCGTGCCGACCTATGAGGCGCTGGGACTGCCTGCCCTGACCGTTTCCTCCTGGACCGGGATTTCCGGCCCGCGCGGCATGCCGCCGGCCATGGTGGCCGAGATGCACGCCGCGATGCAGCGCGTGCTGGCCGATCCCGATACGGAGCGGCGCCTGATCGCCGCCGGGCTCTATCCGCTGGGCCGCACCGTCTCCTCGGCCGAGTACCAGCAGGTGCACGCGGATTTCGCGCGCGTCTGGGGGCCGGTGGTGCGCGAGGCGCGAATCTCGCTGGAGTGATCCCAGGGCTGGAGTGATCCCAAGCGCACGAAGTTCCGACCTGCGGCCCGCAGGGCCGAGCATGCGAATGCGCGCCGCGGCACATGCCGCCGCGGAGGCGGCCCGCGTCACGCCGGAGGCGTGCGCTCGGCACGATGCGCCTGAGGGGCACGAAGGGGAAGCCTTCGTGCCGTTGGCATGATCTCGCGCGGGAGGGCGGCGCCCTCCCGCATTCCGCCTCAGCCGGCGGCGGCCTCTTCCGCCTCGATCGTCACCGCCGTGGCATGCACGACGGAGGCGATGCGGACCGCGGCCTGCACCTGCTCGCTGGTCAGGCCGGCATGCTTCACCACCTTCTCGTGGCTCTCCATGCACATGCCGCAGCCATTGATGGCGGAAACCGCGAGCGACCAGAGCTCGAAATCCGCCTTCTCCACGCCGGGCTTGGCCATGATGTTCATGCGCAGCTTGGCCGGCATGGAGGGGTAATCGCCGCCCACCAGGTGCGTGAAGCGGTAGTAGATGTTGTTCATCCCCATGATGGAGGCGGCACCCTTGGCCGCTGCCAGCGCCTCGGCGGAGAGTTGCGGGCCGAACTCGGCAAGGATGGCGCGCGTGACCGTCGCATTGCGGCTGGCCAGCGCCGAGACGATGAAGGTGCCCGCGCGCTGCTGCACGGTGAGCGAGGGCTCGGCCGCCAGCGAGCCGAGGTTCAGCTTCTGGTCCTTGGCGTATTCGGGGAGGGCATTGCGCAGGGCTTCCAGCGACATCACGCGGGCTCCATGAGAAAATGATCGGATGTGGGGAAAGAGAAGCCCCCCGCCGCAAAGCGGCCGGGGGGTCTAAGGGGGGCTGATTGCCCCCCTTTTCGCCGCGGAGCTAGGGTTGGTGTGGCGGCTAGCTACGCGGCGAACAAATGACTCAGGCGGCCTTGGAGAAGAGCTCCTGCGGGTTCAGGGCCTCTTCGCCCTTCGTCCAGTTGCAGGGGCAGAGCTCGTCCGTCTGCAGCGCGTCGAGGATGCGCAGCGTCTCCTGCGGGTTGCGGCCCACGTTCAGGCCGTTCACCGAGACATGCATGATCGTGCCCTCGGGATCGACGATGAAGGTCACGCGCAGCGGCACGCCCGCGGCCTTGTCGAGGACGCCCAGCGCCGTGCTCAGCTCACGCTTCACATCGGCCAGCATCGGGAAGGGCAGGTCCTTGATGTCGGCATTGTGGACGCGCCAGTTCAGGTGCACGAACTCGCTGTCGGTCGAGACGCCGTAGATCACCGCGTCACGGTCCGCGAACTCGGACTGCAGCTTGCCGAAGGCGGCGATCTCGGTCGGGCAGATGAAGGTGAAGTCCTTCGGCCAGAAGAACACGACCTTCCACTTGCCGGCGTCGCTCTGGTCGGTGACCTGGATGAAGGACTTGCCCGGCCCCTTCAGGCCCTCGGGGCCGCCCTGCACGGCGGTGAGGTCGAAGCTCGGGAACTTGTCGCCGACGGTCAGCATGGGGGTGTCTCCTGCGAAGCTGTGGGATACGCGCCGGTCATTCCGGCTGCGCCCTGAGATATTGCGTCGCAGCATCTCTTTGCCAATGAATAGTTTTGGAATTTTTGATCGAGTGCGCCGATCATGCCCCAGGCTTGGGCATGAGTTGCCCGGAACCGACCAAAATCGCGACACGCGCCGCCAGCGCCGGCCCGGCGGCGGCATCCAGGCCGAAGAGACGGACCAGGCCTTGGGCGATCTCCTCCTCATTCGCCCGGGGGTCCATCTCCAGCACCAGGCGCGCGCCGGCCAGGACCTCCTCGGCATGGATCATCGCCGGGCGGCGCAGATGGGCGGCCGCCGCCGAGCGGTCCCGCGCCACCACGGCGCCGCGTTCCTCCGGGAACCAGAAGCCGGCGGATTCGCTGAGGCCCTGCAGCAGCCGCGCCTCGTTCAGCGCGCCGGTGAAGGCCTTGGCATCGGGCGCAGCCGGGCCGAGCAGCAGGCGCAGGCGTTCCTGGATGGCCTCGCCATGCACCGGCGCCTCGGTGGCGACGATGGCGGCAATGAGGGCGGCCAACTCGGCCCGGTTGGCGGGCGGCTTGTCCAGTGTCGCTTCCACATAGGCGGGTGCGAGCCGTGCGACCGCGACGGGCGCGCTGGCTGCGGGCGCGGCCAGCCCCAAGGCCGGGCGCAGCTTCGCCGCCGCCGCTTCCGGCTGGTTCAGCCAGTCGAGCGACCAGCTCCGCGCCAGTGACCAGCCCATCCCCTCCAGCGCCATCTGCCGGCCGCGATCACGGTCCCGCGCGCAGCGCAGGCCGGACCAGTCGGCGCCATCCACCTCCACGCCGAGATCGAAGCCCTGCGCCCCGCGCGCCGCGACATCAAGGAAGAGGCCAGACAAGCCCAAGCGCGGCACCGCCTCCCGCCCCGATTGCGTGATGAGCCCGCCGATCAGCCCCGCGATGGCCGAGCCCTCGCGCGCGGCCACGCGCAGGCTGGCGCCGCCTGCCGCGAAATCGAGGAAGGTCTTGAGCGCGGCCACGCCGCGCCCCTTGGCGCGCTCCAGATCCACCTCCTCCGCGCCGATGCCCGAGAAGACGATGCAGCGTTTCTTCGCGCGCGTGATGAGCACGTTCAGCCGCCGCTCGCCGCCCTCGTTCGAGAGCGGGCCGAAGCGCATGGCGAGCTTCCCATCCGCGCCGCGCCCATAGCCCACGCTGATCATGATGCTGTCGCGCTCGTCGCCCTGCACATTCTCGAGGTTCTTCACGAAGAAGGGCTCGGCGGGATGCGCGGTGAAGAAGGCTTCCGTCTCCGGGCTTTCCCGCCTGAGCGCCTCCACGGCCTCGGCGATGGCGTCGCGCTGCGTGACGGAGAAGGCGGCGACCCCCAGTGTATCGCCCGGCGTCTCCCGCGCATGGCGGAGCACGGCCTCGGCCACGGCACGGGCCTCCTCGGCATTGGAACTGCCCTTGAAGCGCCCATCCACGCGCACGAGTGAGAGGCCCAGCGAAGGGCTGCGCGGGCGCGGCGAGGGCAGCACCAGCAGCCGGTTGCCGTAGAACTCGGCATTGCTGGTGGCGATCAGGCTTTCGTGCCGGCTGCGGTAGTGCCAGCGCAGCATGGCGTTCGGAATGCCGCGCGCATTGGCGAGGCCGAGGATGCTCTCCACATCGCGCGCCGCCAGCGCGGCGTCCTCATCGGCCGGCGCGTCATCGTCATCCTCCGTCATGCGCTGGAAGAAGCGTGTGGGCGGCATCTGCTTGTCGTCACCGACCACGACGATCTGCTTCGCCCGCGCGATGGCGCCCAGCGCATCCACCGGCTCGATCTGGCTCGCCTCGTCCATCACCAGCAGGTCGAAGATGGGAAAGCCCGGCTGCGTCGCGTGATGCGGATTGGCGAGGAATTGCGCGACGCTCAGCGGGCTGAGCATGAGGATGGGCTTGGCCTTGCGCAGCAGCGGTGCGGCGCGCGAAAGCAGCGTGCGCAGCGGCGCATGCCCGCGCTTGCGCTCGAATTCGCCGCGCAGGAAGGCGAGGCTCGATGCTTCCTCGCCATTGCGCAGCGCCTCGACGCGCGCGGCGTGGATGGCGGCGGCTTCGGCACGGGCGAGGCGCACGCGCGCCGCATCCGCCGCGCGGAAATCCATCACCCAACGGTCCGCCTCCGCGCCGTCGAAGGCCGCGAGCGCGGGATGCTCGCGCATGGCCACGCGCAGCAGCGCCTCCAGGATCGCGAAGTCCAGCGCAGCCTCGGCCGCATCCGGCGCCAGCGCGCCGGAGGACAGCGCCTCGGCCAGGGGCGCCAGGCTCGGCTCCATCGCCTCGGCCCGCGCCCAGGATTGCCAGGGGGCGAGCGCCTCCGGCTCGGCGGCCATGGCGGCGAGGCGCTCGGCGGTGGCGGCGAAGCTCGCCTCGGGGGCAAGCCCCGTCGCCTCGCGGATCGCCGCCCAGGCCGTGAGCGCCGCGCGCTGCGCCTCGCTCACCGGCGGCGCGGTGAGGGCAGCGGCGTGTCGCGCCATCCAGGCCAGGTCGCGCTCCAGCGTGGCGGCATCCGGCCCCGCGCCGAGCCGCGCCTTCGCCACCTGCGCCGCCAGCAGCGCATCCAGCGCGGCCATATCCTCCGGGTCGCGCAGCGCGGCCGCGAGCGTCGCCTTGGCGGCCCGCCGCCCGCCATCGAGGAAGCCCAGCATGCCGGCGGGCTTCGCCAGCGTATCGCGCGCTGCTGCGAGCCCAGGCACCTCCAGCGCGCCCGGCAGCCAGCGCGGCTCGGCCGCCGCGACAAGGCGCAGATCCGCGAGCCGCGCCTCGGCCGCCGGCACCTCCTCCGGCCGCATCGGCGCCTCCGCGCGCAGGGCTTCCGCCGCCAGCGCCGCTTCGGCCTCCGCAACACCACCGGGTGCCGCCGCCAAAGCGCGGATGGCGCGCGGCAGATCCGCCAGCAGCCGCTGCGCCGCGATGGCATCGAGCGGCGCCGTCACGCCACGCCAGGGGCTTTTCGCCCCCGCCACGCTGGCCGCGAGATTGCGTGCCGCCTCGCGCAGCCCACGCAGCCGCGCCGCATCCCACCCCGTGGGGTCCAGCCGGAAGGGCGGCGGCGCCGCACCCGAGGCGCGCAGCGCGGCGAGCCGCCCCACCACCTCCTGCACCGTCACCCCGGTCTCGCCCACCGTGTCGCGCATCGCGGCCGCGTGGCGGTTCAGTCGGCCGCGCAATTCGCCCAGCTTCTGCACCGCCGCCTCGCGCTGCGGCGGCACGGGCGGCGGCAGCGCCAGCGTGGCGCGCAGCTCATCCAGCACGGCGCGCTTGGATTGCTTCTCGCTGTGCAGCTCCAGCACGGCGGCACCCAGGCCGAACTGCTCCAGCCGCCGCTTCACCACTTCCAGCGCCGCGGCCTTCTCCGCCACGAAGATCACGCTGCGCCCATCCATCACCGCCTGGGCCAGGATGTTCACGATGGTCTGGCTCTTGCCCGTCCCTGGCGGCCCCTGGATCACGAGCGAATGGCCGCGCCGCACCGCCTCGGCCGCCAGCGCCTGGCTGCCATCCACCTCCACCACGTGATCGAGCTTCTCGACCGGGATCGCGGCATCCACATCCGCGTCATCGGCGAAGGGCGGCGGCTCGGCCACCGCCTGCGCGCCACCCAACAGCCGCAGCAGGGGCGCATGCGTCAGCAGCCCGGGATGCGCGACAGGATCGAGGTCCCGCCACATCAGGAATTTCGCGAAAGCAAAGATGCCGAGCGCCAGCGCATCCGGCTCGACTCGCCAGCCCTCGCGCCCCGCGCCGATCGCGGCCTGCATCCGCGCCGCCCAATCCGCCGGCGCCTCCCCCGTGAAATCCGGCAGCGTCACGCGGAAATCGCTGGCGAGCTTCTCCCGCAGCGAGAGGTTCTCCACCACATCCTCGGGGCTCGCGCGCAGGCGAAAGCGGTTGCTGACACCGTCGCGCTCCAGCGTGGCCGGGATCAGCGCCAAGGGCGCCATGCGCTCGGTGCCCGGCGTTCCCGGATCGCGCCAGATCAGCGCGCCCACCGCCAGGAAGAGGCTCGGCACGCCGCTTTCCTCGCGCGCGCTGCGCGCATCGGCCATCACGTCGCGCAGGCGGCGCGTCAGCTCCTCGGGGGCCATCGCCACGCGCAGCATCGTGTCGCGCTGCCATTCCTCGCGCGTCGCCGTGCCGCTGGCGGTCGTGACTCCCTCGGCCCGCTTGCGGCCCTTCGCCTCGCCCGCCACGGCCGCCTCGAAGCCGAAGCCCTTGCCGGCGGCCAGCTGCTGCACGACGAAGCCCGCATCCTCGTCGGCGATGCGGATCACCCCGCGGGAGCGCCCCTGCGCCGGCAGGCTCAGCAGGCGGTTGCGCGTGGAAAGGTCGATCAGCGCGCGCCGCGCTTCCTCCAGCTGTTGCGCGATGCTCATCCCAGCGCCGTCCTCAGGCGGTTCTCCTCGAAATCCAGCTCCTGGGCGAGCTTGCTCAGCAACTCCTCGCTCAGCCTGTCCGCCCGCTGCAAGGCCAGGATCTCGGCCCGCGCGGCCGCGATCGCCTCGAGCCGCACCGCGCGCCGCGCGGCACGCTCCGCCGCCGCCGCGCCGCCACCCTTCACCACGCGCTGCAGATGCGCGGCGCGGTCCGAATGCTCGCCCAGCAGATCGCTCGCGATCGGGCCATAGAGCACATCCGTCGCGCGCTTGCGGATGGCGCCCAGCATGGCCTCCGCCGCCGCGTGGCGCGCATGCGCTTCCTCCGGATCGATCCCGTGCGGATGCGGCGGCTGCACCAGGTTCAGCCGCTTGATCAGCCATTCCAGCGTCGTCCCCTGCACCACCAGCGTGGCCAGGATGGCGCAGAAGGCCAGGAAGATGATGAGGTCGCGCTCCGGAAAGTTCAGCGGCAGGGCGATGGCGGCGGCCAGCGAGACCACGCCGCGCATGCCCGCCCAGGAGAGGATGACCATGTGCGAGACGGGCGGCAGGGGGTCGCGCCGCGCCAGGCTGCGGATCTGCCGCGGCAGCCAGACCGCGGGAAACACCCAGAGGAAGCGCGAGACAATCAGCGCCAGCGAGGTGGCCAGCGCCAGGCCCGTGAGTTCCAGCACGCCGCGGTCGCCGAGGCGGGCGAGGATGTCGTTCAGTTGCAGCCCGATCACGATGAAGATGATCGAGGTCAGCACGAATTCCACGAATTCCCAGACCGCGCGTGCCTCCAGCCGCGTGCGGGCGGAAAACACCCGATGCTGCGCGCGGCCGAGCAGGATGCCCGCCGTCACCACCGCCATCACGCCCGAGAGATGCAGCGCCTCCGCCGCCAGATAGGCGGCATAGCAGGCCAGGAAGGAGAGCGCGGTCTCCAGCAGCGTGTCATGCAGCCGCCCGATGACCCAGAGCGCAACCCAGCCCACCGCCCAGCCCATGGCGATGCCGCCCAGGCCGAGCAGGAAGAAGCTGCCCACCGCCTCATGCGGCACGAAGGTCCCGGCCGCCATGGCCGCGATGGCGAAGCGGTAGATCACCAGCGCCGAGGCGTCGTTCACCAGGCTCTCGCCCTCCAGCACGGTCACGATGCGGCGCGGCAGGTTGAGGCGCTGCAGCACCGCCGCCGCCGCCACCGCATCGGGCGGGGCCAGGATGGCGCCGAGCGCGATGGCCGCGGCCCAGGGCATGTCGGGCACCAGCAGCCGCGCGATCCAGCCGATGAAGAAGGCGGTGAAGAGAACACAGCCCACCGCCAGCAGCAGGATGGGGCGGATATTGCGCCGGAAGGCGTTCCAGTCGGTTTTGAAGGCGCTGGCCTGCAGCAGCGGCGGCAGGAAGAAGGCGAGCGCCAATTCGGGGTCGAGCGTGATGTCGGGCAGGCCAGGGATGAAGGCCATGACCGACCCCGCCAGGATCAGCACCACGGCATAGGGCAGCCCCGCGAAGCGGGCCAGCACCGCCAGCGCGACGCAGGCCCCCATGAGCAGGAGGACAGCCTCGACGAGATGCATCAGCGCCGCTTGATGAGGGCGGCGGCGATGACGCAGGCGGCGATGATCGCCACCGTCATCATCCCCTGCACCACGGTGTAGTTCGGCGCATCCGGCGCCACGAACCAGGCGGCGACCGCGCCGCCCGCCAACATCGCCATCCGCAAGAGCCAGGCCATCAGGGCACCTCCGGCCCCAGAATGCCATGGCATCCGGCCGGATGCCATCACGGCCTCAGAGCTTGCGCTTGCCGAGGCCCACCTTCTCGTAGATCGAATTGATGTGGTCCTTCACCGCCTGGGGTGTGTCGTCCTTGGCCGGCGTATGGCGCCAGCCCAGCTTCTCGCGCGCGTAATTGCCCATCACCTCGTCCTGGTCCGAGGTCCCGCCGCTGATGCCATAGGCGCCCACCATCTCATTGCCCTTGAAGACCGGCGCGGCCCCGCCCGAGATGAAGATCTTGCCGCCGGTGAAGACCGAAGCATTCACCGCCAGCTGCGGGTTGCGCTCCCGCAGCCATTGCTGCGTGACCAGGCCATCCTGGAAGCGCGGGCTCATCGAGCGGAAGGCCGCCATGGTGAAGGCCTTGGCCGAGGCCGTCTCGGGCGTGATCCAGCCCGCATCATCCATGCGCTCCATCGCGATCAGGTGCCCTTCCGGCCCGACGATCGCGACCGAGACGGGCACCTGCATCTCCTCCGCCTTTTCCATCACCGCACGAATGAAGCGCCGGCATTCCGCGAGCTTCAGCTTGGCCATCTGTCTTTACCTCTCTCAGTTATTCCGCGCGCCGGAGGCTTCCACCACCCGCGCCCATTTCGTGGTCTCTTCCGCGATGAGCCGCGCCAGCTCCGGCGGCCCGCCCTCCAGCACATCGAAGCCCTGCGCCGTCAGTTGCGCGCGCGTCTCGCCCGTGTTCATCGCGACCCGCACCGCCTCCGAGAGGCGCGCGATGATCGGCGCGGGCGTGGCGGCGGGCGCCATCAGCCCGAACCAGACAGCGCTGACGAAGCCGGCCAGCCCCGCCTCGATCATCGTCGGCAATTCCGGTGCCGCCGCCGTGCGCGTGACGCCGGTGGAAGCGAGGCCGCGCAGCCGCCCCGCGCGCACATGCTGGATCACGGTGGAGGCGGGCGAGAACATCACGCCCACACGGCCGGCCAGCAGGTCGGTCACCGCCTGGCCGCTGCCGGGATAGGGCACATGCGTCATCCGCGCGCCCGTCATCAGGTTGAACAATTCGCCCGAGAGATGCGGCGCCGTGCCGATGCCGGAGGAGCCGAAGAAGAGCTGCCCGGCGCGGGCCAGCGCGATCAGCTCCGCCACGCTGTTCGCCGGCACGGAAGGATGCACCACCAGCAGGTTCGGCACGCTGACCAGGGGGGCGATGGGCGCCAGGTCCCGCGCGAAATCGAAGGGCAGGTCGCGCTGCAAGCTCGCATTGATCGTATTCGCCACAGAACCCAGGAACAGCGTGTAACCATCCGGCGCCGCGCGCACCGCCTGCTCGGTCGCGATGTTGCTGCCCGCCCCAGGCCGGTTCTCCACCACGATGGACTGGCCGAGCGCCATCCCCAGCGGCGGCGCGATCACACGGGCCGCGACATCCGCCGCGCTGCCCGGCGGAAAGCCCAGCAGCAGGCGCGGTGGCCGCGCGGGATATTCCTGCGCCGAGGCGAAGGCGGGGGCCAAGGCGGTGCCGAACAGAACGCGGCGCGACAAGGACATGATGACACTCCCGGGAGGTGGCGCGATTCCCGCGCTCGGCCCGGACTACACCAGCGCGGCGCGCGAGCGTCCAGTCAGGCGGCGGCGCGCAGCGCCTCGCGCCGGGTTTCCGTCACCCGCACCACGCCCACCACCTGGCCCAGATTGCCGGCAACGAGATGCACCATCCCGGCCGGCATGGCCGTCATGCCGAGTTCCACGCGCAGCATCTCGCCCTCGCGCCGGGCGAGCATGTGGTCCGGCGTGAGGTCGCGCTTGGCGAAGGGTTGCAGCAGGCGGGGCAGCAGGCCGGGCTCGGCGAAGGCCTCCACGGTAAACAGCACATCAGCGGTCATCGGATCGGTTCCTGGCAAAGGGGTGTCGCGAAGCCCCGGCGCGGCGACGCGCCACGGGATCGCGGCGCGGATCAGCCGGCCGGGCGCGTAATTCGCGGAGAGGACGCCATCAGGAACATGACGCCACCATGCACAGGCGCACTCAGCGAAGCAAGGCCGGAAGCAGCGCGTCGAGGCGCACGCGGCCCTCGCTGGTCGCCACCAGACGCGGCCCTTGCCATTCCAGATACCCCTCTTCCAGGCAGGCGGCGAGCATGATGGGGTCCACCGTGTCCACGAAGCGCAAGCCGCTGCGCGCCTCGATTCGCGCGGGATCCACGCCCTCGGCGAGGCGCAGGCCCATGAGCAGCGCCTCCCGCCCGCGGTCGCGTTCCGACAGCGCCTCCTCCTCCACCGCCGCATGGCCGGATTGCTCCACGCGCAGGGCCCATTCCTCCGGGCCGCGATGCCGGCGGGTCGCCCACATCACGCCATCGCGCAGCAGCCGCTGATGCGCGCCCGGCCCGATGCCGAGGTAATCGCCGTAGCGCCAATAGGCGAGGTTGTGCCGGCTCTCGGCGCCCGGCTTGGCGTAGTTGCTGACCTCATAGGGAAGCAGGCCGAAGCGCCGCGCCTCCTCCGCCGTCGCCTCATACATGCGCGCCGCGTCATCCTCCGCCGGCAGGGCGAAATCGCCGCGCGCATATTGGGTAGCGAAGCGCGTGCCGGGCTCGATGGTGAGCTGGTAGAGGCTGAGATGGTCCGCCGCCAGCGCCAGGGCCTGCCGCAGTTCCGCCCGCCAGGCGGCTTCAGCCTGGCCGGGGCGGGCATAGATCAGGTCGAAGGAGAGGCGCGGGAAGATGTCGCGCGCGGCCTCAAGTGCGGCGATCGCCTCGCCCACATCATGCCGGCGCCCCAGGAAGCGCAGCGCCTCCACGTCGAGCGACTGCACGCCGAGCGAAGCGCGGTTCACCCCCGCCGCCGCGAATTCCCGCAGCTTGCCGATTTCCACGCTGGTGGGGTTGGCCTCCAGCGTGACCTCCATCTCCGGCTCGGCCTCGAAATGCGCCCGCGCATCGGCGATCAGCGCGGCCACCGTCTCCGGCTCCATCAGGCTCGGCGTGCCGCCCCCGAAGAAGATGCTGGCGAGCGGTCTCCGGCCGACGCGCGCTGCCTCATGCGCCAACTCTCGCCGGAGTGCCGCGCGAAAGCGCGCATGGTCCACGCCGCCCTCGCGCACATGCGAGTTGAAGTCGCAATAGGGGCACTTCGAGGCGCAGAAGGGCCAGTGGATATAGAGGGCAAGGGGCTCGGTCACGCCCCCTTTCAGCCCATCACCAGCGCCGATAATAGCCCCCGCCATACCAGGGCCGGCCCCAGCCATAGCCCCAGCCCCAGCCCACGCGCGGCCCGACATAGACGCCGTAGGGATATGGCACGGGATAAACCGGGGGCGGCGCATAGACAGGCACGGGGACGTTCACCTGCAAGGGTTGCACCGTGTTGCCGTAACTCGCCATGCATTGCGAATAGGTGACGTCGTAGCGGCCCTGCAGGGAGAGATTGGTGTTCTGCGCCGCCCCCGCGCCGACCGCGCTGCCGGTCACGAGGCCGGCCCCGGCCCCGATCGCCGCGCCCGCCCCCGCATTGCCCGTCGCCGCGCCGATCAAGCCACCCGCCACCGCACCCACCGCGGTGCCGATCGCCGCCGAGCCGATGGCCGATTGGGCCGCCGCCTGCTCCGGCGCCACGCCCAGGCTGTTGAACGCATTCTGCTGGCAGAAGGCGTCCTCGCGCTGGAATTGCCCGAAATCCTTGCCCTGGGGCGGCATGGCGACGACGGTCGGCCCAACCGGCGGCCCGACAGTGCAGGCGCCAAGGCCGATCGCCACCAATCCCAGGATCCAGATGCGTGTCATGACCTACCTCCGGCCCATCCTCTGCAGGACCCTTTGAGCCGGAGATATGGCGCTTCCATGGCGGGGTGCGAGGCCGCGAATTGTAACGCCTGTTCGGCGTCCTTTACTCCACCCCGGGTGGCAGCAGCGAGACATGCGCGGCCACGATCCGCCACCCCTCATCCGTGCGCAGCCAGGTGTGGCTCTGCCGGCCGATGCGATCGCTACCCTCGCGGCGGAAACTGGTGTTGGCCACGCCGAAATCCCGCCCATAGGTGGTGATGACGGTGCGGATGAGATCCCGCGCGAGACCCTGGCTGGGGCGTGAGGCGCGGAAGGCCGCGATCTCGGCATAGGAGAAGAGGTTCTCCGTCACGCCGAAGCGCAGCGTGTGCTCATTGTTGTAGAAAAGCTCATCCAGCACGGCGACATCATTGGTCACCAGCGCCTTTTCATAGCGGTAAAAGGCGGCCGAGACCTCGGCATGCACTTCGGGGATGTTGATCTCGTACATCGGTCAGGCCTTCACGTCAGGGGCTTTGCAGACGCCGAGCTTCTCAAGCATGGCCGCGACACGGAAGAGCTTGGCCTCGGCCCAGGGGGCGGCGATGAGCTGCACGCCGATGGGCATGCCGCCCGGCGTGCCGAGCGCCGCCGGATCGGCGATGGGGGCTGCGATCACCGGCAGCCCGATGCAGGAGATCGGCTGGGTATAGACGCCGAGATTGGGCCTGACGGGGATCATCGCGCCCTCCACCTCGATCATCTCCTGCCCGATCTTCGGCGCCACATAGGGCGTGGCGGGGGCGATGATCACATCCACCTCGTCGAAGAGGGCGAGCGCCTTGGCGCGATAGGCGGCCCGCACGCGCTGCGCCTGCTGCGGCCAATGCGCCGGCAGAAGGGCGCCGGCCAGGAAGCGGTCGCGCGTCGCGAAATCGAAATCCTCCGGCCGGGTGCGGAGATTGGGCAAATGCAGGTTCGCCCCCTCCGCCATGGTGATGAGGAAGGCCGCCGCCCGGCCCAGCGCCGCGTCGGGGATGGTCACGCTCTGCGTCGTGCCCAGCGCCCGCGCCACGGCCTCCACGGCCGCGAAACCCTCGGCATGGCCGCCGCGCGTGAAGTGATCGCCGGCCACGGCGATGCGCAGCCCGCCGATCTCGGGGCTCACATCCACAGGCGCGGCGCCCAGCCAATGTTGCGCCGGGTCCTCCGGGTCCTCGCCCTGGAGCACGTTGTAGGCCAGGGCAAGGTCCGCCAAGTCCCGCGCGAAGGGGCCCAGATGGTCGAAGCTCGCGGCAAACAGGAAGCCGCCGGAGCGCGAAAGCCGCCCATAGGTCGGCTTCAGCCCCCAGATGCCACAAAGCGAGGAGGGCACGCGGATCGAGCCATTGGTGTCGCTGCCGAGCGTGATGGGCACGAGGCCGCCCGCCACCGCCGCGGCACTGCCGCCCGAGGAACCGCCCGCGATGCGCGTCAGGTCATGCGGGTTGTGGCAGGGGCCGTAATGCGCGTTCTCGGTGGTGAAGCCATAGGCGTATTCATCCATGTTCAGCGCGCCAAGCATGACGGCGCCGGCCGCCTGCATCTGGCGCACCAGGAAGGCATCGCGCACAGCGGGCGGGCTGTCGCGCTCGATCTTGGCACCCGCCAGGGTGGTGATGCCTTCCAGGTCAAACAGGTTCTTCACCGCCACCGGCACGCCGGCCATGGGCCCGGGGTCCTGCCCGGCGGCCACCTTGGCATCCACCGCCGCCGCCTCGGCCCGGGCGCGCGCGGCCGTCACCTCGGTGAAGGCGTTGAAGTTGGCGTTGCGGGCGGCGATGTCGGCAAGCCGCTCCTCCAACACATCGGCGGCGCGGCGGCGCCCGGCGCGGATCTCGGCCGCGAGGGAGACGGCGCTGCTCATGGCGTCTTCCGGGGCACGTAGACGGGTGCCGCCTCATCCGCCGGGGTGATCTTCATCTGCTCGATCAGCCCCGCCATGCGCTTGGCGAGCGCCAGGTTCATGGTGATGCCGGGCAGGTGCGCCGGGTTCAGCGGCAGGCCGATGGCGGCGGCCGCCTGCTTCGCATAAGCCTCGGGATCGAATTCGGGCATGGGATGGTCCTTCCACGCGCAGAACTGGCGCGGCGGGGCTTGCGGCGCCAGTGGGTTGCAGGCTGTTCATTTCGCTTGGCACGCCGCGCCTGCGCGCGCCCCGTGCAATCCTGCCCGGCGCTTGGGCATGTCAAGATTGACCCCGCTGCCCTCGCCTGCCATCCCCTGCCCATGACCGCCGATCCGCAATACCAGAACATCCGCGCCTGGCCCTTCGAGGAGGCCGCCAAACTCGCCCAGCGCCTGGCCGCGACAGGCAAAACCGAGGCGCTGTTCGAGACCGGCTACGGCCCCTCCGGCCTGCCGCATATCGGCACCTTCGGCGAGGTGGCGCGCACCTCCTGGGTGCGGCGCGCCTTCACGCGGCTGACCGGAATGCCCTCCAAGCTCATCGCCTTCAGCGACGACATGGACGGGCTGCGCAAGGTGCCGGACAACATCCCGAACAAGGAATTGCTGGTCCCGCATCTCGGCAAGCCGCTGACCCGCATTCCGGACCCCTTCGGCACGCACCCCAGCTTCGGCCAGCACAACAACGCAAGACTGCGCAGCTTCCTCGACGAATTCGGCTTCGAATATGAATTCGCCAGCAGCACGGAATACTACGCCTCCGGCCGCTTCGACGCCGCGCTGCTGCGCATGCTCGCCCTGCATGAGGAGGTGCGGGAGGTGATCCTCCCCACGCTCGGCGCCGAGCGCCGCGCCACCTATTCCCCCTTCCTGCCGATCCACCCGAAGACCGGCGTGGTCATGCAGGTGCCGGTGGAAGCGACCAATCTCGAGGCCGGCACCATCCTCTGGACCGATCCCGACACGGGCGAGCGCTTCGAAACGCCGGTGACCGGCGGCCATTGCAAGGCGCAGTGGAAGGCCGATTGGGCGCTGCGCTGGCACGCGCTCGGCGTGGATTACGAGATGTCCGGCAAGGACCTGATCGACTCTGTGAAGCTCTCCAGCCGCATCTGCCGCGTGCTGGGCAGCGAGCCGCCGGTCTCCTTCACCTATGAGCTGTTCAACGACGCGCTCGGCCAGAAGATCAGCAAGAGCAAGGGCAATGGGCTGACCATCGAGCAATGGCTGGAATACGGCCCGCCGGAGAGCCTCGCCCTTTTCATGTTCGCCTCCCCCGGCTCGGCCAAGCGCCTCCACAAGGAGGTGATCCCCCGCGCCGTGGATGAATGGATCAGCCACCTCACGAAGCTGCGCGCGCAGAATGATCCGGCCAACCCCGCCTGGCACATCCATGCCGGGCAGGTGCCGAATTTCGCGCCGCCGCCCGTCTCCTACGCCACGCTGCTCAACCTCGCCGGCATCGCGAACACCGATGATCCGGAGCGCCTCTGGGCCTATCTGCGCAAATACCATCCGGGCCTGACGCCGGAGGGCGAGCCGGTGCTGGACCGCATGGTGCGCAATGCCTGCGCCTATTGGCGGGACTTCATCGCCCCCGAGCGCAAGTTCCGCGCGGCGACACCAGAGGAGGCCGAGGCGATGCGCGGCCTCGCCGCCATCCTGCTGGAGCGCGCGCCGGAATTCGCCGCCCTGCCCGCGGGTGCCGAGCGCGAGGCGGCGATGCAGAACGCCGTCTATGACGCGGGCCGCCGCCCGCCCTTCGCCGTGCCCAACAAGGATGGCTCCATGGGCGTCGGCCGCGCCTGGTTCCAGGCCCTTTACGAGGTGCTGCTGGGCAAGAGCGAAGGTCCGCGCTTCGGCGGCACCGTCGCCGTGATGGGCGTGCCCGAGACGGTGGCGCTGATCGAGAACGCGCTCTCGCGGGAGAATGCGCCCGCGTGAAAGGCACGCTGGGTCTCCTGAAGCGGCACGGCGCGACAGCCTTCGGGCTGCTGCTGCTGGTGGGCGCCATCTGGGTGGTGCATCGGGAATTCCGCAACCTCTCGGTCGCGGATGTCGAGCGCGCCATGCAGGCGATCCCGACCTCGGCCCTCTGGTGGGGTGCGGGGCTCACCATCCTCGCCTATCTCGTTCTCGCCATCTACGACTGGCTGGGCGCGCGTTACGCGGGCCGGCCGTCGAGCTGGGGGCGCGCGCTGCTCGCTTCCTTCTGCGGCTATTCGCTGGCGCATAATCTCGGCTTCGCCGCCGTCTCGGGTGCCGCGGTGCGCTTCCGCCTCTATTCCGCCTGGGGCTACACGCCGCTCGAGATCGGCAAGGTGGTGGGCTTCACCTCGCTCACCTTCGGCCTGGGCGGCATGGCGCTGGGCGGCATGGTGCTGCTGGTCGAGCCCGAGGTGCTGCCCTGGGCGGGGGACCACCTGCCGCGCTGGCTGCTGCAGCTCGCCGCCCTGCCGCTCTTCGGCGTGGTCATCGCCTATATCCTGCTCAGCCGCTTCCGCCGCAGCATCCGCGTCTTCGGGCATGATGTGGAATTGCCCGGCGTGCGCATGGCGATCGCGCAGAGCCTGCTCGCCACCGTGGATGTGGCCGTCACCGCCGCCATCTTCTACGTGCTGCTGCCGCCGGCCGAGGGCCTGACCTTCCTGCGCTTCATCGGCATCTACCTGGCCGCCTATGCGCTGGGCATCACGGCCTCCGTACCCGGCGGCCTCGGCGTCTTCGACGGCGCCATCATCATCGGCCTCGCCCCCTATATGGGCGCGGCCGAGGTGGTGGGCGCGCTGCTGGTCTTCCGCCTCTACTACTACATCGTGCCGCTGTTCATTTCCGGCGCGCTCTTCGCCGGCTTCGAGATCGGCCAGCGGCGGGATTCGCTGAAGGCGCTGAGCCGCGGCGCCATGCCGCTCGAAGTGCCGATCCTCGCCGGGCTCGTGGCGCTCGGTGGCGGGCTGCTGATCTTCCTCGGCTCGCTGCCCGTCTCGGCCCTCGTCCTGCAGGACTGGGCGGGCTACGAGGCCGCGCTCGCCTCGCAATTCGCCGCCTCCATCGTGGGCTCGCTGCTCATCATCATGGCCTTCGGCCTGGCGCGGCGGCTCCGCCTCGCCTGGGGCATGGCGCTGTTCCTGCTGGTGAACGGCGCGCTCATCGCCAAGCTGCGCGAGGAGCATTGGTGGACCTGGGGCCTGTTCCTGCTGGTCGCCGCCCTGCTCGCCACCATGCGCACCGCCTTCTACCGCGAGAGCCGGCTGCGGCGCGAGCCGCTCTCCAACGAGATGCTGCTGCCGCTGGCGGCCGTCGCCATCTGCGGCCTGGCACTCGCCACGCTCGCCAATGCCAGCCGCCTGCAGGGCGAGACCTGGATGGAGCTGGTGCTCTTCGCCGGCGCGCCCATCCAGCTGCGTTTCACCATCGGCATCATGGTGCTGCTGCTGCTGGTGGGCATGGTGCGGCTGCTGCGCCCCGCCCGCATCCGCCCCGCCCCGCTGGACGAGGCCAACCGCACCCGCCTCGAAGCCCTGGGCGCCTGCGTCCCGCCACGCGCCGAGAGCGTGATCTGGGGCGAGGCCGGGCGCGCCGGCTTCGCCTTCACCCGCTGCGACGAGATCTGGATCGCGCATGGCGACCCGGTGGGGGACCCGCGCGATGCCGTCTCCGCCATCTGGCGCTTCCGCGACTTCTGCGAGCGCAAGGGCGGCCGCCCCGCCTTCATCGGCGTCGGCCCCGATTTCCTGCGCTATTACGGCGATATCGGCCTGCAGGCCCTGCCGGAGGAGGGCAATCCGGGCCGCTTCATCGCCTGCGACGCCGAGCATGACGCGGCCCGGCTGCTGCGGGCGGCCAACGGGCAATAGCCGCCTTCACACCATCCGGATCAGCGTCCCGTCCTTGCGGATCGCCTGGTGGAAGATCACCGCGCCGATATGCGCGGCCAGCAGACCCACGATCGCCCAACCCAGCGTCTGGTGCAGCCAGAGCAGCACATTCGCCCCCCACTCCCAGGCCGGCATGAATTTGGGCAGATGGATGAAGCCGAGATAGGCCGTGGCCCCCTGCATCGGGAAGCCGAAGGCATTGGTGGCGAAGAAGCCGAGGATGGGCTGCAGGATCAGCGCGCCATAGAGCGCGTGATGCACCCCCGTCGCGGCCATCCGCATGGGCGCAGGCAGGCTCGCCTCCACCGGCACCGGGTGCTTGATGCGATACCAGAGGCGCAGCGCCGCCACGAAGAGCAGCGTCAGCCCCGCGCTCTCATGGATGGCGTAGAAGCCCATCTTGCTCGCATCCTTGATGTGGCCGATCACGAAACCGGTGGGCAGTGCGATCAGCATCAGCGCCACCGTGATCCAGTGGAACCACTTCGCCATCGGGGAATAGGCCATGCTCGCCTCCATACAGGGACGCGCCATCCTGTCATGCGAATGATCGCGGCGCACGCGGATTGGTCGGTGGCGCCGGGCAAGCGCTGGATGGCCATCGCCCGGCGCGGTGCTGGCGGCTGGCGGCTGGCGGCGCCCCGCCCCGTGGGGGACCCGCCCGCCTTCGCCGCGGCCCTGCTGGCCGAGGACCTTCCGGCGGCGCTGGGGCTCGACCTGCCGCTCGGCGTGCCCCGCGCCTATGCGGCGCAGCGGCCCGAGGCCGGCTTCCTCGATTTCCTCCGCGCCCGCGCGGGCGATGCACGCTTCTTCAGGGTGAACGAGACGCTGGAGACGATCAGCCTCGATGCGCCTTTCTACCCGCAGCGCGGGGTGAAGGGGATGACGCGCGCCTCGCATGCCGCGGCCCTGGGCCTGCCGGATGCCGAGGCGCTGCACCGCTGGTGCGACCGCGCCACCGCCTCACGCCCGGCCGGCGCGCCGCCCTTCTGGACGCTGGGCGCCAACCAGTCGGGCAAGGCCGCGATCACCGCCTGGCGGGATTGGCTGGCGCCCGCGCTGGCGGCCGGTGCGCCGCTCTGCCTCTGGCCCTTCGAGGGCGCGCTGCAAGGCCTGCTGCGCCCCGGCCGCCTTGCCCTGGCCGAGGTCTATCCGGCCGAGGCGCTGCGCCAGCTTGGCCTCAGCCTCCCCGGCAGCAAGCGGGACCAGGCGGCGCGGCGGGCGCTCGCCGAACCGCTGCGCGCCGTGCTGGACCGACTCGGCATCGCGCCCTCGGCGGAGGCGCTGACGATGATCCGGGACGGCTTCGGGGCCGATGCGGCGGGCGAGGACCGGCTGGACTGCACGCTGGGCCTGGCTGCGCTTGTGGCCGTGCTGGACGGGCGGCGGGAGGATGTGGTCCCCGCCGATGACATGGTGCGCCGCTGGGAGGGCTGGGTGCTGGGGCAGGGCGAGGGGCCGAAGGGCCTCGCGCCGTTCAGCAGATGAGCGTGACGCCGGCGCGGATGCGGCTGCCGTCCGCCCGCACGCGGCCATTCGCCATGGGGATGACCAGGCTGCCGCTGGGCGCGATCTGGAAATTCGTGCTGGCCAGGCGCGGGTCCGGAATGGCGCCGGTCATCTGGAACTGCACCCGGAAGCGCAGGGGCTGGCGCGTCATGTTGCTGACCTGCACCAGGTAGTCATAGGTGCCGGCGGCCCCGTCCCGCGAATAGGTGGCATTCACCTGCAGCAGGTTGCGGCTGAGGCAGGTGCCGGACTGCGCCATGGCGGACCCGGCCGGCAAAACCAGGCCCGCGGCCAATATCCAACCGACCTTACGCACCCGCGCCTCCGCCTCGGCATCGCAGACTCCATTTATTAACATGAAGCCTGCCCATGCCGGAAACCCCGTTTCGGGGATCCCGTCTCCGGTGCCCGCACATCTGTGCTGGCAATTTGGCGCGCTTGCCCCTATGTGTGCGCCGCACACAAGCTCCCTGTGCCATCAATCGCAACAATTGATTGCCCAGCCGCCCGGCCCGCCAACGGTCCCGGGCCTCACACTTGCCCGGAAGTCCTGATCCATGCCCATGCGTAACCTCGCCATCATCGCGCACGTCGACCACGGAAAGACCACCCTGGTGGACCAGCTGCTGAAGCAGGCGGGCACCTTCCGCGAGAACCAGCAGGTCGCCGAGCGCGCCATGGACCGCAACGACCTGGAGCGCGAGCGCGGCATCACCATCCTGGCCAAGTGCACCGCCGTCGAATGGAAGGGCGTGAAGCTCAACATCGTGGACACGCCCGGCCACGCCGATTTCGGCGGCGAGGTGGAGCGCATCCTCTCCATGGTGGATGGCTGCGTGCTGCTGGTGGACGCCGCCGAGGGCGTGCTGCCGCAGACCAAGTTCGTGCTGGGCAAGGCGCTG
This sequence comes from Roseococcus sp. SDR, assembly GCF_019083995.1. Lineage (GTDB taxonomy): Bacteria > Pseudomonadota > Alphaproteobacteria > Acetobacterales > Acetobacteraceae > Roseococcus. The sequence goes on from NZ_JAHRCU010000009.1 coordinate 147,466, forward strand.
GCCCGCGGCATCCGCCCCATCGTGCTGGTCAACAAGGTGGACCGCCAGGACGCCCGCCCGCACGAGGTGCATGACGAGATCTTCGACCTCTTCGCCAATCTCGGTGCCAATGACGAGCAGCTGGACTTCCCCATGCTCTTCGCCTCGGGCCGCCAGGGCTGGGCGGATGAGAGCATGGACGGCCCGCGCCAGAACCTGGACGCGATGTTCGACCTCATCGTCCGCCACGTGCCGCCGCCGGCCGTGCAGGAGGACGCGCCCTTCGCCATGAACGCGGCGATCCTCGAATACGACAACTTCCTCGGCCGCATCCTGACCGGCCGCATCGAGCAGGGCGTCGCCCGCGTGAACATGCCGGTGAAGGTGCTGCGCGCCGATGGCACGCAGGTCGAGACCGGGCGCCTGACCAAGCTGCTCACCTTCCGCGGCCTGGAGCGCGTGCCGGTGGACGAGGCGCGCGCGGGCGACATCATCGCCATCGCCGGGCTTTCGGACACCACCATCCCCGACACGATCTGCGCGCCCGAGCAGCCCGCGCCGCTGCCCTCCGTGCCGGTGGACCCGCCGACGCTCGCCATGACCTTCCGCGTGAATGACGGCCCGCTGGGCGGCCGCGAGGGCAAGAAGGTGACGTCGCGCCAGATCCGTGACCGGCTGGAGCGCGAGACGGAGGGCAATGTCGCCATCCGCGTCACCGTCTCCTCCGAGACGGACGCCTTCGAGGTGGCCGGCCGCGGCGAACTCCAGCTCGGCGTGCTGATCGAGACGATGCGCCGCGAGGGCTTCGAACTCACCATCGGCCGCCCGCGCGTGCTGATGCGCGAGAATCCGGAGACCGGCGAGAAGGAAGAGCCCTTCGAGGAAGTGCTGGTGGATGTGGATGACGCCTATACCGGCGTCGTCGTCGAGAAGCTCTCGCTGCGCAAGGCGCAGATGCAGGACATGCGCCCCTCGGGCGGCGGCAAGACGCGCCTCACCTTCCTCATGCCCTCGCGCGGGCTGATCGGCTACCATAGCGAGTTCCTGACGGACACGCGCGGCACCGGCATCATGAACCGCCTCTTCCACGGCTATGCGCCCTGGGCCGGCACTATCGAGGGGCGCCGCAACGGCTCGCTCATCTCCAATGTGGATGGCGAGACGACGCAGTATGCGCTTTTCGCCCTGCAGGAGCGCGGCACGCTCTTCGTGGACCCGGGTGCGAAGGTCTATGTCGGGCTCATCATCGGCGAGAATTCGCGCGGCGATGACCTCGAGGTGAACCCGGTGAAGGAGAAGAAGCTCACGAACATCCGCGCCGCCGGCAAGGATGACGCGCTGCTTCTCACGCCGCCCCGCCGCCTGACGCTGGAGCAGGCCATCGCCTATATCGAGGATGACGAGCTGGTGGAGGTGACGCCCTCCGTGGTCCGTCTCCGCAAGCGCCACCTGGACCCGCACGAGCGCAAGCGCGCCTCCCGCCGGGCCGAGGGCCTGCCGGTCAAGGGTGAGGCGGCCTGAGCCTCACCAGCCTCCGGTCGTGACGGATCCGGCCGCATAGCGGCCGGCGCCGCCCAACCGGGCGCATGGCCCAACGCGGCCGTGGCGCGGCGAAGCCCAAGCGGCGGAGCAGCCGCCCGGCGCCCGAGGGACCCTACAAACCCTTCCGGCCGCAACGCGGCCGGCGCCGCCCAACCGGGCGCATGGCCCAACGCGGCCGTGGCGCGGCGAAGCCAAGGCGGCGGAGCCGCCGCCCGGCGCCTGAGGGACCCTACAAACCCTTCCGGCCGCAACGCGGCCGGCGCCGCCCAACCGGGCGCTGGGCCCCACGCACGCGTGGCGCGGCGAAGCCAAGGCGGCGGAGCCGCCGCCCGGCGCCTGAGGGCATCAGAAAACTACCACCGCGACATGATGGAAACGACGATCTCGGTCGAGGAGGCGAAACCGCGGCTGTCCTCCCGCCGCAGGCCGACCACCGCGCGCTCCATCGTCCAGGTCTGGTAGGACCCGCGATCATTGCTCGTCACGGCCGAGGCCTGGGCCTGCGGCAGGCAGCGGTTGATCTCGCCCTGCAGGTTCCGCATGTGCTGCTCGGCCAGGGTGAAGGCGCGGGGCGAATCATCGCGCAGCATCACGGCGTAGTAGACGGCGCGCGGCGGTGCGCCATCGAAGGGCGGCGCCACGCCGCGCCGCTCACTCACCGAACCGCGCAGGTAATGCGTGCCGGAGGGCAGTTCCACGAAATCCTGCGCGGCCGCCTGCACGATCTGGCGCAGGCCCTGGCAGAAGGCGTCCTGCGCCTGGGCGGAGAGAGGAGCCAGCAGGGCGGCGGCGAGGAGCAGGCGGCGCATGGACGTTCCTTGGAGAAAAAGACACCCCATGAAACGCCATTGACCGGGGAAATCCAATCCCCGGCGTGGAGCAGCACGGACCGTCCCTGCAAGAACGAAGAACCCTTTGGAGAATCCGGCCGCAAAGCGGCCGGCGCCGCCCAACCGAGCCTATGGCCGGGCGCACCAGCCGCGCGGCGAAGCCAAGCGCGCGGAGCGCGCGCCCGGCGCTTGAGGGCTTAAAACAACAACCCCTTCTTCAGAAGGCCGTGCACGCCCTTCTCGCCATTCACCGTCTGCGTCACGTGGAAGTCCACGGCCAGCGAGCAGAACTGATAGGCATCGGCCGCGCTGAGATTGGTGCGGCTGGTGATGAAGCCGATCATCTCGCGCAGCGCCTTCTTCATCGCCTCATCCAGGTCCTCATGCATGCCCATGGTGATGTAATGCGTGGCGGTCTCGGCGCGCGGATAAGCAAGGTTCGCCCCCTTCATCAGCGTCAGGCGGAAATGGCCGGTCAGGCACATCTCCAGCGCGTTGATGCAGACCTCGCCATCGCCCTGCACGCCATGGCCGTCGCCCGCCGAGAAATTGCCGCCCGGCACATGCACCGGCAGGAAGAGCGTGGCGCCCTCGCCGATTTCCTTGTTGTCCAGGTTGCCGCCATGCGCGCGCGGCTCCTTCGTGGAGATCGGGCCCCACTCGGTGGGCGGCGCCACGCCCATCACGCCGAAGAAGGGGCTGAGCGGCAGGGTGATGCCGCCGCCGATCGGCACATGGCCGGTGCGCTTCTCGTGGTCCACGGGAATGTGCAGCATGCGGCGATAGGGGAAATCCTCCGGCAGGGTGCCGCCCAGCGGACGGAAGCCGCAGAAGCCCCATTCGGCGCCGAGCTCGATCTTCTCGATATCCACGCGCAGCACATCGCCCGGCATCGCACCCTTCACGGCCACGGGGCCGGTGAGGATGTGCGGGCCCAGGCGCGGCGGGTTGCTCGCATGGATCGCGGCCAGCGCCGGCGGGATGGTCAGCCCCAGCGCCTCGGCCTCGGCCACCACGTCGGGCGCGCCGGAGACGCATTGCAGGATGACGAGGTCGCCGCTTTCCACCTCGGCGACCGGCTTGGTGCTGCCGTCGAAGGTGCCCCAGCGGATGGTCTCGGGTGTGGCGGGAATGCGATGGGTCGCGGGCATGATCGGCTCCTGACAGAGAGCGCGATGTTGCGGAACCGCATCGCGCGGTCAACCGCCCCCCGCCGCGCACCAGCATGGGCCTGAGGCCAGATTGCCCGCAGATTGGTCACAGCACAGCGCAGCCGGGATGCGATGCGCCCGCGCAAGGGTGCGCTAACCAACGGCGGTGCAGCTTCGCGACGGTATGTCGCGACCTGGCCCCGGACCCATGAACCACCTCAAGATCACGCCCTTGCTTCTGGGGCTCCTCGCCCTGATCGGCCTCATCACCATCGGCTCCATGACCTATGGAGCGCTCGCGCTGAAACGGTCGGGGCATTCGCTCCAGGGCCTGCAGCGCGACACCATCACCTCCCTCGTCCATCTGAAGGCGCTGTCCGATGCCTACGCCGTCAGCGTCGTGGACGCCTCCCACAAGGTCCGCAACGGGACATTCACCTGGGCCGAGGGCGGGACGGCGCTCCAGCAGGCGCGCGAGGCGATCGACACGGCCTGGGCCGCGCTCCAGGCGATGCCGCTCGCGGAAGCGGCGGTGCCCCTGATGGAAGAGGCGAGGCGCCGCAAGGCACCGGCCGAGGCGCTGTTCCAGGACCTGGTCGCCACCCTGCGCGCGCAGGATCGTGCCGCGCTCGATGCGGTCATCATCCAGCGCCTCTATCCGGTGATCGACCCGCTCACGGAATCGATCAGCGCCATCCTCGACGCGCAGATCGTGGATGCGGACCGCCTTGCCGCCGCCGCGGCGGGCCAGGCATCCTTCGCCGCCGACACGCAGTCCATCCTCGCGGTGCTGGCCGTGCTGCTGCTGGTCGGCGCGGGCGCCTGCGTCCTGGTGCGGGTCAGCCGGCCGATCCGGCGCCTGACCTTGGCCACGCAGACCCTTGCGGGCAACGACCTGTCAGTCAGCATCCCCTTCGGCCAGCGGAGCGATGAGGTAGGCCAGCTGGCGCGGGCCGTCATCATCTTCCAGCAGGGCCTTCGTGAGGCGGAGGCGCATCGCGGCGCTGCCGCCGAAGCCCGCGCCGCCGCCGACATGTCCCGCGGCGCCGCGCTGCGCGCCATGGCGGACCAGGTGGAAACCGAGGCGGGCGGCGCGATGCTCCTGGTCGAGGAACAGATGCGGGAGATGGCGCAGACCGCGGAGGCCATGGCCGCCGGGAGCCAGGGAATCGCGAGCGACAGCGCCTCGGTCGCCGCGGCGGCCATCGATGCGCAGCGCAACGTGCATGCCGTCGCCGCGGCCACCGAGGAACTGGGCGCCTCGATCCGCGAAATCACCCATCAGATCGCCGGGGCAAGCGCCGCGACGCGCCGTGCCTCCGAAAAGGGCATCCAGGGACGGGAAAGGATCGCAACCCTCGCGCAGGAAGTGGACCGCATCGGCGGGGTGGCGCGGGTGATCGCGCAGATCGCCGGCCAGACCAATCTTCTGGCGCTGAACGCGACCATCGAGGCGGCCCGCGCCGGGGATGCGGGCAAGGGCTTCGCCGTGGTGGCCGGTGAGGTGAAGCAGCTCGCCGCCCAGACGGCCAAGGCGACGGAAGAGATCGCCCGCCAGGTGCATGAGATCGCGGTCGCGACGGATGGCGCGGTGGAGGTCGTGCGGGAGATGGTCGAGGCGGTGCGCGAAGTGGATGACGCGGCCATCGCCATCGGCGCCGCCATGGAAGAACAGGCAGCGGCGACGCAGGAAATCTCGCGCGCGGTCTCGGGAACGGCCTCGGCCGCGCATGCCGTCTCGGAGCGCATCGCCGCGGTGTCGAACCAGGCCGCCGTGACAGGCTCCCGCGCCGAAGCCGTCTCGGAGGGCGCCGCGCGCTCGCGCGATGCGGTATCCGCGCTGGGCAAGGCCCTGGTCAGGATCGTGCGCGAGGCATCGCCCGAGGTGGATCGCCGGGCCGAGACGCGCTGGCCCCTCGAACTGCCCACCTGGCTGGAAGGCATGGGACTCGCGGCTCCGCGCCAGGTGACGGTGAAGAATATCTCCGCCGGCGGGTGCGCCGTGATCGGCGCCGGCGCCGTCAGCGGCACGGGGCGCCTGCGCCTGGATGCGTTGGAGCCGGGCCTTGTGCTCGGCGCCGAAGCCTTGGCCGGCGGGGAGGAGGCACAGCGACTGCGCTTCGATCCGTCGGACAAGGCAGGGCAGCGGCTCCTTGCGGCGGCCCTGGCCCGGCTGGAGCGTCCCGCCGCTTGAGCGGGCCTAGAGCAGCCCGCGCTTCTTGAAGAACCAGATGGGCAGCACCGCCGTCGCCACCATCAGGATCAGCGCCATCGGGTAGCCGAAGCTCCATTCCAGCTCCGGCATGTGCTGGAAGTTCATGCCGTAGATCGAGGCGATCAGCGTGGGCGGCATCAGCGCCACGCTCACCACGGTGAAGGTCTTGATGATGTTCGTCTGCTCGACATTGATGATGCCGAGCACGGCGTCCAGCAGGAAGGTCGCCTTGCTGTTCAGGAAATTCGCGTATTCGACGAGGGAGCGCACGTCCCGCACCAGGGTCTTGATGGTGCCCTGGTTCTCCTTGCGCACGGCCATCGCCTTCTCGGCGCTGACGAAGGTGAAGATGCGGTTGAGACCGAGCAGGGTTTCCGAGGCACGGGTCGTCACCTCCCCCACCTGGCCCAGCGTCAGCAGCGCCTCCTTGAGGTTGCGGTCGCGCTTGGTGGCAGGGTCCTCGGCGCCACGCTGGAAGATGTTGTGGCTCGCGCGGTCCATGTCGCTGCTGATGCGCTCGAGAATATCCGCGAGCCGGTCCACGATCTGTTCGAAGAGGTGCAGCATGACCGCATCCGCGCTGCTCACCAACGCGGGCGTCTTCTGACAACGCGCGGTGAAGACCGGGAAGGCCTTGGGCGTCGCGTAGCGCACCGTGATCAGCGCCGCCGGCGTGAGCACGAAGGAGATGGGCGTGGAGCCGAAATTGCCGCTCTCGGTGCCATGCAGGAAGTTCGCGGTCAGCACCAGCGAATCCTCCTCGCGATAGAGGCGTGAGGAGCTTTCGACCTCCTGCATCTCCTCGCGCGTCGGCACCTCGATGCCGAGTGCGGCCTGCACCGCGTGCTCCTCCTCCAGCGAGGGCTGCAGCAGATCGATCCAGACCGCGCGGCGCAGCGCGTCGGGGTCGCGCACATGGTCGCGGACCGCGAGGTGGCCGTTCTCGACGGTATAGGTCGTCAGCATGGGCGGGTCTCCGCGGAGAGGGCGGTTGGCCCGGTTCTAACCACGCGCCCGCTCGGTGTCACGCCACGAGGAGCCGGTTCACGGTTTTGAAATCCGCCGCTTCGGGATGCCGGCCTGAGGCTTTCGTTCCGTCCTCTGGGCGCACCAGTTGGCAGGTGACGTAACCCGCAGCACGGGCCGCATCCAACTCTTCCGCGACATCGGAGAGGAAGAGAATGCGGGCCGGCGCCGCACCCCAGGCCTCGGCGATGCGGGCGTAGCTCTGGGCCTCGCGCTTGGCACCCATGCGCGTGTCGAAGAAGCCCTCGAAGAGCGGCTCCAGGTCGCCAGCCTCGGAATGGCGGAACAGCAGCCGCTGCGCCTGCTCGCTGCCCGAGGAATAGATGGCGAGATGCAGGCCCCGCCCCTGCCAGGCGCGGAGTTCCGCCGCCACATCCGGCCAGAGATGGCCCTTCAGCGCGCCATCGGCATAGCCCTGCGCCCAGATCAGCCCCTGCAAGGCCTTGAGCGGCGTGACCTTGGCATCGGCGGCCATCCAGCCGCGCAAGGTTTCGAGCGGATCGCCCGGCACATCGGCCAGGATCGCCGCGACCTCGGGCTCATGCCCGTGGCGCACCAGAAACTCCTCCAACGCCGAGGCCGCGTAGGGAAACAGCGCGCGATGCACGAAGGCGATGGAGGTCGTCGTGCCCTCGATGTCCGACAGGATATGCGTGATCACCGAACGACCCTCACAAGTGCCAATGGCCCCCCGGTCGGCGCCGCGGCTTAGCCGCGGCAACGGAGCAAGCCCTTCAGGAAACGCGAAAACGGGGCCCCCGCGAAGATTTCGCCGGCGCTGCCGCCGCGAAAGCGGCGGTTGAGTCGGCGAAAGCTTCGTGGGGCGGCGGCCTAGCCGACCACGACCGGGAAACGTTCGGCCATGTCGGTGCCGGTGTAATGCGGCGTCCAGCCGCTGGTGTCGGTGAAGACGCGCAGCACGGTGAAGTCCGGCGCATCGCCGCTGTCGAACCAGTGCTGCGTGTTGGCCGGCACGCTGATCAGGTCGCCCCGCGTGCAATGCGCGTCATAGACGCGGCCATTCAGGTGCAGCACGAAATTGCCGGCTCCCTCATGGAAGAAGCGCACCTCATCCTCGGTGTGGATGTGCTCCTTCAGGAACTTGTCGCGAAGCGCGTCCTTCATCGGATGGTCCGGCGTGAGCTGGATCACGTCTGCCGTGCCGGCCGCGGTCTCGGCCAGGAAGGCGTCGAGATGCGGCTTGTAGGCGGCCAGCACCGCGTCAGCGGGGGCGCCCTTGGGCAGCGGCGCCACGGGCCAGCGCTCGAAGCGCACGCCCACTTCCTTCAGCGTGGCGGCGATCGTATCGGCGTCCTCGGTGCGGAGGATCTCCGCCTTGGTCGCGGCATCCCAGACGGTCAGTCGGCTCATCGCGGCAATCTCCGTGCTTCCAGCTCGCATTCGAGCATGAATTCCAGCGCCTCCAGGCGCAGCAGGGCGCCCGGCATGTCATCGGCCCATACATAGACGCCGTGGCCGCGGATCAAGTAGCCCGGCGGGTGGGCGGGGTCCGCCTCCCAGGCCTCGGTCACGCGGGCCTGCAGCCGTGCAATGTCCTGGTCATTTTCCAGCACGGGCAGCCGGATCGCCGCCTCATGCGTCGGCAGGCCGGGAAAGGCCTTGAGCAGTTCATAGCCCGCGAGCGTGATATGCGGCCCCGCAAGGCGCGACAGCACCGTCGCCGGCACGGAATGCCCGTGCAGCGCGGCGCCCGCCTTGGGGAAGCGCCGATAGATGCCGCAATGCAGCCCGGTCTCAGCCGATGGGCGGAGGTTGGACTGCTCCGGCCTTCCGTCGAGGTCCACCGTCATCACCCCGTCCTCCGGGATGAAGCCTTTGTGAAACCCGGAGCGCGTGATGGCGATGCGGCCATCCGCGAGACGGAGGGAGATGTTGCCGGCGGTAGCCGGCACCCATCCCCGCTGATCCATCCGGCGCCCGGCCGCGCGAATCGCCTCGGTCGCTTCGGAAGGAATCACGCCCGTCTCCCGCCGGGCCAAGCCCGGCGCGTGTTCAGGCCGCCGGGCGGCCGGTGGCGGTGGTGCTGCCGCTGGCGGGCTCGGCCGTGGCGGCCGTCGTCGTCGCACCCTGCGGGCCCGCGATGGTGCCGGCCGGCGGGGCCGATTCGGCGGCCATGGAAGCGTCGGCGGGCTTCTCGTCTTCCTTGATGTTCGCCTTGAAGGACTTGATCCCCTTCGCGACGTCACCCATCAGGCCGCTGATCTTGCCGCTGCCGAACAGCAGCAGAACGACCAGCAGAACCACCAACCAATGCCAAATGCTGAAAGAACCCATCGTCGCGCCTCGATCCCGTGGTGCTTATGCTGGCGGGAACCTAGTGTGCGCCCGCTCCGAGCGCAAACTCCCCTCCCGACAAGGCCTCTATGTGGGACGCGGCCGGCCCGGCCGCAATGGGAAATTCATTCAGGTGCGGTTCAGCGCAATCTTGCGCCGTCGTAAGAAATCCTCCATATGGCCCGCCATCCGGGCCCCTCTGGCGCGGGTGAAGAGAAACTTCACCCACGTGATGTCGGATGTTTTTGCCATCTCGCGGGGCAAAACCATCGCACCCCGCCCAGAGGAGTATGACAAACCATGGAATTTCTGGCGCTCGAATGGGTCGGCAAGCCGATCTGGATGTGGGCGGGCTTCCTCGCCATCGTCGTCGCCCTGCTCGCCTTCGACCTCGGTGTGCTGAACAAGGAAGACAAGGAGATGGGCATCCAGGAAAGCCTGGTCCTCTCCGCCTTCTATATCGGCTTCGCGATCCTCTACGGCATCCTCATCTGGTGGGCCTATTCCGCCGGCCACATCACGACGAGTGACGGCACGCATGCCGGCATCACCTATTTCACCGGCTTCTTCATCGAGAAGGCGCTGTCGATCGACAATGTCTTCGTGATCAGCCTGATCTTCGGCTACTTCGCCATCCCGCGGAAATACCAGTACCGCGCGCTGGTCTGGGGCATCATCGCCGTCATCATCCTGCGCGGCATCATGATCGCGATCGGCGCGGCCCTGGTTCAGGAGTATTCCTGGATCCTCTTCATCTTCGGCGCCTTCCTGATCGGCACCGGCGTGAAGATGCTGATGGTGCCGGAGAGCGACCCGGACATCTCGAAGAACCCGGTCGTGCGCTTCATGAAGAAGCACATGCGCGTCTCGGACAAGCTGCATGACCAGAAGTTCTTCGTCCGCGAGCCCGACCCGAAGACCGGCAAGCTGGCGCTGACGGCCACGCCGCTCTTCCTCGCGCTGGTGGTGATCAACATCGCCGACCTGATCTTCGCGGTGGACAGCGTGCCGGCGATCTTCGCCATCACGACCGATACCTTCATCGTCTACACCGCGAACATCATGGCCATCCTCGGCCTGCGCGCCCTCTACTTCGCGCTGGCCGCCATGGTGCACCGCTTCGAGTATCTGAAGTACGCGCTGGCCATGGTGCTGGTGTTCATCGGCGTGAAGATCTTCTGGAACCAGATCTTCGGGAAGCTGGACCCGGCCTTCTCGCTCGGCGTCACCGGCGCGCTGATCGCGGGCGGCATCGTCTTCTCGCTGTACAAGACGCGCGAGCAGGCGGGCAGCGGGCACAAGTAGTTGATGTCCTCAGAGGCCGGGCGCGCGCATCCGCGCGCTTGGCTTCGCCGCACAAGCGGCGGGCCGCATTCGCGGCCTCGACCCTCCAGGCCGCTGGTCCGGATTCGGTGAGGACGCAAACACGAAGGGCGGTGCCGCAAGGCACCGCCCTTTTTCGTTGAATCGGCGCCGCAGCGGCCACTTGGCCGCCCCTGGCACGCCCCCACGGAATGCGAGGCGAATAGCCGAGCCGGAACGCTTCAGCGTTCCGAAGCCAAGTCGGCGGAGCCGGCGCCCGGCGTTTGAGGGCACGACAACGACGTATGCGAGCCGAATAGGCGAGCCGCAAAGCTTCAGCTTTGCGAAGCCAAGCGCGCGGAGCGCGCGCCCGGCGTCTGAGGGCGTGAAAGACTAACTTTCCGGCCGGATGTTGAGGCGCCGGATGATCGGCCCCCAATGCGCCACCTCGGACTGGATGAGCGCCCGGAGCAGCGCGGGCGGCGTGCCCAACGGTTCGAAGCCTGCCGCCTCCAGCGTCCGCCCCGTCTCGGGGTTGGAGAGCGCGCGCCCGACTTCCTGCGCGATCCGCGCCACGCGCTCGGCCGGCATGTTGGTCGGCGCAAACAGGCCGATCCAGGCATAGATCCCGCCCCCCGGCTCGCCCGCCTCGGTCAGCAGCGGCACGTCGGGCAATTGCGTCATGCGCGCATCGCCCGAGACCGCCAGCGCCCGCACCTGCCCGCCCCGCGCCTGGCCCAGCACCGAGCCCGCCGCGGCCGCCATCAGCTCGATCCGCCCGGCCACGATCTCCGTCACGCTCTGCGGCACGGAGCGGAAGGGGATATGCGTCATCTCCAGCCCATGCCGCGCCGCCATCTCGGCGACCAGCATGTGCCCCGTGCTGCCCGCGCCGACCGAGCCGTAGTTCAGCTTGCCCGGATTGGCCTTCGCATAGGCGATCAGCTCCGCCACGCTGCGCACCGGCACGTTCGGGTTCACCGCCAGCACGAAGGGCATGCGCGCCAGCAGCGAGACAGGCTGCAGATCCGTCACCGGATCGTAGGCCAGCGCCGGGTTCAGGATCTTCGCGATGGAGCCGGGCCCGCCGATCGTGACGCCCAGCGTATGCCCATCCGTGGCGCGGGCAGCCGCCTCGGCGCCGATGGTCCCGCCACCGCCGGCGCGGTTGTCGATCACGAAGGGCTGGCCGAAGACCTGCTGCAGATGCGTGGCCACCGCGCGCGCCGCGATATCGGGCGTGGAGCCGCCCGGGAAGCTGACGATGATGCGCACCGGCCGGTCCGGCCAGGCGGGCTGCGCGAGCGCGGGTGTGGCCAGGGCAGGCAGCGCCAAAAGGGCGCGACGCGGAACGGGCATGAAATCCTCCAGGGCTTTGCGCGCCATATAGCGACTCATCGCGCGACTTGCATGCCGTGACGCGGCTGGTCAAACTTGTTCGGACACATTCGCCCAACAGCTTCGCAAGGTGAAGGCCGATGAACCGACGCTCCCTGCTCCTGGCCACCCCTTTCTTGGGCCTCGCCGCCCAGGCGCAGGAGCTTCCGGCGCGACCCATCCGCCTCATGGTCCCCTTCACCACCGGGGGCACGACCGATGTGCTGGCGCGCATCCTCTCCGAGCATGGCCCGGCTGAATTCGGCCAGCCCATCATCGTGGAATCCCGCCCCGGGGCGGGCGGCGTGACGGGCACGGCGCAGGTGGCGGCCGCGGCGCCCGATGGCACCAGCCTCGTCATGGGCACGCCGGGGCCGATCGCCACCGCCCCCGCGCTGATGTCCAGCCTGCCCTATGACCCGCTGCGCGACCTGGCACCCGTCATGCTGGTGGCGAATGTGCCCAACCTCGTCGTGGTGAATCCGTCGAGCGGCATCACCAGCATCGCGCAGCTCATCGCCGCCGCGCGCGCTCGGCCCGGCGCCATCCATTTCGGCTCGGCCGGCATCGGCGCCACCACCCATCTGGCCGGCGAACTCTTCAAGCTGATGACGGGCGTGGACATCGTGCATGTCCCCTATCGCGGCAGCGTGCCCGCGCTGACAGACCTCCAGGGCGGCCAGATCCAGTTGATGTTCGAGAACATGCCGGGTGCCATCGAGCTGGTGCGCGCGGGCCGGCTCACCGGCCTCGCCGTCACCTCGCCCAACCGCGCGATGGCCGCCCCCGACATCCCGACGGTGGCGGAGACGGTGCCGGGCTATTCGGTCGTGTCCTGGTTCGCGCTCTTCACCGGCGGCCAGGTGCCCGCCCCCGTGGTGCAGCGCCTGAATGCCGGCTTCCGCCGCATCATGGCGCGGCCCGCCGTGCGCCAACGTATCCTGGAGCTCGGCGCCGAACCCGCTGATGGCACGCCCGAGGCGCTGGGGCAGCTCGCGCGCGAGGAGACGGAGCGCTGGGGCCGCGTGATCCGCGAAGCGCGCATCAGCGTGCAGTAAGGGGATGCGCGCGGTCGGCATCGAGATCGGCGGCACCTTCACGGATCTGGTGAGCATCGGGCCCGAGGGCGTGCGCGTGGCGAAGGTGCCCAGCACACCCGCCGCGCCCGATGCCGCGGCCTTCGACGCACTGGCCGCCGCCGGCATCGCGCCCGATGCGATGGAGGAATTCGTCCACGGCTCCACCGTCGCCACCAATGCGGTGCTGGAGCGGCGCGGCGCGCGCCTCGCGCTGCTGGTGACGGAAGGCTTTCGTGACGTGCTGCTGCTGGGCCGCCAGGACAAGCTGCAGCTCTTCAACCTGCGCTACAAGAAGCCCGCGCCGCTGGTCGAGCGCGCGGATTCGCTGGACGTGCCCGAGCGCATGCTGGCCGATGGCACGGCCGAACGCGGCTTCGATGCGGAAGCCTTCGCGCCCCGCCTCGCCGCCTTCCTCGCCGCCGGAAACTACGGCGCCGTCGCGATCTGCCTGCTGAACGCCTATGCCAATCCGGCGCATGAGGTGGCGCTGGCCGATCTCGTGCGGCGCCTCGCCCCCGGCCTGCCCGTCACCGCCTCGCATGAAGTGACGCAGGAATTCCGGGAATATGAGCGCGCCAGCACCACCGCGCTCTCGGCCTATGTGCAGCCGGTGCTGGACGCCTATCTCGGCCGGATGGAAGCGCGCCTGGCGGAAGGCGGCTTCACCGGCGCCTTCTCCGTCATGCAGTCCAATGGCGGGCGCGTGCCGGCCACCGCCATGCGGCGCAATGCGGCGAGCGCCCTGCTCTCCGGCCCTGCCGCGGGCGTCATGGGCGCGGTGCGCCAGGCCGGGCGCTCCGGCGTGCGGGACATCATCACGCTGGATGTCGGCGGCACCAGCGCGGATGTGGCGCTGATCGCGAATGGACGGCCCGAGCTGGCGCGCGAGGCCCGCGTGGATGGCCTCGTCGTGCAGATGCCCATGCTCGACATCACGACGGTGGGCGCGGGCGGCGGCTCGATCGCCTGGGTGGATGAGGGCGGGATGCTTCGCGTGGGGCCGCGCAGCGCGGGCGCGGTGCCTGGCCCGGCCTGCTATGGGCGCGGGGGCACGCGGCCGACGCTGACCGACGCGCAGGTCATCGCGGGGCGCATCCCGGCCGGCAAGAAGCTGGCGGGCGGGCTCACCATGGATGGCGCGGCGGCGCGCGCCGCCTATGCGCCGCTCGCCGCGCAGCTGGGGCTTTCCGTCGAAGCCACGGCGGAGTCTGTGATCCGCATCGCGGTCGCGCATGTCGTCGCCGCCGTGCGTCTCGTCTCCACCGAGCGTGGGCGCGACCCGCGCGACCATGTGCTGGTGCCCTTCGGTGGCGCGGGCCCGCTGCTCGCCGCCGCCGTGGCCGAGGAGCTCGGCATGGCGCGCGTGCTGGTGCCGCCGGGTGCGGGCGTGCTCTCCGCCTATGGGCTGCTCGCGGCCGATCACAGCCTGCTCGCCGCCCGCACGCGCCGGCGCACCATCAACGCGGGCGCGGCTGCCGAGGCCATGGCTGCCATCGCCGAGATGCGCGCCGAGCTGGAAGCCCGCTTCGACGCGCATGGCGTGACCGGCACGCGGCGACTGGACGTCAGCCTCGACATGCGCCTCATCGGCCAGGCCTTCGAGATCGCCGTGCCGCTGACCGCCGAACACTTCGACGAAGCCGATCTCCTCGCCGCCTTCAACGCGGCGCATGAGCGCATCTACCGCATGCCCGTGGACACACGCCGCGCGGTCGAGATCGTCTCCTACCGCGTCGGCCTGCATGTGACGCGCGAGGAACTGCCCGGCCTCGCGGGTCCGCCGCGCCTCACCGCCCCCGTCCACGGCCCGCTGCTGATCGAGGACAGCACGGCCAGCCTCTGGGTGCCGCCCGGCTGGGCTGCCTCGGAAGACGCCGCCGGCAATCTCCTGCTGACGAGGGACGCATGATCAGCCCCGCCGACCAGGCCGTGATCGGCCAGGCGCTGATGTCCACGGCGCGCGAGATGGGAGCGAAGCTCTATCGCTCCGCCTTCTCGCCCATCGTGCGCGACGGCAAGGACGCCTCCACCGGCATCATGGATGCGAGCGGCGCGGCAGTGGCGCAGAGCGATGAGCTGATCCCCGTGCTCGTCGGCTCGCTCTCCATCACGTTGCGCCACTGCATGGCGGCCTGCCCGCCGGAGCGGCTGGAGGAGGGGGATTTCTACATCACCAACCACCCCTATCGCGGCGCGCACCACCTGCAGGACATCCTGATCTTCATGCCGATCTTCGTGGAGCAGCGGATCATCGGCTATGCGGCGGCCGTGGCCCACCACCTCGACATCGGCGGCGGCGCGCCGGGCCTCAATTCCTCCGCGACCGATCTCTATGGCGAGGGCCTCATCATCCCGCCCGCGCGCTGGAACCATCGGCGCGACTGGCTGGAGGGCAATCTGCGCGGGATGATCGCCGCCAATATCCGCGTGCCCGAGCAGACCATCGGCGACATCGAGAGCCAGTTCGCCGCCTGCTTCACCGGCATCGCGCGTGTGCGCGAGCTTTGCGCGCGGCACGGCACAGCCACGGTGGAGGCCGCCATGGCCGGCCAGATCGCCTATGTGGAGCGCCGCCTGCGCGCCGCCATCCGCGACCTGCCGGACGGGACCTATATCGGCGAGGATTACGTGGACGACGACGGCATCAGCGCGGAACCCCTGCTGATCCGCGCCACCGTCACCATCGCGGGCGATACGCTGGCCGTGGATTTCACCGGCACCTGCCCGCAGGTGCGCACGCATCTGAACGCGCCCTATGCCTCGGTGGTTTCCGGCACGCTGGCCGCGCTGAAATCCTTCCTGAGCGGCGATGACGTGCCCTTCAACGAGGGCGCGGCCCGCGCCGTCACCATCACCGTGCCCGAGGGCACCTTGCTCAACCCGCGCTTCCCGGCACCGGTCCGCGCGCGGATGGAAGCGACCTACCGCGCCTATGACGCGGTGCTGAAGGCGCTGGGGAACGCCATCCCAGAGCGCGCGGTGGCGACGGGCTTCGACAGCACCACCAGCTTCTGCCTCACGCAGCTGAAGGAAGGCCGCTACCGCGTCTTCATCGAGCTGCGCGACGGCGGCTATGGCGCCTCGTCGGAGAATGACGGCTGTGACGCCGTGGCCGGCCCGCTTTCCAACTGCACCAACGTCCCGGTCGAGGCGGCGGATGCGGACTATCCCTTCTTCCGCATCGAGGAATATCGCCTCTTGCCCGGCACGGGTGGTGCGGGTCGGCATCGCGGAGGCAATGGCTCACTGCGGCGGTATCGCATCCTGGAGGAGGGCGTGCGCCTCGCCATTTACTGCGACCGCTTCCGCGTGGCCGCCGAAGGCCAGGCCGGCGGCGAGGCCGGCGCGCTCGGCGGCTGCCGCGTGCTGCGCGGGGCGGCGGTGATCGAGGTCCGCTCCAAGGATGACCTGGTGCTGCGCGCGGGCGATGTGATCGAGATGTGGACCGGCGGCGGCGGCGGCCATGGGCCGAAATCCGAACGGCCCGCCGCGCTGCGCGAAGCGGATGCGCGGCTCGCCGGCCTTCCCAGCACGGCCTGAAAGCCGCAACATCCCGCCCAAGACTCAGGGCGGAAACGCGAACCCATGATCATCATGACCGAGGCCCATGGCCCGGCCTGATACCGCGACCCTTGCGCGCCTGCTGCGCACGCCGGATTACCGCCGCCTCTGGATGCTGGGCGGCATCGCCAACGCCATGCGCTGGCTGGAGCTCCTCGCGGCCACCCTCTGGACCTTCGAGATGACGGGCTCGGCGCTGGCCGTCTCCGTCGTCGCCATGGTGCGCGCGCTGCCGATGATGCTGCTGGGCGCCGTGGCGGGCGCGCTGGCCGAGCGCATGGACCGCCGTCGCCTGCTCATCGCGCTGCAAACGAGTTCCGCGCTCGGGGCCGGCGGCGTCGCGCTGCTGGCGCTGCTGGGGCAGCTCGCCACCTGGCATCTCATGCTGCAGGGGCTGCTCGCCGGCCTCGCCTGGGCGGGCGAGATGGCGACGCGCCGCCGCATGGCCGCCGATGCCGCGCCGCAGGGCGATCTCGTCCAGGCCGTGGCGCTGGATACGCTCACCGGCAGCACCACGCGCGCCGTGGGCCCGCTGCTGGGCGGCGTGATCTACCAGTTCGCCGGCATCGCGGTCGCAGCCGCCATTGCCTGCGCGCTGCACCTGGTGGCGCTGCGCCTCGCCACGCAGGTGACGGCACCGCCGCGCCGGCCGGCCACCGGCAACCCCTTCGCCGGCATCGGCGAGGCGGTGCGGCTGGTGCTCAGCCTCTCCGCGCTGCGCATCGTGCTGGGCGTGACCTTCGTGATGAATGTCTTCGCCTTCAGCTACAACTCGATCCTGCCCGCCTTCGGCACGCTGGCCTTCGGCGCCTCCTCGGCCGCCATCGGCCTGCTCGCGGCGGCCGAGCCCTTCGGCGCGCTGCTCGGAGGGCTCTGGCTGGCGCTGGGGCGTCGCAATCCGCCCGGGGCCGCGCCGCTCGTCGTCGGGTCCTTCCTCTTCATGATCCTGCTGGTCGTGGTCGCCTTCACCGGCAGCTATGCGCTGGCCTGGCTGCTGCTCGCCATTGGCGGCCTCGGCACCGCGCGCTTCGCCGCCATGCAGACCTCGGTGGTGATGACGGCGGCGCCGCCCGAGATCCGCTCCCGCGTGCTCGGCCTCGTCACCACCTGCATCGGCATGGGGCCACTGGGCGTGCTGGCCATGGGCGTACTGGGCGATTCCGTGGGACCGCGGCTGGCCATCGCCATCATGTCCGGCGTCGGGCTGGCCCTCATGATCCTGCTGCTGCTGAACGAGGCGCGGCGGCGCCAGGGGTAACCATCGCCTCGCCGCCGGCGAAAAGCCGGCAAAGCAGGAGGCAGGCGCCCCATGTCCCACAGCACCCAGACGCTCAGCCGCGCCCAGATGGGGCGCGTCTCCATCCTGGCACTCCTGCTCTGGATGTCGGGCGCGATCCTCATCCGCCTGCTCACCCCTCTGGGCGTCTTCTCGGGTGGCGTGCTGACCGTGCTGGCCTTTGCCGGCGGCGTCGCCTTCAACTGGCCAACCATCTGGCTGGTGGAGCGGCTGGGCGGGCTGCGGCGGAGCCAGATCGTCGCGGGGATGGCGCTGGGCTCCGGCGTGGCGGTGATGTGCGACGGCCTCGCCCTCACCTGGGCGCCTTGGCTCTATGGCGGCGTTTCCGAGGATCTGAGCCGCGCCGCCGCCTGGCTGCTCTGGACGGTGGGCGTGGGCCTCGTCCTCGCTTTCATCCTCGAGCGGCGCTGACCCGCCGCAGCAGGAAAAGCCCCGCCAGCGTCACCAGCGCGAGATGCCCGAAGGCCAGCGCCCAGGCGGCGGGGTTGGCGGGGCCCAGCAGATCGAGCGCCAACCCCACGCCGACCGGCCCGACGAAGCCGCCCGCATAGCCGCACATGCTGTGCAACCCCATCGTCGCCCCGCGCAATTCCGGCCCCGCCGCCTGCACCGTGCCCGCCGTCAGCGCGGAGGAATCGAGGTAGATCGCCACATTCCACAGCAGCACGGCCAGCGCCGCGAGCGGCGCCGAGACCCAGGCGGAAAGCCCGGTCAGCACGGACATCAAGGCCCCCGCGGCCATCGCCCAGGCCACCACGCGCGCGCGCCCGAAGCGCTGCGCCGTCTCATTGCCCGTGACGGAAATGGCGATGCCGGCCAGCCCCGCCGCGGTGAAGAGCGCGGTCGGACCCGGCAGCCAATCCGGCGCGCCCGCGCGCGCAATGACGAGCGTGAGGAAGGTCACCGCCCAGGCGCGCAGCGCGGCCAGTTCCCAGGTATGGACGGTGTAGCCGATGATCCAGCCCGTCGCCGCGCGGTTGCGCAGCACGGGGCGGAAATCCAGCAGCCGGCGGGGCACGGCGGGCGGGCGCGGCGCCACGCGCGGCATCACGATGGCGCCGATGGTGCAGGCGACGCAGGCCGCGACGCCGCTGAACAGGAAGGCCGCCTCCGCGCCGCCCAGCGCGGCCCAGAACCCCGCCACCGCGAAGGAGATGGCGCCCGCGATGCCCACACCGGCCGCATGCCAGGAGACGGCGCGCGACTGCGCATTCCCCTCCAGCCGCTCGGCGATCACCTTGAGCCCCGGCATGTAGCAGCCCGCCCAGCCCATGCCCGCCATGGCGCGCAGCACCAGCCCGCTCCAGAACCCATCCGCGATGAAGGCGAAGCCTAGATGCGAGGCCGCCGTCAGCCCCGTGCCCAGCAGATAGATGCGCCGCGCTGGCAGGCGATCGGTCAACGAAACCAGCACCGGCACCACCACCACATAGGCGGCGAAGAAGGCGCCAATCAGCCAGCCCGCCTCGGTGGCGGAGAGGTTCCAGCGGCGCAGATACTCCGGCAGCAGCGCGGGCAGGGTGAAGGCGCCGATCTGCGTCAGCACCTGGGCGGTGATGACGGCGACGGCAAACCCGCGCATGGCGCTACGGCAGCCCGTTGCGGATATGGCGGCGATAGGCCGGGCGCGCCGACAGCCGCTCGTAATAGGCTTCCAGCGCGGGCAGTTCCGTGCGCTCCACGCTCTTCATCGAGAACCAGCGATGCACCACGAAGCCGGCCGGAACATCGGCCAGCGTGAAGGCCTCGCCCGCAAGGTAGGGCGAATCACGCAACGCCTCGTCCAGCTGCCCCATCCGCCGCGCATATTCCGCCCGCCCCATCTGCACGAAGGAGGCGCGGTTCCAGGGCGAGAGCCCCAATTCGCCGCCCAGATAGGCGCCGCGCATGGGCATGGACATCTCGTACGCCACCCAGTCCATCCAGGCCTCCACGCGCGCGCGGGCGGGAAGCGGCGTCGGGTACAGCGCCTCCGCGCCCACGCGCGCCGCGAGATACCGCAGGATCACGTGGGATTCGCGGATCACCGCCTCCCCATCCACCAGCACCGGCACCGTGCCGAGCGGATTGAGCGCCAGGAATTCCGGATCATCCGTCGAACGGAAGCCGCGCCCCCAATCCTCCTGCACGAAGGGCAGCCCCAGCTCGTCGAGGAGCCAGAGCACCTTGCGGACGTTGAAGGCGTTGTGCCGCCCCAGGAGCCTGAGCGTGTTTTCCATGCCGATCAGCGTCACGGCAAAGCCGCGCCTTGCCAAGGGGGCGCGAAGCCGGTTGAAGCGCGCGATGCAACGCGTCATCGGCATCGACTTCGGCACCACGAACTCCGTGGTGACCGCCCTCTCCCCCGATGGCGAGCTCCGCGTGCTGCGCCGCGCGACGGAGGAGGTCTTCCGCTCCATCCTCTGCTTCTGGCGTGACGGCGCGGGCCGCCTGCTGCACGCGGCCGGCGCCCAAGGCATCAGCGCCTATCTGGAAGACCCGCTGGAAGCGCGGCTCATCCTCTCCATGAAGAGCTACCTCGCGCAACGCAGCTTCCAGGAGACGCGCATCCTGGGCCGCCCCTATGGCCTGGAAGCGCTGGTCGGCCTCTTCCTGCGCGAGCTCCTGGCCCCCTTCGGCCCCGAGTTGGAGGGTGCGCGCGTCATCGCCGGCCGCCCCGTGCGCTTCGTGGGCGAGACGGCGGATGACGCGCTGGGCGAGGCGCGGCTGCGCGCCGGCTTCGCCGCCGCCGGCCTGCCGGACGTGCGGGTGGAGCTGGAGCCCGCCGCCGCCGGCCATCGCTTCGCCACGCAACTCGACAGCGCGGCGACCGTGCTCGTCGCGGATTTCGGCGGCGGCACCAGCGACTTCTCGCTGCTGCGCTTCGAGCCGGGGCGTGTGACGCCGCTCGGCCATGCCGGCGTCGGCGTGGCGGGCGATGCCTTCGATTTCCGGATCATTGATCACGTCGTCTCGCCGCTGCTCGGCAAGGGCGGCAGCTACAACGTCATGGGCACGGATCTTCCCATCCCGCCCGGCTGGTACACCAGCTTCGCGCGCTGGCATTTGCTCTCGCTCATGCGCGCACCTCGCACGCTGCGCGACATCGCCGATGTGGCCCGCAACGCGGCCGAGCCCGAACGCCTGCACCAGCTCATCCAGCTCATCGAGGAGGAGGTGGGGTATGAGCTCTATCGCGCCATCTCCGGCGTGAAGGCCGCGCTCTCCAGCAAACCCCGCGCGCGCCTGCAATTCCGCCACGCCGATTTCGCGGTGGATGCCGAGATCACGCGCCGCGATTTCGAATCCTGGATCGCGCCGGAACTCAAGCAGATCGGCGCGGCGGTGGACGCCGCCCTCACCGACGCATCGCTCAACGCGTCCCAGGTGGACCGCGTCTTCCTCACCGGCGGCAGCTCGCTGGTCCCCGCCGTGCGCCGCCTCTTCGAGAAGCGCTTCGGCAAGGAGCGCGTCATGGCCGGCGGCGAATTCGTCTCGGTCGCGGAGGGTCTGGCCCTGATGGGCCGCGGGTGACAGGCTCTCCCGAAACGGGAGGCCCCCATGATCGAACAGACCCTCGACATCGCGACACCCGATGGCGCGATGGAGAGCTTCATCGTCCACCCCGAACGCCACGGACCGCACCCCGCCATCCTGATGCTGATGGACGCGCCCGGCATCCGCGAGGAGCTGCGCGACATGGCCCGCCGCCTGGCCAGCATCGGCTTCTACGTCGTACTCCCCAACCTCTATTACCGCGCGGGGCGCGACAGCGTCTTCGGCCCCGGCGTGCTGACCGTGGGCGACCCGGAGCGCGACCGCATGCGCGCCATCCGCACCAAGATGACCATCCCGCCCGTCATGTCTGACGTCGCGGGCATGCTCGCCTTCCTCGACACGCAAGCAGCGGTGAAGCCGGGCGCCGTCGGCACGCATGGCTATTGCATGAGCGGCCCCTATGCGCTGGCCGCCGCCGCGCGCTTCCCCGGCCGCATCGCCGCCGCCGCCTCGATCTACGGCACCTGGCTGGTGAGCGATGCCGAGGAAAGCCCGCACCTCACGCTCAGCCAGGGTCGCGCCGAACTCTACATCTGCTGCGCCGAGCATGATGAGCTCGCGCCGCTGCCCATGGTGGCCGAGCTCCAGGCCCTGTTCGACGCGTCAGGTGCGCGCGGCGAGTTGGAAATCCATCCCGGCGTGCATCACGGCTTCGCCTTCCCGCAGCGCTGGTGCTTCGACAAGCCCGCCGCCGAACGCCATTGGGAACGGCTGATTTCGCTGTATCGTCGCAATCTATAGCTAAGAGGATGATTCACCGCTTCGGCGCTTGCGCCTCAGCGGATCATGCTCTGAACGGGAGGAACGCAAGAATGAACATCCGCATCCCGCGCCGCGCCGCGCTCATGCTGCCGCTCGCCACGCCTGCGCTGGCGCAGCCCAACTGGCCCGACCGGCCGGTCAACATGATCGTCCCCTTCCCACCGGGCGGCACGCCCGATATCGGCGCGCGGCTCATGGCGCCGAAGATGAGCGAATTCCTCGGCCAGCCCATCACCGTCGAGAACCGCGGCGGCGCGGGGGCCACCATCGGCACGCGCGCCGTGGTGCAGGCGCGGCCCGATGGGCACACGGTGCTGATGGGCTCCATCTCCTTCCTCACCTCGCCGCTCACCATGCGGCCCATGCCCTATGACCCGGTGGCGGATCTGCGCGTCATCAGCCTGGTTTCCACCTCGCCCTACATTCTCGTGGTGCGCGCCGACGCCCCGCCGCGCGACATCGCGGGCTTCCACGCCTGGACGCGCGCGAATGGCGCGCGGCTGAACTACGGCTCCGCCGGCATGGGCACGCCGCTACATCTGGGCGGCGAACTCTACAAGATGATGATGGGCGTGGAGCTGACGCATGTCCCCTATCGCGGCAGCGGCCCCGCGCTGACGGCGCTGCTGGCGGGGGAGGTGAACATGGTCTTCGCCGATGTGCCGGGGGCGGCCGCCCATATCCGCGCCGGCACGGTGCGCGCGCTGGCGGCGATGACCGAGACGCGCATCAGCCAATTCCCTGACGTGCCGACCATGGCCGAGAGCGACCCGCGCCTTCGCGGCTATGACGTCTATACCTGGGCCATGCTGGCGGCACCCAAGGCCACGCCGGACGGCCCCGTCGCCCGGCTGCATGAAGCCGCGATCCATGCCGCCCGCGCCGAGGATGTGGCGCGCCGCTTCGGCGAGCTCGGCTTCGACTATGTCGGCAGCACGCCCGCCGCCGGCGATGCCCGCCTGGCACGCGAGCGCGACAAATGGCGCGAGGTGATCGAGCGCGGGAACATCCGCGCCGAGGGCTGACCAGCACCTTCACCTTGACAGCGCCGGGCGCGCGGCGTGACGCTCCGCAAAATTCCCTGGGGAGGGAAACATGCGAAGCCATGCCCGCCGCGTCCTGGCCATCCTGCTCCCGCTCGCCCTCGCCACGCCGGCGATGGCGGCCTTCCCCGAACGCCCGCCGCGCATCGTCAGCGGCTTCGCCGCCGGCGGCGGCTCGGACACACTCTCCCGCCTCGTCGCCGAGGCCATCTCGCCTTTGCTCGGCCAGCGCGTCGCCGTCGAGAACCGCACCGGCGTGAATGGCGCGATCGGCGCTGAGCTCGTCGCCCGCAGCGCGCCCGATGGCTACACCGCCTTCCAATGCCCGATGAGCACGCTCTCCATCACGCCACAGCTGCAGGGCGCCAACCTGCCGCTCGATCCGGGGGCGGAGCTGCTGCCCGTCTCCAATGTCGCGCTCTCCTCCTACGCGCTGGTGGTGGCCTCCGGCAGCCGCTTCCAATCCGTCGCGCAGATCCTCGAGGAGGCGCGCCGTCGCCCGGGTGAAATCACCTTTGCCAGCCCCGGCCCCGGCTCCGCCCAGCATCTCGCGGGCGAGCTGATGAAGCGGCTGGGCCAGGTGAACATGCAGCACATCCCCTATCGCGGGGCGGCGCCGGCGGCGGTGGACATCATCGGCGGCCGCGTGGATTTCATGATCACCAATATCGGCGATGTGGCGGGCCAGGTGCGCGACGGCACCATGCGCTTCATCGCGCAAGGCGACCCCACGCGTGTGGCCGGCTACGAGAACCTGCCCCGCATCGCCGAAACGCTGCCCGGCTTCGAGGTGACGGGCTGGTTCGGCCTCTGCCTGCCGCGCGGCACGCCGGCCGATGTCGTTGCCCGCTGGGACGCTGCGGTGCGGGCCGCGATGGCGGATCCCGCGCTGCCGCGCCGCCTGACCGAGGCCGGCTTCACGCCGCTCTATGAACCGCCCGAGGCCTTCGCCAATCGCCTCGCGGCCGACCGCGCCAAATGGCGCGAGGTGATCCGCGCCGCCGATGTCCGCGCGCAATGAGACCGGAGACAACGCCATGCTGACCGTCACCCCGCTCAAGCCCGAGTTCGGCGCCCGCATCGAAGGGGCCGATCTCCGCCGCCCGCTGACCGAGGAAGAATTCGCCGTGATGGACGCGGCCATCGCCCGCTACGGCGTGCTGGTCATTCCCGGGCAGGACATCGATGACGACCAGCAGATGGAATTCGCCGCGCGCTTCGGCCCCATCGAGCAGACGCGCGCCACGGTGGATGTGGAGAAGCAGCGCCTCAAGCATTTCGCGATGAACGACATCTCGAACCTGGATGAGAAGGGCGAAATCCTGGCCGCCGATGACCGGCGGCGCTTCTTCTCGCTGGGCAACCGGCTCTGGCATTCGGACAGCAGCTTCAAGGCGACGCCGGCCAAGCATTCCCTGCTGCATGCCCGCAGCATCCCGCCCGAGGGCGGGGAGACCGAGTTCGCCGATACGCGCGGCGCCTGGGAGGCGCTGCCCGCCGCCATGCAGGACCGCCTGCGGGACATGGTCTGCGACCATTCGCTGATCTATTCGCGCGCCATGCTGGGCTTCGCCGAATGGACCGAGGCCGAGCGCCGGCAATTCGCCCCCGTGCCGCAGCGCCTGGTGCGCCGCCACGCGGAATCCGGCCGCACCGCGCTCTTCCTCTCCTCGCATATCGGCCGCATCCACGGCATGCCGACGCCCGAGGCGCTGATGCTGATCCGCGACCTGCTGGAGCACGCGACGCAGCCGCGCTTCGTCTATTCCCACCGCTGGGCGGTGGGCGACCTCGTCATGTGGGACAATCGCTGCACGCTGCATCGCGGCCGCGCCTATGACGACCAGCGCTACAAGCGCGACATGCGCCGCGTCACCCTCTCCGACGTGGCGCCGACGCTGGAGCAGCAGGCGGCCTGAAACCGAATTAAATCGGCCCCGGCACCCGCGCCTCGGCCAGCGCCGCCGCCTGGCGCTGGGCCAGCTTCTCCTCGCTGTAATCGGCGATGAGCTCGTTGAACATGCGGTGCCAGTTGCGCTGCGCCTTGAGGCGGAAGAAGACGCTGCCCAGGCCGATCGCGGCACGATCCATCAGCGGGAATTCGCGCGGAATCTTCACGCCGCCCGTGCGCTTCAACCCCTCATGCACCGCCTGCGCGACCTTGCGGCCATGCGTCGGGTCTTCCGATTGCTGGATGAAGCGGACCTTGTCCTCCAGCAGCGGCTCATAGAGGAAGTCGGCCCAGGATTTCAGCACCAGCATCGTCTCGCGCGAGAGGTTGCGGAAACCCCAGGATTCGAAGGCGTAGTGCGCCTTGTCGTCATCGCCGTCACGCACCGCCTCATAGAGGGTGATGACGCCGGTGATGAAGCTCGGCGGGAAGATCCGCACCACGCCGAAATCGAGCAGGCTGATCCCGCCCGTCTCGTCATGCACGGCCGGTTGGCGCACCTGGTAATTGCCCAGATGCGGGTCGCCATGGATCACGCCATAGCGATAGACCGGCTTGTACCAGGCCTGGAACAGCGCCTCGGCATAGAGGTTGCGCTCCTCCAGCGAGGGCTCCTCATCCAACCGCTTGAGGATGGAGCCGCCCTTCAGCCAGGTCATGGTCAGCAGGCGGCGGGTGGTCAGGTTGTCGATCGGCGTGGGCACATGCACGCGCGGCTCATCGGCCAGGATCAGCCCATAGAGGCGCTGATGCGCGGCCTCGCGCGTGTAGTCCAGCTCCTCGCGCAGGCGCTCGGCGATCTCGGCATAGGCGTCCTCATTGTCGAGGGCGCTGTCCATCTTGCGATAGAGCTGCATGCCGAGCTTGAGCTGCTTGAGATCCGCCTCCACGACGGAATTCATGTCCGGGTATTGCAGCTTGCAGGCGACCTCGGTGCCGTCCTTCAGCTTCGCGCGATGCACCTGGCCGAGCGAGGCGGCGGCCGCGGCCTCGCGCCCGAATTCGGCGAAGTTCGACTGCCATTGCGGGCCCAGCTCCGTGCCCATGCGGCGATTCACGAAGGCCCAGCCCATGGGCGGCGCGTTGGATTGCAGCGTCGCCAACTCGCGCGCGTATTCCTCGGGCAGCGCGTCGGGGATGGTGGCGAGGAACTGCGCCACCTTCATCATCGGCCCCTTCAACCCGCCCAGGATCGCCTTGAGGTCCCCCGCATGCGCGTCCTTGTTGGTCTTGATGCCGAGGAAGCGCTCGCCCGCCACCCGCGCTGCGATGCCGGTGACGGCGCCCGAGGTGCGCGCCATGCGCTTCACCTCGCCGAAGAAGGAGCTTTCGCGATCGCTCAAGACGCGGCCTCCAGTTCGTCGATGAAGCCCGAGATGACGTCGAGCCCGCGCTTCCAGAAATCCGGCCGCGAGGCATCGAGGCCGAAGGGCGCCAGCAATTCCTTGTGCCGAAGCGTGCCGCCGGCCCGCAGCATGTCGAGATACTTCTTCTCGAAATCCGGCACGCTGCCATCGCGATACACGCCATAGAGCGCGTTCACCAGGCAATCCCCGAAGGCATAGGCATAGACGTAGAAGGGTGAGTGCACGAAATGCGGGATATAGGCCCAGTAGCAGCTGTAATCCGGCGTGAAGTCGAAGATCGGCCCCAGGCTTTCGGTCTGCACCTGCATCCAGATCTCGCCGATGCGCTCGGCCGAGAGCTCGCCGTTGCGGCGCTCGTCATGCACCAGAGTCTCGAAGCGGTAGAAGGCGATCTGCCGCACCACCGTGTTCAGCATGTCCTCCACCTTGCCGGCCAGCAGCAGGCGGCGCTTGGCGGGGTCGGTCTCGGCATCCAGCAGCGCGCGGAAGGTCAGCATCTCGCCGAAGACGCTGGCGGTCTCGGCGAGCGTCAGCGGCGTGCTGGACATGAGGTAGCCCTGCTCGGCCGCCAGGCGTTGGTGGACGCCATGGCCCAGCTCATGCGCCAGCGTCATCACGTCTCGCGCCTTGCCGTGGTAGTTCAGCAGCAGATAGGGGTGGGCGCTCGGCACCGTCGGGTGCGCGAAGGCACCGCCCGACTTGCCGGGGCGGAGTGCGGCGTCGATCCAGGGCTTGTCGAAGAAGGGGGCCGCCAGCTTCTCCATCTCCGGGCTGAACCCGGCATAGGCGGCGCGCACCTGCTGCACCGCCTGCGGCCAGGGAATGGTGCTGTCCGCATCGCGCGGCAGCGGCGCATTGCGGTCCCAATGCATCAGCTTCTCGAGCCCCAGCCACTTGGCCTTCATCGTGTAGTAGCGGTGCGACAGGCGGGGGAAGCTTTCGCGCACGGCCGTCACCAACGCGTCCACCACCTCGTCTTCCACCATGTTCGCCCGGTTGCGGGAGGAGCCGGGGCGCGGGTGGTTGCGCCACTTGTCCATCACCTCCTTGTCCTTCACCAGCGTGTTGGTGATGAGGGAGAAGAGGCGGATGCGGCTGCCGAAGGCCTCGGAAACGCCCTTCGCCGCCGCGGCGCGCACCTCGCGATCGGCGTCGGAGAGCTTGTTCAGCGCGGCGCTGACCGAAAGTTCCTCCCCGCTGACATTGACCGTCATGTTCGCCATGGTCTCGTCGAAGAGGCGGTTCCAGGCGGCGCGGCCCGTCACCTCCTTTTCGTGCAGCAGGCGCTCCATCTCGTCCGAGAGCTGGTGCGGCAGCCAGACGCGCAAATCGCGCAGCCAGGGGCGGTAGCGGGCCAGGGCGGGGCTCGCCTTCAGCTTCTCCCCCAGCGCGGCTTCCGCGATGTGGTTCAGTTCCAGCGTGAAGAACACGAGATGGGAGGAGATGCCCGTCACGCGCTCCTGCATCGTCTGGTAGAAGCGGCCATTCTCGGCGTTCTGCGCATCGCCCGAGAAGAGCAGCTGGGCATAGCTCATCACCCGGCCCAGCACCTCCTCGATCGCCTCGTATTCGGCCAGCGCCGCCGCCAGGGCATCGCCTGAGAGCTGGGCCAGCTTGCCCGAGAGCCTCTCCTGGAAGGCGCGGGCCTGTTCCTCGGCCCGGGCGAGGTCGGCCGTCAGGGCCGCATCATCCGGCGCCCGGTAGAGATCGGAGAGATCCCAGGAGGGCAGGGTCTCGCCGCCGGAGGCGGCATCGAGGGGGGAGCGCAACATTTCAGGGGTGCGGCCTGGGATCATTCGCATCCTTCTCATATATGCGGGTGAGCGCCGCGGCCAAGCGGCCCCACGTCCAAGTTCCGGAACCATCGCATGCTGCACACCGTCGAACAGGCGACGAGCCTGCCCGGGCTGATCTTCACCCTGGCCGTCCAGGCGCCGGACAGGCCCATGCTGGGCTATTGGCGGGACGGCGCCTGGCGGAGCATGAGCCGGGGCGAATTCTGCCAGCAGGTCGCGAATTTCGCCGCCGGGCTGCGCGCCCAGGGCATCATGCCCGGCGACCGCGTGCTGCTGGTGAGCGAGAATCGCCCTGAATTCATGATCGCGGACAATGCCATCATGGCCATCGGCGCGGTGACGGTCCCCACCTACGTCACCAACACCACGGCCGACCACGCCCATGTCCTGCGCGACAGCGGCGCGCGCGTGGCCATCGTCTCCACCCGCCAGCTCGCCGAGCGCGTCCTGGCCGCGGCCCCGCTGGACCTGCTGGTGGCGATGGAACCGCCGCCCCCCGCCCCCGCCGAGACCCGCACCCTGAGCTGGGCCGAGATGACCGCCACCGAGGGCGACCTCGCCATGCTGATCGCCGAGGTGGAGCACATCCCGGCCGGTCGGCTGGCCTGCCTGATCTATACCTCGGGCACCGGTGGCAACCCCAAGGGCGTCATGCTGCCCCACCGCGCCATGCTGACCAATTGCGCCGGCGCCAAGGGGCTGATCGACCAGATCGGCGTGCGCCACGGCCGCTACCTCTCCTTCCTGCCGCTCTCGCACAGCTACGAGCACACGGTGGGCGGCTTCCTCATGCCCGCCTGCGGCTACCAGGTGATCTTCTCGCGCGGCGCGGACAAGCTGCTGGCCGATTTCGCCGAGCACCGCCCGCACCTCATCACCACCGTCCCCCGCCTGTTTGAAGTGATCCGCGAGCGCATCATGGGCGCGCTGGAAAAGGAGGGCGGGCTGCGCCTCAAGCTTTTCCAGCGCGCCCTGGCGCTGGGCCTGCGCAAGCTGGACGGCCCGCCGCTCGGCCTTTTCGAACGCCTCCAGGATGCGGTGCTGGACCGGCTGGTGCGCGAGAAGGTACGCGCCCGCTTCGGCGGTTCGCTGGAGGCGCTGGTCTCGGGCGGCGCGCGGCTGGATCCCGAGCTTTCCGGCTTCTTCCTGGCGCTGGGCGTCACCATCATCCAGGGCTATGGCCAGAGCGAGGCCGGCCCCGTCATCAGCGTGAACCTCCCCTGGGACAATGACCGCCGCAGCGTGGGCAAGCCGCTGCCCGGGGTGGAGGTGCGCCTCGCGGAGGACGGCGAGCTGCTGGTGAAGGGCGGCCTGGTCATGGATGGCTACTGGAACAACCCCGACGCCACCGCCCAGGCGCTGCGCATTCCCGAAGGCGAGCACGAGCCCTGGCTGCACACCGGCGATGTGGCGGAGCTGCGCGACGGGCGCATCCACATCACCGACCGCAAGCGGGACTTCATCAAGCTGAAGGGCGGCGACATGGTCGCCCCCTCCAAGATCGAGGCCATGCTGGCCGGCGAGGCGGAGGTGGCCCAGGCCGTGGTAGCGGGTGAGGGGATGGCCGGCGTGGTGGCGCTGATCGTCCCCGCGGAGGGCCAGGCGGAGCGCGTGGGCGAGGCGGTGAAGCGCGTGAACGCCCGCCTCTCCAACATCGAGCGCATCCGCCGCTTCCACCCCCTGCCCGAGGCCTTCACGGTGGAGAACGGGCTGCTGACCCCCACCATGAAGATCAAGCGCCGCCCCGTGCTGGAGCGCTACGCGGCGGAGGTCGAGGCGCTGGGCTGAGCGCGCCTCAGCGGAAGGGCTGCGTCAGCAGCGGCAGCACATGCTGCTCGCGGGCGGCGCGATAGCCCTTCACGCCCAGCACCAGCTCCCCGGCCCAACGCCCGCGCCAGGAGCCGAAGAGCCGGTCCCAGATGGAGAGGCAGAAGCCGTAATGGCTGTTCGTCTCCTCCTCCCGCTCCGAATGGTGGATGCGGTGCAGGTTGGGCGTCACGATCACCCAGCCCAGCGCCGCCTCCAGCCGCGGCGGGATGCGGATGGCGGCATGTTCGAAGAGGCTCGCCGCGTTCAGGATGATCTCGAAGGCCACCACGCCCTCGGGTGGCGCGCCGAGCGCGATGGCGGCGGCGATCTTCACCCACATGGAGAGCCAGATCTCGATGGGATGGAAGCGCAGCCCGGTGCTGGCATCCATCTCGGGATCGGCATGGTGCACGCGGTGCAGCCGCCAGAGCACCGGCACCACATGGAACACCCGGTGCTGCCAGTAGATCAGCAGGTCCAGCAGCACGATCGTCAGCGGGATCGCGAGCCAGGCGGGCGCCTCGAGCCAATTGAACAGGCCAACCCCCCGTGACTGCGCCCAGAGCGCCGCGCCGACCGCCGCCAGCGGCATCAGGAAGCGTACCGTCACGGCGCCCAGCGCCACCAGCCCGAAATTGGGCAACCAGCGCCGCCAGCCCAGCGGGCGCGGCACTTGCCAGGGGATCAGCCTTTCGGCGGCCAGCAGCAGGGCCAGCACGCCGAGAAAGGCCGCGAGGCGGATCGTGGCTTCGCTCATGCCCCCAGGATATGGGACCTCAGGCGGCCTCCGCCACCCGCGCCCAGTTGGGGTTCACCAACGGCGAGGCGCCGCCCAGCTTCTGCCGCGCCTCCAGATATTCCCGGTGCAGCCGCGCCACGAGATCGGCGGCCGGCACCACCTCATGGATGCCGGAGACGCTCTGCCCCGCGCCCCAGATATCCTTCCACTTCTTGTTGCGCCCCTGGGCGAAGCTCATCGCCGATTTGTCGGAGGTCTCGAGGTTGTCGGGATCGAGCCCCGCATTGCGCACCGAGGGCTTGAGGTAATTGCCATGCACGCCGGTGATGAGGTTGGTGTAGACGATGTCCTCCGCGCCGGATTCCACCAGCATGCGCTTGTATTCCTCCACCGCGCGCGCCTCCTCGGTCGCGATGAAGGCCGAGCCCATATAGGCGAAATCCGCGCCCATCGCCTCGGCCGCCAGGATGCTGCGGCCATGCGCGATACTGCCCGAAAGCGCGATCGGCCCATCGAACCAGGCGCGCGTCTCCTGCATCAGGGCGAAGGGGCTCTGCGCCCCCGCATGCCCGCCCGCGCCGGCCGCCACCAGCACCAGGCCATCGGCGCCCTTCTCGATCGCCTTATGGGCGAAGGTCTGGTTGATCACGTCATGGATCACATGCCCGCCATAGGAATGGATGGCCTCATTCACCTCCGGCCGCGCACCCAGCGAGGTGATGACGAGCGGCACCTTGTGCTTCACGACGAGCTTGAGGTCCTCCTCCAGCCGGTCATTCGAGCGGTGGACGATGAGGTTCATCGCATAGGGCGCCGAGGGGCGGTCCGGGTTGGCGCGGTCGTATTCGGCGAGGCGCCCGGTGATCTCGTAGAGCCAGTCATCCAGCTGCTCCAGCGGCCGCGCGTTCAGCGTGGGCATGGAGCCGATGACGCCCGAGCTGCATTGCGCGACGACGAGGTCGGGCACCGAGATGATGAAGAGCGGCGAGCCGATGAGCGGCAGGCGCAGACGGCCCTGAAGCTTCTGGCGCAGATCCATGAGGCGACGTTCCTTTCCTGTCCCCTGACGCTAGAGCAGGTTTCGCCGGCTTGGAATTGCACCCCTTCACAGCAAGGAATTTCGCGCCAATTGTAACCATCCACGCCGGGAGCCCCAACGCCACATGGCCCAGCCCAAGCCTGTCCTGATCGCCGGCGCCGGCCCGGTCGGCCTCGTCGCCGCCGCCTCGCTCGTCCGCGCCGGTATCCCGGTGCAGGTGCTGGAGGCCGGCCCCGGCATCTCCGACGAGATGCGCGCCTCCACCTTCCACGCCCCCACGCTCGACATGCTGGACGATCTGGGCGCGGCGAAGGACATGATCCGCCAGGGGATCATCGGGCCACGCGTCCAGTATCGGCGGCGGGACCACAGCGTGATCGCGGAGTTCAACTTCGGCCTGCTCGCCGATGTCACGCGCCACCCCTACCGGCTGCAATGCGAGCAGTTCAAGCTGACCCGCATCCTGCACGGGCTGCTCTCGGGCAACCCGCTCTACCAGGTGCGCTTCAACAGCGCCGTGGCCGAGGTGCATGACGAGGGCAGCCACGTCGTCGCCATGCTGGAGGATGGCACGCGCCTCACCGGCAGCTATGTGATCGGCGCCGATGGCGCGCGCAGCGCCGTGCGCAAATCCGCCGGCATCGCCTTCAACGGCTTCACCTGGCCCGAGCGCTTCCTGGTGCTCTCCACCGAGTTCGACTTCGCGAGCGTGATCCCCGGCCTGGCCGACGTCTCCTACTACGCCGATCCGGAGGAGTGGTTCTTCCTGCTCCGCGTCCCCGGCGTCTGGCGCGCCATGTTCCCGGTGAAGGCCGAGGTCTCGGAGGAGGAGGTGATGACGCCCGCCTTCGCCCGCGCGCGCTTCGCCCGTGTGCTGGAGGGCGGCGGCGACTACCCGATCAAGCACACCACGCTCTATCGCGTGCACCAGCGCGTGGCCGAGACCTTCCGCAAGGGGCGCATCCTGCTGGCGGGCGACGCCGCGCATATCAACAACCCGCTGGGCGGCATGGGCCTCAATGGCGGCGTGCATGACGCGGTGAACCTGGTGGAAAAGCTGATCCAGGTGATGCGCGGCGAGGCCGAGGACAGCCTGCTCGACCGCTACGACCGGCAGCGGCGCGGCATCACGGAGGAGGTGGTCCAGCGCACCACCATCCAGAACAAGAAGAACCTGGAAGCGGCGACCCCCGAGGACCGGGCGGATTTCGAGAGCCGCATGGCCGAAGCCGCGAGCGACCCGGCCAAGGCGCATGCCCATCTTCTGGGGATGTCCATGATCAACAGCCTGCGGCGCGCGGCGGAGATCGCCTGACACGCGCCCGCCCGGCATCATCGCCGGCGGTTTTGCGCGGCCTGGTGATTTCGCCCCGGCGGATCATGCTCTAGACACTCCCCATGCTCACACAGCGGGCGAAATACGGGCTGAGGGCCCTCTGCATCCTGGCCGGAGACATGCCGGGGCGGGAGACCATGCCCATCCATGAGGTCGCGGAACGTGGCCATATTCCGCAGAAATTCCTGGAAGCCATCCTGCTGGACCTGCGGCGCCATGGCTTCGTCACCAGCAGGCGCGGCAAGGCCGGCGGCTACGCCCTGGCCCAGCCGCCGCAGGATGTCTCGGTCGGCGACATCATCCGCGCACTCGACGGGCCTCTCGCGCCCATCCCCTGCGCCAGCCTCACCGCCTACCGCCCCTGCACCGATTGCCTCGACCCGCCGAGCTGCGAAATCCGCCGGCTGATGCGCCAGGTGCGCGACGCGACGGCCAGGGTCCTGGACGGGACGAGCCTCGCCGCGCTCGTAGCCTCCCGCCACCCGCTGCTCGAGGCCTGAGCCCCGGCCTCAGACCATCCGGCCGCGAATGCGGTGGACGGCATTGTTCAGATAGCCGCGCGGGTTCCAGACGGGCTGCATCGGCTGGGCGTTGCCGGCGGCATCGGTCGCGCGGGCGAGGAGTTCCACCTCGCCCGCCGCGGGCAGCAGCATCAGCGCCTTGAAGCGGTGCCAGGCCCAGGGGCCCTCGCCGGGTTCGAGCGTCGCACGCTGCCAGGTGGCGCCACCATCGGCCGAGACCTCGACGCGCTCGACCTCGGAGGCCCCGCTCCAGGCGAAACCGCCGACCATGACCGGCCCGCTCGTGCAAAAGCCCGGCGCAGGCTCGGTGATCAGGCTCTTGACCGGCATGTCGGTGATGACGTCGAAGAGGCTGGGGTCGGGCGCCTCACCGGGGCGGATGGGGCGGCGCGGCATGCGGTAATCCAGGCCGGTCATCTTCGCGCCATCATGCTCGCGATCCCGCACCACGATGCGGCTCAGCCATTTCTGCCAGGCCGAGCCGGGATAGCCAGGGGCGACCACCCGCAGCGGGAAACCATGCAGCGGATCGAGCGGCGCGCCGTTCATGCCGAAGGCGAGCAGCGTCTCGGGCGCGAGCGCCTTGGCCAGCGGCAGGCCGCGCGACAAGGCAGGCTGGCCGGGCGCGCCGATCGCATGGTCGGGGCTTTCATGGGCGACGTAGACGGCCTCGGCCGTCACACCCGCCTCCGCCAGGACGTCGGCGAGGCGAACGCCGGTCCAGCGCGCACAGCCCACGGCGCCGGGGCCCCAGGCCAGGCCGGGCACCGGCGGCTCGAAGGCGCTGCGGCCATTGCCCGCGCATTCCAGCACGGCCGTCACCTCCACCGTCGGGAAGCGGCCGCGGAGCTCATCCAGGCGGAGCGACAGCGGACGCCGGACGCAGCCGGTGACCTCCAGCGTCCAATCGGCCGCTGCCTGAGGGGAGACCTCGGGCAGGGTGCCGTTGTTGCGCACGAAAAAGAGCTCCGTGGGCGTGATGGGGGTGGTGAGCAGATGCGGCGGCGTCTCCTGGTTCAGTGCCGGGTCGGCAAGGCTCGTCAGGCCAGGCTTCGGCGTGCCGAGAGTATCCTGTCGCAGCATGGGGGGCTCCCTGTTCGGATCACGCGGCGAGTTTAGCGAGAGGAGGACGGCTCCATCAAGATATTTCCTACAGGAACAATAGACATTCTGAAAACTGCCTTGTGCCATGCTTCATGCACATGAAGCATCCAAAGCGATCAGGCGATCCGTGCCCGGCCTAGCCCCAGATGCGCCCGAGCACAGGCAGCCCCTGGCGGTGGTGCCACAGCGCCAGGGAGGCATGGGCCGCGGCCAGGGCGATCAGGCTCCAGGCCGCGATCTGATGCATGGGCCGGAGCCAGGCATAGAGCGCCGGGTCGGGGTCCAGCAGATGCGGCACGGGGATGACGAGAAAGAGCGTGGTCGGCACCGGCCCGGCCGCCGCCTGGGCCGTCAGGTAGCCCAGCAGCGGCACCACCAGCAGGAGCGCATAGAGCACCGCCTGCCCCCAGCGCGCCGCGCGCTGCCGGGCCGCTGTCAGCCCTTCCAGCGCTGGCGCCGGGCGGGCCAGCCGGAAGCCGAGCCGCGCCAGGGTGAGGATCAGCACCAGCAGCCCGAATGTCTTGTGCAGCTGATAGGCCAGGAACTTCGCCAGCAGCTGGGACATGGGCAGCGCCACCATGGCGAGCGAAAGCGCGAGCGTCAGCACCACCAGCACCGCCCCCCAGGCGTGCAGCCGCCGCTGCGGTCGGGACCAGCGCTCCGGGGTCACGCCTGGATCCGCACATCCACGCTGAGCCGGATCGCATCCGAGATCAACGTGCGGTCCGCGACCATGCCGAATTCGCCCCGGCGCATCTCACCTTCCGCCTGGAAGCGCGCGACGCCGCCCTGCCGCTCGACGAGGCGGGCCGTCATGCGGAAGGGGCGCGTCACGCCTCGCACGGCCAACTGCCCCGCGATGGGAAAGCCACCCGCCTCGGTCAGGCCATTGGCCTCGCCAGCGAAGCGCGCGGTGGGATGGCGGGCCACGTCGAAATAGGCCTCGGAGCGCAGCAGGTCCGTCGCGCCGGGAAAGGGGATGCTGACCTCGCCCGTCTCCACCACGCATTCCACCGCGGCGTTCTGCGGGTTGTTCGGATCGATGAGCAGCGTTGCCTGGAAGCGGTCGAACTGGCCCTGCGAGGTGAAGAGGCCGAGATGGCGGGCGGAAAACCCGATGCGCCCTACGCTCTGGTCGAAGACGTAGCGCGTGCGCGCCTGGCCGCGCACAGGCAGCGCTGGCAGGGCGGCCAAGGCGAGAAGGGCGCGGCGGTCGAGCACGCCCCAGATGTGGGGCGGTGGCCCGGAACGAAAAGGGCCGCCCCGAGGGGCGGCCCCACTGTCAGCCCAGCGGCCCGTCTTAACGACGCAGGCCGAGCTTGGCGATCAGCGCGTCGTAACGCGCCTTGTCCTTGCGCTTCAGATAGTCCAGCAGGCCACGGCGCTGGCCGACCATCACCAGCAGGCCACGGCGCGAATGGAAATCCTTCGCGTGGGTCTTCAGATGCTCGGTCAGGTTGGAAATGCGCTCGGAGAGGATGGCCACCTGCACTTCGGGGCTGCCCGTGTCACCGGGCTTGGTCGCATGTTCCTGGATGAGCGCGGCGCGGCGCTCGGCAGTGATCGACATCGGCGGATTCCTTCAAGGTTGGAGAGAGAAACCGGCTCTGGGCCGAAAGCCCCGGGCTCAGCCGGGCGCCATCAGCCGTTCGGGCCGCATCATCCCCTCTTCGAGACGACACAGGCCCACGAACCGCTCCGCTGCCATCGCGCGAACCAGGCCCCCATCGGGGCTGGCCTCGGACGGAACCCGGCCCATGAGTTCGACGAGGCTCAGGGCCTGGCCGAAATTGAGGCGGGCGGCCTCCGCCTCCGAGACGGCCAGTGCCGGGATGTCGGCCAGCGCGGTCGTCAGGGGGAGCAGAAGGTCCAGTGAAGGAGGCGGGGTATCGCCCGTCACGACGATCTTGTCCAGCGCCACGGCATGCGCCTCGGTGAAGGGACCCACGCGCAAACGCCGCAGCGCCGCGATATGGCCCACCGTGCCGACGGCGCGCGCGAGGTCCCGCGCCAGCGAGCGCATATAGACGCCCTTGCCCGACTGCACCTCGAAGATGGCGGTATCGGCATCCGGGCGCGCGATCAGCTCGAAGCGGTCCACCCGGGCGGGGCGCGCCTCGAGCTGCACGGCCTGGCCATCGCGCGCCAGGTCATAGGCGCGCTCGCCATTCACCTTGATGGCGGAATAGACGGGCGGGATCTGCATGATGTCGCCGGTGAAAGCGGGCAGCGCCGCGCGGATCGCCTCGTCGGTGGGGCGCGCTTCGCTGGTTTCGATCACGGCGCCGTCGGAGTCATCGCTGTCGCGCGCTTCACCGAAGGCCAGGGTGAAGTGATAGACCTTGGTGCCGTCCATCACATAGGGGACGGTCTTCGTGGCGTGCCCGAAGGCGATGGGCAGCAGGCCGGTGGCCAGTGGGTCGAGCGTGCCGCCATGGCCGGCCTTCTGCGCGTCATAGGCGCGCTTCACCTTGTTCACGACATCGGTGCTGCCGAGGCCGGTGGGCTTGTCGATGATGAGCCAGCCATCAATGGGGCGGCCCTTGGGTTTTCTGTGGTGACGGGGCATCAGGTCCTGCGAGCATTAAGCGAGGCTGCGTTTTAGGCGGTTTGCGGCCGGCCGCCAGCGCCATGCGTGCAATCCTGATCCGCCCCGGCCTGCCAAGGCGCGGTCTTCGCCCGTCCTGCCCAATCGACCAAGCGGTGACGAAAGGACGGACCATGAGTCCGTCCACAGCACCAGATATGCAGGTGGAGGCTTTTGATTCCATTTCATTTGATTCCTTGTTTCTTATTGATGAGGCGTATATTCGTCATGCAGCCGTCCTTTTTTCACCTGTCCGAGGACACCGCATGGATGACTTGTCTCTTCGCGACCCACTGGAGGGCGACACGCTTGCCAGGGAAGAGCACCGGCCCTCACTCCGGCGGTTCTCGTCCTCCGGTGAAGGCTGGCTAGAGACCTATCTCGTCCGGTCTGACGTGCCGGAACCGCTTGTCGCGGTCCCGGAAAGCTACCAACGGGCTGTGCTTTTCTCGATCACCGGCCAGAGCAACAGTGCGGCCGGCGGCAGGAAGAATTTCCCGCCACGCGAGCGGGCTGTCACAAGGACGCCTCCCTACCCGCATCGCGCCCTCATGCCGATGACCGGCACCCTTCAGTCCAGCCTGACTGAGATAGACCCATCCACGATTGCGGATCTCGCACCCGCCTGCGAAGCCCGCGACGGCGAGACGCCGGTCACCTCAGCCCTGCGGTGGAGCGTGGCGCAAGATCTCGCGGCTGGAAGGAAGCCCGCTGTCCATATCGGCGCGACGCATGGCCGGGCCGGCCGGAAGCTCAGGGAAATCAGCAAGGGGACGGCCCCTTATGCCAACGGCCAGATGCTGTGGCGCCAGCTCTCGCGGCTGGCCACGCTGTACGGGCAACCTGGCATCTGGTGCCCTGCGCTTCACCTGGATCAAGGCGAGGCGGACCGGCGCAAGACGTCCCGGGCAGAGTGGGTCGCGCTTGGCCAGGCGTTCCATGCCGACAATGAGGCGGACATCCGCGCTGCAACCGGCCAGCCGGAACCAGTATGGCTCATCATGGCGCAGCTGGCAGCCACGCCGGGAACCTTGGCTGACGCCGGGACGGCACTGGCCCAGCAGGATTTGATGATGATGGCGCCACGCACCACCATTGCCTTTCCGAGCTATTTCTTCCAAGGGCGCTATGGCATGAGCGGCGTGCACTTCACGCCGACGGGCCACGCGCTGCGGGGCGAATACCATGCGAAGGCGAACCGGCTTCTCAGGTCGGCAACGACGGCAGTCGCCGACCCCTGGACCTTGAATATCGAGAGTGTGAGGACCTGCCTCCGACCCGACTTCGCAGGCGTCAGGCGGCTGGGCTCCGTCATCACCATCCCATTGGTTCTTCCGGCCGATGGGACACGGGCGTGCCTGGACACCGACAGCCTTCCTCCCGCGCCGCATTTTGGCTTCGAGAAGACCGAGGGAGCGGGCGGCGCGATTGAGGCCGTCGAGCTGGTTGGCAACGTCATCAGGGTGACCTTGGACAGTCCTGGCGGGGCCACGCTCCGCTACGCCTACGCCGCGCAGGGCACGCCTTCCGCCCTCGATCGAAGCGGTGCCTGGGGCAATTTCCGGGACGACTGCGACGCCGAGAGCGTCGTCGTTCCAGGAATGAAGTTATGGAACTGGCTGATCAGCTTTGAAGTGACCGTGCCCTGACGCAGATCAGCCGCCGGTCCGGTCATCTTCCTTCGAGAGATCACGCACCACCTGGGGCTGGCGCATGAGCTGGTCGATCTTCATGGCGTAGTCCAGCGCGCTGTCCGGCTGGAAATGCAGCTCGGGCGCGAATTTCAGGCGGACATTCTTCGCCACCTGCCCGCGCAGGAAGGCATGGGCGCGCTTCAGCGCCAGGAACTGCTCAGGGGGCACGTCCTTGCCCAGGCCGCTGATGAAGGCCGTCATGTGGCGCAGGTCGGGGCTGGCGCGGACTTCGGTGACGGTGATGCGGGCATTGGCCAGCTCGGGGTCGCGGAAATCGCCGCGCTCGAAGATGGCGGCGAGCGCATGCCGCACCTCCTCCGCCACGCGAAGCTGGCGCTGGCTGGGCGCGCCGGGAGGGGTGTCAGTGTGGCGCTTGGCCATCTCTCGCTTCTCTCGAAATGCAAAGGGCGCGGCGGGCTGCCCCGCCGCGCCCCCTATCAGACACACAGAAACTCAGGCCGCCGCGACGGTCTCGGTTTCGAAACATTCAATCTGGTCACCGACGCGGATGTCATCGTAGTTCTTGAAGCCCATGCCGCATTCGTAGCCGTTGGTGACTTCCTTCACGTCGTCCTTGAAGCGGCGCAGCGTGCTCAGCTCGCCCTCGTGGATGACGATGCCGTCGCGCAGCAGGCGCACGCCGCAGCCGCGCTTCACCACGCCCTCGGTCACGCGGCAGCCGGCCACATTGCCCAGGCGCTTGACCTCGAAGACCTGCAGGATCTGCGCGTAGCCGATGAAGCTCTCGCGCTGCACCGGCGCCAGGCGCGACTTGAAGATCGCCTCGATGTCGTCCGACACCTGGTAGATGATCGAGTAGTAGCGGATATCCACGCCGTCCCGCTGCGCCATCTCGCGCGCCTGGGTCGTGGCGCGGACGTTGAAGGCGACGACCACGGCGTTGGACGCCTTGGCCAGCTGGATGTCGCTCTCGGTGATCTGGCCGACCGCCGAGTGCAGCACGCGCACGCGCACCTCCTCGTTGCCGAGCTTGCCGAGGGTGACGTTGATCGCCTCGGCCGAGCCCTGCACGTCGGCCTTGACGACGACGGCCACTTCCTTCTGCTCGCCCGCCTGGATGCGCGCCAGCATGTCGTTCAGCGTGCCACGGCCGGCACCGAGCGCGGCGGCCGCCTTCTCACGCGCGCGGCGCTGGCGGAACTCGCTGACTTCGCGCGCCTGGCTTTCGCTCTCGACGGCGACGAAGTTCTCGCCCGCCGACGGCACGCCCGACAGGCCCAGCACCTCGACCGGGACGGAAGGCCCGGCCGCCTTGAGCGGCTTGCCCAGGCTGTCCACGAGCGCACGCACGCGGCCCCATTCGGCGCCGGCGACGACGATGTCGCCCTGCTTCAGCGTGCCCTTCTGCACCAGCACGGTCGCCACCGGGCCACGGCCGCGGTCGAGCTTGCTCTCGATCACGGTGCCCTCGCCCGGGCGGTCCGGATTGGCGCGCAGGTCGAGGATCTCGGCCTGCAGCAGGATGGCTTCCAGCAGCTTGTCGAGGTTCGTGCCCTTCAGCGCCGAGACCTGGATCTCCTGCGTCTCGCCACCCAGGCTTTCCACCACGATCTCGTGCTGCAGCAGCTCGTTGCGCACGCGGTCGAGGTTGATGCCCGGCTTGTCGATCTTGTTGACGGCCACGATGATCGGCACATCCGCCGCGCGGGCATGCTTGATGGCCTCGATCGTCTGCGGCATCACGCCGTCATCCGCGGCCACCACCAGCACCACCATGTCGGTGACGCCCGCGCCGCGCGCGCGCATCGCCGTGAAGGCCTCATGGCCCGGCGTGTCGATGAAGGTGACGATGCCCGACGGCGTCTGCACCTGGTAGGCGCCGATATGCTGGGTGATGCCGCCCGCCTCGCGCGCCGCCACATCGGTCTTGCGCAGCGCATCGAGCAGCGAGGTCTTGCCGTGGTCGACATGGCCCATGATGGTGACGACGGGCGGGCGCGGCAGCAGCGCCTCCTCCTCATCCACCGTCCCTTCGAGGGCCAGCTCCACATCATCCTCGGCGACGCGCTTCACACGGTGGCCGAATTCCTGCGCGACCAGCTCGGCCGTGTCGGCGTCGATGCTCTGGGTCAGCGTCGCCATCACGCCCATGCGGAACAGCGCCTTCACCACCTCGCCGCCACGGGCGGCCATGCGGTTGGCGAGCTCCTGCACGGTGATGCTCTCGGGGATCACCACGTCGCGCACCACGCGCTCCTGGCCGGCGCGCAGGCGCTGCAGCTCGGCCTGGCGGCGCTCGCGCTCACGCGCGCGGCGGACCGAGGCCATCGAGCGGCTGCGCTCATCCTCGCCATCCATGGCGGCAGCGACGTCGATGCGGCCTTCGCGGCGGCCGGCGGCGAGCGGCGCCTTTTTCACCGGCGCGGGGGCCGGGCGCTTCACGCCACCGGGGGCAGCGCCACCGGGGCGGCGGGCGGGGCCGCGGCGATCATCATCCTCATCCGCACGGGCGCGCGGGTTGAGCGAAAGCTTGGCCGAGGGGCCGGAGGGCGGCGGCGTGGTCGGCCGCAGCGCCGGGCCCTGCGTGGCGCGGGCGGCGAGCGGCGTCACGCGCGGCGCGGCGGGGCGCGGCGGCTCGGCCGGGGCTTCCTCGCGG